>CAVUAN010000008.1:0-306430 GCA_963739435.1 uncultured Acidobacteriota bacterium
CTCTGGTTCTGGCAGATGTTCGATCACTCGCCCGTCGGGCGAAACGTCCGGCTCGGCACGCAGATGCGGGCCATGCTCGCAGAGCGGGTCTTCCGGAAGTGCGGGAAGGGCGTCCGCATCTTCCACGAGGTGGAGCTCTCCTTCGGGTACAACCTGACGGTCGGCGACGGCGTGACGATCCACCGCAACGTCCTGATCGACGACCGCGGCGAGGTCATCATCGGTAACGACGCCTCGATCTCGGATTACGCCAACATCTACTCGCATTCCCATGCCGTCGAGGACATCCAGGGCGTCTCGCTCCATAAGACGGTCATCGGCGACCGTGCCCGGATCACGTACCACTCGGTCATCCTCTCCGGTGTGGCGGTCGAGAAGGACGCCATCGTGGGCTCGATGGGCGTGGCCTCGAAGCCCGTCCCGGCCGGCACGATCGTCGGCGGCATCCCCGCCAAGCCCATCGGTCAGAAGTCGGTCAAGGACTAGGCGGGCTGCGGCCGAGGCATGCCGGCCTTCGATTGCGTCGCCTTCGACCTGTACGGCACGCTTGCTCGACATCAGCGGCCTTTCGGAGCGCATGAAGCCGGTCGTCGGCGCGGACGCAGCCGCGATGCTCGGGCGCTGGCGAAAGGCCCAGGTCGAGAGGACCTGGGAGCTCAACCGCCGCGGCCTCTACGAGCCCTGGGATCGGGTGACGCTCCATGCCCTCGAAGAGGTCGCTCCGAATCTGGCTGCCGGCGACCGCGAGCGGCTGGCGGACCTGTGGCGCACCGTTCCGGCTTATGGCGACGCCGGAGCGGCTCTCGGTGCGATCCGTTCGGCGGGGGCGCGGCGGGCCGTGCTCTCGAATGGGACGCGCAGCATGATCGCGGCGGCGCTGGAGGCCGGCGGTCTCGAGGTCGACAAGATCCTTTCCGCCGACGACGTCCGGGTCTACAAGACGGACCCCCGCGTCTACGCTCTCCTGGACGGCGAAGCCGCCCGCCGACGAACCCTGTTCGTCAGCAGCAACGGTTGGGACGCCGACGGGGCGCGGCGGGATGGCCGGACGGTCGCCTGGATCGACCGTGGCGGCGAGCCCCCGGCGACGCCCCCGGATTTCCGGCTGGCGTCGCTGTCCGAAGTCGCCGCACTTGTCCGAGGTTCCACCTTAAACTGAGGCGATGCTCCGGCGGCTGACGGTCAAGAATCTCGCCATCGTCGAAGACCTCGCCCTCGAGCTTTCCGAGGGCTTGACGGTCATCACGGGAGAGACCGGCGCGGGCAAGTCGATCCTGGTGGACGCCCTGACTCTCGTCGCGGGCGGCCGGGGATCTTCCGATCTGGTGCGCAAGGGCGCCGAACGCCTCGTCGTCTCCGGCGAGTTCGACTCGGCCGCGCCCCTTCGGGGCATTCTTGCCGAAGCGGGCTTGCCGGCGGGAGAGACCATGCTGCTGCGCCGCGAGCTTTCACCGGACGGGCGCGGGCGGGCTTTTGTCGAAGATGAGCCCGCCTCGGTGAGGACCCTGGCGCGCCTGGGAGAGCTCCTCGTCGCTATCCATGGCCAGAACTCGGAGCTCGAGCTGGCGGACCCCGGCGCCCCTCTGGACCTGCTCGACGGATTCGCGAAGGCCGAGGCGGAACGCGAGGCCGTGGCGGCTTCGGCCGCTGCCTGGAGCAAATCAAAGGCCGAGCTCGAAGAGATCGAGGCCTCGCAGCGGGACAGGGCGGCCAGGCTCGACTTGCTCGAGTTCCAGATCCGCGAGATCGAGTCGGTCAATCCGACGGAGAAGGAAGAGGGCGATCTGGCGGCCGAGCGGGGCCGCCTGTCCCACGCCGACAAGGTCCGGCTGGCCGGCGAGGCCGCCCTCATGGCCCTGTCGGAGGGCGAGGATTCGGCGGCCGACCGCCTGGGCGAGGCCGCAAGGGCCTTCACGGAGCTGACGGCAATCGATCCGCGCGAGGCGCAACACCTCGAAGAGGCCCTGGATCTGAAGGCCAGGATCACGGACCTCGCGGCGGCGGCGCGCGACGCAGCCGAGGGCATCGAGGCCGACCCCGACCGCCTGACCTCCATCGAGACCCGTCTCGACAAGATCGCGCGCCTCAAGAAGAAGTACGGGCCGACCGTGGCGGAAGTCCTGGCGCTTCTGGCGAAGGCCAGGGCCGGGCGAGACGAGCTCGGCGACCTCGAAGGCGCTCTCGATCGCCGCCAGAAGGCGGAGAGCTCGGCCCGGCTCGGGTACCGCGGGGCGGCTGCGGCGCTGACGGGCAAGCGCCAGGGAGCGGCCGGCCGGTTCTCGAACGCCGTGGAAAAGGAGCTGAAGGAGCTGGCGATGGAGAAGGCGCGGCTCCAGCTCAAGCTCCAACCGCTCCCGGAAGAGGGCCCCAGGTCCTCCGGGCAGGAGACGGCCGTGTTTCTCTTTGCGCCCAACCCGGGCGAGCCGGAAAAGCCGATCGAGAAGATCGCTTCGGGAGGCGAGCTCTCGCGTTTGCAGCTGGCCATCCGTTCGGTGGGCGTGGCCCGGAATCGAACGAAGCGCACGCTCGTCTTCGACGAAGTGGATGCCGGGATCGGAGGGCGCGTCGCGGAGGTCGTGGGGCGGAAGCTGCGCGAGCTGGCCGCCCGCGACCAGGTGCTCTGTGTCACACACGTGCCGCAGATCGCCGCTCTCGCGGACCGCCACTTTCTCGCCGAAAAGCGAGAGGTCAAGGGCCGAACCATTGCGGCCGTGCGCGAGCTGTCGGGAAAGGAACGCGTGGCGGAGATCGCCCGGATGCTCGCCGGCGAGAAGGTGCCGGCGACCGCTCTCAAACACGCCGAGACGCTTCTCGCCGAGGCAGCTCGATGAGAGAGGATTGATTCATTTGTTGATCGATTCATTGGTTGATTGTGGCTCGCCCGCTCAATCGGTCCAGCCGGTCAATGATTCAATGAATCAATGAACCAATCTTCTCTCGACCGCCACTCACGTTCGACCCTGTTCGCTGGAATTGGTGAACGGGGCCAGGAGCGCATTTCGCATTTCTCGATCGCGTTCGTGGGTATCGGGGCCGTCGGCGCGACCGCGGCGGAGTCGGCGGTGAGGGCGGGCGTCGGGCGGATCACGCTGATCGACCGGGACGTCGTGGAAGAGTCGAACCTCGCCAGGCAGTTTCTCTTCGATGCCGCCGACGCGGCCGAGGGCGCGCCCAAGGCGGACGCCGCGGCCCAAAGGCTGCGCGAGATCGATCCCGGCGCGAACGTCTCGGGCGTCGTCACGGACCTCGACCACCGCAACGCCCGCGAGCTGCTCGCCGGCCACGACCTCGTCTTCGATTCCTCCGACAACTTCGAGACGCGGCTGCTCGTCTCGGACGCCGCCCGATCCCTCGGCCTGCGCTCGATCTATGCAGCCTGCGTCGCGGCGGAGGGCCTCGTGGCCGTCTCCGTGCCGGGAGCGACGCCCTGCCTGCGTTGCTACCTCGAATCCCTTCCGCCCGCCGGCTCTGGTCCCACGTGCGACACGGCCGGGGTCGTGCCGACGCTGCCGCCTCTCGTGGCCTCGATCGGCATGACCGAGGCTCTGCGGCTGGCCGTGGGCGAGGCGCCGGCTCCGGGCATCGTCGCGATCGATGCCTGGGAGGGTGGCTTTCGCTCCCGACGCCTGTTTTCAGAGGCGAAACCCCGGGCCGCGTGCCCCGTGTGCTCGGGCGCGCGCTATCCGGCCCTCGAAGGCGAAGGGGCCTCCGAGGTGGTCAAGCTCTGCGGCCGCAACTCCGTGCAGGTTTCGCCGGCGCGCCGCGAGCGGCCCGATTTCGATTCTCTCGAGGCGCGCCTCAACCGCATGGGCCGCACGCGCCGTTCGCCGCACCTCCTCTCGGCCGACGTCGAGGGCGTGAGCCTGACGGTGTTCGCGGACGGACGCTGTGTCGTGCGGGGCACGGGCGACCCCGCGCGGGCCCGGGCTTTGTACGAGAGGTACATCGGGCGATGAGGCGCATTTCGATCGCCGATCTGAATGCCTCGGCCGCGGAGCTGACGGACCTTCGCGCTCTTCTGGCAGCCGGCGGCGTGGCGGCCATCCCGACGGAGACGTTCTATGGTCTGGCCGCAAACCCGAAGAGCGAGGGGGGTGTCGAGCGCGTTTTCCAGGCCAAGAGCAGGGACACAGGAAGTCCCCTGCCGGTGCTCTTCGGCGCTCGGGACCAGCTCGAGCACCTCGGCGTGTCGGCGCCCGGCGAGCTGCTCGACCGATTCTTCCAGGTCTGGCCGGCGCCGCTGACGGTCGTGTTGCCGATCGAGCGCCCGATCGCGGCCTCGCGCGGCCGCTCGACGCTCGCGGTGAGGATGCCCGGCTCGCGCTCTCTCATCCTGTTGCTCGAATCGATCGGAGCCGTGACGGGCACCAGCGCCAACTTTGCCGGCGAGCCGCCCCTCGACGACCCGGACGCCGTGGCCACGGTCTTTGAAGGCCGGCTCGATCTCCTCGTGGACGGGGGAAGAACGCCGGGGAACCTGGCGACCACACTGCTCGACGCCACGGTGGAGCCGCCGGTCGTGCTGCGCGAGGGATCGCATCGCTGGACGGGTTAGGCCGACGACACCGCAACACGCTCCTTTGGACTTTGGACGCTCCGGCAATGTAAATTCTCAGATTCAATGGGCTTAGTGAAGTCTTACGGGGGCAAGATGCCCGTCCTCGGCGAGAGGGTCTATCTCGCCGAGACGGCCGCCGTCATCGGCGACGTGGAGCTCGGCGACGACGTCTCCATCTGGTACAACGCTGTCGTCCGCGGCGACTGCAACTTCATCCGCATCGGGCCGCGCTCGAACATCCAGGACAACTGCGCGATCCACGTGACGGTCGAGACGAACCCGACCATCCTGGAGGAAGAGGTGACCCTCGGCCACGGCGCGATCGTGCACGGCGCCACGGTGCGGAGGGGTGCTTTGATCGGCATCCGCGCCACCGTGATGGATGGCGCCGACATCGGCGCATCCGCCTTCATCGGGGCGGGCTCCCTGGTCACGCCGCGCGTCAAGGTCCCGGCACGGACGCTCTGGCTCGGGTCCCCGGCGCGCCAGGTCCGGGTGCTGTCCGACGCGGAGGTCGAGAACCTCAGGCACTTCCACTTGAACTACCTCGGCTACAAAGAGGAGTACTTCAAGGTCGACGGGAAGTGGGCGCGATGAGCGGAAAGCTGCGCGCGCCCAAGGGAACGCGGGATCTCCTTCCCCCGGAGAGCGAGCGGTTTGCCGCCGCCGAGCGGATCGCAGGAGACGTGTTCAGCTCCTTCGGCTATGCGGAAATCCGCACACCGACCTTTGAGAACACGGAACTCTTTGCCCGCTCAGTCGGGGAGACGACCGACATCGTCCACAAGGAGATGTACACGTTCCCGGACCGCAAGGGCCGATCCCTCACTCTTCGGCCTGAAAACACGGCGGGCGTCGTCCGCGCCTTGATTGAGAACGGCCTTCAGGACCTGCCGAAGCCGATTCGGCTCTGGTACTGCGGTTCTCAGTTCCGTTACGAGCAGCCGCAAGCGGGGCGTTTTCGGGAGTTCCGCCAGATCGGCGCCGAGATCGTGGGCGTTCCGTCTGTAGCGGCCGACGCCGAGCTGCTTGGCATGCTTTTTCTTTTTCTGCGCCGCTTGGGTTTTGCAGGGTTGCGCGCCAGGATCAACTGCGTCCCCTCTGGCAGCGCGCGAGAGGCTTTTTCGCAGGCACTTCGCGATTACCTCCGGCCTCATGCCGGCGGGCTTGGGCCAGACGATCGGCGCCGACTTGACGAAAACCCGCTCCGCCTATTCGACTCCAAGAATCCGGAGATGGCCGCGCTCTTAAAGGATGCGCCCAAGACCCTCGACTTCCTGGACGATCGATCTCGAGAGCATCACGAAGAGCTGAAGAGACTGCTACCGCTTGGCGGTGTCGACTTTTATGAGGATGTCTCGCTGGTTCGGGGCCTGGACTATTACTCGTTGACCGTATTCGAGGTCACGTCCAGCTCGCTCGGAGCGCAGGATGCCTTGCTCGGTGGCGGAAGATACGACGGTCTATTCTCGGAACTTGGTGGTCCGCCATTGTCGGCGGTCGGTTTTTCCATTGGCGAAGACCGCCTGGTACATGCCATGCCGGGCGATGTTCGACCCCTGAGGCCGATCATCTTTGTCATCCCGGATTCGCAGCGCGAATTTCTCTATGCTCTCGGTGTTTCGAACGAGGTGAGGGCTTGCCTCAAGAATGCAGTCGTCGAAACGGATCTCACGGGGCGGGGGCTGCTCAAGGGCATTGCGCGGGCGGCGCTCGTGCTCACTGATCCCTCGCGATATGCATTCGGAGTGAGTGGCGTGCGTGTGGTCCTCCTTGGATCCCGTGAGAGTGACGAAGATACTGTCACGATCAAGGACCTTGGTAGCCGACAGCAGGAGACCTTTCCTCGTCGGGAACTGGCTGAGCGCCTCGGTGCGGCGAGGGAGAGATGAAGCGCCAGCCGGCAGGGGAGCTGCGCGCGCCGGATGCCGGCCGCAAGGTGGTTCTCAAGGGCTGGGTCGGCAGGCGGCGCGACCTCGGGGAGCTGATCTTCCTGACGGTGCGGGACCGCAGCGGCACCGTGCAGGCGGTCTTCGACAAGGCACGCTGCCCGGCGGAAGCCGTCGAAGCGGCCTCGCAGGCGCGCAGCGAGGATGTCGTGGCAATCGAGGGAGAGGTCGTCCTGCGCGGCGAGGGCCAGGCGAGCAAGGCCTCGGTGACGGGCGAGATCGAAGTCGTCGCCTCGAAGCTCGAGTTTCTCGCTCGCTCGGAGACGACGCCCTTCGTGATCGAGGACCGAACGAACGCGACCGAGGAGCTGCGTCTCCAGTACCGATACCTCGACCTGCGCCGTCCGGCCATGCAGAAGAACATGATGCTGCGCGACGAGATCGCGTTTCGCATCCGGAAGGTCCTGCACGAGCGGGGCTTCGTCGAGGTCGAGACACCCATGCTCACCCGCTCGACGCCCGAGGGCGCCCGCGACTTCCTCGTGCCGTCGCGCCAGCACGGCGGCCGGTTCTACGCCCTCCCGCAGTCACCCCAGATCTTCAAGCAGCTCCTGATGGTGGCCGGCTTCGAGAGGTACTTCCAGATCGCCCGCTGCTTCCGCGACGAGGACCTGCGGGCCGACCGGCAGTTCGAGTTCACGCAGATCGACCTCGAGATGTCGTTTCCCACCGAGGACGACGTCTTCGAGGCGGTGGAAGCCTTCCTCGCCGAGGCCTATGCCGCCATCGGCGTGGAAGCCTCGCGGCCGTTTCCGCGCCTGACGTACCGGGAAGCGCTCGACACCTACGGAACCGACCGGCCCGACCTGCGCTTTGGCCTGCCGCTGTGCGATCTGTCGGCCGCGTGCGCGGGCAGCGGCTTTGCCCCGATGGAGGCGGCGCTTTCTTCAGGCGGCGCCGTGCGCGGCCTGCGGGTGCCGGCCGGGGCGGGCTTCTCGCGCAAGAAGCTCGACGATCTGGCCGAGGAGGCGAAGAAGCAGGGGGCGGCCGGCCTCGTCTGGTTCAAGCGCGCTGCCGGCGAGGTGACCTCCCCGGCGAAGAAGGGCATGGCACCGGAGGTCCTGGACCGCGTTCTATCGGCGGCCGCGCTCGAGGAGGGAGACCTGCTCCTCCTGGTGGCTGGCGGCCGCGACGTTTCCGCGTCGGCCCTCGGAGCTCTGCGGCTCGCCGTTGCGAAGGAGCAGGGTCTCCTCGACGCTACCAAATGGGCCTTCTGCTGGGTGACCGAGTTTCCGCTCGTCGGGCGCGACGGCGCCTCGGGCCCCTGGTATCCCATGAATCATCCCTTCACGTCCCCGCGCGAGGAGGACCTGCCGCTGCTCGAGACGGACCCCGGCCGGGTTCGGGCGCGCGCCTACGACATCGTGTTGAACGGCTGGGAGCTCGGGTCGGGCTCGATCCGCATCCACCGGGCCGACATCCAGGAGCGCGTCTTCCGCCTGCTCGGCATCTCGGCCGAGCAGGGGCGTCACCGCTTCGGGTTCCTGCTCGACGCTTTCCGCTACGGCGCGCCGCCGCATGGCGGCATCGCCCTGGGCCTGGACCGCATCTGCGCGCTGGCTGCGGGCGCGACCTCGATCCGCGACGTCATCGCGTTCCCGAAGACGACCTCCGGGCTCGACCTCATGATGAGCGCTCCATCCGATGTCGAGGATGAGCAGCTGAAGGACCTGGGGATCAAGCGGATGGAATAGGTCCCCTCTCCCACTGGGAGAGGGTTAGGGTGAGGGGAAAACAGATGCCGAAAAGTCGACAGAATCGGCGCCGGTTAGCCCCTCACCCCGTCCCTCTCCCGGGGGGAGAGGGGGAGAGCCTTTGCCCATAGAGCGCATCCCCGTCGGCTCGGACAGCACGGTCTTTCTCGGCGCCGGGTTGCTTTCTGACGCCGCGAAGTACCTCGAGTCTCCCTCCGGGCGTTTTGTCCTCATCTCTGCCGGCAACGCGTCGGGTGCCGCCGGCGCCATCCGCCGGGCCCTCGGCGCGCGCCTCCTGGCCGATCTGACGCTGGACGACCGCGAGGACGCAAAGACGCTTTCGACCGTCGAGCGGCTGGCGGACGCGGCCCTGGGCGCGGGCTTGCGGCGCGACGACGTGATCGTCGCCGTGGGAGGCGGAGTCACGTCGGACGTCGCGGGCTTTGCGGCCGCGATCCTGCTGCGGGGCGTGGCCTGGTACGCCGTCCCGACGACGACAGGCGCCATGGCCGACGCCGCGATCGGCGGCAAGACGGGCGTCGATCACGCGGCCGGCAAGAACCTGCTCGGGGCGTTTCATCCGCCCCGCGCGATCCTGATCGACCCGGCAGCTGCCCGAGGCCTGCCGGACCGCGACTACCGGGCCGGGCTCGTCGAGGCGTTCAAGGCCGCCTGGATCGCCGACGCCGCGCTCGCCGAGCAATCGGAGCGCCGCCTGGATGCGATCCTCGCGCGCGAGGATGGACCGCTGCTCGAGTGCCTGGCGGGAGCCGTCCGCGTGAAGGCTTCGATCGTTTCGTCCGACCCTCGGGAGGGGGACCGCCGCCGGCTCTTGAACTTCGGCCACACGCTCGGCCATGCGTTCGAGGCGGCCGGCGGATTCCGCGATCTGAAGCACGGCGAGGCGGTCGCCTGGGGGATTGCCGCGGCCCTCGAGATTTCTCGGCAGCGCGCCGGCCTGGCCGAGAGCGATCTCTCGCGGGTGCGCGGCGCTCTGGCGCGTCTCGGCCCTTTCCCGGAGCCGGTGCTCGATCCTGCCGTTCTCGCTCCCTTTCTTGCCCGCGACAAGAAGGCAACTGCGCGCGGCATCGCCGGCGTTGTGCTGGAGACGATCGGCCGGGCGCGCGTCGAGGAAGCGGTGCCCGAGCGCGAGTGGCTGCAAGCGGCGGCTATAATGTCTCTATCGTGAACGGGAGTTCGCCCGGGCGGCGTATCCGACTCTTCGTTCTGCTGTCCGGCGTCCTGGTTCTCGTTTCCCTCGTGCCCCTGCTCGTCACGGACAGCGTCCTGATCGGCCGCAACCGCCGTGTCCTCGAGACGCTCGAAGAGAAGTACCTGACCCGGTCTTCGGCAGCCCTGGCCGAGCGGATCTCGGCTTACTACGCCGCCGCGACCCAGCAGCTTTCGGCCGCGGCCGACGCGATCCGACTCGCCGGGCAGATCGGCCACCGGGACCCCTTCACCTCCGCCGACGGACCCCGGATCTTGAACGGCGCTCTGCAGGGCTCGGGGCGCCTGCTCGCCCTCCGGGCGGTCAACCTGACGGGGAGGGGGAGCTTCGTGGGCCCCGATGTGACGGACCCGAAGGTGGACTACGAGTTCCGGCGCGGCTTCGAGTCGGCCCGCGACGGAAAGACATACGCCGGCAAGCCCTTTCTGACGACGGAGCTCGGAACGGTTGCGGTCCTGGCTGCCCCCGTCTCCGGGGAGGGCGGATTGCAGCCGGGCGTCGTCGAGGCGCTTGTCTCCTGGGCCGGCATCGAAAGGGAGTTTCGCGACGAGGCCAAGCGCGATGCCCGCGCGACCGTCGTCGACCGCGAGGGGCTCATCCTCTTTCCGATCGGGCCGGGGTCGAGGCAGATCCCGCACCCCTCTTCGCTGGTGGCCGATTTCGTGAAGTTCCCGGGGCGCGTGACGCGCTCGGAGGAAACCCGCCTGGGGGCCGTGCTCGCCTCGATTGCCCCGGTCGGAGAGCCCCCATGGGGGGTGCTGGTCGAGCGCGACCGGGACCTGGCTTTCGCGTCGGTTTCCACCATGGTGCGCGACACGATCTTCTGGAGCGCGGTGGTCCTGGCCGGCAGCCTGTTGCTCGCCCTCGGATTCGCGAGGCGGCTGTCCGAGCCGATCGCGGGGCTGGCCGAACAGACACGCGCGATCAGCGGCGGGCAGTACGGCGCGACGGTCCCGGTGACCGGGACGGCGGAGATCGCTCACCTCTCCGAGAACTTCAACAAAATGAGCCTCTCGATCCGCGACGCTTTCGCCGAGGTCGAGCGCCGGGCCCAGGAGAACCGGGACCTCTTCATCAACTCGATCCGCGCTCTCGCCCAGGCCATCGATGCCAAGGATCCGTACACGCGGGGCCACTCGGAGCGCGTTGCGAGCTACGCCGAGACGATCGCTGCCGAGATGGGGCTGCCGGCCGACGAGGTCGAGAAGGTCAAGCTTTCGGGCCTGCTCCACGACGTGGGCAAGATCGGCGTGGACGACCGGATCATCCGCAAGCCCACGGCACTGACCGAAGAGGAGTTCGAGCTGATGAAGACGCACCCCGTCAAGGGCGCGGCGATCATGTCGGCCATCCCACAGCTGGCCGACGTCATCCCCGGCATGAAGTACCATCATGAGAAGTGGCAGGGTGGCGGATATCCCGACGGACTGAAGGGCGAGGAGATCCCTCTGCAGGCCCGGATCGTGACGGTCGCCGACACGTTCGACGCGATGACGACGACGCGTCCGTACCAGAAGGCGATGGAGATCCAGTTCGTCGTGGACCGGATCCGCCAGTTCGCGCCCGCGCGCTTCGATCCCCGGATCGTCACGGCCTTCGTCTCCGCATGGGAGAAGGGCAAGCTCGTGCCGATCGAGGAGCAGCCGCGGCCACAGGCCGTCCTGCGAGAAGCCCTTTGACCGGGAGGGGAGGGGCGAGACTCGGAGAGTGGGCTCTTGCCTTCACGTTGGTTCTCGCGCTCGGCCTGCTGACCGGCTGCCCCCCGAAGACCCAGCACACCTCGGCCGAAGCGATGCTCGACCTGAGGATGGCCCAGGTCCTGCTTCGCGAGGGCCGTTATTCGGACGCCGAGAAGGCGTATCGCGATTTCCTCAAGAACGACACGAAGAACCCGGATGCCTACGACGGCCTCGGCGTATCGTTGCTGTCCCTGGGCGAGTACCGGGGCGCCCTCTCCGCCTTCAACGATGCCGTCCATTTGTCGTCGGAAAAACCGCTCTACCGGATCCACCGGGGCATGGCATACATGCAGCTCGGGCAGTACAAGGAAGCGGACGACGATTTCCGGTGGGCCGAATCGTCCACGAATCCGGAGGACCACTTCGACCTCGCGATCGAGCGCGGGCGCCTCAGCCAGCTCCAGGGGCACTTCGTCGAGGCGGAGGGGTTTTTCTCCGATGCGCTCTCGCGCAATCCGAAGAGCATGACGGCTTACCTTCAACGCGGCATCGCGCGCGAGTCCCAGGGGAAGTTGGAGGGGGCCACCCAGGACTACCTCGAGGCCGTGAAGCTGGCGCCCAAGGCCGCGGATGCGAACCTGCATCTGGGCCTCGCCCTTGTCACCCTGCACCGGGAAGCCCTCGGCCGCCGCTACCTCGAGCGCGTGGTGGACCTCGATCCGGGCGGCGACTACGGATCGAAGGCCCGGCTGATCCTCGAGTCGCTCGGGCCCGAAACCCGAAGGTAGCCCTCCCTTCCTCATGAGCGAGACGAAGCAAGCCGGCGGCGGCTTCTTTGCCAGCGTGCGTCGCGGCCTCTTCATGACGCACACCGAGATCCTGGAGAAGGTCGGTGCCGCCGCCAAGAAGAGCCTGGGATTCGACGATTCGGTCTTCGATGCTCTCGAGGAAGCGCTCATCGCGGCGGATGCGGGGGCAGAGACGGCGGAGGCCCTCGTTTCCGGGGTCAAGGCACGCGCCGGAGAGGCCGCCCGGTCGGACGTCGGGACGCTCCGGCGCATGCTGGCCGAGGAGATCGAGAAGCTGCTTTCCGGAGCTCCGGTCGCAAAGGCTCACGCCGCGGTTCCTCTCGAGGTGATCTTCCTGGTGGGTGTGAATGGATCGGGCAAGACGACCACGACCGCCAAGCTCGCGGCCCGGCGCGTGGAGGGCGGGCAGAAGGTCCTTCTTGCCGCCGCGGACACGTTCCGCGCGGGGGCCATCGAGCAGCTCGAGATCTGGGGCAGGCGCCTCGCCCTCGACGTCATCCGTCACGGGGAGGGGGCCGATCCCTCGGCCGTCCTCTTCGACGCCCTGTCGGCTGCGAAGGCCCGCAAGACGCAGGTTCTCTTCGTGGACACGGCCGGACGGCTTCACACCAAGCAGAACCTCATGGAGGAGCTGGCCAAGATGCGTCGGGTCGCCGCGCGGGAGGTGCCGGGGGCGCCGCATCAGACGCTGCTGGTGCTCGACGCCACGACCGGCGGCAACGGCCTTGCCCAGGCTCGGCGGTTCGTGGAGGCGGCCGGGGCAACGGGAGTCGTCCTGACGAAGCTCGACGGCAGCGCCCGCGGGGGGATCGTCCTCGCGATCTATCGGGAGCTGAAACTCCCCGTGCTCTACGTTGGGGTGGGCGAGGGCAAGGACGATCTGGTGCCCTTCGATCCTGCCGACTATGCAAAGGCATTGCTTGGCGATGAGTAGAGAGTCCAAAGTCCAAAGTCCAAAGTCCAAAGGGGCTTGGATGGAGCGGGCTTTCGAGCTGGCGGAAAGGGGAAGGTACACGGTTTCGCCCAACCCGATGGTGGGGGCCGTGATCGTCAAGAACGGGCGCGTGGTCGGGGTGGGATGGCACCGGAGAGCGGGCGGGCCGCATGCGGAGGTCGCAGCGCTGCGGAGGGCTGGCGCCCGGGCTCGGGGAGCGGACCTCTACGTGACTCTCGAGCCGTGCGTTCACCACGGACGCACGCCCCCCTGCACGGACGCTCTCCTTTCAGCCGGCGTGCGGCGGGTGATCTTCGCGTCGGCAGATCCCAACCCCAGGGTCTCGGGCCGCGGAGCGAGGGCCCTGCGGCAGGCTGGCGTCGTCGTGAACGCGGGAACGGCCGCCGAAGGCTCCCGGGCCCGCCGGCAGAACGAGAAGTTCTTCGTCTCGGTGACGAGGAAAAGGCCCTTCGTGCTCGCAAAGTGGGCGTCTTCGCTCGACGGGAAGATCGCATCGGCCTCGGGTGAAAGCCGCTGGATCTCCGGCGAAGCGGCCCGGCGCCGCGCGATGCTCCTGCGCGAGGAGCTGGATGCCGTTCTCGTGGGAGCCGGAACCGTGGCGGCTGACGACCCCCTCCTGACGCGCCGCCTCGGTGTCAATCGCGTGACGCCGCATTGCCGGATCGTCCTGGACGGGCGGCTCCAGGCCCCCGTTTCCTCGCGGCTCTACCGCCGGCCCCGGGGTGTGATCGTCGCGACGGCCCAGCCGGCCTCGCACCCGAAGGCTCGGCGCCTGGCCCGCCTCGGGGTCGAGATCTGGAGCCTGCGCGGGCAGAGGCCGGGGGAAGTCGACCTGCGCCGCCTCCTCAAGAACCTGCTCGCGAGCGGCGTGACGTCTCTTCTCATCGAAGGCGGCGGTGCGACCCAGGCGTCTTTCCTCGAGGCCGGTCTCGTGGACCGCGTGGCCATCTTCCTGGCTCCCCGCTTGCTCGGCGGCGCTTCGGCTCCGTCCGGCGTCGCCGGCCGGGGCTTCTCGCTCCAGGGGACCCCGTGCCTTCTCGATGTCGAGGTCGAGCGCGTCGGCGGCGACATTCTCGTGACAGGCCGACTGTAGACTCCCGTCTCATGTTCACCGGCATCGTGAGCGGGCTCGGCCGCGTCGTCTCGATGGAGAGGGCGGGCCGGGGAGGCGCGCGCCTGACCGTCGCTTCGCCGGCGCGCTTCGGGCGGTTCGCAGTCGGAGAGAGCGTCGCTGTTTCGGGCGTGTGCCTGACGGCCGTCGTTGGCGGCCGCACCCTCGTGGCGGACCTCTCGGGCGAGACCCTGCGCCGCTCGACACTCGGAGACCTGTCGCGCGGCGACCCCGTGAACCTCGAGCGCGCGCTGAGGTGGGGAGACCGGCTCTCCGGGCACTTCGTGATGGGACACGTGGACGGCGTGGCCCGGCTTTCGCGAATCGCTCGGGCCCGAAACTCGTGGACCTTCCGTTTTGTCGTGCCGGCCCGGCTGATGCGGTTTGTCGCGGTGAAGGGCTCCGTGGCTCTCGACGGAGTCAGTCTCACAGTCGCGGCCCGCCGGCAAGCCGGGTTCGACGTGGCGATCATTCCGGAGACATTTCGGCGCACGACGCTCGGATCCACGAGGCCGGGCGAGCGGCTCAACTTCGAGGCGGACGTTTTCGCCCGCTACGGGACGAGGGGCTGGCGCCGCGCCATTCGCCCGATCCGCCGGCGGCGATGATTCTCTTCGAGCAGGCGGCAGCTCCGGCGGTCAGGGCCGGAGAATTCGACCTCGGCGGCCGGCGCGTGGCTGCCCGCGCGACGCCGTACTCCGGCGACGCGGCCCCGCCGGCCTTCCGTTTCGATCCCCTGGAGCGGCGGTTTGTGACCTGCCGGCGCGAGGCGAAAGTCGTGGCTGGCCCTGCGGATCCCGGCTCGTGGCGCGAGGCGCTCAACGGGCTGCCGGCCGGAGCCGTGGCCGTGGAGCGGTGCTCGGCGGCAGAGTCCGTGCGGGGCGCCTACCGGGCGGCCGCGGAAGGAGCGCGCGCGGCAGGCCGCGGCGTCTACCTGCTCGACCCGGAACCGGACGGGCTTCCGAGCGCGCCGGGCCGGACGGCCGTCGTTGTCGTCAGCTGGCGTCCGGGGCCGCTGCCTCCCATTCTTCGGGTGGCCGCGGCGGCCGGGTTTTCGAGCGGCCTTGCCTTGCCGGTGATCCCCGGGTGGACCGCCGACGCGTCGTTCTATGAGCCGCTGCTCGATGCAGCCGCGGCGGCGGGCGCCGTCTTCGTGATGCCTCTCTCTCCTTCCGCCGACGGCGAAGGGCGGAGGTTGGCCGTCGAGGCGCGGGCGGCGGAGGATCCTGCCGCCGCGGACAGCTTCTTCGAGCGGGTGCATCACGGGGGCTGGGGCGCCGAGGTGCCTCGAGGGCAGGCCGCCGTGCGCGAGGCCGCCGCGGGCCGCGGGCTCTTGTCCCTGCCCCCGCGCCCGAGAGGGGAAGGGGAGCCGCCGGCCAATTCCAGGGCGTCCGCGCTTCTCGAGGAGAAGGCCGCGCTCTCCATGGCCGGCGAGCACCACCAGGCGCTGATGCACGGCGCGGTGCGCTGGATCGATGAATCGGTCCGGGACCTGTCCGCAGTCGTGCGGGAGGGAAACTTCCGAAAGGTGTTTCCCTTCGGCGCTGAAGCGGCCGCGCAGGTCGAGGCCGCCCTGCGCGGACCGTGACGCCGGATCATTCGGTGGACGACGCCGGGCTCTACGTTCACCTACCGTACTGCGCGTCACGCTGCGGATACTGCTCCTTCGTCGTGACGACGGACGCCTCCTCGCGCGAGGCGTACTTCCGGGCCCTGTTGAAGGAGGCGGAGCTGCTCGAGCCGGAGGCTCGCGGAGAGGGTTTCGACTCCGTTTACCTGGGCGGCGGAACTCCGTCGCTGGCTCCGCCGCAGCAGATCGCCGACCTGCTCGAGGCTCTGCGCCGCCGATTCGCCATCGCCGCCGGAGCGGAGGTGACGCTCGAAGCAAACCCCGAAGACGTGACGGCGGAGCGCGCCGCGGCCTGGGTGGCCGCCGGCGTCAACCGGGTCTCGGTCGGCGTGCAGTCGCTCGAGGACCGCGAGCTGCTGGCGGTCGGGCGCCGCCACGATGCGGCGCGCGCGGCGGCCGCCCTCAAAACGTTGCTGGCGGCCGATCTCTCCGTGTCGGGCGACTTGATCCTCGGCCTTCCCGAGCAGACAGCGGAGAGCTTCCGCCGGAGCGCCGCCGGGCTGGCCGCGGCGGGAGTCGAACACGTGTCCGTCTATCTTCTGGAAACCGAGAAGTCGAAGACGATCGAGGAAGACCGCCAGCTTCATCCGGAGCGGTACCTGGGGGACGACGCGCAGGCGGACCTCTGGATGGAGCTCCACCGGACGCTCGCGGAACGGGGCTTCCGGCACTACGAGATCTCCAACTGGGCGCGCGCAGGGAGGGAGGCCCGACACAATCTCAAGTACTGGACGCGCACTCCCACCCTCGGCCTCGGAGTCTCGGCGCACGAGTGGTGGTCGTCCCGGCGGCGAGCCAACGTCTCGGCGATTCCGGGGTACATCGAGGCGCTCGAGGCCGGCCGCCGGCCGGTGGCACTGGACCGGCCCGTCGGCCCGGAGGAGGCCGCGAGGGAACGGATCGTGCTCGGGCTTCGCCTCGCCGAGGGTGTCGAGGCCGCGGCGATCGAGAGGTTCCTCGCCGAGTCCGGCGACCGCCTGCTCGAGGGAGACTTTGCGCTCTGGGTTTCCGAGGGCCTGCTCGCCCGCCAGGGCGATCGAATCCGACTGACCGAGCGCGGGTTTTTGATCTGTAACGAGATCCTGTGCCGGTTCGTTTAAACTGCCGATGCTCTTGAAAGGAGAAGCTGGAATGAACTGGAGAATGTTGTCCCGGGCGGCGGCGGTGTGTGCCGCCAGCCTCGCGCTCGCAGCCGTGGCGCGTCCCGAAACGTTCGCGTCGGCGCACTGGAAATCGAAGATCGAGGTGGAGGGCGGGGGCGGCGGGGGAGGCGGAGAGGGCCGGGGCGGCCGGATGCCGGTGCCCACGGATTTCGAGATCTGGCTGAAGGCCGGCAAGATGCGCCTGAAGGCCGACGCCGGCGAAATGAAGATGAACATGCTTCACCTGGGCGAAGAGAATTACACGTGGATGGACGGCACGGGCCAGGGGATGAAGATCAACTCGTCGATGAGCAAACGCGGCGGCCGGCCCAACCACGACTACATCAACAAGATCGACACGGTCCGGGCCAAGGGCAAGAAGGTCGGCACGGAGACGATCGACGGCCACGCCTGCGAGATCTGGGACTACGACGGCGGCGAGGGAGACCGGGGCAAGTACTGGCTGGCCCAGGACCTCAAGAACTTCCCGATCAAGATCGTCATGGAGACGCCCCGCGGCAAGACGACGTACCACAACACGGACATCCAGGTCCCCGGCTCGGTCCCCGACGACATGTTCGTGCTTCCCAAGGACATCACGTTCCGCGACATGTCCGAGATGATGCAAGGGCATCCGCCGGGCAACTGAGGCCGACGCGCCCAGGGGCGGGAGTCCAAAGTCCAAGGTCCAAAGTCCAAAGGAGCAATGAAAAGGCCCGGCGTTTGCCGGGCCTTTTGCTTGATGAGCCGGTCGTCGTCTATATGAAGAGCGGGGCGAGGACCAGGGTGATCGTCGCGAGCAGCTTGATCAGGACGTGGAGGGACGGGCCCGCCGTGTCTTTGAACGGGTCACCGATCGTGTCTCCCACGACGGCGGCCTTGTGCGTTGGGGAGCCCTTGCCGCCGTAGTTCCCCATCTCGATGAACTTCTTGGCGTTGTCCCACGCCCCGCCGGCATTGTTCAGGAACGTCGCCATGAGGATGCCGGCGATCGTTCCGACCATCAGCATCGCCGCCACGGCCTCGGCACCCACGCCGAACAGCCTGAAGACGAGGCCGACAGCGATCGGCGTGCCGACCGCGACGAGGCCGGGCAGGATCATCTGCCGGAGGGCGCCCCGCGTGACGATGTCGACCGTCCGGCCGTAATCGGGTTTCTCGGTGCCCTGCATGATGCCCGGGTGCTCCTTGAACTGGGCGCGCACGTCCTGGATGACGACCTGAGCGGCCCGGCCGACGGCCTTGATGGCCAGCCCGGAGAAGACGAAGACGAGCATGGCGCCAAGGAGGCCTCCCAGGAAGACCTCGGGCTTGGCGAGATTCACGGACTCGAGGGGGGCGCGCAGGTTCTTGAGCTCGTCGAGATAGGCCGAGAAGAGGAGAAACGCGGCGAGAGCGGCCGACCCGATGGCGTAGCCCTTGGTCAGGGCCTTGGTCGTGTTGCCCACGGCGTCGAGCCGGTCGGTCTTCTTGCGGATCGCTTCGGGCTGGTGCGACATCTCGACGATGCCGCCGGCGTTGTCGGTGATCGGGCCGAACGTATCCATTGCGAGGATGTACGCGGCTGTTCCGAGCATGCCCATCGTGGCGACCGCCGTGCCGAAGAGGCCGCCCCCGTCCATCGCCGCCGCCCCGATCTTGTACGAGGAGAGGATGGCGATCGAGATCGCAATGACGGGCATCACCGTGCACTCGAAACCGATCGCGATCCCGGCGATGGCGTTGGTGGCCGGGCCCGTCTGCGAGGCCTCGGCGATCTCCTGAACCGGCCGGTACTTGTATTCCGTGTAGTACTGCGTGATGTAGACGAACGCGATCGAGGTCAAGACTCCGATCACGCCGCAGAGGAAGTACATCCACCACGCATCGGGGCGGTTCGGGTTGAACAGGAGCCATTTCGTCGCGGCAAAGAAGCCCGCGATGGCGAGCGCGGAGGTCACGTAGTAGCCGCGGTTGAGGGCCTTCATCGGGTCCTCGTTCTCGTTCGTCCGGACGACGAGAATGCCCACGATCGAGGCGAGCAGGCCGAAAGCCCGCGCGACGAGAGGGAAGAGCATGAGACCCACGATCCCGGCGGAGAAGGCCATCCCGGCCTTCTCGGCGGTCATCGCGAGGGAGGCCCCCAGGATCATGGCGCCGATGTTCTCGGCAGCGGTCGACTCGAAGAGGTCGGCGCCGCGGCCGGCGCAGTCGCCGACGTTGTCGCCCACGAGGTCGGCGATGACAGCCGGGTTGCGCGGGTCGTCCTCCGGGATGCCGGCCTCGACCTTGCCGACGAGGTCGGCTCCGACGTCGGCAGCCTTGGTGTAGATGCCGCCGCCGAGCTGGGCGAAGAGGGCGACGAAGGACGCCCCGAAGCCGTACCCGACGATCAGGAGGGGGATCTTCTCGGGCGGGACCTGGGTCAAGTGGCTGACCAGCCAGTAGAGGCCTCCCACGCCGAGGAGCGACATGGCGACGACAAAGAGGCCCGAGACCGCGCCCCCGCGCAGCGCCGTGCGCAGCGCGTCGTTCAAGGACGTCCGCGCGGCGGAAGCCGTGCGGATGTTCGTCCGGATCGCGATCCACATGCCGATGTACCCGGCGATGACGGAGCAGGCTGCGCCGAGGAGGAACGACAGAGTCGTCCAGAACGCGAGGCCGGAGGCCGTGGGCACCGGGTCGAAATCGTGGTGCGCGCGTACGAAGGCGTAGAGGACATAGATCAGGGCCGCCAGAGCGGCGGCCAGCAGGCCGATCGTCCGGTTCTGGCGCCTCAGGAAGGCCTCGGCTCCCACCTTGATGGCGTTGGAGATCTCCTGCATGGCGGCCGTCCCGGTGTCACGCGCCAGCACCCACCGGATGAGCCATCCGGCCACGAACAGGGAACCGACCGAGAAAGTCAGGATCAAGGGCATGGCCAGGTCGTGAGACATTCGTGAACTCCTCTTTTTGGGTTTGTCGTGGCGCGCGCCACGCTTGCGGCGCGCAACGATATCAGAATCGAGGAGGGGTCGAGGACGGCTACTGGGTCGGGACCGGAACCGCTTCCAGAACGATGCCGATGTTGGTAGCGCCGGCGTTGCGCACGATGTCCATGACCTCGATGACCTCGGAGTAGGTCGACCCGTCGTCTCCCGAGAAGAAGACCGTCTTGGAGGCCCTGTTCTTCAGGATCTCCGAGAGGCGCAGCGCCAGCGTCTGCTTGTTCATCTCTTCCTTGTTCAGGTAGATCTTATTCTGGGGCGTGAGAGAGACGATGATCTGGTCGGGCGGCGTTTCGGTATTGGGAACGTTCGACTTGGGCGGAACCTTCACGTCGTAGCCCATCTGGAGCAGGGGCGTCAACACCATGAAGATGATCAGCAGAACGAGCGTGACGTCCACGAGCGGAGCGATGTTGATCTCGCTCCGCATGTCGAAACCGGATTGTGCCCCCATGGTTGTGTGGTCTCCTGTCGGGTCGGGCCGGCTATCCGCCGGTTGCGACCTTCTTCTCGGCGATCAGGCCGACGTTCTGGAAGCCGGATTCCTTCGTGATCTTCATGACTTCCTTCACGTCGCCGTACTTCAAACGCTGGTCGGCCTTGATGACGAGGTCCGTCTGGGGAGCGCGCTGAAAGAGCTCGTCCAACTGGGTCTGCAGGTCTGTTTTCGAGATCGGCTTGCTCTCGAGGTAGTAGACAGGAGGGCTCGACCACTTCACCGAGATCAGCTTCTGCTTGCCGCCTTCGGGCTTCTTGTCCGGATTGGCCGACTGGGGAAGCTGAACCGCGACGCCCTTTTGGAGCATGGGGGTGATGACCATGAAGATGATGAGCAGGACAAGGCAGACGTCCACCAGCGGAGCGATGTTGATGGATGCCTTGAGCTTGTCGCGGCCCGTTTCCATTCCCATGTGTCAGACCCTCCTGTGTGGATGCCTGGAAGCCCGGCCTTAAGACGCGCGCAGCGTGACGCCGGCGGCGCGACGCTTGATGAAGTAGTCGATCAGCTCGGAGGTCGAGTTCGTCATTTCGATCTGGAACCGCTCGATCTTGTTGAGGAAGATGTTGAAGAACCAGACGGCGAAGATGGCGACGATGAGGCCCGTGGCCGTCGCAATCAGGGCCTCGGCGATACCGGCCGAAACCGCGCCGATGCCGCCCGAACCGGTCATGGCCATGCCGGAGAAGGCGTTGATGATGCCGATGACCGTTCCGAAGAGGCCGATGAACACGGCGATCGACCCGATGGTCGCCAGGCCGGCCAGCCCGCGCTTGAAGTCGGCCGTGACGAGCAGGGTCTCTCGCTCGATGGCGCGCTCGGCTGCCTCGATCATGTCGTGGCCCACCACGCCCCCGCCTCCGGCCTCGGCGTCGTTCTTGAACTCCAGCAGGCCCGCCGCGACGACTCGCGCAACGTGGCTGTGGCTGAACTTCTTGGACGAGTCGATGGCGCCCTGAAGGTTGTCGTTCTTCAGGAACAGGGTGACGCCCTTGGCGAACGCGAGCGACTGCTTGCGAGCCTTGCCAAAGAAGATGTACCGCTCGATCGTCACCGTCACGGAGTAGACCGACATCAGGACGAGGATGATGAGCACGCCCTTGTTGATGATGGTCATCGTCTGCCAGATGTGCCCCAGATCGAAACTCATGAATCGCTCCTTATCCGTTCGTTCTCGTGGTAGCGCCGAAAAGCGAATCCTAGTGCAAGTTGAACGTGACCGTCACGGTGAGGTAGACGCGCACGGCCCGGCCGTTTAAGGTGGCCGGCTTGTATTTCCACTGTTGAACGGCCCGGACCGCCGAGGCGTCCAGCAGGGGGTTGACGGACTTCAAGACGCGAACTTCCTCGACCGAGCCGGAGGCCGTGATGATGGCCTCGAGGATGACGACCCCCTCCATCCGGGCCTTGCGGGCGGCCTCGGGGTAGGTCGGGTCGATTCTCGTCTGGAGGACAGGGGCCTTGACCTCCCCGCCCACCCGCAGGATTTCGCCCCCTTCCCCTCCGGAGCCCATGCCTCCCACCACACCCCCCGGGACTCCGCCGGGGACGCCGCCCGGGACCCCTCCCTCGACCCCGCCCTCGTCGGACGAGGGGGCCTCGGCCTGGGCGAGGGGCTGCGGGACGGTCTGCGGCATGACCTGGGGCTGGACCATTTCCTGGGGCTTGATCGAGACCGGCTTGGGCGTATCCGGTGCCTTGGGAGCGGCTTTCGCCGCGGCCGGAGGAGGAGGGGGAGGCGGAGGGGAGGATGCGTAGAAAGCCACCGGGATCGGCGGCTCCGGCACGTCTTCCACAAACCAGATCGAGGCGCCGAGCGCGGCGCCGATCATCAGGACATGGAGGGCGAGCGACACGGGCCAGGACAGAGAACGTTTCGCGTTGCTCCCCGCCGTGCCCGATTCGATGAGGACATCTTCAAACATGGCGCGATCCTCCTGCCCTTCGGGACACCGGAATCACTTGGCCGGTTCCGGCGTCGGCCCCTTCGCAGCCTCCGCCTCTTTCGCCTTCTTGCGAAGCTCGAGGGCCTGCGCCAGGAACTTGTCTGCCGTCTCGGTAAACTCCTTCTTCTTGGCCGGGTCCGTCTCCATCTTGGCCTTTTCCCGATAAAGAAGATTGATGTAGGAGATGGCCTCGAAGTAGTCGGGCTTGATCTCGACAGCCTTGGTCAGGGCCTGCAGGCCCTCTTCGACGATCTTGGCCCGCTCTTCCGGGGCCAGGCCCGGGAAGTTGTACGAGCGGTCCCACGCCTGCACGCCGATCAGGTAATAGACCTCGGGGTTGTTGGTCTCCACTTCCAGCCGCTTCTTCAGCCAGACCACGGCCGTGTCGAAATCGCCCTTCTTGAAGTACATCTGGGCGATCGAGCTCATGGCTTTCGAGTCTTTCGGGTTAGAGGCCAGCATGTCCTGGTAGAACTTGATGGCGTCGTCGAAACGGTCCGTGGCCAGGTACATCGAGACCAGGAACTCGCGGGCCTTCTGGGCTTTCTTCTCTTTCGGGAAGGCCTGGACGAACTTCTCGAGGTAGTCGATCGCCTTCTGCGCGATCTCGAGATCCCTCGGGTGCTTCGAGCCCGGCTGGTACTCGCCCATGTAAGCCAGTCCAATGTTCAGGTAGATCTTCTTCTCGTCCGGGTCCAGGCGCAGCGCTTCCTGGTAGCTGGCCAGGGCCGGCTCATACTGTCCGGCCTTGAAGAACTCGTTGCCCTTCTTGATCTCCTGCTTGGACTTGAGTTTGTTGCACCCGGTCAGTCCGAGGACTGCGAGGATGAGCACCGCGCTCAAGGTCGCGCGCTGCCGTCGCGTTGGCATTCGGAACCGCTCCTTCGCTCTTAAAGCTTGGTCGCCGGTGGCGGGTGGTCCGCTCCCGGAGGGACGGATTCTGTTGAATTTGCAGGTACAAAGCAACAACGTTTTTCGGCCCCTGGGGAATAATCCACGCCTTCTGGCGATTCGTTTCACGAAGGAGCAACCGTTGAAGAAAACCGCCGCCGCCATCGTCTTTTTGGCCTCCTGCGCGGCGGTCTTCGCCCAGCAGCCGCCGCCCAAACCTCCCCCCCAGGAGCCGTCGCTGCCTGCCGTCTCCGAGTCCGTGGAGGTCTCGGTGACGAACGTCGAAGTGTTCGTCACGGACTCGAAAGGCAACCGGGTTAGCGGTCTGACGCGCGATGACTTCGAGCTGCGCCAGGACGGCGTGCCGCAGAAGATCACCAACTTCTACGCGGTGTCCGGAGGCAAGGTCCTCCTCGAAGACGGGAAAGTCCTCTCGGTGGAGGATTCGGCCACGCAGGAAGATCTTCCCGTCGAGGTCAAGGCCCGTTACCTGATTTTCATCGACAACCTGAACATCACGGCGCAGAACCGAAATCGGATGTTCAAGAGCCTGAAGCTGTGGGTCGCGCAGACGGTCGGGCACAACGCCGAGGCGATGATCGTGACCTGGAACCGCTCCCTCAAGGTCCGGCGGAAGTTCACCTCCGAAGGCTCCGACATCGTGGCTCTTCTCGAGAAGATCGAGCTGGAGACCGGCGGCGGGTCCACGGTCTCGAGCGACCGCGTGGACGCCCTTCACCGCGTCGACGATTCGCAGAGC
Source organism: uncultured Acidobacteriota bacterium (assembly GCA_963739435.1). Classification (GTDB taxonomy): domain Bacteria; phylum Acidobacteriota; class Thermoanaerobaculia; order UBA5066; family Gp7-AA6; genus CAVUAN01. The sequence goes on from CAVUAN010000008.1 coordinate 23,821, forward strand.
GCCGCCGAGGCGACGCAGATCGCGGTCCAGTACGCGCAGGCGTACCGCAACGACCTCGTCTTCACTGTCAACGCGCTGAAGGACACGGTCAACGGTCTGGCGGGCGTGGCCGGTCGGAAGATCCTGATCTACGTCTCCGAAGGGCTTCCCTCGACGGCGGGCCTCGAGATTTTCGATTCCGTGGCCCAGAAGTACCGCGAGCAGGCCTCCACCCTGGATCAGTTCGAATACTTGATGGACACGAAGTACGTCACGATCGTCCAGGCCGCCAACGCCCAGGGCGTCACGATCTGGCCGCTCGACGCGTCGGGGCTCCAGGTGGACGACCTGATCTCGGCGGAGCAGCGTTCATTCCAGAACAAGCCGAGCAGCTTCTTCATGCGCGAGAACATGCAGGCGCCGCTCAAGATGATGGCCGAGCAGACCGGAGGCGTGGCGGCCGTCAACCTGAACGACTGGAAGAAGAATCTCGACGAGCTGACGAAGGACTTTTCGAACTTCTACTCGCTCGGATACCGCGCCTCGCGCGCCGGCGTCGACCGTCCGCACTCGATTCAGGTCACCGTCAAGCGCAAGGGCCTGGAGGTGCGGACGCGCAGGGGCTTCGTGGAGAAGACCGTAGAGACCCGTACGGCGGAAGCCGTGGTGGCGGCCTTGAATTACTCGCGCGACGACAACCCTCTCAAGATCGTGCTGGCCCTCGGCGAGGCGGCGCCCTACGACGACGAGAACTTCGTCATCCCGGCGAAGATCTCGATCCCGATCGACAAGATCGGGCTCCTGCCCGCCGGCGACAACTACGAGGGCAAGCTCTTCATCTATTTCGTGGTGCTCGACGTCTCGGGGAAGCAATCGGACTTGACCCTGCGCGAGCAGAAGGTCACGGTGCCCGCCCCGAGGCTCAAGGAGGCTCTGGGCAAGGTGTTTCCGTACGAGGTCAAGATGCTGGTCGTGCCGGGAGGGCAGAAGATCTCCGTTGCCGTCCGGGACGCGGCAACCAACCAAGTTTCCTACGCCCAGAAGAACTTCTTCGTGTCGGTTCTGCCGAAGGAAGAGAAGAAGGGAAACTAGCCCTTACCGCTGAGATAATCGGGGCATGACTCTCGCTCCTTTCCCCCGATGATCCCGGTGCTTTCGGCCCGCGCCATGCGTGCTGCGGACCGCGCGACGATCCGCGGGGGCGTGGCATCGCTCGAGCTGATGGAGCGGGCGGCCGAGGCCCTCGTGACCGAGATGCTGCGACGCTTTCCCGGCTGGAAGCGCGTGGTCGTCGTGTGCGGGCCGGGAAACAACGGAGGAGACGGCCTCGCGGCAGCCCGGCTGCTGGCGGGCCGCGGGATTGCCGCGGCGGTCTTCACCCTCGCCGACGCGTCGGCCTACCGGGGGGACCCGCAGGCCAACCTCGAGCGGGCGCTGGTTTACGGGATCACCCCGCTGGCGCTCATCGGCCGGGGGGCGCGCGCGGCCCTCTCCCGCGCGCTCGCCGAGTCGGACGGCGCGGTCGATGCGCTCTTCGGAACCGGGCTCTCGCGCGGGCTGACCGGGACCGCGGCGGCAGCCGTCAAGGCTCTCAATGCGAGCGGCCGCCCGATCGTCTCGGCCGACGTGCCCTCGGGCCTGTCGTCTGACTCGGGGGCGCTGGCCGGCCCGTGCGTGCGCGCCGCTCTGACCGTCGCGTTCGGCGCGCCCAAGCTCTGCCACGTCTTCTTTCCGGCGCGGCAGTTCTGCGGCGAGGTCGTGGTCGGCGACATCGGCATTTCCCGGGCCACGCTCGCACGGGTCGGCGGCGAGCTCGATTCCGTCGAGCCGGGCGACGTGCGCCGGCTGTTGCCTCCAAGGGTTCTCGATGCGCACAAGGGAGACTTCGGCCGCCTGGCGGTGATTGCGGGTTCGCGCGGCAAGGCGGGTGCGGCGATTCTCTGCGCGCGCGCGGCGCTGCGTTCCGGGGCGGGACTGGTGACCGTCTTCTGTCCGGAGTCGCTCGAGCAGGTCGTCGTCGGCGCCCTGCCGGAGGCGATGACGCTCGGCCTCGAGGAGAAACGCGGCGGCCTCTCCGCCAAAGCGGGCCGGCAAGCCGTGGAGGCGCTCGCGGACTTCGACGCGGCCGTCGTGGGACCCGGGTTGGGGACGTCGGGGGGAACGCTCGAAGCGATCGAGGAGATTGCTCGCGGGGCCGCGAGGCCGCTGGTCGGCGACGCCGACTTCTTGAACGCCTTCGCGGGACGCCCGGGCCTGCTCCGGCGGCGGCGATCACCGACCGTCCTGACGCCGCACCCGGGAGAGGCCGGGCGCCTTCTCGGCATTTCCAGCCGGGCGGTCCAGGGGAACAGGGCGCGGGCGGCGGCGGAGCTCGCGCGCGCGGCTCGCTCCGTCGTAGTGCTGAAGGGAGCCGGGACGATCACGGCGACTCCCGGCGGAAAGCTCGCCGTCAATCCGACGGGCACGCCGCTACTTTCGACCGCGGGCTCGGGCGACGTGCTGGCGGGCGCGATCGGCGCCCTGCTGGCGGGCGGCCTGGCGGGCCGCGACGCCGCGATCGCCGCCGCCTTCCTGCACGGAGCCGCCGGGGAACTGCTCGCCGCGGATCTCGGCGACGCCGGGCTCCTGACGGCCGAGCTCGCCGACGCTCTCCCGCGGGTCCGGAGAGCGCTTTGCGGAGTCCGTTGATCGACGGCGCCGTCACGCACAGCGAGGAGGAGACCGAGGCGATGGGCGAGCGGCTCGGGCGGCTCCTCCGTCCGAACGACGTCGTCTACCTCGTAGGGGATCTCGGTTCGGGCAAGACCTGTTTCGCCCGGGGGCTGGCGAGGGGGCTGGGTGCGCTGCCGCGGGAAGTGGCGTCGCCGACGTTCTCGATCCTCAACGAGTACGTGTCAGCCGGGGGCGGCGTCGTGCTGCGCCACCTGGATCTCTACCGGCTGAAGGATGACCCCGCGGAGCTGTCGTCCCTGGGGCTGCCGGATGCCGTCGTGGGAGCCCCGGTGGCTGTCGAGTGGCCGCGAGAGGCCATCCGGGAGCTCCTGCCCCCGACCGTCGAGGTCTCACTCGAGACGGCCGGGAGCGGAGGCCGGCGGATCAGAACGAAATGACGAGCCCGCCGGACGTTTCGAAGTTGTTGAACCAGAAGATCGTGTCCCCGCAATGGTTGTGCGAGCCACAGCCTCCATTGTTGGTCGAGTTCAAGTACGTGATGTTGTCGCGGGCGTCGATCTTGAGGCCGAAGTGGGGGCTGAAGTAGTACTTCAATCCGCCGCCGATCGCCGTCGTGTAATGCGTCGAGGAGGGCCGGTCGCCGCACTGGGCAGCGGGGCAAGCGAGGTCTGTGCGCGCACCCGGGTTGATGATCGCCGCGCCCATGCCGACCGTGAAGTAGGGAACCCAACGGCTGTGGCCGAAATTGAACGTCCCGTATCCGAGGATGTAGTCGACCTGCAGGTCGGCCAGCCTCCGGTTACTGTTTGACGAGTGGTCCCAGTCATGGTTCTCGAAGCCGGTCATGGTCTCCGCCCAGCGCGCCTCGATCTCGAACGTGCTGTTCAGAAAGTAGCCCACGCCGACGCCGTAAACGCCGGCGCCTTGCACGTCGACGTTGGACGAAAACTGGGTCGTGGCCCGGAAAGGATAGTTGCCGCCGAAAAGGTAGCCGTAGAAGGGCGTGATCTCGAAAGTGCCGTTGCGAACCTGGCCCGTTGCGGACGCCGCGACCGCGGCGATGGCGAGGCACAGGGCGGATATCCGAATCCTCATGGGAAGGGCCTCCTTTGTCTATTTCTTGCGCGACGGTTTGAGGTTCTTGTCCAGGATCTGCTTCCACTTCGTCTCGACGTCCGCTGAAAAGCCAACGAAGCTCTGCAGGAGGGTGCGGTCGGATCCGATCAGGAACGTCGTCGGAATGCCCGCCGCGGTCATCTGGCCTGCGTCCTCGGGATTGGCGAAATAGATGGGAAGGGAGAGGTTGAAGCGCTTGAGAAAGGGGTCGACCCGGGAGCGGTCGGCGTCGATGTTCACCGCGAGGACGACCAGGTTGCGGTCGCTGTAGGTGTCGTACATCTTCTGGACGACCGGCAGCTCCATCCGGCAGGGGCCACACCAGGTGGCCCAGACGTTCAAGAGAAGGACGTTGCCCTTCAACTGCGAGAGCTTGACCGAGCCTCCATCCGCTCCGGCAAACTCGAGGTCGGGGAACACGATCGGAGGTTCCTGGGCTGCGGCCACCGCGGTGACGGCGGCCAGGCCAAGGCCGAGGACGATCGTGCGCATCAGGGGCCAAAACGGCCGCTCCGGCGCCAATATTTCCGGCCGCTTGAGCCGTGATAGAAGCCGGGCGATGCTGTCCCGCGATACCCCCGTCCTGGCCCGGGTCCTGCGGGGCGGTCGGATCGAGTCGGCCCACCGGGGCCACGCCGCAGCCGTTTCTGCAGGAGGCCAGCTGCTGGCCTCGGCCGGCCTGCGCGGAGAGGGCGTCTATCTGCGGTCGGCGGCCAAGCCCTTTCAGGCCATGCTGCTTCTCGAGGCGGGAGGGGAGCGGGCCTTTCGCCTGACGAGCGCCGAGATTGCCCTGACGTGCGCTTCGCACGGCGGCGAGCCGCGGCACGTGCGCGCAGCGGCGAGGTTGCTCCTCCGCGGCGGCTTCACTTCGCGCGACCTCTGCTGCGGAGCGGACAGGCCCATGCATGAGCCGTCGTTTCAGGCCCTCGTCCGACAGGGCACGAAGCCGACGGCGCTGCACAACAACTGCTCCGGGAAGCACGCCGGGCTGCTTCTGGCCTGCCGCCTCCTCGGCTACTCCCCCAGGGGCTATCAGGACGTCTCGCATCCGATCCAGCGCGAGATCCTGAAGCGCCTCGAGGCCTGGACGGGTGTGTCGGCGAGATCCATCGGGATCGCCGTCGACGGCTGCAGCCTGCCGGTCTTCCGCCTGCCGCTCGAGGCTCTCTCCTTGGGCTACGCCCGGCTCGTCTCGCGCTCGGCTGGCCCCGTGGCCTCGCGCCTGACGCGAGCCATGCGGGAGCGGCCCGAGATGATGGCGGGGGCGGGGCGATTCACGACGGATTTTCTGGCGGCCGGCCGAGGGCGCTGGATCGGCAAGGAGGGGGCCGAGGGCGTCTACGCGATCGGCCTCCGCGGATCCAGAGACAGCGAGTCGGTCGGTATCGCCTTCAAAATCGAGGATGGATCCACGCGCGCCCGCGACGCCGTGTCTCTCGCTCTGCTCGCTCGCCTCGGCCGTTTGCCCCGCGAGGCGGAAAAGAGGCTCGCGGCCTACAGGGACCCGCCCCTCTTCAACGCGGCAGGCCTCGCCGTTGGAAAGATCGAGGCCGATTCGACGCCGTTCTCTCCCGCCGGGCGATAATCCTCACCAATCCTCGGCCCGTTGAATTCGGAGGTCCGCCATGCGATCCCGGCTCTCCCTTCTCGCTCTTCTCTTCGCCTGCGGGTGGCCTGTCGCGGACGCTGCCGCGCAGGTCTTCGACGTCGTCCATGCGCAGGGGCAGGTCGAGGGCACGTTCTACCTCCCCCATGGTGAATTCGACATGAACCCCGGCGTTCCCTTCCCGGAGCGGCCGACGGCCCGCTACGGCCTGAGAACGGAATTCACGCTCAACCCCGTCAAGTTGCCCTGGCTGATCGGCTGGGCGGACCTCAAGTTCTACTTCGGCGACACGCGCCCCGGAATCGACTACAACTACAGCTTGAAAGGGCTCGCCGCGAACCTCGCATGGGGCGTCGGCGTCCGGGTGTTGAAATCGACCGACCTCCAGGTCCGATTCGTGGCCGGCCAGCTCGTCGACATGGGCGGCCTCGTGTGGGGCGACAGGCTGCCCTGGCACGGCATCCAGGTACGCTGGGCGTTCGACACGCACGGACGGCCCTAGGACGCCGGACCCGGCCCAACCTGCTAAAATGCCCGGGCTTCGAGCACAACGACCATGAAGGCCCTCATCTTCGATCCGAACACCGAGACGCGGGATGCCCTGCGCCGGGTGCTCGCGTCGCTCCAGTGCAGCGTCCGGAGCTTTGGCGACGTCACGGAGGCGGGCCAGGAGCTCGTAGATTTCGCCCCCGAGATCGTCCTGTCCGCCTGCGATGCCCCGGGCGGGGAGGCCCTGCTCGCGAAAGCAGGCGCGAGCTCCTCAGCCCCCGACATGTTTGCCATCGTGGACAGGGCGGACCTCGATCGCGCTGTTGCGGCGGTCGCTGCCGGCGCGCGTGACTTTCTCTGGAGGCCGGTCTCACCCCAGCGGGTGGCGCAGCTCGTCGCTGCCTCCTCGGCGGGACGGCAGGCGGCCGTGGAAGCCGAAGAGAACCGGGTCCGGCTGGCGCGCGCGGAGCTGCGCGACGAGCTGCCGGGACGCTCGCCCGTTTGGACCGCGGCTCTCAGCGGTCTCGAGCGAGCCGCCGCCGCCAATGGCCACGTGCTTCTGACGGGGGAGTCGGGCACGGAGAAAGACGCCGCTGCTCTCGCTTTGCACCGCCTGAGCCCGCGGGGAGCCGGACGCTTCGCCTACATCTCGGACGGGGAATCGCTCGATCTCGCGACACAGCAGAGCGGACCCGGCACGCTCTTCGTGCCAGCGATCGAGGCCACGTCGGCGGGATTTCAGAAGGCCCTGTTCAAGCACCTGGACAGCGCGCCCCAGACGCGGTTCGTGATCGGGACCGACGAGGACCCGAACGACGCGGTCGGCGGCGGCCGGTTCCTGCGCCCGCTCTACGAAGCCATCGCCGAGCATCGGGTCCATCTGCCCCCCCTGCGCGAGCGCGAGGAGGACATCCCCGTTTTGGCGATCCGGTTCCTGGAAGCGATCGACCCCGCCATGAGCTTCGACCTGGAGGCGATCGACGTCCTGCAAACCCACGCCTGGCCCGGCAATGTCCGCGAACTGCGCGAGGTGGCACGGCGCGCTTCGGCGCTGGCGGGCGGCCCCGAGATCGGGCCGACGACCGTGCGCTCGGTGCTGGGCCGGCCTCTGCCCGTGCGCCGCCTGCGCGCGCGCAAGGCGCCGGTCGTGCGCATTGCCGTGGGCGACTCCCTGGCGGACGTCGAGCGCCGACTGATCTCAAAGACCCTCGCCTTCGCCCGCGGCAACAAGAAGAAGACCGCCGAGCTCCTGAAGCTCTCGTTGAAGACGATCTACAACAAGATCAAGGAATACGGGCTCGACGGTACTGGCTAGCGAGCCGGCGAGAGCAACGCCTCCAGTCGTTCGAGGCGGGCCTTCAGGTCTTCGATCTGCTTTCGGTCCTTCTGGACCTCGTTCAACAGCATCGGGACGAGGAAGTGATAGCGGACCGCCTGGGGCTGGCCCGTTTCGTCGCAGGTCACGAGATCGGGATAGACCTGTGCGACTTCCTCGGCCACGAGGCCGTATTGCTCGAGCCCCGTCGGATCGAGCTCCGGCTTGTACCGGAAGGAGACCGGCCGCAGCTTGAGGAGTCCCTCGCTGCCTGCGCCCAGGTCGCGGATGTCGTCCTTGAAGCGAGCGGACGACGTGAGCGTGCCGAGCTGCCCGCTCCCGTTGACAAAAACGCCAACGCCGCCTGTGCTGGTTGCCCCGCTGATCCCGGCAATGAAGGTCGCAGTCTGGGTAGCCCCGATCCGGATCGTGGCGGATTCGGCGGCCACTCCGCTGTTGCCGATGTCGATGTTGGCGTTGCCGGTCGTGAGATTACTACCCGAGTTGTTCCCAATGCCTATGTTGGTGGAACCGGTGGTGTTGCCTGCGAGCGCTTGCATTCCGATGGCCGTGTTGTCGGTGCCGATGGCGTTGCTGCCGAGCGCGTCGAATCCGGTTGCGGTGTTGTCGTTGCCGTTGTTGCTTCGGAGCGCTTGGAATCCGCTTGCCGTGTTGTTGATGCCGGTGGTGTTGAACTGGAGTGCTTCGGCGCCGATGGCCGTGTTGTCGTCGCCGTTGATGCTCCCGAAGAGCGCGCTGGATCCGCATGCCGTGTTATTACTGCCGTTGGCGTTGCTGTGGAGCGCTTGCATTCCGCTTGCCGTGTTGTCGGTGCCGATGGTGTTGCCGACAAGCGCGGAGACTCCGGTTGCCGTGTTGTTGAAGCCGCTGGTGTTGGCGATGAGCGCTTGGAATCCGCTTGCCGTGTTGTTGCTGCCGGTGGTGTTGACCTGGAGCGCGCCGGCGCCGATGGCCGTGTTGGCGCTGCCCGTCATCGTGAAATTGCCAGCATTGAGGCCTACGAAGGTGTTGTTATTTCCAAGATCCGACGTGTAGTACCCGTTGACGTCCACGACGAAGTCGATCTGGCCGCCGCCCTGGGCGACCTGGACGACGATCTGGCCGCTGCCGTTCAAGGCCACGACCCCGGCGTTGGCCCTTTGGGCTTCTGTCGGCGGGTAGTTGATCCAGGCGCTCAGAGGAGGTGAGACGGTGTCGACCTTGAAGACTCCATTCCCCAGCGCCCCCGTGATGGCGAAGACCGTAATGTTGGCCGAAACGGCGACTGCGCCAGCAGCGATCCCGCAGGGTGCGCCTGTCAGCGTCACGGTCCGGTTCACGCCTTGCAGCAGCGGGTTTGGCGGGGACGTCGAGTTGTACTGGCGGCACGGGGCGACGGGGACGAAGGCGTAGGCGGGCGGGACAGCCGCCGCCGTGGCCCTCTCGATGGAGAGCTCCCGCGCGTCGGCCGGAGCCTCTAGACGTGGTGATGGCGACCAGAAGGGCGGTGCCGCCCACTGAAGCAATGGCGGTTCCGAGGTTTGCTGGGCTTGCGAGATGGCAGCGAGAAGGGAAAGAGAGAGTAGACCCGTGACGAATCGGGCAGTCCGGCGCATATTTCCTCCTCAATTGCTTAAGAATCGGGGTGGGGTGTTGTTGACGAGGAGCATATATCGCCAACCACGATCCGCCCGAGCAGATACCGGAAAAGAGGCGTTGCGGCTATCATCGCCACCCGGCCGGAGTGGCGGAATGGCATACGCAGGGGACTCAAAATCCCCCGCTCTTTACGGGCATGAGGGTTCGACCCCCTCCTCCGGCACCAGATGAAAACAGTCAATAGTCGAGAGTCCAGAGCCGAGAGTTATTGGCGCCGATCGATGACGTCGGAGTCGGTGCCGGAGGAGGAGGGTCGAACCCTCATTGGGGTGACCGAGGGGGGCGGAGCCCCCCTTGCTTTTGACAAGCCGTCGTCCGCGGCGCGGCTTTGCCGCGCCCCGGCGAAGCCGGCGGACGACCCGACCCCCTCCTCCGGCGCGGCTCATCCGCGCTCCGTTTTTTTTCCGCAAAAAAAGGCCCTTAGAATCAGTCCTTTAAGGGCGACAGGTCGCTCGCAACCCATTCATTTACTTGAGTTTTCGGCCCTTTTCGGCTAGACTCCCCAACCCGGCGATTACGATCTTTTTAAGGTCTTTCTAGCGAGGAGGAGCCCAGTGAGTTTCAGAGTGGGGGAGAAGGTTGTCTATCCGAACCACGGGGTGTCCGTGGTCGAAAAGATCGGTGAGGGCTTCGCGTCGGCCCCGGCGCCGCCGCGCAGCTTCTATCACCTGCGTCTCCTGTCGAATAACTCCAAGGTCATGGTTCCGATCGGGAACACCGATCTCATCGGCCTGCGGCGGCTGACCCACCGCAAGGACATCACGGGCCTCATGAAGGCCCTGGGAGACGGGCGGTTTTCGGCCACCGGCGACTGGAAGGGCCGCTACAAGCAGAATCTCGACAAGATGAAGAGCGGCCGGCTGCACGACATCGCCGAGGTCTTGAAGACGCTCAACTACATCTCCGCTCGCAAGACCCTGTCTTTCCGCGAGAAGAAGATGTACGAGCGGGCGAAGTACCTGATCGTGTCCGAGATCGCCGTGATCAATGGCCTCGACGAGGTCGAGGTCGAGCGCCAGGTCGACCGGGCCCTGGCCAAGTCCGCCCAGATGCGCGTCGAGCACTGAGCCGGGACTGCAGTTCGGAGAAAAAAGGGGGCCATGGCCCCCTTTTTCGTTGAGGGCCGCGTCGAGATAGCAAGTCCCGATCCCGGAGACCCCGCTCTCAACTACACTTGGAGCATGGGGAAGCTCTACGCCGCGCTCGTCTCGATCGCCCTGCTGGCGCCGCCCGTCCGGGCGGCCGATGTGGCGGCGGACGTGGCGCGCGCGGAGCTCGCACGGGAGCGGCGCCGGCTGGCGGCCGATACCGCCAGGCTCTCCGACACGTCCCGGCGGCTCGAGGCGGCCCTCGCCGACCTTGGGACCGCCTGCCGGGCGGTCGCCGACGGCGCAGCTCGCGCCGACGCGGGTAGCGACGAGCTGGCCCGCCGCGAGGAGGCGGTAGCCGCCGCCGAACAGGATGTGCGGTCTCTCCTCGAGAAGCGGCGACTTCTGGCCGACAGGATCGTGGACCGCAAGAGGTCCGTCGCGATTCTCGAGGCGGAGCTGGGGACGGGAAGAAAGCGGCCGGACACGGTCTCGGGGCGGTGGGTGGTCTCTGTCGAGCCGGGAGAGCAGCGGGGCGTGTTCCGCCTGACGCTCGACGGCACGATCCTGTCGGGCGAGTACACCCTCGAGGGCGGGTACTCCGGGTCGCTCCGGGGAACGCTGATCAACGAACTGGTGCACATCGAGCGCGTCGATTCGAAGCTCGGCTTCACCGCGGTCTACAGCGGGCGCGTGGCCAGGGATGGCAACACGATCAGCGGCTCGTGGGAGTCGACGACCTTCGGCACGGGAGGCCCGGGCTCGGGCCGCTGGCAGGCCGTGCGCGAAGAAGAGAAGGAGGATTCCAAATGACTTCCGGGGCGAGCCCTGCTTCGCGAGCCGCAGTTTCCGTGGCGATCGGGGTCCTGGTCGGCTTCATCGCCGGCTATTTTGCGGGCGGCGGCGGCCGACCGGCTTCCTCCAGCGAGCCCGCGGCAAAGGGACCCGGAGGGGATCGGGTCGCGGAGGCGCTGCGCGAGGTCGAGAAGGATCCCGAGAACCCGGCCCTGCTCGCCGGTCTCGGAAACCTCTACTACGACCGGGAGGACTGGGAGAAGGCGATCGCCGCCTACGAGAAGGCCAGGCGCAAGGCTCCCAAGGACCCAAATCTCCTCTCCGATCTCGGCGCCGCCTACCGCAACCGGGGGGAGTTCCGAATGGCCGAATCGCTCTTCAACAAGGCGCGCGAAGCCGATCCGGACCACTGGCAGTCGCTGGTCAACCTGACGCTGCTCGCGGCCTACGACACGCACGACGCCCCGTCGGCCAGGAGGCATCTCGAGGAGCTCAAGCGCCGATTCCCCGGGATCCCGAATCTCGAGGGCGTCGAAAAGCAGATCGCTTCCCTACCCGCGAAATCCTGAGGGCCCATGCTGCGCGTCAGCCTCTCGATCCTCCTTCTTTTCGCCGTCCTGTTCGTCCTGCGCCTGCTCGGTTTCTTCTTCCGGGGGCAGCGCGGCCGGGCGCTTGAGAGGCCGCGGTGACCGACACCCTGTTCGAGCTGCCGGAGCCCCGGGCGGGCGAGAAGTCGCTTGCCGGCACGCCTCTGGCCGACCGGATGCGCCCGCGGTCCCTGGACGAGGTGGAAGGGCCCGAGGAGGTCGTGGGCGGCAACGGCTTCCTGCGCCGCGCGATCGCCGAGGACCGCGTGCCGTCGCTGCTCTTCTGGGGGCCGCCGGGAGTCGGGAAGACAACGCTGGCGCGCCTGATCGCTTCCCAGACGGACGCGAACTTCATGGCGTACTCGGCGGTTGCGACAGGCGTCAAGGAGATGCGCGAGGTGCTCGATGGGGCGGCACGCCGCCGCGCCCACGACGGCCGCCGCACCATCCTCTTCCTGGACGAGATCCACCGCTTCAACCGCGCCCAGCAGGACGTCTTCCTGCCCTTCATGGAATCGGGCGACGTGGTCTTGATCGGCGCGACGACCGAGAACCCCTCCTTCGAGCTCAACGGCGCCCTGCTCTCCCGCTGCAAGGTCGTGGTGCTCGACCCGCTCAAGCCGGAGGCGATCGTGCGGATCGTCGAGCGGACGCTCCGGGACCTTTCGAGGGGCCTCGGGGCGCGCGACTTCAAGGTGGACGACCAGGCTCTGACCTTCATCGCCCAGACCTCCGGCGGCGACGCCCGCCGGGCGCTCAACCTGCTCGAGGCCGCGGCGGCCGATGCCGAGGCGGGCAAGACGAGGAAGATCGAGACGGTGCGGCTGCGCGAGCTGCTCCAGCGCAAGGTCCTCCTCTACGACAAGGCCGGGGAAGAGCACTACAACCTGATCTCGGCCCTGCACAAGTCGATGCGCGAGTCGGATCCCGACGCCACCGTGTACTGGCTCGTGCGGATGCTCGAGGCCGGCGAAGAGCCGCGCTACATCGCGCGACGCATCGTCCGCTTCGCTTCGGAGGACGTGGGCCTCGCCGATCCGCGGGCGCTGACGGTGGCCCTAGATGCCCGCGACGCGTTCGAGTTCCTGGGCCTGCCCGAGGGCTCGCTGGCTCTCGTCCAGGCCGCGGTCTATTGCGCCCTGGCGCCCAAGTCGAACTCGCTCTACGTGGCCGAGAACGAGGCCAAGGCGGACGTGGCCGAGCAGCCGGCCGAGCCGGCGCCCGCCGTCATCCGCAACGCCGTGACGCGCCTGATGAAAGACATCGGTTACGGGCGCGGCTACCGGTACGCCCATTCCGAACCCGAGGGCGTCGGCGGGATCGAATGCCTGCCCGAATCGCTGAAGGGACGCCGGTACTACCGCCCGCGCGGCGCCGGCGAGGAAGCCGAGCTGGCCCGCCGCCTCGAAGCGATTCTCCAGACGCGCCAGGCCAAGTGGGCCCGGGAAGAGGGGGGAGTCCTCCTCAAGCCGTCGAGCAAGAGGAAGCGCTAGCCCTCTTCGGACCTGCGGTAGTTCGGAGCTTCCTTCGTGATGATGACGTCGTGGGCGTGCGATTCCTTGAGGCCGGCCGAGGTGATGCGGATCATCTTCGACTTGGTGCGCAGCTCCTCGATCGAGCGGCAGCCGGCCAGTCCCATGCCGCTGCGCACGCCTCCCGTCAGCTGGTGGACGAGAGCCTCGACGCTGCCCTTGTAGGGGACCATGCCTTCGATCCCCTCGGGCACGAGCTTCGAGAGTGACCCGTTGCTCGTCATCGGCTCGGACTCCATGGACTCCTGGAAGTAGCGGTCCGAGGAGCCGGCTTTCATCGCTCCGAGCGAGCCCATGCCGCGGTAGGCCTTGAACGTGCGCCCCTGGTAGAGGATGGTCTCGCCGGGCGACTCCTCCGTGCCGGCGAGCAGCGATCCCACCATGACCAGGTGGGCGCCCGCCGCCAGGGCCTTGGTGATGTCGCCCGAGAACTTGATGCCGCCGTCCGCGATGAGCGGGATGCCCGTTCCCCGGGCCGCCTTCGCGCACTCGCGGATGGCGTGGACCTGCGGCACGCCGGCGCCGGTCACGACGCGGGTGGTGCAGATGGAGCCCGGCCCGATGCCGACCTTGACGGCGTCGGCTCCCCGGCGGATGAGGTCGCGGGCCCCCTCCTGGGTTGCGACGTTGCCCGCCACGACCTGTGTCGACGGGAACTTCCGCTTGAGCGCCTTCAGGGCGTCGAGCACTCCCGAGCTGTGTCCGTGGGAGGAGTCGAGGACGAGGATGTCCACCTTGGCGCGGACGAGCTCCCGGGCGCGATCCATCAGGTCTCTCGATACCCCCACGGCGGCGCCCACGCGCAGCCGGCCCAGCCGGTCCTTGGCCGCGTGGGGGTACTTGATCGCCTTCTGGATGTCCTTGACCGTGATCAACCCCTTCAGGTTGCCCGCCCGGTCGACGACGAGCAGCTTCTCGATGCGGTGCTCGTGGAGCAGCCTCTTGGCTTCCTCGAGCGTCGTGCCCACGGGCGTCGTGATGAGGTGATCCTTCGTCATCCGGGTCCGGATGGTGCGGTCGGGATGCGTCTCGAAGCGCAGGTCGCGATTGGTCAGGATGCCGACGAGCTTGCCCTTGCCGTCGACGACCGGTACGCCCGATATCTTGAAGCGGGCCATCAGCTCGAGGGCTTCGGAGATCTTCTGCTCGGGCCGGCAGGTGACCGGGTCCACGATCATGCCCGACTCCGAGCGCTTGACCCGGTCCACTTCCTCGGCCTGAGCGGCAATCGAAAGGTTCTTGTGGATGACGCCGAGGCCGCCCTGTTGCGCCATGGCGATGGCGAGGCGCGACTCGGTCACGGTGTCCATGGCCGCCGAGATCACCGGGATATTGAGCCCGATCGAGCCGGTGAGCTTCGTCGCGAGGGAGACGTCGCGGGGGTGCACGCGCGAGTGCGCGGGCAGCAGGAGAACGTCGTCGAAGGTCAGCGCGAGGGGGATCTCGCCCCGGGTCGCTCCGCGGGCGCGCCGGGTCGCCATCAGGCGCCCGCCGCCCGGGGGTTGGTCTTGCCGCCGCCAGTACTCTGCGGCGGCCCGCCATCTGCCCCGTGGCACTTCTTGTACTTCTTTCCCGAGCCGCAGGGGCAGGGATCGTTGCGTCCCACCTTGGCCTCGTTGCGGTGAACCGTCTCGACCTTGCCGTCCTGGCCGCCGGATGCCGCCGCTCCGTAAGAGTAGTTGACCTTCGAAGGCCGGCGCGAGGGCATGGCCACCGGACGGCGAGCTTGCATCGCCGCCTGCTCATCCACTTCGGCCTGCCTTTCGGCTGGCTGCAGCCGGAAGATGTACTGGATTGTCTGGTCCTCGATGCGCTCCTTCATCAGGGTGAAGAGCTCGAAGGACTCCTTCTTGTATTCGACGAGGGGGTCGCGCTGGCCGTAGCCGCGCAGGCCGATGCCCTCCTTCAGGTGGTCGATGGCCAGAAGGTGGTCCTTCCACTGCTGGTCGACGACCTGGAGCATCACGAACTTCTCGTGCGTGCGCATCATCTCCGGTCCCAGGAACGACTCCTTGGCGTCGTACTTGGCGCGGAGGTGGTGCTGGATGTCTTCCTCGATCTGCTCGCGCGTCCTCCCTTCGAAGACGATTGTCCCGGCCTCGATGCCGTAGTACTCGCGCAGCTCGACAGAGAGAGCCGGGAGATCCCACTCCGAGGGGTGCTTGTCCTCCGGCAGGTGCCGGCCGAGCAGGTACTCGAGAATCGTGTCGGCGAGCTCGAGCATCCGCTCCCGGTCCCACTTGTTGGCCAGGATCTCGCGGCGCAGCCCGTAGATGTGCTCGCGCTGCTTGTTCATCACGTCGTCGTACTCGAGCAGGTGCTTGCGGCTTTCGAAGTTCCGGCCTTCGACCTGCTTCTGGGCCTTCTCGATCGATCGCGAGACCATGCCGTGCTCGATCGGGACGCCCTCCTCCATTCCGAGCTTGCGCATGATGTTCTTGAGGCGATCGGAGCCGAAGATGCGCATCAGGTCGTCTTCGAGCGAGAGGTAGAAGCGGGAGGAGCCCGGGTCGCCCTGGCGGCCGGAACGGCCGCGCAGCTGGTTGTCCACGCGCCTCGACTCGTGGCGCTCGGTGCCGACGATCATGAGACCGCCCGCGGTCAGCACCCTCTCGCGGTCCTTGACCGCCTCCGCCCGGACCTCTCGGAGCAGAGCCTCGAATTCCTCGGGGGTCGTCGTCTCTGCGCGGCGGTGCTCGGCGAAGGCCTCGGGATTCCCGCCGAGGACGATGTCGGTTCCCCGGCCGGCCATGTTGGTTGCGATCGTGACGGAGCCCGACTTGCCGGCCTGGGCCACGATCTCGGCTTCCTTCTCGTGGAACTTCGCGTTCAGGACGACGTGGGGGACCTTCCGGGCTTTCAAGAGAGCCGAGAGCCGCTCGGACTTTTCGATCGAGACCGTGCCGACGAGAGCCGGCTGTCCCTTCTCGCGCAGCTCGAGGATCTCGTCGGCCAGCGCGGCGTACTTTTCGTCTTCTGTCGTGTAGACGAGGTCCTGATGGTCCTTGCGGATCATCGCCTGGTTCGTCGGGATGACGACGACGTCGAGCTTGTAGATCTGGTGGAACTCGGAGGCCTCTGTGTCCGCCGTGCCCGTCATTCCGGCCAGCTTTTCGTAGAGCCGGAAGTAGTTCTGGAGCGTGATCGTGGCGAGCGTCTGGTTCTCCCGCTCGATCTTCACGTTCTCCTTGGCCTCGACGGCCTGGTGGAGGCCGTCGGACCAGCGCCGGCCCGGCAGGACACGCCCCGTGAACTCGTCCACGATCAGGACCTGGCCGTCCTTGATCATGTAATCGACGTCCTTCTTGTAGAGCGTGTGGGCGCGGAGAGCCTGCTCGACGCCGTGCAGCAGGTCGATGTTGGTGAGCTCGTACAGGTTCTCGACGCCGATCAGCTTCTCCGCCTTCGCGACACCCTCCTCGGTCAGGTGGGCCGTGCGGGACTTCTCATCCACGATGTAGTCGCCGGTCGTGTACTTGTTGCCGTCCTTGTCCTTCTCCTCCGTCCCCTTGGCGAGGCGGGGGATGACGCGGTTGCACTTGGCGTAGATGTCGGTGTTCTCTTCCGACGGGCCCGAGATGATGAGCGGCGTCCGGGCTTCGTCGATCAGGATCGAGTCCACCTCGTCCACGATGGCAAACACGTGGCCGCGCTGGACCATGGACTCGATCTCGAACTTCATGTTGTCGCGCAGGTAGTCGAAGCCGAACTCGTTGTTCGTGCCGTAGGTGATGTCGCAGGCGTAGATCTTTTGCCGCTCGTCGTCGAGCATCGAGTTCTGGATGCAGCCGACGGTCAGGCCCAGGAAGCGGTACACCTTGCCCATCCACTCGGCGTCGCGGCGGGCGAGGTAGTCGTTGACGGTCACGACGTGCACGCCCCGCCCGGCCAGCGCATTCAGGTAGACGGGCATCGTGGCGACGAGCGTCTTGCCTTCGCCCGTCTTCATCTCGGAGATCTTGCCCTGGTGGAGGACCATGCCGCCGATCAGCTGCACATCGAACGGGCGCATCCGGAGGGCGCGGACGGACGCTTCGCGGACGACGGCGAAGGCTTCCTCGAGCAGCTCGTCGAGCGCTGCGGCGCGGGCGGCCTTGAGCTCCTCTTCGTGCACTCCTTCCAGGGCCCTGGCGAGGCGAGCCTTGAATTCCCCGGTCTTGGCGCGGAGCTCGTCGTCGGAGAGCGCGTGGATCGACGGCTCGAGCTCGTTGATCCTCCGCACCCGGGGCATCAGTTTCTTGATGTCCCGTTCGTGCTGGGTGCCGAAGACCTTGGCGAGGACGCGGTCGATCATATTTAGACGCTCAACAGTCCTTCGGCCTCAATTATTCACACATTTGCGGACCGCGGCCCCGAGCCGACCCTGAGCGGAACGGGCTTGACGGGCTAGCGCGCGTCGAGGATGTACTCGAGGGGGTTGACGGGCCGGTCGCCCAGGCGGACTTCGTAGTGCAGGTGGGGCCCCGTGGCCCGCCCCGTCGATCCGACGAGGCCGACGTGCTCGCCCCGGGAGACCTTCTGGCCCGGCTTGACGAGGACCTTTTCGAGGTGCCCGTAAAGGGTTCGGTAGCCGCTCGGATGGGATATCTCGACCATGTTCCCGAGATCGCCGGACCACTCGGCCTTCTCGACGACGCCGGCCGCGCTCGCCGAAACCGGTTCGCCGCGGTTCGTCGCGATGTCGAGGCCCAGGTGGACTGCGGACTCTCCGGTGAAGGGGTCCTGCCGGTCGCCAAAGCCGGACATGTAGGCCCCGCGCACGGGCTGGACCGTTGGGGTCGAGGAGACGATCGTGGAGCGCTTCGTAAACTGGCCCTCGATCTCGGTCAAGCGGTCGCCGATCTCCCGGCTGCGCTCGCTCTCGGTTCCTCCGCGCGTCATCGGTCCGCCCACGCCGGCGGGCTTGGAGGAAGCGAGCCCGGCAACGATGGCCAGGCGGTGGGTCCGGGAGTCGAAATCGTCGAGCTGGCGCGAGAGGCCCGTCAGCTTCTGCTGGAGGCCGGCCGCGTCGGAGCGGAGGCGGGCGTTCTCCTCCATCGCCCCGCGGTACTCGCGGTCGCGCCGGGTGGAGGCCAGAAGGGCCCAGCCGAAGGCGACGGAGGCGACGAGGACGAGGGCCGCGGAAGCGACCGAGAAGGCGAGGAAACGGCTCGAAACGGTGATCTTCCGGAATCGCGCCCGGGTGTGGGGCACGAAAATGATGGTGTTGTACTTCTTCACTGCTTCACTAGGTCTTTACAAGGCTATCGCAGGAGTACGCCTGCATGTAGGCAAGAATCCTACGGGCTAGCCCCTTCCCTGTCAAGCGCCGGCCGGGCCTTTCCGTCGGCCCCCACGCGCAGGCGGTAGGAGATCGCCTCAGCCAGGTGGGCGGACGTAACCCCATCGCTTTCGGCGAGATCGGCGATCGTCCGCGCCACGCGCAGGGCCCGGTGCAGGGCTCGCACCGAAAGGTCGAGGCGATCGACACACGTCCCGAGCAGACGCTTGGAATCGGCATCGAGGGGAACGTAGCGGTCGAATTCCGACGGCCTCAGGTCCGCGTTGCGAAACCCCGGGATCGACGGGCGGCGCCCGGCGGCCAGTCGGCGCGCGCGGGCGACGCGATCTCGGATCGAAGCGGATGTCTCGAGGACCGGCCCGTTCTGGACGTCGTTCCAGGGCACGGGTGGCACGGGAACATGCAGGTCGATCCGATCCAGCAAAGGCCCGGAGATCTTGTGCGCGTACCGCTGGCGCAAGAACTCCGAGCACGTGCAGACGCGGCGCGCGTCTCCGGCGAAACCGCAGGGGCACGGGTTCATCGCCGCCACGAGCAGGACGTCGGCGGGGTACACGGGGGCTCCTCCCACGCGCACAACGCAGATCTTCTTCTCCTCGAGCGGCTGGCGGATCCCCTCGAGAACGTCGCGCCGGAACTCGGGCAGCTCGTCGAGAAACAGAACGCCCCGGTGAGCGAGCGAGATCTCGCCGGGAGCGGGGCGGGCGCCGCCGCCGACCAGGCCCGCCGCCGAGATGCCGTGATGTGGCGCGCGGAAGGGCGGCGTCTCGATCAGGCCGCAGCCCGAAGGCAGGGTCCCGGCAACGGAATGGATCCGCGTCACGTCGATCGCCTCGGGCCGCGACAGGCGGGGCAGGATGGTCGGAAGGCGGCGGGCGAGCATCGTCTTACCGACTCCGGGAGGCCCGACCATCAGCAGGTGGTGGCCGCCGGCGGCCGCGATCTCGAGGGCCCGCCGCGCGACTGCCTGGCCCCGGATGTCGGAAAAGTCGACGGAGTTGGGGAGCGCCGGCGCCGGGGGTGAGGGAGCATGGGGCGCGATCACGGCCTGCCCGCTCAGGTGGTGGACGAGAGCCGCCAGAGACGCGACGGGCACGACGCGCAGCCGCTCGACGGCCGATGCCTCCTCGGCGTTGGCGGCCGGGACCACGATCTCCTCGAATCCGGCGTCGCGGGCTGCCAGCGCGAGGCAGAGCGCTCCGCGCACGCGCCGCACCTGGCCGTTCAAGCCGAGCTCGCCGATCAGGACGCGCCGGGAAGGGTCGCCGACGGGCAGGCCGCAGAGCGACAGCAGGCCCACGGCGACCGGGAGGTCGAGGGCGGCGCCGACCTTCTTGAAGTCGGCCGGAGCGAGGTTGACGGTGACGGCGCCGTCGGGCAGCGGAAAACCGCTGTTGCGGAGAGCCGAGCGCACGCGTTCGCGAGCTTCCCGCACGCTCGTGTCGGGAAGGCCGACAATCGTGAAGTGGGGCAGGCCCCCGGAGACGTCGACCTCGACGTCGAGGACGCGGGCGTCGATCCCGCAGGTGGCGGCAGAGTGGACCCTGGCGAGCATGAAGCCTCCTCGGGGTGTCGAGGAGACGCCCGCGGGCGCCGATGAGGTGGCGGAATTCTAGCAGCGCGCGGACGGGTAGGCAACCGCCTCGGACAAGACGGGCCTTCGGGGTCCTGGCGGGTGCGACCCCGTCGGTGCGCTATTGCGCAGCGACGGGGGCCTCCGCCCCCGCCACCCCTACGGCCCTCACATTGTGACGGCTAGCTGTGGGTCTCGGGGGTTACTCCGCGGGCTGCGGCGAAGGAGATGAGGCGGGCGTGGGCTTCGTCGAGGATGCGGTCGACGGCGGCCTCGTCTTCGTGTTCGCAGTAGAGACGGATCATGGGCTCAGTTCCGGAGAGGCGGTGGAGCAGCCAGCCCCGGCTTCCGAGCGTGTACTTGACGCCATCCATGTCGGAGACTCCGGTGACGGCCGAGCCGGAGAGCGCGGAAGAGGGACGCGTCTTGACCTCGGAGAGGAACTCCTGGATGACGGGAACGGGCAGGTAGACGTCCCGCCGGCCGTAGGCGAACTCGCCGAACTCCCGCGCGAGGCCTGCCAGGGCCGTGTCGAGGTCGTATCCGGAGAGCGCGAGGCTCTCGATCAAGAGCAGGGCATTGAGAACGCCGTCGCGTTCGGGCAGGTGAAAGCCGAAAGCGTAGCCGCCGCTCTCTTCTCCACCCGCGGAGGCCTCGCCGCGGGTCATGACCTCGGCGATGTACTTGAAGCCGATCGGCGTCTCGACAAGGGGGGAATGGAGGGCCGTGGCGACGCGGTCGATCAGGAGCGACGTCGAGAAGGTCTTCGCGATACCCCCGGTCAGGCCCCGGCGGCGGAAGGCGTGCAGGAGGAGCAGGGCGAGGATGCGGTGGGGCGAGACGAACCGGCCGCGGTGGTCCAGGACGCCCAGGCGATCGGCATCGCCGTCGGTGGCGACCGCGAGGCCGGCGCGGGCGGTCTCCACGCGCTCGGCCGTCGCCGCCAGATTCTGGGCGATCGGCTCGGGTTGGATGCCGCCGAAGAGGACGTCGCGCTCGCTCCGGAAGGATTGGACGCGGGTCTTGCCCCCGCCGGCGATGTCGGCAACCAGAGTGCCCGCGGCTCCATGCATGGCATCCGCGACGACCGAGAGGCCGGCGCCGCGGATGGCTTCCACGTCGAGGAGCGAGGCGATGTGGTCGCGGTAGGGGGTGGAAAGGTCCGCGAGCTCGATCGATCCGGAGCGGGAGGCTTCGAGCGGCGCCGCGCCGAGGCCCTTTTCAACCGCCGCGTACTGCTCGGGAGGAGCGCTGCCTCCGAAGTGAGCCTTGATCTTGAAGCCGTTCCAGTGGCCGGGGTTGTGGCTGGCCGTGATCGCGACGCCGGCGGCAAGCCCGAGGCGATGCACGTGGTGGGAGACGGCAGGCGTGGGGATGGGGCGGTCGGTCAGCAGGACGTTGATCCCCGCGCGGGCGAAGACCTCGGCTGCGGCTCGGGCGAGCTCGGGCGAGAAAAAGCGCGGGTCGTGGCCCACGACGACGAGGCGCCGGTCGCCGGGCCAGGCGCCCTCGGCGTAGAGGCGAGCCATCGAAGCGGCCACTCGGCGGATCGCTGCGAAGGTGCAGCCGTCGGCGATGACGCCGCGCCAGCCGTCGGTGCCGAGGGG
This sequence comes from uncultured Acidobacteriota bacterium, assembly GCA_963739435.1. Classification (GTDB taxonomy): domain Bacteria; phylum Acidobacteriota; class Thermoanaerobaculia; order UBA5066; family Gp7-AA6; genus CAVUAN01. Next base: position 45,121 of record CAVUAN010000008.1, read on the forward strand.
GAATTGATTCATTGAATCATTGATTCACTTGTTGATTGCGGCGGCCTCAATGAACCGATGAATCAATGAATAAATGAATCAATTCTTTCTGGCGAGGGAGGCGAGGCGCTCGACGGTGAGGCCTTCGCTGTCGAGGAACTCGGTGGCGCGGGCGAAGCGGAAGCCGCGAGCGGCCAGGCCGTCGAGAAGCGCCGGGATGCGCGAGGCCACGGGCACGTCCCGGTCGCTGCCCAGGTGAAGCAGGACGATGCCGCCATTCTCGACGCGTTCGACGAGCGTCGCGACGACTTTCTCGGCGCTCCGGTAGGAGTGCGAAGCCGGATCGGTGACCCAGTCGAGGCCGTCCAGGCCCGCCCGGCCGCCCGTCCAACCCACGTGCCAGTAGCCTTCTTCCGCGGCCCAGCGGCGGATCTCCGGGTTGTGCTCGCCGAAGGGTGCGCGCCAGATGGGCGCCATCCCGCGGCCCGTCGTCTCGCGGTACAGCCTCGCCGTGCGGGCCAGCTCCCTCGAGAGGAAGCCCTTGTCCACGGTGGCGCGGGTGGCCTGGCGGCCGTTTTCCGCATACGTGGTCAGGTGCGGGTGCGTGTCGGTGTGGTTGCCCACTTCGTGGCCGTCCTGAGCGATGCGTCGGGCGAGCTCGGGCGACTGGCGGATGAACTCCCCGGTCAGGAAGATCGTCGTTCGGATGCCGCGGGCGCGCAGGGCATCGAGAATCTGCGTTGCGCCGCGGTCGGTCGAGCCGGCGTCGAAGGAGACGAGGACCTCGCGCTTGTCGCGGGGGCCGATCGACATGTCCGGAAAGCTGCTGGCGGAAGACCGAAGAAGGCGGCGAGCGGGAGGCGCACGGGCCGAGGCGGCGGCGATCGGGGTGGGCGCCGGCGGCGCCGCCGGGGGGCGGCTCGGCTCGGCCGCGGCGATCGGGATCGAGGCGGCGGGTGAACTGCGGGGGCGCGGACGGCGGAGGATTTCCTGGGAGAGGAAGATCGCGCCGACGCGGTAGGGACCCGCCGCCTGGACTCCGTCGAAGCGGAAGCGGTCGTTCTCGGCCGAGATCGTGCCGACGAGCTTGCCGCCGGCGAACAGGAAGACGGCCGCTCCGGCGGGGGCGCGGCCCTCGATCGAAGACGCCGGATGCCGCCTGCGTGATCGACTCGATGCGAGCGGAGGCGCCGCGGCGGGGTACTGCGAAGCGGGAGGGCTCGTTCAAGCGGTCGAGCTCTCCGACGGCCCGGAGGGCGAGGACGACGGGCGCGGCGCCGATCAAGGCCACGCAGAGCAGGGCAAGTCGGGAGGGGACCTCGATCTTCATCGTGTCGGCGGTCCGGCGCCAGACCGTCGCGCTTGCTGGATTCCCGGGCGCACTGTGTCGAGCAGTAGAGGTGGCCCCTCATCTTCACCTCGCACAACCCGCAGATCGGCCGGTTGCACTGGTGACAGCTGCGGAGCGCCCGGCGGCCCTCGTGGACCGGGCAGGGGACGTTCATGGGACTATTATGAGGAGTCGACGAGGAAACGTGAAGCTCAACCTGCCCAATGCGCTCTCCCTCTTTCGGATTTTTCTCGTCCCCTTCCTCGTCGTTGTCCTCCTGACGCCACCCTCGTCGTGGCCGGACACCTTCGGAGGGCAGTGGCGCGACATCATCGCTCTCGTCATCTTCCTGATAGCCACCGGCGACGGACTTTCTGGACGGCTGGCTCGCGCGCCGCCGGGGGCAGATCACCAAGCTCGGCACGCTGCTCGATCCGATCGCGGACAAGCTGCTCATCTCGGCGGCCTTCATCTCGCTCGTGGAGATGGAGCTGGCCCCGGCCTGGATGGTCGTGGTCGTCGTGGCGCGCGAGTTCGCCGTCTCGGGGCTGCGTTCGATCGCGTCGGCCGAAGGCATCGTGATTGCCGCGTCCGGCTGGGGCAAGACGAAGATGGTGACGCAGATCACCGCGATCTCGCTGCTGATCCTTTCGCAGCGGTGGTCTGTGTTTGCGATCGCCGGAAAGCTGACCCTCTGGGCGGCGGTGGCCGTCGCGATCATCTCGGCGACGGAGTACTTCGTCCGGTTCCTGTCGCGCATCGACTGGCTCGACCGGCCGCTGCCGCCGCCGGAACCCTAACGCGCTCCGGGGCGATCGACGCGGATCGGGGCGGCTGATCGGGCGACTGCCTGAGTCGCTTCCAATCCCCCGATCACCCAGATCGCCTCGATCACCAGCCGTCCGGGGCTGACTCGGCGACGCAGGAGAAAGCGGTAGATAGGCCTCTTCTCCGGCGGCGTACTTCAGTTCGTAGTGGCTTGGCGGCGGGGGCGGCAGGGCGTCCCAGCGCAGGCGCTCGAGGCCGGGAACGGTCTCGAGCAGCGGGTCGATTCCGGATCCGTAGTCGGCATGGTCGGTCGCGATGCGGACGTGTCCGCCGGGCTCGAGCTTCGCGGCGAGGATCTCGAGGAAGACGCCGTCCAGGAGCCGCCGCTTCTTCTGGCGCTTCTTGGGCCAGGGGTCGGGGAAGTAGATGTGGACGGCGCGCACGGAGGCGGAAGGCAGCGCCGTCTCGACGAAGCGCCGGCCATCGGCGCGGACGATCCGGGTGTTGGGCAGCCCGGACCGGGCGAGCCGGTCGCGGCAGATGCGGAAGTAGGCCAGCGAAAGCTCGACGCCCAGGAAATCGTGGGACGGCTGGCGGCCGGCCGCTTCGATCAGGAACCGGGCCTTGCCGCTGCCGATCTCGATCTCGAGCGGGGCCTGCCTTCCAAACTCCCGGGGGGCGTCGAAGGGGCCCGTATCCCAGATCTCCTCGTCGGGGCTTGCGGGCCAGCGGCCGCGGGCCGGCGTCCTCTCCCTTTCCATGGCTTCCGGGCTGCGCGTCACGACTGGAGCCTCAGGACGCCCCGAGGCGCTGTGCGACGGCTTGCGTGAACTCCTTCGTGCCCGGCGTGGCCGCCGATGTCCTGCGTCTTGATCCCGGCGGCCAGCGTCGCCAGGAGCGCCCGCTCGACACGATCGGCGAACGCACCCAGATCGAGATGCCGCAGCATGAGGACCGTCGAGAGCAGCAGGGCGGTCGGATTGGCCTTGTCCTGTCCGGCGATGTCGGGCGCCGAGCCGTGCACGGCCTCGAAGATCGCGACGCCGGTGCCGAGGTTTGCGCCCGGCACGAGCCCGAGGCCTCCGACGAGGCCGGCGGCCAGATCCGAGACGATGTCGCCGTAGAGATTCTCGAGCAGCAGCATGTCGAAGGATTCCGGGCTCATGACGAGCCGCATGCACGCGGCGTCCACGATCCGGTCGTCGGCCTGGATGTCGGGGTAGTCCTCGGCGGCCCGGCGGAAGCAGTCCAGAAAGAGGCCGTCGGAGAGCTTCATGATGTTGGCCTTGTGAATCGCCGTGACCCGCTTGCGCCCGTGGCGCCGCGCGTACTCGAAGGCATAGTGCGCGATGCGCGTGGAGGCGGCCTCCGTGATGATCTTCAGGGACTCGACGACCCCCGGCACGACCACGTGCTCGAGCCCGCTGTAGAGGTCCTCGGTGTTCTCCCGGACGATGACGAGGTCGACGCCCTGGAAGCGGCTCGTCACCCCGGGCACGTTCTTGACCGGGCGCAGGTTTGCGTAGAGGTCGAGCGCCTTGCGCAGCCGCACGTTGACCGAGGCGAACCCCTTGCCGATCGGCGTGCGCGACCGGGCCCTTCAGGGCGACTCTGGTTTTCCGGATCGCCGCGAGCACGCGCTCGGGCAGGGGGTCGCCTTCCGCCTTCTCGGCCTCGCGCCCCACGACCGCCTCCTCGAACGCGATGGGCGCTCCCGCGGCCTCGAGAATGGCTGCGACGGCGTCGGCCACCTCGGGGCCGATGCCGTCTCCCCGGATCAGCGTGACTGTCGTGTGTCGGCATCGAGTCCTCTCACTCCGTCTTGGGCGGTGGCAGAATCATTTTGACCTTCTTGACCGTGGTCGGGGTGGCTTCCTCGACCACGAAATCGGCAAAACGTCCGCGCCAGCGCTCGCCTTTCCGGGGGATGCGCCCGAAACGCATCGTCAGGTGGCCGGCGATCGTGTCGGCCTCCTCGCGGGGAAGGGCGATGCCGAGGCGCTCCTCGAGGTCGTCGAGGCGGAGGGTGCCGTCCAGCAGGTAGGCGCGTTCGCCCGCCGGGGCGTACCCGGGCGTCTCCTCCACGTCGTATTCGTCCTGGATCGGTCCCAGGAGCTCCTCGATGGCGTCCTCGAGCGTGGCGAGGCCGGCCGTGCCGCCGAACTCGTCCACGACGATCGCCATGTGGGTGCGGCGGCGCCGCATTTCGCGGAAGACGTCCTCGGCCGGCTTGAACTGCGGGACGAGCAGGGGAGGATGGAGGTACCGGGGCAGCTCGAACCGGCTCTCCTCCTCGTCGGTCACGTCGAAGAGATCCTTGGCCCGGAGGATGCCGACGATGTTGTCGAGGTTGCCGCGGTAGATGGGAAGCCGCGAGAGCTTGTGCTCCGAGAGGACGAGGCGGACGTCGCGAAACGACGCGGTCTCGGGCAGGGCCACGATCTTCGTGCGGGGCACCATGATGTCGCGCACGGTCTTGTCGCCGAACTCGACGACCTTGTGGAGCCGGCGGCGTTCCTCGCCGTGGATGACGCCCTCGTCGGCGCCGAGGTTGAAGACGCTCTTGAGCTCGTCCTCGGTCAGGCCCGGCTGCGTGCTCCGCAGCCCGAAGAGGGCCAGGGCTCGCGTGGTGGCGCCGACGAAGAGGTCGGTGAAGGGCGAGGCCAGGCGCATGAGCGCGGAGAGCGGGACGGCGACGGCTCGCGAGACCGCTGCAGGCGCCGCCACGCCGAGGGCCTTGGGCAGCATCTCGGCGAAGGCGAAGAGCACGATCGTCGAGAAGAGGATGGCGACCGGCAGGCCGTAGAGGTCGCCGAGCCACGCCGTGGCCAGGGCCGTGGCGAGGGCCGAGGCCGCGCTGTTGAAGAGGTTCTGGCCGATCAGGATCGTGGCAAGCAGCCGCGGCGCATGGGCCTTGAGTGAGCGGACCAGGCCGGCGCGGCGCCCTCCCTTTTCGCGCAGCCGCTGCATGTCGATTCGCCCGAGCGAGAGGAGGGCCGTCTCGGCGCCCGAGAAGAAGGCCGAACAGAGGATCGAGACGGCTAGCCCGGCGAGAAAGAGGATTGCGATGTGCGTATCCATGGGGAGTGCCTTTCGATGGACGGGAGTCTACCGGGGGCCGGGGCCCAGGCGAGCGAGCGCCCAGCGCGCGGCCTCCGAGGCGCCGCGATCGGGAAGGGCCGCGACAGAGGGCAGGGCCGGCAGGCAGGCGGCGTCCCGGACGGCGCCTGCCGAGGCGGCGGCATTCCGCTGGAGGCCGCGGCGGTGAGCGCGGTTGAAGGCCGTGGCGCCGAAGCGCTTGCGCCATGCGCCTTTACCCATCTCGAGCCACTCGAGCCGCGTCGGAATCCTGTCCTCCGTAGGCTCGGCGAAGGAGGACTGCGCCGCCCCCCCGACGGGGAGCGGCTTGTTGTACGGACACACCTCCTGGCAGATGTCGCAGCCGAAAACGTGCTGGCCCAGCGACTCCTTGACCGAATCGGGCAGCGGGCCGCGATGCTCGATCGTCCAGTAGGCGATGCACCGGCGCAGCATCCAGCAGGCCCGGCTGAACGAAGGCGTCCGTCGGGCAGGCCGCGAGGCAGCGCACGCAAGAGCCGCACTGCTCGGCGATCGGTTCGTCCGGCGGCAGATCGAGGTCCGTGAGGATCTCGGCGAGCAACAGCCAGGACCCGCGCTCGGGGTCGATCAGGCAGCCGTTCTTGCCGATCCAGCCGAGTCCGGCCGCGGCCGCGAAGGATCGTTCCGCAAGGGGTGTCGAATCGACGCAGACGCGCCAGGCGAAGGACCCGATCCGGCGCTCGGCCTCGCCCACGAGGGCGAGCGCTTTCTGACGCAGGTTGCCGTGGTAGTCGGCGCCGAGGGCGTAGCGGGCGATCGCGGAGCCGTCGGCGCCGACGGCGGGCGAAGTCGTGTGCTTCCAGGCCAGGCACACGATCGACCGGGTGCCGGGCAGGAGCTTCGAGGGATCGGCGCGCACGGCTGCGGTTCGAGCCAGGTATCGCATTCCGGCATGTCGCCCGGCGGCGATCCAGTCCTGGAAGAGGTTGAGGCCGGGGGGCTCGCCGGCGCGGGCGATGCCCGCCCCGGCGAACCCGAGGCGCAGGGCCTCGGCCCGGAAGAGTTCGGCCGCCGCGAGACGATCGATCACGGCCTCTCGTCCGTCCGGCCGGTCGGACAGCCCGGGAGCGCGGTCATGGTGCTAGCATCCCGGGCGGCGTTCCAATGGCTGACGACCGATTTGCCGCTCGGGTCTTCGGTCTCGCCGCCGTGGCTGTGCTCAGCTATGCCGTGGCGCGAATCGTCTGGCCGTTCCTGAACGAGATTGCCTGGGCTGCCATCCTGACGGTGGTGCTGCGTCCCCTCCACGCCCGGCTTTCTCGCCGACTCCGTCCGGGACTCTCGGCCGCAGCCATCACCCTCGGTGTCGTCTTTGTCTTCGTGGGACCGCTGTCGCTGGCTGCCGTTGCCCTCGTCCGGCAGGCGAGCGAGCTCATGCCGCGGCTCCAGGCGGCGGCTGGCAAGCCGGGCGCAGCCGGCCTCGACATCTTTTCCCTGCCTTTCCTGGCCAAATCCCTCGTCTGGCTGGAGGAGCGCTTTGGCGTGGATCCCGACAAGGTCAAGCAGGTCTTCGCAGACGGCTACCAGAAGGTGATTCATGCGGTGGTCTCCTCGACGGCCGGCCTCGTTTCCGGAGCGCTGTTGGCCATCGTGAGCCTGGTGCTCATCCTGATCTTTCTCTTCTTCCTGTTGAAGCAGGGCGACCAGATCGCGCTGTACGTGTCTCGCCGGATCCCGATTCCGGAATCGCGAAAGCAGCGGCTGGGCGCGCGGGTGCTGGCGGTGACGGAGGCCGTTGTCTTCGGCGCCGGCCTGACGGCGCTCATCCAGGGGACGCTCGTGGGTGTGGCTCTTCTCGTCGCGGGCTTCGACGCCTGGCTGCTCCTGGGCGTGCTCGCCATGCTCGCCGCCTTCGTGCCTCTCGGGGGCACGGCCCTCGTGTGGGCGCCGTGCGCCCTCGTTCTGGCGGCCCAGGGCCGTTCGACGGCGGCCGTGATCCTCGCGCTCTGGGGTCTCGTCGTCGTCTCCTCCGCGGACAACTTCCTGCGGCCGATTTTGATCTCCGGGCGGGCCGAGATCTCGATCGTCGTCGTGTTCGTCGGCGTCCTCGGCGGGCTCTCGGCCTTCGGGCTCGTCGGGCTGTTCCTGGGGCCGGTGATTCTGTCGCTCGCGCTCGCGTTGATCGAAGGCGACCCCGTAGAGGAGAAGACCACCGCCGCCTGAATCTCGGTTACCGCGGGCCGACCCAGTCGGCAACGAAGATGTTGGTCTCGCGGGGGGCCTTGCCGTTGCGGTTGGATGCGAAGACGAGCTTCGTCCCGTCGGAGTTGAACATCGGAAAGCCGTCGAAGTCGGGGGAGAACGTGACGCGCGTCGGGTTGCCGCCGTCTGCGCCGATCAGGTAGAGCTCGAAATCTCGGCCGGAGGGGTCGCCGACGTTCGACGAGAAGATGATGCGTTTGCCATCCGGGGTGAAGTAGGGCGCGAAGTTGGCTGCGCCGTTGGCCGTCACCGCGTGGTCGTTGGAGCCGTCCGCGTTCATCACGCGGATCTCGAGGCCTTTCGGGGCGTAGGTCCCGCGCGCGAGATTCTCCTTGTACCGGGCCAGGTCCTCGGGGCTCTTCGGGTGATCGGCACGGTAGACGATCTTCTTGCCGTCGTAGGAGTAGAAGGGGCCTCCGTCATAGCCCGGTGTGTGCGTCAGGCGCGTGACGCCCGATCCATCCGCATTCATGGAATAGACCTCGAGGTCTCCGTCGCGAGCGGAGGTGAAGACGATCTTCCGGCCGTCGCGCGAGATGGTGGCCTCCGCGTCGTAGGCGGGCGAGGAGAAGAGCGAGCGGATGCCGCTTCCGTCCGGCATCGCCGTGTAGATGTCGTAGTCATCGAGAGCCCAGACGTAGCCATGCGAACGGTCGGGCGGAGGCGGGCAGGCCTCGGAGGCCCGAAACGTCGAGCCGTAGAGAATGCGGTCGCCCGAGGGAAAGAAGTAGGAACAGGTGGTCTTGCCTTTGCCATTGGAGACCATCCGCCTGTCCGACCCGTCGGCGTTCATGACGAAGATCTGGTCGCAGGGCAGGCGCCCTTCATCGTTGGACTGGAAGATGATGCGTTTGCCGTCCAGGGACCAGTAGGCCTCGGCGTTCTGGCCGCCGAAGGTGAGCTGCCGGATGTTGGCGAGGAACTTTTCCTCGCCCGGGAAGAGAGATGCTTTTGCGGCTGCCGGTCTCTCCTGAGAGAGCATGGCCGCAACGGACACGAGGACGATCAGGGCGAGGAGGCCAATCCTGTTCTTCATGGGGCCGCGATTCTAGCCGAGGGCGCCGCCTTCGGTTATCCTCGGACGCAGAAGTGACCGAAGCCGAAAAAGACCCCGTCGCGGCGCTCGCCGAGGAGATCCGCGCCGCGGTCGCCCGGGCGGCTCCTGACTCCGCGGCTCACGCCGCTACGGATGGCAGGCCCTCCCCAGGGGAGGAGATCCGAGAGGTCCGGGAACCGCTGGCGCGGGCGCAGGCCCACGTCACGCCCTCTGTCCGGACAGGCGCGCGGCTCTCGGGGGTCAAGAGCCTGGCGCTGCGGCTGCTGCGTTTTCTGTGGCGCGACCAGGCCTCTTTCAATGCTCTCTCGCTCGAAGCGCAAACGGCCCTGCTGCACGCCCTGGAGCACCAGCGCCGGAGGTTTCGCGACCTCGACCTCTGGCAGAGGGAGCGCGAGGCGGAGGGAAAACGCCTCGAGGACCGGCTCGACCTGCACGATGGGTCCTCACGCCGCCGGGCGGCGATCCAGGACGGCCGGATCGCGGTGCTCGAAAAGAGCGGCCTGTCCGGCGGCTTCCCCTCGAGCGAAGCCTCGGGCGGGCAAGCAAGGCCGGAGATCGGAATCCCGCCCGGCGTCTACAGCCTGTTTGAGGAACGGTTCCGAGGCGATCCCGCGGCGGTGGCCGAGAAACAGCTCTTCTATCTGCCGCTGCTGAGGAGCCTGCCCGGCGCGGTGCTCGATGTGGGATGCGGGCGCGGGGAGTTTCTCGCCATGCTGCGGGAGGCGGGCATTCCCGCCTCCGGCGTCGAGACGAATCCGCTCTCGGTCGCGCTCGGAAGGGAAGCAGGCCTCGAGATCGAAGAAGGCGACGGCATCGCGGCGCTCGAGCGGCGCCAGTTGAGCTCCCTGGGCGCGGTCGTCGCGTTTCAGGTCGTCGAGCACTGGCCGGCCGGGGCGATCTGGGCCTTTCTGCGAGCAGCCCGCCAGGCGCTGGAGCCGGGCGGCGTGCTGATCGCCGAGACGATCAACACCGACTCCCTCTCGGCGCTGAAAGCGTTCTTTCTCGACCCGACGCACGTCCGGCCCGTGCCGGCCGACGCGCTTCGGTTTCTCGCCGAGTCGGCCGGGTTCGCCGACGCGCGGATCGAATACCGGTCGCCGCTGCCGGAAACCGAACGGCTCGCCGAGGGGTCGGCCAACGACGAGAGGCTCAACCGCCTGCTTTTCGGTCCTCAGGACTATGCCCTGATCGCTCGCGTGCCAGTCGAGAAGAATTGATCCATTTGTTCATTGATGGATGTGTTCATTCGGGCAGTCAATGAATCAATGAATCAATGAACCAATGAGTCAATCTCCCCGCGTCCTCGTCCTGGCGGTCCAAACGCCGTTTGCAGAGGGCGGCGCGGAAAGGCACGTGCGGAGGCTGACGGAGGAGCTGCAGGCGCGAGGCGTCGAGGCCGATTGCGTGACGATGCCCCTCGTCGAGCGCGAGCGCTTCGATCTCATCCGGAGCGCGCTCGCCTGGCGCAGCCTCAACCTGGAAGAGATCGGCGGCCGGAGGGTGGACGCCGTCATCGCGACGCGGTTCCCGAGCTACGCCGCGCCGCACCCCAACAAGATCGTCTGGCTCATCCACCAGTACCGCCAGGCCTACGACCAGTTCGGAACCGCGTACAGCGACTTCACCTCCTCCGAGGAGGACCGGAGAGCTCGCGAGGCGATCGCTGAAATCGACAGGAGAGGGCTCGGCGAGGCGCGCAAGATCTTCGCCAACTCGCGCACGGTGGCGGCGCGGCTCGAGCGGTGGAACGGTCTTTCGAGCGAGCCGCTCTACCATCCTCCTCCGCTGGCGGGCCGCTATCGTTTCGGCCCCCCCGGCGATTACGCGCTGTCGGTGGGGCGGCTGGACGCCTGGAAGCGGCCGGAGCTCGTCGTATCCGCCCTGGCTCATGCTCCGAAGGCGCGGCTGGTGCTTCTGGGCAGAGGGCCCGAGGAGGACCGCCTGCGCCACCTTGCGCGCGAGATCGGCGTCGCCGAACGGGTGCGTTTCGTTCCGGCCGTCGACGACGAAGGCTTGATCGAGCTCTACGCGGGCGCGCGCCTCGTGGTGGTCGCTCCGCAAGGGGAGGACCTGGGGTACGTGCCGCTCGAAGCGTTTCTCTCGAAGAAGGCGGTGCTGACGACGGAGGACGCGGGCGGCCCGCTCGAGTTCGTCGTCAACGGGCAGACGGGGTTCGTCGTGGCGCCGCACCCCGAGGCTCTCGGCGCCGCTCTGGCGCTGGCCTGGGAGCGGCCGGAGGCGCTGGAGACGCTGGGCAGAGAGGGCTTTGCGCGGGTTTCCGCGTTGACGTGGGACCGGGCCATCTCGTCGTTGATGTCTGCCGCGGGGCTTGCCCTTCCATGACTTCGCCCGGCGAAGCCGAAACGAGTCTCGCCCGCGAAAGCGGACGGCTCCTGGGAGAGCTCGGCGTGCGGCCCGATGACGGGAAGTGGATCCTCACCCACGCGAGGACGATTGCGAGCCTGTTCGGCCAGGTCCCCCGGGGCCTCGTGCGCCGGCTCCGGGATCACGTCGTGCGCTGGGCGCGCAGGGCCGCGAGAGCGGCGAGATAGCCCGCGAGGATCCCGTCCTCGAAGTTGAAGTCCGGGTGGGCCGCGATGGAAGGGTGATTGTGCGGCTGCAGGAGGTCCTCGGAGGTCAACTCGGGGACGATGCGCCGGGCGAGCCGGAGGACCTTCTCCCGCTGTTGCGCGATCAGGCGCTCGAGAAGCTCTTCGTCCTCGAGGCTCACGGGGACTCCACGAAGGTTTCGACGCGGTTGCGCCCCTTCTCCTTGGCCGCGTAGAGCGCCTTGTCGGCGCGAAACAGGATCTCGTCTCGGCCCGCCGGCTTTGCGTCGCCGCTCGCAATGCCAGCGGAAACGGTGATGCGGAACGGGGTGCCGTCGAACTCGAAGCTCTCTGCCTGGAGGGCCAGGCGCACGCGCTCGGCCACCGCGAGGGCCGAGGCTGCTTCCGAGGCGGGGAAGAGGATGGCGAACTCTTCGCCTCCATACCGGCAGGCGACGTCCGTGGCGCGGACGGCGCTCCTCAGGATTTCGCCGAAGCGCCGGATGGCCGCGTCCCCCGCGGCGTGGCCCAATGAGTCGTTCAACTGCTTGAACCGATCGAGATCGAACAGCGCGACCGCCACGGGCGCTCCGTAGCGAGCCAGCCGCTCCCATTCTTCGGAGAGCCGTGTCTCGAAGTAGCGGCGCGAGGCGAGACCGGAGAGCTCGTCGGTCACGGCAATGACCCAGTTGCGCAACGCACCGAGGGATGCCGTCAGCGGTCCGAGCAGCGCGCGGATCTCCTGCTTCTTCCCATCGTCGATGGGCTCGGGGCTCGAGATCTCCAGGTGCGCGACGAGGCGGTCGCCGGCGTAAAGGGGCAGACGCAGCCGCTGCGCGGGCGGCCTTCCGGAAAGTAGCTCGCGTGGCGCGAAGGAGCGGCCGGTCTCCGTGGCCGTCAGCTCCCGAAGGCGCTGCGGGTCGATGGGCTTCCCGAGGTAGGGGCTCGCGGGGTCGAGTGCGGGCTCGGAGAGGGGAGTGGTCTCTCCCTCGGGAGCCAGCGTCCAGACCTCGGCGATCGTCCCCGAGTCGTCCACGCGGTACAGCTCGAACCGCGAGACCTTGAGGATGCGGGACACCGCGGCGTGGGCATGTCGGACGATCGAAAGCGCGTCGGGCGATTCGCCCAGGAGATGGCCCTCCCGTTCTCTCTGCGCGAGCCGCTGCTCGAGCCGCACGACGCGGCCGCGCAGGATCAGCGCGTACGCGGCGACAGCCGCCGCAGCGCCGAGCAGGAGGATCTCAATCGGCTGAGAGCTCAAGGCGAGTTCAGTCTAGCCCGCATTATTCACGAACGACTCCGGCCGCCGCTCGGATCTCTTCCGCCCGGACGGCGTCATCGCTCCTCTGCGATGCGCCCCGGCATCGCCGTCGTCGCGCTTCCTTGTCCGGGCGAAAGATCTCCTTCGCGGACAAGGCGTGGCTCGACTCGTCAAGACCATTTCTTCAACGGCCCTTTCGGGCGCAATTCCCTGCTCGTGTTTCGACCGGGTGTCCGTGAATAATCCGGGCTGCCCGCAGGAAAAGAAAAGGCCCCCAAACGGGGGCCCTGTATCGACCGTCTGCCGGAATCGAAACTTACTTCTTCGTCTCGGTGCCGGTGGTCGTCGTCGCCGTCGTGGTGGTTGTGGTCGTCGTCGTCGCCGTGCCGGTCGTGGCGGTGGCGGTCGTACCGGTCTCCTGCACGACAGCCGGAGCCTCGCCCTTCGCCGCGGGCGGAGCAGCAGCCTCCTCTTTCTTCATGCAGCCGGAGGCCAGACCGACGCCCAGGACGGCCACGAGGGCCAGGGACTGGAACTTCTTCATAAACCTCATCTCCTTCTTTCTTTCTTGCATTCGAATCATTTGAAAAAACGAGCGGAGATCATATCTCACGAGGACCCCCTGTCAATGGGCGCCTCGACCGGGGCCCTCGGCCCGGCTATTCTTGCGGAAGGACGGCCTTCTTTCGGCCGGACCTCACGGAGGACCGAGGGTGTTCGAAGGGCTGGGCGAACGGATTCAGGGCGTCTTCAAAGAGCTCCGGGGAGAGGGGCACCTGACCGAGTACCACCTCGACTCGGCTCTGCGCCAGATCCGTCTTTCGTTGCTCGAGGCAGATGTGGCCCTCCCCGTCGTCAAGCAGTTCATCGCCCGGGTCAAAGAAGCGGCCGTCGGCGCGAAGGTCATGCAGCAGCTCTCGCCGGCCCAGGAGGTCACCCGGGTGGTGCGCGACGAGCTCGTCGGGCTGCTCGGGGGCCAGAAGGCAGACATGGATCTTAGCGGGCGCCCGGCCGTGATCGCTCTCGTCGGCCTCCAGGGCTCGGGCAAGACGACCTCTGCCGCCAAGCTCGCCTTGCACCTGAAAGGGCGTGGGCGCTACCCGCTCCTCGTTCCGGCGGATCTTTCCCGCCCGGCCGCGGTTTCGCAGCTCAAAGTTCTCGGCAAGCAGATCGGCGTGCCCGTGTTCGATCCGGGCAGCCGGGTGGATCCGGTGGAGGTCGCTCGCGAGGGCGTCAACGAGGCGAGGCTGACCGGCCGCGACACGGTGATCGTGGACACGGCCGGCCGGCTTCACCTCGACGAGGCCCTCATGCGGGAGGTTCGAGCCGTCGTGGATGCCGTCTCGCCGGGCGAGACGCTCTTTGTCGCGGACTCCATGACCGGCCAGGACGCCGTCCGATCGGCCTCGGGCTTTGCGGCGGCCCTGCCTCTTTCCGGCATCGTCCTGACCAAGACCGACGGCGACGCGCGGGGCGGCGCGGCGCTCTCCATCGTCTCGACGGTGGGCAAGCCGATCAAGTTCGTCGGCGTGGGAGAGAGGCCCGAGGAGTTCGAGCCGTTCCATCCCGACCGCATGGCTTCCCGCATCCTCGGCCTCGGGGACGTGCTCACGCTGATCGAGAAGGTCGAAGCGCAGGTGGACGTCGCCAGAGCCGAGGATCTCGCGCGCAAGACGGCATCCGGCGAGTTCACGCTCGAGGATCTGCGCGAGCAGCTGGCCTCGATGAAGAAGATGGGCCCGCTTTCGAGCCTCGTGGACCTCCTGCCCAAGTCCGGCCCGTTTCGCGGCTTGAACGCCGCCGAGTCGGTGGACGAGAAGGGCGTCTCGCGCGTGACCGCCATCATCGACTCGATGACGCCGGAGGAACGGAAGTATCCCCAGGTTCTGAACGGCTCGCGCAAGAAGCGCATTGCGGGCGGCTCCGGCACCACGGTTGCCGAGATCAACCGACTCCTCAAGCAGTATCTGCAGATGAAGAAGATGATGAGATCGGCCCGGAAGGGGATGCGCGGGCTGGATATGAGCAAAATGCCCTTCCCGGCGCCGAGGCAGTAGTTTCGGGTTTGGAGTTTACAAACCCCAAACCCCCAAACTTCCTGCTAGAATGCCCGGCTCTCGTTGATGAAAGGAAGACTCTGAAATGGTGAAGATCCGCTTGAGGCGCATGGGCGCCCGCAACAGCCCGTTCTACCGAATCGTCGTCTCCGACTCGCGCCGCACGGCGCGCGCCGAGGTGCTCGAGGAGATCGGATCCTACGACCCGGTTGCCGGCATCGGCAAAGTGAAGGTCGACCGGGGGCGCGCGCAGTTCTGGATCGGCCAGGGCGCCCTGCTCTCGCCGACGGTGCGCGCCATTCTCGGCCAGCCCGCGCAGGTCAAGGCCTAAGACCCGATGCGCCGCCTGATCGAAACGGTCGTCCGCCGCCTGTCGGACCAACCCGACGAAGCCCGGGTCGTGGAGACCCACGAGGGAAAAACGGCCGTGTACGACATCGCCGTTCCCGAAGGCGACCGAGGGCGCCTGATCGGCCGCGAGGGGCGCACGATCCGCGCCCTGCGGGCCTTCGCCGGCGCCGCCGCGGTCGCGCGCGGCAAGCGCGTGAACATCCGGGTCCGCGACTAACTATCCGCGAGAGCCCGACCTCCTCGTCGGCCAGGTGCGCCGCCCGCACGGACTGGATGGAGAGGTTTCCGTCGAAGCGACGACGAGCTTTCCGGAGCGATTCACGCCGGGACTCGACGCTGCTCTGGAGGCGCGGAGCGGAAGCAAAGGCTCTCACTCTCGCGTCGGTGCGTCCGCACGCCGGGCGCCTCCTGGTCCTCTTCGAGGGCGTGTCCGACGTCGACGCCGCGCAGGCCCTGGCCGGGGGAGACCTCCTCGTCGGCCGACGCCGAGGCGGTCCCGGCGCCCGAGGGTTTCTTCTACGAGCACGAGCTGACGGGATGGCGCTGCGAGGACCTGCAAGGGCGCCTGCTCGGTTCCGTCGCCGGCCTCGAGCAGACGACGGCGGGACCGCTGCTCGAGGTCGATACGCCTTCGAAGAAAGGCGTCTTGGTGCCCTTCGTCGAGGGTATCGTCGTCCGGATCGACCGCTCCGCCCAGCGGATCGTCCTCGACCCGCCCGACGGATTGCTCGACCTTTAGAGACGCATGCAGATCGAGGTCCTGACTATTTTCCCCGGCTACTTCGCCTCGCCTCTGGCCGAGAGCCTTCTCGGCAAGGCGATCGGCGCCGGGCTCGTCGAGGTCCTGGTGACGGACCTCCGCGACTTTGCCGCCGACCGGCACCACAAGGTCGACGACGAGGCCTATGGAGGCGGGCCGGGTATGGTGATGCTCGCCCCCGTCGTGGCGGCGGCCGTCGAGGCGCGGCGCGGGGAGCCCGCCCGCCTGGTCGGTCTTTCTGACGCCCGACGGGCGGCGGCTCGACCAGGCGAAGGTCCAGGAGCTGGCCGCCCGGCCGAGGCTCCTGCTCTTCTGCGGCCGGTACGAGGGCGTCGACGAGCGCGCTCGACAGGTCGGCCTGTTCGACGAAGAGATATCGCTCGGCGACTTCGTGCTGCCGGGTGGCGAGGCCGCCGCCCTCGCCGTCGTCGAGGCGGTCACGCGCCTGGTGCCGGGCGTCGTCGGCCGGGCGGAGTCCGTCGAGGCGGAGTCGTTCACGGGAGGGCGCCTGGACTACCCGCATTACACGCGGCCGCGCGAATTTCGGGGGCTGCCGGTTCCGGATGTGCTCGTCTCGGGCGACCACGCCCGGATCGCGCAATGGCGGCGGGCGCGGGCTCTCGAGCGGACGCGCGCGCGCCGGCCCGACCTGCTTGGCGGGACGGCCCGAGGAGCCCGGGGAAGGCGACGACTGAGTTTCTTGCAAAACTCCGCAACCTCCACTAGACTCACCGTTTAAGCCACGTCACTCTTCTGCTTTGAGAGGTCCGTCATGTCCGATCTGCTTCTCGATATCGAAAAGCCCGCCCTGCGCGCGGATGTGCCCGTGTTTGCACCGGGCGACGCGGTCCGCGTGCACGTCAAGGTTCGCGAAGGTGAGAAGGAGCGCATCCAGGTCTTCGCCGGCGTCGTCATCGCCCGCCGCGGGGGCGGCGCGCGCGAGACGTTCGCCGTGCGCAAGATCTCCAGCGGCATCGGCGTCGAGCGCGTCTTCCCGCTCCATTCACCGATCATCGATCGCATCGAGGTGGAGCGGAAGGGCGAGGTTCGCCGCGCGAAGCTGTACTACCTGCGCGGGCGCAAGGGCAAGGCCGCCCGCATCGACGAAAAGCGCACCGAGTAGAGCCCAGCAGGAGACCATTCGCTCCCGATGACGGCCGACGCCTTCGCTGCTCTGTTCGCGGAGCTCGGGCGTCTGGCGGGGCTCGACCGCATCGACGTGGAGCTTCGGCGGCGCGGCTATGAGCGCGTGGCCGGCGTCGATGAGGCCGGCCGCGGACCGCTCGCCGGCCCTGTCGTCGCCGCGGCCGTGATCCTTCCGCCGGGGTGCGTCCTGCCCTGCCTCGACGACTCGAAGAAGCTGGAGCCGGACGTGCGCGGAGCGCCTCGACCGGGAGATTCGCGGGACGGGCCGTGGCCGTGGGCGTCGGCGTGGTTTCGGCCGCGACGATCGATGTCGACAACGTCCTCCAGGCGAGCCTCTCGGCGATGCGACAGGCCGTCCTGGCCCTCTGCCCACCGGCCGACGCCCTCCTGGTCGACGCGGTCCGCGTGCCCGGCGTCCGCCTGCCCCAGGTGGCGGTCGTTCACGGAGACGCGCTCTCGGCGTCGATCGCGGCTGCTTCGATCGTCGCCAAGGCGCACCGGGACCGGCTCTGCGAGGAGCTCGCGAGCCGCTACCCGGTCTACGGCTTCGAGCGCCACAAGGGCTACGGCACGCCGGAGCACTGGGAGGCCCTGCGTCGGTTCGGACCGTGCCCCGAGCACCGCCTCACGTACCGTGGCGTCGTCCCGGACCGCGACGGGAAACGGATTCCGGGCTAGAATTTCGACAGATGGCGTCCTCGAAGGAACAGATCCTTCAGTCGGCCGAGAAGTTTCTCGCCAAGGGCAAGCTCGAGCCGGCCCTGAAGGAGTATCTGCGTCTGCTCGACGACAACCCCAAGGACGTCGCCACGTTGAACCGCGTCGGGGACCTCTACGCCCGGATGAACCGGCCCGCCGACTCGATCCAGTACTACACGCGCATCGCGGACTCGTACTCCCGCGACGGTTTTTTCCTCAAGGCGATCGCGATCTTCAAGAAGATCAACAAGATCGATCCGGCGCGCCTCGACATCTACGAGAAGCTCGCGGACCTCTACCACAAGCAGGGTCTCACCCAGGACGCGCGCAGCCAGTACCAGGTTCTCGCCGACCACTACCAGAAGAGCGGCAAGCACGAGGATGCGGTTGCGGCCTACAAGAAGATGGCCGGAGTCGATCCGAACGACCTGAAGATCCAGGTTCGGCTGGCGGATCTCTACCGCTCGCACAACCAGACCGAGCAAGCGGTCATGCAGTACGGGCTGATCGGCTCGATGCTGCTGCGCCGCGGCGCGCACGACGAAGCCGCGGCGGTCTTCCAGAAGGCGCTCGAGCTCTCGCCCAACGACGCCGGAATCCAGAAGAGCCTGGTTCGGTCGCTGCTGGCGCAGAAGAACGCGGCTGCGGCCATCGCGATCATCAAGGCCGCGCCGCGCACGGCCGACAGCCTCGCTCTCCTGGCCGAAGCGCAGCTCGATCTCGGGCCACAAGGCCGACGCCATCAAGACGGCCGAGCAGGCGATCGCGCTCGACGCCCGCCACGAGGGCAGCCGGACGCTTCTGTGCCGCATTCGCGTGCTCGAAGGCTCTTTCGACCAGGCGTACGCGGCGATCCTCCCGCTCGGTCGAAGCCGCAGTGGCGGCAAAGGACTTCCCGCGGGCCGTCGCATTCCTGACGTCGATCCTCGAAGGCGGAGCCCGCGCACCGCCCGTCGCTCGAGAAGACTGGCCGAGGTGCGCGAAGCGGAAGGCAACGCGGCGGAGGCGGCCTCGCTGCGCGTGACGCTCGGACAGGGATTTCGAGCGCAAGGCCGACCGCGAAGGCCGCGCTCGAGAGCTATCAACGCGCTCTCAAGTCCCAGCCCGGCAACCCCGAGGCCCTGGAAAGGGTCAAGCATCTCGGTCCGGCCGAGGCCCGCGCGGAGCCGGAGCCCCCGCGCCCCTCCTGAGCCGGAGAAGCCGCGCGAGCCGCCGGCCGCCTTCCGCGTCCAGGAGGTCGTGATCGACATCGAGCCGCCGGCTCGCACGACAGCGCCGCCGTTTGCCGAGGTCCTCGAAGAGAAGGCGCAGTCGAGAAGCCGAACGCCGCCCGCCCCGCCGCCGGCGCAGAAAACGGTGCCCACGAAGCTTCCGTCGCCCCCGGCTCCCCCGTGCTAGCCCCGTCGCCGGACGATTCCGCCGCGAGGCGCTCGGCCTCCGTCCTCGATGAGCAGGAGATCGAGACTCTCGTCGTCGAGGCGGAGGTCTTCGCCAAGTACGGTCTCGCCGACAAGGCCGTCGAGCGCTTGCGTTCGCTCGTCCGGCGGCGGCCCGACCTGATGCACGCGCGCGAGCGCCTGGTCGACCTGATGGCGGAATCGAAGAACTCCGGCCCTCCGCCAGGAGGCGCAGGGGCCTGGCCGACGTCTACCGGGCAGCCGGACGGGAGGGCGACGCGGAGGCTCTGCTCGCTCGATTGGGCATCGCGGCCGAGCGCAGCCGGCCGCGCCGCCGCCCGAGCTGCCGGCCCCGCTCCGCCACCTCCGCCGCCGGCACGGCCGGCGCCCCTCCGGCTCCCGGCCCGTCGTTCGACGAGTTCGAGATCGACCTTTCGCCGGTCACGCCGGAGCCCTGCGGACTCCGCCCCGCGGCTCCGACGCTCCGGCCCCGGCAGCTCCCGGGGAGTTCGGCGAGGACGCCATCCGATTCTCGCGCTCCGACCTCGAGCCCGTCGCGGACACCGGCAGCGGAACGCGCTGGACCGGCGGCCGCGACCCCGCCGCCCCGACGTCCTCCCGCGGCCGGGTCGGACTCGGATTTCGTGTCTTACGAGGAGCTCGGCTCGCTGCTCCAGGACGAGATGCAGAAGGCGGGCGAAGCCGCCCTCGCCGCCGCGCGCCGCCGCCGCCCGCGATGGACGAGAAGAGCCTCTTCGCCGACGAGCAGCAGTTCTTCAACCTGGCCGAGGAGCTCGAGAAGGAGCTGGCCGAGGAGATCCCGCCGCCGCCGGAGGCGCCCGCCATGACGGGCCCCGAAGGCGAAGCCTCGCTCGAGGAGATCTTCCGCGAGTTCAAGAAGGGCGTCGAGCAGCAGCTCTCGGCCGAGGACTACGAGACGCATTTCAACCTCGGCATCGCCTACAAGGAGATGGGCCTGATCGACGAGGCGATCGGCGAGTTCCAGCTCGCATCGAAGGATGCGTCGCGGACGGTGGAGTGCTGCAGCATGCTCGGGCTCTGCTTTCTCGAGAAGGGGATGCCGCAGCTCGCCATCAAGTGGTACACGCGGGGCCTGGAGGCGCCGGACATCAAGGAAGTCGAGACCGTCGGGCTGCTCTACGACCTCGGCGGCGTCTACCAGAGCACGGGCGAGATGGATCTCGCCTACAAGACGTTCCTCGAGGTCTACGGGCTCAACACGAACTACCGCGACATCGTTCACCGCGTGAAGGAACTGGAAGCGGTGAAGAAGAACCTGAGTACTTCTCCCATCCTCGCCGTCGCGATCTCCGCGTCGAAGTGCCGGTCGGCGGCAGAATGTCTATGCCGGCGGTCGACGGCGTCTCCTTCGACGTGGCGTCGGGCGAATGCCTCGCGATCGTCGGGGAGAGCGGCTGCGGCAAGACCCTGTCTGGCGCGGGCGCTCGTGAATCTGCCGCCGGAACGCGCGTCGGGTCGAGCGGGTCGGTTCGCCTCCGGGCCGGGAGCTGTTCGAGCTCTCCGACGCCGGCCTGGGGGTCTGTTCGCGGGCGTGAGATCGGATTTGTCTTCCAGGAGCCCGCGTCCGCTTTCGATCCGGTCGCCCGAGTCGGATCCAGATCGTAGAGGCGGTGCAGCTGCACCGGCGGGTCGCCGGCAGGCCGCGCGAGCGGCCGCGCGAGAGCTTCTCGCCGAGGTCGGGTTCCCGGATCCGGACCGCGGTCTCGGGGAGTACCCGCATCGTCTCTCGGGGGGGCTGCGGCAACGCGCCTTCCTCGCCATGGCGCTGGCGGCCGGGCCGAAGATAGTGATCGCCGACGAGCCGACCACCGCCCTCGATGCGACGGTGGCGGCCCAGGTCATGGAGCTGCTGGAGAGGCTTCGCCGCGATCGCGGGCTGACGCTGCTTCTCATCACGCACGACCTCGGTCTGGTCGCCCGGCATGCCGACCGGGCCCTCGTGCTCTACGCGGGCCGGGTGGCCGAAGAATCCGCGTCCGTGGAGCTCTTTGGCCAGCCGCGGCACCCCTACACGCGGGGGCTGCTGGCCTCGGCGCCGCGCGTCAACTCAGGGAAAGCGGCGAGTCCGGGCGCCCGGTTTCTGGCAATCCCGGGGGCGGTGCCCGACCTGCCCGACCGCCTGCTCCACGCCTGCGCTTTTGCCCCCCGCTGCCCGGATCGCTTCGAACCCTGCGATTCCGCCGTTCCGCCGCTGTATGAGCGGGGAGGCAGCCGGGTGAGCTGCTTTCTCTACTCGGAAACCGGCGGGGCGAGATCCGAATGAACGGGCCGCTGCTCGTCGCGAAAGACCTCGTCAAGAACTATCCCCTGAGGCGCGGGACCCTCGGCCGCTCCGAGGGACTCGTCCGGGCCGTGGACGGAGTGTCGCTCTCGATTGACCGTGGGGAGACTCTCGGCCTCGTGGGGGAGTCCGGCAGCGGGAAGACGACGGTGGCGCGGCTCCTCCTTCGATTCGAGGAGCCCGACTCCGGTTCGGTCTCCTTCGACGGACAGGACTGGCTCGCTCCACGGGGCGCCAACCTGCGCAGGCTTCGGCGCGGCATGCAGATCGTCTTCCAGGACCCGCAGACGTCGTTGAATCCGAGGATGCGCGTGGCCGACCAGATCGGCGAGCCTCTCGTCGTGCAGAAGCTCGCGCGAAAACGGGAGCTGCCGGCGCGGGTTGACGAGCTGCTCGCCGAGGTGGGCCTGCCGGCGGCGACCAGGGGCCGCTTCCCCTCCGAGCTCTCAGGCGGGCAGCGCCAGCGCGTCGCCATCGCCCGAGCGCTCGCCACCCGGCCGAAGCTGCTCGTTTGCGACGAGGCCGTCTCGGCCCTGGACGTGTCGGTCGCCGCCCAGATCACGAACTTGTTCCTGGACCTGCGCGAACGCACGGGCCTGGCTTCGCTCTTCATCGCGCACGACCTGGCCGTCGTGGCCCGCGTATCGGACCGCATCGCCGTGATGTCGCTCGGCCGGATCGTGGAAGAGGGGCCGGCGGCCGCCGTCGTCGCTCGCCCCCTGCATCCCTACACGGCGGCTCTTCTTTCGGCCGTTCCGGAGCCCGACCCCGGCTCGAGGAGGGCGCGGATAGTCCTGCCGGGAGAGCCCCCGTCGCCTTCCGCGCTGCCTCCGGGATGTGCCTTCCACCCGCGCTGCCCGATTGCTCGGCCGCGCTGCCGGACCGAGGCGCCCCCGCTCGTTGCGGGGCAGGACGGGCGCAAGTCGGCGTGTTTTTTCCCCGGGGAGCTTTCGCCGGAGCGCTGAAGGCCGCTTTCGCGGTATCCTCTGCGCCTTTGTTTCGAAACATTTGCCCTGAAGACTGCGTAATAGGGGTGTCGTAAGGAGTCATGCCCATGAAGATCCCTCGGAACCGGAGGTCGTCCCGTGTTCTGGCCTCGGCGTTGGCCGTGCTGCTGGCCGGCTCGAACCTGCTCGCTGCCGACGGGCCCGTGGTTTCGCCTCGGCCGGGCGGGCGGGTGCCGCTGCCGCTTCCGGCGGCCGCTGACGGGGGCATTCCCCTGTCGCTCAGCGAGACGATCGCCCTGGGGCTCGCCAACAACGTCGATCTGAACATCTCGGTTTCCAACAACGAGGCGTCCCGGTACTCGTTGCTGCTCAACTACGGCATCTTCGACCCGCTGCTCGAATCGACATTTCTGCGGGCCCACCACGACACGCCGTCGGCCACCACGCTCAATGGCGCCAAGGTCAGCCAGGTGGATACGACCGACGGCGCGCTCCGAGCCACGCAACTTCTGCCGATTGGCGGCTACGTCTCTCTCGGCTGGGCCGTCGACAAGACGAGGACGAACTCGACGTTCGCCCTGGTCAATCCGTCGTACTCGAGCGGTCTGACAGCCAGCGTCAATCAGCCGCTCTTGAGGGGTTTCGGACAGAGCACGACCTACTGGCAGATCGATATCGCGCGCAACTCGCGCGACACGGCGTACGAGACCTTCGTCCGCGCGGTCCAGACGGTCGTCAACACCGTCGAGCAGCGCTACTGGGACCTCGTGTATGCCGTTGGCAACCTGGAGGTCAAGCAGGAGTCGCTGCGGATCGCCAAGGACTTGAACCGCATCACCAAGATCAAGATCGACGTCGGCTCCTTAGCGCCGATTGACATCGTGCAGACGGAAGTCGGCATCGCCCAGGCGGAGCAGGACATCATCATCGCCGAAGGCTTGATCGGGGACGGCCAGGACGCGCTCAAGCGGGCCCTGAACTTCGATCCGGCGCGGTGGTCCACTCCCATCGTGCCGACCGACAAGATCCAGGCCGAGAACATCGGCGCCATCAATATCGACGAGGCGATTCAGACGGCTCTGGACAAGCGGCCGGAGGTTCAACAGGCGCTCTACGCCGTGAACTCCAGCAAGATCACGTTCAACTACTGGAAGAACGAGTCGCTGCCGGGCCTCTCGCTCGTCGGGTCCTACGGCAACCCGGGCAGCAACATCCTGTATGACCAGAACGGACAGCCAGTCACGGGAACCTTTGGCGACTCCATCACCCAGATGTTCGCGCGGGATTTCAAGAACTGGTCGGTCGGCCTCAACTTTTCTTATCCCATCCTCAACCGAGCGGCGAGGGGGCAGCTGGGCGTCTCCCGTTACAACCTGGATGCCTCCAAGTCGCAGTTGACGGTGACCGAGCAGAACGTCAATCTCGACGTCCGCAGCGCGATCCGCTCGATCGACACGGCCTGGCGTTCGATCCTCGCCGCGCGGAAAGGCCGGGAGCTGGCCGAGCGCAATCTCGACGCCGAGCGAAAGAAGTTCGAGAACGGAATGACCACCTCCTTCCAGGTCAACCAGATCCAGCGGGACCTCTCTCAGGCTCGGACAGTCGAGATGCTGGCCCTCGCCGTGTACCGCAAGGCCGTGTCCAACTTCCACTTCGCCACGGCGGACATCCTCGAATGGAAGGGTGTGCGCCTCGAGGCCGCGCCCGACCAGATGCGTTCGGTGGTCGAGCTGCGCAAGGATGCCGCCCAGTGAGCGGCGACCCGTCGGCTGCCGCGGCCGCCGTCCCCGAACCCGCACCCTCTGCCATGGGGAGGGTCGTCGGCGCCATCGTTTCGCCGACGGAGACCTTCGAATCCATCGCCCGGCGTCCGACGTGGCTCGCACCCCTGCTGATCTGGACGGTCCTCTCGATCGCCCTGACCTACGTGATGATGCCGAAGATCGACTACGAGAAGATGATCCGGCAGGCCATGGAGAAGCGTGGCCAGACGATTCCCGAAGAGCGGATGTCCTCGATCATCGAGCAGCAGAAGAAGATCGGCGGCATCATCGGCTGGGTCGCCTCCGGCGTCGTGCCGGCAGTCGTCAGCCTCTTGGCGGCAGCCGTGATTTTAGGCTCGTTCAAGGCCTTCGGTTGGGACACGACCTTCAAGCAGGCTTTCGGCGTGACGACGCACGCGTTCCTGCCCGGGTGTCTCAAGGCCGTGCTGCTCGGAGTGCTCGTCTGGCGCCAGGAAACCGTGGATCCTCGCGCCCTGCCAGACCTCCTGCGGTCGAACCTGGGCTTCCTGGTTGCGCGCGACTCGTCGAAGGCCCTGCACTCGATACTTTCATCTCTCGACGTCTTTTCGTTCTGGACGCTCGGGCTCTTCGTGATCGGGTTCGCGGCGGCGGCCAGGATCAAGCGGGGATCGGCGGCCAGCGTGATCGTCACCTTGTGGCTGATCACCGTGGCGATCGGGGCGGCCTGGAACTCGCTCTTCTAGAGCCGGTCCGGGTGAACCCTGAGGGGGTTTTGTCGTATAAACCCCCAGGGATTCCCGCATGCTGATCGACATACGCGACATCACCAAGGTCTACGAGATGGGCGAGGAGAAAGTCCACGCCCTCTCGGGCGTGACGCTGGGTGTCTCCAAGGGTGAGTACATCGCGATCATGGGGCCCTCGGGGTCCGGCAAGTCGACCCTCATGAATCTGATCGGCTGCCTCGACACGCCGAGCTCGGGCTCGTACATCCTGAATGGCCGTGAAGTCGGGACCATGACGGACGACGAGCTCGCGGCCATCCGGAACCAGGAGATCGGTTTCGTCTTCCAGACCTTCAACCTGTTGCCCCGCACGACCGCCATCCAGCAGGTGGAGCTGCCCCTCGTCTACTCGGGCCTGCCGCGCAAGGAGCGGCGGGAGCGCGCCATCAAGGCCCTGGCGGCCGTCAACCTGGCCGACCGGATGAGTCACCAGCCGAGCGAGATGTCGGGCGGACAGCGCCAGCGCGTGGCGATTGCGCGGGCCCTGATCAACGACCCCTCGATCCTCCTGGCTGACGAGCCCACGGGAAACCTCGATTCGGCGACAGGCATCGAGATCATGGCCCTCTTCGACCAGCTGAACTCCCGAGGCAACACGATCGTCCTCGTCACGCACGAGGAGGACATCGCCGCCCATGCCCGCCGCATCGTTCGCCTCCGGGACGGGAAGATCCTGAGCGACGGCCCCAACGAGCGCCCCGTGTCGCGCGAAGCCGTCGCGGCCCCCGCGACGGCCTAGGGCCTTTTGTTCGCCCCTACGGCCGGGGGAGCAGCTCCAGGGTCTTGACGGGTTTCCCGGTCCCGACCTCGAAGCCCGCCACTTCGTGCCACAGAGGAAGCTGGTCGCGGTAGCGGCGGTCGAACACGTTTCCCGACTGGCCTGTCGTGAGCACGAAGCGGCTGCGGGAAAGGTCCGCGAAGTCCAGGATCTGCCGGTAGCTCGCCCCCGCTGTCATGACGAAGGAGCCGTCCCGGCGGTAGGCGCCGACGTTCACGGTGGACGCGTCGCCGCCCTGCGCAACATGGAGGCTGAAGAAGGGGCGCAGAAATGCGACCCGATCGAAGACGTCGTGCGGCGAGCGCGCCGTGTGGAGCCGTCCCCACCGCCAGGCGGAAGGATCGGTCCCCAGCTTCCTCTGAAGCGTCGCGACCGCGGAGGCCAGGGCGGCCGCCTTGAAGTCCGCGCACGATTCCCTCCCTGGCGTCCGAATGTCGTCGCACCAGGGCGACTCGGACTGGAGGGCGCGGATCAGGAAGCGCGAACGCGTCGAGCCGGGGTCTTTTCGGCCGAGCTCGTCCTCGGGCATGGCGGAGAGAGCCGCGTACCAGGCGGCGTAGATGGACGCCGGAACCGACGCCGTGTCGAAGGAGCCATCCCACGCCCGCAGGCGATCGAGCGCGTCCTTCGAGGCGGCGTCCAACGGCGTGGTGTCGAGGAGCAGCGGCAGCAGGTCTCTCGCCTGGTAGGAGACCTGGTCCGCCTGGATCGACCGCATGTCGTCAGCCGAGAGTTTCGGGACGGACGCGAGTCGGTCGGCGATCCGCCGCGCGCGGTAGGGCTCCGGCCAATCGCGAGCGATCGGCCACGGATAGAGCGCCGAGACGACGCGGTTGTTGGCCGTGACGATGACATCGCGGCGCGGGTCGAGAACCCGGGGCAGCTTCTCGAAAGGGATCGTTCCCAACCACTCGTCTTCGCCCGCTCCCGAGACCGGCAGAAGGCCGTCGCCGCGAGCGCGGATGGGGATGGCCCCGGTCGCGGTGTAGCCGATGTGGCCGTCCACGTCGGCATAGACGACGTTCTGGGCCGGTGCCGTCAATCGGCTCGCAGCGGCAAGGAACTCTTGCCAGTTGCCGGCCCGATCCAAGCCGAGGAATGCCTCTGCCGTGGTATCTCCCGGGTCGAGCCCGGTCCAACGCATCGCGACCGGGCTGCCCAGTTCGATCCGCGCCCGAGAGAACGTCGGTGACGATCGGGCCATGAACCGAGGCGCGCGCCGTGAACGTTACGGCCGCCTTGCCTCGCACGCGGATCGTCTCCAAGCGCGTCTCGAAGGTCTTCCATTCTCCGCGAAACCGATAGCGGGAAGCGTCCTTCGGGTCGACCTCCTCGAGGTAGAGGTCCTGGACGTCAGGCTCGACACTGGTCAGGCCCCAGCCGATGCGAGCGTTGTGGCCGATGATGACGCCCGGCAGGCCCGGCAGCGTGGCTCCGGCGACCGAGAGGCCGGGCGCCTCGAGGCGCGCGATGTACCAGAGCGACGGCGCCCGGAATCCCAGGTGGGGATCGTTGGCGAGCAGCGGCTTTCCGCTGACGGTGCGGCCGCCGCCGACGACCCAGGAGTTGCTGCCGAGCTCTTCGCCGGTCAGGTTGAGGTCGGCCAATCGGTCGAAGGCCTCTCCCAGGCCTTTCCAGGAGACATTTCGTTCTCGAGTCCTGGTCTTGGGGTTCGGGATTGTCAGGGGGGATGCGGGTTGCTGGTCCGAGCCCTGCCACTCTTCGTCGAGAAGGATCGTCGGCGTGAGAGGCACCTCGGGGAACATCTCGGCGGCTCGCTCGGGGCCGACCTTCGCGAGGTAACTCGCCCGGCGGATCTCGTCCCGTGCGTTCTGGCCCAGGTCCCAGGCCATCATCTTTCCCCAGACGAGGCTGTCGATAGGCGTGAACGGCTCGGGCTCCGTGCGCAGGATCCGCAGCTCCGCCGGTCTCGCCCGGTCGGCCGCGAGGCAGGCATTGGCGCCGCGAGCGTAGGCTTCGAGTGCCTTCTGAGTCGGGCCCGAGAGCGTCGGCCAGACGGCCTCCGCGGCGCGGCGGAATCCTACTGTTCGCAGGAAGCGGTCAGTCGGCAGGAGCGCCGGGCCGAGCATCTCGGAGAGCGTTCCCGAACCGACGCGTCTCTGAAACTCCATCTGCCACAGCCGGTCGCGCGCATGGACGTAGCCCTGTCCGAAGAGGGCGTCCTCCAGGGTCGTGGCGCGTATGGTCGGAACGCCTCGAGCATCCTCTTCGATCGTCACGCGGCCCGAAAGCCCGGCCACGAGAAGCTTTCCGCGCTCGCGTGGAAAAGTCGAGGCGGCAAAAAGGGCGAGCGCCGCTCCGGCGACGAGGAGAAGGACGAGCAGCGCGGCAAAGGCCTTCTTCAAGACGTGCAGCCGGCTGTTACTTCGAGGCGGCCGTCGGAGCGCGTGGGGCGATGATCTGTGACAGGAGATCCGGCCTGGCGGCGTCGCGATCGAGGGCCGGGTAGCGCTCCCCGCCGGTGTAGTCGAGGCGGTAGGTGCGATAGAAATCGCCGTTCTCGACGAGCAGCTCGACCGGCTTTCCGGGGTCCCTGGCGGCGCGGATCGCTTCCCGCAGAATTTCGCGCGACCACTTGCGCCCGTTCACGGCGACAAGACGCATTCCCGGGGCGATCCCCGCTTTGGCCGCCGGCAGGTTGGGGAGGACGTCGGGGATCATGCCTTCCTCGCCGACCTCGAATCCGATCGAGAAGCGGACGTCCGTCGTCTTGGAAGTCGCCTCGACGGCGCGCTGTATGTCGGGAATCTTGTCGGTGTACGCGAGCTTCCAGCCCGAGGCCGCAATGCCGGCTAAGGGCGCGCCGGGCTCGGTGGACTCGAGACGTTTCGACCAGAAGCCGCGCCAGTCATAGGGCGCCACGCGGTTCAACTCGGACACGACGTCGTCGAACGTGTACGGCGCGACCCTCGGAGGCCCGGAGGCGCCGCCCAAAAAAGCCCGGCAGAAGTCGTCGAGGCTCTTCTTTCCCTTCGTCTCGCTGCGGATGATCGTGTCTGCCTCGAGCCACAGAAGCTCGCTCTCCGGGTAGAAGTCGGTCCCGCGCCGCCACGCGGCCCAGTCGGGCCGGGCCTCGTAGAGCCGCTGCGCCGCGATCGCCGTGTCGGAGAGCGGCCGCCACGAGCGTCCCGCCTGGTGATCCATCGTCGCGGCCGTGGCGGCGAGCTCTTCGCGGTACTGCTCGGGCGTCAGCTCCCCGTCCCGGGCCGTCAGCACCTGGCCCAGATACTCGGTCAGGCCCTCGTAGACCCAGAGCAGGTCGCCCCTCATCGGGTCGTGGTAGTTGCCGGTGGCGAGCCCGGCCGGCCGCCGGTATTTGCCGTTCCAGGAATGCGTCATCTCGTGGCCGAGGAGGCCCGCGAAAGTCTTGCGGGCGTCGGCGTCGATCAGGGACCGCTCCGCGACCCGGTCGTCGCTCGACTCGTGGTGCTCGAGGCCGAAGTGGGCCGTGTGATTCGAGAGGGTCACGCAGAAAATCGTAGTGGCGGTAGTGGCGGGCGCCGAAGAGGGCCCCCGTCTCGGCGACGAGCGCCTGGAGTTGTTTGACGTGCTCGGGGAGCATATCGAGCGCGGCCTCGCTGTCGGCCGCGATCTGGATGCGGTGCTTCGGCTCGGTGTCGGTGAGCACGACGGTGCGCATGTGCGCCCCTGCCAGCAGCGGGCGAGTCGATGAGCGACGTCAGCGAGACCGGCTGAAACTCGATGCGCTCCCCGTCGCGGCGGTTCACCTCGAGCGCCGTGCCGAACTTCCAGCCGGCAGGCAGCTGGAGGGAGGCTGTGTACGTCAGCTCGTCCGACACAGCCGTCCGGGGATACAGCAGGACCTGGTTCCAGCGACAGGAGCGCGAGCTGCGCCGTGGCCGAGGCGCCCGAGGAGAAGCCGGCGGTTTCGGCAGGGCGAGAGGTAGTCGAGCGCGACCTCGACGCGGTCGGCGCCCTCCGGCACCGTGCAGTGAAAGAACCACATCTCGACGTCGTCGCGCCGCCAGGGCAGCGGCTTGCCTCCGGCCGACAGCTTCAGGCCGGCGAGGTCGGTGATGGGCCCCGTGGGTCCGTGCTCGCCCGGGATCCACTTGGGATAGCACGAGGGTGAGAGGGCCCGGGGCAGCCGGGATCGTCAGGCGAGCGTGGAAGATTCTTCGAGGCGCTTCGCGGGCGTCGACGTCGAGGACGATCGGGCGGCCGGCGGGCGCCGCAAGAGAAGATGCAGGCGGAGTGAAGAAGGCCAGGGCCGCGGCGGCTGTCAGGATCGGTGCCGGACGCAAAAAACGCATGTTCGGGGGTCTCCTTCGGGCGGCGAGCATACCGTGAGAAAATGACGTTCATGAAAGAAGTCCAGACACCGTTTGCCTCGATCGAGCGGGCCGTGGCGGATCTGCGGGCCGGACGCTTCGTCGTGGTCGTGGACGACGAAGACCGCGAGAACGAGGGCGACCTCGTGCTGGCGGCCGAGAAGGCGACGCCCGAGGCGATCAATTTCATGGTGCGGGAGGGGCGCGGCCTGGTCTGCCTCGCCTTGACCGGCGCTCGCTGCGACGCTCTCGAGCTGCCTCCCATGGTCGAGCAGAACACTTCGAATTTCGGGACCGCCTTCACGGTCTCGATCGAGGCTCGCGGCCGGACGACGACGGGCATCTCGGCCGCCGACCGGGCCAACACCGTGCTGGCGGCGATCGACCCGAAGACTCGGCCCGCGGACCTCCTGCGCCCCGGCCACATGTTCCCGCTGCGCGCGCAGACAGGCGGCGTGCTCAAGCGCGCCGGACAGACCGAAGCGTCTGTCGATCTCGCGCGTATCGCCGGCCTCGATCCCTCGGCCGTTCTGTGCGAGATCATGAACGAGGACGGCACGATGGCGCGGGTGCCCGACCTTGCGGCGTTCTGCGAGCGGCACGGCCTGGCCATGGTGACGGTCGCGGATCTCATCCGCCACCGCATGCAGACCGAGCGCCTCGTGCACCGCATCGCGGCGCCGAGCCTGCCGACGCGCTTCGGCAATTTCCGGATCTATGCCTACCGCAGCGAGGTCACCAACGAGGAGCACGTGGCGCTGGTGCACGGCGAGATCCGCGAGGATGAGCCGGTTCTGGTTCGCGTGCACTCGCAATGCCTGACGGGAGACGTCTTCGGGTCGTGCCGCTGCGACTGCGGCGAGCAGCTCTCACTCGCCATGGAGAAGATCGTCGAGGCCGGCAAGGGCGTGTTCCTCTACCTGCTGCAGGAGGGCCGCGGGATCGGCCTCTTCAACAAGATCAAGGCCTACGAGCTGCAGGACGCCGGCCACGACACGGTCTCGGCCAACGAGAAGCTCGGCTTCCCGCCGGACATCCGCAACTACGGCGTGGGCTCCCAGATCCTGCGCGACCTCGGCGTGCGAAAGATGCGCCTGATGACGAACAACCCGTCGAAGTACGTGGCCATCGGAGGTTTCGGCCTCGAGATCGTCGAGCGGGTTCCGCTCGAGGTCCGCCCGACCGACGGCACGCGCAAGTACCTCGAGGCCAAGAAGAACAAGATGGGCCATCTGCTGAAGATGGTCTAGCCGGGCGCCCGCGCCAGGCAAAGGAGATCCCATGGCAGTCAAGGGTTTCGAGGTCCTGGACGGCCGTGCCGGGGCCGGCGGCGGACTGCGTTACGGCCTGATCGGCGTTGCCCTCCTGCTCCTGTTCCTGATCGGCAATCCCTTGACGGTGATCCCGGCCGGAGACGTCGGGGTCAAGGACTTCTTCGGAAACGTGTCGCCCAACATCCTGACGTCCGGCGTCCACTTCGTCCTGCCCTTCACGAAGGTCGTCAAGATGTCGATCAAGACGCAGGAGGTCAAGGAGACGGCCGAGGTTCCCTCGAAGGAGGGCTTGATCATGGACCTCGAGACGTCCGTTCTGTATCGCCTCGACCCCTCGAAGGCCCCCGAGATTTATCGGACAGTGGGCCGCGACTACGGGACCATCGCAGTGCTGCCCCAGATCCGGTCGGCCCTGAGGGAGATCACGGCCTCCTACGAGGCCAAGGACCTCTACTCCTCCCAGCGGGAAAAGATCGCATCGGAGATCTTCGATCTCGTCAACAAGATGTCGGGCGGCCGCGGAATCATCACCGAAGCCGTGCTTCTTCGAAAGATCGGCCTCCCGGCGCTCGTCGCCAACGCCATCCAGGAGAAGTTGAAGCGGGAGCAGGAAGCCGAGCAGATGAAATTCGTCCTGCAGAAGGAAGAGCAGGAGGCGCAGCGCAAGCGGATTGAAGCTCAGGGTGTCGCGGACTTCCAGCGGATCGTGGCGCAGGGGATTTCGCAGCAGCTGCTCGAGTGGAAGGGGATCGAAGCGACCGAAAAGCTCGCCCTGTCGCCCAACACGAAGATCGTCGTCATCGGCAACCCGAAGTCGGGCCTCCCGATCATCCTGGGTGGAGAAGTAAAGTAGGAGTCGGTGACTCGGATTCCGATGCCGGCGGCCGTTCTCGCGGGGGGCGCCTCCCGGCGCATGGGCCGGCCCAAGGCGAGCCTCGAGTACGGAGGATCCACGCTCCTCGAGCACCAGGCGAAGCGTTTGGACGGGATCTTCTCACCCGTCTATGCCATCGTGAAGGACGGCGAAGCGGCCGCCGGAGCGGCACACGTGTTGTTTGACCGAACACCGGAACATGCCGCCATCCATGGCCTCATTCGAGCGCTCGAGGAGGTCGACGACCGCGTGTTCGCCCTCGCCGTGGATCTCCCGATTTTCTCAGAGGCTGTCGCGCGCCTGATCGCCTCGCGGTCGCTCGCTTCGGAGGCCCCGGCCGTCCTCGCGCGCGCGGGAGGCGTGCTGCAGCCGCTGGCGGCCGTCTGGAGGCGAACCGTCCTGGAGACGGCCCGGGAGCGCGTCAGCCGCGGAGAGCTCTCGCTCCATGGCCTCGCGCAGGAAGTCGGGGCCGACGTGATCGCCGAGGAGGAGTGGCGCCGGGCCGACCCGAGCGGAAACTCCTTTGCAAACGTGAACACACTCGAGCAGTACGTCGCCCTGCGGGAGCGGGCGTGAGCGACGCTCCCCAGAAGCCGGCCGGGCGGCCTCGGCGGCCCCGGGGAGCCGGACCCCTGCGCGGGAGCGTCCTGCATGTCGATGCCCGCGGGCGCGCCCGGATGGTGGATGTGGGCGGAAAGCGCTCGACGCGGCGGGTCGCTGTCGCCCGCGGCGCGCTCGCCATGGGAACGCGGGCCTTCGACGCCCTCGCGTCCGGCAGGCTCGCCAAGGGAGATGCGATTGCTGTCGCGAGGCTCGCCGGTATCCAGGCCGCCAAGAAAACCTCCGAAATCGTGCCGCTCTGCCACCCGCTCTCGCTCGAGTCGGTGGAAGTGGAGATCGAGCTGTCACGAGCGCGCCGGGAGGCAATCGTCACCGCCACGACACGCATCACGGGCAAGACGGGCGTCGAGATGGAAGCGCTGACGGCCGTGGCGGCCTCCTGCCTCGCTCTCTACGACATGATCAAAGCGATCGACAGGGCGGCGATCATCAAGGAAATCGTCTTGCTGGAGAAGTCGGGCGGCCGATCGGGCAGGTACCGGAGGGCCTAGAGCTACGTCGCTCGCGGTTTGCGCGGGGCCTGCGCCCCTTGGGCGCACCGGCGAGCTCCATACTGATATGAATGCGCTCGGCCGCCGATAGCAAACGGATCAGAGAACGAAAGCGAGGGCTCTCCATGAGGGGCGAGAAGATCTACGAGTACGATCTCGATGTCCTGGGAATGACGGATCACGGTGTGAGCCTGGAGGCCATTCTCACCGGCAAGGAAAAGGTCCCGCCGCAAGGGGCTCGCGTCGACGTCGCCTTCGAAGGCCGCGCGAAGGGCCGCCTCGCGGGGAAGGTCCGCGGCGTCGATTACCTTCGGCTACGCGCCGATGGCCGCGTCGATCTCGATATCCGGATCACCATCGAGACGGGAGACGGCCACCGGATCGCCCTGTCTGCGGACGGCGTGGGCGTGCCGCGCGCGGGTGAGCCGATCGCAGACATCTTTGAAAACGTCAGTCTCAGCACGGCGGCCGAGGGTTATGCGTGGGTCAACACGAAACAGGTCTGGGGAGCCGGAACGGTCAATTTCGCGACCGGAAAGATTCACATCGACGCATACATGCAATGAACGGCGGGACTTCGACCACAATGTCCGGCAGCTGAACCTATCCCCCCCGGGTGTGCATCTCGAGGTGCGGGTCCTCCCGCAGTTTTTCGATCCCGACGAGGGGAGCGCGGTCGCGGAGGGCCAGCCGCACCTCGGCGCCGCGGTCGTCGCGGCGGCGCCAGTTATCGGTGATCAGGGCGGCCAGCTCCTCGGTCGAGGCTCCGGCGCGCAGGGGGCCGCGCAGGTCCGTTCCGCGGGCCGCGTAGAGGCAGAGATACCAGAGCCCGTCGGCCGTCAGCCGGCTTCGGTCGCAGGAGCGGCAGAAGGGGGCAGTCGTCGAGGCGATGATGCCGAAGACGGTGCCATCCGGAAGCCGGAATCGTTCGGCGGGCGCCGCGCTGTTCTCCTGGACCGGCGCAATCGGACCGTACCGGGACTCGAGAACACGTAGCATGTCCGTTCGGGAGAAAACCTTTTCCGGAGTCCATCCGGTCGCGCCGCCGACATCCATGTACTCGATGTACCGCAGCTCGGCTCCCTGCCTCCGGGCATACTCGAGCAGCGGCACGATCTCGTCGTCGTTCACGCCGCGGATGACGACCGTGTCGAGCTTGACCGAGGCGAAGCCCTCGGCCGCGGCGGCGTCGATTCCGGCGAGCACGCGGTTGAGGTTGGCGGTGCGCGTCAGGGTCTCGAACCGGGCAGGCTGGAGCGTGTCGAGGCTGATGGTGACGCGGTGCAGGCCGGCCTCTCGCAGCGGTCGGGCGGCCTCGGCGAGCAGCACGCCGTTGGTCGTCATGGCCAGATCCTGCAGCCCCGGCTTTTCTCGGAGGAGCCCGACGAGCGTCGGGAGGTCGCGGCGCAGGAGCGGTTCGCCTCCCGTCAGCCGGGCCCGCGTGACGCCGAGCGCGAGGAAGACGTCGAAGAGGCGTGCGATTTCCTCGAGGGTCAAGATCTCGGCGCGCGGCAGCCAGACGTACTCGCGCTCGGGCATGCAGTAGGCGCAGCGCAGGTTGCAGCGGTCCGTCACCGAGAGCCGCAGGTTTGAGAGCGGCCGGCCGAGCGTGTCCCGAAGGCTGCGGTCTCCAGTCATCGAGCGGCTATATTAGCGGTCGCCAGCATGCCTGCAACGCCAATCCGCACCGCGATCCTGACTGTGTCCGACGGCGTTGCTGCCGGAGAGCGGGTGGATTTGGGCGGTCCGGCCTGTGAGCAGGCCCTCCGGGAGGCCGGCATCGACGTCCGGGTCGTCGGGCGAATCGTCCTCCCGGACGATCTGCAGCGCGTGGCTGTGGCGGTGGCTTCGATGGCGGACGCCGACAGCACGGACCTGATCGTCCTGACCGGAGGCACAGGGGTGGCGCCGCAGGACCGCACGCCCGAGGCGGTGAAGGCAGTCGTGGAGTTCGAGATCCCAGGCCTTGCGGAGCGCATGCGCGCCGAGACGGGCCGCGAGTTTGCTGCGGCCGCTCTTTCGCGCCAGGTCGCGGGCGTGCGGGGCCGCACTCTGGTGATCTGCCTGCCGGGCTCGCCCAAGGGCGCCGCCGATTGCATTCGCTCGGTCGCGGACCTGCTGCCTCACGCCGTCGCTCTCATCCGGGGCGAGAAGCCGGATCACCCGAAGCGATGAGCAGTGTCCGTCCCGGCATCGACCGGCTGTTGGCGGATCCCTCGTGCCTGGACGGGAAACGCTTCGGCTTGATCACGAACCCTTCGGGCGTGACCTCGAAGGGCGAGCCCTCTTGGAAGGCGCTCGGAGCGCTGCGCGCGGGCAAGCTGATGCGCCTCTTCGGTCCGGAGCACGGGGTCGACGGAGGGGCGGTCTACATGGAGGCAGTCGGCAGCTCCGTGCACCCGCCGAGCGGTTTGCCCGCGGTGTCGCTCTACGGCGATTCGATCGCGAGCCTGAAACCCAGGCCGCAGGATCTCGAAGGCCTCGATGCGCTCGTCTTCGACATCGCCGACGTGGGCAGCCGCTACTACACCTACATCTGGACGATGATGCTGGCGATGGAGGCGGCGGCCGCCGCGGGGATCCGCTTCGTCATCTGCGACCGGCCCAACCCGATCGGCGGCTCCGTCGAGGGCGCGCCGCAGGAGCCGGAGCTGCTGTCCTTCGTGGGCCTGCACCCCGTGCCGGTCCGCCACGGGCAGACTGCAGGGGAGCTGGCTCGATATCTTGCCGCCGACAAACGGCTCTCGGTCGACCTCGTCGTGTGTCCGGTCCAAGGGTGGGCGCGCTCCATGTCCTTCGAGCGCACGGGTCTGCCATGGGTCCCGCCGTCGCCGAACATGCCGACGCGGGAGACTGCTCTCGTCTATCCGGGCATGTGCCTGCTCGAAGGGACGAATCTTTCGGAAGGGCGCGGAACGACGAGCCCGTTTCTCCGGTTCGGAGCACCCTGGCTGCGTGCCCTCGATCTCGCCGAAGAGCTCAACCGCCTCGATCTCCCGGGCGTCGCGTTCCTCCCGGCGCACTTCCGGCCGATGTTCGACAAGCACGCGGGTCAGACCTGCGGCGGCGCCCAGATGCGCGTGACCGACGCGGACGTATTTCGGTCCTACGAAACGGGCCTCCGAATCATCGAGACGGCCCGTCGGCTCGCTCCCGGGCAATTCCGCTGGAGAACCGAGCCCTACGAGTTCGATCCGAGGCCGGCCATCGACCTATTGACGGGCTCGGCCCGGTTCCGGCGGATGGTGGATGGGGGGGAAGACCTGGCCGGCGAAATCGAGCGCAACGACCGGGAGGCGGCGGCATTCCGGCAGCGGTTCGCCCCTCACAGGCTCTACCCGGAGGGCAAGCCTGCCGTCGTTTCGTTCGTGGGCGCTCACAACGCCGGAAAGACCACGCTGGTGGCGGCGCTCGTCCCGAGGCTGAAGGCGCAGGGCTTCACAGTCGGGACCCTCAAGCACACGACGAAGGACGCGGAAGACGACGTCGCCGGAAAGGATTCCTACATCCACGCAAAGGCGGGAGCGGCGGTGGCGGCGTTCGTCACGCCCGAGCGAGCGACCGCCCGGCGCTTCGGGCCCGAGCAGCCGCTGGAAGCAATCCTTCAGTCGAGCTTTTCCGGATGCGACATCGTTCTCGTCGAGGGCTACAAGTCGCTGCCGGGGCCGAAGGTCGAGATCATCCGGGCGGGGATCGCGCGAACGTCGGTAACCGGCGCCGCGCTTCGGGTAGGAGATGGGCCTTCCGAGGACGGAGTTCCGACCCTGCGCGCCGGCGATTTGGACGGGATCCTGTCGGCCGTCCTGCGGCTTGCCGGGCTGTCGTGACGACGCCTCTTCTCGTTTTCGACCTCGACGGGACCCTCATCGACGGTTACGCGGCGATCGGCGAGGCCCTGTCGTACGCGATGGGACAACTCGGGTTGCAGCCGCCTCCCGACGCCCGCGTGCGCGTCATGGTCGGGTACGGACTGGAGAAGCTTCTCGAGCAGGCCGTCGGACTGGAGCTCGCGCCGCGAGGGGTGATTCTCTTCCGCGAGCGGTACCCGGAAGTCGCCGTCGCGGGCTCCCACCTGCTGTCCGGGGTCGCTGAAACGCTCGCGGTTCTTCGCGAGAGCGGATACAGGATGGCCGTCGCCTCCAACAAGCCGGCGCGCTTCTCCCGCCTCATTCTCGAGGCCAAGGGTGTCGCCGGGAATTTCTTCTCGATCGAAGGCCCGGACGAGGCGACACCCGCAAAGCCCGATCCGACGATGCTGCGCCGCATCCTGAAGGAGGCGGGGGTGGAGCCCTCGGAGGGCATCGTCATCGGCGACATGGAAGTCGACGCGGCCTTCGCCCGCGCCGCCGGATCGCGTGTGGTCCTGATCCCCAACGGTTCGCGGTCGCGCGACGAGCTGGCGAGCGTTCCAGCGGACGGGCGCGTCGACACATTCGCGCAACTGCCCGGGTGGCTCGCGGCTCAAACTAGAATCTCCCCATGAGCCGCATCCTCGTCGCCGAGAAGATCGCTTCGAGCGGGCTCGCGATGCTTGAGAAGGGAGGCCACGAGGCGGTCGACCTGTCGGGCGCGCCCCGCGAGAAGCTGATGGCCGAGCTCGCGACGGCCGACGCGCTCCTCGTGCGCAGCGCCACGAAGGTGGACGCGGAGATGCTCGCCGCCGGTCCGCGGCTGACTGTCGTCGCGCGGGCGGGTGTCGGCGTCGACAACGTGGACGTGCCGGCGGCCACGGCGCGCGGGATCCTCGTCTTGAACGCTCCGACGGCCAACGTCGTCTCCGCCGTCGAGCACACCTTTGCCCTGCTGCTCGCCCTGCTGCGGCGCGTGCCGGCCGCATCCGAGTCGATGGGGCGCGGGCAATGGGAGAAGACGAAGTTCCTGGGATCGGAGCTGGCGGGCAAGACGCTCGGCATCGTCGGTCTGGGGCAGGTCGGCTCGCGGGTCGCCGCCCGCGCCCGCGCCTTCGAGGCGAAGGTCCTCGGCCACGACCCTTACCTTCCGGCCGAAAGGGCGAAGGAGCTGGGCGTCGAGCTCGTGTCGCTTCTGGATCTGCTGTCGCAGTCCGACATCGTGACCCTCCACGCGACGGTCACGGAGAAGGGCAAGCCGCTCCTCGGTCAAGCCGAGATCGCCCGGATGAAGAAGGGGGCGATCCTCGTGAACGTCGCTCGCGGAGCGCTCGTCGACACGGCGGCTCTCACGGCGGCCCTCACGAGCGGACACCTCGCGGGGGCCGCTCTCGACGTTTTCGAGCCGGAGCCGCCGGACCCGGCAGACCCCCTGTTGAAGCTCAAGAATGTCGTCGTGACGCCGCACCTCGGCGCTTCGACCGTCGAGGCGCAGGAGCGCGTGGCCCTGCAGACGATCGAGGGCCTGCTGGCCGCGCTTTCGGGATCGTCCTATGTGCCGGCAGTCAATCTCCCGTTCCGCGGGCCAGCGGACCCGACCGGGGCCGTTGCCTGGATGCGCCTGGCCGAGAGGACGGCGCGGTTCGCGGCGGCCCTGGGGGGAGAGCGCCTGGCGTCGCTCTCGATCGAGACGCGGGGGCTCCCGGAGGACCTGCTGCGTCCGGTGGCTGTCGCCGCGGTCCGCGGGGCTCTGGAAGGACACTCGCCCGAGACCGTCAATTTCATCAACGCCCTCCACGTGGCGCGCGAACGGGGACTCGCTGTGTCGGAGACCCGGCGCGAGGACGGAGGAAACTACGCGCGGTCGATCTGCGTGACACTTTCGAGCGCCGGGATGGCGGTCTCAGTCGTGGCCACTCTCTTTTCGGGGCGTGAGGCGCGTGTCGTCGAGGTGGACGGCCTGCCCCTCGAGTTCCGGCCGGAAGGCACGGTGGTTTACCTCAAGAACCGCGACGTGCCGGGTGTCGTCGGCTCGGTCGGCACGATTCTCGGCGAGGGCGGCGTCAACATCGCGAACTTTTCGCTGGCCAGAGGATCGGGCAATCGCGCCGCCGCCGTCATTGCCGTGGACTCGCCGCCTCCTGCGGCTGTCCTCGACCGGCTGCGGCAGACGCCGGCCGTCGAGGAAGTCCGCGTGGTGACGTGGTGAGCCGCCTGCGCGTCGTCGTGCTCTTCGGCGGCCGGTCGGTCGAGCGCGAGGTCTCGCGGATCTCGGCCCGCACGATCGTGGGTGGCCTCGACCCGTCGAAGTACGAGGTGGTGCCGCTGGCCGTCGGCGAGGACGGCGCGTTTCTGACGGCCGGCGCGTCGGCGAAGTTGCTCGCCGACGGAAAGGTGCCCGCGAAGTTCCTCGCGGCGGACACCTCCTCGGGCTCGGGGGCGCTCGTTCCCATCGAGATCGGGCCGGGAACGGGCCGACGTCGTCTTCCCGATCATCCACGGCACGACGGGCGAGGACGGCGCGCTGCAGGGCTTTCTCGAGATCCTCGGTTTGCCGTACGTCGGCGCCGGTGTGACGGGGTCCGCCGTCGGCATGGACAAGGAGGTCTTCAAGGCGCTGCTGCGCGACGCGGACATCCCGACCCCCGCCTCTGTCGCCCTTTCGCGCCGGGACCGGCTCTCTCTGCGGGGAGGGGCCGGGACGAAGGGCATCCTCGAGGCGCTGGGCCTCTCGCTGCCCGTCTTCGTCAAGCCGGCCTGCGGCGGCTCTTCGGTTGGAATCAGCAAAGTCAAACGATGGGAGGACATCGATGCGGCGCTCGATCTCGCCTGGCGCTACGACGACCGCGCGCTCGCCGAAGAGGGCATCGACGCGCGGGAGCTCGAGTGCGCTGTTCTCGGCAACGACCAGCCGAGAGCCTCGATCGTCGGCGAGATCGTCCCGGGGCACGAGTTCTACGACTACGACGACAAGTACCGCGACGACAAGGCCAAGCTCCTGATTCCAGCCGACGTGCCCTCAGCCGTGGCCGAGGAGGTCAGGCGGCTGGCCCTCGAGGTCTTCGAGCTCTGCGGCCTCTCGGGCATGGCCCGGGTGGATTTCTTTCTCGAGCGGGGGAGCGGCCGGGTCCTCGTCAACGAGCTGAACACGCTGCCGGGCTTCACGTCGATCTCGATGTACCCGAAGCTCTGGGAGGCGAGCGGCCTGCCGCTGCCGAAGCTCTTGGACGAACTGATCCGCCTCGCTTTGGAGCGTAAGGCCCGGCGCGACGGCCTCTCCCACAAGCCCCCGGCCGAGCTCGCCTAGTTCTGCGCCGCCGCGCCGACGCGCGGACTCCGCCGCTCCATCAGGACGACGTCGAGCCACGTGCCTAAATGGTCCGGACGGATGGCCAGTCCCCCGGCTCCAGAGGGGCAATCGCGAAGGGTCCTTGGCCGTTCAAGGATCTCGCCGAGTGTTCGGACGGACTTCCCAGGCGCGAACGCCGCCCCCAACCAGCCGAAAAAGGGGGTGGGCTTCCGGACGAGGCACATCTCGGAGCGCGCGGGCCAGCGCCGGACTCCGGCCGCGGAGCTTTGCCCTCAGGTGTCGCCACTCGTAGTCGAGCTGCCCGACGGTCTCGGGAATCCGCACTCGGGAGCACGGACTGCCGAGCTTTCGGCGGTCGAAGGCGAAGCCGCGGCGCTCCGCCTCGGCGTAAACGTGAAGGAGATAGCTGTTGATGAGGGGCAGGGCGCTCCGCTGGGCCTGAAAGCGGCGAAGCTGGGGATGATGGCGGTATCCGCGCGTGCGGCCGAGAAGGACCTTGCGAGCGAGGAGCGCTTCCCGCCAGAGCGCGGTCAAGCCCTGGGAATCGAGGTAGCGAGGATGAATCGTCCAGAGTCGCACGAGGCCCTTCTGTTCACACCCGGTGTCTCGGCATCCTATCGGATGTCCGCACCGCGTTCGGCGAGAAGCGCGCGCAGGACCGAGCGGTGACAGCGGGTTTCGTCAGCGCAATAGCAGCCGACCGAAAGATTGGTCCGGTGCGAGAGGGCAGCCAGGAGATCGAGCGTTCTCCGGTTCTGCGGCGTCGCGAGCTCGGCCCGGAATCTCTTGAGGAAGGCGGCCCACTCGCGATCCGTGCGCGCACGCTTGGCGAGGGCGACCAGCTTCGCGCTCGGCGACAGGTCGGGAAGCCACACGTCGTACCAGTTACCCGAGGCGTAGTCACTCTTGCGGACTCCGCGCGGGGGGCGGCGGACCGTGCCGATCCGCAGCCCCTCGCCGGCGACTCGGTCGGAGCCGAGCCGAACGATGCGAATGGCCATTACTCGGTCGATAATCCCAATCCGGATCAGCGGCCCACGGCCGCGCGAATCTTCGCGAGGTGGTGCCAGCTGTGGCGCAGTGCATGATCCTCCACGACGAACTGCGCGGTGGCCGGCGCGCCGGAGGAAAGCGAGAAGGGTGCCGCCCGGTCCAGCTCCTCGTCGGTAAACGCGCGCACGGCGGCGGCCGCCTGGCGGCTGTTCTGGCGCAGGAGCTCGAGCGCAGCGGCCTTCGTCGCGCCCGCCTGTTCGTTCGCATGTTTCGCATTGATCTGGGCGACCACATCCCACGAGACGTCGGTAACGGGTTTGCCGCTGGCGACCAATCGCGCGACTTCGATCTCAATGGGGTACATGCTGGCCACATGGTGGACGATGACGCCGACCGGACGGCGGTCCGTCTTCGACACCGGTATCTGCCAGTCCTTTTCGGAGAGCCCTTCGGCAAAGGCGGCCAGTTCTGCAGCGCCTTGCTCGATCCGATCGGCCAGTGCATCAGCGCGACGACTCATGGAAGCCTCCTCTCTCTTTAGCCATCATTAATCAAATCCGTCCCCTTCAAAATACCCGCCGATCCGACCGGAGGATTCAGCCAGGTGATGGGCTGGCTACCGGCGTGTGGGGGCACGCTCCGCGATTCGAGCCTTTACGAGCTTCCGTACGAGGGCGGCCGGCAAGGGTTTCTCGGCTGGAAATCGGATGGTGCCCTTGGCGGTGTCATAGGCCTCGAGGTCGGCCTTGTGGGCTGCCAAAGGGAAAGCGCCGGGGTAGAAGGCGCAGTGGTTCGCCGCCGCGCCAAAGGCTACCAGCAGCTTTCCTCCAAGGCGAAAGGCCGGGATCCCGTAGCTGATGCATTCCTCGGCTCCGGGGGCAGCGGCCTTGACGTCCTTTCGAAGCTTCTGAAGCGCCGCCCGCTTCCCGCTGCTCAACGGCGCCAGGTACTCGCCGATCGTCTTTGGGGGTTTCTTGCGAATCATGGTCACACCCTCGATCCTCTTCCAAACCGTCAAATCTCTCGCCGCATGCGCGAGACAGGGACGCGGATGTTACCGGGAAGATCGAGATCGAAGCGTTCGGTAATGGCAAAACCGGACGCGAGGTAGAGGGGTTCTCCGGGGAGGGTCGAGACGAGCTCGAGGGACGAAAAGCCGTTTGCCCGAGCCTCGTTCACACACGCTGCCAGGAGCAGGCGCCCGAGCCCGCGCCGGGCCATGCCGGGCTCGACGAAGAAGGCTCGGATGCGCGCTGGCTCGACTCTGGGGTCGAGCTCGGGGTCCGGACCCGTCTTGGCCTGATCCCCGCCAAAGAGGGTGCGGCGCTTGCTCCAGCCGCCGCATGCCGCGAGACGGCCGTCGACCTGAACGACAAAGTACGTGCCGTCCTCGATGAGCTGGGAGTCGACACCGAACACGTGCCGGGTTATGGCCTCGGCCTGCTCGGGCGTGTAGTAGGGCGAACTGAGGCCCCTGCCCGAACGGGCGATGAGTGCTTGCAGGGAGGGCACGTCGCCTGGCTCGGCTCGACGCAGGCTATTCATCGCAAGGACATCATTTGTCCGACCCCCGGTGCATTCTGGCATCGGGATGACGATGGAGCCAGAGACCGGCAGACTTCTCGAGCCGCGGGTGTGGTGCTCTCAGCGGTGGTGCCGCGAAGACGCCGGGGCAGAGCATCGCCCGGGCGATGGCTGCACGTGCGATCTGCATGGCCGCGCCGCCGGGATGGACGAAGAGCCTCGCCTGACGATTCTCCGGGCGCACGCGTCGCGGCTGCCGGCCTTTGCCTGCCGAGCCTGCGGCCGCGCCTCGAAGAGGATGATCGAGTACCCGGTCCTCTACTTCCGCTGCGAACCCTGCGCCGAGGCGGACCGCTGGCCGGGGTTCAGGGGGGCGTAGCGTCGCAAGGCGCCGCGGCCTTACCTAAAGTCTAAAGGCCGAGAAGAAAGACCGGCGCAAGGGCAGCGAGCGCGGCACTGGCCTGCAGGCCCAGTATCAGCAGTGCCTGTCTTGGGGCCTGCGGCAGCCACCTGATCGCGAAAAACGCAATGACCGGTATCTGGCCTGCCATGAGGAGCTGCCAGACATGGGCAGCGGTCCCTTCATCGGCCTCACGGGCAGCGCCGTAGATGGCGACGTGGATGAGAACAGTGGCGAGGGCGCTGAACGACATTGCCAGTGGAAGGAAGGCGCTCGGCTTTCTGAGCGTGGAGAGATTCATTTGGCAGCCTCCGCAGAATGCGAGTTGAGTGATGCCACCCGAAGGCACGACTATAAAGTACTTTGCGTCTCAGAGTCAAATGGGTTGTCTCGTCGAGCGCGAAGCCTGATCAGTGGAGCAGCCTCGTCAGCCACGGGAAAAACCGCCGAATCAAGCTGACCGCCTCGGGGTCCTGATACAGCGGGGAGATCGAATGGACGCCGATGGCAGCGCCTCCCAGGGCGTAATAACCACAGGCCCCACCGCCAATGGCAATGAGACCCACGGCACCGCCACCGAGGGCGACACCTCCAACGGCTCCGCCCCCGAACGCGAAAAGCCCTATGGCAAGGCCGCCGACGGCCAGAATGCCTCGCGCCAGGCCGCCAAAGGCAAACCAGCCGGTCGCCATGTCGCCCAGGGCGAAGATGGCGCGAGCGTGGCCGCGCATCTCGCCTCGCTCCCAATCCGGACCGACCGCGATAGACCAAAGAGGCAAGCCGAACAGCTGGCGCGCGGACTGGCGACGGATGCCCCTGAATGGAAAACCCGAGAACCGCGGCGCCGCCAGGAGCTGGCTCTTCGCCCTGGTGAACTCCTCGGAGGTCAGCGCTCCCTCCTGGTGCAGTTTGGCCAGTCGCTCGAGTTCCTGGGGGACGCCCATCAGACGCTCCGTTGCGAAAGAGAGACCCGGACGCTCACGCCGCTTCGAAGCTTTCCCGCCTTCTTCATCTGATCCGTTACGAGAACGAAGAACTTCCGAGCCCGCGATACGGCAACGCTCTCGAACCGGACCTTGTTGACGGTGCCTCGCACAGGGTAACCGCGCCGCCCGGGCCACAGCCGCACCTGCTCGGCATCCCACCGTTGCCCGGGATCAAATGGGATTTCAAACGCCAGACCCTTGTGCCCGTCCAGAACGACCGTAACGAATCGCTCCGCCATCATTGAGCTCCCATGCCGCGGCCGACGGTATTGCGCCTGCTGCGAATGATGCCAACGACAATGGCCACCAGAGCGCCCAGAGGGCCCAACACGAAAACGCTGGTCATGGCGGCCTCCACCGAACGGTCGTGCGTATTGGAAGAGAGTAAACCCACCAGGAAATAGCCTGCTACCGCGAAACAAAGATAGCCGCCCATCGCGTAGAGCAGAACGATGGCCGTTTTTTCATCTCTTCGTGCTGTCCCTGCTGCCGCTTGACGGGGTCGGCCATAAGGAGCCTGGCGTCCGAGGCAGCTGCGGCCACGAAGGAACCAACTCCCTCGATCGGTCGTCGTCAACCGACCAACTGTTTCCGAGGCGGCGAAGAACGACCCTTGCCGTAAGCTCGGATGAAGGCCCGCCAGTTCCCTCCGCCCCCGGGCCCTCGGGCCAGTGGTACGAGAACTCTGCAATGTACGAATCGCCTTCCTGGCCCTCTGGCGTCCGGCCTTCGGTGCCGGCAAGCAATGCGGTCACCCTGCCAAACACGGGATGACTCTCAGGGGATCCGGACAGGAAGGCGCCCG
Source organism: uncultured Acidobacteriota bacterium (assembly GCA_963739435.1). Taxonomy (GTDB): domain Bacteria; phylum Acidobacteriota; class Thermoanaerobaculia; order UBA5066; family Gp7-AA6; genus CAVUAN01. The sequence goes on from CAVUAN010000008.1 coordinate 89,814, forward strand.
AGTGGCGGATGACTGTCCCCGCTCGGGAAGGGGTTAGCCGCTCAGAGCAACCCACGCCGAAGACACAGAGCGCCAGGATTGCAACTTCCCGGCGTCCCAGCGGGCTTCCACCTGGTGAAGGGGGCCCGAGAATCTGGAACGATTTCCTCAAACGCGTATGGCTGGAACCATCGACGCCTGCCGCGGGTCAGGCCGCTGCTGATTCATACCAGGTCAACCGCAAGCAGTTTCATGCGCCCGGACCGGCCGGCCCTGATGAGCACGGCGGCCTTCCGACAGTGGAAGTGGTCTGCAACAAGAGCAGTGAGCTCCTCATTGGCTTTGCCGTCTACGGGAGGCGATTTCAACCTTGCGATCCAGGTACCGTCCGGCAGCTCCTCAAGGGACGACGATCGCGCATTAGGCTTCACTTTGACTCTCAGCGTCACCGCAGCCATTTCTTCAGCGGCCTGGCAGGTTGGGCGGCGCCTGACTCACCGCAACATGCCGGCGAACGCTGCGCCCAAGAACCCCAGGGCCACGATCGCGAGTACTCCGAGCGCAACCTGCCACCACCTCGCGCGGGGTGTCAGCGAACCGCCCCGTGCGACTCTCGCCAGGAGAAAGCCGATTGCGACGAGCATGGGCAGAAAGTAGAAGAACCACATCTCATGCCTCCAGCATGTTAGGCGGTCTCATAGGGATCGCCGGCTTACCGGCCCGCTTCAACCGGCAACCAACGGGCGGCGGCATCAGCGCTATCGTCTGGCCGTGTATTGAAGGCAATCGCCGCATGCGGGGCAGCCTTGTGAACAGCGTTGATGACGGCTTCGAATATCGCGAGGCGCCGGGGGGGCAGGCGGACGCCCGCGCCGATTACGACACAATCGTAGTTGGTCGAGGCTAACTGACGCTCCACCGTCGGCCCGGCAGTTTCGTCCGGCCGGATGAAGCGCAGGTCGGCCTCCCATCCACGTTCAGCGAACTGCTTCATCGCTACCGCAATACCGGCATGAACCTTCTCGGCGGTCATACCCGGGGGCAAAGCAGGGTCGGAAAAATCCACAGTCTCCGGATCGTAGCCGACCAGCAGAATACGCTTCATGAGCCCTCCCTCGTCTTGCGGCTCCTCACTCTAGCTCGGGTCGCCTAACGGGTGACGGATGGCTACCTTCTCAGCTCATATCGCATTCGCCACCGCCCCCGAGCCGAACTCCGACCCTGCTCACTGGCCTTGAGGCGGCTGCCAGAGCTCGACCTTGTTTCCCTCTGGATCAATGACCCAGGCAAACTTCCCGTACTCGGATTCGTCGATCTTCTCGAGCACATTGCAGCCTTCTTCCTTCAAGGCCTTGACCAGGGCGTGGAGGTCTTCCACCCGGTAGTTGACCATGAAGGGAGCAGAGCTCGGAGCAAAGTGATTGCTTTCTTGCGGATCGATCAACCAGGCAGTTGTGCCTGCAACCGGCTTGCCCTCGGCGTCGGTCCAGGCGAAGGCAGCTCCGCCCCAGACCTGGACATCGATTCCCAGGTGCCGCTTGTACCAGGCCTGCAGTGATGGAGCGTCTTTGGCCTTGAAGAAGATGCCGCCGATGCCAGTGACTCGTTTCATGTGACCTCCAATACGCGGTGAGGCTGCTGTAGCCGCGGGTTAGGCCGCTCGGGCGAAATCAGCACTATTGATTGCTCCTTGCGATCCGCGCGCCACTGATAGGACCACCAAGCAGAGCGCTGATGAGGCACAGGTTGAATGCGCCGGCCGTCAGAGGAACGAGTCCGACAGCCATGAAGACAAGTCCTGTTCCCGTGCCACGCTGAGTGTAGCCCCAGGCAACGAGGCCGATGCCAGCAACCACGCGCGCGAGACGACCGGCCGGGCTATTTATGAACTGAGCGAAGCGGGATCTGCCGAAGGATTCAGCGAGACTCACGGTCACCTCCTGGAGGAGTTTGGGGTCGTACGCGCCGACGATCGAAGGCTCGGCCCAACGATATCAAGCTCAGCGGCGGGGCAGCGAGTTCGCTGCAGCCGCGGGTTAGGCGACCTTCGATCGCTCGCCGCTACAGCCGACGTCGAGGATCGTGTCACATTCCCCAATCGAGACATGCCTGAGTCCCCAGTCCGTCACCTGCGAGTGCCGCCTGTTCATGGACCACAGAACGAGCCGGCCAACCCATCCGGTCGGGTACTGACATTGCGTTTGTGACTTGTTCGGTCTTACGCCTGGAATCGTGATGATCGGCATGGCCCCCTCCTGCGTCCGGCAGGCTCGCTCGTGTTGGAGCGAGGTACACGCAATGTTGGTTCTCGCGAGACGCAACGTCGTGACTTGGGCCGCGAGTTCACTTGTCCTTTCGGAGATCAACCTTCCGCACCACAGCCTTGGACGGGAGCAAGGTCAGCGTGCCCGTCAGCATTGCGCCATTCACCGTGAGTCGCCAAAGGGCATGAACCCGAGGAGTATCGAGCTCCGAAGTCCAGCTGCCGCTCTTCGCGTCGTGTGTGAACTCGAGAATGCCCATGGAGACACGCTTCCCGTCGACGACCTTGTCGGCTTTCGTTGTCACCGTGCTTGGCTTCCCGGTGGTCGCGATGATCTCGTAGACGACCTGCTCGTCGTTGCAGGCTGGCGCCGCCTGCCGATCGACACAGACCGAAGATCCAGACCAGGTGCCAACGATCTCGTCGACGGTGCCACCGCCCTGTCCCTCGCCCTGAGCGAGGCGTGCCATCAAGAAGAAGGTCGCGACCGGGACCCGCCAACAGCTCATCGCATCCTCCTCTAGCCTGTGGTCGTCAGTGTAGTTCTTCACGTCCGCCTAACGGGTGGCGCGTCAGCGGCGAGCGAAGAGCCGATGGCGATGAGTCCGTCAAATCGCCAGTCCAACGTCGCCTTCGAGCACCGATGTCTTCAGCTGCGGGCGCTCTCCGCTCTTCCACAGTGCAGCAGTGTGTAATACCCGATACCTGATGGGCCCGCCGTCCGGTCTTTCGCTGCGCGCAATGGGGCGCGGGATGCAGACAAACTCGGTGCGCATCTCATCGGCCGACAATTGGACCTTCGCATAACCGTGTCCTCCAAGATCTACGAACTCGAGGTGCGGAGCGAGATCCGGGTTGGACAGCGACCGTGCGCGCTTGAGGTCGAAGCTCTTTGCATATTCAAGGCACGAGCGGACGCCGTGCTTCAGCAGCATGTTGTGCGTCCAGTCGGGCTTCGCGCCGTCCGGCCGATCGGCGAGGAACAGCGGGCGCAGCGGATCGGTCTTGGACAAATTGTGCTCCAGGGCTTCCATGGTTCCCGGCGCTCGATAGCGAGGCGCCGACGAAGCTCAAGCCGACGGGATCGAACTTGCCTGGCGGCAGTTCCGAGGTCGCGTAGCCCGCCCAGAAGCTGTGGCGGTCGCCGGAAACGATCGCGAAGCCGGTGATCTTTGCGTCGCGGACGAGGTCGTAGATCTCGGCGCGCTCTCTGTAGGCCATGCCGTAATCGCCGGTGGGGATCGTGGCATAGGTGGTCTTTGGCCACGTTTCCTTGGTCAAGCCCGGCGGCAGATTTTGCGGATCGGCGCGCGCAGTCGAGCGCGCCTTCCGAATTGCCCCAGATCTTCCACGTCGCGGTTGACTTGCGCAGCTGGTCCTTGAACCAGGCTTTCTGCTCTGCGCCGAGGATCGTCTGCGGCGGTGCGTTGCGCTGCGAATTGGGAACATGCGCGCCATTGAAGCTGACTTCCGCCGGCGGATTCCCGCCGTTGAACGCACGGCCGCCGTCGAGAACCTGCATCCACGTCCTCCGGAACCATGTCCGTGAACTCTCGGCGCCGAAAGCTTCCGGCCGCCGGGTCGCTGAACGGGTCGGCGCTGCGATAGCTGTGCTGATCGGTGATGATGAGGTCGAGGTGTTTGCCGTAGCGATAAGAGCGGTAGCCGATCAGGCTGTTGATCGCGGCCAGGTTGTTCGGCTCGTCGCCGAGGCCGTTCTCGTCCCACTTTTCGATTGCGACATTCGTCACCGCGGGCGGATCGAAGCTTTCGAGCGAGGGTCCGCTGACCTTCTTGCAACGCGATGGCAGATATTCCCACCATGCCTGGTTGGCGGCGACCTTGATGCTCTGGCCGGGCCGCGCCTTGCCGGCCTTCTGGATGCTCTGCCAACCTTGCCACGAGAATTCGTGGTTGTCCCACATGGCGACGAACGGCCAGCGCGCGCGCGCGTCCTGGAGGTCGGGATCGGCGAGATAGCCTTTGTAGATGGCCCGGTAGCCATCGACGGTCAGCGGGACGTGGAAGTTGCCGACCTTCCGGCCGTCTGGGATGCGCGCAACCTCATAGATCGTGCGGTCGTAGCGTGTCTTCACCTCGTCGGGATACTCGACCACCTCGTAGATGAAATCGCCCAGGTGCAGAACGAAGCCGAGCTGTTCGGCGGCGGGAGCGCGTTCATCTTCGTAAATCATCCGGCGATAGGCGTTGAGCTTGCCCTCATTGACATCCTGACAGCTCACGAATGCGAAGTTCACCGTGCGCGGATCGTTTGGCAACGGCGCAGTGATCGTGCGGCCGACCCGGCTGCCGTTTCCGTCGGCGTCGGTAAACCGATACCAGTAGGTGCGCGCCGGCTTGAGTCCGCCAATCAGAACGCGCGCGGTCCAGTCCGCGGCGCTCGAGACCGGTGCCTGCGCGTGCGCAATGACTCGGCGGAATGCCTCATCCTCGGCTACCTCGACGGTCAGGAGCTGGCGTGTGCCCTGGGCAAACGGACGCCTCGTCCACAGGATGACGCTGTGCGGATCGGGATCGCCCGAGGCGACCCCTTGGGGATAGAGATCACGCCGCTCATGCCAGTGGACACGCGAACCTCGAGCCGGTCCGACCCATGCGAGCGAAGCACCGATTGCTGCTGCAGCTTTGAGAAAGGATCGGCGGCTAATCTTCATCGTCTCACTCCGTCCGGGCTGCAGTTGGCGTCACCTCAGGGTTCGGACGCGAACGCCCGCTGAGACAAGTACGTACTCTCTGCCCGTAAGTTGCTGTGGCGTGTAACGCTTCGATCAAATCCGACGATCCGGCAATCTGAACGCCGGAAGTCGTCGCCCCTTCCACTTCGTTCGTCCGCTGCAGCCGCGGGTTAGGCATCCCAAGGACATCTGGGCGGCGGTGACGCTCCAGCTGGTCTATAAGGGCAAGCTGCAGCTCGAGGGGGCGTGATCAAGCTGGAGCCGGTCTAGAGAAGGACTGACCCCATTGCCGTTCCTCGCGAAAATGAAGATCGGCGTTACCTCTTCTCGTCCGCCGTCCCCGGGTCGGTCAGCGGCCTGGCCAGCGGCGCGGCCCTCGTCTCACCCAGCGAACAATGTCGCCTAACGGCCGGCGGCTCAGCGGCGAGGATATGGCAGAGTTGTTAGTTCGATGACCGCCGAAAACGTTCCGTGACGAAGCCCTTATGGCAAACAGAGTGGAGCAATGATGAGTCAACTAAAGGCTGTGGGTATTCTCGCATCAAGCGTCATTGCCGCATTCAGCTGGAGTGCTCCGGCTAACTCGCAGGCGCTCAAAACTGCCTATCCCGAGATGGCACCGGTCGAGCAGTACCGCATCGCAAACCGCGAAGATGAAATCGCGCTGGCGCGCAGTGCCGCGCCGCCGTCAATCTCCGGAGACGCTGAAGTACTCGTGCTCGGTACCCACGGTTATGAGACGGCCGTGAAGGGCAAGAATGGCTTCGTCTGCTTCGTCCAGCGCTCTTGGACGGCCGGTTTCGACGCTCCCGAATTCTGGAATCCCAAGATACGCGGACCGAACTGCTTCAACCCGCCCGCCGTGCGCACCGAGCTGCCACAAGAGCTCAAGCGCACCGAGTGGGTCCTCGCCGGCGCCACGAGACAGCAGATGATCGAGAGAACCAAGGCCGCATTCGCCAGCCACGATTTCAAAGCCCCGGAGGCCGGCGCCCTTTCCTTCATGCTGTCGAAGAACGGTTACCTTAGCGACGACGGTGCGGGCCCATGGCTTCCCCATGTCATGTTTTTCCTCCCGCATGGCCAAGCCGATAATTGGGGTGTGAATAAGGAAGGCTCACCCATCATCGGGCAAGAGGCCAGCGCCATAGAATCGACGGTCCTCTTCATTCCAGTGCGTACCTGGTCCGACGGGTCGCCTGCGCCGCCGCCCAAGAAACACGTGATGTGACGAGGGCGTAGCCGAGCGGACCGAGTCCGCTGCAGCCGCGGGTTAGGCCGCCTGGAAATCATCAACGCGTCACACTTCCAAGTTCGACCTGCCGCTTCCACCGGCGAGTCCTGAGAATGCCGATCACCAGGCACGTCAGCCCCACCAGGAATAATGCACGGAGTAGATCCAGGAGCGCGTCCACGTTGATGTCGGTCATACCACTCATCAGACCGCCGAGGTTGCTCCCCACGCCGAACGAAAAGACGACAAACGAGAGTCCGATTGGAACCAGCTTCGACTTGCGTGCGGAATCACTCATTGCCTACCTGACTACTTCGGTTGAGTGGCCTAACGTCGCTGCAACGGGATGCTAGGGAAGCGACCTGGGCGAATTGGACTAAACAATCTTGCATGGGATGACGGCGTCTTCGTCGTAAGAGTAAACCGCGCAGAGTCGATGATAGCCGTCGGCGATGATGACCTTGGCTTGTACCGGGTCTCGAACCAGCAGGAGTGGCGACAGTTTCTTCCCGGATTCGATCTTTCTCTTGTCCTTTGCGACATGCCCATTGCTGACACCGAGCAGCGACAAGCCGGAAGCCCGGAAAATGTCCTTTGATTTGAACGTCTCGATTCTTGCCGCCTTCAGCCTTTCAACATACGCATCCGCCTTGCGCTCGTCATAGACTAAGGTGAGATACGACTTGGCAGCCGGATAGTCGTGGTCTTCCGAATCATTCAGCCAACCTATCGTTGTTTCCGTCGGCATGATCGATCAGTCGGATCGACGTACTGTAACGATCCGCCCGATTGGGGCGCTTAACGGCTGGCGGCTCAGCGGCGCCGAAGGCGTCCGCTGCAGCCGCGGGTTAGGCGCGCGCTGGAAGTGTCACGCATTCTCCACATAGCTGCGATGCTGAGCGATGCCAGAGTAGCGACGAGCCCAATGCTGTTCAGCAGATAGACTGAAAGGATTGCCGGGCCAACAGCTAGGAAACTCGGCAGCGCCCCAGCAATCATCGGCTTGCCTGTGTTCCCGGTGTCCGTCAAGAGGATCCACACACTCGGAACGAGCCAGATGCCGAGGATCAGCGCGATTGCGGCGAGCCTGGACAGCTGAGGCCACAAGCGTCTAACCACGAGCCAGACGGTTAAGGCAACCAAGGGCATGGTTAAGGTCTGGCCAGCCAAGAGTGGAAGGCCGCTCTGGTTGTCGAGAAGCTTCAGGCTCTCGACGCTGGCTAACCAGGGCAGTCCGCCACCCGCGATTAGCACAACGGCGAGGATCAGGGCGCGGTTCGGTCGCACGACGTTAGCTTTCTGCGCTGGCGCCTAACGGCTGGCGGCTCAGCGGCGCCGAAGGCGTCCGCTGCAGCCGCGGGTTAGGCGACCTGCTCATTTGTGGCGACCCTTGAGAAGCAGCTGTGCACGCCTGGCTGAGGGCGCAGGAACAAGGACCCGGACGCCTTGCGTGAGCTGGAGGGCGGGTCGCATGCCTCCGCAATCATCGGCTGAGACTGAGACAGGAATGCCGGCAGCCTTGAGCCTCGTGCCTGCGAGCTCAGCGTCAAAGATGTTCGCGAACACGGCGACCACGACAAACTCGTCCTGCGATGTGGCTTTCACGGCTGGTCGCCTAACGGCTGGCGGCTCAGCGGCGCCGAAGGCGTCCGCTGCAGCCGCGGGTTAGGCCGCACCGTCCTTTTTCGGAATGCGCGGCCAGTTCTCGGGATGAGCATTGATTGAGGTGGTCATGACGAACCGAATCGGTTTCCCGTCTAACGTGGCAGGGCGGTACCGCCACTTTTTCACCGCTTCAACACACGCCTTATCAACGACTGGGTGGGCCGAGCGGATCACTCGAACCGGCCCGATATGCCCGTCGGTCTCGATGACGTATTCAAGGACTACCGGGCCTTTGAGGACAAGCGGATCTTGAAGGGGTCTAGGTGTCACGTCGTCGTGCCGAATCGAGACGGGGCGCTTGGTTCCGGGTGGAGGCGGTCCAGGCCACTCGTCCGCCACGGAGGCTGCCGTCGCGAGGATGATCGCAGTGATGAAGAGGGGTGTGCGGCCTAACGGCTGGCGGCTCAGCGGCGAGGGCGGCGAAGCCGACCGAGTCCGCTGCAGCCGCGGGTTAGGCGGTGGCGCCACCCTACTTGCCATCGCTCCCTTGGGCGGCCGTGCAGGAGATTCGAGTGGCCGACACGTCCCTCCACTGGACAGGCCGTGAGAAGTCCCAGTGGGTTTCAGCCGTGCCTCCAAGACCAGAACTGGTGGCCTTGAGATGCATCGTCACACCCTCGAATCCGTCGGTCCACTCGATCAGTAGCCGATCATCGGCCTCAGCTCGCCAAAACCCGCTCGTTTGCCCAACGGCCTGCTTTGACCTCATGGCTCGGGCCACAAAGCTGCCTCTTGGCGACTCGCTCGGCTTGAGAGACAACTCGGCCTTCAAGGGTGTGACGATGTACTTCGCATCAGCGCCCAAGTCGAGGGCGGGACTCCAGGAGCCCAAGCGAAACTCGTAGCAGCCCGCTGCTGATTGAGCCTTCTCAGCCGGTGACACCGCCGCCGAGATAACAGCCAGGACGAGTGCAACGACCCACGTGCGAACGCAGGGCATCAGCTTCCACCGCCTAACGGCTGGCGGCTCAGCGGCGCCGAAGGCGTCCGCTGCAGCCGCGGGTTAGGCGGCGGGCGCATGCGACACCTCTTGGCACCGGCTTGCGACGATCGACTCAAGAACGTCTTCTTGGACTTTCCACACGTTGTCAGACAGCGTGAGCCTCAAGATGCTGTGATTGACTCCGTAGAACACCTCGAGCGCGTACACATGGTCATATGTGGCCTGATAGCCGCGAACATTCATGACGACGCCGCGCTTGCCAGACTTCCGGTCCGTTACTACTCGCGCTGGAGTCGGCCCGTCGCTGATTTTCGCGCTGGAGTAAGGCAGAACGCCCAAATCGCCCAGGACTCCATGAACTGACGTGGCGGATCACCGGCACACACGGCCAGAACAGCATGGGGCGTTGAGCCCGATAGACCTCAAGTTGCGAAGCCATGTAGCGCACGGCTGCATCGGTTGCGGGATACAGGGCCGTCGGCAGCGCCTGACACGAGAAGCCGGGCGACGGCTCGCCACCTCCTATGATCACTACGGGCGCGCGCGCTGAGGAACAGCCGACCAGACACACAACGCTCGCAGTCACAAAAAGCCGAGCCGGACGTCCACCGCCGCCTAACGGCTGGCGGCTCAGCGGCGAGGGCGGCGAAGCCGACCGAGTCCGCTGCAGCCGCGGGTTAGGCGGCCCGGACACGCTCTTCGAGCAGGCAGGAAAACGCACTCTCTCGGTCATTTTCGGGGGCGACGCTTGTGCGACTTGACGTCGCGTTGCTTGGCCGCGATTCGCTCGAGTGCAACTTCAAGCTTAGCCCGCGCCTTCTTCGTGCGCGGAATCATGTGGTTCTTCATCCAGAGGGGATGGCCACTTCGGCCATTCCAGTCTTCAAGATGAAGCGGTGAGGAGATACGAACGTTCACGCCCGTTTCGACATAGGCCTCAGCATTGGCAAGCGCCTTATCGATCGATTCGAGCCGCTCTTTGATCTTTTGCTTTTTCACACAAGCCCCGATTCGGGTCCGCCTAACATGTATTAGGTGTCCGAACCCTGGGAGCAAACGCGACAGGGGAGTGTCGCCTAACTTGCGGGGCGAAATCGGCGTTTTGACGTCGCATTTGTTTGTCTGGCGGGGAATTATCCTCCCCGGCGGTTGGCCGTTGTCGGAGAGTTAGGGGACACAAGAGGCGGGTTTCGTGCCCCCTAACTCCCGGCGGACCTGCAGCAGAGCGGGTTGTCAGCTCACTCGCGGCACAAGGCCCGTCCGCGCAAGGGCTTGCGCCTGGCTCCGCCGTCAGCGGCTCCAGATCTTTTCCCACCACTTGCGCGAGTCGGCCAGCTCGGCGTCGAGATTCATCCTCTTGCGGATCTGCTCGAGGTCCCAGCCGGTCAGCTCTGCGAGGGTTTTGGCCTCGCGCTCGTGGCGCTGGTGCAGATCTTCGCGGTACTGATTTGCGGCGCAAGTGAGCTCACCCGCGAAGGGGTGGCGCAGCACGTAGCGCCCCTGGAAGTTGGTCCGGTCGGCCGTCTCCTGGAAGACGAGGTCCTCGGGGAAGTGGGCGGCGTCGTAGCGCACGTGCAGGCGGGTCAGGAAGACGTCCTGCGCCTGGCCCGCTGGTTCGACGGCCCTCGTCCAGCCAGAAGACGCCGAGCTGCTTCAGCTCCTCGCCGCGAGAGCGGGTCCGCCGCGCAGGGATCGCACCAGTTCATGTCCCAGGCGTACTCAGTGAAGACGCGTGCATGTCTCTCTCGCCTGACCTGCTGCGCGAAGAGCGCCCGGTAGAAGGCAGGGAACTCGCCCTTGACGTAGACGGGCACATCCATGTCGGAGGGAAGCCGGACCGTCCGGTAGTTCGTCGTCTCGACCCGGCCCTTGCGCGTCAGGATGAAGACGAAAGAGCTCCTGCGGGCCGTTCGCGTTGACCGTGCCGAGGCGGATCGGCAGCATGAACTTGGGCGACTCGTAGGCCACCTGAAGGGGGCGCAGGTAGGAGAAGCCGAGCTTCGCCTGCTCGCGCGAGGTTCACCTTGGCCACGAAGAAGCGCATGTTCTGCTTGATGTAGCTCGCCAGAACTCCCGAGGCGCCCTTCGGGCACGCGGTAGCCGTTCTGCTTGAGCCACGTCTCGAGGCCGCCCGACTCGCGCGCCGAGAGAATGAGGATGTCGTACTCGCCGACGCTGTAGCGCGCCTCGATCGTGACGCCCAGACTCTTGGCCGCCGCGGCGTCGAGCGACATCTTCTGAACCATGGGTGCTGCGTTCCGCGCGAGGCCCTGCTCCTCTTCCCGGTGCCCGCAGGGATCCGGGTCGAAGTACTCGACGAGGCGGGGCGAGGAGTAGGCGTCGAGGTGGTCGAGAAGGGCCCGGTCGCCCACGTGGATCTGGTCGCGCTCGAGGAACGTCGGGACGGGCACGACGACGGCGAACTCTTTCAGCTCTCCCTGGAAGTCGTTGGAGATCGTCAGGACCGTGCGGTCGCCGTTGCGGACGATTGCGACCTGCGAGGCGCGGTTAAAGAGCTTCGTGTCCGCCCTGGCCACGTAGAAGCCGCAGAACGGGAGGGCGGGCCGCGGCAGCGCGAGCAGGAAGAGGAAAGAGGCGAGGAAACTCGGGCGACAGCGCATGGGGTGTTCCTTTCCATGAATGGCGCGGGCCGGGAAGGACCGCGTCGATTGCGGGCACGAGGAGCGAGAAGAAGGCAAGCGACCAGATCAGGCCATTGGTCCGAAAGAGACGAAACTGGATGTACCAGGCTCCCGCGGCCACGAGCGAGGCGAACAGGATCCGGCCAGCGCGGGAATCGGGTGTGGTGCGGGGGTCCGAGATCATGAAGAAGGCGAAGAGCAGGAGCGCTCCGCTCTCGAGCCGGTGGAAGGGGATGGCGAGCGGCTCGCCCAGCCACAGCGACCGTCCGAAGAGGAGAAGCAGCCAGGCGCAGAGAAAGGCGGCCGTGATGTCGGCACGCCCGGCGCGCGCGACGACCAGGATGCCGGCGCAGGCGATCAGAAACGCCAGGAAGGCGCCGCTGCCCCACTGGCCGGAGGAGACCCAGGCTCCGTCGGTTCCGAGCAGCAGGGCGGCGATCGCGATGTTCGTCGGGTTGAAAATGTGTTTGCCGTTCCAGCGCACCAGGAACTTGCTCGTCACCGCGAGGGTTGCCGCCAGGACGGCAAGGCGCGGGTCGCCGGCTCGCAGGAGAAGGCACAGCGAGAGGCCCGAGATCAGCGCGCTCTTCGGGTCGAAGGAGGGCAGCCGGAAGATGCGCGTGCATGCGTACTGGGACGCGATCGCCGCTCCCAGGATGAGAGCGACCCGTGCCGGCGCGACGTCGAAATGAAGGAAGGCCATTCCACAAGCCAGGAGGGAGCCGAGCGCCGCGATCTGAAGGAAGCGCGGATCGCGGCGGACAATCGATTCTGGCAGCAGCGGTGACAGCATCGTGGCTTTGTCTCTCCCGGTAGAATGGAAACCGGAAGAGAGGAGCCGGTTCCCTGGCCATGCAAGTTCTTTTCGGGATGTATCTGGCGGTGCTGACGCAGGTGTCACCTCCGGCCGCCGCGGGCGATCCGGTCCTCGTGGGCGCCGGGGACATCGGTGAGTGCGGGTCGGGCCCCAAAGGAACCGCGGACCTCCTCGATCTGATCCCGGGGACGGTGTTCACCGCGGGGGACAACGCTTACCCGGACGGCACCGCCGTTGAACTTCAGCGCTGCTACGCCCCGACCTGGGGCCGCCACCTCGCGAGAACTCACCCCGCGGCGGGTAACCACGACTACCGAGCTCCGAACGCCTCCCCGTACTTCGCGTACTTTGGAGCGGCGGCGGGACCGCCCCTGCGCGGCTACTACAGCTACGACATCGGGGCCTGGCACATCATCGTCATGAACAGCAACTGCAGCGAGGTCGGCGGCTGCCAGGCTGGATCGGCCCAGGAGAAGTGGCTGCGGGAAGATCTGGCCGCTCATCCGGGCCGCTGCACCGCCGCGATCTGGCATCACCCCAGGTTCTCCTCCGGCACCCATGGGGGATCGAGGCTGATGCAGGATGCCTGGAAGGCGCTCCTCGATGCGGGCGCGGACTTCGTGGTCAACGGGCACGACCACGATTACGAGAGGTTCGCTACGCAGGACTCCGCAGGCGCCGCCACCTCGCGGGGGATTCGCGAGTTCGTCGCTGGTACCGGGGGAGCGGATCTGCGCAGCTTTTCCCATCCGCCCGTTGCCAACAGCGAGGTGCGCAACAGTGCCACGCACGGCGTCCTGAAATTCACGTTGCACGCGACGAGCTACGACTGGGAGTTCATTCCGTCGGACGGCGCGTTCACCGACTCGGGAAGCTCGCCCTGCCACGCGGCCTCCGCCGCGAATTGAGGGCGAGTCGCCCCGGATGCCCGAGCTTCCCGACGTCCTCGCCTACCGGAAGGCCGTCGAAGATCGGATAGGCGGTCGAACGCTCGAGGCGGTTCGCATCGCGAGTCCCTTCCTGCTGCGCACGGTCGATCCGCCCATCCAGGTCGCGGCGGGCCGCAAAGTCGTCGCGGTACGCCGACTCGGGAAGCGAATCGTACTGGAGCTCGAGGGCAGTCTCTTCCTGGTGCTGCACCTGATGATCGCCGGGCGGCTCCACTGGAAGAAGCGCGGCGCGAAGCTCGGCGGCCGGATCAACCTCGCGGCGTTCGACTTTGCCGACGGGACTCTCCTGCTCACGGAAGCGAGCAAGAAGAAGCGCGCCTCGCTGCATCTCGTGCGCGGCGAAAAGGCCCTCGCGGAGTTCGACAGGGGAGGCCTGGAGGTTCTCGAGTCTGACCTCTCCTCCTTTCGGGCCTCGCTTCACCGCGAGAATCGAACCCTGAAGCGCGCGCTGACGGATCCGCGGCTCTTCTCGGGGATCGGCAACGCCTACTCCGACGAGATCCTCCACGCAGCGAGGCTTTCGCCCGTGAAGCTGACGTCTCGCCTCTCGCCCGAGGAATCCGAGCGGCTCTACCGCTCGACAGTCGACACCCTCGAGCTCTGGACGGCCCTTTTCCTGGCCGAGGCGGCCAAAGCCTTTCCCGAGAAGGTCACCGCGTTCCGAGAGGGCATGGCAGTCCACGGCCGCTTCGGCGAGCCGTGCCCGTCCTGCGGGTCGCCTGTGCAGCGGATCGTTTACGCCGAGAACGAAGCCAACTACTGCCCCACGTGCCAGACGGGGGGCAAGCTCCTGGCCGACAGGGCTCTCTCCCAGCTTCTCCGAGGCGACTGGCCGAAGACGCTCGAAGAGCTGGAAGAAAGGAAAGAAAACAGCCGGGCCTGAGAGGGCGCTTCCAAGGCGCGCTCGTTGTATAACGTGCCACCGAGATGACCGAAGTGGATAGCTCGATTCGAGATCGTTTGGCTGCTCACAAGCTGCTCGCCGGCGCGCCTCCCGACCAGATTGACTGGCTCGCCGCCCGCGGCGAGATGCTTCATCTGGAGGCGGGAAGCTTGCTCTCGCAGAAGAACCTGCCAGTCCTTGGTCTCTACATCGTCCTTTCCGGCCACCTGTCGATTCACATCGACCGGGGTGCCGGGCCACAAAAGGTCATGGAGTGGCGCGGGGGCGATGTGACGGGGTACCTGCCGTACTCACGTCTCGTCAACCCGAAGGGCGAAGTGAAGGCCGAGGAGCCGACGGAGATCTGGCTGATCCCCCGCGAGCACATTCCGGCTCTGATTCGCGAATGTTACGAGCTCACCGCGATTTTCGTCCACGTCATGCTCGATCGCGCCCGCGTTTTCACGTCGAGCGACCAACAGGAAGAAAAGATGTCCTCCCTCGGCAAGCTCGCGGCAGGGCTTGCACACGAGCTGAATAACCCCGCTTCGGCAGTCGCCCGCAGCGCTCAGGGCCTCAAGCTCAGGTTGTCGGAGGTCGAAACGACCTCCCGCGAGCTCGGCGCCGCAGGACTGTCCGAGGCCCAGCAGGCCGCCGTCGAAAGGGCTCGCGAGCGCTGCCTGTCGCGGCGTGACGTTCGGACGCTCGCCCATCGAGCAGGCGGACCGCGAGGACTCGATCACCGACTGGCTGGAGCGCCATCACGCCGATCTCACCGCCGCCGAAGCGCTGGCGCAGTCTGCGGTGACGCTCGACGCGCTCGACCAGCTCGCGGCAGCGCTCGACGGCGAGGCTCTCAGCGCGGCCCTGGCGTGGCTCGTGGCCGACTGCGCAACGTATCAGCTGGCATCGGAGATCGAGGCGGCTGCGTCCAAGATCCACAACCTCGTTGCGGCGGTGAAGGGCTTCACCTACATGGACCAGGCGACCATGCCCAAACCGGTGGACGTCGGCCAGGGGCTGGCGGACACGTTGGCGGTCTTGAACGCGAAGGCCCGCGGGAAACAGGTGAGTGTGAACCTCGAGGTCGAGGCGGATCTTCCGCGCATCCCGGGGTTCGGCGGCGAGCTCAACCAGGTGTGGGCGAATCTCGTCGACAACGCGCTGGACGCGGCCAAGGGTCACGTCACCGTCACGGCGGGCCACCAGGGAAATACCGTCGTGGTGCGCGTCGTCGACGATGGTCCGGGGTTGCCCCCGGAGATTCGCGAGCGGATCTTCGATCCTTTCTTCACGACAAAGCCGGTCGGCCAGGGCACCGGTCTCGGCCTCGACATCGCGCGGCGCATCGTGCTCCGGCACCATGGAGAGATCGAGGTCGAATCCCGCCCCGGGCACACGCAGTTCAGCGTGACGCTGCCGATCGGCGACAAGGGCTGAGGTGGCCAAACCGATCATTCTGGCGGTCGATGACGACCCGGAGGTGCTCGGCGCTATCGAGCGGGACCTGCGCCAGCACTACCGGAGCGACTACCGCATCCTGAAGGCCGGGTCCGGCGGAGAAGCTCTCGAGGCCGCCCGCCAGCTCAAGCAACGGGGGACGGGCATTGCCCTCTTTCTCGTCGACGAGCGGATGCCCGGCATGACGGGGACGGAATTCCTGCGCGAGGCCATCCTGCTTTACCCGGAGTCGCGCCGGGTCCTTCTCACGGCGTACGCCGACACGCAGGCCGCGATTTCCGGCATCAACGACGTGGGGCTGGACCATTACCTGCTGAAGCCATGGGATCCTCCGGCGGAGCGGCTCTATCCCGTCCTCGACGACCTGCTGTCGGACTGGACGGCGCACGTGCGTCTTCCCTACGACGGCATCCGGGTCGCGGGGGCGCGCTCCTCGCCGCGGAGCTACGCGGTCAAGGAGTTCCTGTCGAGCAACCACGTTCCCTACCAGTGGATCGACGTCGACGGGGATCCTCCGACCCGCGAGCTGATCCGCTCCTTCGGCGACTCGAGCCGGCTGCCGGTCGTTTTCTTTCCCGACGGCAGCCGCCTGGCCGCGCCGACCAACCGCGAGCTGGCCGAGAAGATCGGGATGCAGACGCGGGCGCGTTTGCCCTTCTACGATCTGGCGATCGTGGGCGCCGGTCCTGCCGGGCTGGCCGCAGCGGTCTATGGCGCCTCCGAGGGCCTGCGAACGGTCCTCGTCGAACAGAGCGCTCCCGGCGGCCAGGCCGGCACGAGCTCCCGGATCGAGAACTACCTCGGCTTCCCGGCGGGAGTCTCGGGGGCCGACCTTGCGCGCCGCGCGGCAACCCAGGCCCGCCGGTTTGGCGCGGAGGTGCTGACCCAGGAAGTCGTGGGTATGAAGCGCGAAGACCCCTACCGCATTCTCCAACTCGCCGACGGGACGGCGCTGTCCTGCTACGCGGTCGTGCTGGCCACAGGCGTCTCCCTGCGAACCCTCGAGGTGCCGGGCATCGAGCCTCTCCTCGGCATCGGCGTCTATTACGGCGCGGCGATGACCGAGGCGGCGACGTACCGGGGCCAGGACGTGTGCATCGTCGGCGCTGGGAACTCGGCCGCACAGGGGGCCCTCTTCTTTTCGCGTTACGCCCGCCGGGTCACATTGCTCTGCCGCGCCGAGTCCCTGGGAAAATCCATGTCGCATTACCTGGTCGACCGGATCGCAGCGACACCGTCGATCGAAGTCGTCACGGGCGTCGAGGTCGCGGCGGTGCGTGGCGCCGGGCGTCTCGAGAAGGTCGCGATCCGCCAGTGCGGCGGCGGGCAGGAACGCGAGCTCGACGCGGCCGCGATGTTCATCTTCATCGGCGCGAGGCCCCGGACCGAGATGGTCTCGGAGCTCGTCGAGCTCGACGAGAAAGGCTTCGTGCTGACCGGCCCGGACCTGGCCCACGGGGACCGCCGTCCCAAGGGTTGGACGCTCGACAGAGACCCCTTTCTCTTCGAGACGAGCGTCCCGGGAGTCTTCGCCGCCGGCGATGCGCGCGCCGGCTCCAGCAAGCGTGTCGCGTCGGCAGTCGGCGAGGGTTCGGGCACCGTCGGCATCGTGCACCGGTATCTGGAGACCGTCTAAGCGCCCGGCACCTCGCCCTGGAGGATCTTCGAGAGCTTGGCGGAGTCGATGTTGCCGCCGGAGATGACGCAGACGATTGTGCGGGCGCCGGGGACGCCTGCGATCGCGGCCGCCAGCGACGTGCCGCCGGCTCCCTCGGCGATGACGCGGTGGCGCTCGGCGAGGAGCTTCACAGCCGCCGCGACTCTGGCGAGCGAAACGACGAGTGAGCCCGAGAGCAGCGTCGAGGCGAGCGGCCACATTTCGGCGAGGACGCCCTTAGCGCCGATGCCGTCGACGAAGCTCGCCTCGTAAGCGATATCGACCGGCCGGCCCGCTTTAAGCGATGCCGAGAAGGGAGCGGCCGTCTCGACCTCGCAGGCAAAGACGCGGGTTTTCGGCGAGAGCGCCTTTGCGGCCGACGCGATCCCGCAGGAGAGCCCGCCGCCGCCGTAAGGCACGAGGATCGCGTCGGCGTCCGGCAGGTCCTCGAGGATCTCGAGCCCGGCCGTGCCGTTGCCGGCGATGACGGCCGGGTCGCTCACGGGATGGATGAAGAACTCCTTCATGTCGGGATAGCCGTGGTCGACTAAGACCTTCCACCAGCGATCGAAAGGCAGCTTGATGACTTTTCCGCCCAGTCGCTCGATTGCCGCGATCTTCGTCTGCGGCGCGTGCTCCGGCACGAGGACCGTGCAGGGGATGTCGAGCTCTCTCGCGTTCCAGGCGACACCCTGCGCCATGTTGCCGGCGCTCGCGGTGTAGACGCCTTTCGCGAGCTTCTGTTTGGGTGCGGAGCGCATGGCGTTGCCGGCGCCCCGCAGCTTGAAGGACCCGATCGGCTGGAGGTTTTCGAGCTTGAGCCAGATCTCGGGCTCCGCCGCGTCGGCGTTGAATCGCAACAGCGGTGTGCGGACGGCGGATCCGGCAATCCGCTCGCGGGCCGCCCGGATCTCTCCGAGCGGGACCAGCTCAATCGGCGTCGTGGCGGCCTCCCCCGAAGGGCAGGAAGCGGCCCTTGCCCGTGCGGCGCGCCTCCTCGAGGATGTGCCTGGCGGACGCCACGTCTTCGACGGCGAGGCCGAGAGACTTGAAAAGCGTGATCTCGTCTTTCGACCGCCGACCGGCAACCTTTCCCGTCAGGATCTCGCCGATCTCGCCCACGATGTGATCGTCGGCGATCGCGCCCTCTTTCTTCGGCGTCAGGAAATCGCCCGCCTCGTTCAAGGTCGATTCGCGGCGGTCGACGAAAAGACGGGAGGCGACGACGGCTGCCGTGTCCAGCTCCCGGGCGAAGGGCACGCTCGAGCCGACGGCATTGATGTGCGCTCCGGCGGAGAGCCATGCCCCCTGAACGATCGGTTCTTTGGCCGACGTCGTCGTGCAGATGATGTCGGCGCCGAGGACGGCTTCCGGGACGGTCTTGAACGGTTCGACCTTGATGCCTCGTCGCGCGGTCTCTCGATCGGCAAAGCGCTTCGCGCGCTCGAAGGAGAGGCTCGCCACGCGGACGCGCCGGAGCTTGCGGACGTGCATGACCGCCTCGAGGTGTGTGCGGGCCTGCACGCCCGACCCGATGATCGCGAGGTCGCCAGCATCCTCGCGCGCCAGCAGCTTGGTGGCGACGCCGCTGACGGCGGCCGTGCGGATGGCCGTGATCGAGGTCGCGTCGATGACGGCGAGCAGGCGCCCCCTCTCGGCCTCGAAAAGAAGCACGGCGCCCTGGTGCGTGTCGAGCTCGGTGCCCTCGTTGCCATGAAAGAACGAGACGACCTTGACGCCGAAAACGGCGTCGGGGGTTATCGAACCCGGCATGAGGCCGAGTGCCCCCGCCTTGTCGGGCATCCAGAGGATCGTCCGCAGCGGCAATTGGGCCTCGCCCCGCGCCAGGCAGGCGAGGGCCCGCTCCATCGTCTCGATGCAGGCCCCCATCGGCAGGAGGCCCGGCACCTCGTCCTGGTTCACGAAGAGAACGTCCGTCATTGCCATCTGAAGATCCTCAAGGCAAGGGTAAAGCAGACGGCGCCCCACACGGCGAGAACGGCGATCGGAAAGCCGAGATGGGACAGGCCCTGGCCCTCGAGCATGATGGCGCGCAGGGAGTCGTTCAAGGCCGTCAGCGGCAACGCGCGGATGACGGGTTGGAGGGCGTTGGGGAATCGTTCGGCCGAAAAGAACGTGCCGGAGACGAGCCACATCGGGATGGCCACGAGGTTCATCAGGCCGTTGGCTCCCTCGAGGGTCTGCGTGCGGGCGGCGCAGACCAGGCCGAGGCCGGCAAACGACAGGCCGCCGACTGCGACGACGAGCGCAATGACGCCGACGGAGCCCCGCATCGGGACACCGAAGGCCAGAAGACCGAAGGCCAGGATGACGCCCGTCTCGAGGACGAGAAAGAAGAACCGCGAGAGCAGGTGCGAGAGGAGGTATTCCCACCGGCGCATGGGTGTCGCGATCATGAGCTTCAGCGTCTTCTTGATCCGGGCGTCGACGATCGAGAAGCCGATGCCCCAGAGGCTGGTCGACATCAGGTTCAGGCCCAGGAGCCCGGGCAGGAGGAAGTCGATGTAGCGGGAGCCTTTCTCGTGGACCAGAGCGTCCTGAACGGGCGTCGGGTCGATGCGGCCGTTCGCCTTCTGGACGGCGTCGTCCACCTCGAGGCGCGCGATGCGGGAGTCGGGCCGGGTCGGGTCGTAGTGGTAGACGAGAGGGGCCTTGTTCTCGACGAGGAGAGCGATCCGCCCCATTCGCAGGGCCGCGTGTCCCTCCTCGATCGAGGCAAAGGGCTGCGGCTTCAGCCTCGAGAATGCTCGAGCGCTCCGCCCGAGCTGGCTGGATCGCGATTCCCCGGCGACCCCGATCGGAATGGCTTCGGGCGGCCGGTCTCGGAAGGCGAAGCCCAGGACGATCGACATGATGATCGGAAAGCCGAAGACCCAGAAGATCGCCTCGGGCTGGCGGATGAACTCCCGCACACGGGTCATCGTGAGAGCGACCAGGGGAGAGCGCCTCCGGCTACTCATCGCGCAGCTCCCGGCCTGTCAGCGAGATGAATACGTCCTCGAGAGTGGCCCGGTGCGTGGAGAGCTGGAGCAGCTTTCCGCCGCCCCTTTCGATCCGGGCCAGCAGGGCGGGCACGGCGTCGACCAGCGAGGCCACGCTCACGAACCACCGCGCGTCCTTCTGCCGGCAGTCGCGCACTCCCGGCAGCGCCTTCAAGTCTTCGCTCGAGAGGGCCGGCTCCGAGGCGAACTCCACGATGTGCGGCGCGTTGAGGCTCGCGACGAGCTCGGCGGGCGAGCCCTGCGCGATCGTCTTGCCGTGGTCCACGATCGCGACGCGGTCGCACAGCCGCTCGGCCTCCTCCATGTAGTGGGTCGTCAGGAGGACGGTGCGGCCGGCGGCGCGGAAGGCCTCGATGTGATCCCACAGCTCGCGCCGGCTCTGGGGATCGAGGCCCGTCGTCGGCTCGTCGAGAAAGAGGATCTCGGGATCGCCCGCCAGCGCGCAGGCGACCGCGAGGCGCTGGCGCTGGCCGCCGGAGAGCTTGCCCACGCGGGCGTCGCGCTTTTCCTCGAGCGACATGTCGGCCAGCAGCCGCTCCGGGTCGCGCCCGGACGGGTAGAGGCAGCGGAAGAGGTCGAGCGTTTCGAAGACGGTGAGCTTGTCGGGAAAGCGGCTCTCCTGGAGCGAGATGCCGAGGCGTGCGCGCAGCTCGCGCTCGTGGGTGCCCCAGTGCCGCCCGAGGACCGGACTTCGCCGGCGTCCGGCTTCGTCAGGCCTTCGAGGATCTCGATCGTCGTCGTCTTGCCGGCGCCGTTGGGGCCGAGCAGGCCGAAGCACTCTCCGTGCGCAACCTCGAGATCGAGGCCGTTGACCGCGACGACGTCGTCGTAACGCTTGACGAGCCCCCGGCAAGCGACGGCCGGAGCGGGATACGAAGCGGGTCGGGCATCCATGGCGCGCGATTCTCTCCTAGAAACCACGAGCGAATTCCCTCTCCCTCCGGGAGAGGGTTAGGGTGAGGGGTTGACTCACACCGAATCACTCACTTGAGAAGGTTCTTCGCAATTGTTTCCCCCTCACCCCGGCCGGCCGCTCGCTTCGCGAGGCGCGACCTTCGGTCGCGGCCGGCGCTTAAGTGAAGCCAGGGGGGGACCCCTCGCGCACCCCCGCTCCCGGAGGGAGAGGGGGCGCTAAACTCGTCCGAACGTGTCCGTCTACGATCTGAAGCCTCGGTTCCAGGCCGTTCTGCGCCCGCTCGCCAACGCGCTGGCCCGGCTCGGCGTCACGGCCAACGCTGTCACGATCGGGGCGATGGCCGGTTCGCTGGCCGTGGGAGCGGCCTGCATCTATGCCTGGGCCTATCCGCCGTTGCTCCTTCTCTGGCCGGCATGGCTCTTCGCTCGCATGGCCTTGAACGCGATCGACGGCATGCTGGCGCGCGAGCACGGCATGCAGACGCGCCTCGGAGGCATCCTGAACGAGGTCGGCGACGTGGTCTCGGACATGGCCCTCTACCTGCCGATCGCGGCCTTCACGGAGGGAGCCCTCTGGCCCGCCGTGCTCTTCACGCTGGGAGCGGCCCTGACCGAGTTCTGCGGCGTGCTCGGGTTGGCTCTGGGAGCCTCCCGGCGCTACGACGGGCCGATGGGAAAGAGCGACCGCGCACTGCTCGTGGGAGCGCTGGCGACGGCGACGTTTCTCTTCCCGGGCCTCTACAAGGCGTGGCCCGGATTGGTCTGGGGGGCTGCGGGCCTGACGCTCGTCACCTGTGTGCGCCGGTGCCGCGCCGCACTCCGGGAGCTGGCGGACTCCCGATGATCGCCGCGTACGAAAACCTGTCGCCGCTCTGGCGCATGGGCTCCATCGTCGGGGGCATCCTCACCCTGGCGACCTTCATCCTCGCTCTCCTGCATCTCGTTCGGCCCGGCGCCTACCTCTCGGAGCTATGGGCGCGGACGCGGTCGTGGTGGATCATGGCGTCGCTGTTCTTTGCCGCCGCTGTGGCGGGGCCATGGATGTCTCTCGTCCTGTTCGCCTTCATGAGCTTCTGGGCCATGAAGGAGTACGTGACCCTCCTGAAGACGCGGTCGGCGGACCATGCGGCGCTCGTGCTGGCGTTTGCGGCGATCCCGATCCAGTACTTCTGGGTCTCAATCGGGTGGTACGGGATGTTCATCATCTTCATCCCGGTGTACATGTTCCTGGCCCTTCCGATCCGCCTCGTCCTCTCGAAGGACACGTCTGGTTTCGTGGCGTCGGCCTCGCAGATCCAGTGGGGCCTCATGGCTTTCGTCTTCGGGCTTTCACACATGAGCTATCTCTCGAAGCTGCATGCGGCGGGCCCGGATGGCGCTCTGGCCGACGGCCGGACGCTGCTGCTCTTTCTCGTGTTCGTGGTCGAGATGAGCGACGTGCTCCAGTATGTCTGGGGCAAGACGCTCGGCCGACACAAGGTCGTTCCGACGGTCAGCCCCAACAAGACCTGGGAGGGTCTGATCGGCGGTGTCTTGTCTGCCTCGGCGGCCGCTCTCCTGCTGCGCTTCCTGACACCCTTCACCCTGCTCGAGACTTTCGGCGTCGCCCTGCTCGTCACGGTCGCCGGTTTCTTCGGAGGCACGGTTATGAGCGCGGTGAAGCGCGACTTCGGCGTGAAGGACTTCGGCTCGTTGATTCCCGGCCACGGCGGCATGCTCGACCGGTTAGACGGCCTCTGCTACGCCGCTCCCGTCTTCTTCCATTACGTCCGCTATTTCCACACGTAGGGGAATCGGGTGATCGGGTGATCGGGCGATCGGGTGATCGGGGTATCGGGGCCGACTTTCTCCAGCGGCTCTTCTTCCTGCTGGTCGTTCGGCCCTTCCTGACGCTCTTCATCGGCTTGAAAGTGCGGGGGAGGGAGAACCTGCCCGCACAGGGCCCGTTCCTGCTGGTCGCCAACCACACGAGCCACCTCGACACGGTCTCGCTGCTCGCCCTCTTTCCGCTCGGGCGCCTGAAGGAGATTCGGCCCGTCGCCGCTGCCGACTACTTCGATCGGAACCGAGTCGTTTCGTTTCTGACGCGGACGTTCTTCAACATCCTCCCGATCGTGCGCAAGCGGGAGGAGATGACCACGGAGAACGACCCTCGCCGCGCGATGGTCGAGGCCTTGAAATCCGGCGATTCGCTGCTGCTCTTCCCGGAGGGCACCCGCAGCACGACGCCCGAGGAGATGGGGCGGTTCAAGTCCGGCGTGGCGTATCTCCTGGAAAACGTCCCCGGCCTTCCGGTCGTACCGGCATATCTCGAGAACCTCGGCCGCAGCCTGCCAAAGGGAACGTGGATCCCGGTGCCCTTCTTCGCCAAGATCTCGATCGGCAAACCGCGGACCCTGCGCGGCACGACCTCCGAAATCGTCGCCGCCCTCGAAGCTGCGGTGCGCGAGCTCAAAGACGAGTTTGCTCCCTCTCCCCTCGGGAGAGGGTCGGGGTGAGGGGCTGGCTGATGCCGGCGCTCTCGATAGAGCGGCCTTCTCGCTGCGGTTTTCCCCTCACCCTTGCCCTCTCCCGGAGGGAGAGGGTGGAAGCTATTGCTTCGGCTGCGGGACGACGATGCCTTCGAAGCCGGCGGACTCGAGCTCGCCCAATGCCGACTTCGCATCGGTGCGGGAGGGATAGGGGCCGACCTTGACGCGGGTCAGGCCCTGGTAGAGCTCGAGGAAGGCCGTCTTGCCCGTGGCGCGGACCCGGCCGGCATGGCGCTCGGCGTTCGCGCTGTCGGCAAACGAGCCGACCTGGACAACCCACGGCATCGTGTCGGGAGTCGGAGTGGGCTCGAGGCCGGGTTGGACGAGGACGAGGCCGACACGGCCCGTCCCGGTGACGTAGATCCCGATCTGACGCGCGGCCTCTTGTGAGAGGTCGATGATGCGTCCCTTGACGAAGGGCCCCCGGTCGTTGATGCGCACGCGGACGGTGCGTCCCGTCTCGAGCACCGTCACGTCGACAACAGAGCCGAGCGGCAGCTCGCGGTGCGCGGCCGTCAGCTTGGACGAATCGTAGATCTCGCCCGAGGCCGTCGGCTTTCCCTCGAACCCGTCGTTGCCGCCGTACCAGGAAGCCAAGCCCTCCTGCAGGAAGGAGCGGGTGGCCTGTGCCGGCGGGGCCTGCGCCGGAGGAGCGTTCGCGGGAGAAACCGGCGCCGGAGCCGGGCGCGAGGCGCAGCGCGCCGCAAAGACGGCGAGCCCGGCGAGTACGAGAAGCTTTCGCTTCAAACGCGGATCGAGGCGCTCTCGGCCGTTTCGATTCCGGCCAGCGCCGGGTCGAGCTCTTCGCGCACGAAGATCTCGACCTGCTCGGCCGCCCGGCCGACGAGTCGCGAAGGAAGCGCGGCGCCCTCGAGCGCGGAACGGGTCATGCCGAAGGCGGCGTCGCCGGCGATGCGGTCGAAGAGGTCGGCCGGGGCGCCGTCTTCGGCCCTTCGGTCGGCTGAGGCGCGGGCATGGACGCGCAGTTTCTCGTGGAGCTCCTGCCGGTCGCCGCCGCGGCGGACCGCCTCCATGAGCACGTTCTCGGTCGCCAGGAAGGGCGCCTCGGCCTCGAGACGCCGGAGCGCGACGTCCTTGTGCAGGACGAGGCCGCCGGCGACGTTCTCGAGGAGGATCAGGATCGCGTCGGCCGCAAGAAAGGCCTCGGGCACGGCCAGGCGCTTGTTTGCCGAATCGTCGAGAGTGCGCTCCAGCCACTGTGTCGCAGCCGTCATGGCCGTGTCGAGCGAGAGGACGATCACGTGGCGGGCCAGGGCGCAGATGCGCTCGGCCCGCATGGGATTGCGCTTGTAGGGCATGGCCGAGGAACCGACCTGTCCGGTCTCGAAGGGCTCCTCGATCTCGCCGTCGTGCTGCAGGAGCCGGAGGTCGGTCGCCATCTTGTGCGCCGACTGCGCGAGGCCCGAGAGCGCGTGCACGACGCGGTCGTCCTGCTTGCGCGAGTAGGTCTGGCTGGAGACGAGCTGCCGGCGGGCAAAGCCGGCCTTCTTCGCGAGCGCGGCGTCGAGGTCCTCCACCTTGCGCGTGTCGCCTCCGAAGAGGAGCAGGAAAGAGGCCTGCGTCCCGGTTGCTCCCTTGGCTCCGAGGAAGCGGAGGCCGGCTCGGGTGGCCCGCACCTCTTCGAGGTCCATCAGGAGGTCGGAGGCCCAGAGGGCGGCGCGCTTGCCGGCGGTCGTGGGCTGCGCCGGCTGGTAGTGCGTGTAGGCGAGCGCGGGCACCGAACGGTTCTCCATCGCGAAATCGCGCAGGCGTTTCAGGACCGCGACCAGCCGACGCTCGACGAGCGTCAGGCCCTCGCGCATCTGGATCAGATCCGCGTTGTCCGTGACGTAGGCCGAGGTGGCGCCCCAATGGATGATCCCGCGGGCGGCCGGAGCGGCCGCGCCGAAAACGCGCACGTGGGCCATGACGTCGTGGCGGGTGGTCTGCTCTTCGCGGGCGGCCGCCTCGAAGTCAATCGCAGCGAGCTGGGAACGCATCTGAGCAATCGCCTCGTCCGGGATCGGCAGGCCGAGGCGCTTTTCCTCCTCCGCCAGCCAGAGCCAGAGGCGCCGCCAGGTCTCGAACTTGAATTGCGGCGAGAAGAGGCCGCTCATCTCCGGCGAGGCGTAGCGCTCGGTCAGCGGGCTCGACCACCTGGCGGAGGGAGAGCTCGCTTCAGGCATCTTCACTTCCCGCCTCTTCGCCCAGGTCGAACATCGTGATGTCCTCGGTTCCGCACACGAGGCACTGGGCTTCCGTGATCGTTGACCCTTCCATCTCGAATGTGTAGCAGGGAGTGCTGCACTGCTTGCAGATGAGGTAGTCGATCTCGCGGTCTTCGCTGGGCTTCAGACGGGGCGGGAGTTCGGCCATCGTCCCTCCACCGTATTCTCGCATATCCTTGTGCCGATGGGAGCTTCGGAGCTGGTCGTCGGGCTTGTCGTCGGCCTCTTGCTTCTTCTCCTTCTCGGGCTGCTGACGCTGCTGTCGAAGAACACGGACGCCGCCCGGAGGATCGACGCCGTATTGACCGAAGCGGCCTCTGCCCGCCAGGCGGCGCAGTCCGTGGACGGGCGATTCCTCGAGCTGCGCCGCGGGCTCGAACAGCGCGTCGGCGACGTCGAGCGGCGCCTCGTGGACGGCCAGAAGGCCGTGGCTGCGCACCTCGACTCTTCCGGCAAGGTCCTGACGGAGGTCGGCGAGAAGATGGGGCGCGTGTTCGAGGCCTCGCAGCGCATCGAAAAGCTCGCGGCCGACATGACGCGCCTCGAAGACCTCCTGAAGCCCCCGAAGCTGCGCGGCTTGCTCGGCGAAACGTTTCTCGAGCAGGCCCTCGCCCAGGTGCTTCCCCGGGGCGCGTGGACGATGCAGTACGCGCTTCCGGGCGGCGCCGTCGTCGACGCCGCGATTCACGTGGGCGAGCGCCTCGTGGCGGTCGACAGCAAGTTTCCGCTCGAGAACTACCGGCGCTACCGCGAGGTCGAGGACGAGGCCGAGAAGAAGCGCGCGCGGCGGCAGTTCGGGGCCGACGTGCGCCGGCACATCGAGACGATCGCCTCCAAGTACATCCGCCCGGATGCCGGCACGCTCGATTTCGCCCTCATGTATGTGCCGGCCGAGGCCGTCTACGCGGAGATCGTGGAGGAGGGGGAGGACGCGATCATGACCTCCGCCGTGATGGAGCAGCGGGTGATCCCCGTGTCGCCGCGGCTGCTCTACGCCTATCTCTCGACGGTCGCGATGGGATTGAAGGGCCTCGAGCTGCAGGAGAACGCGCGTCAGATCCACGGCCAGTTAGCCGAGCTCGCTCGCCTCTGGGGAAAGATCGAAGACCCCTTCGGCACCCTCGGCAGGCACCTCGCCAACGCGCAGAAGCAGTACGAGGACTCCCAGCGCGCCCTCGACCGATTCTCCAGCCGCCTGGCGAGCGTCGCCGAGACTGCCGAAGTGAAGCTGGCGGCCGAGCCCGATCCCGACGACCGCCAGCCCTCCCTCCTGCCGCCGGCGTAGCCCGCCATGTCTTTGAACGTCACCTCGGAGATCGGCAAGCTGCGATCCGTTCTCGTGCACCTGCCGGGCCCGGAGATCGACCGCATGGTTCCGTCGATGATGGAAGAGCTGCTCTTCGACGACATCCTCTATGGCAGCCGCGCCCGGGAGGAGCACCGGCGCTTTCAACAGGTCCTGAGCTACGTCGCCGACGAGGTGCTCGACGTGCAGGACCTGCTCGCCGAAGTGCTGGCGATCGCGGAGGCGCGCACCGCGATCGTCGAGGACCTCGGGCGAAAGTTTGGCTGGGGGCCGGACATGGATTACAGGCTGGCCGACCTCGCGCCCGACGCGCTCGCCAGCGCGCTCGTTTCGGGCCTCGAGAAGCCGGCGGAGGAGGCGGGGGAGTCGGGCTCGGACCTCTTTCATCTGACGCCCGTGCCCAACTACTTCTTTCAGCGCGACCCGCTGGTCGTGGCAGGGGACCGGGCCATCCGCTGCTCCATGGCGACAAAGGCCCGGGCCCGCGAGCCGCTTCTCTCCGGGTATGTCTTTCGCTACCACCCCCGTATCGGGAGGGGCGAGGAGGCCTTCTGGTTCGACGAGTTTCCCTCCGAGTACGGCCGGCCGACCTCGTACGCGCGCATGCGCCCGACGCTCGAAGGTGGCGACGTCCTCGTGATGCGCGAGGACCTGCTCGCCATCGGTTATTCGGAGCGGACGGAGAAGACGACGATCGAGCGGCTGGCCGAGGCGTTGAAGGCGAAGAAATCTCCGATCAAGCGGATCCTCGTCGTGGGCATCCCGCCCGCCCGCTCGACGATGCACCTCGATACCGTCTTCACGATGATCGACCGGGGCGAGTGCCTGGTGTACGGCCCCGCGATCCTTCCGGGCGGCGCCGACGAGGCCGACGTCTACGAGTGCGATCTGACGAAGCGCGAGATCACCTGGACGACCGAGAAGGACTTCCTCGCGGCCTTGAAGGCGCAGAAGCTCGATCTGAAACCGATCCTGTGCGGCGGCGGCGACCCGATCGCGCAGCGGCGCGAGCAGTGGACGGACGGGGCCAACGCCCTGGCGGTTGCCCCGGGCGTGATCCTGACGTACGACCGCAACGAGAAGACGGCCGACGAGCTTTCCAGGGCCGGCTATGCCGTCCTCGACGAGGCGGACCTCCTGCTCGGCCGCGAGACGCTGGACCTGAAGAAGCCGGGCAAGCACGCCGTGCGGCTGGCGGCCAACGAGCTGTCGCGGGCACGGGGCGGGCCGCGCTGCATGGCGATGCCTCTCGTGCGCGACTCTGTCCCGGTCTAGAGACTTACCCCCTCTCCCCTCGGGAGAGGGATGGGGTGAGGGGTGAGCTGACGCCGAGGCAGGGAATGATCACCCCGGCTTCGGTTTTCCCCTCACCCTGCCCTCTCCCGGAGGGAGAGGGTGAAGGAAGCTGATAGCTTTTCTCTCTTATGAAACGCGATTACGTCAACGAGAACGACTGGAAGCCTGCCGAGATCCTGGCCATCCTCGATCTGGCGGCGAAGGTGAAGTCGCGCCCCGGGGACTACCGGACGGCCCTCTCGGGCAAGTCGCTGGCCATGATCTTCGAGAAGTCCTCGACGCGCACGCGCGTCTCCTTCGAGGCCGGCATGTTTCAGCTCGGGGGCCTCGGGATGTTCCTCTCCTCTCGCGACCTGCAGCTTGGCCGGGGCGAGCCCGTCTCCGATACGGCGCAGGTCCTGTCCCGCTACAACGACGGCATCATGGCTCGCGTTTACGCGCAGGCGACCGTCGAGGGCCTCGCCCGCCACGCCACGGTGCCGGTCATCAACGGGCTGTCCGACCTGCTCCATCCCTGCCAGGCCCTGGCGGATTTCCAGACGGTCCGTGAGCGCTTCGGGTCGGCGAAGGGGTTCCCGCTCTGCTACATCGGCGACGGCAACAACGTGGCCCACAGCCTGCTCGTCACGGGCGCCAAGCTCGGCGCGGATGTGCGTGTCGTGACGCCGCCCGGTTTCGAGCCGAAGGCGGAGGTGCTGGCCTGGGCGCGGTCGGCCGCGGCCGAAACGGGAGGCTCCGTCCTCGTCACGCAGTCGATCGAGGAGGGCGTTGCCGGCGCGCGAGCGGTCTACACGGACGTGTGGGCCTCGATGGGCCAGGAGGAAGAGGCCGCCCACCGCCAGAAGAGCTTCGAGCCCTACCGCGTGACGGCTCGCGTCATGGCCATGGCCGCTCGCGACGCGATCTTTCTGCATTGCCTGCCGGCGCATCGCGGCGAAGAGGTCGAGGCTTCCGTCATCGACGGGCCTGCCTCGGCCGTCTTCGACCAGGCGGAAAACCGGCTCCACGCCCAGAAGGCTCTGCTCGTCACGCTGCTGGGAGGGCCGGCCTGAGCGCCGACGAAGACGAGACGGTCGTCGCCCCGCTCGGGAAGCCGCCGGAGGCGCCGAGCCTGGCGAGGTACTGGCCCTCGCTCTCGGGGTCGTCCTGGTGGGCGCGTTCGTCGCGACGCTCCTGGCCGTCCGGCCGCACCACGAGCCCTCGCGGCCGGCCGAAAGCACGGGCATCGTCACCGGCGACGGCGTCGTCCTCAAGAAGGGCCCGTCCAGCTCCGCCGAGACCGTCGGCCGGCTCGCTGCGGGCGCCCGGGTCGTGCTCGTGGCGGATCTCGGGCGCTGGTACCAGGTCAAGACGGAGAAGGGCGAGACCGGCTTTGCGTCCGCCGACGGAATCGAGAAGCAGACGGAGCGCGAGGCGCGGGAAAAGCAGGCGCAGATCATCGCGGCCTTCCCGCCGGTCTTCGGTCTCGTGGCGGAGGACTCCGACGTATTGCTCGCGCCGTTTCCGCAGGCGCCGCGCAATGGCCGGCTCGCCCGAGGGGCGGTGATCGCGATCCACGCCGTGGACCACTCGTTCTACGCCTTCAAGACGAGCACGGGTCAGATCGCCTACGTCAACTCGGTCGACGTGGATCTCGTGCCGGCGGATCCGAGCAAGCCGGCCATCAAGCCGGGGGACGACAAGGCGGTCAAGGGGCTGGCCGTGTCGGACTCGTCGTCTCCGCCCGAAGCGGAGCCGGAAGGTCCGCCCGATGCCGCGACGCGTCCGGAGGTGCCGGCGCGCGCCGACGCGTCCGCCCCGGCCGAGACCTTGCACCGCGCTCCGCCTCCCTTCCCGGCCACCGATGCGATCGAGGCGGCGGTGCTCGTGACGCGGACCGAGCCCACGTATCCCGAGCGAGCCCGGCGAGCGGGAATCGAGGGAACGGTGGAACTGGAGATTGCGATCAACGCCCGGGGGGACGTCACGGAAGTCGAGGTCGTGAGGGGCCTGCCTCTCGGCGTCTCGGAGGCCGCGGCCGACGCCGTCCGCCGATGGAAATACCGCCCCGCGCGCGGCAAGGATGGCCCCGTCGCCTCCCGCAGGACCATTCGCATTCTGTTCCAGCTCGGACGTTAGGGATCGGCCCTTGCTATACTTTTTGGCCTCATGCTCCAGGTCCTGTTCGAGGCCGACGGCAAGTCCCAGGTTTTTGACCTCACCAAGGAAGAGGCCACGATTGGCCGTTCGACCGACAACGACATCGTCTTAAACGACTTTTCGGTCTCCCGGCGGCATGCCTACCTGCGCCGGGAAAAAGACGCCTGGGTCTTGAGCGACAACCAGTCGACCAACGGCATCCGCGTCAATGACCGCCAGGTTCCGAAGGCTCCGGTCGCCGACGGCGATTCCGCGATGATCGGGGCCTTCCAGCTGCGCTTTCGGGAACAGCCGACGGAAGAGACCATGGCCGCCAAGCGGACGGTCGACTCGTCGTCGACGTGCATTCGCCCGATCGCCGAGTTCAACCTGGACTTCGGCCTCGAGAAGTCGGCCGACCTGCCTACCGACACGACCGATCACCGGAAGCGGGCCGTCCTCGATCTGGCCTACAAGAACAAGGTCTTCGAGATCCTGGTCCAGGTCGCCAAGACGCTCATATCGGCAGAGGACGTGAGCTCCGTCCTGGAAAAGGTCATGGACCTGATCTTCGAGTACCTGCCGGTCGACCGCGGTTTCCTCCTTCTCGAGGAGGACGGGAGGCTCTCCCTGCGGATCACCAAGATGAAGTCGCAGCAGCGGATGACCAGCGACGGCTCCGCGCCCTACTCGCGCACCATCGTGGACATGGTCGTGCGCGAGAAGGTGGCCGTTCTGACCTCGGATGCCCAGGCCGACGAGCGCTTCGAGGCGGGCATGTCGATCCGCATTCAGCAGATCCGCTCGGCCATGTGCGCCCCGCTCTGGAACCGCGACTCCGTCATCGGCGTCATCCACGTCGACTCGCCGCTTCACGTGGGGACATTCACGGAGAAGGATCTCGACCTGCTGACCGCGCTCGCCAACTTTGCGGCCGTCGCCATCGAGCGCGCGCGCCTCCACGAGCGCGTCCTCGAGGAGAAGCGGATCCGCGGACGGCTCGAGCGCTACCATTCGCCGCAGGTCATCGAAGAGATCATCGCCGACGTCAACGCCACGGGGTCCTTCAAATCTGCCCTCACCAAGAACGTCACTATCCTGTTCGCTGATCTCGTCGGCTTCACGACGTGGTCTGAGAAGATGTCGGCGCCCGAGCTCGCTGGGATGCTGACGAAGTTCTTCACCCTGGCCTCGGACGCCGTCTTCTCTCAGGAAGGCACGATCGACAAGTTCATCGGGGACGCGGTGATGGCCTTCTTCGGCGCCCCGATCGACCGGAAGGACCATGCGGCCCGGGCGATTGCGGCGGCGCTCAAGATCCGCGAGGGCATGGAGGAATGGAATCGCGAGCGGGCAGGTACCGGGATGCCGGAGATTGCCGTGCGTATCGCCATCAACACGGGAGAGGCGATCGTGGGCGAGATCGGTTCGGAGCGGCGCGTGGACTACACGGTCCTGGGAAACGCCGTGAATGTCGCGGCGCGCATGGAGGAGTTCGTAGCCGGAGCTGGAGACATCGTGATCGGCCCGGCGACCTACGAGGCCACCAAGTCGCAGTTCCGCTGCGCGCAGATGGGTCAGTTCGCGCTCAAGGGTCTGTCCACCCAGGTGCCCATGTACAAGGTGGTCGCGGCGGTGTCCCCCGAAGACACGGTCGGCGTAGCGGCTCCGACGGGGGCCCGCGCCAAGCGCAAGTAACAAGGCGAGGGCCGTAGGGGTGGCGGGGGCGGAGGCCCCCGTCGATGTATCGCAGGCCGGTACTCCGGCCGAGAAACACCGACGGGGTCGCACCCGCCAGGACCCCGAAGGCCCGGCTTGATTCGCTACCGGCTTGATTCGTGGCGCGAACTATTTGCGGCGGTTTTGCTCGGCGGCGGCGTTCATGCGGCGGGCGAGATCGGGGTCGGCCGGCGCAAAGTCGAGCGCGAGGTAGGCGCGGTAGAAGAGGTTGGCGAGGAACGGCTTCCTGCTGTCGAGGGCCCCGATCGCCTCTCCCTTGAAGAGGAGCGGCAGGTCGTGCTTCATCTGCTGGACGTGGGCTTCGTCGGGATGCTCGGCGGCGACCTGGTTGGCCCACTTCGCTATTTCCAGCGAAGTATGGGCGCGCTCCTCGATGGGCCGCGCCAGCCAGCGGTTCAGGCGCTGGCGGGCTTTCACCGTGTTGGCTTTCTCGACTGCGGCCGGCGCTGGCGCTGCCGGGGGGACCGGCGTCGGAACCTGAGCGGGAAGCGCAACCGTCGGCGACGCGACAGCTCGCCCGGTGGGCTGCGGGCGCGGCACGCCGACCTGCGTCTGCGAGCCCTCGATGACGCGCGGCGCGGGGACCGTCATCTCGTCAATCGACTCGGTCGGCCTCGGCGTCGGGGGCGCGGGGGAGGGCTCTGGAGTGGCCGCGGGGGCAGGGGGCTGCGGAGCCGGCCGTTCGCGCCTCGAGATCGTCCAGAGGACTCCCGCGGCGGCGGCCAGGACGAGCGCTCCGACAGCCCAGGCGGATGCTCGTACGCGGTGCTTTCCGGACCGTATCTGGACGGTCGGCATGTTGTCCTGGAGCTCTCCCTCCTGCGTGACGGGCGGCGTCAGTTTCGCCAGGGCGTCAGCGAACTCGCGCGCGTCCTTGAACCGCTTCTCCCGGGGCTTCTCCAGCGCCTTCGTGACGATCGAGGAGAGGGCGGGCGCGATGCGGGGCGGCACGCGCGTCGTATCCAGGGGAGGAGGGGCCTGGTGGAGGTGCATCCCGAGGTAACCCTCGGGAGTCTGCGACTCGAACGGCGGCCGGCCCGAGAGCATCTCGAAGAGGACGACGCCGAAGGAGTAGAGGTCGCTGCGGCCGTCCACGGTCTGTCCGCGGGGCAGAGAGCCGGCCTGTTCCGGCGAGCAATACTTGAGCTTGCCGACGAACATGCCGGTGCCGGTCATCTGGAGCGACTCCGCGGCGACGCGCTTGGCGATCCCGAGGTCGATGATCTTGGCCTGGAGCCGGCCGCCCGTCAGCTCCCGCAGCATGATGTTGTCGGGCGAGAGGTCGCGGTGGACGATCCCCTGCGCGTGGATCTCGCCGAGCCCGGCGAGAACCTGCGCGGCCACTTCGAGGGCGCGCGCCGCGGGCAGCGGCCCGCGCTTCTTCAGCCAGTTCTCGACGGTGACGCCGTCGATGAACTCCCAGACCATGTAGTAGGAGCCGTCGGGCAGCCGAGAGAAGTCGTAAAGGGCAGCGACGTTGGGATGGCGCACGAGCGTCGCAATGCGGGCTTCTTCCTGGAATCGGCGGGGCTCGCTGCCCTCGCCCAGCGGATCGGGCTTCGTGATCTTGATGATCCGGATCTCGTCGAGGTGGATGTGGCGGGCCCGGAAGACCTCGCCCATGCCGCCCTCGCCGATCTTCTCGAGGATCTCGTACTTGCCGTCGAGAGTCTGCCCGGCTGCCAGGCGCGACGCGGCGTAGCCGCAGGAAGGACAGAATCGGGCCTGCGGAGGCACGGCGGTCCCGCACCGCGGGCACCGCGATTCGCCTGACGCCATGGCGCGCGATTGTAACCGGTCGAGGGACGAAGCTTAGAATCGGGTCCGTGCATCCCGCCCCGGTCTTCGTGACGGGCCGCCCGGAAAAGGCGCTCGAGGCCGAACGACTCGGGTATCGGCTCGAGCGGCTCGACCTCGACCTCGTGGAGCCCCAGGCGCTCGACCCGGCGGAAGTGGTCGAGGCCAAGGCGCGCGAGGCCTGGCGGCGCCTCGAGAGGCCTGTTCTCGTCGAGGACTCGGGGCTCGCTCTCGATGCCTGGGGCGGCTTCCCCGGCGCTCTGGTCAAGTGGCTCGAAAAGAGCGCCGGCGTCGAAGCGATCGCCCGGATGCTCGAGGCATTCCCCGACCGGCGGGCGACGGCCACCTGCGCGATCGCGTACTTCGACGGCCAGCGCCTGGTGGCGGCCAGCGGCTCCTGCCGCGGGTCGATCGCCCCGACTCCGCGCGGAGGGGGAGGCTTCGGCTGGGACGTGCTCTTCGTTCCCGAGGGGCAGCAGCGCACGTTTGCCGAGATGCCGGGCGAGGAAAAGGACCGCGTCTCGCACCGCCGCCGCGCCTGGGAAGCCCTGGCCCGGAAGCTGCCGCCCGGCCGCCTCGGATAGTTCGCGTTGATAGACTTGGCTGCAACCATGGAACGTCCGATCCGCGTCCTGATCGCCAAGCCGGGCCTGGACGGCCACGACCGCGGGGCCAAGGTCATCGCGCGGGCACTGCGGGACTCCGGCATGGAAGTCATCTACTCCGGGCTGCGGCAGACGCCCGAGCAGATCGCCGCGGCGGCCATCCAGGAAGACGTGGATGTCGTCGGGCTCTCGATCCTGTCGGGCGCGCACAACGTGCTCTTTCCGGAGATCCTGAAGCTCCTCAAGGACCAGGGCGGCGAAGACATCCTGGTGCTGGCCGGCGGCATAATTCCCGAAAAGGACATCGCGCCGCTCAAGGCGCTCGGCGTCAAAGAGATCTTCCCGCCGGGAACGCCGACGCAGGCGCTGGTCGATTTCATCCGCCGCGAGGCCGGCGAGAAAGCGCGACGCTGACATCCTTGGATCGCCTTGCGTCCCGCGTCGACACGGCTTCGCCTGAGTTTCAGGAGCGCCGCCGCTCGCTCGAGTCGCTGGTCGCGAAACTGCGCGAGGAGATCGCGAAGGCCCGGCAGGGCGGAGCCGGCCGCGATCGGCAGCTCGAACAAAAGAAGATGCTCGTGCGCGACCGGGTGGACGCGCTGCTCGACCCGGGCTCGCCTTTCCTGGAGCTCTCTCCGCTGGCCGCCCACGGGCTCTACGGCGGCGAGGCCCCGGGTGCCG
This sequence comes from uncultured Acidobacteriota bacterium, assembly GCA_963739435.1. Taxonomy (GTDB): domain Bacteria; phylum Acidobacteriota; class Thermoanaerobaculia; order UBA5066; family Gp7-AA6; genus CAVUAN01. Next base: position 125,244 of record CAVUAN010000008.1, read on the forward strand.
GGCTCGTGACCGGCATCGGACGCGTGTCCGGGCGGGAAGTCATGGTCATCGCCAACGACGCGACGGTCAAGGGCGGCACGTACCTTCCGATGACGGTCAAGAAACACCTGCGGGCACAGGAGATCGCCGAGCAGAACCGCCTGCCGTGCGTCTACCTCGTCGACTCGGGCGGAGCCTTCCTGCCGCTCCAGGCCGAGGTCTTCCCTGACCGCGAACACTTCGGGCGGATCTTCTACAACCAGGCGCGCATGTCGGCGAAAAGGATCCCGCAGGTGGCGGCGGTCATGGGCTCCTGCACGGCAGGCGGCGCTTACGTGCCCGCCATGTCGGACGAAGCGATCATCGTGAAGGGGACCGGCACGATCTTTCTGGCGGGCCCCCCGCTCGTCAAGGCTGCCACCGGCGAGGAGGTTTCGGCCGAGGAGCTGGGCGGCGCCGACGTCCACACGCGGATCTCCGGAGTGGCGGACCACTTTGCCGAGGACGACGTCCACGCGCTCGAGATCGTGCGTTCGGTCGTGGCGAACCTCGGCGCGGGCAAGTCGCTGCCCGCCGACCTCGCAGCGCCCGAGGAGCCCGCCTACGACCCGAAGGAGATCTACGGCGTCCTCCCGACCGACGCGCGTCAACCTTACGACGTGCACGAGGTCATCGCCCGCCTCGTCGACGGCTCGCGCTTCCAGGAGTTCAAGGCGCGCTACGGCCCGACTCTCGTCTGCGGGTTCGCCAGGCTCTCGGGGTTTCTCGTCGGCATCGTGGCCAACAACGGGATCCTCTTCTCCGAATCGGCCTTGAAGGCGACGCACTTCATCCAGATGTGCGCTCGGCGCAAGGTCCCCCTGGTCTTTCTGCAGAACATCACGGGCTTCATGGTGGGGCGGGAATACGAGCGCGGCGGCATCGCGAAAGACGGCGCCAAGATGGTCCACGCCGTGGCCAACGCCGCCGTGCCGAAGCTGACGGTCATCATCGGCGGCTCCTTCGGCGCGGGCAACTACGGCATGTGCGGACGGGCCTATTCGCCGCGCTTTCTCTGGATGTGGCCCAACGCTCGGATTTCCGTGATGGGAGGCCCCCAGGCGGCCTCCGTTCTCTCGACGGTCAAGCAGGAACAGCTCGCCCGCGCGGGCAAGCCAGCAATGACCGCCCCGGAGGTTGCCGAGTTCGAGCGGCCCACGCGCGAGAAGTACGAGGAGGAGGGCAATCCGTATTATTCGACCGCGCGTCTGTGGGACGACGGCGTCCTCGACCCGGCGGAGACGCGGATGGCTTTGGCTCTCGGCCTGTCGGCGGCGTACAACGCACCGGTCGAGGAGACGGAATTCGGCGTCTTCCGGATGTAGCCCGGACTATGACTGACAAAGACCCGGCCTTCACACGATTGCGCCTCGAGAAGGACGGCCCGGTCTCGCGGGTCACTCTTGCCCGCCCGGAGGCTCGCAACGCTTTCGACGAAATCCTGATTGCCGAGCTGACGCGGGCTTTTGCGGGAATCGGGAAGGACGCGGGGACGCGCGTGGTGCTGCTGGACGGCGACGGGCCGTCCTTCTGCGCCGGTGCCGATGTGGCGTGGATGCGGAAGGCCGGAGGTTACTCCCGAGCCGAGAACGAGGCCGATGCCGAGCAGATGGCGGAGATGCTTCGGTCGATCGACGCCTGCCCGAAGCCGGTCGTGGCGCTCGTCCACGGAGCGGCGATCGGCGGGGGAGTCGGACTCGTGGCTGCGGCGGACATCGCGATCGCCGCGGAGGGCACGGTCTTCGCGTTTTCGGAAGTCAAGCTCGGCATCCTGCCCTCGGTCATCTCGCCCTATGTCCTGGCGGCGATCGGGCCGCGCGCGGCGCGAGACCTTTTTCTGACGGGCGACCGATTCGACGCTCTCGAGGCGCACCGCCTCGGGCTGGTGCAGGCTGTCGTTCCGTCCAGTGAGCTCGCCGCCGCCGGAGCCAGAAAGGCCTCCTCGCTCCTGACGTCCGGCCCGGAGGCCGTCGGCATCGCCAAGCGGCTGATTGCCCAGGTGACGGGAAAGAGCCCCGAGGAAGCGATGGCTCTGACGGTCCGCACGATTGCCGAGCGGCGCGCCTCGGGGGAGGCCAAAGAAGGGCTGACGGCTTTCCTGGAGAAGCGGCCGCCGTCGTGGGCCGCTAAGAAGAAGGAGTCGTAGGGTCCGCGGCGGGAGCCGGGGCCGGGGCGGGGGCCGCTGCGGGCGCCGGCGTGGCCGCCGGTGCGGGCGCGGGCTCGGGCCGCACGCGGCGGGCGGCCTCATCCTCGACCTCCGTCTTGCAGAAGTAGCACTTGACCTTCACACCCGGGGCCGTGTCGGGCCGCCATGCGGTAAACACCTTCTTGCAGTTGGGGCAGGTCAGCTTCTGCTGGTTTCCCTTGATGCCGCCTTCGACGGACACGTGGAGGACCTCCTCTTGCCTGGACGAGTCGGAGCATAACGCACGCCGCCCCGTAGAATGCGACCGATGCGCCGACTCCTGATCGCCAACCGAGGGGAGATAGCCGTTCGCGTGGCGCGAACCGCCCGGGAGATGGGCATCGAGACGGTGGGCGTGTATTCCGATGCGGACGCGAACGCGTTCCACGTCGGGCAGACAGACAGGGCCGTCTCGCTCGGGGAGGGTCTGCCTGCGGCGACGTATCTCTCGGTCGAGAAGATCCTGACTGCGGCGCGCTCCGCGGGCGCCGACGCCCTGCACCCGGGGTACGGATTCCTGTCCGAGAGCGCGGCCTTTGCCCGAGCGGTGCGCGAGGCCGGGTTGACCTGGATCGGCCCGAACGCGGAATCGATCGAGGCCATGGGCGACAAGCTCCGGGCGCGCGAGCGCGCGGCAAAGGCCGGCGTTCCCGTGGTGCCTGGCTCGCCGGCTGTCGCTCTCGCGGACGCGGAGCGAGAAGCCAAGAAGCTCGGCTATCCCATGCTCGTGAAAGCTTCGGCCGGCGGAGGCGGCAAGGGCATGTCGCGTGTGGACGATCGGACTCAGCTCGCCGAGGCCCTCGCCCAGGCCCGGCGCCTGGCGGGGGCGGCCTTTGGAAACGAGACGGTCTATCTCGAGAAGCTGCTCGAATCCCCGCGCCACGTCGAGTTCCAGGTCTTCGGCGATCAAGCCGGCAACGTGGTCCACCTCTTCGAGCGCGAGTGCAGCGTGCAGCGCCGGCACCAGAAGATCGTCGAGGAGACGCCGAGCGCCGCGCTGACGCCGGCCCGCCGCGCCGCGATGGGGAAGGCCGCCGTGCTGGCGGCGCGGGCGGTCCAGTATGTCGGCGCGGGCACTGTCGAGTTCCTCCTCGACTCGTCCGGCGATTTCTACTTTCTCGAGATGAACACGCGCCTCCAGGTCGAGCACGCGATCACGGAGGAGACCCTCGGGATCGACCTCGTGCGCGCTCAGATCGAGGTCGCTTCGGGCGGGGAGATCCCCGCGGCCTGGCGGGATGGAGGCCTCTCGCCCCGCGGCCACTCGATCGAGGTGCGGCTCTATGCCGAGGACCCCGAAGAGTTCCTGCCGCGCTCCGGCCGGCTGCTGGCCTATGAGGAGCCCCGGGGGCCGGGCATCCGTGTCGATGCCGGTGTCGCAGAAGGCTCGGCGATCGGCCTCGATTTCGATCCGCTGCTGGCCAAGCTCGTCGTCCACGCCGAGAGCCGGCCCGCGGCGGTCGCTCGAGCCAGGCGAGCCCTTTCGGAATGGGTCGTCCTGGGTGTGGAAACGAACCTCCCTCTCCTGTCTGCCGTGCTGGCCTCGCCCGAGTTTGCGTCCGGCCGGTACGACACAGGGCTCGTCGCGAGGCTTCCGAGCCGCCGCGGCGGGCATGTGCCCGATGCGGCCTGGGCCGTCGCCGGTCTGGCGCTGCAGGGAGCTCTCGGGGAGAGCCGGCCATCCTTTGCGGGGGCTTCGGAGGACAGGTCGGCCTCGGCGGGAGATCCGTGGTCGGGCGGATCGGGGTGGAGGCCTCTTTCTTGAAGATCGCGTGCGGCGGGCATGTCCGCGACGTGCGCGCCGAGAAGGACGCCGTGCGTCTCGACGAGAGGCTTTTCGATCTGCGCTTCGAGAAATCGGGTCAGGGCAGGCTCGACGTCTGGCTCGGCGGCGAGCGGCACCGCGCCGCGATGGTCCGGGACGGAGAGCGCCTTCTCGTCTGGTGCGACGGCGAGACGTTCGTCTTCGAGCGGGCTGCAGGCCGTCTGGCCCGCGCCTCCGAGCATGCGGGCAGCCTCGCCGCTCCCATGCCGGGCCGGGTGCGCCGGACGCTCGTTGCCGCAGGGGACCGCGTGGAGAAGGGTCAGGTCGTTCTCATCCTCGAGGCGATGAAAATGGAGCACTCGATTCGGGCCCCGGGCGCCGGCATCGTGGCCCGCCTGGCTCATGCCGAAGGGGATCTCGTCGACGCCGGAACGGAGCTGGCCGTCATCGAAGAAGGGCGATAATCGAGGTCATGGAGACCTGGCAGGAGCACGCCATCAGGCGGCCCCATTTGCCCGAGCGTGTGACGGTTTACGAGGTCGGGCCGCGGGACGGCCTGCAGAACGAGCCCGAGACGCTCGCAACCGCCGTCAAGGTGGACTTCGTCAATCGCCTGACGGATGCGGGACTGCCAGCCATCGAAGTCGGTTCATTCGTGTCGCCGAAGGCCGTCCCGCAGCTGGCCGATTCCGAAGAAGTCTTCCGGCAGATCCGCCGGGGCAGCGGAGTGCGTTATCCCGCGCTGGTCCCCAATGAGAAGGGCCTCGAGCGCGCGCTCGCGGCCGGGGTCCTCGAGATCGCCGTCTTCACGGCTGCCTCCGAAACCTTCAACCGGCGGAACATCAACGCCGGTGTCGACGAGTCGATCGAGCGTTTCCGGCCGGTCGTGGACCGTGCCCGGCGCGAGAAAGTCAGGGTTCGGGGATACGTTTCGACGGCGTTCGGGTGCCCCTACGAGGGCGATGTCGCGCCCGAGGCCGTGCGTGAGGTCGTCCAGAAGCTGCTCGACCTGCCCGTGGACGAAATCTCTCTGGGCGACACGATTGGCGTTGCCACTCCAGCCGACGTGTACGAGGTCATCGAGGCCCTGTACGGCGCCGGCGTGACCCGCGGCGTCCTGGCCCTCCATTTCCACGATACGAGGGGCACGGCTCTGGCGAACGTCTACGCCGGACTGGGTTGCGGCATCACCACCTTTGACTCCTCGGCCGGGGGCCTGGGAGGCTGTCCGTACGCCCCCGGCGCATCGGGGAACGTGGCCACCGAGGATCTCCTCTATCTCTTGCAGGGACTTGGGATCGAGACGGGGGTGTCCCTGCCGGGTGTCGTTGCGGCCTCCCAGGCCCTCGCGGCCGCCCTGGGCAGGAAGCTCCCGGGCCGATACCTCACGGCCGTTTCCGCCGTTTGAGTTGACACACGCTCGGTCGACGTGTAACTTTTTGACTTGTAGAACCTTAGCCAGATGCCCAAGAGAATCCTCCTCGCCGACGACAGTCTGACGATCCAAAAGGTCGTCGAGCTGACCTTCTCGGATAGCGACTTCGATCTGGTTTGTGTCTCCAACGGACAGCGCGCCCTGGAGAAGGTGCGCGAGGAGCGGCCTGACCTGATCCTGGCCGACGTCGTGATGCCGGAGAAGAACGGTTACGAGGTCTGCGAAGCGATCAAGGGCAACCCGCAAACGGCCCGGATACCGGTCGTCCTGCTCTCGGGGACCTTCGAGCCCTTCGACCGGGAGCGCGCCGAGCGCATCGGAGCCGACGCCATCGTCTCCAAGCCCTTCGATTCGCAGCAGCTTCTCGCGCAGGTCGAGGCGCTGCTGGCCCGGGCGCCGAAAGAGCCCGCGGCGCGAGTGTCGGCGACTGGCGCGACGACCGTCGTCCTTCCGATGACGGAGTTCCAGTCATCTCCTCCGACCCAGCCGATCCGTCAGGTGACGGAGCCCGTTTTCAAGCCAGTCGAAGAGGCCCACCCGTTCGAGGCGGGGTTCACGGCGGAAGACTTCACCGGGACGGTTCGGCTGCCCCCCGCCGAGCCGGCCGACCCGTTCGAAGAGGAATACGGAAGGGGAGGCGTCGACTCGGCCATCGAGGCCTTCGAAAAGGAGCATCCCGGGTTCGCCTTCTCGGGCGACGCGGAGATCGAGATCGACGACGCGCGCCTCACGGGCAAGCAGATGGTCGAGGAATCCACCCCCTCGCCCCGTTGGCTGGCGGACGAGCCGGAAAAGACCCCCGCCGCGCCGCGGGCGGAGACAGCACCGCGCCCGGAAATCCCACCCGACACATTCGATATCTGGACGGCACCCGATTCGGGCAACCAGGTCGCGGCGCCTTCGGAGTCGACTGTCGCTCTGCGCGGCCCGCTCGCCGTGTCCAGTTTCGATGATTCGATTCCGCCCGCCCCCCCATACGTGGCTCCCGCAGATCAAGGAACGGTGGCTCTGAAGATGCCGCCCCCTCAGCCCCCTCCGGGGCAGCCGAAGCACGAGCTGGAGACGCTCGCCCAGGAAACCTCGATTCCGGAGCTGACCGAAATGCTATCCGACCGTTTCGCGAACCAACGGCGGGCTTTCCGACGCCGACATCGAGAAGCTCGCCGCCAAGGTGGTCGAGAAGCTCTCGGACAAGGTCGTGCGCGAGATCGCGTGGGAAGTCATTCCGGACATGGCCGAGATCGTCATCAAGCAGAGGATCAAGGAACTGGAGAGCGGCATCGAGTAGGTGCCCCCCGGTTTCTGATATAGAAAAGGGCACCAGGGCGCTGATGCCCTTTTTTTATGTCGGAGAACCTCCCCAAGACGTTCGATCCCGCGGCATTCGAGGGCCGCTGGTACCAGACCTGGGAGTCGGAGGGCCGGTTTCAGCCCGAAGGGCCGGCGGGCTCGCCGAGGTTCGTCATGGTCATCCCTCCTCCCAACGTCACCGGGCGGCTCCACATCGGCCATGCGTACGGGCGGACGGTCGAGGACATCCTGGCGCGCTGGAAGCGGATGCAGGGGCACCGGGTCCTCTGGGTGCCCGGGACCGACCACGCCGGCATCGCGACGCAGATGGTCATCGAGCGGCAGCTCGCGAAGGAGGGCGTCGACCGCCGCGCGCTGGGCCGGGACAAGTTCGTGGAGAGGGTCTGGGCGTGGAAGCGGGAGGCCAAGGACACGATCCAGTCGCAGTTGAAGCGCCTGGGATGCTCGCTCGACTGGACGCGCGAACGGTTCACGATGGATCCGGACCTGTCCCGGGCCGTGCGTCGGGCCTTCGTGCTGCTCTACCGGGATGGCCTGATCTACCGCGGCCGCTACGTCGTGAACTGGTGCCCCGGCTGCGGCACGGCGGTCTCCGATCTCGAGGTCGTGGAGAAGAAGACCAAGGGCACTCTCTACAAGATCCGATACGACGTTCCGGGCGTCGCATCGGGAGCCGTCGTCGCCACGACCCGGCCCGAGACGATGCTGGGCGACACGGCCCTGGCGATCCACCCCGAGGATCCCCGCAACGCAAACCTGCGGGGCAAGAAGGCGATCCTGCCGATCGTGGGCCGCGAGCTGCCGGTGGTCGAGGACGCGATACTCGTCGACCGCGAGTTCGGCACCGGCATCGTCAAGGTCACGCCCGCGCATGACGCCAACGACTTCGCGGTGGGCCAGCGTCACGGCCTGCCCGTCGTCGACGGTCATCGGTCCCGACGGAAAGATGACGGCCGAGGCGGGGGAGTACGCGGGCCTCGACCGATTCGAGGCGCGGGCCCGGATCGTGGAGAGGCTCAGAGCAGGAGAACCGGCTCGTCGCAGAGGAGCCGTACGAGATCAATCTCGGCACGTGCCAGCGTTCGGAAGATGTCATCGAGCCCTATCTCTCCGAGCAGTGGTTCGTGAAGGTCGCGCCGCTGGCCGCTCCGGCCATCGAGGCCGTGTCGAGCGGGAAGATCCGGTTCGCGCCCGAGAATTGGAACAAGTCCTACTCGTCGTGGATGAGCCAACATCCGGGACTGGTGCATTTCACGCCAGCTCTGGTGGGGCCACCGCATCCCGGCCTTCACGTGCGCCAACGGCCATCTCACGGTGTCCGAGGAGGATCCGGCGGCATGCCCGACCTGCGGGTCGCGCGAGCTGGACGCAGGACCCCGACGTGCTCGACACGTGGTTCTCGTCGCAGCTCTGGCCCTTCTCGGTCTTCGGCTGGCCCGATCAGACGAAGAGACATGGCCGAGTTCTACCCGACCGACGTTCTGGTCACGGGCTACGACATTCTCTTCTTCTGGGTGGCCCGCATGATCATGGCCGGGCTGTACTTCACGAAGAAGGCGCCCTTCCACACGGTGCACCTCCACGGTCTGGTGCGCGTCGGCGGAGAGAAGATGTCGAAGACGAAGGGCAACGTCATCGATCCGCTCGAGGCGATCAGCGAGTTCGGAGCGGACGCCGTGCGGTTCACTCTGGCCGCGGCGGCCTCGGCCGGCCCGAACGTCTCCGTCGAGAAGGGCCGGATGGCCGGGTCCCGCAACTTCGCGACCAAGCTCTGGAACGCCGCGCGGTTCACGCTGGCCCAGATTGAGGGCGCCGCGGTCCCGAGGAAGCTCGCCGGGCCGCGCCCTGTCGCTGCCCGACCGCTGGATTCTGTCGCGCCTCGCGGCGACGTGCCGGGAGGTCAACCGGCAGCTCGACGGCCTTCCGCTTCGACGAAGCGTCGCAGGCGATCTACGCTTTCGTGTGGGGAGAGCTGTGCGATGGCTATCTCGAGATGGTGAAGCCGGTTCTCGGCGGCCGTGAGGCCGGCGAGAGCCGATCCTCCGAAGCGCCCGCGCAGCGGAGCGCGAAGGAGGCCAGGCCGAGACGGCCCGCGGCGTGCTCGTGGCTTGTCTCGAAGGTGCGCTCGCGCTGCTTCATCCCTTCATGCCGTTCGTGACCGAGGAGATCTGGGAGAAGCTGACGGGCCGTCCGGGCACCTTGATCGTGACGCCGTATCCTGAGGGCGACCCGGCCTGGACTGACCCCGCCGCCGAGGCGGCGGTCGGGTCGCTGCGGGAGGTCGTGACGCGGGTGCGCAATTTCCGCGCGGAAAGGGGCGCTTCGCCGACGGAGCCCGTCCTCCTGTCGATCGGGTGGACTCTCAAAACGCGTCCGCTCTTCCGGATCTCCAGGTGCTCGCGCCGCACCTCACGCACCTCGCTCGGCTGTCCGAGTTGCGCTTCGGCAAGCCTTCCCCGGGCGCCTCTCAGGACGTCGTTGCCGGGCTCTCGCTCGGGCTCTCGCTCGCCCAGCCGGCGGGGGAGCGCGGGCGCGGCGCGCGCTGGCGAAGACGATCGCCGAGATCGATGTGGAGAGCGCGGGGCTCCGGTCGAAGCTCGAGAATCCCTCTTTTGTCGAGAAGGCGCCGCCTCCCGTCGTGGAGAAGGCGCGCCAGCGGCTGGTCGAGCTCGAGGAGCGGCGCGCGGCGCTCTCCGGGGCGGCGGAATGATCGCGTTTGCCGGGGGCGCTCTCGATCCAAGCCGCTGGCGCATCTTCCAGAACCTGGGTTGCCTGCGCTCGACGGCCTCGTCGAATGTCCTGGCGCGGGAGATCATCGACCTGTATTTCGCCGAGGAGCAGTCGCTGCCGGCGACGGTCCTGGTGGCGGAAGGGCAGCCGGGCGCGAAGGGCCGCCACGGAAAGGCCTGGAGCGCCGCAGCCGGCCGTGGCCTGTACCTGACCATCGTGCGGTCCGCGGCAGAAGGCGAACCCATCTCCGTCGTTCCGATCGCGATGGCCCGCTGGCTGCGGGATGCCGTCGAAGGCGCGACCCGTGTCCAGGCAGGCCTGAAGTGGCCCAACGATCTCTATGTCGGCCGGCGCAAGCTGGCGGGTGTTCTGTCCGAGGCGCGGACGCAGGGCGACGACACGTATGTCGCCGTCGGGATCGGTCTGAACGTTCTCGACACGGCGGCGTCCGTGGGGGTCGCCGGCGCGACGACGATCGAGGAAGAGGCCGGACGGCCGTTCGACCTGGCGCCCCTCCTCCAGGGAGTGTTGGATCGGATCGACTCGGAGCTCGCCTCGCCCGACTGGAGCCGCGAGGTCGCAGCAGTGGGAAAAGGCTTCCCTGCATCAGAGAGGCGACCGCATGACGGTGCAAGAGCGATGGAGAAGAGATCACGGGCGAGTACAAGGGTCTCTCGCCGGCCGGCTTCCTCCGGTTGAAGACTCCGACGGGCGAGGTGGTTGTTTCCGGCGGGGAGGTGGCGAAATGGTGAAAGCGGACGCCTCGGCCGTCTCCGGCGCTCTGCTCGCCGTGGATGTCGGCAACACGAATACGGTCCTCGGACTCTACGACGGCGAGACGCTGATGCACCACTGGCGGCTGACGACGCGCCGCGACGCGACCTCCGACGAGCTGGCGCTCTCGGTCGAGGGCCTCCTGCGGTCCTCGAAGACGGAGGCGAAGCCCCGCGACGTCATTGTCGCCAACGTCGTGCCGTCTCTGAAGTTCCCCATGCGCCAGGCCTTCCGGCAGGTCTTCGGCCAGGAGCCGCTCTTCGTCGAGCCCGGCGTCAAGACCGGCATGCCGATCCTGTACGAGGTGCCGCAGGAGGTGGGCGCCGACCGCATCGTCAACGCCGTCGCGGCGTTCGCGAGGCTGGGCGGGCCGTGCATCGTCGTCGACTTCGGCACGGCGACGACGTTCGACGTCGTCACCGCACGGGGAGAGTATTCCGGAGGCGTGATCGTTCCCGGCATCACCATCTCGGCCGAGGCGCTCTTCGAACGGGCGGCGCAGGCTCTGGCGCGTCGAGATCCGCCGGCCCGAGAAGGTCGTCGGCAAGACCACGGCCTCGTCGATCCAGTCCGGGCTCTATTTCGGATACCTCTCGCTCGTGGATGGCGTCATCGACCGGATCGCGCGAGAGATCGGCGCAAAGCCGCGGGTCATCGCGACGGGGGGTCTGGCCGAGCTCTTCGGCGGAGGGTCCGAGCGTATCGAGGAGGTGGACCCAATCCTGACTCTGACGGGCTTGCGTTTGATCCATGAGCGAAACCGGGGGGGATAGGGCGTACTACGCGGCCGTCGAGGCCGCGTTCATCCGGAGGCGAGGCACGCCGTTCCTGCTCTCGCCGAAGGATTTCGCCCTGATGAAGGAGTGGCGCGCCCTCGGCGTTCCGGAGGAGATCGTCGTCCGGGGCATCGACGAGGCCTTTTCGAATCGCGAGGAGCGCCAGGCTGCGGGCCGTGTCAACGCGCTCTCGTACTGCCGCGACGCGGTGCTGGTGGCCTGGGAGAGAGCGGTGGAGGCGGCCGCCGGAAAGGGCGCGGGGCGCGAGCCGCCGTCGATCGAGAGCGGGGCGGGCCTCGAGCGCCTCGGATCGGCGCTTTCGGAAGTGGCCCTGCGCCGTCCGGAGCTGGCCGAACCTCTCGAAGCGGCGCGGCGATCTCTCGAACGGTTGGCCCGGACCGGACGGCCTGCCGGCGACGTCGAGGCGTCCCTGGCGCGCGTCGACAAGAAGCTCGCCAACGAGCTGCGGGAGGCGATGCCCACCGAAGAGCGGGAGGCGATCGACTCGAGAGTCCGGGAGCTCCTCGAGAAGGCTCGCGTGCCCATGGACGACGCCGCCGCCGAAAAGACCGCCCGCGCCCTCGCTCGCCGCGCCGTCCGCGAGATGCTCGCCCTCCCGCGCCTGACCTTGCTGTGATGATCCGCCGGGTGACGATCGAGAAGCTGGCGCCGACGGGGGAGGGCGTGGCGCGAACGCCGGACGGAGTGGGTTTCGTCGCGGGGGCGCTGCCTGGCGAAGAGGTCGAGGCCGAGGTCGTCTCGTCCAAGAAGCGGTTCTGGTTCGGCCGCGCGCTCTCGGTCCAGCGCCCCGTCGCCTGACCGGGTGGCGGGGCCGCATGCGGGATGCGCTGGTTGCGACTGGTCGCATTTCGACCTCGGCCGCCGCGCGCGAGGCGAAAGCGAAGCTGTTTCTCGAGACGATGGAGCGGATCGGAGAGCTGGCGCCGGAGATGTTCGGTTCGTTTCGGGTCGCGCCGTCGCCCTCTTCCTATCGGATCCGGAGCCGCTTTCACGTCGAGGGCCGGGGGCGGCAGGCGATCCTCGGGTTCAACGCTCCCGGGACGCACCGCGTCCTTCCGGCCGAGGCCTGCGAGGCGCTCTCGGACGCAATGCGCGCGGCGTTGCCGGCGGTGCGGGAGGCCGTCGCGGCGAGCGGGCTCTCGGTCGCGGAGATCGCGACGCTCGAAACGCTACGGATGCCTCCCGGCGCATCGCCGCCGTGACTCTGGCCGATGAGCCTTAGGGTTTTGCGCCGGGAGCACTGGCCTCGGCTCTGTCGGGAGCCTTCGAGGGAGTCCGGGTCAAGGGCGACAGAAGGCGGCGTTCTCGCCCGCCACGGTCCCTGCGCGGCTGACGATGGCGGTCGAAGGGCGGTCCTTCGAGGTTTCTGCCGAGTCGTTCTTCCAGGTCAACCGGCACCTGTTCCCCGTCGCTGTACGCGGACGCCCGCGCGGAAGCGGCCCGTGTCCCTCCCGGCCTCGCGCTCGATGCTTTCGGCGGAGCCGGGTTCTTTGCCGGAGCTCTTCTGGACGCGGGGCATCGCGTCGTGTCGGTCGAGGGCAGTGCAGACCGCGTCGGAAGACGCCGGCCGCAACCGCAGGGCGTGGGCCGCTACGGATTCCTGGCGGATCGCGGCGTCTTCGGTCGACCGGTATCTCTCCGCCTCAAAGGATGCCTTCGACCTCGTCGTGGCGGACCCGCCGCGGGCGGGCCTCGGCCTCCGGCTCGCCGCCGAACTGGCCGGACGCGCGGGCCGCCGCCTGATCTACGTTTCGTGCGACCCGGCAACACTGGCGCGCGACCTGGCCGTGATCCTGCGGGAGGGGTTCGAAGTCGCCTCGGCTCGGGGCTATGACCTCTTCGCGTTCACGCATCGCGTCGAGGCCATGATCGTTCTCGATCGCAAGAAGGCCTCGTGATCGGGCCGGTCCTCGAAGGCGGAGAGACCCCGGCCGTGCCGGCGGCAATCGCCCTCGTCGCGGGGGTCCTCCTCGGCTCGTGGTCGGTTTCCGGCGGTTTGGCCGCGCTCATGCTTCTCGCCGCATGCGGGCTGATCCTTGCCGTGTTCGCGATGCGTGGCCGAAGGAGCCTCCTCTCGAGGGCCGCCTTCGTCCTGTTCTGGGCTCTGGCCGGATTCGCGTCGGGCTTGCTGCGGATCGCGAAGCCGGCCGATGCGGCCCGCACGGCGGCCGCGGCGCTCGATGCCGGATCCTCCGAAGCCGTTCTCGTCGAGGGCGTGCTCCAGGACTTCTGGACGGGTGTCGCCGCCGCGGGCCCGAAGCCGCCTGCGGGCGGAGAGGATCCGGAGCGCCGGAGCGTGGCAGGACTTCCGGGCCGATGTCTACGTCTTCGTTTCGGGTGAGACGCCCGTCGAGCCGGCGGGAGACCGCGGAGACCGCGTCGTCCTTTCCGGAAGCCTGCGGCCCGACGACTTGCCGGCTTCCGAGAGGGACGTCACGCTGCCGTGGCCCGCGTTCCGGCTTTCGGTCAAGAGCGCTCTGCAGATCACGGAGCGCCGGGCCACGGCGTTGTCCCTTCTCGCCCTTCCGAATCGCTGGTTCCACGCCCGGCTTCCGTCCGCCGGCGGCCCCTTCGACAGAGACGTGCGCGGCCCCCTCTCCGCGCTGTTGCTCGGGCGGACCGGAGATCTCGACCGTGGCATGGTGGCCCGCTACCGGAGGGGTGGCGTCTACCATCTGCTCGTCGTGGCAGGCCTTCACGTCGCCCTGGCCGCCGGGCTGGCGCTGGCCGTTCTCTCCGCGCTCCGGATCGAGGGAAAGACGCGCGACGCTTTGCTGCTTTCGGCCGTGGCCTTCTTCGTCGTTCTCGCCGGCGCGAATCCGCCGGCCGTGCGCGCGGGAATCGTCCTTGCCGTTTATCTGCTGGCGCGCCTCCTCGAGCGGCCCATCCCGGCGGCGCAGGCGATCGGCCTCTCCGCTCTCATTCTCTTCGGCGCCGCTCCGGCGCAGGTCTTTTCGGTCGGTTGCGTTCTCACGTTTGCCGCGGTCTGCGGCATCGCCCTCTTCACCAAGCCGATCCGCGCGCTTTTCCCGCAGCGCCCGGGGTGGCTCTTCGGCGGGCTGGCGGTCTCGCTGGCCGCGCAGATTGCCACGGCCCCCATCATCTTCTGGCGATTCAACGTGGTGGCGGCCGGAGCGTGGCTGACCGCGCCGCTCGCCATTCCTTTGGCTGGAGGATTGATCGCGCTGGGAAGCCTCATTCTGGCCGGCCTTGGGCTCGGACTTGCTCCCGAGTTTCTGCTTCGCCTCTTCGGCCTCGGCTCCCGGCTGCTCGAGTGGGTGGCCGAGCGCGCCGCGGGCATGGCGTACCTCCGGCCAACACCGCGACTCGGAGAGATCCTTGCCGTCCTCGCGCTGGCAGCCGCGGCAGCCCTGGCTCCGCGGCGCCTTCGTTTACCCTGCGGGGCGGCGGCCGCGGGTCTCTTTCTCTTCCTGGCGCTTTCGCACGGCCCGCCCGGCCCGGCTCGCGGCTTTTCGATCGAGGCCCTCGACGTGGGACAGGGCGATGCGCTGCTCGTGCGCTGGGCGCGGCACGCGCTTCTGATAGACGGCGGAGGGCCGTTCGATCTCGATGCCAGGGATTTCGGGCGGACCCGGCTCGTGCCGAAGCTGCTCGACCGCGGCGTGACGCATCTCGACGCGGTGCTCGTGACGCACCCGCATCCGGATCACGCTCTGGGTGTCTTCGCCGTCCTGGAGGAACTGACTGTCGGCCGTCTCTGGCGCTCGGAGGGTGACGACGAGAGCGATCTGTATCGCCGCCTCGAAGAGACCGCGGCGCAGGAGGGCGTGCCGGTCGAGCGCCTGGGGGCCGGCTCGGCTGCCAGCTGGCCGGACGCGCGTCTCCGGGTGGTGCACTCGGGCGGGTTCCTGCGCAAGCTGGACGGGATCAACAACCAGTCCGTCGTCGCGGTTTTCGAGCGGAGCGGCGTTACGGCGCTGCTCACGGGCGACGCGGGCGCCCCGACGGAAAGGGACCTGCTCGAGTCGGGCGTCTCCATCCGGGCGCGCCTGCTGAAAGTCGGTCACCATGGCAGCCGCACCGCGACAACGCCGGAATTCCTCCGCGCCGTTGGACCTCGCCTGGCGCTGCTTTCCTGCGGCCGAGGCAACCGCTTCGGGCATCCGGCCGCGCAGACGCTGGATGCGCTGCGCGAAGCGCGTGTCCCGGTTCTGCGGACCGACCTGCTCTCCGACGTGCGCGCGACGCTCGAGCCCTCGCGCACGCTGCTCCACTTCCGGGGCCTGCGTTGACGCCGCTTCTCGTGATCGTGGGCCCCACCGGATCGGGAAAGAGCGCCCTGGCAGCTGCAGGTTGCTCAGGAGCGCTCGGGCGAGATCGTTTCCGCTGATGCCTTCGCGGTTTACCGCGGGTTGGACATCGGGACGGCGAAACCCTCGCTGGCGGCCCGAGCCCGCGTGCCACACCACATGATCGACGTGGCCGAGCCAACCGAGACGTACTCGGCGGGTCGATGGGCCGGGGAGGCCCGCCGGATCACCGAGGAGATTGCGGCGCGGGGGAGGCTGCCGATCGTCGTCGGGGGCAGCGGCTTCTACGTTGCGGCGCTCTTAGACGGACTGCCCTCCGGGCAGGTGCGTGACGAGCGCCTGCGCCACGCCCTGGCCGCGTGGGGCAAGGGCCGCGCGCGGGAAGCCCACCGGCTGCTCGCGGGCAACGATCCGGTTGCGGCAGCCTCGATCGATCCGGCCAATCTGCGCTACACGCTTCGGGCGCTCGAGATTCTGCTCGTGACCGGCCGGCGCGCGTCGGAAAGGGCGGCGACTGCCGGATAGCTGGTCGGGACGTTTCCGCGTCGCCGTCTTCGGTCTCGCCCCGGAGCGCGGCGACCTCCATGCTAAGATCGCGGCAGCGCGTTCGAAGAATGATGAATGACGGGTGGGACGGCGAGGTGCGGCGACTTCTCGATCGCGGCATTTCCCGGGAATCGCACGCGTTCCAGGCGATCGGGTATCGTGACGTGGCCGAGCTGGTCGAGGGCCGCGCGAGCCGCGCGGAGACCGAAGAACGGATCGTCGCGGCGACCCGTCAGTTTGCGCGAAGGCAGCGGAGCTGGTTCGCGCGAGATCGGAGGGTTCAGTGGATGAAGCCGGAGGAGGCGCTCGCGGCGGTGCTCCAGGGCCCGAACGGCGTGGACGGGACGGAGACCACCGAATGAACAAGGCACCCATCAACGTGCAGGATTCGTTCTTCTACAACCTGAGGAAGGACAATGTCGTGATTACCGTTCGCCTGACCTCCGGAGAGGAGCGGATGGGCCGCCTGAGACGTTTCGACAAGTTCGCGCTCGTTCTCGAAGTGGACGGGCGAGAAGAGATGATCTACAAGCACGCGATCGCCTCGATCCGACCCGAGAATCTGCCGACGGGGTCGTGACCGAGAGTCCAAAGCTCAACGTCCAAAGCCCGAAGGGGCTCCCCGGCATCCTTCTCTTGGCGGCCCTGTTCGCCCACGGCTGCGCCAGCACGCCTGTGACCGTCCGAGACGCTTTTCCCCTGGACCCCCGCGAGGACCTGCCCGGGCCCTTTCCGGCTGGCGTCGAGCGGGGCTGGAAGGCGCTCGTGGCCGGCAACGCGGCTCGGGCCGCGGCGGAGTTTTCGGCCGCCAGCGCGGGAGGGGCGGGGAGTCGGGCGGCCCGAATCGGCCTGATCGAAGCGCAGGTCGCGGCGGGGAGATCCGGCGAGGCAGCCGGGGCCTGCGCAGAGGCGCTCGAGGCGGCCGATGCCACCCTGCCTCTTCTCGTGGCCTGCGGCGAAGCGGACGCAGCCGACGGAAGACCCCGCGAAGGCTGGATACTGTATCGGCGCGCGCTGGCCCGCACATCCGGGCGGCCGGGCCTGCAGGCCCGGGCCGAGGTGCTGCGCCAGTTGGCGGCCGACGACTTGATGAAGAGCGCCGGGGCCGATGCGGTGGCTGGGAATCCGGAGGAGGCGCGGCGGATGGTCCACGAAGCCCTGGAGCTGGAGCCGGAATCGGCAGCGCTCCGCGCGGCGGCGGCAGAGGTCGACCTCGCCCTGGGAGACAAGCCGCGCGCGCTCGAGCGCTACCGCGAGGCCATGGAGCTCTCGCCCGGCGATCCGGCGTTCGCCGAGAAGGCGGGCGACCTCGCGCTCGAAACCGGTGAGTACGGACAGGCGGTGGCGATCTTCGACGAGCTCTCGCGCCAGGACCCGGCTCTTGCGGTGCGGGCCGATGAGGCCCGGCTGGCATTTCGCGCCGCCAACTGGCCCGAGCCGGAGAGGGCGGCGGCCCGTTCCCAGAAGCTGACTCGGGCCGCAGCGGCATCGCTCGTGTGGTGGATGGCGCCGGAGGTGCGCGAAGCCGTCGTGACGTCCGGCGTGATTGCGAGCGACGCTGTTTCGCGCCGCGACAGCCGGGCCCTGGCGCGAGCGCTCGCGCTCGGGCTGCTCGAGGCGGACATGGACACGCACCGCGCCAATCCGGATCAACTTCTCACAGCCGGAGCGGCAGCGCGCCTGCTCGTGCGCCTGCTCGCGATTCTGGAGCCGAGCTCGGACAAGATCCCGTGCTGGAGAGCCGCCGGAAAGCCGGCGCGGCCGGGAGCGGAGGCTGCCCAGGTTGCCCGCAGTTGCGGCTTGATCGACGGCCGCGAGAGCGCCGTGGTGTCGGGGCCCGCGTTCGTGCGGGCGGTGGACCGTGTGCGGGCCCTGGCCGCCGCTGCGCCGGAAGGGGGCTAGAAGCGTGAAGGGGCCCTGGACTCTTCCGAACTTCATCACGCTTGCTGCGCCTGGCGATGCTGCCGTTCTTTCTGGTCGCGATCTCGAATGGAAGCTTCGGCCTGGCTCTCGTTCTCTTCGTCGCGACCGGCATTTCTGACGGCGTCGATGGCTATCTCGCTCGGCGCTTCGACATGAAATCCGCGCTCGGCGCGTACCTCGATCCGATCGCCGACAAATTGGTGATGATGTCCTCCTACGTCTTCCTTTCGATCTCGTCCTACCCGGGCCAGTACAAGATCCCCTTCTGGCTGGTGGTTCTCGTGGTTTCGAGGGACGTGCTCCTGCTGACCGTGGCTCTTCTGCTGATCCTGACGGGGAGCAAGGTGCGTTTCCCAGCCGACGTGGGCCGGCAAGGTCGCGACCGTGACGATGATCGTCAATGTGGTGATCGTCCTCTGCGCGAACCTCTGGGATTGGCCCGAGCCGACGGTCCTCGTGGGATTCGGAGCCGTGGCGACCGTCGTCGTCTTCTCCGGATTCCAGTACGTCTATCTCGTGGCCCGGGGAGAGGCGGAGACGGCGCTCCGCGTGATCCGGCTGCGCCTCCTGTCGCGGCCGGGCTGCCACCTCTGCGACGTGATGCGCGGCGAGGTGGACGCTCTCCTGGGCGATACGCCCGCACGAGTGGGAGATCGCCGACGTGGACGCCGACGCCGTCGCTCGCCGCCCGTTACGGAAACGAGATCCCGGTCCTCTTCGTCAACGGCCGTCTCTTCGCCAAGATCCGCCTCCCGCGCCTGGCCGCGCGCCTCCGCCTTCTGCGCGCCGCGGGAGTCGATGGCCGTTAAGCCCGGATTGCTCACGGACACCCGGCCGAAAGACGTAAAGGGATTTGCGCCTAGGGGGTTGTTGAAGAAATGGACGTTATGAGTCGAGGTAGAGCTTGTCCGCGACGGAGATCTTTCGCCCGGACAAGGAAGCGCGACGATGGCGATGCCGTGGCGCATCGGAGAGGAGCGATGACGCCGTCCGGGCGAAAGAGATCCGAGCGGCGGTCGGAGTCGTTCGTGAGCAATGCGGGCTATGGGCAGGTGGCGAAGGGAGCGGCTGTGGTGTCCTGGATCGGCGGGAAGGCCGGCCCCTGGGTCGTGTTGTAAACCTTGAACAATCCTGTTTGCATGTCCGTGACGGTCATGGTCACGGCGACGTTCGTGAGCCCGCCCGCGAAGACCCAATAGTGGGCGTTGACCCCGCAGGCGTTCAAGACCTTGACGACCATCTCGACGTTCGTGCTGGCGAAGAACCAGAAGTAGCCGGTGTCTGTCGTGAGCGGGACCTGCTGACCCAGGCCGGATGCCGTGGGTGAGACCCAGGAGACCGTCAGCTTGAACCGACCATTGTTCAGGCACATCGTCGTGGCGTTCGATACGCACAAAACTGCGCCTGTGCCGTAGTAGTACTGCATGGCCTGGAGATCGTCGGTTTGCGGCGTCGAGGGCCTGTTTGCCGGGACCGTCGCGGTCATGACGGCGGTCGTCCAGCTCGACGACGGCGTCGTGCTGTGGGTGCTCGTGCTGCCGCCATCGGGATGCCCGAGGCCCAGGACGTGGCCGAGCTCGTGCATCGCGGCGGTTCGAAACACGGCCGCCTCGTAGCAGCCCGCCGCGCCGGTCCGCTGCCGCATGGAAACGGAGCCGCTGGTGGGGGAGAAGTAGATCGTCTCGCCCTTGAAAATCCGAGGCCCTAACGAAGTTCCGGGGCCTCCAAATCCGATGGTGCCGCCGGTTCCGCAGGGCAGCGGCGTGGTCCAGGCCGTGCCGTCGAAGCTGGTGGTGGCGTCGAGGGTCATCGCGATGTTACCTCCGCCGGTGATTCCGCTGATCCGGATGTCGCTGGCCGCGATGCCGTGCCACTGGTCGATGCCGTTCTGAACGTGGGCCAGGCCGTTGCTGGAATCGGAGAGATTGGATTGCGTGCCGGTGACAGTCACGACGGCGCTGGGCGAGGCTCCGGTGTCCCAGAACCATCGGAAGAGAGCGGCGGTCGACTCGAGGCCCCCGATGTTGATCCAGTTGGTCCTGGGGACGATCACCGAGGGATCGATCGTCGAGCCATTGGGCTCGGCGTACGCAACTTCGGGCATGATTTCCCCACGGGCCGAGGCCCGGAGGGCCGAAAGGAGCGACTCCGCGTCGCGCAGCGGCGTCGGCCGGCTGCCCGGCGCCCGCTCGCGCATCGCGACGGCGCGTTGCGAGAGGTAGAGGTCCTCTTCGGGGTCGAAGGCGGGGCGCGAAGCGAACTTCCGGCCGGATTCGTCCTGGACGATGTCGAATCGCGAAAGGCCGAGCTCCGAGAGGTGGTACACGCCCGGCCGCCCCTCGGCGGGCCTCATCAGCAGGAGGACTTCCTGGTTGGCGGTAAACGTGGGAGTGCCCGGGATGGACCAGGCGAGATCGCCGATGCGTCCGCCGGGCAGCCGAAGCACGATCGTCGAGGCAGCCGACCCCTGGATCGCCTCGAGAACCTGCACGGTGGTGAACGTGAAGGGAAAGTCCTTGCCGCCGATCTTTTCGAGGCGTACCGCCTGTGAGATGCACCCGCCCGTGAGCAATCAGGGGAGATCGGCGAGCCAGGTCGGCGTCGGACAGCGGCAGGTAGGTCGCGGCGGTGGCCGCGCCTGCAAGGAGTCCAGCGGCCAGCACGAGAGAGAGGTTCCGGCGTCCGCTCGTCATGAGTCAGCCTCCGTAGACCAATCCCGCTGCGCGGGAATTGTGGAAGGATTTTACACCGGCCGCGGGCTTGGCTATATTGGCCGCTCCCGGGCGGGCGTAGCTCAGCTGGTAGAGCGTCAGCTTCCCAAGCTGGATGTCGCGGGTTCGAACCCCGTCGCCCGCTCCAACGCCTTCGTCCGGGTCCCGAGGCCCAACCGGAAAGATCCGCACCCAAACATGCCGAGGGCGTGGGAGACTGCGCGCCGTGCGACAGCGGCTGACAAAGACCTTCAAGGCGTTCACGTACCCGGACTTTCGCCTGATGTGGGCGGGCGCGTTCACGTCGTCGATCGGGACGTGGATGCAGGAGGTCGCCCAGAACTGGCTGATCTTCACCATGACGGGCTCGGCCGCCTTGCTCGGACTCGACGCGTTCCTGGGCGACGCGCCCTTTCTGCTGTTTTCGCTCTTGGGAGGGGTCTTCGCCGACCGCATCGACCGGCGGAGGATCCTGCTGCGCTCTCAGGTGGTGCAGCTGTCGTCGGCCTTTCTCCTGGCCGGCCTCATCTTTACGCACAGCGTCCACATCTGGATGATCCTGTCCCTCTCTTTCGTCGTCGGCCTCGCGCAGTCCTTCGGGGGGCCGGCGTACCAGGCGCTCGTGCCGACTCTCGTCGACCGGGAAGACCTCTCGAACGCCGTGATGATGAATTCCATCCAGTTCAACCTGGCCCGCGTCGTCGGGCCGGTGCTGGGCGGCCTTGCCTTCTACCAGTTCGGCGCGGCGGCCTGCTTCGGGTTGAACGGCCTTTCGTTCCTGGCTCCGATCGCGGCGCTTCTCCTCTTGAAACGCGGCGGGACCACGGGACCGGCCCCCTCCGACTCGGTCCTGCAGAGCCTGAAAGCCGGGCTGAAAGCGGTCGCCGATGGAGGGCCTCTGAAGGCCCTGGTCGGCCTGGCGTTCATCGGAAGCTTCTGCTCGATGCCGCTCGTGACGTTTCTGGCGGTGTTCGCGAAAGACGTCTTTCACCGCGATGCGAAGGGCTTCAGCTTTCTTCTCGCGATCTTCGGTGTCGGCGCGGTGTGCGGCGCCGTCGGTGTCGCCGGTTTCGGCCACGTGCGCCGCAAGGGCGTCCTCGCCGTCTCGATGCAGATGACCTTCGGCGCCCTGATGGCGGCCTTCGCCCTCTCGCGCACAGCGGCTCTTTCGTATGTCCTGCTGTTTCTTTGCGGGGCCTGCATGATGGTGATCTTCGCGATGTTCATGACCCTCGTGCAGGAAAACGTGGCCGATTCGATGCGCGGCCGCGTCGTGAGCGTCTACTCGCTCGCGTTTCGCGGCGCCATGCCCCTGGGCAACCTCACCGCGGCCATCGCCACGACACTCGTTCCGGCGCCGACGGTCCTCGTGGCCAACGGGATCATCCTGCTGACCGTCGGATCGATTGCGCTCTCGCGCCGCACGCCCGGTGGCGTCACCTCCCTGTAGGGTTTTGCTAGACTGACCCCTCTTCTCGGGAGGCGAGCGCTGGCAACCCTCGGAAAATCGGAATCCCGGCCCGTGGCGGAGCCGCGCGGAGCCGTCCCGGCGGCGGCGCCCTCCGCGACCGTCGTGGGATCGGGGGCGCGGTTTGTCGGCGAGATGTCGAGCGAGGACGACGTCGTCGTGGTCGGCCGCGTCGAGGGATCGCTGCGAGTCGCCCAGCGCGTCACGGTCGCCCCGGGCGGCGAGGTCGAGGGAGATATCCACGCGCGCGTGATCCTGGTGCAGGGGCGTGTTCACGGCCAGATCTTCGCCAGCGAGAAGGCTGAGCTGGCGGCGGCCTCCGTCGTGGAAGGCAATGTCGAGGCGCCGAAGATCGTGATCGCCGAAGGGGCCCGGCTGGAAGGCACGGTTGCGATGGCGCAGGAGCCGGGCCGAGGGGCCTCGACCAAATCGGAGGGGTAGGCATGGCGACGGAGCTCGCGGTCGAAGAGCAACACAACTGGATCGGCGGGGAGTGGATCTCCGCGAAATCGGGCAGGACATTCGAGAACCGGAACCCGGCCGACAAGGAGGACCTGGTCGGCCTGTTTCCCGAGAGCGGGCCCGAGGACGTCGCAGCGGCCGTGGCGGCGGCAAAGAAGGCCTTCCCGATCTGGCGCGACACGCCGGCGCCGCGCCGGGCGGAGGTCCTGTACGCAGCCGGCGAGATCCTGAAACGCGACAAGGAGAAGCTCGCGCGGCTCATGACGCGAGAGATGGGCAAAGTCCTGGCCGAGACGCGCGGCGACGTCCAGGAGGCGATCGACATGGCGTTTCTGGCCGCGGGCGAAGGCCGGCGGCTCTTCGGTTTCACCACGCCCTCGGAGCTGCCGAACAAGTTCGCCATGTGCGTTCGGCAGCCGGTGGGGGTGTGCGCTTTCGTGACGCCCTGGAACTTCCCGATGGCGATCCCGGCATGGAAAGGAATGGCGGCTTTGATCGCGGGCAACTCCGTCGTCATCAAGCCCGCCACCGACACGCCGGCCTCCGTCGTGGCCCTGGCGAAGGTCCTGGAGGAAGCCGGCCTTCCGAAGGGAGTCTGGAACGTCGTCATGGGCTCGGGCAGCGCCGTCGGCGATCCGCTGGTCTCGCACCCGGACGTCAAGGTCGTCTCCTTCACGGGGTCGACCGAGGTCGGACGGCGAATCTCGGTTGCCTGCGCCCCCTCATTCAAGCGGCTGCACCTCGAGATGGGCGGCAAGAACGCCATCCTCGTGATGGACGACGCCGACGTGGATCTCGCCGTGGACGGAGCGGTCTGGGGAGCCTTCGGGACGACCGGCCAGCGCTGCACGGCGTCCTCGCGCCTGCTGGTGCACAGGAAGGTGTACGACGCCTTCGTCCAGAAGCTCGTCGCGCGGACGAAGGCGCTGAAGGTCGGCAACGGCCTCGCGAACGGAATCGACATGGGCCCGTGCGTCTCGCAGCGGCAGCGCGACAACGTGGCGCGCTACGTGGAGATCGGGCGGAAGGAAGGCGCGAAGCTCCTCTGCGGCGGCGAGATCCTCTCCGACGGCCCCTTCGCTTCGGGGTGGTTCCACGCGCCGACGGTGTTCGCCGACGCGGACATGTCGATGCGCGTGGCCTGCGAGGAGATCTTCGGGCCTGTCACGACCGTCGTGCCGATTGACTCGCTGGAGGCGGGAATTCGCGCCGCCAACGCGGTTCCCTACGGCCTCTCGGGCTCGATCTACACGCAGGACGTGAACAAGGCGTTCAAGGCCATGCGGGAGTTCGAGACCGGGATCTTCTACGTCAACTCGTCCACGATCGGCGCCGAGGTGCACCTGCCCTTCGGCGGCGTCAAGGACACGGGCAACGGCCACCGGGAAGCCGGGATTGCGGGTCTCGACGTGTTCACCGAGTGGAAGTCGATCTATGTCGACTTCTCGGGCAGGCTTCAGAAGGCGCAGATCGATACGCACGAGTCGTGAGCTTCGAGTTTCGAGTGGAATGTTTCGAGTGAGGAGGAAGCTGTGCGAAAGACCCTAGCGATCCTGGCTGCGGCGATCGTGTCTCTCGGCGCCGCCGAAAGCGTATCGGCCGCGGAGGCGGCTGGGCCGTCGACGGCGGCGAAGACATACGAAGGCCTCGAGTTGCGCAACGTCGGGCCGCATCGGGGCGGCCGCGTCACGGCTGTCGCGGGCGTGCGGGGCCAGCCCCTCGTCTACTACCAGGGAGCCACGGGCGGCGGCGTCTGGAAGACGATCGACGGCGGCGCCAACTGGGCGCCGGTCTCGGACAAGGACTTCAAGACGGGCTCGGTGGGCGCGATCGGTGTCGCGGAGTCCGATCCGAACGTCCTCTACGTCGGCATGGGCGAGTCGCCCATCCGCGGGCAACGTCTCGCACGGCGACGGCGTCTACAAGTCGACCGACGCCGGGCAAGACGTGGACCAACGTCGGGCTGAAGAGCACGTACCAGATCTCCCGGGTGCGCGTGCATCCGAAGAACGCCGACGTCGTGTACGTGGCCGCCCAGGGGCACGTGTGGGGCCCGAACCCGGAGCGCGGCATTTTCCGCTCGAAAGACGGCGGGAAGACGTGGGAGAAGGTCCTCTTCGTCTCGGACAAGACGGGAGCCACCGACCTCGTGATGGACCCGACCAATCCGCGCGTGCTCTACGCCGGTTTCTGGCAGGTCTACCGCAAGGCGTGGACCCTCGAGTCGGGCGGGACCGGAGAGCGGGATCTACAAGATCGACCGACGGCGGCGACACGTGGAAGAAGCTCGCGGGCGGCCTGCCGGAAGGCGTCGTCGGCAACATCGGCGTCGCCGTGTCGCCGGCGCGGCCCGACCGGGTCTGGGCGATCGTCGAGTCGAAGGAGAAGGGCGGCGTCTACCGGTCCGACGACGCGCGGCGAGAAGTGGACGCGCGTGAATTCCGAGAACAAGCTTCGCCAGCGGGCCTGGTACTACACGCGCATCTTTGCCGACCCGAAGAACGCGGACGCGTGTACGTCCTCAACACCGGCTTCTACAGGTCGACCGACGGCGGCCAGACGTTCAACCCGATCCGGCGTCCCGCACGGCGACAACCACGACCTCTGGATCGATCCGGACGATCCGGCCCGGATGATCAACTCGAACGACGGCGGCGCGAACGTCTCCTTCAACGGCGGGCGGAGCTGGTCGTCGATCATGAACCAGCCCACGGCCCAGTTCTACCGGGTCATCACGGACGACCGCTTCCCGTACTGGATCTACGGCGCGCAGCAGGACAACACGACGCGTCGCGCATCGCGAGCCGCGGGCGCGGAGCCGGCATCGACGTGACCGACTGGTACCAGGTGGGCGGCTGCGAGAGCGGCTGGGTCGCGCCCAAGCCCGGGGATCCCAACGTGGTCTTCGCCGGCTGCTACGGCGGCTCGATCACCCGCTACGACCACAGGACCGGGCAGCGCGGCAGATCGTCGCGTGGCCGCAGCTCGCCATCGGCCAGGCGGCCAAAGACCTCAAGTACCGGTTCCAGTGGAATGCGCCGATCCTGATCTCGCCGCACGACCCGAACACGCTCTACCACGCGGCCCAGGTGCTTCTGCGCAGCCGCAACGAGGGCCAGTCCTGGGAGGAGATCACTCCCGATCTGACCCGCAACGACAAGTCCAAGCAGGGCTACTCCGGCGGCCCGATCACGTACGACAACACCGGCATCGAGGTGTACGACGTCATCTTCACGGTCGAGGAATCTCCCCACGAGAAGGGCGTCATCTGGGCGGGCACCGACGACGGCCTCGTGCAGCTGACGCGCGACGACGGCAAGACGTGGCAGAACGTGACGCCGCAAGGGGATTCCCGACTGGATCCAGATCAACTCGCTCGACGTCTCGCCCCACGACAAGGCCTCGGCCTACGTCGCGGCGACAATGTACAAGTCGGACGACTTCAGACCTTATCTCTACAAGACGAGCGACTACGGCAAGACGTGGACGAAGATCGTCAACGGAATCCCGGACGGCGCTTTCACGCGTGTGATCCGCGAAGATCCCGCGCGGCGCGGCCTGCTCTACGCCGGGACCGAGACGGGGCTCTACGTCTCGTTTGACGACGGGGCGAACTGGCAGCCCTTCCAGCTCAATCTGCCGGTCGTGCCGATCACGGACCTGACGGTCAAGGACGGCGACCTCGTCGTCGCAACACAGGGCCGCGCCTTCTGGGCCCTCGATGACCTGACCCCGGTCCGCGAGTACACCGATGCCATCCGCGGAGAGAAAATCCACGTGTTCAAGCCTCGGCCGGCCGTGCGCATGCAGGGGGGAGGCTTCGGCGGGGGCGACGAGGAGGGCGGGAGCGGGGGAGCCCTGGGCAAGAACCCCCCCACCGGAGTCGTCGTTAGCTACACGCTCAAGGACAAGCTCGGCGACAAGGAAGTCCTGACCGTCGAGTTCCTGGATGGCGACCGCGTGCTGCGCTCGTTCACGAGCCAGAAGAAGCCCGAGGCCGCTCCCGGCGCTGACGAAGAGGAGGGGGACAAGCCGATCGAGCCCAAGGTCGGCATGAACCGCCTCGTCTGGGACATGCGGATCGTGAAGCCGTCGCTCCTGCCCAAGGCGATCATCTGGGGCAACAGCCAGGGGCCGAAGGTCGGGCCGGGCACCTACTCCGTCCGTTTCAAGCTCGGCGATCAGACGATCACGCAGCCCGTGGAAGTCCGGGCCCATCCCGGGGTTCCCACGAGCGCCGCGGATCTCAAGAAGCAATACGACCTGCTGCGCAGCGTGCGCGACCGCATCTCCGAGACGCACGACACGGTCCTCTACATCCGGGACATCAAGGCCCAGACGACGCGATCGGGGACCGGGCGGAGAAGCTCGGCAAGGGCAAGGCTCTCAAGGACGAGGCGAAGGCCCTGAACGAGAAGCTGACGGCAATCGAGAAGAAGCTCGTCAATCCGGACGTGAAGTCGAACCAGGACGTCCTGAACTTCCCGCCGGCGCTCGATCACCAGTTCGTCGGCATCGCGACCGTGGTGGCTTCGGCCGACACGGCCCCGACGGACTCCTCGTACGTCTACTTCCAGGAGCTCGAGAACAAGCTCGCCGCCATCCAGGCGGAGCTCAAGGCCGTGCTCGACAAGGATCTGGCCGCCTTCAACAAGGCCGTGCGCGACGCGGATATCCCGCCAGTGGCGGCAGCTCGAAAGAAGGCGAGCTAAGAAAAGCGACGATCTGACGCCGTGAAGCGAACCCCCTCTCCCCTCGGGAGAGGGATGGGGTGAGGGGGTACCCGGCGCCGAGACGCTTACGATTTCAGGCCGGGCCTCAGCTCGCCCCTCACCCCTGCCCTCTCCCGGAGGGAGAGGGGGAAGCAGCTTCGATTGCAGCAAACAGCGCTGTCATGTCTTCAGGGATCGGGGCGGCGATGGTGAGAGGTTCGTTGGTGGCCGGGTGGCGGAAGGTGATGCGCTCGGCGTGGAGGGCCTGGCGGGGGAACGCCGTCAGGAGCGATTTGAGTGAGGGATCCTTGACGCGCTCGAAGCGCGGCCGTCCGTAGACGGGGTCGCCCACGACCGGCAGGCCGGCAGCGGCCAGGTGAACGCGGATCTGGTGGGTTCGCCCGGTGACGAGCCGGCAGCGCAGGAGAGTCAGGCCAAGAGCGAACCACTCCTTCTCGATCTCGTAGAGCGTGCGGGCTTCTCGCGCGCCCACAGGCGGCGGGTCGGCGCTTCGGAAGGCTTTCATCTTCTTGCGGTCCCGAGGGTCGCGCCCTATCGCGAAGGCCACCTCGCCCTTGCGAACGCGGGGGACGCCGGCTGCAAGCGCGAGATATTCCTTGCGCATGCTTCGCTTCTTCATCTGCCGCGAGAGCGAGGCATGGGCGAGATCGGTCTTGGCGACGAGCAGGACGCCCGACGTGTCCCGGTCGAGGCGGTGGACGATCCCGGGCCGAAGCTCTCCGCCCACACCCGCAAATCCCTGGACGTGGTGCAGCAGAGCGTTGACGAGGGTGCCGGAGAAGTGGCCGGGGGAGGGGTGCACGACGAGACCCGCCGGTTTGTCGATCGCGATCAGGTCGCCGTCCTCGTAGAGGATCGAGAGGGGAATCGCCTCGGCCGCAATCGTTGCCGCCCGCGGTTCCGGGACCTCGACCTCGACAGCCTCTCCCCCGCGAACAACGTGCGAGCGCTTGGCCGGCTTGCCCCCGACGCGCACCGCGCCCTCCTCGATGAGCTTCTGGAGCCGGGAACGAGAGAGGTCGCTGCAAGCCGAGACGAGGAAAAGGTCGAGCCGAGTCCCGGCGGAGGGCGCGCCGACCTGGAAGCGGCGGATCATTCTGGCCACACTAATGTCATTCCGAGGAGCGTAGCGACGAGGAATCTACTCCGGCCGAGCCACCACGGGGCAGATCCCTCGACTTCGCTCGGGATGACAAGAGAGGGGCTAAGCCGTCTGACTCTGCTTGCGCGACAGGTACACCATCATTCCAACTGCGATCATCGCCCCGAGCAGGCCGATGAACTGCGAGGTCGACAGGAGGCCGGGGATCACGAAGCCTCGCACGAGGTCGCCGCGCCAGATCTCGAGCACGCCGCGGGAGATGGAATAGAGCAGCACGTAGAGCCAGAAGATCTGGCCGTCGAAAGACCGCCGGGGCCAGGCCCACGTCAGGACGAGAAAGATGACGAGGGCGTTGAGCGAGAGATAGATCTGCGTCGGGTGGAGCGCAACCCCGATGGGCGTCCCGACGGCCTCGTGGGCGAACGAATCGGTGAACGTCACGGCCCACGGCCCGGACCACTCTTTCCCGTAGCAGCAGCCGGCGGCAAAGCAGCCCCACCGCCCGATGGCTTCGCCGAGCGCGACCGACGGCACGGCAATGTCGAGCACCTTCCAGGCCGGCAGGTCGTGCTTGCGCATGTAGGCGATGGCCACGGCGGTCGCGGCGATGAGGCCGCCGTAGAAGACTCCTCCGGAGCGCAGAACATCCACGAGATCTGCCGGCCGGTCGAGGTAGTGCCGCCATTCGACGATGACGAGCAGGAGCTTCGCGCCCAGGATGGCCGCGGCGAGGATGTAGAGCGACAGGTCGAAGATCTGCTGCTCCGGCAATCCCTCGCGCAGCGCGCGCCGGCGGAGCAGCCAGATGCCCGTCAGGTAGGCGCACGCCAGGATCGCCCCGTAGGTGGGCAGATAGAAAGATCCAATGTGGACGAGGCGGGGAAAGATGGTCAGGTCCTCGGGCTTGCGTCGGCTGCCGGGGCGCCCGCAGCCTGCTGCTCTTCGGAGCGCAGCATGTCGAGAAAGAGGAGGCCCACTCCGATGCAGATGGCCGAGTCGGCCACGTTGAAAGCGGGCCAGTGGTGGCCTCCGACCGAGAAATCCAGGAAGTCGACCACGTAGCCGAAGCGCACGCGGTCGAGGAGATTGCCGACCGCACCTCCGAGAATGAGCGCGAAACCGACCTGGAGGCGCACGCTGCGGTGGGGCGTGCGCAGAGCGTAGCCCGAGACAACGAGGAAGACGAGGATGGCGACCGTGTTCAGGATGATCGCCTTCAGGCTCGAGTCGACGGAAGCGAACAGCCCGAAGGCGGCGCCGCTGTTGCGCACGTAGGTGATGTCGAAGAGGTTCGCCACGACCGTCGAGGACTGGTGAACGTCGAAGGTGCGTGTGATCAGCCCTTTCGTCCATTGGTCGAGGAACAGGACGGCCAGCGAAACGAGCAGGTAAGCGCCGCGGTAGAGCGTGCTCTCGCTGACTGTGCTCGGAGATCTCATGAAGCGGCTTCCTCCCCTGGCAGAGTCGCCAGCACGGCCCGGCAGCGGTCGCACAGCCCCGTCAGGTCGGCCTCGGGCGTGACCTTCCAGCACCGGTCGCACTTGCGGCCGGGAGCTTTTTCGAAGCGGATCAACAGGCCGGGGTAGGCTTGCGCGGCGCGGCTCTGCGCTGGCGCCGGCGTCTGCCCTCCGGCAGGTTCCTCTCGGACCAGACGACACGATGAAGAGGTCAGCCAGGCCGGAGCCCTCCGCTCCAACCGCGGACGCGGTCTTGCTCGAGCTCCGCGGAGGGGCTCAGCACGATTGCCGCCTCGAGCGAGGAGCCGATCGTCTTGTCTTTGCGAGCGTCTTCGAGCACGGCCGAGACATCCTCCCGTAAACGTGTCAGGCGGTCCCAGGCCGGATCGGTGTCCGAATCCGCCGGGATGCCATCCAGGGTCTCGAAACGCGCCAGGTGCACGGATTCTTCCTTCCGGCCGGGCAGGGCTTCCCAGATCTCCTCGGACGTGAAGGGGAGAAGGGGCGCCGCGAGGGTGGCGATGCACCGGGCGATGCGATGGAGCGCTGTCTGCGCCGACCGCCTCTCGCGCGAAGCCGGGGCCGAGGCGTAGAGCCGGTCCTTCAAAATGTCGAGATAGAAGGCCGAAAGAGTGGTCCCGCAGAGGTTGACGAGCGTGTGGTAGACGACGTGAAACTCGAAGCGCTCGTAGGCCGCGAACATCCGCAGGGCGGCCTGGCGCGTCTCGGCTAAAGCCTTTTGGTCGAGGGGCAGGAGGTCTCCCCAGGGCAGGGCATCCCTCTCCGGGTCGAAATCGTAGATGTTCGAGATCAGGTACCGGGCGGTGTTGCGGATCTTGCGATAGGCCTCGGCGCACCGGGCCACGATCTCCTCGGAGATCGGGCCGTCGTCGCGGTAGTCGATCGAGCAGACCCAGAAGCGCAGGATGTCGGCCCCGTACTTCTTCATCATTTCCTGCGGCTCGATGACATTGCCCAGGGACTTGGACATCTTGCGGCCGGCGGCGTCGAAAAAGAAGCCGTGCGTGAGGACGGTCTTGTAGGGCGCCGCGCCGTAGAGCGTCACCGACGTCAGGAGAGAGGACTGGAACCAGCCGCGGTGCTGGTCGTGCCCCTCGACATAGATGTCGGCCGGCACCTCGCCTTTTGGACGCGAGAGCTCCGGCCACTCGCCCGAGCGCAGGACGGCCTGGTGCGAAACGCCGGAGTCGAACCAGACGTCCAGGATGTCCGTCTCTTTCGTGAACTCGGCGACGCCCTTCCGGTTGGCACCCGGGGGCAGGAAGTCCTCCGCCGGGCGCACGTACCACGCATCGCCGCCTTCCTTGCGGAAGATGGAGACGACGTGCTCGAAGAACCTCGCCTGCTCGGCCGTGTCGCCCGCCCAGGGGTAGACCTCGGCCTTCTTGCCGCCGCGCATCGCGTAGAGCAGCGTGATGGGGGAGCCCCACCGGCGCTGCCGCGAGATCAGCCATTCGTGGCGGTTCTCCACCATGCCCGCCATCCGCTGCTGGCCCCAGGCCGGGACCCACTCGACTGTGTCGCGGATGGCGTCCAGGGCCCGCTTGCGCACGTTGACCTGCTCGTCGTCCAGGCGGATGAACCACTGCACGGTGGCGCGGAAGATGACGGGCTTCTTGCAGCGCCAGCAGTGCGGGTACTCGTGGCGGAATGTCTTGTCCTCGTGCAGGAGGGCGCCGGCCGCCCTCAGGTCTTCGACGATCTCGGGATTGGCGTCGAGCACCTTCTTGCCCTGGTATTTGGCGACCTTCGCCGTGTATCGGCCGCCCTCGTCCACCGGGGAGAGGATCGGGAGGCCCTCGCGCTTGCCCGTCTGGAAGTCGTCTTCGCCGTGGCCGGGGGCCGTGTGCACGAGGCCCGTGCCGGTGTCCATCGTGACGTAGTCGCCGGCAACGACGCGGAAGGAGCGGGCTTCCTCCTCGGGTGTCAGCGCCCCGCGCTGGTCGGGAGGAAGGGGATGCCTGTAACGCAGTCCAACGAGCTTGATGCCCTTGGCGGTTTCGCCAAACGACTGACTCGTATGGCTGAAGACTCCTTCTTGATGGAGCGCGCCAAGGCGATCGGCCGCAACGAGATAGAGGCGCTCCGGTCGCCCGCCGAATGAGACGAGCTTGTAATCACGGTTCGGGGTGAACTGCGATCGCCATATTCGATGGAATCGTCCAGGGCGTCGTGGTCCACGCGAGAGCCACGACGTCCTTGACGTTTTCGGTGTTCGGGAGTTTCGGCCCACCGAACCTCGCGAGCACGTCGGCTGTATCCAGGAACGGAAACGCCACGGTGATGGCCGTGTCGTCGCGCTCTTCGTACTCGAGCTCGGCCTCGGCCAGCGCCGTCTGGTCGGTGAAGCACCACCGCACCGACTTCAAGTCCTGGAACACGAGCCCCTTCTTGTAGAACTCGCCGAAGGTCCAGGCCGTCTCGGCCTCGTAGGAAACGCTCATCGTCGAGTAGGGCCGATCCCATAGCCCGGCGATGCCGAGCCGCTTGAACTCTGTGCGCTGGACGTCGATGAAGCCCTGGGCGTATTCGCGGCAGGCCGCTCGAATCGCCGGGGTGTCCATCTCCCGCTTCTTGGACCCCAGCTTCTTGTCCACCTTCTGCTCGATCGGCAGGCCGTGGCAGTCCCATCCGGGCACGTACGGGGCGTCAAAGCCCATCATCGCGCGGCTGCGCGCGACGACGTCCTTCAGGGTCTTGTTCATCACGTGGCCCAGGTGGATGTTCCCATTGGCGTAGGGAGGGCCGTCGTGGAGGATGTAGAGGGGCCGGCCCCGGGCTGCCGCGCGGCGCCTGGCTTCGAGGCCCATCTTCTCCCAGGCTTCGAGACGGAGCGGCTCGCGGCGCGCCAGGTCCGCCTTCATCGGGAAGTCGGTCCGGGGAAGGTTCAGGGTTGCTTTGTAGTCTTTCGGATCTGCCATGACCAAAGCGTTGGAGTTTACCCGATCAGTCTTCGGTCATCAGGGCGACGACGGCGGCGGCGGTTTCGGAGGTGTGGGTGATCGAGACCTCCGCCGAAATCACCTTCAAGCCCCGGGCGCGCTCGAGCGCCCGCCCCTGGAACTGGAGCACGGGCTTGCCGCGCGGGTCGCGGCGCACGATGATTTCGCGGAAGGTCAGGCCGCGCCAACCCGTTCCGAGAGCCTTCATGGCCGCCTCCTTGGCGGCAAAGCGGCCGGCGACATGCTCGGCGAAAGCGCGCGGATGGCGTCGCTTCCGGTTCAACTCTCCGGGCTCGAAGACGCGCATCAGGAACCGCTCTCCCCATCGATCGAGAACGGCCGCCACGCGTCCGACCTCCGCGAGGTCGATGCCGAGCAGGAGGCCCATCAGCGGCGGCCCGAAAGTCCGAAGAACCGCTTGATGCGCACGGCGAGAGGCTCGCGCTCACCGATGCGATTGGCTTCGCGGTTGGCCTCGAAGACGTCCGCCGCGTGGCGCAGGCGGCCCTTCACGGTCGACTCGAGCTTCTCGACGAGGGTCGGATTGCCTTCCAGCAGCGGCGCGAGCGTTTCCTTGCGGATCTCGACCAGCGTGGTCTCGGCAGCGGCCCGAACCGTCGCCATCCGCGGCTCTCCGGTCAGGAGAGCAATTTCTCCGAAGGCCATGCCCGGCTCGAGCATCGCGATGCTTTGGCTGTCGGCGCGTTCTCCTCGGCCCGTCACGCCGCAGCGGCCAGCCTGGATGAGGAACATGGAGTCGCCGGGATCTCCCTCGCGCACGATCGTCTCGCCTGTGGTGTAGCGCCGCTCGAGGGCTCCGGCCGCGAGGATCTCGCGTTCCGCGGCCGAGAGGGGCTGGAAAAGGTCGAAGCCGGCGATCGTCGCGGCAATGGCTTCCGTGTGCGATGGATGGACGAGCGGACCGGCGGCGTACTGGTGCTGTCGGATGGTTGGGAAGGCGATCGGGATGCCGGCCCGGCCGAGCGCGTACCACATGCGCTCCCGGACCTGCGAGTCGACCTCCATCATCTGGGCGTAGTCGGTGAGCCAGTAGCGCAGCTCGTAGTGCACCGCATACTCGTCGAGGCCCTTGATGTAGGCCCGAGGGGCAGGGGCCGCGGCAAGGCCAGGCAGGTAGCGAACCGCTCCCTCGAGGGCCTCCCGGACCGAGGCGGGAGGCGCCTCGTAGTCGATTCCAACCCGGGCGGAGCGGGCGACCGAGGGCCCGGGCCGCGGATAGATCTCGAGGCGTTCGCGCCCGGCCACGCTGTTGGGGACGAGCAGAATGTTGCCCTCGAGCGTGCGGAGCTTGATGGCCCGCCAGGAGAGCTGCTCGACGATGCCGAGCGTCTCTCCGGAGCGGACCATGTCGCCCACCTGCACTGTCTTCTCGATCGCCAGCGCCAGGCCGGCAAAGAGGTTGCCGAGGGTTTCCTGGAGGGCGAGACCGATGACCGCGGTGATGATGGCCGACGTCGTGAGGAGGGCCCCGAGATCGGCGGCCATCGTCCGCTTGAAGACGATGCCGAGGGCGATCCCGAAGACGACGATCGAAACGATCTGGCGCAAGAGCGCCGGCGGCGGCGTGCGGCCGCGCAGCCGGGAACCCACGTCGAAGACGGCAATGTCGAGCAGTCGCGTCACGACGAACGCGACCGCAAGCCCCAGGGCCACCGCCCCATAGTTGATGTGGCGGAGGGCATCGGTCGTGTCGACGCCGAAGGCGGCGAGGGCTGCCACGAGTCCAGCGACGACGATCAGGATGGCGACGGGCCCGCCTATGCGTCGGGCCAGCTGCGGCAGCTTTCCGGGCTCCGAGGTCACAGGCGGGAGATCCTGTCGTTCAAGGTTTTCGGGTCGGGAGAATCCTGGAACAGCCGGATCGCCGCGACTCCGGACACGCGGTCGCGGCGGCGGGCGATCTCCTCGAGATTCTGCTCACCAATTCCTCCGATCGCGTACACCTCGGCCCGGTGGCTCTCGAGGGGCGGCAGGCGATCGAGGGCGGCCGGGCCGAGCGGCGGGCCAAAGGCGCTCTTGCCGGGGGTTTCGAAGATGGGGCCCAGGACGACCAGGTCGGCGCCCTCCTCGATGGCTTCAGCGGCCTCCTCCGTCGAGTGGGTCGAGACGCCGACGACGAAGCCCCGAGGGGTGTTGGCGCGCACGCGCCGCAGTGGCAAACCGTCGGCGGGCAGGTGGGCTCCGCCTCGCCCCGGCGCAAAGCGCGATGTCGAAGCGTCGGTTCACGGTGAGGCCAACGTCTTTTCCGAGTACGGCAAGACAGTGGCGCGCCAGGAGCGAGGTTCTCGAGGTCGGACAGGTGCTTCTCGCGCAACTGGACGCGCAGGCCGGGGGCCCCGGCGAGCGCCGAGAGCACCGTCTCGAAGCGTTCGCGGCCGCAGGCCTCGCGGTCGGTGACCCACATTGCTTTCATGGCGAGGGCGCCTCCGCCGGGGGCTCTTCCGACAGGTTTCGGGCGAGAAGACGCAGATCGGCGACGGCGGCCGCTAGATGGACGAGGCCGAGGCCGGACACGAATCCGCGGAAGAAACGGGGACGCGCTGAGACCGAAGGAGGGCCGCGCTGCCGGGGACCAGGGACGCATCGTCAGGTACACGCCCACGGCCGTGCAGTAGAAGATGAAAATTGCGGCGCCAGCCAGAGGCCAGAATCGATAACGCATTGGTGGGCCGCATTGTAGCCGGCTAGAATGCCCGAACGGTGGACACAGAGAAGTTCGACCTGGTGGTGATCGGGTCGGGTCCGGGCGGCGAAAAGGCAGCGGCCCAGTCGGCGTACTTCGGAAAGCGCGTCGCCCTGGTCGAGCGGGCCGCCGGAGGTCGGCGGCGCATCCGTGCACACCGGCACGCTGCCCTCGAAGACCCTTCGCGAGACGGCGCTGTACTTGACCGGCTTTCGCCGCCGCGCCCTCTACGGAATGAGCGTGCGGCTCGACAGGAAGAAGAGCCTGCGGCAGCTCGTGGGCCGCCTGCAGGAAGTCACCGAGCGGCAGACCCGGCAGATCCGGCGCAACCTCGATCGCCACTCCGTCGTTCTCGTCAACGGGAACGCCGTCTTCGAGGACGCCCACACCGTTTCCGTGCGCGATGACGGAGGCAAGGTCACTCGCCGGCTCCGGGCCGACGTTCTCCTGATCGCGACCGGTTCCTCTCCCTCGGCGCCGCGCGGCATCTCGACCGACGACCCGGACGTCGTGAACAGCGACAGCATCTTGAATCTCGACCGGGTGCCGACCTCCATGACGGTCGTGGGCGGCGGCGTGATCGGGACCGAATACGCCTGCCTCTTCGCAGCCCTCGGCACGCGCATCACGCTCGTCGAGGGGAGGGACCGCCTGCTCGCGGGCACGGACGAGGAGCTCTCGACCTCGATCCAGCTCTCACTCGAGCGGATGGGCGCGGAGATCATTCTGGGCGACGCCGTCCTCGAGATCGGCCGCGACCCGGAGGCAAAGAGCGAGGCCCTGCGGCTGCTCTTGAAGTCGGGCCGGAGGATCCGGGCCGACAAGCTGTTGTTCTCGGCGGGTCGGACCGGCAACACGAAAGGGTTGAACCTCGAGGCTGTGGGCGTCGCGCTCACCGACCGGGGACACATCCAGGTCGACGAGCACTTCCGGACGAACGTGCCGTCGATCTATGCCGTCGGCGACGTCATCGGGTTCCCGGCACTGACGGCGACCTCGATGGAGCAGGGACGGGTCGCGATGTGCCACGCCTTCGGGATTGCCTTCAAGAAGGCGATGTCGCCGTTCGTGCCCTATGGCATCTACTCGATCCCCGAGATCTCGACGATCGGGCCAACCGAGCAGGATCTGCAGGCGAAGGGGATCCCCTACGAGGTCGGACGGGCCCGCTTCGAGAACAACGCGAGGGGCCAGATCACGGGCGACACCGACGGGATGGTCAAGCTGCTCTTCGATCCGGACACGAAGAAGCTGCTCGCCGCTCACATCATCGGAGACAACGCGACGGAGCTCGTGCACGTCCCGATGTTCGTGATGGCGTCGGGCGGCACGATCGACGCCTTCATCGACGCCGTCTTCAACTTCCCGACGCTCTCGGAGAGCTTCAAGTACGCGGCCTACGACGGCCTGCAGCGCCTGGCCGCGCGCGGGGAGCGGCCCTCGCGAGACCCCGCCCGCCCCCTGAAGCACTCGCCCGCGACCCGGCGCTGGTTTGTCGGCGTGGCCCTGCCCGGCGGGGCGACGGCGGCGGGCGAGCCAGTGACTCTTTGTGTGATGGATCGCTGGCGCCGCTGCCGCTTCGAGTCGTGGGCGTACCACGCGGCGGGTATTGGCCTGCAGGGCCGAGAGCGCGGACGACGAGGGTTATCTCGTCGCTCTCGGCGGCGAGCCGGCCGATTCCGTCGGAGCTCCTGGCCGGCCTGCGCGCCCGCGGCATCGGCGTCGCCGGAGAGGTCGCGGACGTCGAGACGGACATCGTCCTCGTGCGGCCGGGTTCCGTCTGGGAGGCTTCGGGCTTCAAGCTGCGCGGCCGCGGCGAAGCCACTCGCCGGCGGCAGCGCTACGAGATGCTCCGGGCCCAGGGCCTCGACCTGCCGGCTGGCGCCGCGGAGGTGAGCGACAGGGAACTGGACGCCGCCGTCTCGGCCCTCGCCGCGTACCTGTGGGCGACCGGCCAGGCCAGCCTCGCGGAAGCTACTGTCATCATCTCGTAGTTTCGCTTCTCCGAGAGATGCGGGTCAGCCCTTCGGGGGCTTCTCGACATGCGACACGGCCGGCGCCGATTGTGCCGGCGGCGGAGCGACGTGCGCCGGCGGGGGGGCGATGCGCGGGGGCGGAGACGCCGGCCGCTCGATGCGAGCCGGCGGCGCAGCCGGTGCCGGCCCGGGGCGAGCCTCGTTGCGCGACGGGGCCGGGCGCTCGCCCTGAGGCAGCCTGGACGCGGAGCTTCCGACGTCGCGCGACCGATGCTGTCGCGGCGGCGGAGCTGTCTCGTCGCCTCGGGTTTCCGGGCGCCGACCGGGCACGGCTCCCTCGATGACGCGCCGCGCCGGCGGCACGTCGCTCGATGCGGCGACCGCCAGTCGCTGGAGGGCTGCCGGACCGCCGCCGGGGCGAGCTCGGAGGCTGCGGGCGCGCGTCCCCGGGTGCGCCAGTCGTCGGCGGGCGCCACGGTGTCCGGGCGGCGGTCGCTCCGGGGCTGCGCGGGCTCGATCGTCCGTCCGCGAGCGGGTGCTTCCCGAACACTCGGCTCGGTGACGGCGCGGCCGCGGTCGGGAGCGGGCGTGGCCGTGTCACGCCAGTGCGAATCGGCGCCGACACCTTCCGGACGTCCCCGGACGGGCACGATCACGCGGTCCCGCATCGCCTCGCTGGTGCCCGGCGGAAGATCCCGCTGGCGGCTCAGGACGGGGGCCATGCGGCTCGAATCGGGATTGGCCGTGCGGTCGATCACGCGCGGCGCTTCACGCACGTAGTTTTGGACTGCCTCGCGGGCGCCGCCGTCGCGTGTCGGCACGACGATCGTGTGCGATGTGATGGCGACGGAAGAACCGAGGCGGTCCCCGATGCGCGAGCCGGGGATCACGTCGAGGCGGCCCTGCGCGGCTCCGATGCTGGTGGCTCCCGTGAAGTTCCAGCCCCGCATGTCCACCTGGCGAGTCGAGAAGGTGCCGTGCACGGCGAAGTACATGTTGCCGCGGCCGACGACGTTGTGCGATCTCCTGTAGTAGTTGTCCCACCACGGCGAGTAGAAGCCCGCAACCCAGCCAACCGGGGCCCAGCCCACGTAGTTGCCCGAAAAGCCCCAGTAGACCCAGGCCGGCGAGTAGATCCCGCCGGGATTCCAGCACCAGCGGTTCCAGCCCGTGTCGTAGAACCAGCTTCCATAGTGCGAGGGGTACCAGCCCCACGTCTCGGAGGGCAGCCACGTGAGTCCCGCGGGTGTGTAGTACCAGCAGCCGTTCGAGTAGGGTGTCCAGCCCGGGGCCACCCGCGGCGACCAGACGTTGGAGGCGTAGGTCGCGTTGTAGCTCCAGTCGCCGTTGCCTTCCATCGATGCCACGTCCCCCTCGTAGCCCTCGTCGACGAAGCGAGTCGCCGCGCTGTAGGCGTCGGGCGAGACGTCGAACCGGTCCGCCGACCAGATGTCGAATCGGTCGCGCGAGAAGCTGCCGCGAGCGATTTCCGGCTCCTCTTCGCCTTCAACCGACAGGAACGATCCGGCCTTCACCGTGTAGGAGCCGGCGCGCGTGCGCACCTCCGCAGACCCGTTCCGCGCGACGACCACCGTGCCGCGGCGCGAGTCGGCGTTGACGCGGACTCGGGCGCCCTGCGCCAGGTAGACGGTTGCCGCATCCGTATCGATGCGAGGAGTGATCCCCTCATCGGACTTTGCGGCGCCGAGCACGATCGACCCGGACTTGAGGTCGACGGCGGAGAACTCGTCGTCTTCGCCCTGCTGATCGCGCAGGCGCACGAAGCGAACCCGGGTGCCGCCGGCGATGTGGAGGACGCTGCCGTCGGCCAGCG
The DNA here is from genome assembly GCA_963739435.1 of uncultured Acidobacteriota bacterium. Lineage (GTDB taxonomy): Bacteria > Acidobacteriota > Thermoanaerobaculia > UBA5066 > Gp7-AA6 > CAVUAN01. The sequence goes on from CAVUAN010000008.1 coordinate 164,409, forward strand.
AGACCTCGGCGCGGCCCCGCTCGCCGGTCACGATCTCGTCGCCCGAGGTGATGGGCATGTTGCGGCGGCCTTCGACCGTCCCGTTCCAGCGGGATTCGACGGTCACCTCTCCCGAGAGGTCCCGGATATAGGAGTAGGCGCTGCGCCGCGCCGTCTCGGCCGGCTCGCCCCAGACAGTCCCAACGGCGACCAGCAGGAGGACGCCGATGAGAAGCCCGATGCGCCTGAGGTTCATTGCCCTTTCCCCCCGTTGGATTCGAAGTGCGAGCCGCGTGCCACAGGGCCGCTTGCCGCCGGGGCTAGAATATGCTCTCAATAAAGGACTTATGAAAGCTCCCGTACCAGCCTCCTGCGCCGGCAGTCCCCTGCGGGAGACATTCCGCATGGCCGCGAGGACAGCGTGAGCTCTCTTCCATGAGCGGCTACGAGCAGGTCCTGCGCGAGGCGCGGGAGCGCTGGATGGAGGGCGATGCCGGCGCCCTGGCCGACTTCGAGCGCGGCATCGGCATGGCGCTCGAGGAGGGCAACATCCCGGCGGCCCTGGCCGCCCACCAGAAACTCCTCGTGTGGAGGCCAAACGACGCCGCGATGCACGAGCGCGTCGCCCGGACGATTGCCGCCGCGAGGGACCGCGAGGAGCAAGCCAGCCTTTCCAGTCGTTCGCTCGATTCGATTCCGCTTTTTTCGGGGATCCCGAAGGAAGAGCTGGTCTCCGTCTTGACGTCCGTTCGGCCCCAGCGGGTCCCCGCGGGGCAGGTCGTCGTGCGGGAGGGGGAATCGGGCGACACGCTGTTCTTGATCGTCCAGGGAACCCTGCGCGTCTCGACGAGGGGCCCGGACGGCGAGGATGTGGCGCTGGCGGCCCTGGGAGCCGGCGACTTCTTCGGCGAGGTCGCCCTTCTGACCGGCCGCCCGCGAACGGCCACGGTCCTGGCCCTGACGGAGGCGGAGCTGCTGGCTCTCGACCGCGCCACGGTGGACCGGCTGCGGGCCAGGCATCCCCAGATCGAGGCGTCTCTCACCGAGTTCCACAGCCGCCGGGCCGAGCTCACGGTCGAGGCCCTCGTAGAGAGGATGCTCTCGAAGGGGCCCGAGCTGCTCGGCGAAGACTGAGCACGGAACCCTTGATTCGCGATCTCGTCCGATTCGGCGACCCTCGGCTGCTCGCTGAAAACGCGGACGTCGCAGCGGGAGACCCGGAGCTGCCGACCTTGATCGCCGACATGATCGAGACCTGCCATGCGGCGCCCGGCATCGGCCTGGCGGCGCCGCAGATCGGGGTCAACAAGAGGGTCGCCATCGTGGATCTCTCCGTCGGGGCCGACCCGGGAGCGCTGCTCGTGCTCGTCAACCCGGTCGTCCTGGAAGCCGCGGGAGAGCAGCGGGAGGAAGAGGGCTGCCTCTCGGTCCCGGACGTGACCGAAAAGGTCGAACGGCCCGAGCGCGTCCGCGTGCGCGCGGGCGACGCCTCGGGCGCCGTGCGCGAGATCGAGGGGGTCGGCCTGCTGGCCCGAGCGCTCTGCCACGAAACGGATCACCTGAATCGGACGCTCTTCCTGCACAGGCTGCGCGGCCTGAAGCGAGACCTCGTCTTTCGGCGCGTCGAGAAGGCAAAGGCGCGCGGGCTGTGGTAGACGGAGCGATGGCGTAGAGGTCAGGCGTGAGGCTGTTCAACACTCTGGGCCGAAAGCTGACGGATGTCGTGCCGCTCGAAGCGGGGCACGTGCGCCTCTACACCTGCGGCCCCACGGTCTACAACGTGGCCCACATCGGCAACCTGCGCACGTTCGTGTTCGAGGACGTGCTGCGCCGGCACCTGCAAGGCGAAGGGCTGGCGCGTCACGCAGGTCATGAACCTGACCGACATCGACGACAAGACGATCAAGGGAGCCGCGAAGGAGGGCGTTTCGCTTGCGGAATTCACGGGCAAGTACGCGGATCTCTTCTTCGACGATCTCGAGCGCTGAACGTCGAGAAAGCCGAGCGCTACCCGAGGGCCACCGACCACGTCCCCGAGATGATCGAGCTGATCGAGAAGCTCGGCCGCCGCGGCCACACCTACGAGTCCGAGGGCTCGGTGTGGTTCAAGATCGCGACCTTTCCGGGCTACGGCAAGCTCTCGCAGATCGACCTCGACGCAGACGCGGCGCGGCGAGCGCGTCGCCGACGACGAGTACGAGAAGGAGGACGTGCGCGATTTCGCTCTCTGGAAGAGCGCCAAGCCGGGCGAGCCGTCCTGGCCGTCGCCCTGGGGGCAGGGGCGGCCGGGCTGGCACATCGAGTGCTCGGCGATGAGCATGAAGTATCTCGGGCCGCACTTCGACATGCACACGCGGCGCCGTGGACAACATCTTCCCGCACCACGAGAACGAGATCGCGCAGAGCGAGGGGGCGACGGGCGAGCCCTTCGTCGAGACGTGGCTGCACGCCGAGCACCTGATCGTCGACGGCGAGAAGATGGCGAAGTCGAAGGGCAACTTCTACACGCTGGACGACGTGCTCGCCCGGCGCGACGACCTGGCCGCCGTGCGCTACCTCTTGCTCTCGGTCCCGTACCGGAAGAAGCTGAACTTCACGTGGGACGCTCTGGCCGGAGCCGCCGCCGCCGTCCTGCGCATCCGCGCCGCGGCGTCCCGCATCGCCGACGTTGCGGCCTCGGGCTTCTTAAAGCCGGGAGCCTTTCCGGCCGCCGAGCGCGCCGCGGCTCTCGGGAGCGAGTTCCTTTCGGCCATGGACGACGATCTCAATACCTCCGAGGCGCTGGGCGCTCTCTTTCCGTTCCTGCGCGAGGTCAACGCGGCGATCGACGAGCGCACGCTCGACTCGGCCGGGGCCCGCGCGGCGCAGGGCGCCCTCGTGGCAGCCGACGCAGTCCTCGGCGTGCTTCCGAAGCAGGCGGCGGTCCTTTCGGCCGAGATCGAGGCCCAGATCGCAGCCCGGCTCGAAGCTCGCAAGCGCCGCGACTTCGCCGAGGCCGACCGCATCCGCAACGACCTCGCCGCCAAAGGCATCCTCCTCGAGGACGGTGCCTCCGGCACCCGGTGGAAGAAGGTCTGAAGGGGCGGGTCTCTTGACTCACATCCGGGCGGGGCGTAGGCTCCCGCACCTCATGACGGGTGCTCGTCGGGCGGTCTGGGCTTGGCGTTCCGGGGAGGAACGGTAGGGCGCCGCGCGCCCTGCCGAAGTCGTTCGGGCGGGGCACTCCAACTCAAGCAAAGTCGAGATCAAACCCCCGGCCCGAGCGGGTCGGGGGTTTTGCTTTGAGCGAACGAGTTCTTCCGAGACCGGCTTTCGTGGCCTCGATCGCCCCGCGCGATCTGGAAGATGCCCGCCGTCTGGCCGCGGGCGTTCCCGCCCGCGCATCCGCGATCGAGTACCGGCTCGATCTCGCGGACGCTGCCGATCGCCACGGCGCGCCTCCTGGAGCTCGATCCGCGCCCTGTCCTGGCGACCTGGCGCACGGCGGCCGAAGGCGGGGGCTTCTCGGGCGGGCTGGAGGAGTACCGCAAGCTGACGCGCGAGGCCTACGCGGCCGGCGCGGCAGTCGATGTCGAGTATTCGAGCGGGCTCCTGTCCGACCGGGGCGACTTCGACGACCGCCGGCGCATCGTCGTCTCCTTCCACTCGCCCTTCTCGCTGCCGGAAGACTGGGAGGCTCGGCTTTCGGCCATGCGCGGGACCGGAGCCGGCGCCGTCAAGTTCGTTGCCGGAGCGGCGGACCTTCCGGCGCGGCCCTGCGCGTCGCACGCTTCAGAAGGGCCAGACGGATCCTGCCGTCGCCATCTTCCCGATGGGGCCCTGCAGCCCGCCGGGCCGCGTCCTCTCCGCCCTCTCGGGCGCGTCGCTCGTCTACGGAGCGGTCGAACGGCAAACGGCCGCGGGACAGATCCCGCTCTCAGACCTGCTCGAGATCTACGAGGTCGACCGCCCGCGCCCGATTGAAGCGCTCTTCGGCATCGTAGGAGCGGATGTCTCCGGCTCGCTTTCGCCGGCGCTTCACAACACGCTCTTCCGAGCGCGTTCACTGCCCTGGCTCTACCTGCCGCTGCCGGTCGCAGACTTCGACCGCGTCCGGCCGCAGGAGATCGCCTTCGACCCGCCCTTTCGCGGGTTCTCGATCACCCGGCCCTGGAAGCGCCAGGCGGCCGCGGCAGGCTCGCCGTCGGAAGACGTCGTCGCGACCGGAGCCGCCAACACGCTCGTGCGCGATCGTGGCGAGGTGGCGGGCCGAGAACACGGATGTGGACGGGATCTTCGATCCCCTGGCCGACCACGACACGGGCGAAGGGCGGACAGCGGTCGTTCTCGGAGCGGGCGGCGCGGCGCGCGCGGCCGTCGTCGCGGCGCGGAAGCTGGGTTACGAAGTTCTCGTCGCGAGCCGCAAGGACGAGCAGGCCGACGCTCTGGCCTCGGAGCTCCATGTCGATTCTCTCGCCTGGGACGACGTCGCGGCGAGTGAGGCGGACCTGTACTTGAACGCGACGCCGATCGGCGCGAGCGACGAGGACGGCTCGGCCGTTCCGGCAGGCGCGCTCGCGAACCGTCCCCTCGTCTTCGACTGCGTCTACCGGCGGGATGGGTCGCAGACTCCGACGATCCGGGCGGCAAGAGCGGCGCGCTGCGCCGTGGTCGAGGGAATCCAGATGTTCGCGGCGCAGGCCGTGCGGCAGGCCCGGCTCTTCGGCGTCGAAGGGGTGACGCCGGAGGAAATCACCGCCGTCCTGCGTTCCGTCCGGAGCAAGCCGTGAATGGCCCGGCTGCGCGCGAGTCGGAGCGCCGGCGCTTCCGTGCGCGCGCGAAGACCGGCCGCGTCGTGCCCGTGGCGCGGGCATTCCCATCCGACGAGCTGACTCCCGTGATGCTCTTCAAGAGGATGCGCGCGTCCGGGCAGGAGTGCTTCCTCCTCGAGAGTGTCGAGGGCGGCGAGACGATCGCGCGCTACACGTTCCTGGGATGCGGCCCCGTCGCCCGGCTCTCGATCCGGCCGGTGAGGTATGGGAGGAGCGCGGCGGGACAGCGGCGCCTGGACGAGCCGCCGCTCGAAGCCTTGGCGGCTGGCGATTCGCCCCGGATTCGAAGCGGATCCGGAGCTGCCGCCGCTGTCGGGCGGAGCGGTCGGGTATCTCGGTTACGACGCCGTGCGGCTTTTCGAGGATGTTCCGGATCGCCATCCGAAGAACGAGGCGATCCCGGACGGCCTCTTCCTGCTTTTCGAAACCGTGGTCGCTTTCGACCACCCGCGGCAGCGCCTGCTGCTGCTGACGAATCTCGAGGGAGATTCGGACGTGGACCCGGCGATCGAACGCCTCGACGCCCTGGGCACCTTTCTCTGCGCACCGATGCGGCCGATTCGGGAGACGAAAGCGCCCGCTCGCTCGACGCAAGCCGTCGTTCGCGCCGCTGATGCCCCGGCAGAAGTTCCTCGACGCTGTGGCGGCGGCCAGGGAACACATCCTGGCGGGCGATATCTACCAGGTCGTTCTCTCCCAGCGCTGGACCGGGACACTGGATGTCGACCCGTTCGACGTCTACCGAGCCCTTCGGATGCTGAACCCTTCGCCGTATCTCTTCTATCTCGAGACGCGGGAGGCGGCCATCTTCGGTTCGTCGCCGGAAATGCTGGTGCGGTGCCGGGGCCGCTCTGTCGAGACTCGGCCGATTGCCGGCACCGTTCCACGCGGCGCAACGGCGATTGAGGACGCGGCACTCGCGAAGTCGCTGCTCTCAGACCCCAAGGAGCGAGCCGAGCACGTCATGCTGGTCGACCTCGGGCGAAACGATCTCGGGCCGCGTCTGCGAGATCGGCAGCGTGCAAGTCCCGCGGTACGCCGCCGTCGAGAAGTACTCGCACGTCCAGCACCTCGTGTCCGAAGTACGGGGCACGCTCGCAGACGGCCGCAGCTCGCTCGACGCGCTGGCCGCGTGCTTTCCGGCCGGGACACTGACGGGTGCTCCAAAGATCCGGGCGATGGAGATCATCGACGCGCTCGAAGAGGCTCGCAGGGGAGTGTATGGCGGCGCGGTCGGATACCTGGACGCCGCGGGCAACCTGGACATGGCAATCGCGATTCGCACCGCGGTCGTCTTGAACGGCCTCTGCCGCATCCAGGCCGGTGCGGGGATCGTGGCCGACTCCATTCCGGAGAACGAGTACGCCGAAGCCGAATCCAAGGCACAGGCCCTTTTCAAAGCGATCGAAGTGGCCCGCGCGTGGGGGCCTTCGCCATGATTTTCATCGTCGACAACTACGACTCGTTTACCTACAACCTGTTGCAGGCCGTGGGGAAGCTCGATCCCGGACGTCGTCGTCGCGCGAAACGACCGTTTCGATCCGGCCGAGGTGGTCGGGAGGAAACCTCGCGCGGTGATCGTCTCGCCCGGGCCGGGCAGGCCGGAGGACGCGGGGCGCTCGATCGAGATGATCGCCGCGGCTGAGGAAGCCGGATTGCCGCTGCTCGGTGTCTGCCTCGGGCACCAGGCCATCGCGGCTTTCCATGGCGCTGTCGTCGAGCGCGCGCCCGCGCCGCGCCATGGGAAGACCTCGCCCGTGCGCCATGACGGCACCGGGCTCTTCGCGAACCTGTCGAGCCCGTTCGAGGCGGGGCGATACCATTCGCTGGTCGTGCGCGAAGAGAGCCTGCCTGCCGAACTCTGCGTCACCGCCAGGAGCGAGGATGGCCTCGTCATGGGCCTGGCCCATCGGGACAAGCCCATTTTCGGCGTTCAGTTTCACCCCGAATCCGTGCTGACGCCGCAGGGCGAGAAGCTGCTGGCAAACTTCCTCGCAGTCGGAGCTGAGCGATGACCTTGCGCACCACGGCAATGTCATCCCGAGGGGCCGAAGGCCCAGAGGGATCTACTCTCGCCGGTGATTCCGGGGGTAGATTCCTCGCTTCGCTCGGAATGACAGCTGTCAGGCGTAACCGATGACGCCGAACGTGGCCGGAGCGCTCCAGGAAATCGCTGCCCGGAGGACGCTTTCGCGCGCGGCGGCAGAGGCCGCCTTCGGCGACCTGATGGACGGAAAAGCCACCGAGGCCCAGAAGGGCGCCGTGCTGCTCGGCATCGCCACCCGCGGCGAGACGGCCGAGGAGATCGCCGGAGCCGTCGCGGCGCTGCGCGCGCGTATGCGGAAGGTCGCCTCCCGAACGGGCTCCCTTGCTCGACACCTGCGGCCCGGGCGGCCTCGGCCGGGACCTCTTCAACCTCTCGACGGCGGCGGCGATCGTGGCGGCGGGCGCCGGCGCCTCGGTCGCCAAGCACGGCAACCGCTCCATCTCTTCCCGCGTCGGATCGGCCGACGTGCTCGCGGCGGCAGGCGTGGTCGATCGACCTCGATCCCTCGGCGGCAGGACGCGTCTTGGACGAGGTCGGCCTCGTCTTCCTGTTCGCGCCGACCTTCCATCCGGCCATGAAGGAGCTGGGAACGGTCCGGAGGGAGCTGGGCGTGCGGACGATCTTCAACGCCCTGGGCCCGCTCGCCAACCCCGCCGGCGCGACGCGGCAGATGATCGGCGTGGGACGGCCCGAGCTGGTCGGCCTGCTGGCGGACGCGCTGGCCGCGCTCGGCGCCGAACGGGCGATCGTCTTCCACTCCGAAAACGGCCTCGACGAGCTCGTCCCCGGAGTCCCTGCCCGCGGGATGGAGGTCAACGAGGGTTGGACGCGGCCATGGAGATTCGACCCGGCTGGCCTTTCGCAGCGAGCTGTCTCGCTCGCGGAGCTTTCAGGCGGCGACGCGGCCGCGAATGCGGCGATGCTCGAACGCCTGGTCGACGGGGAGGCCGGCGCCCGGCGCGAGGCTGTCCTTCTCAATGCCGCGCTCGCTCTGGCGGTCGAGGGCCGCGCCCGCGACGTCGCGGACGGGTACGAGCGGGCCCGAACGGCCGTGGACAGGGGAGCGGCGCGATCCGTTTTCGACAATCTGAAGAAGGCGGGGAGCTCTGTGCCGAAGGGGGGGGTGAGCGTCCTCGAGGACATCCTTGGCGCCAAGCGCCGGCGCCTCGACCGCGGCGAGTATGGCGCCGTGACGCCGGCAGCTCCTCGAGGAGACGGCTCGGCTTTCGTCGCCGCCCTCAGGGCTCCGGGCATCCGCATCGTCGCCGAGATCAAGAATCACTCGCCTTCGGCCGGCGAGATCCTGGCCGGAGCTGACGGCAGGATCGAGACGCTGGCGCTCGCTTACCGGAGGGGCCACGCGGCGGCGCTGTCCGTCGTGATCGAAGAGGACTTTTTCGGCGGCAAGCCCGGCTGGCTGCCTCGCGCCAAGAGGATCTCCGGGCTTCCGGCGCTGATGAAGGACTTCGTCGTCTGCGAGCGCCAGCTCGACCTCGCCGTGTCGCTCGGGGCCGACGCCGTGCTGCTGATCGTCCGGGCCCTTTCGGACGCCGAGCTCTCGCGGCTGCGCGAGGCTGCGCGCGGGCGCAACCTCGCCGTTGTGGCCGAGGCTCACGACGCCGCGGAGGTCCCCCGCGCCGCGGCCTGCGGCCCGGACGTCCTGGGCGTCAACGCCCGGGACCTCTCGACGTTTACGACGAGCCTCGAGGCGCTCGAGGCGATCGGGCCGGCGCTTCCAGCCGGGCCCGTCCACTTGGCCGAAAGCGGCATCCGGACGAAGGCCGACATCACGCGCCTCGGTGAAGGCGGGCTACAGCGCGTTTCTCGTCGGCGAGAGCCTCCTGCGCCATGAGGAGCCCGAGGAGCTTCTGCGGGAGCTGCGAACGTGACCGAGGTCAAGATCTGCGGGCTCACCCGCCCGCAAGACGTGGCGCTCGCCTGCGAGTTGGGTGCGGCGTACGTGGGCTTCAACTTCGCGGCGGTCTCGGAGCGGCGCGTGACCGTGGAAGGCGGCAGGCGCCTGGTCGACGCGGCCGCGCCGGGAGTGGCGCGGGTGGGAGTCTTCGTGGGGGAGAGCTACGAGACGATCGCGCAGGTGTGCGACGCCGTCGAGGCTCGACCTCGTGCAGCTCCACCGCCCCCTTCTTCCCGACGACGTGCGGCGCGTGCCGCGCCCGATCATCGCCGTCGCGCGGGTCGGCCGTGTTGGCGAGCCCCTGCCGCCGCCGGAGCTGCTGGCTGGCTGCCGCGCGCTTCTCCTCGATTCCGCGGTGGCCGGCCGGCCCGGCGGAACCGGCGTGGCGTTCGACTGGAGCGTTCTCGAGGGTCTGCGATTCCCGATCCCGTTCTTCCTGGCGGGCGGGCTCTGCGCCGAAAACGTCGGCGAGGCGGTCGCCCGCGTGCGCCCGACGGCCGTCGACGTGGCGTCGGGCGTCGAGAGCGCGCCGGGGGTGAAGGACCGCGATCGCATGGCCCGCTTCTTTGAGGCGGTGCGGAGGTCCGATGCCGCGAGTTCGTAAAGGCCCGCGAAAAGGCTACTTCGGAGCTTACGGAGGCCAATTTGCGCCCGAAACGCTCATGGCGCCGCTCGCCTCGCTCGAGAGGGCGTTTGATCGGTTCCGCAAAGACCGGCGCTTCCGGGCCGAGCTCGACGACCTGCTGCATTCCTACGCCGGCCGGCCGACCCCGCTTTCATTTGCCGCAGGCCTCACCGCCCGCGGGGGAGGCGCGAAGATCGTCCTGAAGCGCGAGGATCTCCTCCACACCGGCGCCCACAAGCTCAACAACTCCCTCGGCCAGGTCCTGCTGGCACAAAAGAATGGGCAAGACCCGCATCGTCGCCGAGACCGGCGCGGGGCAGCACGGCGTCGCGACGGCGGCCGCCGCGGCCAAGCTCGGCTTGCCGTGCCGCGTGTACATGGGATCCATCGACATGGAGAGGCAGGCGCCCAACGTGTCGCGCATGCGTCTCTTCGGCGCCGAGGTCGTGTCCGTCGACTCCGGTTCGCGCACGTTGAAGGACGCCATCAACGAGGCCATGCGCGACTGGACGGAGAACGTCGCGTCGACGCACTACGTGCTCGGCTCGGCGCTCGGCCCGCATCCGTATCCGACGATCGTGCGGGAATTCCAGTCGGTCATCGGGAAGGAAGCGCGAGCGCAGTTCCGCAAGCTCGCGGGACGAGACCCCCAGGCGGCGGTGGCCTGCGTGGGTGGCGGGTCGAACGCGATCGGCCTCTTTGCGGCCTACCTCGACCGTCCTTCGAAGACGAAGCTCTACGGTGTCGAGGCGGGAGGCCGTTCTTCGCGTCCCGGCGACCACGCCGCGCGCTTTGCCGGAGGCGCTCTCGGAGTCCTGCACGGGACATTGACGATGTTGCTGCAGGATGAAGCGGGCCAGGTCCTGCCCACCCACTCGGTCTCGGCCGGCCTCGACTATCCGGCGGTCGGCCCGGAGCACGCCAGCCTGAACGACTCCGGCCGGGTCACGTACGTGAAAGTTTCCGATGACGAGGCGCTCGACGCCTTCGAGATTCTTTCGGGCAGCGACGGAATCCTGCCTGCCCTCGAGAGCGCCCATGCCATCTCCTTCGCGCTCACACTCGCCGCGAAGATGCCGAAGTCGAGCTGGATCCTGGTCAACCTGTCGGGCAGGGGAGACAAGGACCTCGCGGAGTACGAGCGGGTGAGGGGATGATTGGTTCACTGGCTCATTGCTTCATCGGTTCATTGGATATCGGGTCATTGAATCAATGAGTCAATGAGTCAGTGAATCAATGGACCGATTCCCCATGACCCGGATCGACGAAGCCTTCCGAAAGGCCGCGGCAGAGAAGAGAGCCGCCTTCATCGCGTACCTCACGGCGGGCGATCCGACACCCGCGGCGACAGTCGCGATGGCGCTGGCGCTCGATCGGGCGGGAGCCGACGTGCTGGAGCTCGGCGTGCCGTTCTCCGACCCCATCGCCGACGGTCCGGTGCTCCAGCGGGCATCCGAGCGGGCTCTGTCCGCGGGCACGGATCTCGACACCGTCTTCGAGATCGCGCGCGAGATCAGGAGCGCCACCCCGCTCGCCCTCGTCCTCTTTTCGTACCTGAACCCGCTGCTGCGCCCGGGCGTCACCCGCTCAGCCGGGGAGGCGCGCGCGGCCGGGTTCGACGGCGTTCTCGTGACGGACCTTCCTCCCGAGGAGGCGGGCGCCATCCGTCCGGCATTTCGGCAGGCCGGGCTCGACACCGTGTTTCTCGTCTCTCCCACCTCCGGAGCCGAGCGCATGGCGCGGGCCGCCCGGCTCTCCTCCGGTTTCCTCTATGTCGTGAGCCGCCCGGGCACGACAGGGGTCCGACAGCATCTGCCGGCCGGCCTTGCCGGAACCGTGCGCCGAGCCCGCAAGGCGGCCGGCCGGCTGCCAGTCGCCGTCGGGTTCGGCATCGCGACACCGGAGGCGGCGAGCCAGGCGGCGGCCCTCGCCGATGGGGTCGTGGTCGGCTCGGCCCTGGTCCGGGCCGCCGAGGAAGCCGGGGAGAAACGGGTCGAGGCGGTCGAGGGGTTGGCCCGGTCCCTGGCGAAAGCCTGCCGGAAGAACTAGTTTCGAGTTTCGGCTCTAAACTCCCCCATGAGGGCGGAGGGTCAGTACCTCAAGGCCTTGAGTCGGGCCGATCTCTCAGCCGAGGCCCTGCGGGACATCCTGGCCGACCGTTCGGCGCGCAAGTACCACGCCGTCCGCCGGGCTCTCGCCGCGCACCCCAGGACGCCCCGCCGCGAGGCCCTCTCGCTCGTTTCGACCCTCTATTGGCGGGATCTCGCGCATCTTTCGGCCGACATGCAGGCCAACCCGGAGGTTCGGAGGGCGGCCGACAGGGATCTCCTGCGCCGTCTCCCGGAGATGGCCCTGGCCGAGCGCGTGGACCTGGCGAAATCCGTGGGCCGGGGGACCCTGGCCTTCCTGCGCCTAGACCCCGATCCCCGGGTCGTATCCGCGGTTCTCGACAACAGGTTTGCAACCGAGCCCGATGTCGTCCAGGCGGCCGCCCGGATCGAAACGACTGCGGCGGTCCTCGAAGTCATCGCCCTCCACCCGCGCTGGAGCCTGCGGGCAGGGGTCCGCAGCGCCCTGCTCCGCAATCCCGGCCTGCCAAGATCGCTCGCCCTCGGGCTCCTGAGCCGGGCCAGCCGGGACGACCTGCTGGGCCTGGCCTCCACTCCGGGCGTCTCGCGGTTTTTGCGCCTCTGTGCGCAAAGGGTTCTTGCGGAACGGGGCGGCGGGGACTACGATCAAAACTCCGACAAACTCGGGATTGAAAGAGGATGACCGAAACTCCGGCTTTGAGCTTCGGCGAGGAGCTTCGCCGTGAACGCGTCGTGCGGGAGATCCCTCTCGAGGAGATCGCCGCAGCGACGAAGATCTCGATTCGCCTGCTGACCGCGCTCGAGCGAAGCGATCTCTCGAAACTGCCCGCTCCCATCTTCACGCGCGGGTTCATTCGCGCGTACGCGCGTCACATCGGCATCGACCCGGACGAGAAGGTCAACGCGTACCTCGCCGACCTGGCCGGGGGAGACCCCGAAGCTCCGGCCGCAAAGTCCGCGCGTCCGCGCTCGCGGTTCTGGCGGGGACGCCGCTCGACGGCCGGCATGATCGTCGTGATCGTCGCGGGCATTCTCCTGGTCCTCGGGCTGATCGCGAATCCTCAGAGGATTCCGCGCAAGCCGCTCGCGCGCGTGGCGCCGCCCGCCACATCCGTCGCTTTCCGCAACGTCGGCGTTTCGAGCGAGCCCACTCCGATCATTCGCCAGGATGCGGCGCTCGTCCGTCAGGACGTGGCGGTGCCGGCCTCCGTGCCTGCTCCGCCGCCGGCCGGGGCCGAGGCCGGAGCTCCGGCTCCAGCTCCGGCTGCTGCAGCTTCGGAGAAGCCGCCGGCGCCCGGTGCCCGGCATCGTCTCGCTCCTGCTCGAGTTCGACGATGACTCGTGGACGAAGCTCGACGCCGACGGGCGCACCATTTTCACGGGCATCCTGCGCCGCGGCGAGCGGAAGACCTTCGAAGCCCGGAAAGGCTTCTCGATCACTCTCGGCAACGCGGGCGGCGTCCGGGTCACGTTGGACGGCCGCGCTCTGGCGCGTCTCGGACAGTCGGGCGAGGTCGTTCGCGACCTGCGCCTGCCCGGCCCGCCTGCCCGGGGCTGACGGCCGCTAACCCCTCCACTCCTTTGGCCAACCTCGATCCGGCCGAGCCTCGGGATCTGATCTCGCTGCTGCGGACGGGCGATGCCCCTCTCGAGCTGCGCCAGTTTGCGGCCCGCGGCCTCCTGCCCCTGGACGCGGACGACCAGATGCGCGCTCTGCTCGTCGTCGTCGGCGACGAAGACAAGGACACGGCCGACGCCGCGCAGGAGAGGCTGGCCGCCACTCCGCCCGAGGACTTCTCGCGCTTCATGCGCAACGCCGATCCGACCGGAATGGAGATCGACGTCATCGCGCGGAGGACCGAGGACCCTTTGGTGCTCGAGCAGATCATCCGGCATCGGAATGTCGCCGACGAGACTCTCGAGGTCCTCGCCGGCACGGTCTCGGGGACGGCCCAGGAAGCGCTCGTCATCAACCAGGTTCGCTTGCTCCGGCAGCCTAGCCTGATCGACGCGCTGTTTGCGAACCCGTCCCTGACTGCCGACGGCCGCAGGCGGCTGAACGAGATCCGCGAGGAGTTCTTCGAGAAGGAGGAGCGCCGCAAGGAGGCCGAGCGCAAGCGCCTGGAGGAGGAGGCGGCGGCGCTGGCCGCGCCCGGGGCGCTCACGGCCGAAGAGCAGGCCGAGGTCGACGCCGCGCTGGCCGAGGAGGGCGGCAAGACGACCCTGACGGACGAGGAATTCAGGCGGCTCATCAGCGAGGGCGGCATCCACCGGAAGATCACGACCATGACCGTCTCGGAGAAGATCAAGCTCGCCTATTCGGGCGGCAAGGATGAGCGGCGGATCCTGGTCGGCGACGCCAACAAGCTGGTCGGCCTGGCGGTTTTGAAGTCGCGCGGCATCACGATCAACGAAGTCGAGAACATCTGCCAGATGCGCCATCTGGCGGACGAGATCTTCCGGATCATCGCGGGAAGGCGCGAGTGGATCCGTAAGCCCGGGATCATTCTCGCGCTGGTCAAGAACCCGAAAGTGCCGCTGACGATCACGATGGGGATCCTCCGGCATGTCCCGTTGCGAGATCTGCGCCACGTCTCCCGAGACCCGAACCTGGCCGAGGGGCTGCGGATCATGGCCAAGAAGATTCTCGACGATAAGCGCCGGTAAGGCCCCTCAGACCCCCCCGGCCCTTGCCGGGATCGCCCGTTTCTCGTATGGTAGGTATTCGAAAAACTATCTGGCTCGAGACGATCGGAGACGATGCCCCGAGAAGCCGACTACTACGACCTGCTCGGAGTGGCGAGAGACGCCACCGAGACGGACATCCGGGAACGCTTTCGCGTGCTCGCGCGCGAGGCGCATCCGGACCGGGCGCCCAAAGATAAGAAGGCGGAGGCGGAGGCTCATTTCCAGGACCTGACGGAACGCCGTCAACGTTTTGTCCAACCCCGCCGGCGCAAGGCCTACGACATGGACCAGGCCATGGCGGCGAGCTCGTCGCGTCCGGGGGAGACGGCGATTCCGTTTACCAGAACTACATGAACCAGGGAATCGACGCTTTCCAGGAGAAGCAGTGGGCGGAGGCTGCCGGCAACTTCGCCCTGGCGGTGCACCGCAACGCCAAGGACGCGAAGGCCCAGCACTACCTCGGCCTGGCTTCGGCCCGCTCCGGAGACATGCGCGCGGCCGTCAAGGCCCTCGAGACGGCCATGGCGCTCGATCAGCAGAACGTCCGGATCCACAAGGACGCCGCGCAGGTCATGAAGCAAGCCGGCATGCTCGTGAAAGCCGAAAAGGCTCTGCAGGAGGCCCTGCGCTGGGACCCGGGGGCGGCCGATGTGCGCCGCTCGCTCGAAGAGATCCGCGCTCAGCGGGTGGCGAAAGGCTAGCGCGTGACCGCTCCGATCGCGTTTGGCCTCTCCGATGTCGGACGAAAGCGAAAGCACAACGAGGACAACTACGCCCTCGACATGGACGAGGGCCTCTTCATCGTGGCCGACGGCATGGGCGGCCATGCGGCCGGCGAGGTTGCGTCGAAGATCACCGTCGAGACGATCGCCGAGTTCATCGCCTCCACGCGCCAGAAGGAGGAGGCGACCTGGCCGTTCAAGTACAACCACTCCCTCAACTTCAACAGCAACCGTCTCGCCGTGGCCATCGAGAAGGCCAACGAGCGCGTCATGGCTGCCGTCGCCGCCCAGCCGTGGCTGAAGGGCATGGGCACGACGGTCGTCGCCGGCCTCTTGAACGAGAAGATCCTCGCCCTTGCCCACGTTGGCGACAGCCGCGCCTACCTCTACCGCGGGGGACAGCTCTCGCGCCTGACCGACGACCACTCGTGGGTTCACGAGCAGGTGGCCGCGGGCATCCTCACGGAGGACGAAGCGAAGTCGCACCCGCTCAAGAACGTCGTGACGCGAGCGCTCGGGGGAGGGCCTTCGGTTGCGCCGGACCTCCAGGAGCTGGCGTTCCTGCCCGGCGATCTCTACCTGTTCTGCTCGGACGGCCTGACGACGATGCTCTCGGACGAGGAGATCGGGGAGGCGGCAGCGGCCGAGCCGGATCCCGAAAAGCTCTGTCAGAACCTGATCGAGCAGGCCAACGAACGGGGCGGAGTGGACAACATCACGGTCGTGGCCGTGCTCATCCCCGAGGGCGCTGCGACCGCTGAAAAGGCGGAAGCCGCAACGGGAGCTTCGTCCTAGCGCTCCGCTTTCCCTCTCAATCTGGAATTGATCGCGGGAAGGGGCGGGTTTACCCTCAGAGACAGATGCGCGTGACACGAAGCCATTGCCTGCGAGCGGCGGCCGCCTCCGCCTTGACCTCCGCTCTGATCCTCTGCCCGGCGGCCCGGGCGCAAGAACCGCAGGTGCAGGCCCCGGATCAGCTCGTGCAGCCGCTGCCGCTCCTGCCCACCGGGAGCTGGGAATCGAGCCCTTACCGCAACTTCGGGCCGACCCAGGCCGTCGCGAGCCGCGTCCTTCTCTCGGACGAGGCCGATGGCCGAGCGCTCGCGGGAGCGCTCTCGGTCGAGCTTCGCCGGCTGTCTGTCGAGCTCTTCGAGAAGCAGGGCTGGCGCTCGCCTCTGTCTGAAAGCGATCCGCTGCGGGTCTACGTCGCCCGCAAGGAGGCAGGCGGTGTGCGCCGCCTCGCAATGCGCGGAATCGAGAACGGGTCGCTCCGGCGGCCCGTGATCCAGCTCGACGCCACGGGGCTTTCCGACCGGGAGATCGCGCGCGAGGTCGGGCGCCTCTTCGCGTTCGCCGTGCTGGCGGCCTACGAGGCGCCGGACGCGAGCTCCTTCACGGCCGCGGCAGCCGACTATGTCGCCGCCGTCTCGGAGAGCGCCGAAGAGCGGGAGGCGGCGCAAGCCGCTGCGGCAGCGCCGGAGCTCGACCTGAATCGGGCGCCGGTTTTCGTGACGCGCCTGTTCGTCGAAGAGCTCGCTCGGGCAGCCGGAGGGCCTGTGGGTCTGCGCGCGGCCTGGGAGCGCTCGCGGGAGACGGGCGAGGCGGTCCGGTCCGTGGCCCTGCGCCAGGCGGCCGAGACGAGCGGAGAGCCGGCCGAATCGATCGCTCTGCGATTTGCAGCGCGCCTCTATGCGGCCGTCGAAACCGAAGCTCAGCCGTCGCGGATCGGTGTCGAGGACCTTCTGACGGGCGCCTTCGACACGGCTGCGCCGGCGCCCCTGTCCCTCCGGCATCGGACGTATCTGCCGGGCGAAGGGGGAACGGCGCTGCGCGTCGCCTGGCCGGCGGAGGGCGGCATGGCCGCTGCCGTCGTGCGCTACCGGGATGTCCAGCTGCCGCCGGACGTCGTCTTCCTCGAGCCCGGCCTCGTCCGGACTTTTCCTTCCTCGGGTGTGGCCCGTGTCGACTGGGTCGTTCTGGGCGGCACGGCCGGAGCGCCGTCGGCGCCGGCGTTCTTCGAGCGTGTGGCCGAGTTCCCGTTCGTGGGCTTGAACGCCAGCGCAGAGACCTCCGGCGATGCAGCGCGGCTGCTCTGGACGACCGCCACGCACGAGCGCCTGGCTGGCTGGGCGATCTTCCGCGAACAGCTCCTGGCCGACGGACGGGTCGTGCGCACCGGGCCGCAGATCGTGCCTTCGACGGGCCAGAGCGACGAGTCGATGCGCTACGCGTATCTGGACTCCTCGGCCGTTTCCGGGGCCTGGTATCGCTACTCGGTCTGGGCGGTCACCGACGACGGTCTGCTGGCGCGGGCCTTCTCGGCCACACTCAAGACGGCTGAGTGAAGCAGAGCGTGAAGCACGATAAGAAGGTCCGGCGCGAGCCGGACGTCGGCAAGATCATCGACCGCACGATCGTGCGTCTGTGGGACACGATCGAAGAGCTCGAGGCCTTGAACCCCGCCGAGCTCCATTTCTACAGGGTGGCGGTGTTCGGGTCTGCGCGGCTGAAAGTAGACGACCGCGAGTACCAGGATGTGCGGGAGATGGCCTCGCGCCTGACCGCGATCGGCTGCGACATCGTGACGGGCGGCGGCCCCGGGCTGATGGAAGCTGCCAACGAGGGCGCGGCGCGCTCGCGCGGAACGAGGAAGACCAGGTCTTTCGGCCTGACGATCGCGATCCCCTACGAGAAGGCCAACCCCTATCTCGACAGCGTGACGGCCCACCGCACGTTCTTCTCGCGGCTCCACCACTTCGTCCGCATGTCCCAGGCCTTCGTGCTCTTTCCGGGCGGTATCGGCTCGGCGCTCGAGCTGATGATGGTCTGGCAGCTCCTGCAGGTCGGCTTCATGACCGAGCGGCCCGTGATCCTGATGGGCGAGATGTGGCGAGGGCTCGTCGACTGGATGCGCAAAGAGATGGTGCCGCGCAAGCTCGTCAATCCCGAGGACCTCGATCTCGTCCGCCTCTCGCCGACGATCGAAGAGGCGGTTTCGATCATCGAGGGGCACAAGCTCAAGTTCGACGCCGCCCGCGAGATGCTGATTCTGGAGGCCCGCCGCGCGGCGCGCGCCGAGAAGGACCCGCCGCCAGCCGTCGAGAACGGCGAGGCCGACGTGAAAGCTGTTCCGCGATGATCGCGCCATGGTCGAACGCGAGCTGCAGGCGCCCGATCTCGGCGGGCGCGAACCAGCGCGCCTCGGCCGCGTCGTCTCCGCCCTTCGCTTCGCCGGAAACCCACCGGCAGTCGTAGAGCACCGTCACGTTGTGGCCCCGCGGGTCGCGGTCCGGCCGCGAATAGACGCCGAGAAGCGCGCCCACCTCGACCGTCAGGCCGGTCTCCTCCAGCGCCTCGCGCGCGCAGCAGGTCTCCGTCGTCTCACCCCATTCGCAGAATCCGCCCGGAAGCCCCCAGTGCCCGAGAAACGGCGGCCGCCCCCGCTGGACCAGCAGCAGCCGCCCCTTCCCGTCGCGGATCCACGCGTCGACCGTCAGTTTGGGGGTCTTCGGGTTCTCGTAGGGATTCATAGGGTTTCTCGCCCGCGCTGCGACTCCTTCCCTCTCCCCCCGGGAGAGGGCAAGGGTGAGGGGGAAGCAATTGCCTCGGCGATCCTTTGAAGCACCGCTTCCGTCTTCGTGAGCACATCGTTGTCCCAGAAGCGGATCAGCCGAACGCCTCTCCTCTTGAGATCGCGGGCTCGCCGCTCGTCGCGTTGCTTCAGCGATGGATCCGCGTGCTGCCCGCCGTCGAGCTCAACCCCGAGGCGCGCCGCCTCGCAATAGAAATCGAGAACGAATCCGCCAATGGGATGCTGACGCCGGAACTTCGCTCCGGTCAGCTGCCGGCTTCGAAGAGCTCGCCAGAGAGCGCGCTCCGCGTCAGTTGATCGGCGGCGCAGGCGGCGCGAACCAGCGAGGGCGTCCCGGTAATGGGGAGGATTTGGCATCAGTTCACCCCTCACCCCCGCCCTCTCCCGGGGGGAGAGGGGGTTGGAGAGGCGGTCCCGTAGCCTTCAAAAAACTCCCGGATGTCTTCTGCCGGCGTGTTGGTCACGAGCTCGTTGGGTGATTCGTCGTACCAGTCGCGCGGAAGGTAGCGGGCGTAGGGCTCCTCGATGAACCTGCGGCAGATCAGGGCGATGACGCCGCGATCCGTCTCGTTGCGGATCAGGCGCCCTGCCGCCTGGACGACGCGCGTCATCCCCGGCTGCAGGTACGCGTAGTCGAAGCCCGCCTCCTCGCGCTCGTCGAAATACCGGCGCAGCAGCTCACGCTCGAAGGAGACCTGGGGCAGGGCGGGCGAGACGACGAAGACGCCGGTCAAGAGCTCTCCCGGGTAGTCCACTCCCTCGGCGTACATGCCGCCCGAGACGGCGAAGAGAAGGATCCCCTCGGGAGGCGGAGCGGCCAGCGCCTCGAGGATGCGCCGGCGCTCGAAGTCCGGCAGCTCGGGCCGCTGGACGAGGAGATGCGCCCGCGTTTTCGGCATGACGGCCGCGACCTCCGAGAGGAACTTGTAGGACGGGAAGAGGACGAGGTCGTTGCCCGTGTGCGCCTCGGACATCTCCGCGACGACCGACGCGATGCGCCCGTAGTTCTTCTCGCGCGCGGCAAACGTCGTGCGCACGTGCGGCAGGATCATGACCTTGCGGTTCTCGGGCGGGAAGGGCGGCGGCAGCGACAGGGAGGAGGTGCGGTCCGGGTCGAGACCGAGGACGCGCTGGAGCGATTCGGCGGGCGAGAGCGTCGCCGACAGCAGGATCGAAGCGTGCGCCGTGGCGAAGATCGGAGCGAGCACCCGGGCCGGGTCGAGGCAGATCAGGGCGAGGCGGATCCCATTCTCGCGCCGCTCGACGACACACGTGAAGTCGGGGCCCGGCATCGAGAGCACCGCGCAGAATCGCTGGAGGGCAAAGTGCGCGTCCAGCACCGGGTCGTCCGGCAGGGCCAGGCGCGATTCGCGCTTCCAGGCGAGGTAGGCGAGCAGCCTCGGCTCCCATTCGGCCCGCAGAAGGAAGAAGGCGTCGGCCGGAGCCAGGACCTCCGCGATGGCGTCGCCCTCCGGCAGCTCGTCGGCCGTGTTCTCGAGGAGCTGGAGGAGATCTTCGACAGACGCAGCCAGCTCCGCGAAGATATCGCCGGGCTGGAGGACGAGGCGGTTTCGCAGGTTCTTCCAGTCCTCCTCGAGCAGCTCCGGCGAGTAGATCTGCCGCACGCGGTCGGGCAGGTTGTGGGCCTCGTCGACCAGGAGGATCGCGTCCTTCAGCTCATCGCCCTGGAGATGCCGCAGGGCAACCCCCGGCTCGAAGACGTAGTTGTAGTCGGCCACGATCGCGTCGGCGCGCTGGGCGAGCTCGAGCTGCACCTCGAACGGGCAGACCTCCTCGCGCCGCGCCTCCTCGAAGACGACATCCGGGCTCTGGTGCGGGTAGGTGTCGCGCAGGCGCGAAAGGATGTCGGAGCGCGCCATCTTCTCCGGGTAGCTCTTGGCGAAGCGGCAGAACTCCTCGTGGCAGAGGATCTCGTCGTTGGCGCACATCTTTTCCTTGGCGCGCACCTGGAGCGTCGTGAACGCGCGCTCGTTCATGGCCGTGAGCGCGCCGACCGCCATCGTCTGCTGCAGCGTCTTGGCGGTCAGGAAGACGACCTGCCGACCGGCCGTCAGGCCTTCGATCATGGCGGGGTAGAGGGCCGCGGCGGTCTTGCCCGAGCCCGTGGGCGCCTCGGCGAGCAGGGTCTCGCCCTGCCGCACGGCCCGGCCGATCGCGTCGATCAGCTTGTCCTGGATGGGCCGGGGCGCCGTGTGCGGGAAGGGCAGGCGGTCAGCGGCCTTGCGCTTGCGCGCCCGCGAGGCTTCCTGCGCGTACCAGATCCGGAGGAACCGGTGGAGCCGGGCTTCGACGTCCCGGTCGGCCGTCTCCGTGTCGTAGGGCACGGCAATCGAGACTTCGTCGCCCGACTGGATGTCCACGTAGACGAGGGCGCCGGAGACGTTCGGGTGCCCCAGGCGCCGCCACAGGTAGCAATAGGCCAGGAGCTGCCGCCTGTCCCGCTCGAAGGCGTAGCCCGATGGCCGCACGCCTTCGACGGAGAGATCCGTGGACTTCATCTCCTCGATCAGCCACTGCCCCTCGGAGCGCTCGATGCAGCCGTCGAGGCGGCCCGTCAGGACGGCCGTCCAGCTCTCGACAGGGACGCGCGCCTGGAGGTGGACCTCGGCGCGGTAGCCCGGAAAGGCCTCGCAGCGGGCAGAGAGCACGCGGGCGTGGATTTCGCTGCCGAGGCCGAGGCGCCGCCAGCCGTCGCCGCGGTCGAAGCCGACACGCCGGAAGCCCTCGTCCTCGGAGAGCTCGCGCGCGGAGACCTCGAAGACTTTCGTCGCCTCGTCGAATCTCACGTCAGCTCCGCCCCTTCAACCTTGAAGCGACGAACGATCTCGTGAAAGGGCAACGATCTCGATTATAATTTCGAAGTGTTCCGATTCGGCGCATTTCGCAGGGAACTGGTTGCCATGCTGGCCGCGTTCCTCCTGGCAGGCTCGCTAGCGGCCAAAGTCCCGCCGAAAGTTCCGCCTGCGAAGATCCTCGCCGTCAAGCAGGATCCGCTCACGGCTGCGCTGGAGAAGGCGGCCAAAGGTCCGCCCTCGCGCGCTCCGGGTACTTCGATCGAGATCGCCCTGCTCGACACGGGCGAGGTCGTCTACGAGAAGAACGCCAAGCACCCGGAGGTTCTCGCCTCCGTAACCAAGATGCTCTCGACGGCCGCGGCCCTTCACGAGCTCGGTCCCGACTACAAGTTCAAGACGACGTTCTGGCGGCGTGGGGACGTGAAGGACGGCCTGCTCGCCGGCTCGCTGCTCGTCGTTGGCGGCGGAGACCCGAACATCTCGGGCAGGTTCTACAACGACGACTTCAACGCGGTCTTCGACAAGTGGGCTGACGGCTTGAAGCAGGCGGGCATCTCGCGCGTGTCCGGAGACCTCATCGTCAACGCCGCGTTCTTCGACGGCGTCGGACGCCATCCCGACTGGAAGGCAGGCCAGGAGAACAAGTGGTACCAGGCGCCGACGTCGGCTCTGTCATTCAACGACAATGTCGTGTACGTCTCGATCGGGCCCGGCGACCGGCCGGGCAGGCCCGCGTCGATCCGGATCGAGCCTGAGAGCGGGCTCTTTCACGCCGTGCCGCTGGCGCGCACGACGGGCATGAGAGGGAGCGTCCGCGTGGCCGTCACGCGCGAGCCGGGCTCGGACGCCATAGAGGTCTTCGGCCTCGTGCCCTTCCGGCCCGTCAACTGGACGACCCCGATCTCCATCGACGACCCGCCTGCTTTCTTCGGCAACGCGCTCTGGAAGCGCCTCGAGGCCGCTGGGATCAAGGTCCTCGGGACCCTGGCGCGCAAGGACGTAAAGGCCGACTCCTCCTGGCAGCTCGTCGCTCAGACGGAATCGGATCTCGTTCCGACGATTGCGGTCACGAACAAACGCAGCCAGGGCTTCTACGCCGAGCAGGTCTTCAAGACGCTCGCCGCAGAGAAGGCGGGGCAGGGGAGCTGGGCCGCGGCTATCGAGGTCCAGCGGAAGTTCTTCGCCAGCCTCGGTCTCGATCCGACGCACTTCGAGATCCGGGACGGCTCGGGCCTCTCCCCGGAGAACCGGGTCCCGGCCGCCGACATGGTCGCGTTCCTCCGGGCCATGAACGTCTCGCCCGTCGGCGCCATCTGGCGCTCGACCCTGGCACAGGCCGGCGAGGACGGCTCGACCCTGCACCACAGGATGCTCGAGGCGGCCATGACCGGCCGGGTCCAGGCCAAGACCGGCAGCATCAACAGCGTTTCCACCCTGGCCGGCTACGTCCTGGCCAACTCCGGCAAGTCCTACGCCTTCGCGATCCTCCTAAACGGCGGCCGGGTCAACGAATACAGCGGCCACGCCTACCAGGACCGCGTAATCCGGGCCTTGGTCAAGAACGGCTAGCCCCGTCCAAATTCCCCCTAAAAGCCCCTTGACACCACTGGGCCGATCTGTGGTCCAATATCCCTGTTTCGTTTTGTGATTCGTTTTGGCTTGGTGGGATTCGCAAAAAACTCAGGTTAGCGCTCCAACTTTTTGAGCGCGAAGTCCGTTCGCCACAGCCCGCGACGCGCGCGAGCCGTGGCGCTCGGCTGGCTTTGCTTTTTTTGGCTCGGGCATTTCGCCCGCGCCGTTGGCGAAAGGTGGCCCTGCTTGACAAAAGCTGTCGGCGGCATACCCAGTTAGACTCCCGGGTAGCTACTAACCAACAGATACTAAATCACTTACCGTTCATCTTGATTGAGATGAAACGGTTTGACTTTGTTTTAGGCGGAGAGTAGTCTTTCGTCAGCTCCCCGAAAGGAACTGGCGATGGAAATACCTGACGACCCCCTTCGTCCACAGGATGCAGAGGACCCGTTTGAACTCGAGATTCGATCGGTCTTCCAAGGGACGCTTGGGCTAATCCATCTGGCCTTGGTTTCGCATTACGACATGGAAGAGCTCGAAGCGATCGAGTTGGAGAAGGATCTTTATGTTTGGTTCGTTCGTTTCTGTATGCGCCCAGGCAACTTTTCGCCGAGGCAATCCCGCGCCTTCCTGATGGTTGCCTGCTGCCAGTTCGCCCGTGAATACCAGAAGTACTTGGTCGGTACGGGTGTACGCGAATTGGACCAGAAGGTACAGAGACTTCTAGAGCGAGAGCCGTCCGACGTGGCCAAGGAATTCTCGCGCAACCTTGAGTTCTTGGATTATCGAAATCACCTTGATGTCTGAAAACGCGAGGCTCCTTCGTTTTCCCGAGCGCTTTCGCCCGGTCCCCTTGGATCCGACTGAGGCAGATGCGTTGGCTGTCGCCTATCTAGAAGCCGTCCCAGCGGACAGAACCCCAGAGTTGGCGATCGAAACGCTCGGCCATCCTGATGTTCTTTTCGCCCTTTGCGCAAAACTTAGGCGGCTGCTCAACACCTCGCCAGCTACAGTCCAATTCGAGGCCGTTGCTGCCTATGAGTGGATAAAGCAGTTCAGCGGAAGGGTTGGCCTCTTCGATGAGCGGGACTATTTCATTGGGGAGACCGCCTTCCTGGCCGGCGAGGCCTCGCGTCATCTGGGTCGGCGGTCGGAGGCATTGCGCTGGCTCGACAGAGCTGAAAGTGGATTCCGCCACACTGTCAATTCAGCTCCCGGATTGGCAAATGTGGCATTTTCCCGTCTGTCCCTTCGCTACGAAATGGCGGAATACGAAGAGGTCGTAGAACTGGCTCCCTCGCTTCGTACGAGTTTCGAGCGCTTGACAATGGAGCGGGAACAGGCGAAGTGCTGCCTCCTTGAGGCGGCTGCACTCAAGCAGTGCGGCCGATTGGCCGAGTCGTTGGGGGTGTTGGAATCCGCCCTCAAGTTGAACGCTCTCACTCAAGACGGTTCGCTTAAGGCTCGCATGCTTGCTGAAATGGGCGACATAAACCAGCTTGAAGGGCGTCTCGATGTTGCGATTGGATTTTTCGAGGCCGCTGGCAGCCTATTGGAGGGCTCGGAGCTTTCGAGCTCGCGCGCGGACCTCAAGATGTTTGCCGGCGCCGCTTACTGGGGTAGCGGGCAATTCGCGGCTGCTGCGGAAGCGCTCCGGTCGGCGCAGACGGATTTCCGTGAGCTGAAGATGGCAAGTCGAGCTGCTTACGTCAGTGTCTTCCTGGCTGACGCTCTCTTGAAGAATGATCGGCCGCGCGAGGCGGAGTGGGAGATCCTGCAGGCGCTGCCGACGATCGAAGAGCAGAAGATGGTGCCGGAAGGCTTCGCCGCCGTCGCCCTGTTGCGTGAGTCCGTCAAGCGTCGCAAGGCCGACCCGAACGCCCTCCGCGAGCTCCGCGAGCACCTCCAGAAACAAAACTAGGTCAAGCCCTCTGGCTCGCGCCGTTAGCCGCGCGGAATCACCAACTCTTCTCTCCCCGGGTCTAACCCCGAGCGGTTCCCCTCGGCTCCCATGCCCCCAACCCTCGTGCCCACGGCTGGTACTTCTAGTTGACGGGCAGAGATCGGGTTGGCGCTCACGTCATGGAAGAACGTCTTACCCTGCCTCCCCGGTGATCATCGCTGAGGGAGCCGAACGCGCCCCAAGAAACCGCTGTAACGCTCCTGCCCTGTGAAGGAGCGTCCGATCGACCAGTTCGCCTGCCGAACTCCGAATCTCTTCAGCTAGATCAGGTACTCCAACACGGCCCATACCCCCACTTGAACAAGGCCCCACGCCACAATCGCTCGGCGCGGGTACGTGGCCTGAGCGCCACCGCCCAGCGACCTCGACACCCAGCCACAATAGAACGGCCAGCATGACGTAGAGAAGGGCCCAGATTCCCTGCAACTCCAGCCCCTCGTACTTCAGCTCCCGAACCAACAGCAGACGCTGCAATAAAGCCCACTCAAACACTGGCGTCCACAGAACAGTCGGCACACGGACAGACAGTGCGAACTTCGCGACGCCG
The DNA here is from genome assembly GCA_963739435.1 of uncultured Acidobacteriota bacterium. Taxonomy (GTDB): domain Bacteria; phylum Acidobacteriota; class Thermoanaerobaculia; order UBA5066; family Gp7-AA6; genus CAVUAN01. Next base: position 189,779 of record CAVUAN010000008.1, read on the forward strand.
AACCAGGTCACGCCCATCACTACGTACGCCGCCAACGACTTCCACCACCGACCGGAGCCTGCCAGCGACGCCGACCCGTTCGCGTCTTGACCTCTCTCTGATGACTTAGTCATTGCAGTTGCGATCTGGGCATGCCTTCTGTCCCTGCTCCTTCTGTTGCTGCCTCTTCCGGACCCAAGCGATGAACTCGTCTAGGGTGTTACGGTCCCTGGCGACAAGCCCGGGAATGTCCTTGTGATGTCCCGGCAGCAGATGGTTGTCGAGAGAAGTATCCATTGGATTCTCGGCGGACAGGTACGTACCCCCTGCCAACGAGTCAATGATGCCATCATCATCGGTTTGGTAAAAATTTGCAGCGCGTTCTACATTCGACGGAACCGTTTGCTTGAGCTTGGGATCGCCCATTACTGGATCGAACGTGAGCAGTAGCGTAACTGGAATACCGAGCTCCTTGAGCTGCCACGCGAGATTAATCGCTGCGCGGGCGCCTGCACTGTGGCCTAAGAGAATGACGGGCTGGCTGCTATCTCTCTTCAATTGGTTGAGTAGGAAAGCCTTTGCCTGGGCAGGACCCCCTTCGTTGTAATGGAATACCTGACCCGGGCCAAAACCAGGCCTCCCCAGCCTCGTGGCGAAGCTGCCAGCTATGTCGAAGACTGGAGACGTCGGACTGTTGAACCAACCGGTGAAACCGACGACGACATTGCCATCGGGGTCGACGAACTTGAGCGGGTTGTTCCTTGCGTAAGTGTATCGATTCCATGTCTGAGGAGCGACGATTCGCCCCGCCCTGGTGTCCGGACTTAAGAACCGGCCCTGAAGGGTGCCGATGAAGCGAGCGTGGTCGTAGTCGTTGCCGGAGACTGCGTCTCGCTCCATCGAGGCGAACTTGAGAGGCTGGCTTCCGAAGGTGGTCGTGATCTCCTGGCCGTAGGGCTGGTAGGCGTGAAGCTCGGTCTGGGCTGCGAGCTGGTTTGTGATCCGCCTGGGCGTCCCGAGATGGTCGCTGGCGTAGTACTGGAATGCCCCGGCCTGGTCGCCGGTGGCCACGAGGAGGTTGCCGAGGTAGAAGTAGTTCTTCGTCCGCGTGATCGCTGAAGAAGTAACCGTGTACTCGGTCGAAAGGCGGCTCGCCTCGTCGCGGAACGTCAAGGTCCAGGTCGGGTTCGGAAATCTGTAGTAGCCGGTGGTGTCGAGGATTCCGTGCGCCGGGTAAGAGGACGACAGCGTCAACTGGCCGTTTCCTGACAATCCCACGTCGACGTTGTTGCTCCGAATGACATTGGGCTTGAAGGTGAGCGTGCTAAACAGCGGGTTGGTGCCCTTGGGGACGAGCTTGAAATACCCGCCCCCTGCTCCGGGAACAACTGCAAGATTGCCTACCATCCCGGTCGCGTCTGGAGCTACTCCGCAGTTTCCCCCCACCTGGACGGTGAGTGGGCTCGAGGGATCCACAGGTGTGCCCGGCGATAGGCGCGTGTCGAGAAGACGGCAGGGCGTGATCGTGTAGAAACCGGCACCTGGAGTAGGCGAAGTGAGCCTGGCGATCCGCTCGCCTGCACCGTCGTAGAGATATCGCTCGAACCCGCCGTTGATCGCCGTCTGTCTCGACAGGGCGTCGTAGTCGTATCGCTGACTGGACAACGCCGTCAGGTTGCCCCGCGGATCGTAAGTGCCCGCCAAAAGGCGATTGGTCAACGGATCGACTGTCGCCGGATTCAGATTGCCGAAGTGGTCGTACGAGTAGGAGAGGCTCCGTCCGGACACGCTGGAAGATGAGAGGCGAGAGAGTGTGTCGTAGCCGAAGATGTCTGAACCCATCGACTTGATGTTGCCCGCACCATCGTACGTGTACGAGCCGGTGCTAAAGCTGCCCGACGTGATCGAGGCAGGTCGAGGCAGAAGGAACGGATCCTGTCCGATTGTTGTCGTGAGGCCGTTACCCGCCGTCCAGGCTGCCAGGCCCCCGTAGAAGTGATAGGCCGCATTGCTCACCAGGGGCTGCGCGCCTGCGATCAGGCCGGCGACTGTTCCGTTGCTGTAGCTCAAGGTCGCCGTGACGTCTGAGTCGCCGGAGCGCTTGGGCGGGCTGTAGGAGGCCAGGAGCCCGAGCGAGTTGTAGGTCCAGGCCTGGGTCACTGGCCCGAGGGGTAGGGGTGTGCCCGAGATCACAACGTTCTTCTGAGACAGTCGCCCGCCGAGTCCGGAGTAAGTGAAACTCTCTGTCACGGTTGGCTGGCCAGGGGAAACCGGGTTGTAGCCGATCCGTTGCGTCAACTTTCCCAGAGAAAGGCCAGCGGTCGGGCTGTCGTAGAAGTTCTGAACGTAGAGCCTGCCTGCGGCGATCGGGTTTGGGCCGCACTGGGGAGTCGAGGTGTCCTCGTTTGTTCTGACGGCATTGAGGCGCCCTGCGAAATCGTAACAATGCATGCGGACGAGGCCGTCGGAATCAACTTCTCTCAAGAGATTGCCGAGACTGCCGTAGCCTAAAAACGGCCCCGAATCGGCGTAGGAGACGGTACCCTTCTCCGGCGTGGTCTCGGAGCGCAGGTTCCCAGCGGCGTCGTAGACGAAGCTCCGGAACTGGCCGCCGGGGTTATCAAAGCAACTCGACATGGCCATCGAGCCGCCCTGTTTGACGCACGTAAGCTTGCCATTGGCGTCGTAGGTGTACGCGGTCTGAGCTCCGACAGTTTCGGGGGCCACGGCCGGCTCGGTAACCAAAATCAACCGCCCCAGGACGTCGTATCGATAGACCGTAGCGGCCGAACTTCCGCCGCAGGAGCTGTTGGGACAGGTCCCGTTTACGTTGTTCACCGTGACGGTCTTCTGTGTGTCGGAAAAGGTTATGGGCCCGTCAGCATAGGAAATCGTCATCGTGGAGCCATCGGCCTTGCTGACGGCCTGGGCCCTGCCGAAGGGATCGAAGTTGGACGAGGTCGTACCGGCGGTTGCGGACACTGCCTGCGTGGCGCAGTTGGCCGCGTCCAGACACCCCACCCACTCCGAGACAAAGTACTCTCGACCGACCGAGTCATACCGGCGCAAGCGAAGGGAGTAGGCAGACGCCGAGCCGGCCGGCATCTGTCGAATCTCCCGCGTGAGACGGCCAAAGCCATCGTAGACATACTGCTGAGAGGTCAAGAGACCGGCTCCTCCGTTCCGGCTCACCGTCACGGTAGTCGTAACGGATGCACCGGCCTGGACGGCCGTGCCGTAGGTCACTGTCGTGGGAGCCTCATCCTGAGCGGTGACCTGCGTCGGCCGGCCAAGAATGTCGTATTGGTAGGTCGTCGAGGCTCCCGCGACGTCGTATGAGGTAGTCAGCAAACCGCTCACCGGGTCGCGACTCTGGTTGAGGGTGAACCAGGGCGGTACGGTTTGAGTCGGGCTGTTGAGAAACCACGAATTGGTCAATACGCCATTGAGGTAGCCGAGGTGCTTGGCGAACAGATCCTGGCTCGATCCGATCGTCGGCCAACTCGAAACCGATCCAAAGCCAGCGCAAGGGTTCCCGATTGATTCAGGGTCAGGGTAGCTCCCGACAACGAGAGTCACCTGGTATTGGATGAGCCCATCCGCGGGCGTCGTTGTCTGCGGATAGTTACAGGTCGGAAAGAGTCGGCCGTCCCAAGTCGCCGCGGCCTGCAGATAGCCCGTTGCCGAATCGAAGTAGGAGTACCGCCGAATCGAGCTAGGGCCCTCCGTTTCGGTTTGTCGGTCATAGAGGTTGAGTAGCCAATTGCTGGAGTTCGGAGTCCAGCGTGTCATGGCAGTCCTACGGATCGTCGTGTTGTCCCAATCGTAGTAGACCTGTTGGCCGAACTGCCCGAAACCGTTCCAGGCGCTTCGCTGGACGTGCTTCGTTTGGGAGGACGAAGACCCGAAGACGGTAGTCTCCGACGAACTCTCTCGAGCGTTGGCTCCCAGGACGAAGAAGGTTGCGTCGAGGTTGCAGAGATTCGAATGGCCGGAGTCATCGTCGTAACAGGATCGCAGGCGGCGCAACACAACTCCGCCAGGCCCGATCTGGTCCGTGTACTCCGTGCTGAGTTGCATGCCGTTGGAAGGGTTCACCGCCGTAATATCCGGGTTGTAGTAGAAGTGGTATTTGGTCCGATACAGGTCCGGCCCGATGACCTCCGTTGTTTGGTCTCCGAACGCCGGCGGGGTTTGGACCTCGATCAAGTTGGTGGAGTAGCGCCACAGGTTCGCCACGCCCGCCGGCCCGTCAGGGAGCTCTCTCCGTTCGGCCAAGTGCGCCAGATTCGTCCGCATGAAGTTCACATGACAACTCGGGGGGTCCAGCGGCATGCAGACGTTCCCTAGAGTGGAATTCGGTGGAATCGGGGCTCCCGGACCTTCTCCTGCCCACTGATAACGAATGAGGCCGCCCGTGGGGAGGGCGATCTCCTTGATGGCCCCAGCTGCCGCGCCGGCTGGAGCGCCAGCCTGGAGATATTTGAAAGCGTAGGTGTAGCCCGTCGCGATCTGAACAGCTTGAAGCAGCGGTGCGGCCACCATAGGTCTGGATGCCCCGCCGTTCGTGCATTGGATCGGCGTTGTGTCGGCGCCGGTGCGCTGGAAACCGGACGAGTTATAGGAGAAAACCACCGTTTGTGTAGCCGGCTGGTTAAGGCCGAGGGCGGCCTGGAAGTCGACATGATCGAGGACTGTCCACGTGTCGATCGGCCCTCCGACGAGGTGCGTGTCAACCGTTTTCTGAACGTAGTAGAAGTCGATATGTCGCAGAAGCTGCCCTTGGCCGTAATGCTTAACACTGTGGATCCGGGAGGTGTCGCCAGTCGTTTCGTAATCGACCTGCAGGTAGTCGGCGAATCGATTCTGCAGCTGGTACAGGTAGACGCGCTCAGCCGGGCTTTCGAGGTCGGTGAAGTCCTTCGGAGTGGAGCCGTGCTGGGAAGGTCCCGTTGAGGGAACTCGCTGGTTGAAGACTCCGATGGTGCCGTCGGGGAAATCGAGGATTCCCGACGTAATACGGCCTGCCGAAAAGGTGAGATTGCGTAGCCTTAGGAAGGATCCGTCGGTGGTCCGGTATTCGCTTCCCAGGTTCTGGAGAAACTGGTGGCGGGCACCTTCGGGCGAGGTGTACTCAGGGATGATGCCGCCGCCGATCCATCCGAAATCGAGCCGCCAGCCGGCACCAACGAGCGGCGACCCGACGACGTAAACGCCTGAAATCTCAGCTCCCGTGATCGGGTCGTTGCAGGCAGCTGAGGGGTTCCAGAGCTGGGAATTGTAGGTCAGCCGAATCTGATGCGAGAGACCGGCCCCGATCGGATAGGTCGGGCCGATTGGTAGGGTGACCACGACGTTGTGGCTGAACAGATTCACATGGTCGATGCCACTCGTCGCAAAGGTGCTGTTGGGGGGAAAGCCCCGGTTGTTGTCGGCGAGCTGCTGAGCCGGAAGTGCCCCTCGGAGCGCACAGGCCGAAACCACAAGCAGCCAAGACACGATCGACCGTCGCACCGGGTTGGGCATGGTCGCCCCTCCTCGATAATCAAACCGGTCTGCCTTCCTGGAGCGATTCCTCTACCTAACGTATTGTCGCGAGAGTGAGGTGGCACCGGGGTCGGGAAGAGTCCGGATGCCAGACTTCCGTGTCAGGGGCGGACGGGCGAAGAAAACACCCCAGGATCCGGAAGAACTTACGGCTCGTGACAGTATCTATAGAGGACCAACCGACTCAGAATGGCAGCTGACGGGGTAGCCCCCGCGAAGGGCCAGGCGGCCCGGGCGAGAAGCGAGGCGGCGGAGGCGTCGCCGGTCAGCGCTGCGCAATTCGAGGAGTTTCACCGGCGACTGTTCCTGCCGCTCGTGCGGCGCGCCATGTGGCGCCACCGCCTATCCGGCGAAGACGCGCGAGACGTCGTTCAGGAAGCCTTCGTGATCGCTCTCGGGAAACTGAAGCCGGGGGGCGATCCAGCCTCGTGGTTCATCAAGGTCGTCGATCACCTGTGCGTCAACCTCCGCCGCAAGGCCGCCCGACGCAACGGCCTCCAGGCGCGCTGGGGCGGGGCGCAGACTCCAGGTGATCAGGCGGACGCCTTGATGAGCGGGTTACTTGACCATACGGACAACGGGAGCGAGTCGTGAGTATTACGCAACTCGTCTCGATGATCCCCGACTGGCTTGAGGTGACGGCTGGTCGCGACGTCTCCGTTGGGCTCTCGCGGGAGGAGGCTCTTCGCCGGGCTGGGCTCCTGCGTGGGCTGCTTCGAGATGACAAGTTTGAGCCCAAGGATGTCGCACTCGATGAGGATCTCAAGGGGGTTTTCCATGCACTAGTCGCGCTCGTCACTAACCTTGAGCCTTTGGAAGACTCGGCCCGCGCCGAGGAGACGAACCGCGTCTACCAGTTTCTCCTTGCGGTCAATTGGGAAGGCGACACCCTCGACGAGAAACGGTCGCTCTTGACGGATTGCGCGATGTCGGGGCTTAGGGCATTGAGACTAGACTTCGAGTCTCTAACCCGACTTCGGCTAGCCCTCCCCAACCATGAGCTCTCGGCGGTCACGAGGCCACTCCCCGCTCGGGTTGGCAAGCTCCTTCTGAGGTGCGCACGACTCCGAGATCAGGTAACGAGGGCGCCGGGGCCAACAGCTGTGCAGTCCACTCGTCTCTACCGCCGCCTGGCCGCTATTAGACGGCACCACGCCTTCTTCGATGAAATCAACTTCCTACTGGGAGAGGCCTCGATAATTGCAGGAATGGCCTATCGAGTTCAAGGGAATAGAGAAGAAGCGGCCCTGTGGCTCTGTCGGGCTGAAGAATCGTACGGCCTCACGCTCCTTCCAGTTCCTGGTCTCCTCGAGATTACGTTCCAACGTTTGGCCATAGAGTGCGACCGGCAACGCTTTTCTGGCGCCCTTCAAGTCGCTCCGGGCCTCGCAAGCAGGTGCGAGGAAGCCGGAATGTGGAGGTATGCGCTTAACTTTCGGCTAATCGTGGCCAACTGCCTCAAGGAGCTCGGCCGACGAAGAGAGGCCCTTGCCGCCTTCGAAGCGCTCAGGGCTGATCCGCGACTGGAAAGCGTGTCGTCAATCAAGGCCGCCGTTCTTGTAAGACTTTGTAACCTTCTTTCAGAGGAAGGTCGCCACGAGGAGGCCTGCGATCTTCGTAAAGAGGCGTCGATATTTGTAGGCCAGGCGAAGGAACCGATGTTTGCCGCTGATCTAGAAACGGTCATTGCCGAAGCGCTAAGAGATCAGAGTCGGTTCGAGGAGGCGATCTCCGCGTACCGAGCTGGAATAAATAGCTACCATCAACTCGGCATGGTCACGTTTGTAGCCTACGTTCGGGTCCTGCTCGCGGATACGCTCGTGCATTGCGGCCGACCCCACGAAGCGGCGCAGGAGATTCTGCAGGCACTGCCGACGATCGAGGAGCAGAAGATGTTGTCGGAAGGCCTGGCCGCCGTCGCTCTCTTGCGCGAGTCTGTCAAGCGGTGCAAGGCCGACCCGAAAGCCCTTCGCGAGCTTCGCGAGCATCTTCAGAGGCAACACTGAGGATGTTTCGACGGATCGCCAAGTTCTTTGGAAGGATCAGCGAGCTCGTGCGGTCACGATTTAGCTCCTCGATTCCGGATCGGCGATCCGTCCCTCGCCGCTCTTCGCCTCGGCCCTCTCGAAACTGGTACCCATTCGCGTTCTGACGGCTTTGTCCTTGAGCGGTTAAGGCCTCAGGCACCCAGGCGGCGAGCGATTCCCCGGCCGAGCGACGCGATTCGATCAGTCAGTCTGTGAACAACGGTCGTCCATCGGGAGCTGTCGGAGGCGCGCGTCACGTGGAAGGACTTCGCTTGATTGCTGCGCAGCTCCTGAGGGATCCGGACTCCAGGCAGCGCCGCGAGGGTCTCGGAGAGGCGGGTTGCGAGACTTTCTCGGCCGAGGGCTTTGGCCGTCGCGACCCACACCGCGAGTGACCGGGCGAGCTCCGGCTGCCGGTGGTCGCTAACCGGCTTGTACAGGGCTCCCCAGTCGATGAGGTCTTCGAGCTCGTTGGCGAGGCGCATGAGGACCACGTCGCGGTCGAGAGGGGGGAGGGCGGCAGCGGTGGTGGCGATCTGCGGGGCGATGTCCTGGCCCCAGGGGAGGGTCGTGTAGCGGGCTACGAGGGCCTCCGTCTCGCCTCCGACGGCCGCTCGAAGTTTGGAACGCTTGGCTTCGGAGATGCCGAGGAGCCCGTTGCCGAAGTCGCCTAAGGCGTAGGCGGCGTGGATGAGGCCTGCGCAGACAACCTCGACGGAGGCACGTTCCGAGGCGAGGATGCTCGCGGTGCCGACGAGGTGGGAAGTGAAGGGCTTGCCGCACGCGCGGTACAGGCCGGGGAAGAGTGAGACGGCCAGGTCGTAGGCGGAGCGGATGCGTGCGAGGTCGGCCTCCGGATAGCCGAGCGTTTGGAGCTGGGCGTAGAGCTGAATGTTCGTCTGGGCGAAGGGAGTCACGGCGAGCCGGGGCGGCGAGCGCTGGGAAATTGCAGGCGGTTGAGGCCGACCTCGTAGGCGGCGAGAGCCACGAGCGGGTAGCGGGCGAGGCGAGGGCCGAGCACGCGCTGAAGGGCACGCTGGGCGGGCGCCAGGGGCAGCCGGCGGTGGCTTCGCATCCACCGCAGGTTGTCCTTGAAATATGGCGAATCGTCGGCGAGGTCCCAGCGCTCCTTCAAGCGGCGGAAGGACTCCTTCGTCCAGGCCTCGCTCCATCGAAGCCGGAAGAAAGGCAGATCGGCAGGCTCGAGCGTCTTCGGCGGGACGTAGCTGATTCTGGCCGCGGGTTCGAGGTAAACGGTACCGCCTCGCGCTCGCACGGCCAGACACAGGTCGATGTGCTCGCTGGTCGAGAGATACCGCTCGTCCAGGGGGCCGAGCGCCCGCAACACCTCCGTCCTGGCGAGAAGGCAGTGGTACTCGAGAAGCTCCGTTTGCTGCCGTTCGAGAGCGACAGGAATGTCCGGCAGCTTGCGCCCAGCGTAGAGATGCGACTCGGCGATGTGTCTCCGGCCTCCCGCTTCCTCGATACGCACGGTCCCGCCGGCCATGTGGACGAAGTCCCCGGGCGGCTCGCCGACCATGTAGAGCGGGCCGACGAGATCGGCTCCGGTCTCCTCGGCGCACCGGACGAGCGTTTCGAGCCATCCGGGAGCGACGAGCACGTCGTTGTCCAGAAAAACGACGTAGCGGGTCTGAACCCAGGGGAGCACGAGGTTGCGGGCCTCGTTGGGGGAGAGGAACTCTTCGACGCGAAGCAGATCGAAGCCCCGGGTCTTCGCTTCGGCCTGGAGCGCCCGGGCGACGGCCGGCGGCGAGCCGGCGTCGACGTAGATGAGCCGAAACGGGGATTGCGTGTTGGCGTAGATCGACTCGAGCGAACGCAGCGCCATCCCAAAGCGCTCGCGCGGGACGACGATCAGGGTCGCCAGCGGTTGGGCCTGGCTCACGCGCGGGCCTGCCGATTCGCGTTGAGCGGCGCCGTGATGCGCGCGGAGAGCACGGCGGCCCGGCGGGCCCGGGAAAAGCACCGCGCTCCCAGAGATCGCGGAGCCGCAGCTCCGGCGCCGATTGCGAGAGCCGCGAGCCAGAGCAGCCGGCCTATGGGCGCTCCGAGCGCGGGCCAACGCTGCGTCGCCCGCAGAATCGCGGCGCCGGGGCCCCTGGGCGGCGCAGCTCCCGGAGAGGCGAAGAGGTCGCGCCCGGTGCGCTCGAAGTGCTTTGCGGATTCCGCGGCATAGCCGCGTAGCCGTTTGAGCTCCCTGGCGATCGATCGGGTGTAGTGATGGCCGACGCCCCATTCGGGAACAAAGCGAATCGGGATGTTCGCCTCAAAAAGACGCCTTCCGAGTATGCCGTCCTCGCAGGTCGGCTCTTCGACGTCGAACTGAAACCGCTCGAAGATTTCCCGGCGGATGCCGAAGCAGCGGGTATCGCACAGGTCGGCGTAGCCCGTCGCGGCGTGGCTCGAGACGAACCGCTCGTATTCCTCCTGCATCCGGCGGGCGAGAAAGTGCTCCGGCCCGGTCGCTCGGGAGAAGCCCTGGGCCGCCGCCACACCGGGGTCGGCGAAGATTTCTCGCGCCTTGCCGAGCCATCCCGCCGGCACGACCACGTCGGCGTCGAGGAAGAGCAGGACGTCTTGAGCGGCCTGCCGCGCGGCCTGGTTTCGAGCGTTTGCCTGGTTTCTCCCATGCACGGCGACAACACGGGCCGTGTCCAGGGGAGGAAGCGTTCCGGGTGTTCCATCGTCTGCGACGAGGATCTCGTCTCCTGGCGAGATCTGCCGCGCGACAGCGGAGACGACGTCCCGAACGCGGGGATCGTCCTTCACGGGAATGATGATGGAGAAAGGCATGCCGGCCGGGTCTCTTCCCGGCAAACGATATCGTATGCGCCGATGCCGACGACGACCGTCCTCTACCTGCACGGGTTCGCCTCGTCGCCGGCGGGGCGCAAGGTGACTCTTCTGCGCGAGCTGCTGGAGCCCCGGGGATTTCGGCTGGTCGCTCCGGACCTCAACGTGCCCTCCTTCGAACACCTGGACTTTGAGGCGATGGTAGCCAGAGCGCTTGAGGAAGCGGCTTCCGAGCCGCCCGCCGCCATCGTCGGGAGCTCCCTCGGCGCTCTCGTGGCGCTCGCCGCGGCGCGCCGCGGCCTGACGGCTCCGCTGCTTCTTCTCGCCCCGGCCCTCGGTTTCGGGGACCGCTGGACGAAGACGCTTCCGCCCGAGGTCGCGCCGCAGTTCTTTCACCACGGGTTCGGAGAGGAACGGCCCATCCACCGGAAGTTCTTCGAGTCGATGGAGAAGCTGGGTGTGGATCGGGAGCCGCCGCAGGCTCGCGTGACGGTGATCATGGGGCGGAAGGACGCGAGCGTGCCGTTCGAGCTCGTGGAGGGCGTGTGGTGCGCGTGGGTCGCTTCGGGAAAGATGGCAGCCGGGGCACGCTTTGTCGAGATTCCGGAAGGGGACCACGGCCTCGTCGACTTCGTAGGCCAGATCGCCGGAGAGATCGAGGTCCTGATCGGAGACCCCGCGCCCCTCGGCTAAGATGCGCGCCGGATGGCGCTGAACGCACTCGGGCTCTTTTTCCTGGAAGCGGCGGCGGGGACGGGCCTCCTGTTGCTGTTCTTTCCGACGGCAGCGCTGGGCAAGGGGTTCTTCTCGCTGCACGGAGCCATCTGTTTTTTCTTCGCGCTATTTGCCGTGCTCGTGAAACCGGCAGGCCTTCCTGGCGGCGTCGCGGCCGCTGGGGCGGCCCTTTTCGCCCTCTATGTCCTGGCTGCCTATGCCGACCGCGCGGCCCTGGCGAGGCCTCTCCTGGCCGGCGCGGCGGCGTGTGCAGGCTTCGCCATGGCTCGTGTCGCCCTTGCCGCTCCACGGCTGCCGGGGGGCGCCTGGACGGTCGCCAGCACGGCCCTGGGCGCAGTCTTCTTCGGGTGTGTGCTGCTCGTCATGAACCTCGGCCACTGGTACCTCGTGTCGCGGGCTCTGCCGTTCCAGCTGCTCTCCCGCGGCGCGACCCTCTTCGCGAGCCTCGCCGCAGCCCGCACCCTGCTCCTCGTTGCCGCCGTGGCGGTCAATCCGGCGCCCGAGGGTCTGTCCTCCCTCCTCTCGCTCGAAAAGGACGCCCTCTTCTTCCTCTTCCGCGTGGCCTGGGGGATCGTGGGCCCACTCGCGCTCTCCTACTTCATCTGGAAGACGGCCGACATGAAGTCGAACCAGGCCGCGACGGGGCTGCTCTACGTCGCCCTGATCTTCGTCTTGATCGGCGAGCTGCTTTCCTCGTACTCGGTGACGGTTCCCGCGTGAACGAGGCGGTTCTCGTCGCTTCGCTCCTCAATGACAGGGGGAGACGGGTTTCCCGGCGTGACTGCGACCCATTACTGCCCGGATTGCCTGACCTCGCGCGAGTTCGCGGGGACCGAGGCCGGCGATTTCGCCTGCGCGAAATGCGGGAAGGCCTACGCCGCGAGCTTCGAGGGAGTGTTCGGGAAGGACGGCGTCGAGCAATGCGCCTTCTGCGGCGGGAGGGCCTTCTTCCTGCAGAAGGACTTCGACCAGCGGTTGGGCTGTCTGTTCATGGGGGTTTCGCTCGCGCTCGCTCTCTTCGTCGGCTGGAAGTTTGGCTGGTTCTGGTTCACGCCGGCGCTGCTCGCCTCGGTTGTTGTCGACTGGATCGTGGCGGCGAAGATCAAGCCGGTGACGATCTGCTACCGCTGCGACGCTGAATACCGCCTGACGGCGCCCAATCCGTCGCACCGGGGTTACGATCCGCACATCGCCGAGCGCTACGCGGAAACGAAGACCGTCCGGAGGATGCGGTGAGAGTCATCGACATCTCCCGCTGGATCGACGAGAGCACCGCCGCGTGGCCGGGCGACGTGCCTTTCTCGGCCCGCAGGGTCTCGAGCCTCGAGGAGGGAGCGCCTTTTGCCTCGACCTGTTTCACGATGGGAGCCCATCTCGGCACGCATGTGGACGCGCCGGCGCACGTGCTCGAGAGCGGCGCGGCGATCGGGCGCGTGCCTCTCGATGCCGTATGTGGGGCCTGCTCGGGTGATAGACCTGCCCGGCCGCGGGGAGGTCGGACCGGACGCGCTGCCCAAGAAGGGCCTGGGTGTCCCCCGGATACTCTTTCGCACGGGGGGCGCGGTATCGCTGTCGCCCCTGGCCGCAATTGTGCTCGCCGAGAAGGGGGCGGTCCTTGTCGGCACGGATGCCGATTCGATCGACGCGGTCGATGCCGAGGACCTGCCCGCCCACAAGGCCCTGCTCGAGCGCGGTGTCGCGATCCTCGAGTGCCTGGATCTCGAGGACGTGGCTCCCGGCGACTACCAGCTCGTGGCCCTGCCGCTCAAGTTCGCCGGCCTCGACGCCTCGCCGGTGCGGGCCGTCTTAATCGAGGAGGACAGATGGTTTTGAGGGTCGCTTTCTTCGCGACGGCTTTTGTTGTGGCTTGCAGCGGCCTGGCGGCGGGGAAGGCGGCTACGGTCCCTGGCGTGCTGCTCGAGGACCTGACGTGGGTGGAGGCGGAGAAGATCCTGACGTCGGACACCGTGGTCGTCCTGCCGCTCGGGGCCCAGTCGAAAGAGCACGGGCCGCACCTGAAGCTTCGCAACGATTTCATCCTGGCCGAGTACCTGAAGAACCGCGTGCGGCTGCGGTCGAGGGTCGTGATCGCGCCGACGATCAACTATTCCTTCTACCCGGCCTTCGTCGAGTATCCGGGCTCGACGAGCCTGACGCAGGACACGGCGCGCGACGTCGTCGTCGAGATCTGCCGCAGCCTTGCCCGCTATGGCCCGAAGCGGTTCTACGTCCTCAACACGGGAGTCTCGACCGTGCGCGCCCTCACTCCGGCGGCGGAGGTGCTGGCGGCCGAAGGCATCCTCATGCGCTTCACGGATCTTTCAAAGACCCTGTCGCCCATCGAGAAGAAGGTGGCCCAGCAGGAGGGCGGCACGCACGCCGACGAAATCGAGACCTCGATGATCCTTTACATGGAGCCGGGAGCCGTCGACATGAGCAAGGCCGTGAAGGACTACCACCCGTCCGGCAAGGGCGGCTTGACCCGCGACCCGAACGGGCAAGGCACCTACTCGCCGACGGGCATTTGGGGGGATCCGACGCTCGCCTCGCGCGAGAAAGGCAAGATCGTCGTCGAAGCGTTCGTGGATGCGCTGGCGCGGGAGATCGAAGACCTGAGGACCGCGCCCCTGCCCGCTGCAGCTTCAAGATAGAATCCGCCGTTCTCATGGAGCCACGTGAAACACGGAAAGGCCTCTTCCGCCGGGTGGAGAAGGCGATGGAGGCGATTCGCCAGTCTCCCGACGCCCCGTCGACGGTGGCGGACACGGCCTCGGCCATCATCGAACATTTCAAGGGCGCGCTCGGCGTGCGCGGCGCGCGCCTCTACGAGGCCCGCGACGGCGGCTACGAGCTGATCCGCACCTTCGGGGACGTCAAGCCCGTCCAGCCCGGTCTCTTCGTCCCCGACACCTATCCCCCAGTCGATCGGGTCCTCGAGGACGGCGTCGTCATCATGGGTCTCGATGCGCCGGGCGTCGATGCGGAGTTCGAAAGGTCTCTCGGTGTCGATCGGTTTGCGGCGATCGCGGTGGGGGACGACCAGTTCATCCTGTCCTTCACGGTCGACCCGGGGGCGCCCGACGAAGACCTCATGTCCTCGCTCGGTATCCTGCGCCATGCCGTGGACCAGAAGCTGCGGGAGTCGCGGTACGTCACGGCCCTGAACCAGGCGCGGCAGATCCAGATGTCGATCCTGCCGCGGCGCTCGCTCCGGAAGGGGTCCATCGAGATGGCCGGCTACACGAATCCGGCGGAGCTCGTCGGGGGCGACTTCTTCGATTTCATACCGATCTCCGAACGCATCGTGGGCGTCGCCATCGCTGACGCCTCGGGCCACGGCTTGCCCGCCGCGCTGCAGGTGCGCGACATCTACACGGGCCTGCGCATGGGCGTCGAGCGGGATTTCAAGATCGTGCGGACGGTGGAGAAGCTGAACCGCATCATCCACCACTCGCGCATGACCACACGATTCGTCTCGCTCTTCTACGGAGAGATCGAGGAAGACGGCAACCTCATGTACGTCAACGCGGGCCACCCGCATCCGCTGCACTTCCACGGCAGGGGCGTGACGCCGCTCGAGCAGACGGGCATGGTCCTCGGGCCGTCGGCGACGTCGATCTACCGGAGGGGCTACCGGCGCCTGGACCGCGGCGACGCCGTGCTGCTCTACACGGACGGTATGGTCGAGGCGCACGACGACGACGGCGTCGAGTTCGGCGTCGGGCGCCTGACGCGGGCTTTTCTCGGAGTACCGCGAGCTTCCGTGCGACGAGATCGCCCGCAGGCTCGTCCTGCGGGTCCGGGAGTTCACAGGGGACGCGACGCCGGAGGACGACCAGACGGTGGTCGTCGTGCGGCGGGGCGAGGACCCGCCGCCGCGGGCACCGGGCTCACCCCGGCAGACGAGCGGCTCGATGCCGATCGTCGTCGTCTAGAGCGATCAGCTCCTGGCGTGCTGCCCCTGGAACCAGGCAGCCGTTTCGGCCAGACCCTTGTCGATCGGCGTCCAGGGCGGCAGGTCGAACTGGCGGCGGACGAGGCTGCCGTCCAGAATGCTTCGGCGCTGTTCGCCCGGCGGCAGACGGCACGTTCTCCGGCTTTTCGCGGTAGCCGAGTTTCGTGGCGATCAGCTCGAAAAGGCGGTTGACGGACGTCTCGACTCCGGTGCCGAGGTTCCAGGTACCGCCCTTCCCGCTCTGAGCCGCCCGGGCCGCCGCTTCGACGAGGTCGTGGACGTATACGTAGTCGCGCGTCTGTCCGCCGTCGCCCCGGATCTTTGGCCGGCGGCCGGACAGGATGGCCTCGGCGAAGATGGCGACCACACCCGCTTCGCCGGTTCCGTTCTGGCCCGGGCCGTACACGTTGGCGTAGCGGAACACCTGGGCCTCGAAACCGTGCACGACGGTGTAGTAGTGGAGGTACTTCTCGATCGAGAGCTTCGCGCACCCGTAGGGTGACACCGGGTTGGTCGGGTGGCTCTCGGGGCTCGGCCGGCCGCCCTCGGGCTCGCCGTAGAGAGCGCCTCCGGTCGAGGAGAACAGGATGCGCCGCATGCCCGCCCGGCGGCATGCCTCGAAGAGCTTGAGCGAGCCGAGGATGTTCGACCGGGCGTCGTGGATCGGATCGGCCACGCTGTGGCGCAGGTCGATCTGCGCCGCGTGGTGGGAGACCCACTCGATCTTCTCCTCGCGCAGGAGTGACTCGAGGTCCGTTTCGGCGATGTCGGCCTGGACGAACCGGGCGTTCGCCGGCACCTTCTCGCGCCGCCCCGCCGACAGGTCGTCCACGACGACGACGCGGTGGCCGTCCTTCACATGGCGAGCCGCCATGTGCGAACCGATGAAGCCCGCTCCGCCGGTCACGAGGATATTCATAGAATCTCCGCAATTCTAGCCGCAAGTGCTTGAGTCCAATCGCCGATGCGAGCGCGGGTCATGCCTCGCCTCCCATTTCTCCCGCCATCTGCCCCCAACTGGCGCCAGCGGCACGACGCTATGCTCATCGTCGGCAAAGCCGACCCTGGGGATCCATAAGGATTAGGAGGAGATATGCGCCGGACTGCCCGCTTCGCCATGGGTTTACTTATCTCTTCTCTTCTGGCTGCCGGCTCGCAAGGCCAGCAAATCTCGGAACCGAAATTGAGTCAGTGGCCAGCGCCACCGTTCTGGTCGCCATCCCCGGGGCTCGCGGCCCCGGCGGAGGCCAGGGAGCTCTCCACCGAGAGGACCACGGCGGCCGCCGCCTCGCCCGCCTATGCGTTCGTTCCGATCGCCCCATGCCGCCAGTACAACTCACTCAACTTCACGCCGCTGCTGCAAGGCGTGAACCGGACCGTGCCGCTGACGGGCGTTCCCTGCGGGATCCAGGCAGGGGCAGTCGCTGTGTCGGCCAACATCACGGTCTTCAACATCACGGGAGCGTTGGGAAATGGGGTCTTCAAGGTCGACACCGTCTCGCCTCCTTTGAACGCCTGGATCAACTACCCGCCCACAGAAGCCCAAAGGGCCAACGCCGGGGTCGTGGCCGTAAACGGCAGTGGCCAGATCATCGTTCAGGTCGCCCAGGGCGGCGGCCAGGTGGATTTCGTCGTGGACGTCAACGGGTACTACACGTCGGATCTCGGAAACCAGAACACTTTCGTCGGCCTCAATGCCGGGAACCTCACCATGACCGGCTCCTCAAATACCGCCATCGGCGCTGGCGCGCTCCAAGTCAACACCACCGGCTTCGGCAACACGGCAAGCGGAGTCGGTGCGCTCGTCAGCAACACCACCGGCGTCAACAACGCGGCAATCGGGGCCTACGCGCTCCAGCTCAACACCACCGGCAGCGACAACGTAGCCAGCGGAGTCCAGGCACTCCAATTGAACACCACGGGCACCGGCAACACGGCCACCGGTACCAATGCGCTCGACCACAACACCAGCGCCAACTTCAACACGGCAACCGGAGACCTAGCGCTCTCCAGCAATACCACCGGCGAAGACAACACGGCAATCGGATTCCAGGCGCTCCAAAGCAACACCACCGGCTACGGCAACATGGCCACCGGAACCAACGCCCTCCAAAACAGCGACGTCGGCTGTTGCAACACGGCAAGCGGATTCCAATCGCTCCAAAGCAACACCACAGGCAATCAGAACACGGCAATCGGAAACTTCGCGCTCCAGGGCAACACCACCGGTTCTAACAACATAGCCATTGGGAACTCCGCGGGTATTTTTCTCACGACCGGCGACAACAACATCGCTATAGGCAATGCGGGTCTGATCGCCGAATCCAACACGATTAGGATCGGAACGTTGGGTATACAGGCGGCCACCTTCATTTTCGGGATCAGTGGTGCAACCAGCGCAGGCGGCGTTGCCGTCTTTGTCAACGGAAGCGGCCAGCTCGGCACGCTCACTTCCTCCGCTCGCTTCAAGGACGACATCCACGACCTGGGCGAAGGCAGCGAGGGACTCCTCAAGCTGCGGCCGGTCTCCTTTCGGTACAAGCCGGAGCTAGATCCGACGGGGCTCGAGCAATACGGGCTCGTGGCCGAGGAGGTCGCCGAGGTCTATCCGGATCTCGTGACGTGCGACGACGAGGGCCAACCCCAGGCGGTGCGGTATCACTTCCTCGTTCCGATGCTGATCAACGAGGTCCAGAAGGACCGCAAGACAATCGAAGAGCAGCGGCTCGGGATGGAGGCACAGCGCCTTCGAGTGCAGAAGCTTGAGGCCCGACTGGAACGCCTGGAGGCGTTGCTCTCGGTTTCGGCGCGCTAGGTCCGAGCGCCCGAACCCCTGGCCATCCAAGGGCGTCGGCTAGGGGAAAGGCGTGCGCTGGAGTCCAATGATAGCGAAAGCCGCGCCCGACCCACGCCTGCGCATTGACCCCTCCCGGCTCGGGCTCGTCCTGCCCGCGCGCGCGTTCTTCCGTCGCGGCACGGTTTCGGTGGCGCGCGACCTCGTGGGCGCGTGGATCGCCCGCTGTTTCCGGGGCCAGTGGTACGGCGCGCGGATCGTCGAGACCGAGGCTTACCTCGGCGCAGCGGATCGGGCGGCCCACTCGTGGAACAACCGCCGCACGTCGCGCGTCGAGCCCATGTACGTGGACGGCGGGCACCTCTACGTCTTCTTCGTCTACGGGATGCACCACTGCGCCAACGTCGTGACGCGAAAGGCCGGAGAGCCGGAGGCCGTGCTGCTGCGGGCGGCCGAGGGCCCCGAGGGCGCCGCCCGGCTGCTCTCCGGACCCGGCCGCCTCTGCAAGGCCCTGGGAATCACGGCCTCGATGAGCGGCCTCGACCTCCTCTCGAGTGGCCAATGTGCGGATCCTTCGCCGGCGGGGCGCCGTCCTCGAATCGGCGTCTCGCCGAGGGTTGGCGTGGACTACGCGGGCGAGGCCGCCGGTGGCCTCTGCGATTCTTCGATCAGAACTCGGAATCGGTGTCAGCTACCCCCTCTCCCCACGGGAGAGGGAAGGGGTGAGGGGAAAGCAATCGCCGATGGCACCACTTCCCGGCTGCAGTTCGCCCCTCACCCTGCCCTCTCCCGGTGGGAGAGGGTTCTACCGGAGCCGTCTCAGTGCGCCAGCTGCGATGACTCCGTCGCGGTCGCGTAGATCGCCACGGCGTTCTTTCCGGCCCGCTTGGCACGGTAGAGCGCCGCGTCGGCGTGCTCGAGGAGGGTGGCCTTGTCGCGCCCGTCTTCGGGGCACGTGGCCAGGCCGATCGAGACCGTGACGCGGATGATGTCCTCGCCCTCCGGAGGCCGGAACAGCCGTTCGTCGATGCGCCGGCGGATGCGGTCGGCGACCTCGAAGGCCACCGGCGAAGTCGCATCGGGCAGGATGACGGCGAACTCCTCGCCGCCGTAGCGGGCGACGAGGTCCATGTCGCCCCGCACTCCGCTCGTGATCTCGGCAGTGACCCGCTGGAGGATCGCGTCGCCGACAGGGTGGCCCCATCGGTCGTTGATGCTCTTGAAGTCGTCGATGTCGAGCATCAGGACCGTGAGCGGGCGCGCCTGGCGTTCGGATCGGCCGATCTCCTTCTGCAGCGTCTCCTGAAAGTGGCGGTGGTTGAAGACGCCGGTCAACCCGTCGCGGATCGATTGCTCACGGGCGTCCGTGTACGAACGGGCGATCTCGATGGCCGTGACGGCCTGGTTGGCGAAGATCTCGAGGGTGCGAACGGTCTCGTGGGTGGGCGACCGTCCGTTCTTGGGATCGTCCACGGAAAGGCAGCCCACGAGGCGCTCGCCGGCGACGAGCGGAATCCAGAGAGCCTCCAGGGGGCGCCAGCCGTTGGGAAGGCGCCGGCGCGGGGCGGGGGAGGCGACGACGTCGTAGGGCCCGAGCTCTTCGGCCGTGCGGTGGCGCAAATGGTAGGAGCGGGAGATGCGGTTGCCCGCGGTCCAGTGGCGCGTGATTTCGCGCTTCGGGAACTTCCTGGCCCTTCAGGTCTGCCCAGCGGTCGTCGAGGCCGAACTGGGCGTCGCCGGACGAAGACCTTGCGCTCGGCGTCGTAGAGCGAGAGCAGGACGGCGTTGAAGCCGAGGCTGCGGGAGACGGCCGAGACGATGGACTGGAACAGGGCGTCGAGCGCGAGGTGCCGCTTCAGCTCGTTGGAGATCTGGAGCAGCTGGTCGAGGGTCTCGGCCCGCTCGCGGTTGCGCTCGGAGAGCTCGCGCACCTCCGCGCGGATCGCGTGGTCCTGGAGCACGAGGGCGACCTGTTCGGCGACCGCCGAGAGGGAAGCGACGGCCGACGCGGGTGTGGAGGGCGGGAAAGGAGCTCTCGAGGATGAGAAGCCCGTTGCTCATCTCGTAGGTGGCCAGGCGCAGGAGCACCTGGTACTGCGTGTCGGGCGAAAGGCTGACGGGCCTCTGGGCGCCCAGGGCGAGGCGCGCCGGCTCCTCCCGCGGGGCGAGCGCCGCCTCGTCGAGGCGGTTCGCACGTATCCATGCCTCTATCTCCTGACGGTCCGCGGTGACCTCGCCGGCGAACCGCACGGTCATCTCCTCGAGACGGGTCTTCCACCCATTCGACGAGCGCCATGGCCTCGACCGGAACGAGCTTGCGCAGGGCCGTGAAGACCCGTTCGTACCGGTCGCCGCGCCCGCCGACCGCAAAGATGTTCGAGATCTCGCGCATGACCTCGAGGTCCTGGTTCTCCCGGGCGACGCGGTGGAGCTTCTTCTCCATCGTCGAGAGATTGCGCATGACGAGGGAGGCGAGCACGACCGGGTAGAAAGTGAGCAGCAGGCCCGCCGTGCCGAAGGGGCCGTAGACGAGGACTTCGAGGGCCACGATCGGGGCGAGCAGCAGCAGGGCCAGAAGCTGGAAGAGGCCGGTCTGGACCAGCCGGTCCCGCTCGACCAGCCGGCCGAGCTCGAGGTACGTGAAGACGAGCGCCGTGTTGATCAGGAAGAAGGTCACGAGCAATGCCCGCCGCGAGCGCCGCCGTGGCCAGAGGCGCCGCGTCCGGGCGGTTCAGGGGCCGGAAGAGCGCCGCCGCGAGCCCGTAGGAGAGAGCGAGCTGCGAGACGTCGAAGAGCGTGGCACGGGTGAATCGACGGCCCTTGCCTATCAGCTTCGTGACGAGGTCGGCCGAGGCGCAGACGAGCATGGCGGCGCCGGCCGAGTCCGAGGATCAGGATCGAGGGGACGACTGCCGCGGCTTCGAGGCCGAGGTAATTGCCGGCATAGCGCACCCGCAGGCGGAACGCCACCGCGGCGAGCAGCGCGAAGAGGAGCATCTCGGCCCAGCGCGACCAGGGGATCTCGCCGAGGTGGAAGAGAAACAACGCGACGGCGCCTGCCGCGGTCAAGGCCTGGAAAGCCAGAAACGGCGTCCGCCTCACGGTCTCAGCCCTTCGTCTTGAGGCGGACCATGGCGTCTCTCACGAACTTGTCGAAGATCATGAGGACCTCGAGCTCTTTCATGGGAGAGATCTTGACGATCGACTTCACGTCCCAGGCGCCGTTGATGCGGGACAGGACGAAACCTTCGTGCGGGGAGAGCGCCATGTCCGTCAGCTGCGTCATGGGAATGGCGAGCTCCGGGATCTTGTCGCCCGTCAGGCCGTTTCTCTCGAGCGCCTCCCGGATCTCGCGCTCCGCCTCGCGGAGGGCCTCGACGGCTCGCCCGTCGGCCGGATCGAGCTCCAGGGCGACTTTGAACATGCGGTAGGCCTTTTGGGGGTCGTCCTTGAGCTGGGCGCGGCCGCGCTGGAGAAACACTTCGACGTCGTTCTCGCCCGTCGCCGCGGCGCCTGCCGAAGAGGCGACAGAGAGCTGCCGGGGCTTCGCCTCGACGATTCCCATCGTGCCGTCGCCCAGCCCCGCGAAGACCATCCGCGCGACGTTGAACTCGGCGCTGTGCGTCTGGAGCGCGATGGCCTCGATGGTTCGCTGGCCGTCCACGTACGGAACGATGAGCTTCTCCTGCTCGGTCAGCTCGTCGAGCTTCAAAGGCTTGATGATCTGCGGGATCGTCTGGCTGTCCGGCACGCGCATGCGGATGCGCTGCCACTCGTCGTAGCGGCGCATTCCCTCCATGATGATGCCCGTGACGTCGAGAGACAGGGGGACCATCTTGAGATCCGGCAGCTCGCCGTCGACGAACTCGAAGTTGCCTTCCTCCCAGAGAAAGACGTCGTAGATCGACTCCTCGGCCTTCTTGCGCATCAGGCGAAGCAGATCGACCTCGTTGATCGCGTTGATCATGACGAGGATGCGGCCGAGAAGGATGTGCGACTCCTCCTGCACCTCCATGGCCATCTTCAGCTCTTCTTCCGTGATGTAGCCGTGGGAGACGAGGAAGTGGCCGAGGTACTCGCGCTGGTCCGAGGAGGAGGAGGAGTTGATGCGGCCGGTCTGAAAGTAGATGCGCTTCTCGATCCCGTGGCCTTCGATCAAGAGGGTGCCGGTTTTCTGGCCCATGGAGAGCCACTGCAGCAGCTCCGCGAGCTGCATCGTCTTGAGGTTCCCGGAAATACCCACCCTGCCCTTAGTTTAGCCGAGGCGACCGTACGACAGAGCCGGGGCGTCCAAAGTCCAAAGTCCAATGTCCAAAGTCCGGGGAGCTGTCCTGGCTCCTTTGGACTTTAGACTTTGGACTTTGGACGCCTACTCCGTCGGTGGGTTATAGGACGGGATGCCGGTCACGGCCTCGCCGATGACCAGGGTGTGGATGTCGTGCGTGCCTTCGTACGTGTACACGCTCTCGATGTTGGCGAGGTGGCGGAACACCGGGTATTCGTTGACGACGCCGTTGGCGCCCAGGGTCTCGCGGGCCAGCTTTGCGCACTCGCGGGCCACCCAAACGTTGTTGCGCTTGGCCATGGAGACGTGGTGCGGTTTCATCGTCCCCTTGTCCTTCATCGTGCCGAGCTTCCAGGCCAGGAGCTGCCCCTTCGTGATCTCCGTGATCATCCAGGCCAGGCGCTCCTGGACGAGCTGGTGCGCGGCAATCGGCCGGTCCTTCCACTGCTTGCGGCTCTTCGCGTAGTCGAGCGCCGCCTGGTACGTCGCCATGGCGCTGCCGATCGCTCCCCAGGAGATGCCGTAGCGGGCCTGCGTCAGGCAGGACAGAGGTCCTTTGAGTCCCTGGACGCCGGGCAGGCGGCTTGAAGCCGGAATGCGGCAGTCCTCGAAGGCGAGCTGGGAGGTGACGGAGGCGCGCAGCGACATCTTGCCCTTGTGCTCGAAGGTCGAGAACCCCTTCGTTCCCTTTTCGACGAGAAACCCGTTGATGACGCCGTCCAGCTTCGCCCACACGACGGCCACATCGGCAATCGAGCCGTTGGTGATCCAGGCCTTGGCCCCGTTCAGGACGTAGGAATCGCCGTCTTTCCGGGCGGTTGAGCGCATGCCGGCGGGGTTCGAGCCGAAATCGGGCTCGGTCAGGCCGAAGCAGCCGATTGCTTCCGCCTTGGCGAGCTTCGGGATCCAGCGGTCCTTCTGCTCCTGGGAGCCGAAGGCGAAAATCGGGTACATGACGAGGGCGGACTGGACCGACACGAACGAGCGCAGGCCCGAGTCGCCGCGCTCCAATTCCTGCATGATGAGGCCGTAGGAAACGTTGTCGAGGCCGGGCAAGCCGTACTCCGAGATCGTCGCCCCGAACAGATGCATGGCGGCCATCTCGGGGACGAGCTCCCTGGGAAAACGCCCTTCCCAGGCCGCCTCCTCGATGATCGGGAGGACCTTCTCCTCGACCCAGCTGCGCACGGTGTCGCGCACCATGCGCTGCTCCTCGGAGAGGAGGGAGTCGCCGTCCAGGTAGTCCACGCCGGTAAATGCCATAGGGTCGGGGATGCTATCGCATCCCGATAGCGTAAACTTTCCGTCACATGAGCGTGTTCCAGGGCGGCTCGGCCTACAACATGGTCGCCTCGGTGGCGGATGGCTACATCATCCTCACCGAGCGGACGTTCAAGCCGTACAAGCCCAGCGATTTGACCGAGTTCCTCTTCGAGACCGACAAGCTTCTGCGGGAGGTCCGCGCCGACCAGCCGCCCCTGGACAACCAGGAGGCGGTGCAGAAGCGCCAGCGCAAGATGCAGCGCCTGCAGCAGGCGCTCACGATCGCCAACGCCGTCAAGAGCCGCCTGCGTTGAAGGCCGCCGCGCTGCTGCGTCGGATCTCGCCAGGCCGGATCTTTCAATGGCGCTGGATGCGCCGGGACTGGGACCGGCGGGCCCGGAAGAACGCGCAGCATTTCATCTCCTGCAGTCACGCCGAGACCGAAAAGGAATTCTGGGCATCCGGACAGAACGAACTGGAGTCCCTCGTCCTGCACAACGTGACACTTGCGCCGCAAGCGCGCGTTGCCGAGATCGGCTGCGGCGTCGGGAGGCTTCTGCGCCCGCTTGCGAAGCTCGCTCGAGAAGTCTCGGGTGTCGACATCTCCGTCGAGATGATCGAGCGGGCCAGGGTTGCCTTGGCCGACCTGCCCAACGTTTCGGTCTCCGCCACACGGGGCCGGCTCGACTCCTTCGGTAGGGCCTCGCTCGACTTCGTCTTCTCTTTCATCGTGTTCCAGCACATCCCGTCCAAGGAGGCGGTCGCCCGATACATCCGGGAGGCGGGCCGGGTGCTCAAAGGGCAGGGCGTCTTTCGCTTCCAGGTCGACGGCCGCTCACGCAGAAAGTTGTCGCGGATGGATACGTGGCTCGGGGTCTGGTACGAGCCGGCCGAGATTTCGCGGGAGCTGGTGAAGGCAGGATTCGAGCCCCCGTCGCTGTGGGGCGAGCACACGCACTACCTCTGGGTGACCGCGCTGCGCCGGAGCGAGGCCGGCCGGCCCGAAACGGAGGCCGTGAAGCTGCGGAGGCGCGAGTGGCGTCGAGATGCCGTGGATGCGCTGCTCCAGCGGATGGGTCACACTCCGGCCGAAGCCGCGACGGTGATCTCAGGAGAAAAGTCGCTGCGCCAGCTCGCCGAAGGCTTTCTGGCTCGGCAAGAGGGCGCCTCTCCCGAGGACTTCGTCCGCCGGGCCTACGAGGTCTTTCTCGGGCGGGAGGCTGATCAAGGGGGTCTCGCTTTCTACACGAAGCAGACCGCTGGCGGCATCCCTCATTCCAACACCGTCGACTGCCTCCTGTCCTCCTCCGAGATGGAAGAGCTTCTCCGGCCCGAGGCTCCGGCGCCGCTGTCGTGACGCGCGAGCCGGCGCGGCTCTCCGAGACGGCGCTCGCGGCACTCTTCCTCCTCCTGGCAACGGCCGTCTTCACCTGGCCGGTGGCCGCGCACGTCAACGACGGGCTCGCCGACCTGTGGGACGCGAAGCTCAACGCGTGGATCCTGCACTGGGACTATCACCAGACTCTCGCCGATCCGCTCAACCTGTACGACGCCAACATCTTTCATCCCGCTCGCTACTCGCTCGCCTTCTCCGAGAACCTCTACGGCGCCGCCCTCTTCGGCTTCCCGCTCTACGCCGCCGGGGTCTCGACGCTGGCGGCCTACAACGCTCTCTTCCTCCTGGGCATGTTCTTCTCGGCGCTGACTGCCTGGGCACTGGCTCGTTACGTGACGGGCGACGGCGCGGCGTCCCTGCTGGCTGCCTTCGTCTACGCGTTTTGCCCCTGGAGAATCGCGCAGATCCCGCACATCCAGTTCCAGTGGGGGGCCTTCTTCGCCCTGGCCCTCCTCTTTCTGCTGAGGTACCTGGACGACGGCCGGCCTCGCGACGCGGTGCTGCTGTCGGTCTGCCTGGCCTGGAACGCTCTCTGCAACGTCCACTACGCCCTCTTCTCCGTCTTCCTGGTGGGCGTGGCGCTTCTCTGGGAAGGGCTCGTCCTTCCCGGGGCGACGCTCCGGCGCCGGCTGCCGGGCCTCGCCCTGGCAGGCGCAGCGGCCGCCGCGGTCGTCGTTCCCTTTCTCTATCCCTACGCCCTGGCCTCGAAGCTCCATGGCATGCAGAGGGGCGGAGGGGAGATCGAAGCCTTCTCCGGAGTCTGGACCGACTTCCTGACGGCCGGTGGCCAGAACAAGCTGTATGCGCCCCTGACAAAGCAATGGGCCAAGGCCGAGGGAGAGTTCTTTCCGGGCATCGTCGTCGTCGTACTGGCCGGCATCGCCCTGGCGCGGCTGCGCGGTCCCGCTTCCGACGCAGCGCCGGCGCCCGTGTCCGCCGGCCGCCGACGCCTGGCGCTTGCCGCCGACATCCTGCTCGTCCTGGCCCTCGCGCTGTGGGCCGCCTCCGCGCTCTTCGGGGTCGTCGAGGTCCTGGGACTTCACCTGCGCGACCCGGGCCGGATTCTCGTCGTGGCGACCGCGTTAATTCTGGTGCGCCTCGCGCTGGCCTTCCCTGGGCGGTCCGCCTTCACCGACCTCTCGGATCTCCTGCGGCGGATGCGTCTGCCCTCGCGGGCCGGCCTCCTGGCGGCATTAGCTGCCGCAGGCGTCGTCGTGGCGCTCGGGGTGCACACTCCCTTCTACCGGTTTCTCGTGGACTCCCTTGGGCCCACCTTCCATGTCATCCGGGCTCCGTCGCGCGGGATCGTGCTCTTCGACCTGGGACTCGGTGTGCTCGCGGCTTGGGGCCTGTCGGTCCTGACGCGGCCACGGCCGAAGGCTCTGCGGGCTGTCGTGTGCGCGGCGGCGCTCGCAGCGACTGGGTTCGAGTACAGAGCCTTCCCGGTAGATGTGCATGCCGTCGATCCGGCTCCCGCCCCTGTCGACCTCTGGCTGGCGAGTCTTCGGATGCCGGGCGCGGTAGCGCTCTTCCCGCTCGGCGACATGATGGACCAGGAGCACGAGTTTCGCTCGACGGCGCACTGGAAGCCGATCGTTAACGGCGCCTCGGGCTTTGCGCCGAAGGAGTACGTCGAGCTGGCCTCGCTGCTCGAGAAGGCGCCCATTCGTGGCGAGGTCTGGGAATTGCTCCGCCGGCGGGGAGTTTGGCTCGTCGTCTTTCGACCGGAGATCGCCGAGGCCGAGACGGCGTCTTTCGCTGAAATGCTCCAGCGCGGGGTCGAAGGCGGACAGCTCGCGTTCCTTCGGACGTTTCCGCATCGCCAGGTCGAGGACCTGGTGTTTCGCGTCGCCTCGGCGGGACCCTTCGATGCCGGGCCGCCGCCGGGAGAAGAGGCCGTGCGGCACGGCAAGGACTTGCTTTCCGCGCTCACGCGGCCGCCGTTTGGCTACATCGACGTGCCCGACGGGGGGACCGTTGGGCCGGGTGGGGATGGGTACGGCTGGGCTCTGGACGATTCGGGTATCGCATCGGTCCAGGTGGCGTTTGACGGCGGGCCCCAGAGTCCGGCTCAGTATGGCCTGCCTCATCCGGGCCCGCCGGCTGTTTATCCCAATTACCCCGGGGTTAGAAACGCCGGCTTCGCGTTTCGAATCCCGCCGCTCTCTCCAGGCGTGCATGGGCTCGTCGTCACGGCCACTGCCCGCGACGGCGGGCGCAGCAACCTCGTGAAGTGGTTCACGGTGAAGGGGAAGTAACGAGCTCGAAAAGCCCCACGCCGCGAGTCTCCGCGATCTTCTTCCAGCTCCCCGGCATGTGTTTGGGAAGCTCCTCGGCCTCGAACGGGAACAGCAGCGCGTAGAAGCGAGCGCCGCGGGCTTCGACCCGCTGCCGCAGGCCATCCCACTGCGGCGGGTCGACCCAGTCCCACCGGGCATAGACGAGCGGCGTGTAGTACTCGAGGGCGCCGCTGGCAGCCATGGAGACGACGACGCTGCGCTCGGGCACCCGCTCTTCTGCCAGCCGGCAAATCTGGGGATAGGTCGATTCGTACGCCGCGACGTCGAGCACGCCGGTCTTCCGCAGGCCCTCTGACCTCCAGAATGAGCACGACGGCGGCGGCAATCGCAGCCAGCGCCTGGCGGGCCCGGCTCGAGCCGGCGAGATCTCTGGCGACAACGAGCGCACCGAGCAAGAGAGCCGGCGCCCCGGGCAGCAGGAAGCGCACGAACCAGAACGAGTCGAATGGCTCGTAGCAGCAGTGGAAAAGAAAGAACGCTCCGAACCACGAGAGAAGCAACGCACGCGTGCGCCATGCCGGCCGCCGGTCCGCGGCCAAACCGAGCCAGAGCAGCGGGACGATCGGGGTCAGCGTTCGGAGGATCCAGAGCCCGTAGTGGCGGAAGCGGGGCGGGAAATGGGAGAGGGCGATCGGCATCCGTCAATCCGATCTTTCCATATCCCGTCTGCAGGACGCCGCCGAAGGCGTGCAGGTTGTACGACGCCAGGAAGATCCCGAGAGGCAGTCCGCCGGCAGCAAAGAGCGCGACGCAGGCGGTCGAGATCGGCAGGGCGAAGGCGAGGGGCAGGAGCAGGAGGGCATTCGTCGGCCGCACGAGGACCGCCATCCCGAAAGCGGCGCCGGCTGCCAGCGCAGCCGCGGGACTTCTTCGAGCCCGCAAGGCGAGCAGCACCGCGGCCAGGCACCAGAAGGTCGCCACGGCGTCGCTCATCGGCTGGATTCCCTGTCCGACGAGAACCGGCCACGCAGCAAAGAGAAGCGAGCCCGCGGCGGACCACGCGAGCCGGAAGCTCGAGCTCCCGGCCGAGAAGGTAAAACAGCAGGACCGACAGGATCGCCGCGAGCGGAGAGACGAGAAACGGGAGCGCGCTCCCAGCCGCCGAGGCTCGCCGCGGCGGCCTCGTGGAGCGGGAATCCGATCGGGTAGAAGGGAGCCATCGTCCCGGGCCGCTTTCCGTCGACGAAGCCGAGGGGGATGAAGACCTGCGCAAGCTCGTCGGGCAGGCCGAGGCGCTCGAGGCCGCGCGGCCGCTCGACGAGCCGCCCCGACACGGCTCGGCGCGCCAGGTTGAGGTAGCCGGAGCTGTCCGAGCCGCCAGCGGAGAAGGCCGTGTAGCGGACGAGGAAGCCGCCGTAGAGGGCGAGCGAGGCGGCGCCGGCGAGAAGGACGGCCCGGCGTCTCGTCACGGCGTCCAGCGGAAACGGACCGGACCGAGGCGGCGGACCCGGCCGTTGATTGCCCGCATCTCCACCACGACGACGTGCTCGGCCACACCCTCTCGAGGTTTCGGTACGAAGCGCTTTCCATCCGGCTCGCGAGCAGTCATGGAGCTGCGGGAGCACCCCGCAGACGTCCGGGCGGGCCAGGCGCTCGATGGGCGGCACGATCCCGTCCGGACCGATGGCCACGAGGACGTCCACGTCACCCCCCTGGCTTCTCGCCCATCCCGAGATCTCGAGAGGGCCCGAGACCGTGGCTCCGTCGAGCGGGCTGTCGATCCAGCCGGGGATCGAGTCGTCCTCCAGCTCCGGTTTCCACCAGACGGGCTCCGGCGCGGGCACGTCCCGGCCAGGCTGCAGCCACGCCGCGAGGCGCGAACTGCCCGGCACCATGCGGATGAGTTTTCGGGTGGACAGGTCCAGCTCCGAACTGCGCCAGTCCCAGAGCCGGCCCGTCTGGAGGTCGATGTTGTTGTTGAAGCCGCTCGGAAAGACCATCGCGCCGAGGAAATGCACGTAGAGGGAAAAGGCCACGCAGGCAAGGAACACAGCCTGCCGCGATGCGGTTCTTCTCGAGTCTCGGCCAGTACATCGCGATCAGGAAGACCAGCAGAGGGGACAGGTCGCTCACGAGTCGATAGCCAAACGTGTGGCCTCCCCACCAGGAAGTCCAACGAGAGTAGACGGCGAGCGTCGCGAGGATCCCGATCACCAGGTACCGGGGTAGTCGAGCGGGACCGGGGGGCGCCCGGCGGAAGGCGACCGCTCCGGCGGGGATCGCGAAGAGAAAGAAGGGCGAGAACACGAAGAGACCCCGCGAGGGGCTGACGAGAAGTCCCGCCAGGCCCGGCAGCATCCTTCCGGAAAAGTTTCGTGTTCCGACGTCCTGGGCCAGGGAGAAGGGCGAGCCCCAGTACGCGTTGGCGTACCAGGCGTGGAAGAGCGCCGGCACGAGCGCCAGGCCGGCAAACGCCAGGAAGCGGCGGCGCTCGTAGCGGAGCACGTAAATGGCCAGAGGCAGGGCGATCAGCACGTTGGTCGGCCGGTTGATGACGGCCAGGCCCAGGGCGAGACCCGCCAGAGGGATGCGCCTTTCCGCCGAGAGCAGGGCCCAGAGCGCAACGGAGAAGAAAAGCACCGAGGGCCCGTGCTGATACAAGCCGCGGCTGGCGACACTCCAGACGCAAGTCCCGAAAGCGTAGGTGAGCGTGAAGAAGAGAGCCTCGTTCCGGGAACGGCAGACGCGCGCCAGGGCGAGGTACAGGAAGAGCGCGGAGAGTGCGGCGACCGTCGAGGAGGTCAGCATCGACAGGAAGAAGCGCTGGCTGACCGTGTCCGCTCCCAGCAGCCTGGCGGCAGCATAGACAGGTGTGTTGAGGATTCCGGGGAGGACCGGGTAGTTGGAGACCACGCGGCCGCCCACGCGCCGGAGGTAATACGGCAGGTCATCGCCCGAGACGAACTCCGACAGGTCGAAGCTCCCGTTTCTCAGCAGGGGGATGGGAAGCAGCTCGGCGGGGGCCGTGTCGCCACTGTTCCTGTAATGAAAGCCGACGTTGTAGATGCAGAGCGGCAGGAGGAAGGCGAGAAGCAACGGCAGGAGCTCGAGCGTCCTCGACGGGGGCCGGGCTGCCTGCGACATGCCGCCGAGAGCTTATAATCCCGGCCCTTTATGGACACGACGTCGATTGGGAAGATCGGGGAGAAGGCGGGCGCCGCCGCGGCCGTGCGGGGCTGGCTCTACAACAAACGCTCCTCCGGAAAGCTCCAGTTCCTGATCCTCCGGGACGGAACGGGATATCTCCAGTGCGTCGTCCCGAAGGCCGACGTGACGCCGGAGGTCTGGGAAGCCGGCGAGAAGGCGTCGCAGGAGTGCGCCCTGGAAGTCTCGGGGACCGTGAGGGTGGACAAGCGGGCGCCCGGCGGGTTCGAGCTGACGGCATCGCAGGTCCGGATCACGGGCCCATCCGAGAACTACCCGATCGCTCTCAAGGAGCACGGCGTCGACTTCCTGATGTCCCAGAGGCATCTCTGGATGCGCTCGGCCCAGCAGCACGCGGTGCTCCGGGTGCGCTCGGAGGTCGAGCAGGCGATCCGCGACTTTTTTTACGAGCGCAGCTACACCCTGATCGACTCGCCCATCCTGACGGGCTCGTCGGTCGAAGGGACCTCGACGCTCTTCGAAACGGATTACTTCGGCGACAAGGCCTACCTCTCGCAGTCCGGACAGCTCTACCTCGAGCCGGCGGCGGCGGCCTTCGGGAAGGTGTACTGCTTCGGGCCCACCTTCCGGGCGGAAAAGTCGAAGACGAGAAGGCACCTGACGGAGTTCTGGATGATCGAGCCGGAGGTGGCCTTCCTGGAGTTTGAGGGGCTCTGCGAGCTGGCGGAGGAATTCGTCGCCGCAATCGTGGCGCGGGCCGTCGATAAATGCCGGGAAGAGTTGAAGCGCCTCGAGCGCGACACGGCGAAGCTCGCAACCGTTCAGGCGCCCTTCCCCCGGATCACCTACAGGGAGGGAGTCGCGAAGCTCCAGGCCAAGGGGTTCGCGATCAAGTTCGGCGACGACCTGGGCGCCGATGAAGAGACGGCGCTGGCGGCCGACGGCGACAGGCCCCTGATCGTGTCCCGCTTCCCGACGGTCATCAAGTCCTTCTACATGCAGCCCGACCCCGAGGATCCGGAAGTCGTGCTGGGCCTCGACATGCTGGCGCCCGAAGGCTACGGAGAGATCATCGGCGGCTCGCAACGCATCCACGATCTCGCCCTGCTCGAGCGGCGCCTCGAGGAGCACAAGCTGCCGCGCGAGGCGTACGAGTGGTACCTCGACGTCCGCCGCTACGGGACGTTTCCGCACTCCGGATTCGGCATGGGCCTCGAGCGCGTCGTGGCCTGGATCTGCGGGATCCACCACTTGAGAGAAGCAATTCCTTATCCGCGCACGATGAAGCGCATCTACCCATGAGCGATACGAGGCTTCCCTCGGTCGGTGTCGTGTCCCTCGGGTGCGCCAAGAATCTCGTGGACACGGAGGTCATGCTCGGGCACCTGGCGAAGGCCGGCCACGACATCGTGCCGGACGCCCAGGCGCGCGTGGTCCTGGTGAACACCTGCGGATTCATCGACCGGGCCAAGGAAGAGTCGGTCAACGCCATCCTCGAGCAGGTCGCCCGCAAGAAGCGAGGCGAGATCGAACGGGTCGTCGTGGCAGGCTGCATGGTCCAGAAGTACGGGCGCGAGCTGGCCGACGAGATCCCCGAAGTGGACGTCTTCATCGGCTTAGACGAGCTCGAGAAGGCGCCGGCGGCCGCATCGGGCCTGCCGAGCCTGCCGCGCTTCACCGAGAAGCCGCTGGCGACCCGGCTCTACGACGAGGCGGCGCCGCGCCTGCTTTCGCGCCGCCGGGGCTACGCGTACCTGAAGGTGGGGGAGGGTTGCGACAACCCCTGCACGTTCTGCACGATTCCGCAGATGCGCGGCATGCAGCGAAGTCGTACGGCTGCCTCGCTGGCCGCCGAGGCGCGGGCGCTCGAGGCCCAGGGCATCTCGGAGCTCGTGCTGATCTCGCAGGACACGACGCGTTACGGCGAGGACCTGGGCCTCGGCCGCAAGGGGCTGACCGGACTTGTCGAGGGGTTGCTGCGCGAGACCGAGATCCCGTGGATTCGATTCCTCTACGCCTACCCGAAGACGCTCGACGACTCGATCCTGCACCTGATGGCCGCCGAGCCCCGCTTCGTGCCGTACGTCGACATCCCCCTCCAGCACGTCTCGAGGCCGATCCTGGCCTCCATGCGGAGAGGGGGAGACGCATCCTCGTACCTCAGGATGATCGAGGGCATGCGGTCGATCGTGCCGGAGATCTCGATCCGAACGACCTTCATCGTGGGATTCCCGGGGGAAGGCGAGCAGGAGTTCCGCGAGCTGGCCGAGTTCGTGCGTCGGGCCGAGTTCGACAACCTCGGGGCGTTCACCTACTCGCCCGAGCCGGGCTCGGGCTCCGAGTCCCTGGGAGACCCGGTGCCGGCGGCCGAGAAAGAGAGCCGGCGCGATTTCCTGCTTTCCCTCCAGCAGCCGATCGCGCGGCGCAAGGCCCGGGCGCTCCGAGGCCGGAAGATCGAGGCGATTGTCGAGGGGCCTTGCGAGGAGACCGAGCACCTGCTCGAGGGCCGTATCAAGGCCCAGGCGCCCGAGATCGACGGCCGGCTTCTGATCAACGACACGGGCGGCCGCGACGTGAAAGCTGGTGAGATCGTGCGGGTGCGAATCACCGAGACGTACGACTATGACCTGGTCGGCGAAATCGTGGATTGATCCATTGGTTCATTGATTCATTGGTTCATCTGGGCTCAATGAGTCAATGTTTCAATGAATCAATGATTCAATTCCTCTGATGCACGTCATCCGGGATCCGCTGCGCGCCGGCGACTTGCCGCGAGGCGGGATCGTCACGATCGGCAATTTCGACGGAGTGCACCTCGGGCACCGGCGGATCCTCGAGGCCGTTGCGGCCCGGGCCCGGGAATCCGGGCGGCCGTCGTTCGCCGTGACCTTCGAGCCGCACCCGCTCGCTGTCCTGCGGCCCGACCACGCTCCGCGGCGGATCCAGACGCTGCGGCAGAAGGAGGAGGCGATCGAGGCGATCGGCATCGAGAATCTCCTCGTGATCCCGTTCACCCGGGACTTCTCCTTGACCGAGCCCGAGGAATTTGTGCGCGGTTTCCTGGCCGACCGCCTGGGCGCCTCGGAGATGTTCCTGGGTCATCACTTCGCTTTTGGACGGGGCAAGCGCGGCGACCTGGCCCTCCTGCGGCGCCTCGGACCGGAATGCGGGTTCGTCTCCTCGGGTGTCGAGGAGGTCCTCGTCGGGGGCGAGCCGGTGTCCTCGACCCGCATCCGGGACGCGCTCGGGCGGGGAGACGTCGCGGGCGCCAACGCGATGCTGGGCCGGGAGTACGAGTTGGACGGCATCGTTTCGAAGGGGGAGCGGGTGGGGCGCAAGATCGGCTTTCCGACGATCAACCTGGCCCCCGAGAACGAGCTGCATCCCGAGGACGGCGTGTACTTCACGCGGATCGCGATCCGCTCGTTCGGCCGGTCCTTCGATTGCGTCACGAACATCGGCCGGAGGCCGACGGTCTACGAGGACTATGCGACGACGATCGAGACCTACATCCTCGACTTTTCCTCGGATGTCTACGGGGAGAAGGTCCGGCTCTGTTTTTTCGACCGGGTCCGCGAGGAGCGCCGGTTCCCGTCCCTGATGGCCTTGACCGAGCAGATCGGCCGGGACATCGAAGCGACGCGGGCCTATTTCCTCTCGCGGCGCTCAGAGGGCGGCTGAGCCCTCACACCTCGAGACGGTCGCCGGGTCTTGCCACGAGGGTGTACAGGGCCGGCATCAAGAAGACGCTGATCAGAAGGCGAGAGAAGAGACCGCTGACGATGACCAGGGCGAACGGCCGCTGGGAGTCCGATCCGACCTGGGTGGACATGGCCGCGGGGAGCAGCCCCAGAGCCGCCACGAGCGCCGTCATCATGATTGGCCGCAGCCGCAGGAGCGCCGCCTCGCGAGTGGCCTGCTCAATCCCCAGGCCGCCGCGTCGGAGCTCGTTTGCGTAGGAGATGTAGACGACGGCGGTCTGCACGGAGACCCCGAACAGGGCGAGGAAGCCGATCGCGGAGGAAACCGAGAAGGGGGTACCGGACAGCCGGAGCGCGAGCAGACCTCCGGCGGGGGCTGACAGAAGCACTCCCACGACCGTGATCATGGGAAACTTGAAGTTGCTGTAAAGAGCGAAAAGAAGCAGGAAGATCAGGAAGATGGTTAGCGGCAGGACGAACCTGAGCTGGCTGCGAGAAGCGGTGTACTCCTTATACTCGCCGCCCCAGACGGCCCTGTAGCCCGCCGGGAGCTTGACCGACGCGGCGACCTGCCTTTGCGCGTCGTCCACAGCGCCCGCGAGGTCCCGCCCTTCGACGGAATACTGAACGCCGATGTACCGCGAGTTGTCCTCACGGTAGATAAACGAAGCTCCGCTCTCGACGCGAATGTCGGCGAACTCCTTCAGAGGGATCTGCTGGCCTCCCGGCGTCGCCACGAGGATGTTGCCGATCTTCTCGGGTGTGTCGCGGAATTGCGGCTCCAGGCGCACGACCAGATCGAACAGCTTTTCTCCTTGCAGGACCTGCGTAGCCGCGGCGCCACCCACCGCCGCTTCGATCAGGCCGTTGATGTCGGCGACGTTAACGCCGTACCGGGCGATCCGGGCTCGGTCGATGTTCACCGTCAGGCTCGGCTGGCCGATCTCCTCGACGAGCGTGACGTGGCTGATCCCACGCACGCGTTCGAGCACGTGCTTGATCTCCTTGCCTCTTCGCTCAAGCACGTCCAGGTCCTGCCCGAACACTTTCACGGCGAGGGCGCTTTTCAAGCCCGTCTCCGCCTCGTCCACGGCATCCTCGGCCGGCTGCGTGTAGTTGAAGATGATGCCGGGGAAGGCTTGGAGTTTCTGGTCGATGGCCTGGATCAGGCCCTCTTTGGTGCGGTAGGGTCCCTTCCACTCGCGGTAGGGTCTCAAGCCGACGTAGAACTCGCAATTGAAGAAGCCCGTCGGGTCGGTGCCGTCGTCCGGACGGCCGTGCTCGGACCCGACGTCCGTAACCTCCGGGAACGAACGCAAGATGGACCGGATCTGTGGAGAGATTCGCGACGATTCCTCAAAGGAGACGGTGTACGGCATCGTGGCGCGGATCCAGAGGGCTCCCTCGTCCAGGTGCGGCATGAACTCGGCGCCGATACCCGGGATGAGCAGAAGTGAGGCCACGAGGATCAGGGCCGAAACGGCGGTTGTTCTCCAGGGATGAGCGATG
Organism: uncultured Acidobacteriota bacterium; assembly: GCA_963739435.1. Lineage (GTDB taxonomy): Bacteria > Acidobacteriota > Thermoanaerobaculia > UBA5066 > Gp7-AA6 > CAVUAN01. Next base: position 225,189 of record CAVUAN010000008.1, read on the forward strand.
CAGGGGTCCAGCCCTTTCGCGTAGGCGCGCTTGATCGCTTCGAAGGCGGCGTTTCGCCGCTCGCGCACGCCCCGCCGCATGGTCCAGGAACACAGCACGGGCAAAAGCGTGAGCGTCAGGACCAGGGAGCCGACCAGTGCGAAGATCATCGTGTCAGCCATGGGTTTGAAGAGCTCGCCGGAGGGGCCGCTCAGGACATAGATCGGCAGGAAACTCGCAACGATGACTGCGACCGCGTAGAAGATCGGTCGATCCACCTCCGCGGCGGCCTCCGCAATCACTTCACCCACCGCGAAGGGTTCTCCGTTGCGGAGGGCCACCCGGCGGTAGATGTTTTCCACCATCACCACTGCACCGTCGACCAAGATGCCGAAATCGATCGCGCCGATCGACAGCAGGTTGGCCGGCACGTGCCGCAGGTCGAGGCAGATGAAGGCGAAGAGAAGCGCCAGTGGGATCGTCACGGCGACGATCAGGCCGGATCGGAGATCGTACAGAAAGAAAATGAGGATCACGACGACGAGGACCATGCCCCGCAACAGGTTGTCCTCCACGGTCCGGGTCGTCAGGGCGATCAGGTCGCTGCGATCGTAATAGGGATGCACCTTGACGTCCTTGGGCAGGATCGAGCCATTCAGTTCCCGGGTCTTCTCCTCGTACTTTCTTCAGGACGACCTGTGCCTGTTCGCCCTTTCGCATCAGGATCACGCCCTCGACCGCATCGTTGCGGTCGTTGAAGCCGAACTGACCTAGGCGCGGGGCGTGGCCGATGACGACTCGCCCGACATCCTTGACGAGCACAGGTATGCCGTTGTGGACCGCCAGAACGACGTTGCCGATGTCTTCCAGGGTCTTCAGGCGGCCCAGGCCACGGACGTAGTAGAACTGCCCGCCCTGCGAGTAGAAGCCGCCTCCAGCATTGCCGTTGTTGGCCGAGAGAGCGGCGACGATCGCCTGAACCGAAAGGCCTGCGCCGGCGATCCTGGCGGGATCGAGCAGGATCTGGTACTGCATCGTCTCCCCGCCGAGGCCGGAATCGTCGGCGACGCCCGGGACGGACTTGTATTGCCTCTCCACGACCCAGTCTTCGATCGTCTTCAGCTCCTGTGGCGAACGGTCCGGGCTCTCCAGGACGTAGCGATACACGAGGCCGGACGGGGAGAAGAGCGGCGCAACCGATGGGGACACGTTGGCGGGCAGCGAGGCAGCGGGGAGACGTTCGAAGACCTGCTGTCGGGCGAAGTAGTTGTCCGTTCCGTCTGTGAAGCTCATCCGGACGTCTGAAAGGCCGTAGAGCGAGATCGAGCGCAGGGCGGTCATCCGGGGTAGACCGTTCATTTCGACTTCGATGGGTACGGTGATCAGGCGCTCGACTTCCTCCGCCGCGTGGCCGGGCCATTGCGTGATGACCTCGACCAGTGCGGGCGAGAGATCGGGATAGGCGTCCACCGGCAGACGCGAGAAGGACCAGAGCCCCGCGCCCACCAGGAGTAGGGCCATCACCAGGACCAGAAATCGCTGTCTCAGGGAAGAGGAAACGATTCGGTTGATGACGGACGCCGTTCGAAGTGTCCCAGCGGGCGCAGGCGGGTCCGGTCGGCTCACTGGTTCTGCGCGAACTGCATGAAGAGTCCGCCCTCGGCGACGACGCGATCGCCCGGCTTGAGCCCCGAGGTGATCTCCTGGCGGTCCCCGACCTGCGAGCCGAGCGAAACGCGCCGTCGGGAGAAGGAACCGTCGGCGTTGGCAACGAAGACGAAAGGAAGATTCTCGTCGTTTCGCAGGATCGAAGAGACGGGCGTGAGGAGCCCCTCGGTCTGGCGCCGCGAATGGATGGCGACACGAACGTACAGGTCTTTCTTCAAGGTTCGTTTCGAATTCTTTGCGACGACGCGCACGGAGATCGCTCGCGTGTTCGGATCAACCAGGGCGGCGACGTAGGAGACCGTTCCGGGGAGGCTCTCCGGGGGGACTCCGGTCGTGACATCGGCCGGGTCGCCCGCCGCGACGAAGGGGAGGTCGGATTCGAAGACGTTGGCCATGACCCAAACCGTGGAGAGGTCGGCCACCGTGAAGCAGGGCGTCGCCCCGGCGGTCAGCAGCTGGCCCGGCGTGATCAGTTTCTCCACGACTATTCCCTCGATCGGGGAGCGGATCACTCCATGGGTCCCGCCGGCGATCGGGTGCCCCTGGCGAATCTCATCGAGGGCCTTGTCGTCGACCCCGAGGGCGCGCAGCTGCAGCATCGCGGCATCCCGGTCGGCCTCCGCGGAGATCGCGTCCGTCTGGGCCTGGTCCATGTCTCGCCGAGAGATGGCGTCGTTCTGGAAGAGCCGGTCGTCGAGATCGGCGATGCGGCGCGTATTGCGGGCCGTGGCCTCCGTCTTGCGATACACGCTCACGGCGGTGGCAAAGTCGGGTGACGCGATGGTCGCGAGAGGCTCGCCCAGTTGAACGGACGCTCCGACCGAGACGAGCAGGCGAGAGACCGGGCCGGAAATGGGCGCGAGGACTTGCGTGGCCTGGTCGCTGTTGAAAGCGACCGTGCCTGTGGCTTCGATCGTACGATGGAATATCGAGGGAGCTACCGTCTCCAAACGGATCTTCTCGCGTTGTGCCGCGGGGAGGGTCAGGTTCCCGGCCGGGGAAGCTGCCGCCGACGCGGCCGGGTCGCCGCCCGAACAAGCACCCGAGAACACAACCGCGACGGCCGCGGAGAGCGTAGCGAGGAACACTGTTGGTCTATGGCTCATGGGGGGCTCCCGAAGGGCCGGGCGGCAGAGGCGCCCCGACGGCGCGCTCCAGATCGGCCCGGGCATCGTTGGCGGCACCGAGGGCGTCGGCGTATTGGCTTTCGGCGTCGAGCAGAGTGCGTTTCGCGTCGAGGAGTTCGAGGGCCGAGGAGCCCCCCAGCTCGTAGCTGACGGAGGCGATCCGGTACGCTTCGCGCGCCTCCGGCAGGAGCTGGTCGCGGATGTAGACGGCCTGGCGCAGAGCGGTCGTCGCGCTGGCGTAAGCGGTTCGGACGTCGAGGTGGACCTGCGCCACCAGGTCGGTGTATCCAGCGGCCAGCTCCAGCTCGTGGTGCCGCGCCTCGGCAACTTCGCCGTTCTCATGCTGCCAGAAGAGGATCGGCACGTTGAAGGAGATAGCGCTCGAAAACGCCGGGGGGCTTCCCTCCGTAAAGTTGCGAAACAGATTCAGGTTCACGTCGGGGAGCCAGTACTCTCGGGCGAGGGTCGTCGCCGCTTCTGCGCCTTTCCGCTGCTCCGAGAGAGACAGGATCTCCGGCCGCCTGGACTCGGCCAGCAATTCCAGCGCCTCCAGCTCGGCAAGGGGCGGGGGTACCTCGAGGGAATCCGTCGCCTCGATGGGCGCTCCGATGATTCTGCCGAGAAGGCGGTTCAAGGCGGCGCGAGATACGGCGACCACGCGCTCGTTGGCGATAAGGGAATTCTCGGCCTGGGCGAGGTCGACTTTCGCTTTGATGACGTCGAACCTGGCGACCGCGCCCGCTTCGAATCGGGCTTCCGTCTTCTTGAGAAAACTCTCCGAGAGGGCCTTTCCCTCTCGCAAGTCGTTGCCGTGGCGGACGGCCACGAGCAACGCGTCGTACGCCGCCGCCGTCTGGGAGGAGATCTGCTGCCGCAGCTGCTCGAGCGAGAGCTTTGCGGCGGAGAGACTCGACTCGGCGACCTCCCCGCGCAGGTGAAACTTGTAGGGGAATGGAAGCGTCAGCTGGACGCCGATGTCCCTCTGGGTCGCCGTGTGTGGCTTCAGGAAGCTCTGCTGCTGCTCGAAGGTTCCAGCAAAGGAGGGGTCCGGAAAGGCGACCGCCTCAGCGACCCTGGCCAGCGCCTGCTCGACTTGTTCTCGCGCGGCGGTGATCGCGGGATTTCGTGCCAGGGCCTCGTCGACCGCGTCCCGGCGAGAGACAGAAAGCGTCGCTGCGGCGTCCCCGGCGGCGCCGAGCCCGGCCGGGGCGGCACATATCGCGGCGGCTAGGGTGAACAACGAAATCGTCGAGACGGCCTTCAAGACACCTCCCTGGAAACCCTCCCGGAAACGAGCGAACGAGAGTGGAGGAGGACTTAAGCGGAGGGAGGAGCGCGGTTCTGCTGCGGGCGGACTGCGAGGCGGGCCGGATGGAAAACGACGCAGATGGCCAGGCGCGTAACCATCGACTCTGGCCGGAGAACGACCACAGCAGGACGTGCCAGCGAGACGGGGCGGTGCGACAGACAGGCGGGGCATTCGTGGGGTCGCGGCGTCAGCGTCGCTCGAGACGACCATGTTGGAGCCGTGCTGGCTGCGGAGGCAGGCGGGCCGGGCTCGGGGTGCAGGCCGAAGGACGCCGACACCGCAAGGAGTCCTGCGGCGAGAAGGAACGCTCGCGCCGATCGAGACGCTCGAGGCCTCTGCAACATGGTTCTGTCAGCCCAACGGGCTGTGGCCCTATTCTATTCCGCTGGCAGGACTTCCTGTATCATCCGGCCCGAATCCCAGCGCCCGGTTGGGCGCGTATTTTGCGCTGAAGGAGATGGAATGGCCGATAACCCCAATATTCAGCAGGTCTCGGACGATACGTTCGACGGAGACATTCTGAAGAGCGAGAAGCCCGTCCTGGTGGATTTCTGGGCGCCCTGGTGCGGCCCCTGCCGGTCGGTGGCGCCTCTGCTCGAAGACCTGGCGACGGTATACGCCGAAAGGCTCAAGGTGGCGAAGATCAACGTCGACGAGTCGTCCAACGTGGCGATGAAGTACCAGGTCACGTCCATCCCGACCTTCATCCTTTTCAAGGGTGGCAAAGTGGCCGACCGCGTGCTCGGAGCCCTTCCGCGAAGCGAGTTCGTTAAGTTCCTCGACCGTAACCTCTAAGGCCCGGGCGGAACTCCGGAGCCCTTCAGTCCCGGCTCGACGGCATCCCGGGGTGGCCCGCGGGTTGCGTGTAATCTTCGCTTGCGCTGGCACGTACTGTGAATGCGGGTGTGTGTCCGATGCAGGAGAAGGCCGGTGGCAGGATTGAGCGCATCACGGAGGCATTGAGTTCGCGATGAAGAAGAAGATCGTCATTTCTGTCGTCGTCGCCCTGCTCGGGGGGCTGGCCTTCCTGGCTTTTCGGAGCCGGGGCAATGGCGCACCCAAGTACAGGACGGCGAAGGTCGACCGCGGCGACGTGACCCAGACAGTCACCGCGACAGGAGCCCTCTCGGCCGTCACGACCGTCAAGGTCGGAAGCCAGGTCTCCGGCATCATTGCCACCCTTCACGCCGACTTCAACAAAGAGGTCAAGAAGGGGCAGCTTCTCGCAACGCTCGATCCGACTCCGTTCCTCGCGAAGGTCGATCAGAGCAAGGCGGCGCTCGAGAAGGCCAAAGTCGACATGCGAAACGCCGAGATCAACCTCCGGCGGCAAACGGCCCTGAAGAAGGAGGGCCTCGCGCCCGACGCCGACTTCGACCAGGCCCAGGCCAACTTCGATGGGGCCAGCGCTTCCGTCGCGCAGGCCGATGCGACCCTCCGGCAAGCCAACACCGACCTGTCGAACAGCAAGATCGTCGCGCCGATCGACGGCACCGTCGTGGATCGGCAGTACGACGTGGGCCAGACGGTCGCGGCGTCCTTCACGGCGCCCATGCTGTTTCAGATCGCCCAGGATTTGACGAAGATGCAGGTGTCTGCCGACGTTTCCGAGTCGGACATCGGCAGCGTGAAGGTCGGTCAGCAGGTGCGTTTCTCGGTGGACGCGTTTCCGGATCGTTTCTTCCGCGGCACGATCTCGCAAATCCGCCTGAATGCCACCGTGAACCAGAACGTCGTCACGTATCCGGTCATCATCGAAGTGCCCAATCCCGACCTCAACCTGCGGCCCACGATGACCGCCAACGTCTCGATCGACGTGGCGACGGCCCAGGGCTCTCTGCGGATTCCGAACGCGGCGCTGCGTTTCAAGCCCGAGAATCTGCCGGCGGCGGCGACCGCTGCTCCATCGACCGAGGAGCGGGCGGCGCGCTCGGGCAACGAGAAGGGTTCTGCGGGCGCGGCACGGCAGTTTGGCAGCACCGGCGGTCCCGGGGGCGGTTCCGGCGGCGGTTCCGGCCGGCCGCGCCGGGGCCAGACCGTCTACACGCTGGCGGCCACGGGTCTGGGAGATCCAAAGCCCGTCGAGGTCAAGACCGGGATCACCGACGGCCGATTCACGCAGGTCGTGGACGGCGGATTGAAGGAGTCCGACACGGTCATTGTCGGGCTGGCAACGGCGAAGGCCGACGTATCGGGAGCGAGCAAGTCCGGGCCGCCGGGCGGCCAGCCCCGGAGGGGCTTCTGAGCTCCGACGTCATCCGGATAGAAAACCTCGTCCGCGTTTACCAGATGGGCGAGGTCGAGGTCCGCGCCCTGGACGGCGTCACCCTCTCGATCGGCCCCGGGGAGTTCGTGGCCGTCATGGGCCCGTCCGGCTCCGGCAAGAGCACCCTGATGAACATCGTCGGGTGCCTCGACCGGCCCACGGGAGGCACGTACTGGCTCGACGGCGTCGACGTCTCCGGGCTCGACCGCGACGCCCGGGCCGAGATCCGAAACGGCAAGATCGGATTCGTCTTCCAGTCCTTCAACCTGCTCGCGCGCACCTCGGCGCTCGAAAACGTCGAGCTGCCGCTCATCTACTCGTCTAACGGCGGCACGAGCGCATCGCGCGCCGAGAAGGCCCGGAACTGTCTCGCGATCGTGGGGCTCTCCGGCCGCGAGGATCACCATCCCAGCCAGCTCTCCGGCGGCCAGCAGCAGCGCGTGGCAATCGCGCGGGCTCTGATCAACGATCCCAAGCTGATCCTGGCCGACGAGCCGACGGGCAACCTCGACACAAAGACATCGGAAGAGGTCATGGCGGTCTTCCAGAAACTGAACGACGACGGCAAGACGATCGTCCTGATCACGCACGAGGCGGACATCGCGGAGTACGCCAGGCGCGTCGTCGTCTTCCGCGACGGCCTGCTCGTCGAGGATCACGCGGTGGAGAAGCGGCGCAAGGCCGCCTTCAAGCAGTAAAGGGGCGGAGATGTTCAAGTTCCTGACGATCCTGAAGGTTGGCTTGAAGGCCATCGCCCGCAACAAGATGCGTCGGTTCTGACCGCTCTCGGCATCATCATCGGCGTTGGCTGCGTCATCGCCATGATCAGCGTGGGGCAGGGCTCCCAGGCCGCGATCCAGGCTCAGATCTCCTCGCTCGGAACGAACTTCCTCATGATCTTCCCGGGCATCGCCACGCAGTCGGGGGCTCGGATCTTCACGGGCCAGTCGACGATCACCGACGACGACGTGGCCGCCGTCAAGGCCGAGTGCCCGTCCGTCGCCTACGTGTCGCCGTCCTCGCGCTCCGCCGGGCAGGTCGTGGCCGGCAACCTGAACTGGGGCACGAGCGTCCAGGGAGTCGGCGTCGACTGGCCGTTCGTCCGCTCGTGGAACGTCGAGAAGGGGGCTTTCTTCGGCGATTCCGAGGTCCGCTCGGCGGCGAAGGTCTGCATCCTGGGATCGACCGTCGCCAACGCTCTGTTCGGCGACCAGAACCCGATCGACCAGTCCGTGCGCATCAAGAACATCCCCTTCAGGGTCGTCGGCGTCCTCGAGACCAAGGGCGGCAGCACGATGGGCCAGGACCAGGACGACACGGTCATCGCCCCGTACACGACCGTCATGAAGCTCTTGAAGCGCAGCACGAAGATCGACATGTTCATGGCATCGGCGGTCTCGCGCCAGGCCGTCGACCAGGCCCAGACGGAGATCGAGGCCCTGCTGCGCCAGCGCCACCGGCTCGGTCCGGGGCAGGACTCGGATTTCATGATCCGCTCGCAGCAGGAGATCGCGCAGACGGCCGACGAGACCTCGCGCACCCTGTCCGTGCTCCTGGCTTCGGCGGCGTCGATCTCGCTGCTCGTCGGCGGCATCGGCATCATGAACATCATGCTCGTGTCGGTGACGGAGCGGACGCGCGAGATCGGCATCCGCATGGCGATCGGCGCCAAGGGGCGCGACATCCTCCTGCAGTTCCTGATCGAGGCGGTCACGCTCTCGGTGGCCGGAGGGGCCATCGGCATCGGGCTCGGCGTCGGTGTCTCCCAGTTCCTGGCGTGGAAGGTCCGCTGGCCGATCGTCCTCTCGCCGGCGGCCGTCGTGCTCGCGTTCGGGTTCTCGGCGGCCATCGGGATCTTCTTCGGCTTCTATCCGGCCCGCAAGGCCGCTCAACTCGATCCGATCGAAGCTCTCCGCTACGAGTGATCGGGCGTCTGCCCGGTTACAATCAACGTACGGTTCCATGAAGGCACTGGAGCAGATGGCGAGAAGACTCGACCCTCGCCGCAGCGTGGCGGCGCGCCTCCTTCTCGCCTTTTTCCTGACTTCGTTCATTCCGGCGACGGTCTTCATGATCGTCTTCTCCCGGCGCCTGACGGACATCCAGGAAAGCTCGGCCCAGCACCTTTCCGCCGTCAAGATCGCCGAGGCCACGATCCGCATGAAGCAGGACGCCGTCTACCGCGCGGAGTGGGCGGAACGTCGGGCCAAGACGTCGGAAGAGGTCGGCTGGTCCCTGGCAGAAGTCGTTCAAATACTGCTCAGCGGGTCGGGGGCACCGGCGCCGGCGCTTCCCGCTCCCGACGAGCACGGCCACATCTGGAACAGGATGCCGGAGGTCGACTCGCTCGGGTTCCTGCAGGGATCGCGCGCCAGAGACCCGCGGGCCCGCCGGGACGCCGAGCGGCTGGCCGGCATTGCCGGGCTCTTCTCGGATGTGCGCGATCGGCGGCCCTCGATCCGCAACATCAGCGTCTGGACGGCCTCCGGGGCGATGCGCAGCAGCCCGTGGGTCGACCTCCACGAGTCGATCCTCCAGTCCGGAGGCGCCCTGGAGAGCTGGGAATTCAACCGACTGGCAAAGTTCCCCGAGATTCATCCGGCGGCGGGCGACAGGCCGGTCTGGGTGCCGTCCTCGGCGGGCCCGCGCATGAATTCCGAGAGCCGGGAGGTCGGGCTTCTCGTGCCCGTGCGGGACGACGCGGGACAGCTGATCGCAGGTGTCTCGCTCGGGATCGACGCCCGCCGCTTCTTCGCGGAGTCGGGGGAGGCGGGCGACCTGCAGGGTGATTTCTGGTGCGCGTTCGAAGGAAACGGGCGCGCCATCCTGATGACGGCCCACGCCGCGGCCATTCTGAAATGGCGCGGCGACGCGAACGAAACGCTCGCCGACTCGCCCGACACCGAGCGGCAGGCCCTCGCGAAGACGGTCTTCGGCTCGGCCCGGTCCGCCAGCGAGCACGTCTTCGGGGGGCGGAAGCATCGATTTGCTTCGGCCCAGGTCCCGACGACGGGCTGGGTCGTCCTGGTGGGGCTCTCGGCCGATGCGATCCGCAAGCTCGAGGATGAAGCCTTTCAGGAGGGACAGCCGGAGCGCTACCGCGTCCTCCGGCGCGACCTGCTGCTTCTCTTCCTCTATCTGTTTGCGGCCGTTCTGATCGTAGTCGGGCTCCTGTCGAGCCGGATCTCCGCGCCGGTCGAGGCGCTCGTCAAGGCGGCGGAGGACATCGGGGAAGGGCGAGCCGTGGAGCTGTCGGCGGCGCAGTCGCCCGATGAGCTCGGGCGGCTCGCTTCGGCCCTCGAGCGGATGGGCCGGCGCGTCGAGCGCCGCGTCGAAACGCTTCGCCGCCTGCACACGCTCCTGCGAACGACCTACCGGACGACGGACCTGCGCGAGGTGCTGGCACGCTGCGCCGAAGCGAGCGCGGCCTTTACACGGGCCCAGAGGGTGGTCTTCTTCATTCACAACTCCGATACGAACCGCCTCGAGGCGGCCTGGCCCGGCTGGAATCTCACCGAGGAAATGGCCGAGAAATTGAAGATCCCCGTCGAGGGGCGGTCGATCGCGGGCATGGTCTTCCGCAGCGGGGACGTCTACGCCACAAACGACCTCGCCCACGATCCTTATGCCAACCAGTCGCTCGAGGAGATCGTCGGCCCGACGCAGTCCGGCGTCTTCGCCCCCCTGAAGACGGAGGATGGAACGATCGGCGTGGCTGTGGCCTTGAACCGCGAAGGAGGATTCGGACACGAGGAAGTGGACGCCATGACTTCCTTCGCCGACGCGGCCTCGCTCTTGATCGCGAACGCCCGCCTCTACGAGACGCTGACCGGCACGGTCGAGGAGCTGCGACGGGCCAGCCGGCTCAAGGACCAGTTCCTCCAGAACGTGAACCACGAGCTGCGCACGCCCCTTGACCTCGATCGTGGGCTGGACCGACCTTTTCGAGGAGGACAACCTCGATTCCGAGACGTTGAAGCGCGGGCAGCGGCAGGTCCGGCAGTCGGCGCGCATCCTGCTCGCGCTGATCGACGACCTCCTCGACCTCGCCCGGATGGACCGCGGGGCGCTCGTTCTCGACCTGCGGGCCGTCCAGCTCGGCGAGGTCGTGCAGCGGTCGCTCGAGACCGTTCGGATGATGGCCGAAGCCCAGGGCGTCGCCCTGATCCTGGCGCCGCTGCCGGAGCTCATGCCGCCCCTGCGGGCGGACCCGCTGCGCCTGCAGCAGGTCCTCTGGAACCTCCTGACCAATGCCGTCAAGTTCACGAGAAGGCACGGCCGGGTGGTCGTGCGCGTGGAGGTCGAAGACGAGCGCTACCGCGTGGACGTCGAGGACGACGGGATCGGGATTCCGGACAGCGAGATCGCCCACGTCTTCGAGCGGTTCCGGCAGGTGGACGGCTCTCCCACCCGCAAGCACCCCGGCATGGGGATCGGCCTCTCGCTCGCGCGTTCTCTGGTCGAGCTCCACGGCGGAACGATTTGGGCCGAGAGCATGGTCGGGCACGGCAGCCGCTTCACCTTCACGCTGCCCATCCGGCCGATCCACGCCGGCGACGCGCTGGACGAGGGAGTCTAGAGGCGGCTAGGTGGCGGCGGGCAGGCCGGTGCCCTTCAGAGAGGTTCTTGATGACCAGGGCCGTCTCTTCCTTGCCGGGGACGCAGAGATTGGGGTCCTTCTCTTTGCCCGAGGCAATCGCGGCGGCGTAGCCCTCGCAATCGTAGCCGCAGGCGGTGCAGTCGGTCTGCGCCATCGCGGCGTAGAGCTTGAGCGTGAGGTTGCCGTCCTTGGCCATCTCCATGCGCTTGGGCAGGGGAATCGTCTCGTCGTGGAAGGCCGGCGCCTCCTTGCGCACCTTGGGAGCGGCCGCAACGTCATCGGGCCGGCCGGTGTCGATCCACTGGCCAAACGAGAGGCAGGAGGGACAGACGAAGGAGTAGTCCCAGCCGACCGGCAGGAACATCGCCGGGGTCTTGTAGACGACGAGCAACGTGAAGTCCTGCGGGCAGGCGGGAGCCTCGCGCTCCTGGGCGTCGAGAACCATGGTCTTCAGGTGGGGCCGCGAGAACTCGATCTGTTTCGGCTTCTGGTCGAACCGGAACATTTCGCCCTTCGGGCACACCATCACCACCTGGGGCTTGTACACGCGGTCCACGAAGAAGGACCGCATGGGGATTTCGTGGGTCGGGCAGGGGGCCGGGGTCTCCTTCCAGAAGGAGGAGACGAGCTGCGATTTCTCGGCGAGCGAAAGACTCATGGAGAGCGATTATACGAGGACTCATTCACCCCTCTCCCCCCGGGAGAGGGGATGGGGTGAGGGGCGGACTGGAGAGCAGGCAAGAATCGAAGCGGCTTCGGTTTTCCCCTCACCCCTGCCCTCTCCCGAAGGGAGAGGGAGTTGAATCAAAGGGCGGCGAAGGGGTTCAGGCGCTTCTCCTCCTCGACCGTCGTGCCGGGCCCATGGCCGCAGACGACGGGCACGTCCCCCGGCAGCGCGAACAGCTTGTCCCGGATCGAGGCCAGGATCAGGTCCGTGTCGCCTCCCCAGAGATCGGTGCGCCCGATCGAGCGCCGAAAGAGGGTGTCTCCGGAAAAGAGCAGGGGCTCGTCTCCCTCGAGAAGAAAGCTCGTCGAGCCGGGAGTGTGGCCGGGGGTGTGGATCGCGCGCACTGCCGAGCGGCCGAACCGGATGATCTCGCCGTCCGAAAGGGGAGCGTCGAGCGGAGGCGGGGCGAGAGCCGAGAGGCCGAAGAAGGAAGCCTGCTCGGGCAGGGCCTGGTAGAGCGGCAAGTCGGCGGGGTGGAGCCGGATCAGCGCTCCGGTTGTTTCTGCGACTTCCCGAGTGCCCGTGATGTGATCGAAGTGAGCGTGCGTGTGGAGAAGCGCGACGGGGCGCACCCCGGCCGACGAGAGGGCCGCGAGGATGCGCTCGGGCTCGTCGCCCGGATCGATGACCACCGCCTCGAGAGTCGCCTCGTCCACGACGATCGAACAGTTGCATTGCAGCGGGCCGACAGGAAAGGTCTCGATCGTGAGGCCGGTCACGGATTCACGGCCACGGCGGTTTCGACGTCGTGGCGCTCCTGGCGCTCGGGACAGGCCCAGACCTTCTCCTGCGACGCGGGGGAGAGCTGGACGGCCCACTCCTGGTTGTCCGTCCGCCGCCTTTCCGAGGCGAACAGCTTGCGGCGGCTCCTCGGCGTGAAGATCTCCCAGCGGAGCCAGCCGAAGTCGACAGCGGCACCGTCCAGGTGGAACGCGGGGATCCGCTGCCCGGGCTCGATCGCTGCCTCGCGGACCGTCATCGGCCGAAATCCGTTGGCCGCAAGGCGCTCCTCGAACTCGGCGCGGACCGAGCGCCCCCGGTACTCGAGGGCGTGGCGCCCGCGCGCGACCCCGCGGCCGAGGATGAGATCGTCGAGAGCGCCCGCGAGCTCCGCGTCCACGCTGCGATCATATCGAGCCGCGAGCGCCTCCGATCCGTGCGGATAGACTCGACGGTGTGAGCGTGCCTGGGCTGGCCCTGCGCTTGGCTCTCGCCCTGTGGGTGGGAGGCACGCTCGTCGTCGTTCTCGCCGCGCCGGTAATCTTCGGCCAGATAGCCTCCCGCGATGCGGCCGGCTCGGTCTTCGGAGAGATCCTGCGCCGGTTCGAGGCGGTCAAGCATGGCCTCTCTCTCGTCCTCGTCGTCGCCGTTTTTGCGGGCCTCGAACAGCGGGGGTCTCTCGGCCGGGGGGAAATCGTAGCGACCGTGGCCATCTTCCTGGCGGTGGCGAGCAACGTGTACCTCTCGATGGTCCTCCGGCCGCGTATGAACTATTTTCGGATGAAGGTCGGCTCGTTCGACGCGGCCTCCCCCGACGACCCCTTTCGCCGGCGCTTCGACGCTCTCCATCGAAGGTCGACCCGCGTCCTGACGCTGGGATGGCTCGCCGCGGCCGTGGCGCTGGTTCTGACCTAGTCCTCGGAGCGCGTTCGCAGCGATGAGATCCAGCTCGAGCGGGGCGCCCTTGGGGAGGGCGGCGACGATGACGGTCGAGCGGGCGGGGCGATGGTCGCCGAAGCGGCTGGCATAGACGGCGTTCATGGCCGGGAAGTCTTCGCTCCTCGTGAGGTAGACGGTGACCTTGACGACGTCCGAGAACGAGAGGCCGGCCGATGCCAGAACAGCCTGGAGGTTGTCGAAGACGCGCTCCGCCGACTTCTCGATCCCGCCCCCGACGAGCTCTCCCGTCTTCGGGTCCAGCGGGATCTGGCCGGATGCGTAGAGCCTTCCGCCGTCCACGACGGCCTGCGAATACGGCCCGATGGCCTTGGGCGCGCCTTCGGTCGCCAGGAACTTCATGATTTGTCTCCGTCCGGTTCGAGAATGCCGATGAAAGGCAGGTTCCGGTACGACTCGGCGAAGTCCAGGCCGTAGCCGACGACGAAGTGGTCGTCGATCGTGAAGCCCAGGTAATCGACGGCGATGCTCTCGTTGCCGGCGATCCTCTTCTTGAGGAGGGCGCAGATCTTGACGGACTTGGGCTTACGGGTCGAGAGGATCTCGATGATCTTCTTGAGCGTCCGGCCGGTGTCGACGATGTCTTCGACAATGACGACGTCCCGGCCGGCCACGTCGGTCGAGAGGTCGCGGACGAGCTGGACGTTGCCCGAGGACTTCGTCCCCGACCCGTAGGAGGAAACCTGGAGGAAATCGAGCTGGACGGGGGTCTTGAGCTGCTTGGCCAGGTCACAGAGGAAGAAGATCGACCCCTTGAGGATGCCCACCAGGAGGACCGGGCTGCCCGCCTGGTCTCGGTCCAGGTCGGCTGCCAGGCGTGAAACACCGGCCGAGAGCGTGTCTTTGTCGATTAAGGTCCGGCCGAGCTTCATGATGGGGGGCAGGAGGGCACCTCCCTGGGTCTAGAATGAGCCGAGCAGGAAGCCCATGTTCGTCGAACGAGTCCAGCTCCTCCACGAAGACTATATCCGGCTGACGGAACGCTTCAAGGCCCTCTGGACGTTCCATCAATTCCTGCGGGGCGTCTACAAAACCTTCTTCTCGTCGGAGCCGGGCTACGAGCTCGACTTCAACGCCCTCTACGACGAGATCCGCAAGATAGCGGCCGACATCAACTCGGCTTCGCCGGAGGCGACCGGGCCGCGCCTCAAGCAGCTCTTCGAAAAGCTCGACTCCGTATCGGCCACGCTGCGCGACGTCGACCGGAAGGTCTCGCCGTCGTTCGTGCGCCGTTTCTTCGAGCGGGTGCGGCCCGAGGACGAGAAGATCGCCTTCTACCTCCTCCGGTTCTACTTCTCGCAGAGCGAGGTGGACGAGGACGTCATCGACAAGGTCGACTTCCTGGCGACGGTGGCCGCGGCGGGCCGCTCCGACCCGGGGGCGGCGGCGACGCGCCCGCGCTCGGCGGTGAAGAAGTTCTTCGAGACGGTGACGTCGATCTCGGTGTGGCCGCCCATGGAGAGCGGCATGACCCCGGCGATCGTCAATGCCTTCGACGAGCTGGCGGCGGATGTCGAGCGAGCCCGGGAGTTCGAGGAGCTTCTGACCGAGCGTTTGCTCGCCAACGTCCGGACGATGAAGAGGCGCGTGAGCAACGGCCTCTCGAACGCGGACATCCTGACGGCCGTGGCCTGGTGCAACCTGACGACCCGGTCCGTTTTCCAGCGGCTCTACGAAAAGGAAGAGCGGCGGCTCGACGAGGCGACGGGCCGCATCACGGACCTCGAGCGGGAGCTGTCGCAGGGCGGTGAAACCGAGAAGGAGCCCGAGGAGTTCCGGCGATTCCGCGAGTCGCGCGTCCGCTACGACCGGCAGACCACCGAGCACAATCTGCGGGCGCAGCATGTCGTGGACCTGAAACAGGCCATCGGCGGCGTCCTCGAGAAGTTCGACATCTCGGGCCTCGAGGCGGGAGACATCGAGGAGGCCCTCGAGCTCGTCGAGGAGACCGACGAGGAGAGCGGCGACGCCGCCTTCTGGAAGGCGTCCATGCAGCGGATCCTGGCCGCCGTGGAGCTGTACGACGACGGTGTGGGGCCCCTGCGGACGAATCTCGCGGGGCTCGCGCACCTGCGGTTCGAAGGTTGGGAGCTTTCCGCCGCGCGCAAGACCGTTGCCGCAGGCGGAGCGCCGACTTCCGAGTCGGACGTGATCCTGCTGCGCGCCACCTCCCTGCGCGTGCAATCCGAGCAGGAGACGGAAGCCCTGCGGCAGAGCGCGCAGGACGGCTCGGCGCCGGAGTCCCTGAAAAACGCCCGGGCCACGCTCGCCCGGGCGGCCGGCGTCGACGCCGAGCTCGCCCAGCTCGTCAGCGAGGCGCAGGCGAGCCAGTCTCTCGAAGAGGCGCGCTGGTACACACGGACCCGCTTCCGCCTCCTGCGGGCAACGGCCGATCTCTGGCTCATGCTCGACAACTCCCAGGGCGAGCGCCGCCGACCCTAATCGGTCCGCACCCCCGTATACTCCCCGCGATGGCCGATACGCCCGAGTCGGCTCCGCCACAGGACACGTCCTCGGAAGCGGAGCTGATCAAGAACCGCCACAACAACCTCGACCAGATCTCTTCCCTGGTGGATGCCGTCTATCCGTTCGACTTTCCATTGGACGCCACGGCCTCTCAGATCAACGAGCGGTACGGGAGCAAGACCGGCGAAGAGCTCGATAAGGAGCATGCCGGAGTTGCCACGGCCGGCCGGATCCTGGCGCAGCGGATCCAGGGGAAGGCGGGGTTCCTGGATCTTTCGGACGGCCGGCAACGGATCCAGATCTACGTGCGCCAGGACGCTGTCGGGGATCTCGGCTGGACGCTCTTCCGCGCCCTCGACCTCGGTGATTGGATCGGCGTGCGCGGCGTCGTGTTCCGGACGCGGACCGGGCAGCTCTCGGTGAAAGCGCAGTCCCTCTCTTTCTCGCCAAGTGCCTGCGGCCGCTTCCGGAAAAGTGGCACGGACTGAAGGACGTCGAGCAGCGGTACCGGCAGAGATACCTCGATCTGGCCGTCAACCCGGAAGCGCGCCGCGTCTTCGAGACCCGCGCCGCGATCATCCGGTCGATCCGGCGCGATCTGGACGGGCGCGGCTACCTCGAGGTCGAGACGCCGATGATGCAGCCGATCGCCGGCGGCGCGCTGGCGCGCCCGTTTACGACCCATCACAACGCCCTGGATCTTCAGCTCTACCTGCGGATCGCACCGGAGCTGTACTTGAAGCGCCTCGTCGTGGGCGGAATCGCTCGCGTCTACGAGATCAACCGCAACTTCCGCAACGAGGGGATCTCGACGCAGCACAACCCCGAGTTCACGATGCTGGAGTTCTACCAGGCCTACTCCCGGGCCAGCGACCTGATGACCCTGACCGAGGAAATGATCTCCAGTCTCGTGCGTGAGATCCACGGCGGGACGACGACGCCCTGGGGCGATCAGACGATCGACTGGGGGCCGCCTTTCCGGAGGGTGACGATGCGGCAGGCCGTGATCGACGCCACCCGCGAGGATCCCCGTGGCGCGGCGCGTCCCGCGGAGCTCGAGACGGCCGACGGCCTCCTGGCCGCGGCAAAGCGGTTTGGCGTCGAGGCGCCGGATCGTTTCGCCGGCAGGAAGGGCAAGCTCTTGGCCGAGCTCTTCGAGACCGTCGCCGAGGCGCGGTTCGTGCAGCCGACGTTCCTGACGGAGTTTCCGACGGAGATCTCGCCTCTCTCCAAGCAGGACGCGAAAGACCCGGAGTGGGTGGACCGATTCGAGCTCTATGCGGCCGGCATGGAGATCGCCAACGGGTTCTCGGAATTGAATGACCCGGCGGAGCAGGAGCGGCGGTTTCTCGAGCAGGCGAAGGACAGGGCGACAGGCGATGCGGAAGCGATGCCGTTCGATACCGACTACGTGGATGCCCTGAAGTACGGGATGCCGCCGACGGCGGGGGAGGGCGTCGGCATCGACAGGCTGGCCATGCTGCTGACGGACTCGCACTCGATCCGCGACGTGATCCTGTTTCCGCTGTTGCGGCCGCGATAGATCGGAGTGCTTTTGGACCTTCCCTCGTTCGTGGCCCTGCGCTACCTGACGGCTTCGCGCAAGAGGGCCCACGTGGCGCTGATCGCCGTGATCTCGATTGCCGGGCTGGCGATCGGCGTCGCCGCGCTCGTCATCTCTTTGGCGCTTCTCTCCGGATTTCAGGACCGCATCCACCTGCAGATGGCCGAAAGAACCCCTCACCTCCGGGTCTCCGCGGCGAAAGGAGCGATCCTGCCGGACGTCGAGGCCGTGCAGGCGGCGCTGGCAGCTCTGCCCGGTGTGGCGGAGGTGAGGCCGGAGATCGAAGGGCGCGGTTGGCTTTCGGACGAGGAAGGACGAACGGCCACGCCGGTGCGCTTCCGCAACGGGCGCCTGGACCAGCCGCAGACCGGCGACACCCCGCCGGCGCTGCTCGTCGGGCCCGTGGCCGGCCGGACGGGAGCGCGCGAAGGATCTCTGGTTCGGCTGACGTCTTCGCGGACCCGCCTCTCGCCGATCGGGCCGATCCCGATCGCCATCGTCTTCCGGGTCGAAGGCGTGCGCCGCAGCTCGGCTCTCGACCGCTCGGCGGACGTCGAGGTCCCCGAGGCGGCTGCGCGGAGTCTGGCCGGGCTTCCCTCGGGAGCCCCGGCGTACACCGCAAGGCTCCACGCGGCCGACAGGGCCGAGGAGGCCGCCCGGGCCGCAGCGCAGGCTCTCGGCCCCCGCTACCGCGTTCAGACCTGGCGGGAGCTGAACGCGTCGCTCGGCTTCGCCTTGCGGCTGGAGAAGCTCGTGATCTTCGTCACGGTGGCGCTCGTCATTCTCGTCGCGGCGCTGAACATCGTTTCGAACATCGCGCTGCTCGTCGTCGAGAAAAAGCGCGACCTCGGCGTGTTCGCGACTCTGGGCGCAGCTCCCGGCTCTCTGGCGCGCGTGTACCTCACGCTCGGGCTCTTCATCGGCACACTCGGGACCGGCCTGGGCCTGGCATCCGGCGCCGGGATCTCATGGCTGCTCGATCGGTACAAGCTCGTGCCGCTTCCCGCCGATGTCTACATGCTCTCGAGCGTCCCGTTCACAATCCACCCCGGGGAACTTGCCGTCATCGCGGTCTTTGCCCTGGCCACGGCCCTCGCCGCGGCCGTGCTGCCCGCGCGCGCGGCAGCCCGGCTGGCTCCGGGGGAGGCCATACGGCTGTCCCGATGACGGGAGACCGCGCGGCGGCCGTTGAGGCCGTCGGCCTGGCGAAGACTTACACGGGCGAAGGCGCGCCCGTCACCGTCTTCCAGAATCTCTCCCTCTCGATCCCGAAAGGCGAATTTGCGGCAATCATGGGACCCTCCGGCGTCGGCAAGTCGACGCTTCTCCACCTGCTGGCCGGCATCGACCGGGCCGATTCCGGCCGCGTTTCCGTTTTCGGCTCCGAGATCGATGCGATGCCGCCGCGGGATAGGGCGCGGTTTCGCAATCGAGAGGATCGGCTTCGTCTTCCAGTTTCATCACCTGCTGGCCGAGTTCACCGCGGAAGAGAACGTCGCCTTCCCCCACCGCATCGCCGGCCTGCCCGCCCGGGAGGCCAACCGGCTGGCTTCGGAGCTCCTCGGGCGCGTTGGCCTGGCGGACCGGCGGAGCCACCTTCCCCGGGCGCTGTCGGGCGGGGAGCAGCAGCGTGTCGCGATTGCCCGTGCGCTCGCGCGCGGGCCCGCTCTGGTGCTCGCCGACGAGCCAACCGGTAATTTGGATGCGGAATCGGCCCGCGCGGTGTTCGATTTGCTCGAAGGGCTTCATCGCGAGCGAGCCATGACCACTGTTCTCGTGACCCACAACCCGGATCTCGCGAGCCGCTGTGATAAAATTTACTCGATGTCGCGGGAAGGAATCTCTCTCGCCCGGGGTTAACCCGACCGAGGGCAGGACTGCGCCGCGATGTTTGAGAAGTACAACGAAAAGGCCCGCCGGGCGCTTTTTTTCGCGCGCTACGAAGCCTCGAAGCTGGGCTCCAAGGTCATCGAGTCCGAGCACCTCCTGCTCGGGATCCTGCGCGAGGGCGAAGACGTCATCAAGGAGATCTTCTCCCGCTTCAACGTGAAGCCCGAGGAGGTCCGCCGCGAGATCGAAGGCGACCGCATTTTTGTCGAACGGATCTCCTCGACGGCGGAGCTGCCGCTCTCCGAGGAGTCGAAGAAGATCCTGGCGTACGCCTCGCACGAGGCGGAATCGATGATGCACCCCTACGTCGGAACGGAGCACCTCCTGATCGGGCTGCTTCGGGTGGACGGCTGCGTGGCAGGCCGGCTGCTCACCGCGCGGGGCTTCAACCTCTACGGCGTGCGAGAAGAGACGATCTCGCTGATCAAGGAGCGCGAGGTCTCGAAGCAGAAGAAGGAGCTCCCGTTCCTGGCCGAGTACAGCCGCGACCTGACGCAGCTGGCCTCGCAGGGCGGCTTCGACCCCCTGATCGGCCGCGAGAAGGAAGTCGAGCGCATCATCCAGATCCTTTCGCGCCGCACCAAGAACAACCCGATCCTGCTCGGCGAGCCCGGAGTCGGCAAGACGGCGATCGTCGAAGGCCTCGCCACCCGGATCGTCGAAGGCGCGGTCCCGATGTTCCTCGCCCAGAAGAAGATTCTGGCCCTCGACCTGTCCCTCATCGTGGCCGGCACCAAGTACCGCGGCCAGTTCGAGGAACGCCTGAAGGGCATCATCCGGGAGCTGCGTGAGAACCCGGACCTCATCATCTTCATCGACGAGATCCATTCGTTGATCGGGGCGGGATCGGCCGAGGGGTCGCTCGACGCCGCGAACATCCTGAAGCCCGCTCTCTCGCGCGGCGAGGTGTCCTGCATCGGCGCGACGACGCTCAAGGAGTACCGGAAGTACATCGAGAAGGACCGCAGCCTGCTGCGGCGCTTCCAGGCGATCCAGGTCACGGCGCCCTCCGAGAACGAGACCTTCGAGATCCTGGAGGGGGTCAAGGATCGGTACGAGCAGTTCCACAAGGTCCGCTACTCGGCGGAGGCGATCAAGACCGCCGTCTACCAGTCGAACCGCTACATCACCGACCGTTTCTTCCCGGACAAGGCAATCGACATCCTGGACGAGGCCGGAGCCAAGGTGAAGCTGAAGCGGGTCGCTGACACGCAGAACCTGCGCAAGCTCGAGGTCGAGACGCGCCAGATCGTCAAGGAGATGAAGAAGGCGATCTCGGACAAGGATTTCGAGAAGGCCGTGTTCCTGAGGGAACGCGAGATCGAGCTCAAGGAAGAGATCGAGAGAACCAAGGCCCAGACGGCGGAGCGCACCGAGGCGACTCAGGAAGTCACGCGCCGCGATATCGAGGAGATCATCTCGTCCTGGACCGGCATCCCGATCGCCTCCCTGGAGATGGAGGAGGCGGAGAAGCTGCTCCACATGGAGGATGCTCTCCGCCGCCGCATCGTCGGCCAGGAAGCCGCTATCATCGGCGTCTCGAAGGCGATCCGCCGTTCCCGTCTCGGCGTCAAGAACCCGAACCGGCCGATGGGCTCGTTCATCTTCCTGGGCCCGTCGGGCGTCGGGAAGACGGAAGTCGCGCGGAGGCTGGCCGAGTTTCTGTTCGAGAACCAGAAGTCCCTCGTCCGGTTCGACATGTCCGAATACATGGAGAAGCACGCGGTCTCGAAGCTGATCGGCTCCCCGCCGGGCTACGTGGGCCACGAGGACGGCGGCCAGCTCACCGAGCGGATCCGCCGCAATCCGTACAGCGTCATCCTGTTCGACGAGATCGAGAAGGCGCACCCGGACATCGCCAACCTGCTGCTGCAGATTCTCGAGGACGGCATCCTGACGGACGCCTACGGCAATGTCGTCGATTTCCGCAACACGCTCATCATCATGACCTCGAACATCGGCACGAAGTACCTGGTCAACCGCACGCGGCTCGGGTTCGGCGGCGCCAAGGACCAGCCGAACATGAAGGAGATCGAGGATCTCGTCCTCAAGGAGCTGCGCAAGGACTTTTCGCCCGAGTTCATCAACCGCATCGACGAGACGATCGTGTTCCACCCGCTCTCGCACGTCGAGCTGGCTCGGATCTGCCGGCTGCTGATCTCGGACGTCAACGCCACGATTGCCAGCGCCATGAGGGGAGCCTTCATCGACGTGGACGAGGCTGCCGTCGAGTGGCTTCTCCAACAGACCGGGGACGACCCGAACATGGGCGCGCGGCCGCTGCGGCGAGCGATCCAGAAGCACATCGAGGACCCCGTCTCCGAGCTACTGATTGCCGCGCGCGAGGAGCGGATCGAAGCCATCGAGGTCCGCGTCGGCGAAACAGGTCTGGCCGTCGCGGCCCGCGAAGCCGAGCCGATCGGGCAGGGAACCTAGAGGCTTGCTTCGCAAGGTTCTGGTGGCCGCCGGCATCGCCGCGGCCCTCGGTGCGGCGTCCCTCGCGGCCCAGCCCGTTCCCGCCCCGGCCCCCACTCCGGCCCCGAGCCAGGTCCCGGCGCCGCGCCGGCGCCGGCCAGCGTTCCGGCCCGGCCCGTCCCGGACATCGTCGGAATCCGCGTCGTCGGCTACCAGACCGTCACGCCCGACACGATCGCGCACTACCTGGGAATCAAGGTCGGCGACCCCTATGACCCGGAGAAGATCCGGGCGAATTTCCAGACCCTGTGGGATGTCGGCCTTCTCGAAAACGTCACGATCGAGGCCGAAACCGCCCCCTCGGGCGTCACGCTCATCGTGACGATCGAAGAGCGCCCGATGATCACGGCGATCGAGTACCAGGGCAACAAGAAGATCTCGGTGTCGCAGATCAAGGACCGCCTGAAAGAGCAGAAGGTGGAGGTCCACGTCGGCGCGCCGCTCTCGCTGCGCGACATCGCGAAAGTCCGCGCGGTGATAGCCGACTACTACGTCGAGCAGGGTTTCCGGAGCGCTTCGGTGGATTTCAAGATCGAAGATATTTCCCGGACGGACAAGAAGGTGATCTTCACGATCGACGAAGGCGACAAGATGAAGATCGCCTCGATCCACTTCACCGGCAACACGGCTATGTCCGAGACGACGCTGCGCAACCAGATGAAGAAGACGAAGGTCGATGTGTTCTGGAGATTCCTCTCGGACGACACGGTGTACAGCCAGGCCAACTACGAGGCAGACGTCGAGCTGATCAAGGGAGCCTACCAGGCGAAGGGCTACAAGAACATCGTCGTCAAAGACGCCGTCCTCGACATCTTCGTGACCAATCCCAAGGCAGAACCCTCGAAGTTCAAGCGCAAGGTGAACATCACGGTTCCGCTGGTGGAGGGAGAGCAGTTCTTCACGGGGACGGTTCGTATCCTGAAGATGGACCAGCAGGGCCAGGCGGAGAGCGAGAACGCGCCGATGGTCGTCTCGCGCAGCCGGATGCTCCGGGAGTTTGCGGACCTGCCTCCGGGATCGGTCTTGAATCGCGACAACCTCGTCCTGGGCTTGTCGAAGATCGAGTGCCTTTACAAGTCGCGCGGGTACATCTACTGGTTCGCGGACCCGGTGCTGCGCGAGGTCGGCGACCGGCGCGTGGACGTGGACGTCAAGATCTACGAGGGCGAAAAGTTCTACCTCGGCCGCCTCGAGATCACGGGCAATACGGTCACGCGGGACAAGGTCGTTCGCCGGGAGTTCGCTCTCGACGAGGGCGACGTCATGAACATGGAGGCCGTGAAGAAGAGCCTCCAGAAGATGCAGCAGCTCGGCTACTTCAAGATCCAGGAAGAGCCCGAGTTCTCGGTGCGGCAGCAGGAGAGGAGAGTGGATCTCGTTCTCAAGGGCACGGAGACGTCCAAGAACGAGATCCAGTTCGGGGCCGGTTACTCCGGGTTCGACGGCTTCTTCGGACAGTTCTCCTTCCAGACGCGCAACTTCCTCGGGCGCGGAGAGACGCTCAGCCGCGTCGGCCCAGCTCGGCAAGATCTCGAAGTTCTACGACCTGTCGTACACGATCCCGTGGTGGATGGACAAGAACCAGTCCCTCGGCTACTCGGTGTACCGCCGGCAGCAGGACTACCAGACCATCGAGGAGAAGCGTATCGGCGGCTCGGTCTTCTACGGAAAAGGGCTGGGGCTCTTCGACAGCATCGCCGGGTCTGTACTCGTACGAAGACATCGTCGCGAACTTCCCCGTGAACGGCGCGCAGACGCCGCCGGGACAGCCGTTGCCGCCGACGAAGTTCACCGAGGTCACGGGCCGGACGTCCTCGATCACGCCGAGCTACCGGTACGACAATCGCAACGACCCGACGGACCCGACGAACGGGCATCGGTATTCGACTTCGGTGCAGTTTGCGGGCCTGGGCGGGACCGACTACTTCATCAAGCCGCTTTTCGGGACCACCTATTACTTCCCGGTGCGTTTCCCGAAACACGCGTACATCGGGTTAAACCTCGAGCTCGCCTACGTCAAACCATTCAACGGCAAGCCGCTTCCGATCTTCGAGCGTTTCCAGATCGGCGGCGAGCAGAGCCTGCGGGGATTCCAGGCGGGCTCCGTCGTGCCGTTGCAGGCCAACAACCAGGTCTTCACGGACGATCTCGGGCGTATCCTCGGCGGCAACAAGTACTTCGTCATCAATGCCGAGTACGTCTTCCTGTCGGTCGGACCGGCGAAGCTGCTCGTGTTCGGGGACGTCGGCAACGTGTACTTCGACACGCAGAACATCACGTTCCTCCACCTGCGCGAGGCCGTCGGCATGGAGTTGCGGGTGTTTCTGCCGATCTTCCAGGCGCCCCTGAGGTTCATCTACGCCTGGAATCTCCACCCGATCACGCCGATCGACCAGTTCGGGTTCCCGATCACGAGCTTGAAGGAGAAGCCGTCGGGGTTCACGTTCTCGATCGGCCGGACGTTCTAAACAGCCGCCGACAGTCTGAGCAGGGCCCTGCTGCGCCGCGGCCCGGAAATTTTCTAGACCGGGGACTACCGGGGGCCCGCGCCGGTTGGCCTTAAAACCTCGGAATGGCCTGATTTGAAAGGCTGTTCTGGAGGGCTGATTATTGTTAGTATTTGCCGCTTTCGCAGAAGACGCTTAGAAGGAGCACGAATGAAACGCACCGTCCTTTCCATCCTCGCGGCCGGCTTTGCGGCCGCCGCGGCGGCCCAGACGGGGGCCGCGCCGGCGACCGCTCCGGCCCCGAGCATGCCCAAGATCGCCGTGATCAATGTCGAACGCCTGGTTCAGGAGTCGGCCCTCGGGAAAGAGGCTTTCGCCCGAGTCAAGAAGTTGAACGACCAGAAGAAGGACGAGGCCGACAAGCTGGCCAAGGAGCTCCGGGACATGGAGCAAAAGCTGGCCGACCAGGGCCAGTCGATGACGGAAGACAAGCGCGACGCTCTCCAGAAGGGGTACCAGGAGAAAGCCATCTCCTACAAGCGGTTCAATGACGATGCCCAGCGGATTCTCGAGGATGCCCAGAAGAAAGAGCTGGAGGGCCTCGAAAGGCGTGTTCTGCCGGTCATCCAGTTGGTGGGCAGGGAGAAGGGCTTTACCCTCATCTTCAACAAGTACCAGTCCGGCCTCGTGTATGCGGACGAAGCGGTGGACGTGACGGACGAAGTTCTGAAGAGGTTCAACACGACCGTCGCGGTGCCCGAAGCCAAGTCCGACGCGCCGAAGCCGGCCGCCCCTGCGCCCAAGGCTGCGACGACAAAGAAGCCCGCGGGCAACTGAGCGCGGGCAGGAGCCGCGTGAAAAGGGCAGCGGGAAAGGCGTCGGCCGGTCAGCGCGGCGCCCCCCGGCCGCTCCCGCCGCGCTCCCGTTTCACGCTGGCCGAAGTCGCCGCCGTTGTCGGCGGAAAGCCCGCTGGCGATCCGCGGCTGGTTCTTGCGGGCGTCAACACGCTGGACGCCGCGGCGCCGAGCGACCTGTCCTGGGTCGCGGACGATCACCGGGCCCGGGAAGCTGGCCGCTCGGCGGCCGGAGCGCTTCTGGTGTCCCGAATCGAGCATGCGGGCGGCCGCCCGGCCGTCCTCGTGGCAAACCCCACGGCGGCGCTCGCGGCATGGCTCACGGCATGGGCAGCCTCCGTCCGGCCCAGAATCGGGACCGCGCGGGGGGCTCACGTCCACAAATCGGCCCGTCTCGGCCGGGCAACCTCGATTGCGGCGGGAGCGACGGTCTCGGCGCGCGCGCGGATCGGGGCGCGCACGATCCTGTACCCGGGAGCCTTCGTCGGTGAAGACGCACAGGTGGGGGAGGACTGCGTCCTGGGTCCGGGCTCGGCCGTCCTGGAAAGGTGCCGGACGGGCGACCGCTGCATTCTCTACGCGGGAGCCGTCGTCGGATCGGACGGCTTCGGATACGTCTGGGACGGCGAGCGCCACCGAAAGATCCCGCAGGTCGGCATCGCGCGCCTCGAAGACGACGTCGAGGTGGGCGCCAACGCGACAATCGACCGCGCCACTCTGGGAGAGACTGTGGTCGGGCGCGGGTCCAAGATCGACAACCTGGTCATGGTTGGCCACAACGTTTTGATCGGCGAGCACTCGATCCTCTGCGCGCAGGCCGGCGTGGCCGGCTCGACGCGCATCGGGAAGGGGGTCACGCTCGCAGGACAGGTCGGCGTCTCGGATCATGCCGTCATCGGAGACCGCGCGACCCTCACGGGACAGGCGGGCATCGTGCGCGGGGGAGTCGTTTCGGCCGGGGCCGTGGTGTCGGGCATGCCAGCCGCGGCGCACCGCGATTTCCTGAGGAGCGCCGCTCTGCTGCTCCGGCTGCCGTCGATCGTGCGGCGTTTCGAAGCCGTCGAGAAACAGGTCGAGGCGCTCGGAAAGGGAGGTCCACCGTGGAGCTCGGAATCCTCGAAATCCTGAAAGTTCTTCCTCACCGTTATCCCTTTCTCCTCGTCGACCGCATCGTGGCGTTCGAAAAGGGCAAGTCGATCGCCGGAATCAAGAACGTGACTTTCAACGAGGAGTTTTTCCAGGGGCACTTCCCCGGCAACCCGGTCATGCCAGGCGTCCTTCTCGTCGAGGCCATGGCCCAGGTGGGCGGGGTGGGGTACTACCTGTCGCTGCCGGAGGGCTCGACGCGCCACATGTATCTCTCGGGCGTCGACCGCTGCAAGTTCCGGCGCCCGGTCGTGCCGGGCGACCAGCTCCGCCTGGAGGTCGAGTACGTCGCCATGAAACCGCGGCTCGTGAAGTGCCGCGCGAGGGCTTCCGTAGACGGCAACCTCTGCGCCGAAGCGGAGATGTTCTCCGTGATGGTGGAGCGCACGTGACGGCGGAGGTCCATCCGACGGCCGTCGTTTCACCGGAGGCGAAGCTCGGCCCGGGTGTCACGGTCGGGCCTTTCGCGGTGATCGGGGGAGATGTGACGCTCGGAGCGGGCACGACAGTGGGGGCCCACGCCTCGATCGAGGGCCCGGCCGTCTTTGGCGAGAGGAACCGCATCTTTGCCCACGTCGTGCTGGGCTTCGAGCCGCAGGACCTGAAGTACCAGAACGAACCCACGCGGCTCGTTGTCGGCGACGACAACGTGATCCGCGAGTTCGCCACGGTTCACCGGGGCACGGCCACCGGCCGCGGTGAGACCGTGATCGGAAGTCACAACTACCTCATGGCGTACACGCATATCGCGCACGACAACGTGATCGGGTCCCACTGCGTCATCGCCAACTGCGCCTCGCTCGCCGGCCACGTGCAGGTGGGCGACTGGGTCGTGATCGGGGCGTTCACGGTCGCGCACCAGTTCGTGCGGATCGGATCGCACGCCTTCCTCGGCGCCTATTCCGGACTGCGCCGCGATGCCCTGCCGTTCTGCAGGACCGATGGGCTGATGGACGCAAAGACCTACGGGATCAACACGATCGGCTTGAAGCGGCGAGGCTTCTCGGACGATCGCGTCGAGGCCCTGCAGCGCGCCTACCGCCTCCTGATTCGATCGAAGCTGAACACGAGCCAGGCCCTCGAGAAGATCGAGGAGGAGCTCAAGGGACAGCCCGACGTCGAGGACCTCGTGACCTTCATCAAGGGGTCGCAGCGGGGGTTCCACAGGTGACGGACGGAAGAGTCCAAGAATGACCGACGGGAGGGTCCAAAGTCCAAAGTCCAAGGCCCAAAGGGGCATGAGGAGTCCGATCCGGATTGCCGTTGTGGGAGTGGGACACTTGGGAAGACATCACGCGCGGGTGGCCGCGGAGCTGCCGGGCGCCGCCTGCGTCGGGGTCCTGGATCATCATCTGGGCCGCGCCGACGAGGTGGCGCGGGAGTTCGGCTTACGCAAGCTTTCGAGCCCGGAGGCGGTGGCGGAAGAGGCCGACGCGGTCATTTTGGCGACTCCGACTGTCACGCACGCCGAGCTGGCCCTGTTCTATCTCGAGCGCGGCCTCGACGTCCTCGTCGAGAAGCCGCTCGCCGCGAGTCTGGAAGAGGCCGATGCGATTCTGGCGGCCGCGGGCGCCGCGGGGGCGATCGTCGCGGTGGGGCATGTCGAGCGCCACAATCCGGCAATCGAAGCGGCCCTGGCCCTGATCCCCCGCCCGGCGTTTCTCGAGGTGCATCGCCTCGGCGTCTTCACGCCGCGCAGCCTGGACGTGGATGTCGTCCTCGACCTCATGATCCACGACCTGCAGATCGCCCGGTCGCTCGCGTCGGGCCCCGCTGTCGAAATTCGCGCCGCAGGCACGCCCGTCCTGACGCCCCTGATCGACATCGCCAATGCCCGGATCGCCTTCGAGGGCGGAATGGTCGCCAACCTCACCGCTTCGCGGGTGTCGGCTGAGAAGGTTCGAAAGCTCCACCTGTTCGCCCCGTCGATCTCGGTCTCCGTCGACATGCAGGCCCAGACGGTGAAGGCGCGCCGCGTGGACCGCGATTCGCCGCAGCCCGAGATACGCCCCGTTCCGGTCCCTGTCGAAAAGATGGAGCCTCTGGTTCGGGAGCAGGCCGACTTCGTCCGGGCGGTCCGCGGCCGCTCGTCGCCGCTCGTCTCGGGCGAGGAGGGCCGCGAAGCGCTCGCTCTGGCCACCCGCGTGCTTTCCGCCATCGGCGACTTTCGCCGAGCCGCCCGGGGAGTGATGGCGTGACGGCGCGCATCGGCTTGATCGGAGGCAGCGGCGTCTACGACCTGTCCGGCATCGACGGCTTGAAGGAGGAGAAGCTCGCAACGCCTTTCGGAGATCCCTCCGACTCCTATTTCACGGGCAGCCTCGCCGGAGTGCCGGTGGCCTTCTTCCCCCGGCACGGCCGCGGGCACCGGTTCTCGCCCTCGGAGATCAACTACCGGGCGAACATCTGCGGGTTCAAGATGCTGGGTTGCGACGCCGTTCTGTCGGCCTCCGCCGTGGGAAGCCTGAAGGAGCAGTACGCGCCGCGCCACGTCGTCGTGCCCGACCAGTTCGTCGATCGCACGCGGCACCGCGCGGACACCTTCTTTACCGAGGGGATCGTGGCGCACGTGGCGTTTGCCGACCCGATCTGCTCGGTGGCGGCGAAGGCCCTCGAGATTGCCGCGCGGTCGGGAGGCCTGACCGTTCACTCCGGCGGAACATACGTCTGCATGGAGGGGCCGCAGTTCTCGACGCGGGCCGAGTCGAACCTCTACCGCTCCTGGGGGGCCGACGTGATCGGCATGACCAACCTCACGGAGGCTCGGCTCTGCCGCGAAGCGGAGATCTGCTACGCCACGCTCGCGTTCGTGACGGACTACGACTGCTGGCGTGAAGAGACGGAGCCGGTCTCCGTCGAGGCCGTCGTGAAGGTCTTGAAGGACAACGCGGAGTCGGCACGCCGGGCGATGCGCGAGGCGATCCGACTTCTCTCTCCCGACCGGGCCTGCGGCTGCCGCGAGGCGATGCGCCACGCCGTGCTGACGGATCCCCGCGTCATTCCGGAGGCGGCCCGGGCGCGCCTCAAGGTCATCGCGGGACGGTACCTCTGACAGCCGCATCGGGCCGCATCGTCGTGACCGGGTCGGTGGCGTTCGACTACCTGATGCGGTTTCCAGGCCGGTTCGTGGATCACCTGATCCCGGACCGCCTGGCCCGTCTCTCCGTGTCGTTTCTGGTGGACGAGATGCGCCGTGTGCCCGGAGGCTGCGGGCCGAACATCGCCTACGGCCTCGCGCTCCTGGGGGAGCGGCCCCTCCTTCTCGCCTCGGCGGGCCATGACGCGGCCGCCTACCGGGACAGACTGGCGGCCGAGGGCGTGGACACATCGGGCCTCGTCCTGCACGAGGACGTGTTCACCGCGTCCTTCTTCGTGTCGACCGATGAGCAGCAGAATCAGATCGCGTCCTTCTACACTGGCGCGATGGCGCGAGCCCGCGACCTTTCGATCCGGCCCGTGGCCGAGGGCGCCTCTCTCGTCGTCGTCTCGCCCAACGACCCGGCGGGCATGGCCCGGTATGCCCGCGAGTGCCGGGAGCTCGGGCTTCCGTTCATCTATGACCCCAGCCAGCAGGTCGCACGGTTGACCGGTGAGGAGCTGGTCGAGGGCCTGACGGGCGCAGTGATCCTGATCGTGAACGACTACGAGTTCGGCGTCCTGACGCACAAGACCGGCCTTGCGCGGGAAGAGATCGAGTCGCGCGTGCCGGTTGTGGTCGTGACCCACGGCCCGGACGGCTCGACGATCGCGGCAAGCATCTCGGGGCAGGTACGGAGAGTCCAGGTGCCTGCGGGAAAGCTCGAGGCGGAGGCAGTCGATCCCACGGGTGTCGGGGATGCGTACCGGGCAGGCCTGATTCGGGGCTTTCGGGCGGGGGCGCCCTGGGAGGTAACCGGGCGGATCGGGTCGATCGCCGCCGTCCTGAGCCTCGAGGCCCTCGGACCCCAGCCGCCTCGGTATTCCGCCGAGGAATTCCGAGCCCGCTACACGCGGAGCTTCGGCGAGGAGGCCTGGCTCGAGAAGTTGTTCGGGGTTTAGGGTAAACTCGCCTTCTTTAACCGAGGTTTGATCCTTGAGCAGCCGAACTCCGCGCCGCTGGAAAGCGCCTTTCTCTCCATCCGAGGAGGAGGGATCGCTCGACGCGAAGGGCCGCAAGCTCGGGATCGTCGTCGCCCGCTGGAACCCCACCGTGACGGATGCCCTGCTCGCCTCGGCACTCGAAACGCTGGAGCGCCTCGGGGCCCGGGAATCGGACGTGCGGATCGTTCGCGTTCCGGGCGCCTTCGAGATCCCGGCCGCGGCAAAGGCTCTGATCCGCGCCGGGAAGATCGATGCCGTGATCGCTCTCGGGGCTATCGTGCGCGGAGAAACGACGCACCACGAGGTCCTCGGCCACGCGGTCGGCACGGCGCTGTCCGGCCTGTCGGCCGACACGGGCGTTCCCATCGGGTTCGGCCTGCTGACCTGCGACACGATGGAGCAGGCGCGGGCTCGATCGGCCAAGGGCGCCGAGGCCGCGGAAGCGGCCGTGTCCATGGCGAACCTGCGCCGCCGCCTCCGGAGGCGCTGAGGTGGGCGCGCGGCGCAAGGCCAGAGAGCTGGCGCTCCAGATGTTGTTCGAAAACGACGTGGCGGGAACCGCCGCCGACGAGATGTTCCGCCGCTCCGGAGACCTGGCGAAGTCGACGGAAGGCATGCGCGACTTCACCATGCGCCTCGTCGCGGGCACGCTCGCGAACCGGGAGGCCATCGACACGATCATCACGAAACAGGCCGACAACTGGCGCCTCGCCAGAATGCCGATCGTGGACCGCAACATTCTCCGGCTCGCGCTCTTCGAGCTGCTGCACGAGCCGGAGACGCCGCGCCCCGTCGTCATCGACGAGGCCCTCGAAATCGCGAAGCGCTTCTCGACACCGCGCTCCTCGCAGTTCATCAACGGAATCCTCGACGGGGTCCTGAAATCCCGGGCCTCGGGGGAGACATCCGCATGAGGCGCTTCTGCCTGGCATTGCTGCTCGTCCTCACCGCGGCGCTGCCGGCTAAGGGCGGCGAGCAGGTCGCGCGCTACCGCGCCTCTGGCGGGGACGCCCGCCTCTTCGAGCAATACGACAACGACGGGTATTCGCTCCAGGTGGCCTCGGGGTCGCCGGGAGAGCTCGATCTCCAAGTCCGCGTGTCCGACGCGCCGCTGGCGAGCTCGGCGCCGTTCCCCACGGGGGCCCCGCGCGACCCGAGCCTGCCGCCCGCCCCGGAGCGCGACGCCTTCGCCGCCCATGCGGTCGAGGGAAGCCGGACGCAGGAGGAAGCCGTCCGGCGGATCCTTCTCGCCGTCGCGTCCGAGGTCGTCTACGACGCGGACCACACGCGCCGCCAGGACCCGGCGGCCGTCTTCGCCGCCCGGCGGGCGTACTGCGTCGGGTTCGCGGAGCTCGCGGTCGACCTGCTGCGGCGGGCCGGCATCACGGCGCGCACCGTCCAGGGCGTCCTGCGCACCGACGCGTCCAATCCGGCCTACGAGGCAGCGATTGGGGGCGCGTACCACCGGTGGATCGAGGTCTACTATCCGGACCGTGGCTTCGTCTTCTCCGATCCCCGCCTTTCCATCAACGGAGTCGATGCCCGGTATGTCGCGTTTTCGACGCGCGCTCTCGCCCGGCCGAAGTCTCTGCGGCTGACGGCCGTGTCGGCGGAAGGGGAGCTCAAGTACGACCCCGTCCGCGCCGGCGATACCACCGTCCGCGTCCGCGCCCCGCGCTAGACGTCCCGCAGCCGACGTCCTGTAGGATTGCCGCCGTCATGGCGGACCGGTACGCGCCTTCGTC
Source organism: uncultured Acidobacteriota bacterium (assembly GCA_963739435.1). Classification (GTDB taxonomy): domain Bacteria; phylum Acidobacteriota; class Thermoanaerobaculia; order UBA5066; family Gp7-AA6; genus CAVUAN01. The sequence goes on from CAVUAN010000008.1 coordinate 257,209, forward strand.
GATCGAGGGCAAGTGGCAGCGGGAGTGGGAGAAGCGCGGCGTGGCCCGCGTCGACACGTCCCGCGCGGAGAACAAGTTCTACATGTTGAACATGTTCCCCTACCCGTCGGGAAGCCGTCTCCACGTCGGGCACGGGCGCAACTACATCCTGGGCGACGCCCTGTACCGGCGCGAGCGGATGGCAGGCAAGTCCGTCTTGAACCCGATGGGCTGGGACGCCTTCGGCCTGCCCGCCGAAAACGCGGCGATCGCGAGCGGCATCCATCCGCGCGAGTACACCGAAGGCAACATCGCGCGGATGAAGGAGCAGCTCCGGATGCAGGGGCTGCTCTACGACTGGGACAAGGAGCTGGCCTCCTGCCAGCCGGAGTACTACCGCTGGAACCAGTGGCTTTTTCTCCGGATGTGGGAGAGAGGCCTGGCCTACCGCAAGACGGCGCCCGTGAACTGGTGCCCGGGCTGCCGCACCGTGCTCGCCAACGAGCAGGTCGTCGACGGCCGCTGCGAGCGCTCGGACGACCCTGTCGAAGTGCGAGACCTGACGCAGTGGTTCTTTCGAATCACCGATTACGCCGAGCGGCTGCTCCAGGGCCTCGATCAGCTCCCCGAGTGGTCCGATCGTGTCAAGACGATGCAGCGCAACTGGATCGGGCGCTCGGAGGGCGCGGAAATCCGCTTCCGCGTCGAGGGCCTGCCCGACCCGATCGCGGTCTTCACGACGCGCCCCGATACCCTCTTCGGGGCCACGTTTCTCGCCCTCGCACCGGAGCACCCGGCGGTCGCAAGGCTTGCCCAGGGCGGGCCGCGCCGGGAGGCCCTCGAGGCTTTCGTCGAGCGGGTGCGGCGCGAGTCGCGCCTGGAGCGGGAGGCCGAGGGCGGCCGCAAGGAAGGCTTCGACACCGGTGCGCAGAGCCGTCAACCCCGCGACCGGCGAGCCGATCCCGGTGTGGCTCGCCAACTTCGTGCTCCCCGACTACGGCACCGGCGCCATCATGGGCGTGCCGGCCCATGACCAGCGCGATTTCGAGTTCGCGCGGGCGCTCGGCCTGGAGATAAAGCCCGTCTACCGGACCGAGGGGGGAGTTCCCGACTCCGAGGCGATGACCGAGGCAATCCCGCACGGCGGCGTGCTCTGCGGATCGGGGGACTGGGATGGTACCGAGAACGGGCCCGAGGCCGTCCGCGTCGCCGTGCGCTGGATCGAAGCCCATGGTGTCGGGCGGGGAACGGTCGGCTACCGCCTGCGCGACTGGCTCATCTCCCGGCAACGCTACTGGGGCACGCCGATCCCCGCGATCCACTGCCCGGCCTGCGGGGTCGTGCCTGTGCCGGACCGCGACCTGCCGGTCCTGCTGCCCGACGACGTGGCCTTTCGCGGCGCCGAGGGCAACCCGCTCGAGAAATCGGAGGCCTTCGTCCGCGTGCGCTGCCCGAAATGCGGCGGAGCCGCGCGCCGCGAGACGGACACGATGGACACCTTCGTCGACTCGTCCTGGTACTACCTGAGGTTTCTGTCGCCCAGAGATGCGACGCAGATGATCGACTCCGGCCGGGCCGCAAAGTGGATGCCGGTCGATCAGTACGTGGGCGGCATCGAGCACGCCATCCTGCATCTCCTGTACGCGCGTTTCATTTGCCGGGTCCTGAAGGACATGGGAATCGTCGCTCTCGAGGAGCCGTTTGCCCGTCTCTTCAACCAGGGCATGATCACGAAGCAGAATCCCAAGACGGGCAAGATCGAGAAGATGTCGAAATCGCGGGGGAACACGGTCTCGCCCGACGACCTGATCGACCGTTTCGGCGCCGATACCGTCCGTGTCTACACCCTCTTCATCGGGCCACCCGAAAAGGAATCGGAGTGGTCGGAGGACGGGGTTCTCGGGGCTTTCCGGTTCCTGAACCGCGTGCACGACCTTTGTGCGCGCGCGGCCATTGGGTCCCCGGCACCGGGAGAGGCCGCCTCGAAGGGAAGCTCCGAGCCGGCGGCCCTCGAACGCCTCGAACATTCCACGATCCGGCGCGTGACGGAAGACGCCTCACGCTTTCATTTCCATACTGCCATCGCCGCTTTGATGGAGTTCCAGAGGGCCATTGCGGACACCCTCGAAGCCGAAGGGCCCTCCCCGAGAGTCCAGAGCTCGGTGAAGACGCTCCTGAAACTCCTGCACCCGATGGCTCCCCATCTGACCGAGGAGTGGTGGCAAACATTCAAGGGAAAGGAGCCGGACCTTCTCGTCGAAACCCGCTGGCCCGCCTACGATCCCGATCTCGCGACGGCCCCGCGGGTCACGCTGGTCGTGCAGGTCAACGGGAAGGTCCGCGGACGCCTCGATGTCGAGCGGGGGGCGGGGGAGCCGCAGGCCCTTTCGCTCGCCCGAGAAGACGCGCACATCAAGCCCTGGCTCGATGGCAAGGAGCTCGTGCGCGCCGTCTTCGTCCCGGACCGGCTCCTGAACCTGGTTGTCCGATGATCCTTCTTCCTTTGGACTTTGGACTTTGGACTTTGGACTCCCGCAAGGTCCTGGTATTGCTGCTCGCCGGCATCGTGGCAGTTGGTGGATGCGGCTACACCCTGGTGGGCAAGACCTCGACCCTGCCACCGTCCATCAAGGTGATCCGCTTCGAAACCCTGGCCAACCAGACCCATCGCGCCGGGGTCGAACAGCGGCTCTCCGGGGAGATCGTCAAGGAGCTCGCCTCGCGCGGCCACTTCTCCGTCCAGGCCCGGGCCGAAGGGGCGGACGCCGTGCTCGAGGGAGCCGTGACCGGTTTCGATCTCTACCCGGTGGCGTTCTCTCAGCAGGGCGTCGCGACCGAGTACCAGATCCGCATCACGGCCCGGGTGGCCCTGAAGACGCTTCCCGGCGAAAAGGTCCTGTGGGAGAACCCCGGATACGTCTTTCTGGACAACTACACTTTCGGAACGACGGCCGCGTCCTACGTCGACCGGGAAAACGAGGCGATCGACCGCGTTGCCGAGAAATTCGCCGCGAGCCTCGTCTCGACGATCCTGGAAGGCTTCTAGAGAGTTTCGCTGATTCAAGCAGAGGCGCGGTCTAGCCGCCCCGGACCGTCGGTGCTGCCCTGCGGGACACGCGGCCGCTCACCCGGGTGGCAGGTAGATCGTTGCTGGCGGCCGCTCGAACGAAACCGGTGCAAGAACCCTCCACGGCCCGGGTCTCATCCGGCCTGGCACACCCACCCGGTTTCGACGGTCCCGCAGGGCAGCCCCGCCGTTCCGGGGCTTTCATAGTGACAACAGCCTCAGAGAGAGCCCCGGCGGCGGGCCGCCTCCCGGAGGAGGCTTCTAGCGAGGGAGCAAGGCACGCAGTCTCTTGAGCCTCTCCCAAGACTGCGACCGAGCGACAAGCGAGGGTCCACAATTATCTCGTCGCCTCCAGACCCGAGCGTGCCTCCTCAGGGAGGCGGCCCGGTGCCGGGGCGGCCTCAGCGCGAAACCCACGTTGTAAGGAGGTTTGTGAGCGACCCCTCAGGCCTTCTTGGCGGCGCTCGCCTTCTTGGCCAGGCGCGACTTGTAGCGCGCCGCGGCGTTCCGGTGGATGACGCCCTTCTTGAGAGCGATGTCGATCTCGGAATAGGTTGCGGGAAGGGCCTTTGCCTTGGCTGCCGGATCGGCGGCCCGGTACTTCTTGACGACGGAGCGCAGGTGGGTCGTCGCCGCCTGGTTGCGGGCCCGGCGCTTGGCTGTTTGCCGGATGCGCTTCTCCGCCGATTTGATGTTCGCCATGTGTCGTGTCTCTCCTGTCAGCGTGTCTCGATGCCGAGGCTCTTCAGCTTGGCTCGGGCGAGCCGAGCTTCTTCCGAGGCGGGGTGTTCGTTGACGACGTATTGAAGCTGCACGACGGCCTCGGCCTTCTGCCCGAGCTCGAGCTGGGCGTAGCCCTTCTTGAGAAGCGCCGCCGGAGCCTTGCCGCTCTTCGGCCAGTTTTTCAGAAGCTTGTCGAAATCGTCGATCGATTCCTTGAACTTGCGTCTGCGCGTAGTGGGACTCGCCGATCCAGTACTGGGCGTTGTCCGACAGGGCCGTGCCCGGATAGGAATCGAGGTACTCCTGGAAGCCCTGGATCGCCAGGGCATAGCGGCCCTTGGTGTAGTCGCCGTAGGCGGTGTCGTAGAGATCCGACGGGCTCGGCCGGGCCGAGCCGCCCGGAGGCTTGACGGAGGCGTCGGGCAGCGAGGACTGGCCGGCAGGCGACGGCTGGCCGGACTGCGGGCGAGATGGGCGGCGCCGCGGAGCTCCCTCCCGCGCCGCGCAGCCGGGCGAGATCGCCCTGCGTCTCCGCGATCTGCTGCGAGAGCTGCGAGAGACGACGGTTTGTGTCCTCGAGCCGGGCCTCGAGCTGCTCCATCTTGGTCGTCAGCTCGCCCAGCTTGAGGCCGAGGTCGGCGTTGGATTTCAAGCAGTTGCTTCGTCTGCTGGCTGACGCTGTCGTTCAGCTTCGCGATCTCTTCCTTGGAGGAAGACTTGCGCTCGAGGGACTGGATTTCCTTCTCGATCTCGTTCATCTGCCGGTGCAGCCCCTCGATGTCGCTCGAGGAGACGCAGGCCGTCCCCGCGAGCGCTGGGACGGCCAGTGCGAGAAGGAGGGAAGAGCGGCGGAGCACTTTAGTTCGCGGTGATCACGAACGCGGCCATGCGGTTCTTCTGCCAGCAGCCCTCGTTCGACTCGGTGCAGGTGGGGCGCTCCTTGCCGTAGGACACAGTCTTCATCCTCGTGGCGTCCACGCCGAGCGAAGCGAGATAGTCGCGGGCGGCGTTGGCGCGGCGGTCACCCAGAGCGAGGTTGTACGCGGAGGTGCCGCGCTCGTCGCAGTGGCCTTCGATGAGGACCTGGATTCGGGGATGACCCTTGAGCCAGTCGGCGTTGGCCGACAGTGTGGCGCGGGCGTCGTCGCGCAGGTCGGCCTTGTCGTAGTCGAAGTACGCGGACTTCAGGTATCCCAGCCTGTTCAGCTCGGCGATGGAAGGCGCTTCGGGGGCCGGCTTGACGTCCTCCCGCGGCGGCGGAGGGGCAGGGGTGACGCGAGTCTCGGGTGCTGTCGTGGGTGCGGGCTTGGCCTCGGTCGCATTCTTGGGCGGCGTCTTGGCGCAAGCCGAGAGTGCGGCGAGCGCCGCGAAGAGTGTGATACCCAGAACTGCTGTCGTAAGAGTCCTTCTCATCGCCATCTCCTTCTTTCGTCGAATCATTCTGTCTGAAAAGCGTGGGCCGCGCCTTTGCGCGGCTGCCCGGGAAGCAGAATATAGCAGAGGAGGGCCTGCCGGCGCTCGCAAGTTACGGAATCCAGACGGGTTGAGAATTATTTCCCTCGTGCGTCAGCTGGCGCTTGTTCTGTCCGTTTGCGTCCATGGAGAAGATCTGCGTCGAGCGGCCTCGGCGAGACTGGTAGACGATCTTCTCGCCGTCCGGGGACCAGGTCGGATGGCCCTCGGAGCCATCCGCCGCGATCTCGACGGTGCGGCCGGTGCCGACATCCATCACGCAGACCCGGAAGTCGCCCTCGTTGCGGCAGGCGAATGCGATCTTCGCGCCGTCCGGCGACCAGGTGGCTTCGTCATTCCAGTTGCCGGCGTATGTCAGGCGCCGCGGGTTCACCCCCTCGGCGTCCATCACGTAGATCTGGGGCGTGCCGGAGATGTCGGAAGTGTAGAGGATCTGGCGCCCCGTGGGAGACCAGTCGGGCGAGGCCTCGAGCGCCCGCGTCGTCGTCAGGCGCCGCAGCCCGCCGCCGGCCGCATTCACGACGTAGATGTCGGTGTTGCCGGCGCCCCCGGCGGACCCGGCGAAGGCGATCTGCGTGCCGTCGGGGGAAAACGTCGGCGACGCGTTCAGCTCGATGCCGGTCTCGACATGTTTCTTGTCGAGCCCATCGGGTGTCATGGTCCAGATGCGCGGAAACGTTTCGGCGTAGGTGGTGTAGGCGATGCGGCCGGATCGTTCGGCCGGGCTGATCGTGATCGAGCGGTGGTTGGTCAGCCGCCGCGGATTGCGTCCGTCGAAGTCCATGGTCCAGATCTCCTTGGCGCCGTCGCGGTCGGATACGAACACGATCGAGGAAAGGAACAGGCCGTTCTTGCCGGTGATGAACTTGACGACGTCGTTGGCGAGCGTGTGGGCGATGCTTGTCGACGTACGTGACTCCTCCCGTGTAGCGCCGGCCGAAGATGAGCTTTCGCTCCTTCAGGTCCCAGACACGGGCCTCGGCGGACACCTTATCGCCGACGACGTCGCCACGCGTGTCCACGAGCAGCTCGGCGCCGCCGCCAACCCACCGGTCTGCCGCCTCCTTCGTCGTCGGGTCGCGAAAACCGGTGGGCGGATAGTTGTGAGGGTCCGTCACCGTGAAGGCCCCCGCGTACTCGAGGTCGGCACGGAGTGTCGCCGTGAAGGGCTCGGCGACCTTGGCCTGGATCGCAGCCTGGCTCGGTGCCAGCATGTCCGGGACCGCCACCGGGACCCGGCGTCCCCCCGTCTGGCTGATCTTGGTCACGACGTCGAGATTGGGAGCCGGTGTCGGGGCTGGCGCCTGCGCGTCAGCGGAGCGCGTCAGACCAACGAGCGCGGCGAGGCACAGGACCAAGGGGTATCGCTTCATTCTCGGGTCGTCCTTTCCGGGTCTACCTCTCGAAGATGAGGTGCACTCCCAGCTGGCTTCCGCCGTACTCGGGAGGCAGCGGCGGCAGCGGCGAAGCGGCCATGACGGCCCGCAAGGCCGCGCGGTCGACGAACGGCAGTCCGCTCGAGGTTTCGATCTCGGGATCGGCGATGGTGCCGTCCCTCTCGATGTGAAAGCGCACGACCGGCTCGACCGGCACGACCTGCGCGGGCTTGAACCAGTTCACGCCGACGGCCAGGATCATGCGCTCGATGTAGTACGAGTACTGGAAGTCGGCCTGGTCCAGGCGCGCGCCTCCGATCCCGACGCCCGAGCCCGACGCGTTGATCGTCGGTCCCGTGGCGGTCCCATGCGCTGCAGCGGCCGGCGCGCTCTTGGAAGGGTCGGCCTTTTTGGTTTCCGCCGTGCGCGCGGCGGGCGCCGGAGGCGGGGCCTTCTTCTCCTTGACCGGCAGCAGGACGGCTTTCGAAGAGGGCGGAGGGGGAGGGGGCTCGGCAGCCTTCTCGATCCGGGGCTTCTGCGGCTCGGGTTCCGGGGCCGCCTGGGCAGGCACGGCGACGGCGGCTCCGCCCGTCAGCGCTCCGGCGGGCATCAGGCGCACCGAGACCGCGCGCGGATTGATGAACCGGACGGGGCGGGCGAGGGCGGAGGCGATCAGCCGGCCGCAACACCCGCGTGGAGCAGGACCGCCAGCGACACGCCCGCCCCGAGGGGGAGGCGATCGTGCTGCCGGTCCGCGAGGATGTTGCCGACGGCATCCATCCCGCTACTTCCCCTTGCCCGATGTGTCGGTGATCATGCCGAGGTTCTCGATGCCCATGCGGTTCAGGATGTCGAGCGTCTCGACGACGGTTCCGTAGGAGAGAGCCCGGTCGGCTTTGAGAAACACGACGGGCCGGTCGCCGCGCTGGGCCAGAAAGGCGCGGAGCCTGTCGCGCAGCAGGCCGCGCGCAACGGGAGTCTCGTTGATGTAGTACTGCCCGTCCCGCGTGATCGACAGGATGACGGGATCGTGGACGGTGGCCGGTAGGTTCGTCGTCTCGGTCTTCGGCAGGGCAACCGAGACGCCCTGGTGCAGCATGGGTGCCGTCACCATGAAGATGATCAGGAGGACGAGCATCACGTCGACGAGCGGTGTGACGTTGATGTCCGCGAGGTGATCGAAGGGATCGCCGGACTGCCTTTGAAATGCCATGGGGCGTCCTACGTGAAGTTCCGCTCCGCGAGGTTGATGAACTCGAGGGCGAAGTCCTCCATCCCGGCCCGCAGCTGCCGCACGCGGCCCATGAAGTAGTTGTAGAAGATGAGGGCCGGGATGGCCGCGGCGAGGCCGGCCGCCGTGTTGACGAGCGCTTCCGAGATTCCGGGCGCCACCGCGACGATCGAGGTCGAGCCGGTAACGCCGATGGCGCGGAAGGCCTGCATGATGCCCCACACGGTTCCGAAGAGGCCGATGAAGGGGCAGGCAGAAGCGGTCGTGGCCAGAAAGGTGAGCGACGTCGTGAGCCGGGACACCTCGACGCCGATGGCTCGCTCCAGGGCCCGCTCGACCCCCGAGATGCTCTTGATCAGGAGCTTGCCCGAGGGGGTGCCGCTCGCCGTGACGGTCGGGTCGTCGGGCCGGTTGGCCTTCACCTGTGCGTCGAGCTCCGCGTAACCGGCCTTGAAGAGCGTCGTCAGGGGCGTCTCGGTCAGCTGGCTGGCTAGCGCGTTGACCTCCGAAAAACGCTTGGATTTCCGGAAGAAAGCCATGAACTTGTCGGACTGCCGGGAGACTCGCTTCAGGCGGATGTACTTGGCGAAAATGATGACCCAGGAAATGAAAGAGAACAGAAGAAGGATCCCCAGGACGATCCGGGCGGTGGGTCCGGTGTCCTTGAAAAAAGAGAGGATGCTTTGGGTTTCCGGCAGGTTTTCCGTGCGGACGGGCTGAAAGAGCATCAGACTCATCGGTTTCGACCGTAACATACGCATTGGAGAGGGTCAAAGGGAATGGACACCGGGAGACACAGGGGTTGTGCCCAGCGTGAAGCCCTTGCGGCGGCTTTTTCTCGCGATGGCAGTGCTCGTCGCCGTGGCGACGTGCGCGATCGCGCAGCCGACGGAGACCCTGTCGGCCGAGAAGCTCGTGGCCGGAATGAAGGGCTGGGGCGTCTCGGATCTGGGCGACGGACGCGGCATCCAGCGCTTCGACGTCGAGATCATCGGCCTGTTGAGGCGCTACGCGCCGGGCCAGGACCTGATCCTCGCTCGCGTTTCGGGAGCGGGGCTGGAGCAGAGCGGCATCATCGCCGGAATGAGCGGAAGCCCGATCTATGTCGAGGGCAAGTTGATCGGAGCGCTCGCCTACGGCTGGCCCTTTGCCAAGGAGCCGATCTGCGGCATCACGCCGATTCAGAGCATGCTCGACATCCGGCAGGCCCCCGCGCGGCCGCCCGTCCCGATCGGAAGCCCCGCGGCTTCCAAGCAGAGCGTCGTCGCCGCTTTCGGCCAGGCGCACTTCCTCGAGAGCTTTGACGAGCTGCTCAAGCCCTTTGGCGCGGCGGCGGCGCCCGGGAACATGGCCGCGTTGCCCCTGCCCGTTTCCGTGTCGGGGATGGCGCCATCCGGAAGCCTGCTCGCTCGAATTGCCGAGGCGGCCGGCTGGATGACGGCGCCGGCCGGAGCGTCGGGATCCGTCGGACCTCGGCTTCCGCGGGACCGCCGGCCGACCTGAAGCCGGGAGCGGCCGTCGCGACCATCCTGCTCTCCGGCGATATGGACCTCGCGGCCACGGGCACGGTGACCTGGGTGGACGGCAAGAACCTGCTCGCCTTCGGCCATCCCTTCCTCTCGATGGGGCCCGTCGACATGCCGATGGCGCGGGCCGACGTCCTGACGGTGCTGCCCTCGCTCTACCGCTCGTTCAAGTTCGCCGGGACCGGGCCGGTGCTCGGCTCCATCACGCAGGACCGGTCGACCGGCATCTACGGCACCTTCGGAGCCCGGGCCCAGATGGTTCCGATAACCGTGCGCATGAGCTCGAATGGCGGCGCCGAGCAGGTGTACCACTTCTCGGCCGTGCACAACCCGATGCTGACGCCGATTCTGGCGGCCCTCGCGATCGACAGCGTTCTGACCACGCTCGAGAAGCGCACGGGAGAGCGCACGCTCGTCTGGAAGTCGGCCATCCGGACCAACGAGCGCACCGTGCACTGGGACTCCGTCTTCTCGGGCCTGCAGGCGCGAGAGGAGGCCGTCGCCTCGGTCGCCTTGCTGGCGAATTTTCTGATGGCCAACGAGTTTCGCGACCTGAAGATCGAGGGCGTGGACGTGTCGGTCACGCACAACGACCAGCTGCAGCGAGCCCGGATCACGCACGTCGAGGCTGCCAAGGAGAGGGTCCGGCCGGGCGAGACGATCCCGATCCGCATCGATCTCACCGACTTCCGCGGGGCGAGCCGCCGCGTCGTGATGAACCTGACCGTGCCGCAGGATACGCCGCGAGGCCCCCTGACCGTTTTCGTCGGCGACGGCTCGGCAGCGACGTCCTACGACCTTTCGGTCTATCCGCCCGATCCACAGTCTCTCGACCAGGTGCTCGACTTCCTCGCCCGCCTGCGTCCGGCCAACAGCCTGAACCTGCTCGCGTACCGCAAAGCCCCCGGCGCCGTCGTCGCAGGCGAAGCGCTGCCGTCGCTGCCGGCCAGTGTCGCGGCGATCCTGCGGGACCGCGGCCCGGGCGACGGCGCGCCGGAGCTCGGCTCGCTGCGCTTGCAGGCCGATTCGCTCGATCAACCCGTTCCCATATCGGGGTCGGTCCGCCTGAAAATCGAAGTCGAGCCGAGGATTTGGTGACACGCCGCTTCGGCCGGCGGGTGCCGGGCATCGCCCTGCTCTGCGCCACCCTCTCGGCCGGGCCTCTTCTCGCGGCGGCGACGAAGATCTGGGTCGTGGACTCCGCGTCGGATTTCTCGCTCGGCGAGGCGCGGGGGGTTTCGGTGTCCGCCGAGGGGGCTCTGGTTCTCTCCGGCGAGTGGAAGCGCGTCGAAGGCTGGAACGAGGCGAGCCTGTTCGCTGCGGCGGTCGAGAAGGACGGCTCGATCGTGCTCGCGACGGGAGATTCGGGCAGGATCATCCGGGTCAGCCCATCGGGAAAGACCGAGACGGTCGCGACGCTCACGGAGAAGGAAGTCACGGCCATCGCGGTCGGGGCTGACGGCGCTCTCTACGTGGCCGCGGCGCCGGGAGGCAAGGTCTATCGCGTCGCCGGCGGCACGGCTTCGCTCTACTACGCCCCGCAGGCCAAGTACGTCTGGGCCCTGGCCTTTGCGGGGAACACGCTCTGGGTCGGCACGGGCTTGCCCGGGGAGATCCACAAAGTCACGGCGGCGGGCAAGGGCGAGCGCGTGCATGCCACCTCGGATGCGCATGTCCGCACGCTCCACGCGGACTCCCAGGGCCGCGTGTGGGCGGGCACGTCCGGTTCAGGCCTCGTGCTCCGGGTCGAGACCTCGGGCAAGGTCGTCACGGTCTACGATTCGTCGCGGTCGGAGATCACTTCGATCGTGGGAGGAGCCGGAGGCCGCGTCTGGGTCGCGGCATCTTCGGGCGACACCTCGGGCGGCGGAGGCGAGCCGATCTCGGTTCTCGCCGTCGCGCCCGCGCTCTCCGGCAAGAAGGTGGACGGGGCGCCCGGAGAGGAAGGCAAGGACAAGGCGGACGTCTCGGTCTCGGTTTCAACCGGGCGCGTGGCGCCGTCCTCGGGAGGGTCCGGCCGATACTCGTCGGAGGTCCTCGTGTTGCAGGAGGGCGAGGCGCCGCGCACGGCCTGGACGAGCTCGGAGGAGATGGTGTTCGCGCTGCTGCCCTCTGCCGACGGTCGGGACGTCCTGGCGGCAACCGGGCCGCGGGGCCGGCTGTACCGGATCGCCGTGGACAGTTCCTCTCTCGAGCGGACGCAGGACGAGAAACAGGTCACGGTCTTGGTCGACGGCGGCATCGGCACCAACGCCGGCGCGGCCCTCTACCGCCGCCAGGCCGGAGTGCGGCAGGGCGAATACGTTTCCGCTGTGAAGGACACGGGCCGTACGAGCCGGTTCGGGGCGTTCCGCTGGGAGGGAGAGAACTCTCGCCGGAGGCAAGGTCGAGTTTGCCTTTCGGTCGGGCGAGGCCGCGGCACCCGATTCGACCTGGAGTCCCTGGTCGGCCCTTGCGCCGGGCGGACCCATGGTGAACGCGCCCCCGGGCCGGTATCTGCAATGGAAAGTCCGCATGTCGGGCGACGCAGGGGCCCCCGCGCGTGCGGCGCGTCGAGGCGTCCTACCGCAACCGGAACTCGGCTCCCTCGGTCGATAGTCTCGTCGCGCTGGCGCCCAACGAGGTCTACGCGCGCTCGTCGTCGAGCGGCCAGAACGTCTTCGAGACGACGGCGCCCGACGAGAAAGGGATCTTCACGAGCCTCGAAGAGCCGAAGACGGAAGGCAACCCGAGGCGCCTGCTCCGCAAGGGCTACCGGACGCTGACCTGGAAGGCATCGGATCCGGACGGAGACCTCCTGACGTACGAGCTCGACGTCCGGCTGTCGGGATCCGACCGGTTCCTCACTCTCCGCAAGGGACTCAAGGAGATCTTCTACTCGTTCGACACGACTTCGCTTCCCGACGGCGACTACATCTTTCGTCTCACGGCCTCGGACGGCGAGGCGAACCCGGAGGACCGAAAGTCCGCTTCCCGCGAGTCTTCGCCGATCCGGATCGACAACACGCCGCCCGTCATCCGGAAGCTGCCCTCAGCCTCGGGAACATTCGAGTTCGAGGCCGTCGACGCGCTCTCGCCGATACTGGAGGCGGAGTATTCGATCGACGCGAAGGAATGGATCCGGGTCGAGCCGAACGACGGGCTCTCGGACTCGCCGACGGAGCAGTACAGGATCCGCCTCGACCCCAAGGCGCACGGAAGCTTCCTTCTGATCCGCGTTACCGACGCCGCACGCAACGTCGCTGCGGCGAGCTTCCTCATCCCGTAGTCCGTCCTTCGGCCTCATAATCAAGGGCGACGTGAAGAGGCTCTGTGCGGCGCTCCTGCTGGGCGTGCTGGCCTGCCGCGGGGAAGGGCCGCCGGCCGCGGCCCGGCCGCCCAACACGCCGAGGCCAACCGTCATGGCGCCGCCCGTGCTCGGATACATCGACGAGAGCGGCAGCGGGACCCCGGTCGATTCGCCGGTCCTGCGGCGGCGGCTGATCGGCGACCCGGCCACATTGAACGCCGTGATGCAGACGGGTCTGCCGGAGCAGCAGGTCCTCCAGTACGTGTCGCGCAACCTCCTGGACTTCGACACCCGGATGCGCCTGGTGCCAGGCCTGGCCGAGCGCTTCGACGTGTCCGGGGACGGCAGGACCTTCACGTTCCAGCTCCGCCCCGAGGCGGTCTGGGAAGACGGCTCTCCGGTCACCTCCGCGGACGCCGTGTTCACGATCAAGAAGATCGTCGACCGCGACACGCCTTCTCCCGTCATCAAGCCCCTGTTTCTGGGCCTCGAGTCCGTCGAGGCAATCGGCGAGAAAGGGTTCCGCGTCCGCTTCCAGAAGGCCGGGGCGAACCAGGCAATGGCGTTCGTCGTGCCTCTCCTGCCCGAGAAGCGGTTCGCGAAGCAGCGCTTTCTGAAGTCGCCGGAGAATCGGAAGCCGTTTTCGAACGGGCCGTACCGCTTCGTCTCCTGGAAGCCCCAGGAGTCGATCGAGCTCGTTCGAAACGACAAGTACTGGGGGCCCACACCCCACTTCGAACGGATCGTCTTCAAGATTCTTCCGGACAATTCCACTGCCTGGAGAGCGCTCGTCGAGGGCAGCCTCGACGAGACGGGGATCGACCAGACCTTGAAGGAAAAGAGCGCCGGGGATCCGGACTTTGCGGCGTGCTGCCGCCTCGTCGAATATTACGACCTCGACTTCAACTACGTGGCCCTCAACAACCGCTCGCCTCTCTTCGGTGATGCGCGGGTGCGCCGGGCCCTGACGATGCTGCTCGATCGGGCCGCCATCGTGCGGAGTCTGTACCACGGCTCCGCTCGTATCATCTCGGGGCCCTGGGCGCCCGACTCGCCGGCCTACGACGCGTCGGTGACCCCGCTGCCATACGACCCGGAGGCCGCCCAGAAGCTCCTCGACGAGGCGGGCTGGCGCGACAGCAACGGAAACGGCACGCGCGACAAGGATGGGCGGGAATTCGTCTTCGACCTGTTGGTCTCTTCCGGCTCGCTGATCGGCTCCCAGATCGACGAGATCCTGGCGGGAGCCGCGAAGAAAGCGGGAATCGAGGTGCGGGTGCGATCACTCGAGTGGGCCGCTTACGTCGACCGCCTCGACCGGGGCGATTTCGAAGCGGCCTCGGGCGCCTGGAGCGCGTCGGACCCGAACCCGGACCTTTTCTCCGTCTGGCATTCCTCGCAGGTGCCTCCCCAGGGCGCCAACAGCTCTTTCTTTCACAATGCCGACGTGGATCGATTGATCGAAGAAGCCGCTTCCGAGAAGGACGAGAAGCGCCGCATCGTGATCTACAACCGGCTGCACACCCTCCTTCACGACGAGGCGCCCGCAATCTGGGTCGTGAACGCCTCGAAGAAATACGCCTTGCGCAAGAACGTACGGGGCCTCACGACCTCGCCACTCGGCCTCTTCGGAACCTGGCCCGGGCCGCTGGCATGGTGGATGGCGCCGGCGCCGTGACGCGCTTCGTGGCAACGCGGCTGCTTTACGCCGTGCCGACTCTCTTCGGGATCATCGTGCTCGTCTTCCTGTTGGTGCACCTCGCCCCGGGCAGCCCGGTGACGTCGCTCGGAGGAGAGTCGGGCCGCCGCGTGACCGGGCAGGCGGCGCTCGAGATGCAGCGGCTCTACGGGCTCGACCGGCCGCTTCCGGAACGGTTCGCCCGGTGGCTCGGGCGGGTGGCGCGGCTCGACCTGGGGGAGTCCTTCGTGGATCACCGGCCGGTCGTCACGCGCATCCGCGAGGCTCTTCCGTACACGCTGCTCTTGAACGGCCTGGCACTGCTGCTGACGCTGGCCATCGCGATCCCGCTCGGCGTCTACTCGGGCGGCCGCCCCGAAGGGACCTTCGATCGGGCCTCCGGCGTCGTGCTGTTCGCCCTCTACTCGATGCCTGCCTTCTGGGCGGCGCTGTTGCTGCAAGCTCTCTTTTCGGTGCGCCTGCGGTGGTTGCCGCTCTTCGGCACGGTTTCGGACGCGGCTCCCTCGGGATTGCCCGGCCTGGCCGACAGGGCGGCGCACCTCGTTCTGCCCATCGTGTGCCTGACGTACGGCTCGCTCGCTTTTGTCGCTCGGCTCGTGCGGGCCGGCGTCGCCGAGGCGGTGACGCAGGACTACGTCGTGGCGGCCCGGGCCCGGGGGGCCTCGCGGCGGCGAGCGCTGTGGGCCCATGCCCTTCCCAACGCGCTCCTGCCGCTCATCACGCTCCTCGGGCTGATCCTGCCGGCTCTCCTTTCGGGAAGCGTGATCGTGGAGCGCATCTTCGCCTGGCCCGGCCTGGGAAGGCTCTACTTCGACTCGATTCTTTCGAGGGACTACCCGGTCATCCTGGGGCTGTCGCTGCTGGGCGCCGTGGCGACGCTCCTCTGTGCCCTGGCCGCGGACGTGGCGAGCGCTGCCGCCGACCCGCGCGTGCGCGATGGGACGGCCCTGTGAGACTCGTTGCGAAGCTCCCGCCCTCGGGGCGCGTCGCGCTCGCGGCCGTCCTGCTCCTCTGGATCGCCGCAGGGCTGTCGCCTCTCCTGTCGTCGCGCGCCTCGGCCATTCGCCTCGACGAGCGGCTGCTGCCGCCGTCGGCGGCGCATCTCTTCGGGACAGACGACCTCGGCCGCGACCTGTTTGCGCGGGTCCTCGCCGGCACGCCCCTCTCGCTCGCGATCGGGCTGACGGCGGCGGTCGTGTCGCTGGTCGTGGGTTTCTCGGTTGGCGGAGCGGCGGGCTATTTCGGAGGCAAGACCGATTTTGCTCTCTCCCGGCTGATCGAGGTCGTGCTCTGCTTTCCGGTGCTCTTCCTCCTGCTCGCCCTGGCCGCTTTTCTGCCTCCCACGCCCGCGGCCGTGATTTTCGCGATCGGTCTCACGGCCTGGCCGGGCGATGCGCGGTATGCCCGAGCCGAGATCCTGAAGGTGCGCGATCTCGACTACGCGCGCGCCGCGCGGGCCGCTGGCGCCTCGCCAGCCCGGGTCCTGGTGCGCCACCTTCTTCCCAACGCGCTTCCGCCGCTGCTCGTGTCCGCCGCGTTTGGCGTCGCCTGGGCAATCCTGGCGGAGGCGGCCCTGTCATTTCTGGGAGTCGGGCTGCCGGCTCCGGCGATGTCGTGGGGAGGCATGCTCTCGGCGGCTCCGGCCTACATCGAAGAGGCCTGGTGGATGGCGCTCTTCCCTGGTCTCGCGCTCTTTCTCACCGTGTCCGCCTATAATCTGCTGGCCGAAGGCCTGCGCAAGGCGACGACGGAGGGGGGGCGAACCTGATGGCCCAACGTGTGGCGCTCTACGCCGGCTCATTCGATCCGCTGACTAACGGACACCTCGACATCCTCTCTCGGGCGCGGCGCCTGGCCGATCGCGTCGTGATGGCGGTTCTCGAGAACGACTCGAAGAAACCGCTCTTCAGCGTCGAGGAACGCATCGAGATGATCCGCGAGATCATCGGCGAGGATCCGGACATTCCCATCCGTTCCTTCTCGGGCCTGCTCGTGGATTTCGCCAACGAGGTCGGGGCCACCTTGATCGTTCGCGGGCTGCGCGCCGTGTCGGACTACGAGTACGAGCTGCAGATGGCTCTCATGAACCGCCGCCTCGCGCCGGGAATCGAAACCGTGTTCCTGATGGCCAAGGAGGAGTACTCCTACGTCTCCAGCCGGCTGGTCAAGGAGGTGGCCCGGCTCAAGGGGGACGTGACGGGACTCGTGCCCAATTCGGTGAGGCTGCGGCTCCAGAACCGACTCTAGATCGTGCGAATCGTCGAGACCCCGATCCGCGTCCGCTATGCCGAGACCGACAAGATGGGGGTCGTGTACCACGCGCACTACGTCGTCTGGTTCGAGGTGGGGCGGACCGAATACTGCCGCGCGGCCGGCCTGCCTTACCGGTCGATGGAGGAAGCAGGGCTCCTCATCCTCGTCACGGGCGTCGAATGCACTTACCGCCGTCCGGCCCGCTACGACGACGCCGTCATCGTCCGAGCCTCCATGCCGGAGCTCTCGGGTCGTGGACTGGCGTTCGACTACGAAATCGTGCGCGACGACGAAGTCCTGGCGGCCGGGTCGACCCGCCACGTTTTCGCAGATTCAGACGGCCGCCCCCGCCGAGCCCCCGACGACATCCTCGACCTGATGAAGCGCTTCAGGGACGGGGCTTGAACCCTCTCCCTCCGGGAGAGGGCAGGGTGAGGGGGAAACTTTCGCCGGTAATGGTCTGGATCGGCTTCCGCTCGCCCCTCACCCCACCCCTCTCCCGTGGGGAGAGGGGGCTGTTCATGGCTATTGAGGGAGAACCACTTCGGTGCGGCGGTTGAGGAGGCGGCCGGCGGGCGTGGCGTTGGACTCGACGGGATAGTCCTTTCCGAATCCGCGGATCTCGAGGCGCCCCTTGTCCACCTGCCGCGCCACGAGGTAGTCGGCCACGGCCTGGGCGCGCTTGAGAGACAAGCGCAGGTTGTGCTCGTCGGTGCCCGTCGCGTCGGTGTAGCCGCAGACGAAGACTTTCGCCTTCGGGAAATACACGTTCAGGATGTCGGCTTGCGTGTTCAAGATCGGCAGCGCCTCGGGCTTCAGGTCGAACTTGTCCACGTCGAACGCGACCTTCTCCGAATAGTCGAAGATCAGGACGTTCTGAACGCCGAGGACCCTCGCGATCGGGGACTGTTCTCCCTTGCCGAACTTGAAGATGAGCTGCGCCTTGTCGGGTGCCAGGATGCGCAGGCGCTTCTCGGCGACCTCGAGGTCCCCTTTGACGGCGACAATCGCCTGGAGATCCTCGTACGTGTTGATCGCGATGTTCGTCGGGGCCTCCCCGATCGTCTTGCCCTTGTAGCGCACCTCGGCGCTCTCGGGCTGCGAGACGACCTGCACGGCCATGTGGAGCTGAACCTCCTTCGACGCGCAGCCGCCGGAAAGGAGGGCGAGGACGGGGGCGGCGAGGGCTGCCCAGCGCGGTGGAGTTTTCACCGCTCCGGATTATATGGGTCTCAGAGGGGCAGGGCGATCGCGAAGGTGGCCTCGACCGGGCGGTTCTCGCCGTCGCGCGCCGGCTTGAAGCGATACTTCTTGATGGCCTCGAGCGCGGCGCGGTCGCACTCCGGGCAGACCTCCGAGATCACGGCAGCGCGCTTGACCGAGCCGTCCTCGCCCACGGTCACGGAAAGACCCACGCTCTCTCCGCGATGCTGTCCGCGAATCGCGTCGTTGAGCTCGAGAGGGAAGCTCTGCTCGACGACCGGCATCGATCTGGCCGCGCGGGCCGGGAAGACACTCGCTGCGGCCGGCGTGGGCTCGCTCCGGCCAACGGAGGCGGCAACCGCCGTGGCCCTTCGGGCGGGAGGCCTTTCCGGCGGCGGAGTCGAAAGCGCGGCGGCGGGCGGCTCGGTCGCCGGAGCAGGTGCTTCAGTCGGTGCCAGGGCGGCCGTGGGCAAGGCGGTGGGCACGGCAGCAGTCGGCTGCACCACGGTTCCCGGAGCCTTCGAGCCCTTCTCCCGGGTCAGCAGCAGCACGGTCCCCAGAGTCAGCACCCCGATGACCACGGATCCGAGCGCGAGGCGCGTTCGTCTGTCTCGCGACGCGGTGGGCGCGGCCGCCGCGGCAGGAGGGGCCGGAGAGGTTGAAGGAGCCGGCGCCGGGGGAACGGTGGGGCTCTCGGTCGAGCGGGGCGTCGGTGCCCTCCACGACATCGAGCCCGATGGCCGGCGGGAGAGCGTTGGAGTGCGCGTCGAGCCCGTGCGCGATCCGCGGGAGGGTGTCATGACGATCGTCGCGTCCTCGCCCACGGGAATCGGCAGGGGCTGGTCGGCGACGGGAGCGCCTGCCAGGAAGTCCTCGAAAGCGCCGCAGAACTCCGCGGCGTCCTGGAAGCGATCGGAAGGCTCCCTTTCGAGCGCGTGCATGACGATCGCTTCGAGCTCCGAATCGATTCCCGGCAGGGCCTCCGACAGCGGCCGGGCCCGTTCCGAGAGGCGCTTCATCGTGGCTTTGAACGTGTCGTCGCCCGAAAAGGGGAGCTCTCCCGACAGCGCCTTGTACAGGGTGACGCCGACGGAGTAGAGGTCGCTGCGGCCGTCGAGAGCCTTTCCCTGGAGCTGCTCGGGCGACATGTAGGCCGGCGATCCGAGCAAAGTGCCCGCCTGCGTTTTGACCAGGGCGAGCTGAGACTTCGCGACGCCGTAGTCGGTGATGTAGGGGCGGCCCTCCCGGTCGATGAGGATGTTGTCCGGCTTGATGTCCCGGTGGATCACGCCGCGCTCGTGGCTGTACCGCAGGGCATCGAGTACCCGGATCCCGATGCGCGCCGCCGTGAAGGGCTCGACCCGGGAGCCGCTCTTCAAGCGGCGGCCGAGCGAGGGCCCGTCGACGAGCTGCATGGAGAACCAGAAGAGCCCGTCGAGGCCGCCGTAGTCGTAGATCTTGACGATGTTGGGGTGGTCCAGCGAGGCGGCCACCCGGGCCTCCTGCTCGAAGCGCCTGGCGAAGTCCTGGTCGTCGGTCAGCATCTGGGACAGGACCTTCAGCGCCTCGGTCCTCTGGAGCCGGAGATTCATCACCCGGTAGACGGCGGCGAATCCCCCCCGGCCCAGGAGCTCGATCAGCTCGTAGCGGCCGGCGAGCTGCGCGGTGATCTCGTTTTCGCGGTCTTCCATGAGGCGGAGGAGATGCTATGCGAAAATGCGCGGCGGCGTCAGGTGCTCACGTCCGGCCGGGAAGAACTGTCACGCCGAGCCCGGCGAAGATGAGAGCCGCGGCCACGGCCGTGCGCACGGTAAGCGTCTCGTTCAAGACGACGATCGCCAGAACGGCGCCGATCAAGGGCTGAAGGAACACGTAAAAGGCGACCCGTGATGCATGCGTGCGCGCCAGAGCCCAGGAGTTCAGCAGGTACGGCAGGATGGTGGACGCGGAGACGATCGCCGCCAGGCTCCACCAGGCGAGCGGTGTCACGGTCGATGGCGCAAAACGTGCGAGCGACGGGGCCGCAACGAGGAGGATCGGGAGGGCCCCGTAGAGGAACACTGTTGCGATGGCGGTGGGCGGTCGGTAGCGGGTCATCACGGGCCGGCCCAGGACGAGGTAGAAGGAGTACGAGAGGCAGTTGGCGAGCAGCAGCAGATCGCCCTTCACGAAGTCGCTGCGCCAATCGAACCTCTGGACGTTCAGGAGGACGAGCGCTCCGGCGAGGGCGAAGACCAGGCCGAGCAGCGGCCGAAGCCGGAGGCGCTCGTGCCGGAGGAGAAGTGCTACGGCCAGCGTAAAGACGGGGATCGTGGCGGTCAGGACGGCCGTGTTGATGGCCGTCGTGAGGGAGAGACCCAGGATGAAAAAGACCTGGTTGATCGAGACTCCGAGAAGCGCCAGCAGAAAGAAGATGCCCCGGTCCGCCCGGGCGGGCAGAGATTGGCCGGCCGCGCGGCGGATCAGTTCCAGCACCACGGCCGCCGAGGCCACGCGCAGGCCCGCCAGGACGAGGGGCGGAAGCGACGTCAAGGCCAGCTTGCCGAGCATCGGGAAGAGTGCGAAGCCGGCCTGCGCCGAAGCAAGGGCCAGGTGGACGGGAAGGCCGTCTCTTTCGGCGGCCTTCACGCGAAGGGGAGTTCCACGGCGACGGCCCTTCGCGATGGATCATCCTGGCCGACGAGGGAAGCTCCCAGCGCAACGTCGCGGAAGGCGAACCCGAGGCCGATCGGTCCGAACGCAGCCGACTCCACCGAGCTCGTGACGCGGCCCCACTCGATCTTCGCGTCGGCTAAAGGATCGGGATGGGCCAGCCGGGAGCCTTCGGGAATCCTTCCGTCCGGGAATCGGAAGCCCACGAGACGGCGGTTGACGCGCCCGTAGGTCGACAGGCGAGCGACGATCTCCTGGCCGACGTAACAGCCTTTGGTGCGTGAGATCGCCGACGCCAGGTTGACTTCGTCGGGCAGATTGGTTGCGTCCATGTCCTGGCCAAACCGGGGGCGTCCCGCTTCGACCCGGCGGACCTCGCCTTGCTCCGCCGAGGCTTCGACGGAGCCTTCTTTCTCGAGCCATCCTGCGCAGGCTGGCCGCAGAGCCGCCGGCACGAGGAGCTCCAGCGCAAACTCGCCCTCGCCGGGAAGCAGGAGAGAGCCGGGCAGATCCTCCCCGGGCGCGGATTCCAAAGCGCCGCCGTAGATGCCGACGCGCAGCCAGTCGGCGGAAACGTCGGCGACCTCGACTTTCTGGAAGACGGCGTACTTCGAAAGGTGGGCCGTCACGTTGGCCACGAGGGCGGCCGGCACGAGAAGGCGCAGCGCCTCGGGCAGCCCGACGAGGCGGGCCACGTAGAGAAGCTTGCCCTTGGGCGTCAGCCCCGCCGCCTGACGCACCTCGCCCGGCCCGAGGCCGCGGACGTCCTGCGTCAGCTGGCCCTGGAGGAAGGACTCGCGGTCGGGCCCCTCCACGTCGAGGACGCCCGCTGGCCGGAACCTGTGCCTGAGGCCGCTCAGTCTGCCGGCCCGATCTCGGCCCGGACGTGGACTTTCGGCGACTCCACGATGTCGAGGGTGTGCATGCGCGTCGAAAGACGGATGTTGTCGTCGTACTTGCCGGGGTCCACGGTGTCGGTCCGGTCGCCGGCCTTTGCCACGTTGCCCTTCTTGTCGTAGACCTCGACCCACAGCTTGATGCGGCACTTCCGGCCGCCCCCGTTCTCCACGTGGAAGTTCCACCACATCCAGGTATGGTCGCTCGGGTCCTTCTTCGCCTTGTCCACGTCGTCCGAGCTCGGGTAGTTCTGGAGGCTGACGGAGACGACAGCGCATCGCTCATTGGACCAGCCGATCTTGGCCTCGCTCTTCGGCATCGGCATCGTCTTCTCGAACTCCTTGGTGCCCGGGGCCGGGGCCGCCAGCGCGGCAGCGCATCCGAGGACCAGGGCCGGAATCGAAAGGCGCCTTGCTTTCATCCTGTCCTCCCAAAGGTATTATCCTGCTATGTCCGACGCCGACGACCGCCCGGAGCAGCACGTGATCGACGTCTTCATGATGTCGGTTAAGTGCGGCAACTGCGACACGTACCAGACCATCGTGGGGTTCAAGAAGCTCGAAGAGCGCAATGTCTACACCTACGAGTGCGAAAACGACCTGTGCGACCCCAATGTCACCCGCACGATCCTGGAGGTGCCCAAGCACCTCGACAACTCGGTCAAGCGCGCGGAAGAACTGCCGTACTATTCGAGGGATCCCTCGGCCGATCCCGACGAGAGCTAAAGACGGAGAACCCCGATTTCGCGTAGAATCAAGCGTTTATGAGTCTGCAGTCCGCCGACCGGCCCCGGCCGGTCCTGGCACCCGATCTCCGGGACCGTCTCGAAGCTCGCCTGGCGGCCTCTCCCGCCCTCGGCTGGCTCCGCCCGGAGTTGACGGAGCTCGGTCTCGACCGGGCCGTGCTGAAGCTGCCGTATCGGGAGGAGCTGACCAACGGATCGGGCACCGTGCATGGGGGCATCCTGGCGACGCTCGCCGACACGGCTGTGGCCTTCGCCCTCTCCACCAACTTCGACGGGAAGATGGGGTTTGCCACGGCGGACCTGACCATCCATTTTCTCCGCCGCGCGCGATCGGACGTCTGGGCCCGCGCCTCGATCGCCAAGAAGGGCAAACGCATCAACGTCGGAGACGTCGCCATCGTGGACGCTGACGGCACCGTCATCGCCCGGGTCCTCACGACGTTTCTCCTGACAACATCCTCGTTCGAATACACACCGGAAGGAAAAGAATGATCGACGACACCATCCCGTTTCCGGCCGCCGAGGCCGGCGACCCCGAAAAGAAGTCCCGGCGGCGCCGGGGCGGCGCGAGGCGCCACAAGAACCGCTCGGCGCCGCCCTCCGACCCCCACGCCCCCATGATCGAAGCCTCGGGCCTGCCGAACTCCTCGCCAGCCCCCGTCTTCGCGGCTGCCCCGCAGCATTCCTCGCCCGCGGGGCCGTCGCCCGCTCCGCCGACGCGCGTCGCGCTCGACCAGCGGCTGGCCCTCTTCATCGATTTCGAGAACATCGCTCTCGGAGTCCGCGACGCCAAGTACAAGAAGTTCGACATCAACCTGGTCCTGCAGCGGCTGATTGAAAAAGGCCGCATCGTCTACAAGAAGGCCTATGCGGACTGGACGCGCTACTCGGAATACAAGCGCGAGTTCCACGAGGCCGCCATCGAGCTGATCGACATACCCCAGCGCGGCTACACGGGCAAGAACTCCGCGGATATCCGCATGGTCGTGGACGCCATGGACCTGGCGACGGCCAAGGTGCACATGACGACGTTCGTCATCTGCTCCGGGGACTCGGATTTTTCTCCGCTGGTCTCGAAGCTCAAGGAGAACGACAAGCTGGTGATCGGAGTGGGCGTCAAGAACTCCACGTCGGCGCTCCTGCTCACCAATTGCGACGAGTTCATCTTCTACGAAGATCTCGTTCGCGAGACGCGGGCCATGCCCTCGATCGACAACCTGCCCAAGAAGCAGCAGGAGGCGTTCCGCCTCGTCATCGATTCGTTTCAGGCTCTCCAACGCGAGAGCTACGACGTCATCTGGGGCTCGATGATCAAGCAGACGATGCAGCGCAAGCAGCCCTACTTCTCCGAGTCCTACTACGGCTACAAGTCGTTCTCGGAGCTCCTCGAGGACGCGCAGCGCCACGGCATCCTGTCCATGAAGAAGGACGCCAAGAGCGGCGGCTACATCATCAGCGCTTGAGCTTGAAGCGGTCGGGCAGGCCCTCGGGTCCCGACACCGAGGCGTTGACCTCGAGTCTCAAAAAGTCGGCGGCCCCGGAAAAATCCCAGACCAGGTTCTGAAAGCCCCGCAGCGAGCTGCCCGGCTCGGGGTGAATCACGCGCGAGAGCGCATCGATGCCCCGGGCCCGGCTGTAGGCCGGCGAGAAGAAGACATAAGACAGGAAACCCGTGTCGTTGACGCCGGCCTGGACGAGGTAGTCGTCCTCGAGCGACTCGAGCAGGAGATAGCGCACGGGCTCGCCCTTCCGGCGGTTGGGGGCCTCGAGCTGGCGCCACACCCGCTGTCGCGCAGGAACCCAGGCCGGGTAAGGGATGAAGTCGACGGGAACGGCCGCGCTCTTTGCCCCCGTGAGCATCGACACCGCCTGGTCCAAACGCTGCTGCCCGTCGTTCACGACGCGGTAGCCGGCGCCGGCTCCGCCCCGGCCGGGGTCGGTGAGGACGACACCGGCTGCCAGGATCGAGCCATCCTGGCTCGTCTCGAGATAGGCGCTCTTGATGACGGGCCGAGGCGGGGGCCCGGGCAGCGTTTTCTCGAACTCGGCTGTCCAGCGGCCGGTCAGGTCGAGGGTAGCGGGCGTCACCGGCGCCTGGGCGTGGGGGGCAGCGGGCGCCGCCGCCGGCTTTGCCCGGAGCAGCCAGAAGGCGGCAGCGATCACCACCAGGAGACCCAGGAGGCCGCCTGCCGCGAGCCGAGCCGGAGCCCACGCGCCTTTCTCCGTCACCCGGCGGGCGGCGCCGGTCATCCGGGTCACGCGGGCCTTCGGGGGAGGCAGCGGCTCCCCGCAGCGCAGGCAAGCCTGCGCAGGGATCTGCGAGAAATTGCACTTGACGCACTTGACCCAGGCCATTGGTGTAGCCCGATTTTACAAGATCGCGGGCCAGAACTCCCGAACAACCGTCTCGCAGCCCGCCAGAGGCTCTTCCAAAATGTAGTAGCGGCCCTGCTGAGCCGCCCCGGACCGTCGGTGCTGCCCTGCGGGACACGCGGCCGCTCACCCGGGCGGCAGACAGATCGTTCCTGGCGGCCGCTCAAACGAAACCGGTGCAAGAACCCTCATGGCCCGGGTCTCCTCCGGCCTGGCACACCCACCCGGTTTCGACGGTCCCGCAGGGCAGCCCCGCCGTTCCGGGGCTCTCATAGTGACAACAGCCTCAGAGAGAGCCCCGGCGGCGGGCCGCCTCCCGGAGGAGGCTTCTAGCGAGGGAGCAAGGCACGGAGTCTCTTGTGCCTCTTCCAAGACTGCGACCGAGCGACAAGCGAGGGTCCACAGTTATCTCGTCGCCTCCAGACCCGAGCGTGCCTCCTCGGGAGGCGGCCCGTCGCCGGGGCGCCTCATTTGGCGAGCCTTCTCTAGATCTCGCGGAAGAAGAAGCGGTCGAGGACGGAGAGGCGCTCGTTCCGGTTGAAATCGGGCTCCATGAGCCACAGGGCGGCCGTGATGGAGGAGGCCAGCGAGTTTCCGTCCTGGGGCGTGAAGCAGAAGCCCAGGATCTCCCGGCCCCCGGTGACCGTGAGAGTGGGGGTCGCAATGACGGTTTGCGAGAAGATCCGGCCGTAGTAGCCATGATCGCGGCCGAAGGAGAAGATCTGGTTGGCGGAACGCTTCTCGGTCAGCGCGACCCGTGCGTTCGAGCGCAGCTTCTGGACGACCTCTTCCTTGGAGATCTGGCCGGGAAGCACCAGGTCGAACCAGATCGAATGCATGTATTGCGTGTTCAGCTTCATCGCCGAAGAGAAGATGTTTGGCTTCCAACCCATCGTGGCGAGCAACTGAGCGGCGTCCCGCGCGTGGTGCGTTCCGTACACGGGGTCGTCGTGCTTTCCGGCGGAGGGAGCCGGCGAGAACCCGGAGTCCTGGGAAACGTCGTTGGCGCGGCGCATGCAGACGAAGCGGCCTCGCTCGAGCGCCAGGTTGCCGTGGCCGTCCTCGGCCAGAGTCTTGATCAGGACGGCAATGTTGTGGGTGTTGCAGGAGACGATCTGCAGGAACCTGTCCTGTCCGGGGATGAGAGCCTGGTCGTTGATTCCGAGGGCGTACATCTTTCCAAACCCGAACTCGCTTCCCTGGGCCAGGAAACCCATCGGGCCCGACAGCTTCTCGTAGACCTTCTTGTTCTCGTTGCCGGCCGGCGTGCAGTCGATCACGACAGTCGCCCGTTCCAACGCCTCCCGGGTCTCGTAAGAAACCTTGTGGCCGAGAGCCTCGAAGTCGGCGATCTTGTCCGAATCGACCGCGAGCCTGGCTCCGCGCCGCAGGAGGTGCTCGACCTTCGCCTTCTCGGTCGTCATGGGCGTGCGCTTGTGGAAGGTGATCTCGTCGATGCCGAGCTTCTTCTGGAAGTCGGCGAAGAGGCCGATGAGCGGTTCGCCGATGGTGCCGGTTCCGACGACGTGAACGACCTTCTTCATGGGATCCTCCTGAGTTTCCGGAGGCCGGAAGGATACGATGAGAGCCGGTTTTCCCCAAAGATGCAGACCGATCCGTGAGCGAAAAGATCCGCAACGTGATGTTCGGAGGCTCCTCCGGCAGGCTCGAAGGGCTCTGGAAGGAGGCGCGGGGCCCCCGGAGAGGCTCTGCCGTCTTTGCGCACCCGCACCCGCTCCATGGCGGAACGATGCACAACAAGGTCGTCTACCGGGCCGCGCAAGCTCTCACGGCAGCCGGTTGGGAGACCCTGCGATTCAATTTCCGGGGCGTCGGCCTCTCCGAGGGCCGCCACGACGACGGCCGGGGCGAGATAGATGATTTTCGGGCCGCGCTCGCGGAGGCCGAAAGACATGCCGGCCTTCCCATCGTTGCCGGCGGTTTCTCGTTCGGATCGGGCGTCGCCCTGAAGGCGATCCAGGGAGATGCCCGGATGGCGGCCTTCGTCGGCGCGGGCCTGCCGGTTGGGACGGCTTCCGGAGCAGAGCTTGCGTTACCGCCTCCGAAACTTCCATCGCTCTTTGTCGTCGGAGAGCACGACGCGTTTGGCCCTCCTTGGAAGCTACGGAGCTTTCTCGCCGGTTCTTCCGCTCAGATCGTCGAGATCCCCGGGGCCGATCATTTCTTCGAAGGAAAGCTTCCGGAGCTCGAGGCCGCGATCCTGGGCTTTGCCTCCTCCATCCCGGATCCACAACTCGCAATCGAGAACCACCGATGACCCTCCCGCCGCTTCTTTCGGAGCAGACCCGGAAAGACTTGCTCTCGCTGGCCCGCCAGTCCCTGGAGGCGGCCTTCCGCAACGAGCCGGCTCCCCGCCTGGGCTCGGATCGGGCGGAGGCTTTTGGAGAGTCCCGAGCGATCTTCGTCACGCTCGAGAAAGCGGGGAAGCTGCGAGGCTGCATCGGCACGCTCTCGCCGGATGGCGACCTGGCTCGGACGGTGCCGTCGTTTGCAAGGAAGGCCGCCTTCGAGGATCCGCGGTTCCCGCCGCTCTCCGCCGAAGAGCTCCCGGAGTGTCGCATCGAGATCTCCGTCCTGACGGCGCCTCAAGCCGTCGAAGACCCGGAGGAGGTCACCGTCGGCCGCGACGGGCTCATCCTGGAGTGCCGCGGCCGCCGGGGGCTGCTCCTCCCGCAGGTCGCTCCGGACTGGGGCTTCGACCGCGTCCAGTTTCTCGACGCCGTGTCTGAGAAGGCGGGGCTGCCCGGGGGATCCTGGCGCGATCCCGACGCGCGTCTCTGGATTTTTCAGGCGGAGGTCTTCGGCGAGCCCGAAGCGCAGTAGAGCAGAAGCGCCGCGGCCACGGCGGCATTCAGGGAGTCGACCGGGGGGCGCATCGGGATCGTGAAGCGGCGATCGAGGTATCGGTAGGCGCCCGCGGGAAGGCCGGGGCCCTCCCCGCCGATGACGAGCACGGAGGCGATCGGAAGCCCCGTTGCGAAGGGGTTCTCGCCCCCCGCCGGCACGGCGCCGCAGACCTCCCGGCCCGAGGCCTTCGCTTCGGCCGCGAAGGGCTCGAAGGAGACCTTGCCGGACACGGGGATGCGCAGGACGCTGCCGGCGCTGCCGCGCACGGCGCGGGGATGAAAGAAGTCGGCGGAACCGGGAGCGGCCGCGACGCCGGCGGCCCCGGCGGCTTCGGCCACGCGCACGATGGCCCCGAGGTTGCCGGGATCCTGGACCCCGAAGAGGAAGACGACGGGGCCGGGGCGCCCGAGAATCTCGCTGACGGGAACGTCGCGTCTGCGGGCAACGGCCAGGAGGTGCTGTGGCGTTTGCGTGTCGGCGAGGCGCTCGAGGACCTTGCGTGAGACGAGCTGGGGCCGCGCGCCTGCCAGGGCGGCGAGCCGCCCGGGCCGCACGCTCGCGTCGTGCAGGAGATGCTCGAGGGCGACACCCGCCGCGACCGCGTCCACGATCGCCTTCTCGCCCTCGAGCAGCAGGTGCGTGCGCTCCTCGAGGCCGCGGGCGATCTGACGGATCAGGGGATTCGCGGGTGACTCGATCGCGGCCATGCTGCATGCTATAACCGCGCGCGATGCAACCGTCGCGCAGCAGGACCTGGCTTGCCGCGGGTGCTGTGAGCGCGACCTCCGCCTCGCCCCTCTCGGCTCTCTGGACCTTCCCGGCGATGATCGGGTCGGCATTCCTCGTGGCGTGGGCGGCCGAGGCGGCCGAGTTCCTGATGTCGCAGGGGCTCGCGCTCGCCGTCCTCGCGCTCATCCAGACGATGCCCGAATTCGCGGTCGAAGCGGTCATCGCCTGGAAGGCGGGCAAGGACCCGGACATGGTCCACCTCGCGATCGCGAACTTCACGGGAAGCCTGCGGCTGCTGACGGGCCTCGGCTGGCCGATGATCTACGCCGTCGCGGCCTACAGCTCCCGGCAGCAAGTACGGCAAGAAGCTCGGATCCTTGAAGCTCCACGACGACCACGCGGTCGAGGTGCTGGGACTGCTCCCGCCCCTGCTCTGGTTCGTCGTGGTGTGGGCCAAGGCGAGCCTCTCTCTCTGGGACGCCGCGGTGCTGACCGGGACCTACGTCGCCTACCTCACGGTTCTCTTCAAGATCCCGCCCCGCGAGGAGATGGTCGAGCAGGACGACGAGGTCCCGGCTGTTTCGCGCTGGGCGCTCTCGTATCGCGGGGCAGCTCGGTGGCTCGCGGTGCGGAGGACTCTTTCGTGGCGGGCGGAGCGATCATCTTCGTCACCGCCGGGCCCTTCCTGGCTTCGATGCTGGCGCTGGCGACCTCGCTCGGCATGTCGCAGTTCGTCTTCATCCAATGGGTGGCCCCGTTCCTCTCGGAGTTTCCGGAGAAGACGTCGGCGTTCGCCTGGGCCAGTCGGGTGACGCGCGCCCCGGTCGCCCTGATGAACATGGTTTCCTCGAACATCAACCAGTGGGGAATCCTGTCGGCGCTGCTCGCCGTCATCTACAGCTGGAGCAGGGGAGAGCCCTCGGCCCTGCCGTTCGACGACTTCCAGAGAAGCGAGATCCTGCTCACGATCCTGCAGGCTTTCCTCGGCTGGCTCTTCCTCGCGTCGATGAGCCTCGAGGCGTACGAGGCGGCCGGCCTCTTCGCGCTCTGGCTCGTCCAGTTCGCCATGCCGTCGCTCCGGCACGACATGGCCTGGGTTTACACTGCCTGGATCGTTATCGAGCTCGGTCTCGTGGCTCTGGGCCGCAAGAAGATTCCGGCGTTCTCCGCCTTCGCGCGGACCTGGAAGAGCCGGCGATGACGCTTCGCCTGTCGCGCCGCACGGCGGTGCTGGCGCCTTCCTCGACGGCCGCCGTGGCCCGGGCCGCCAGGGCGCTGGCGGCGCAGGGAGTCGACGTCGTCGACTTCGGCCTCGGCGAGCCGGACTTTGCAACGCCCGAGTTCGTGGGCCGGGCGGGCGTGGCAGCCATCGAGAAGGGCCTGACCAAGTACACCGATTCCGCCGGCGATCCCGCCCTGCGCGACGCCATCGCCGAGAAGTACCGCCGGGAGCAGGGCGCCGCCTGCGCGCGCGAGAACGTCCTCGTGACGGCGGGAGCCAAGCAGGCCGTCTTCAACGTCTGCCAGGCTCTCTTCGAGGAAGGCGACGAGGTGGCCGTGTTCTCGCCGTACTGGGTCTCGTTCCCCGACATGGTGCGCCTGGCCGGAGCCTCGCCGGTCTTCGTCCCGACGACCCTCGAGGCGGGCTGGAAGCCCACGGCAAGAGCCCTCGACGCAGGCCGCAACATCCGAGAACGCGGGGCGTCGTGTTGAATTCGCCCAACAACCCCACCGGGGCGGTTGTCCCGGGCGAAGAGCTCGAAAGGATCCTCCGCTGGTGCCGGGAGCGGGACGTGTTCCTGATCTTCGACGAGACGTACGACCGTTTTCTCTACGGCGGCCGGCGGCACGTGTCCGCCGCGGCGTTCTGGAAGGATCACGGCGGGCGCATGGCCGTCACGGGAGCGGCCTCGAAGACCTACGCCATGACCGGCTGGCGCCTGGGCTGGGCGCTGGCACCCAAGGAGCTCGTGGCGGCCATGGCGAACTACCAGAGCCACTCCACCTCGAATGCCTCGTCGATCTCGCAGGAGGCCGCGAGGGCCGCCTTGACCGACCTCGAGCGCTCGGAGACGTCTGTGACGGGGATGCTCTCCGAGTACGAGCGCCGCCGCGAGGCGATGCTCTCGGGGCTGTTGGCCGTTCCCGGTGTGCGCTGCGAGCCGCCCGAAGGGGCTTTCTATGCCTTTGCCGATGTGTCCGAGCTCTACTCGCGCAAGGGAGTCGCGGGTTCGGTCGCCTTCTGCCAGCGCCTTCTGGCCGAGGCGCATGTGGCCGCCGTACCGGGAGACGCCTTCGGCCAGGATGCCTGCGTGCGGTTCTCTTTCGCGACACAGCTGGAGAGGATCGCGGAGGGGACCCGGCGAATCCAGAAATGGGTCTCCGCCGGAGGCTAGATCACCGGCCCACGCTCGTCTGTGAGAGCGAGGTAGGAGCCCCAGGCCCCCAGGCGCACGGCCGAACGGACTAACAGCACGGCGATCTGCAGGGCTGTGTGGATCGCGATCGCCGAGGCCGTCGTCGAGGTCGATCCCCACTCGTAGGCAAAGAGCGCCGCGACGGC
Source organism: uncultured Acidobacteriota bacterium (assembly GCA_963739435.1). Classification (GTDB taxonomy): domain Bacteria; phylum Acidobacteriota; class Thermoanaerobaculia; order UBA5066; family Gp7-AA6; genus CAVUAN01. Next base: position 287,855 of record CAVUAN010000008.1, read on the forward strand.
GCCGCCGCCCAGGATCAGCCAGAAGAGAAAGAGGCCGATCGCACGGACCCAGGCTCCGGACAATGTGCGCCTGGCGGCGCCCCACGCCCGCCACGTGCCGATATCCGGGTTCTGCCGGCGCGACGCGCGAGCGAAGTCGTAGACGAGCGAAAGGACCGCAAAGATCAGGAGCGCGATGACTTCCACGGCGATCCGGATAGGGCATCGCCGTGCCCCGGAGGGCTGTCTTCGAAGAGCTTCTTGATCGCCCAGAGCGTTCCACCGAGCCAGAGGCCGACGGCCGGCACCACCAGGACAGCGAAGAGCGCGAGGCACTTGAGGTTGTGCCAGAAGTTGCGCCGCGCAGCGGCGAAGAGCTCGCTCCAGTCGTACTTCATCGGGCGCCCGACGACCGCCACAATGCCTCCGGCCAGCCACGCCTGGAACAGGACGCCCAGCAGGCCGGACCAGAGCGCGCTCCAGCGCACCGCTGAGACCGCGGCCGCTTTCTCCCGCAGGAAGTCGAAGACGTCCGTCGGCGCAAAGGTCGGGTGGTTGGCAAGGACGTGGTCGCCGGCGAGCGTCCCGGCGAAGGCGCTGTCCAGGGCAGGCCAGAGCGGCACGGCTGCCGAGACGCCGAGCAGCGCGGTCGTGAGCGTCAGGAGCAGGATCAATCGACCCTGGGAGAGAGCCTTCAACCCGGCCAGGAGGCCGCTGCGCCGCGCGTTCAAGCGGCTGCCCAGAGAAGCTGGGTAAAGAGCCCGACGAGATAGGCGGTCCAGCCGAAGTACTTCGCGGCCGCAGCCTTGCCGTGGGTGTCGGCCGCGCCCTTGCCGGAGCCGAGCACGCGCGAGTCGTTCAAACGATTGCAATCCCAAACGTTCTTTCTCTCGGGATCGGCGGCGGCCCACGCGAGCTTCGACTTGTACGTCGTTTTGAGCCGAACCCAGCGCGCTTCGGCCGGCAGCACGCGGTCGACGACGGCCCCGTCTTCGAAGACCAGGCGGGCCGCTGCCCCGTGGGGCCACTCTCCCTCGTTGCCGAAAAGGACAGTCGTGTCGTAGAGCTCCGGGTTGCCGGAAAGCCTCATTTCGCTGGCCGCATCCAGCATGACCCGTCCGTCCTTGCGGTCGAAGACTCCAGCGTCTTTCTGATGGGGTCTGCTGTTGGCGGAAACGACGCTCCAGTCGAGGCGCGAAGTGCCCTCGACGATGTTTCGTCTGTATGTCGAGAGGTCTCGCCCGGAGGAGCGTTCGAAGGCGTCGAAGAAATCGGCGGTCGAGGGATGTCGGAAGGACCATTGCTGGAAATAGGCCCGCTGCGCGCGGGCGAACACCTCGGCCCCGAGGTCGTTTCTCAATTGGGCCAGGAAGAGGCCCACCTTGGGGTAGGAATTGGTGCCGTAGTGATTTCCCGACGCGTAGGCCCAGGCGAATCGCCGGATCGGGTCGAGGTTCGTCAGGCCCGTGTAACCGGCGTGGGCAATGGAGAGCCAGTCGGTGCCGATGCCCCCGGGCAGCTGTATGGCCTCCCGCGGGCCATAGGCCATTTGCAGCGCTCGATACTCGGAGTCCGTGTTCAATCCCTCGTCGAGCCAGGATTCCTCGAACTCGTTGGAGCCGACCATCCCGTACCAGTACTGGTGGCCGAACTCGTGGACCGTGACGTCTTCGATGTCCCGCACTCGCTCGAAGGGCCAGCGGAGGGGGAAACCAAGCGTGCCGCCTGTGAAGAGGGTCGGGTATTCCATGCCTCCCGATCCCATGCCATCGTCCGGCGGATCGACGATCGTCAGCGTCTCGTAGGGGTAGGCGCCGAACCAGAGTCCGTAGAAAGACAGGGCCTGCTTGGCGGAAAGGATGTATCGCTCCCGGGCGCGCATGTGATTGGGCTGGAGCAACAGGCGGACGGAAACGGGCGTCAGAGCGATCTCGGCCTCCGTCATCCCGAGCTCTCGGCTCGCGGCAGCGCTCCACCCCGCCGGGATGTCCCTGGGCGGCTCGAAGCGGAATTCGTGCACGGTAAAGCGCGGGTCGGCTGTCCACGCAAAGTCGTGAACGTCGCCCTGGACGTAGCGGTAGGAGGTCTTGCCACCCTGCTTCGTTTCGGACACGCGCTTGCCTGTGGCGCCGACGACATAGCTCGAAGGGACCGTGAACGTGACGTCGAATTTTCCGAAGTCGGCGTAGAACTCCGAGTTGGCGTGAAAAGAGTGGCAGTTCCAGCCTCCCGCCGGCCGCTGGCGCATGCCGGCGGGTTCGTAGACGCCGATTTTCGGAAACCACTGGCCGACGAGGTAGTAGTCGCGGGCGTAGCCCGTGCGGGCGTAGATCTTCGGCAGCTTCGCCTTGAAAGCGATGTCCAAAACGATCTCGCCGTGAGGCGGGACAGGGGAGGGGAGCGGCACCGAGAGCACGGTCTCGTCCCAGGAGTCGCCGCCATCGGGCTGCACGTAGCTGGCTCCGGGTTTCAGGTCCTTGCCATCGGAAGCCTTCATCGAGAGCACATCGATCCAGCCCCAGTCGTCTTTGCGCTTGCCGGCGCGTTCTCCGTGGAGCTGGCCGCCCGATTCCCTCATCAGGATCGTTCGGTTGTTCTTGAAAGCGTTCAGGTACATGTGGAAGCGCAGCTCCGGGACGGAGTCACCCGACGGATTCCGCCAGAGGAGGCGCTCGTGGCCCTGGAGCTCCCGGGTCGCGGGATCGAGACTGACCTCGATTGTGTATTCCACGACAGGCGGAGAGACCGGGGTCGCCGCGGGGGCGGCGGCCGGGACGAGCGCGCCGAGGACGAGGAGGGGCGCCAGCTTTCGGTTGGCGAAAAGCATGGGCGGCGATGCTGTCCCTTTGGGGGCCGGGAGTCAATACAATCCCGGGCGTGACGCAGCGCACTGCCCTCGTGACAGGGGCAACAGGATTTCTTGGCCGGCACACTGCCGTTGCTCTCGCTGATGCCGGTTGGGCCGTTCGCGCGCTGGTCAGAAGGCTAGGCTCTCCGGCGGAGCTCGGCTTCGGCCGCCTGCCCGTCGAGCTCGTCGCGGGAGACATCCGGGAAGCCCAGGACCTCGAGTCTGCCGCTCGCGGCTGCGAGGCGATCGTTCATCTGGCGGGTCTCGTCAACGCCCGGTCGCTCGACTCTTACCGATCGGTGAATGTTGCTGGAACCGAGCGGCTCGTGAGGGCTGCCGGCCGGTCGGCCCCCGACGCTCTCTTCGTCCACGTGTCGAGTCAGGCGGCGGTGGGCCCGGCGCGGGCAGGACGGCCCGTTGGCGAGCAGGACGTCCCACAGCCTGTCTCCTGGTACGGCCAATCCAAGCTCGAGAGCGAAGAGGTCGTCCGGCGCCTCTGGCCGGGGCCCTGGATCGTGCTGCGCCCGGGACCGATCTACGGACCGGGGGATAGAGGACTGCTCGCGTACTTCCGCCTGGCTCAATCGGGCTGGATGCCCGTTCCAGCGGGGTCCTCCCGGATCCAGATTGCCCACGCCTCCTCGATTGCCCTGGCCTTCGCGCGGGCGGCCTCGCGGCGGGACCTGTCGGGCCGCGCCGGCTTCCTCTGTGATCCGGGCTCGCTGACCGTCTCCGGGTTGGCCGGCGCCATCGCCTCCCTGCGCAGCCCGCCGGCCCGCCTCCTTCTGTTGCCCGACCTCGTGGTCCGCCTGGCCGGCCATGCGGAAACGCTCCGGGAAGCTCTGACCCGTCGTACCCGGCCCTTCAACGCGGACAAGGCCCGGGAGGTGCTGGCGGGGGACTGGCTGTGCGATTCCGGGCCAATGCGAAGGGATCTGGGCCTCCCAGAGCCCATTCCGCTGGAAAAGGGCCTGAGGGAGACCCGGGACTGGTACCTCAAAGAGGGCTGGTTGAATTTGTAAAATTTGCTAAGATGCGCCGGAACGAACCAGGAAAAAGGGGTGGGAGAAGACATGACCAAAGCGGCTCCGGCCGTCCGAACGGGCTCGACGCAGGCGCAGGGGTCGCCGTTCTTCGACAAGTGCTACCGGTACGAAGAGGCAGACCGGATCAAGAAGGCCGGGGTGTACACCTTCTTCCGGGTCGTCGGCTCCGCCCAGGATCCCGAGGTCACGATCGACGGGCGCCGGATGGTCATGCTTGGCTCCAACAATTACCTGGGCCTGACCAACGACCCGCGCGTCAAGGAAGCCGCGATTGCCGCCATCCGCAAGTACGGCTCGGGCTGCGCCGGCAGCCGGTTCTTGAACGGCACCCTCGACCTCCACGTGCGCCTCGAACACCGCCTGGCCGAGTTCATGCACAAGGAGTCCGCCGTCACGTTCGCGACCGGTTTTCAGGTCAACCTCGGGGCGATTGCGTGCCTCGTCGGGAAGGGCGACTCCGTCTATCTCGACAAGCAGAACCATGCCTGCATCATCGACGGGGCGCGGCTCTCCTTCGGCGAAGTCCGCAAGTACCGGCACAATGATCCCGCAGATCTGCGCCGCCAGATGCACAACGACACTGCCGCCAAGGGGCGCTTCATCGTCGTGGACGGGGTCTTCTCGATGGAAGGCGACATCGCGCGGCTCCCGGATCTCGTCGCTGCGGCCAGGGAGTTCGGGGCGGGGCTCATGGTCGATGACGCCCACGGCATCGGGGTTCTCGGCGCAAACGGCCGCGGCACGGCCGAGCACTTCGGCGTCGAGGACGATGTCGACCTGATCATGGGCACATTCTCGAAGTCCATGGCCTCGGTGGGCGGCTTCATTGCGGGCGACGCCACGGTCATCGACTACATCAAGCACCGCGCCCGCACCCTGATCTTTTCGGCCGCGCCCCCGCCGGCCTCCGTCGCCGCCGCGCTGGCAACGATCGACATCATGGAAGGCGAGCCGGAGCGGCGCGAGCGGCTCTGGGAGAACACGCGGTTCTTCTCCGAGGGCTTGCGGTCGCTCGGTCTCGATACGGGCGAATCCGAAACGGCGGTCGTTCCGGTCGTGGTCGGCGAAGACCTGACGGCCTTGAGGATGGTCCAACGCCTCCACGAGGAGGGTGTCTTCGTCAACTGCGTGCTGTCGCCGGCGACACCGCCGGGCCGGGCGCTCATTCGGACCTCGCTGATGGCGACGCACACGAGGGAGCACCTCTCGCGCGCGCTCGATGCGATCGAGAGGGTCGGGCGAGAAGTCGGGCTCGTGCGCACGGTCACCGCCTGACCCGCTGACCGCTCAGCCGTGGCCGTCACCATCGAGTCCATCGGGCGCTCCAAGAAGGATCTGCATCGGTTTTTCGACGTCGCCGACCGGGTCTATGCCGGCGATCCCAACTGGGTGCCGCCGCTGCGAGACGATGTCGCGCTCGTCTTCTCCGACAAGAACCCGTTCTGGGAGCACGCCTCGATCCAGCTCTTCGTGGCGCGCCGGGACGGCAAGGACGTGGGCCGCATCGCCGCGATCCTGGATCATGGCCACAACGAGTTTCACGGCGAGAAGACCGGGTTCTTCGGGTTCTTCGAGTCGGAGAATGACGCAAAGACTGCAAACGCCCTCTTCGACACGGCCGGGGCATGGGTGAAGGCGCGCGGGATGACGACGCTTCGGGGCCCGGCGAACCCGTCCTTGAACGACGAGGCCGGCCTGCTCGTCGATGGTTTCGGCTCGCCGCCCGTTCTGATGATGACGTACAACCCGAGCTACTACACGGCGCTCTTCGAGAAGGCGGGCTTCCAGAAGGCCAAGGATCTGCTGGCTTACTGGTTCCCGCTCGAGGAGAAACCGCTCGCGCGGCTCGAACGCATTGCCGACCGGCTGCGCAAACGCTCTTCGGACATCATCATCCGCACGGTCTCGAAGGGGGGCCTCGCCAAGGACCTGCCGAACATCCGAGAGGTCTACAACGACGCCTGGGAGAAGAACTGGGGTTTCGTCCCGATGTCTCCCAAGGAAATGGACTTCATGGCGAAGCGCTTGAAGCCGCTCGTCGTCGAAGAGTTGCTCTGGCTTGCCGAGGCAAAGAAGCCCGACGGGACCCTCGAGCCTGTTGCCTTCATGCTCATGCTGCCCGACTACAACGTGGCCATGGCAAAAGCGGGGGGCAGCCTCCTGCCCTTCGGATGGCTGAAATTCCTCCTCGCGCTGAAGAAGATCAAGACGGTGAGGGTCGTCACCCTGGGGCTCAAGAAGCCCTACCGGCAGCGCGGGATCCCATCGATCATGATGGCCGACTCCCTGAAGTTCCTCCTGAAGAAGGGCTACACCGGTGCCGAGGTCTCGTGGCTCCTCGAGGACAACGAGCTCGTCATCGGGTCGGTCCGCCTCTGGGGCGGCGAGCTCTACAAGACCTACCGGATGTACGACCGGCCGCTCTAACCGTCGGCTTCGCGACGCTCCGCCTCCTGCCGGAGGCCTCGCTGCTCCGCCTCCCGCACCGCAAGGCTCCTCCCTCGCATTCGCTCGGGAGACTCCTCGCGGTGCGAGCTGATGGAACAGACTGGCTACCGAGAACGCCTTCGAGCCACAGAGCGAGGGCCGCAGGGGTGGCGGGGGCGGAGGCCCCCGTCGATGTATCGCAGGCCGGTACTCCGGCCGAGAAACACCGACGGGGTCGCACCCGACAGGACCCCGAAGGCCCGGCTCGAAAGCCCAGCTAGGCGGGGCGCCGCGCCAACAGGCGGTCGTAGAGTCGGTCTCCGAGCGGGACGACGAGCGAGGCGAGGATGATGCCGGCGATCACGTCGATCGCGTAGTGGTATCGGCAGTAGATCGTCGAGATCACCAGGCATGTCGCGACCGGCAGAAAAAACCAGAACGCCGGGCGCAGGCGTTGGAACGCCACGATCAGGACGACGACCGCGATCATCGTGTGACCTGAGGGGAAGACGTCGTACTTCGTGTGCTCGAGAGCGTTCAGCGTGTCGTCGATCGCCTTCGAGATGGGCGTGTCGTGCACCGAGACGGTCTGGACGCTGCCGAGCGTCACGCGCGGCCCGAGCCCTGGAATCACGAAGTATCCGGCGTAGGACACGTGGTAGGCGAGCACGACCGTGAAGAAGAACCGCCGAGCGTCGGCGCGCCGTAAAGCGAAGAGCAGTCCTCCGAGGGTGAGCCCCAGGAAGTAGTAGGTCGTGTACGCCACGGCGAAAAGGTCGTTGCGAAAGGGCGTCACGAAGCGCTCTGCCCACACAGTCACGTCCACCCCGAAGAGCGCCCGGTCGGCCGCGATCAGCAGGTCGTCGCGCGGGCCCCCGCGCAGCGCCTCGATCAGAGGCCCGAGGACGTTGAAGAACAGCGGGAGGTAGGCGGCGGGGTAGAAATTCACGAAGATCTGCAGCGGCATCGGGAGACTGGTCTCGCGCCTGGAGAGCCACGCCACCAGAAGGACCCCGGCGGCCAGGGCCGCGAGCATGCCGAAGACCTCCTTCGGGCTCTGCAGCCGGCTGTACATGGCGAGCCCGAGCGCCGCGGCGAGCGACAGGGCAATCAGGTTCATCGCTTCCAGGGGTCTCAGTCTCATGGCGCCTTTATACTCGATGAGGGTGGGATAGACTTTCGTTCATGACGGCGCGTTTCCGCCGCTTGGTTTCCGCCGCCGCAGCCCTGGCAGCCCTGGCAGTCCTCGCATCTGCGGCCGGGACCGGGACCGCGAGCCCTCCGGTCGTCGTGGTCGGCCGCATCGACACGCCGATTCAGCCCGCCTCGGCGAGCTACCTGAAGAAGCTCATCCAGACGGCGGAAAAGGAGCAGGCGGCTCTCGTCGTGATCGGCCTCTCGACCCCGGGCGGGCTGCTCACCTCGACGCGGGAGATGGCGTCGGCGATCCTGCTCTCGAAGGTTCCGGTGGCGATGTTCGTGTCCCCCTCCGGCGCGCAGTCGGCCTCGGCGGGCTTCTTCCTCCTGCTGGCCGGAGACATTGCCGCCATGGCCCCCGGCACCAACACCGGGGCGGCGCATCCGGTCGGCAGCGAAGGCCAGGACCTGCCCAAGACGATGAACCAGAAAGCGGAGCAGGACACGCGAGCCTTCATCCGCTCGATTGCGGGGCAACGGGGCCGAAACGCCGACAAGGCCGAAACGGCGGTGACCGAGAGCGCGTCCTTCACCGAGAAGGAGGCGAAAGAGGCCGGCCTCGTGGACGTGATCGCCCGTGATGTGCCGGATCTCCTGACCCAGATCGAGGGGCGCCGGGTTGAGCGCAACGGCCAGCCGGTTGCGACTCTGGTTCTCAAGGGGGCGCGCGTAGAGACCCGGGAGATGTCCGAGATCGAGAAGATGCTGGGAATCGTCTCGCACCCCAACGTGGCGTACATCCTCTTCCTGCTCGGGCTGGCCGGCCTGTATTTCGAGCTGTCGAGCCCGGGCGCCATCCTGCCCGGAATCGTGGGAGGCATTTCCCTCCTGCTCGCGCTCTACGCCTTCTCAGTCTTGCCGGTGAACCTCGCGGGGCTGGCACTCATCCTCTTTGCGATCCTGCTGTTCGTTGCGGAGATCAAGGTGGTCAGCCACGGCTTGCTCGCCGTCGGGGGCGCGGTCGCTCTGGTGGCCGGCTCGGCCCTGCTCTTTGCCGGCAGGGGCGACGCGGCCGGATACCGCGTGGACCTTTCGATCATCGTGCCGGGGCTGACCGTGACGCTCGTGCTCGTCGCGGGGCTGACCTGGAACACGATCCGGGTGCGGCGCTTGCCCGTGACGACCGGAACGGCGGGGCTCGTCGGCCAGGAAGCGAGGGTCGTCGAGGGGTCCGCCCTGGCGGACGGGCGAGGCAAGGTGCTCGCGAATGGAGAATACTGGGACGCCGTCGGCGTCGCGGGCGCGCATCCCGGCGAGTCGGTGCGGATCGTCCGTGTGGATGGCTTCACGTTGAGGGTGGAACGGAGGGCTTGATGAGCTCCTTGGCGTCTTTCCCGGGCCTGCTTTTTGCTGTTTTCGTTCTCCTGATCCTTTTCTTCAAGTGGGTCAACATTCTGAAGGAGTACGAGAGGGCGGTGACCTTCTGGCTGGGCCGGCTGTCGCCGCAGGCCAAGGGCCCGGGCCTTGTCTTGATCTTCTGGCCTTTCGAGACGATGGTGCGGGTTTCCCTGCGCACGATCGTTCACGATGTGCCCTCCCAGGACATCATCACGCGCGACAACGTCTCCGTGAAGGTCAACGCGGTGGTGTATTTCCGGGTCGTCGACCCCAACAAGGCCGTCGTCCAGGTGGAGAACTACCTCTACGCGACCTCGCAGCTGGCGCAGACGACGCTGCGCAGCATTCTGGGCCAGGCGACGCTGGACGAGTTGCTCTCCGAGCGCGAAAAGTTGAACGTCCAGCTGCAGAGCCGTCATCGACGAGCACACGCAACCCTGGGGCATCAAGGTCTCGCTCGTGGAGGTCAAGCAGGTGGACCTGCCGATCGAGATGCAGCGCGCCATGGCCAAGCAGGCGGAGGCCGAGCGCGAGAAACGCGCCAAGATCATTCACGCCGAGGGCGAAGCCCAGGCGGCGACGAAACTGTCCGAGGCGGCTGAGATCATCGGCCGGGAGCCGGCCACGCTGCAGCTGCGGTATCTCCAGACCCTGACCGAGATCGCCAACGAGAAGAACTCGACCATCGTCTTTCCCCTTCCGATCGAGATGATGAGGTCCTTCCTCCCGAAGTCCTGAGGGCGGGGACAGGGGAGTGGCCGAGGCGTCGGGTTAGACTCGTCCCGTGGACGAGCCTCGCACCCATTACCAGGTCTCCTTCACCTCGCGGCAGGGGCTCTCCGTCTTCGTCGGCCTGGTTGCCGCGATCGTTCTGGCGTACTTCCTCGGCTTGATGACCGGCCTGGCCGGGCGTGAAGCCCGGCCCCCTTCGGGCGCCGCCGCCCCATCTCCGGTTGCCGTCGCGGCGATCACGCCTGCCCAGACGCCCGAGGCCGCCTTCCCCGTCCCGGTGCTGGGTGTCGCGGGCCGCGGGAAACCCTCTCGAACCTCCCTGGCGCCCACGGAGCCTTCCGCAGCGGCCGCGACGCCGGGTGTGCAGCTGTTCGAGGACCGGGCCTCTTCGGAGCCGACTCGCGCGCCGGCACCCTCCGCCAGACCCACTCCCGCGAAGACTCCGGCCAAGGCTCCTGCCAAGGCAGCCGAGGCCGCGGCGTTCTGGGTTCAGGTCGATTCCCTCTCGTCAAAGGACCAGGCGGAGGCGAGAAAGCGCGGCATGGCCGCAGCCGGGTTCAAAGCGACGATCGTTCCCGGCAGCGGGACCAAGGGCACTCTCTACAGGGTGCGGGTCGGTCCCTACGCGACACGCGAAGAAGCCGACCACGCCAGGGATGAGATCGCCCGGAAGGCGAAGGTGGCACACCCCTGGGTCGTGCCACCCGGGCAATGAGCGCTCCCTTGCCGGTTCGCGCCCCGGAGTGGATCCGCGAGCGGCGGATCCGTCTGGCCGACCTGCACGGGGTCAAGAGCGTCATGCGGGCACGCTCGCTGCACACCGTCTGCGAGGAGGCGCGCTGCCCGAACCGGGGAGAGTGCTTCGCGCGCGGAACCGCCACATTCCTGCTGCTGGGCGACGTGTGCACGCGATCCTGCGGTTTCTGCGACATTTCAAACGGCCGCCCTCGACCCGTCGACCCCGAGGAGCCCCGGCGCGTGGCGGAGGCTGCCCGGCAGATGGGCCTGAAGTTCGTCGTGCTGACTTCCGTCAACCGCGACGACCTCGTTGACGGCGGGGCGGCGCATTTTGCGGCGGCGATTCAGGAGCTTCGGAGTCTTCCGGATCCGGTGGGGATCGAAGTTCTGGTACCCGATTTCCTGGGCAGCCCCGAGGCGCTGGCGGCAGTCGTCGGCGCGGCGCCGGACGTCCTCAACCACAACGTCGAGACCGTGGGGCGGCTCTACGCCCGGGTGCGGCGCGGCGCCCGGCTCGACCGCTCGTTGCGCCTGCTCGCCGAGAGCAAGCGCCTCGCCCCCGCGATGACGACGAAGTCCGGGTTGATGGTGGGGCTTGGCGAGACGGAAATCGAAGTTCTCGACCTGCTCGAGCGGCTGCGCGGGGCGCACGTGGACATCCTGACGATCGGCCAGTATCTGCAGCCGTCCCGAGAGAACCTGCCCGTCCAAGAGTACGTCCACCCCGCGGTCTTCGACCGGTACCGCGAGGCGGGGGAGGGACTCGGATTCCGGCACGTATTCTCCGGCCCCTTCGTGCGGTCCTCCTACCGCGCCGAGGAAGCTCTCGCCGCGGCGCTGGGCTAGACAGGATGAGCCTCGCTCGTTTCCGGACGCCGGCGGCGGGCGTGCTGTCCGGCCTGCTCTTTGCCCTGGCGTTTCCACCCCTCGAATGGGTCGCGCTTCTTCCGCTGGCGCCGGTTCCCTGGCTCGTCGCTCTGGCCCTCGAGGAGAAGCGCGGCGTGGCCCTCGTCTCGGGCCTTTTCTTCGGCATCGCCTACTGGTGCGCGTCGATCCCGTGGATTGTCTACGTGGTCACGAACTTCGGCGGCCAGAACGCCTTTGCGGGGCTCGCCAGCCTGGTCCTGACGGCCCTGCACCTTTCGCAGTGGCCTGCCCTGGTCGGCTGGGCAACCGCAGCAGCCGGGCCGGCGCGTTCCCCGCGGCGTCTGGCTGTGTTTCCGATTCTCTGGACGGCATCGGAGCACGCGCGCGCCAACCTCTATGGAGGCTTTCCCTGGAATCTCACGAGCTTCGCGCTGTACCGCCACCCGATGTGGATTCAGACCGCGTCCGTCGGCGGGGCGTACACGGTGGGATTCCTCGTTCTCTGCGTTTCGGCCCTGATCGCAGGGGGCGTCGTCTTCCGCCGCAAGGCCTGTTTCGCGGCGGCAGCCCTCCTTGCACTGGCAGCCGGGACCTTCGGCGCGGTCCGACTCGCCCGGCCGGCAGAAGCCGGCCCGGCCCTCCGGGCCGCGCTCGTCCAGCCCGGAATTCCCCAGGAAACGCGTCTCGACCCCAACTCCGCCGCGCAGAACTATCGCGCCGTGATCGACCAGGCGCGGGAGGCGGCCGTCGAAGGGACCGACCTCATCGTCCTGCCGGAATCTGCCCTTCCAACCTACTGGGCCGCGAGCCCTCTGCTTCGGCGCGATCTCACGGATATCGCGGCAGCCTGCAAATGCGCGGTCCTTTTCGGCGACCTCGAAGTGGAGTCTTCCGACACGTACTACAACGCCGCGCGCCTGGCCACCGCGTCGGGCCTCGCGGGCCCCTCCTACCGCAAGGTGCACCTGGTGCCTTTCGGCGAGTTCGTGCCTTTCCCGAAGCTCTTCTTCTTCGTGCGGAGGATTTCGACGGCGATCGGCGAGTTCTCGCCCGCACAGAGCCCGACCCTGCTCGAGTCGGGAAATCTGCGGGTCGGGATGGGAGTCTGTTACGAAATCACCTATGACGGCCTGTCGCGGGAAGAGACTGCTCTCGGCGCGAACCTGCTCGCCACGATCTCCAACGATTCCTGGTACGGAACGGCCGGCGCGCAGCCGCAGCACTTCGCCGCCGCCGTGCTGCGCTCCGTCGAGAACGGCCGCTACCTCGTGCGCGCCGCCATCACCGGAACTATCCGGCGCCGTGGACGACCGGGGCCGGATCACCGCCCTGCTCGGGCCCGACAGGAAGGGGACCCTGCTTGTCAAAGCCCGGCTCCTGACCCGGGAGACGGCATGGACCCGATGGGGGTACTGGCTGCCCCGCGCCGCCGATTTTGCGGCGGGCCTCGTGCTACTCTCAGGCCTCGCTCGATGGTGGAGGCAGCGCTCCCGCTGACTCTCCACTCTCGACACTCCGATGACCGAACGCGACGACCTTCTCTCCGCCCTTCAGTCCGCCTCGGCGCGACTCCTGTCGCTCCGCGGCTACCTTTGATCTGAACGCCGCGCGGAGCGCGCTCGAAACGCTGGCGGGCAAGGCCGCTGCGCCGGATTTCTGGAACAAGCCGGAGGAAGCCCAGGAGGTCCTCCGGCAGACCCATGGCCACGAGGGCACCATTGCCAGGGCAAAACGCCTGGAGGAGATCGAGTCGGAGCTGACGACCTTCGTCGAGCTGCTGAAGGAGGGCGAGCCCGCCGAGGCCGACGCCCGCGCCGCCCTGGCGGCGGCGACGGCGTTTGCCGACGAGCTGGAGCTCTCCGTCAAGATGGCAGCCCCTGAAGACGCCCGCAACGCGTGGCTCTCGATCCATGCGGGCGCCGGAGGAACCGAGTCCCAGGACTGGGCCGAGATGCTCCTGCGGATGTACCTGCGGTTTGCCGAGTCGAGGGGCTGGAAGGCGGAGCTGATCGAACGGCAGGACGGCGAAGAAGCGGGCTTGAAGAGCGCCACGCTGCATGTCGTGGGCGACCATGCCTACGGATACTTGAAGAGCGAGATGGGGGTCCATCGGCTCGTCCGCATTTCCCCCTTCGATGCGGCGCAGCGGCGCCACACTTCGTTCGCCTCCGTCTACGTCTCACCGGAGATCGACGAGACGATCGAGATCGCCATCGCCGACAAGGACCTGCGTGTCGACACGTACCGGTCGAGCGGCGCCGGCGGCCAGCACGTCAACGTGACGGACTCGGCCGTGCGCCTCACGCACTTGCCGACTGGCATCGTCGTCACGTGCCAGAACGAGCGCAGCCAGGGGCGCAACCGGGAGATGGCCATGCGTGTGTTGCGCGCGCGGCTCTACCAGAAGGCCTTGGACGAGCGCAAAGCGGAGGAGGCGCGGCAGGTGGGTGAGAAGAAGTCGATCGAGTGGGGGAGCCAGATTCGTTCCTACGTCCTGCATCCCTACCGCATGGTGAAAGACCACCGCACCGGTCACGAGACGGGCGACACGGACAAGGTCTTGGACGGCGGTCTGACGCCCTTCATCGAGGCCTTCCTGAGGTCGAGCGCGGAGTCGCGGGTCAACGGATAGGGGAGTCATGAGCACGCGGCCGGACGTCCCGGAAAAGACTGGCTGGATGGAGGAAGTTCGCGGGCGCCTCGAGCGGCGGGCAGCCAGGGAGCTCCCGGACGAGACGGACCTCAAACGGGCTGCCGTGCTGCTCCCTCTCTTCGTCCGGGAAGGAAACCTCTGGATCCTGCTCACGAGAAGGACGGAAACAGTCGAGCACCACCGCGGGCAAATCTCCTTTCCCGGCGGAGCCGAGGAGAAAGACGACAGGAGCCTCCTCGAGACGGCCCTGCGCGAGAGCGAGGAGGAGATCGGGCTGAAGCGCGAAGACGCCATCCCCCTGGGCGCGCTCTCTCCCATGGTTACGGTCACGGACTTCTATGTCGAGCCGTTCGTCGCGGCCATCCCGCAGCCCTACATCTTCCGGCCGCAGGAAGCCGAGATCGCCGAGATCATCGAGGCGCCGCTGCCGGCCCTCGCCGACCCCGCCATCCTCGAGAAGAAGCCGTTCCCGGGCCGCCCCGACCCGGTCCTCTTCTACCACTACGGCCGCCACACGATCTGGGGAGCCACCGCGAGAATGCTCGCCGAGCTCCTCGAAGCGCTGCGTTAGCCCGTCTTTGGTAGTCGCCCCGACGGCGGGCCGCCTCCCGAGGAGGCACGCTCGGGTCTGGAGGCGACGAGATAACTGTGGACCCTCCCTTGTCGCTCGGTCGCAGTCTTTGAAGGGGCGGAAGAGAGTGCTTGCCTTGCTCCCTCGCTAGAATCCTCCTCTGGAGGCGGCCCGCCGCCGGGGCTCTCGTCAAGGCGTTAGACCGAGAGCCAAGCCCGTGGGCCCCGGTCTAGAAAGTTTGATTGGCCGGCGAAGCCGGCCGGTTCAGATGCGGTGGGGGCGGAGGCCCCCGTCGCTGCGCGCAAGCGCACCGACGGGGTCGCACCCGCCAGGACCCCGAAGGCCCGTCTCGTCAGCAGGTCGCGTCAATGCTCCCCGTAGACCTTTTCGCCGGCCTCGATGCGGATGGGGAGGCGGTTCTGGGGAGGCGGGAGGGGGCAGGTGGCGTAGGGCGTGAAGACGCACGGAGGGCTGTAGCTCTTGTTGAAGTCGAGGATGAGGCGGCCGTCCTTGTCCGGCTGTTTGGCATAGACGAATCGGCCGGCTCCGTACGTCTCGAACCCGTTGGTGCGGTCCCCGAAGATGATGAAGAGATCGTCCGTTCCCTGCTCGAGGACGGGCTCGAGGCGGTAGGTCGAGCCGTCGATCTCGAAGACGATGGCGCCGGGGCAGATCTCCCGATCAACGCCGCCGAGCACGCTCGGCACGAGGACTTCCTTGGGCGGGTCGTACCGCTCGAAACGGGCCTCGATGCGCCACCGCATGTCGATGGGAAACGCGTCGAGACCGCCGAAGGCGGCCAGCACGGGGCTCTCGCTGTTCTTGACGCGCACGGCGAAGCGGTCCCGCCGCTTGATGACGAAGAACGAGACGTGTCCGTACGCGAGAACGGTCGGAGATCCCTCGGCGTCGGTCCGCAGCGGTGCCGCTGTGACCGGCTGGCCGCCGGACGTCATGGCGATCCCCGGCTCCGTCTGCACGCGAACGGATCCGTTCTCGAGAACGAGCATTCCCATGCAGCCCGGCACGCCGGGAGGCAGGACGCACACGGTTGGCCGGGTCGCTGCCGAAGCTGTTCGCGCCCTGGTCGAGCCAGAAGAGGCCCGCGAGGGTCAGCCAGCCGTCCGGGCGGCGGAGGCGCTCGTCGCGCTGGGCGCGCCAGGCTTCGACCTCGGCGCGGTGGGCGTCGACGGCGGAATCGACCGGAGAGAGGGTCAAGGCGAGAAGGGCCGCCGCGATCACGAGAGGGCGCGGTCGATGGCGTACAGCTCGCGGGCTCGCGCCAGGTTCGTCTTGGCCGCCTCGAGGTTCCCGTCGAGCGTCAGCGCCTTCTCGAAGGCTTCGACGGCTGGTCCGAAAGTCCCGCGGCGCGTCCGCACGACGCCCGAGGTTGTTCCAGAGCAGAGCGGAATCGGGCCGGGCTTCGAGGGCCCTGGTGAGCGCCGTCTCCGCCTCCGCCAGCTTGCCGGCTTCGAGCAGCGCGACGGAGAGCCCGGCGGCAGCCTCCTCGCTCTTGGGATCGAGGTTGAACCCCGACTCGTAGGCCGTGGCGGCTTCCTCGGGCCGCTTCTGCTCCATGCGCAGCAAGCCGAGCGTGGTCCAGACGGTCAGGTCGTTGGGCGCCAGGCGGGCGGCATCGGCCATCTCCCGCTCGGCCTCTCGGCGCATTCCTTTCTTGCGAAAAGCACGGCCCAGGTTCTCGTGAAAGACCGCCCGCGTGGGCGCCAGGCGCACGGCCTCGATCAGCTCCTCGATCGAGCGCTCGGTTTCACCCGAGAAGTAGAGAAAAACACCGAAGTCGTTGCGCGCCTCGGCCGAGGCCGGGTCGATCTCGATGGCCCGGCCGTAGGCGAGCGCGCGCGGCGGTACGGTCCTTGAGCTCGTCCATGGAACGGCCGAGGCCGAGGGCCGCCGGGACGCTCTTCGCGTTCAGCTCGAGCGACCGCCGGTAGTGACTGGCGGCCGTGTTCCACTTCTTCTGCTTCTCGGCGAGGCGGGCGAGCCCGAACTCCGCCCGCGCGTTGCCGGCGTCGAGGACGGTCGCGGCCGTGTACTCGCGCTCGGCTTCCGCGTCCGAGCCGAGCTGCAGGGCCGCGTCGCCGGCGATCCGATGCGCGTCCGAGGACTTCGGATCGAGCTCGATCGCCTTGGCGGCCATCGTCTGAGCGCCGCGGAGGTCTCCATCCTTGAGCGCCCGGTCGGCAGCGTCGAGCAGCGGGGTGATATTGGCGCCAGGCACTGGAGGAGGAGTCGGCGCGGCCTGGGGTCCCGGAGTGCCGATGGGCGCCGACGTGACGAGCACCGCGTTCGAGGTCCGTCGCGCGCCGGCGCTCGGCGTCGGCCTCGGCCGATTTTCCCAGCTTCTCGTAGGCTTCGGCCAGAAGCCGGTGGACCTCCGGGTCGTTCGAGGACTCGGCGCGCTTCAGGTCGTAGAGGGCGTCCTCGGCCTTTCCGTCGTTCAGTTTCTCGCGGGCCGTGCGCTTGAGCTCCGAGAGGTCCGGAGGCGGCACGCTGGACGCTCCGGCGACCTCGGCGCGCACGACGCAGCGCCAGGCGAGCGAAGTCCGGGCTGTAGAACTCGGCCGGGACTTGCAGGGTGGGTCTCTCCGTGTAGGCGGCTTTCAGTCCCTCCCGGGCGGTCTTCGAGTTGCCGGAGATGAAGTAGGCCCATGAGCTCTGCAGGTGCAGGTCCGGCCGGTGGTCCGCGGCCACGTCCGCGGCCTCCGCCGCCCTGGCGTACTTCTCACCGGCGTCTTTGAATCGCCCGGCGTCGAAGAGGCGCCTGGCTTCCGTTTCGAGCTTCACCGATTCCTGGCCGACGAGGGGAAGGGCCGCGCACAGGAGACGGCGGCGCGAAAGAAGGGCGAGCTTCCTCACGAGCCCCCTCCGGGTGCGCTCGCTGTCGGAGGCGGAGGATTCCATGTCTTGGTGCCTCCCTGGCGGAATCGTGACCTGTTCCGTCACGGGGTCGATGCCTTCGCGCGACAGGGTGACGCGGTACGTGCCGGCTTTCAACTGGAATCGCCCCTCTCCCACGAGAACGCCCTTGAATTTGTTGTCGATGAGCACGTTGGCGCCCGTCCACGCCGGAGCGTTGATCAAGAGCATGCCGACGGGGAACATGTAGTTGATGTGGTCGACACCCTTCGGCTCCCACGGTGAACTTCTCGACGCCGGCGTCCAGGCCCGGCGGCTTCGAAACGCGCCGTGTGCGGTCCCTCGGAGAGCTGCAGGGTGCGGGCGGGCACGGAGGGGCCGATCTCCTGGCCGTCCACGGAAAAGGTCGCCATCGGAACGGAGCTGAACTGCACCGGATACTTCCGCGCGGGCTTCGGCGTCGGCGCGGCAGGCGGTTCGATTTGGGCCACAGCCGTGGGCAGGGCAACGGTGGCCTTCGTCGGCTCCGCCGAGGCCGCGTCGACTCCGACGACCGGCTGGGGGAAAGCCGCGCGGCGTCGGAACAGCGGGGGCCGGAGAAGCGGCCGGAGGCGGGGCAGGCAGCGGCTTGACGGTACGGGGCCGTCTGCTGCGTGGCGTACCACGCCCCTCCTGCCACCAACCGCCACGATGACAGCCGCCGCGGCGATCCAGACGGCCGCGCCGGCCGCCGCGCTCTACTCACGCGGGATGGCACCGCGGTGCGGCCGGTCTCGCGCTGCGAGGGATCGCGGAAGTTGACGACCTCGAGGCCGCCCCGGCCCATCGTCAGCGTGGCTCCCGTCGGAGGCGTCTGGTCCTCGAGGCACGGCACCCTCGCCAGAGCTCCCGAAGGCGGAGTGATGTGGGGCGGCGTCATCTGGGTCGTGGGCAGCCCCTTGCTCGGGGTCTTGAGCGTCGCCTCGGGGTCGAACGGCTCGGCGCTTCGCATCGCCGGGGTGCTCCGGTCCGCGGCGCGGTCGTGAAGCGCGCCGAGCTTCCGGTCAGCTGCCGTAGACGTTCGCGAGATCCTGGTTCAGTGCCTCCATGGAGGCGTATCGGCTCCCCGGGCTCTTCTCGATCGCCTTGGAGACGGCGGCCGCCAGTGACGCCGGGACCTCGGGATTCGAAGCCTGGATCGGCTCGGGAGCCTCGTTCAGGATCCGGTAGAGCACCGTCGAGAGGTGCTCGCCGCGGAACGGCTTTGCGGTTGGTGAAGAGCTCGTAGGCGAGGATCCCGAGCGCGAAGATGTCGGTGCGGCCG
>CAVUAN010000009.1:0-211127 GCA_963739435.1 uncultured Acidobacteriota bacterium
CGTCCTTGCCGCTCACGATGCTCACCGCGCCACCAAAGTCATCCGCTTTGGTCAACGTAATGTTATTGCCCGCTCCCGCAGCCAGGCTCGTTGTCCCGACCACTACCACGTTGCCGTTGTCGCTGACCAAGCCACCGGCTGTAACACTCAGATTCCGTCCCACGTTCAGCGTGTCGAGCGTCGTCGCCCCAGCCGCGGTCGTCGTTAAATCCTCCGTCACTGCTCCACCCACCGTCAGCGTGTTGATGTCGTTCAACGTCACGTCCTTGCCGCTCACGATGCTTACCGCGCCACCAAAGTCATCCGCTTTGGTCAACGTAATGTTATTGCCCGCTCCCGCAGCCAGGCTCGTGGTCCCGACCACTACCACGTTGCCATTGTCGCTCACCAATCCACCCGCCGTAACACTCATGTTCCGTCCCACGTTCAGCGTGTTGAGCGTCGTCGCCCCGCCGCAGTCGTCGTTAAATCCTCGGTTACCGCTCCGCCCACCGTCAGCGTGTTGATGTCGTTCAACGTCACGTCCTTGCCGCTCACGATGCTCACCGCCCCACCAAAGTCATCCGCCTTGGTCAACGTAATGTTATTGCCCGCTCCCGCAGCCAGGCTCGTGGTCCCGACCACTACCTCACGTCACCATTGTCGCTCACCAATCCACTCGCGGTAACCTTCAGGTTCCCGGAGATCGCTGAAGCTCCCACAGTCAACGCGTTGAGGTCATTGAGCGTAACGTCCTTGCCGCTCACGATGCTCACCGCCCCGATAAAGTCATCCGCCTGGCTCAACGCAATGTTGTTGCCCACGCCAGCAGCCAGACTCGTCCCGCCAGCTACCGTCACCACACCACTGTCACTGATCAATCCACTGGCGGTTACCTCTCAGGTTCCCGGAGACCGTCGAAGCTCCCACCGTCAACGCGTTGATGTCATTGAGCGTTACGTCTTTGCCGCTCACGATGCTCACCGGCCCAATAAAGTCGTCCGCTTGGCTCAGCGTGATGTTGTTGCCGGCTCCGGCTGCCAAACTGGTTGCTCCGGTCACCTTCCACCACTCCACTGTCACTGATCAATCCGGCGTGTTACTTTCAGATTTCCGGAGACCGTCAAAGCTCCCACCGTTAGCGTGTTGATGTCATTGAGCGTCACATCCTTGCCGCTCACAATGCTCACCGCCCCGCCAAAGTCATCCGCTTTGGTCAACGTAATGTTATTGCCAGTCCCGGCAGCCAAGCTCGTTGTGCCTACCTCCACCACTCCCGTTGTCACTGATTAATCCGCTGCTCGTTCACGTTCAGGTTCCCGGAGTCCGTTGAAGCTCCCAGCGTCAACGTGTTGATGTCGTTCAACGTCACGTCC
Organism: uncultured Acidobacteriota bacterium; assembly: GCA_963739435.1. GTDB lineage: Bacteria > Acidobacteriota > Thermoanaerobaculia > UBA5066 > Gp7-AA6 > CAVUAN01. The sequence goes on from CAVUAN010000009.1 coordinate 1,356, forward strand.
TTGCCGCTCACGATGCTCACCGCCCCACCAAAGTCATCCGCTTTGGTCAGCGTGATGTTGTTGCCGGCTCCAGCAGCCAGGCTTGTGCCGCCCGCTACCGTCACCACACCGTTGTCGCTGACCAACCCACCAGCGGTAACACTCAGGTTTCCGGAGACTGTCGATGCCCCCCCCACCGTCAGCGTGTTGATGTCGTTAAGCGTCACGTCCTTGCCGCTCACGATGCTCACCGCCCCAACAAAGTCATCCGCCTGGCTCAGTGTAATGTTATTGCCCGCTCCCGCAGCCAGGCTCGTGTCCCGCCCACTACCGTCACCACACCGCTATCGCTGATTAACCCACCAGCGGTTACCTTCAGGTCTCCGGAGACTGTCGAAACCCCCAACGTCAGCGCATTGATATCATTAAGCGTCACGTCCTTGCCGCTCACAATGCTCACCGGCCCAACAAAGTCATCCGCCTGGCTCAGTGTGATGTTGTTCCCGGCTCCAGCAGCCAGGCTCGTACCACCCGCTACCGTCACCACACCGCTATCGCTGATTAACCCACCAGCGGTTACCTTCAGGTTTCCGGAGACTGTCGATGCCCCCAACGTCAGCGCATTGATATCATTAAGCGTCACGTCCTTGCCGCTCACAATGCTCACCGGCCCAACAAAGTCATCCGCCTGGCTCAGCGTAATGTTGTTGCCCGCTCCAGCAGCCAGGCTCGTCCCGCCGGCTACCGTCACCACGCCACTGTCACTGATTAATCCGCTGCTCGTTACCTTCAGGTTCCCGGAGACCGCAGATGCTCCCAGTGTCAACGCGTTGATATCATTGAGCGTAACATCCTTGCCGCTCACGATGCTCACCGGCCCAACAAAGTCGTCTGCCTGGCTCAGCGTGATGTTGTTCCCGGCTCCAGCAGCCAGACTCGTCCCGCCGGCTACCGTCACCACACCACTGTCACTGATTAATCCGCTGCTCGTTACCTTCAGGTTCCCGGAGACCGCTGACGCTCCCAGCGTCAACGCGTTGATATCATTGAGCGTAACGTCCTTGCCGCTCACGATGCTCACCGGCCCAACAAAGTCATCCGCCTGGCTCAGCGTAATGTTGTTGCCCGCTCCAGCAGCCAGACTCGTCCCGCCAGCTACCGTCACCACACCACTGTCACTGATTAATCCGCTGGCGGTTACCTTCAGGTTCCCGGAGATCGCTGAAGCTCCCAAAGTCAACGCATTGATGTCATTGAGCGTAACGTCCTTGCCGCTCACGATGCTCACTGGCCCAATAAAGTCATCCGCCTGGCTCAGCGCAATGTTGTTGCCCACGCCAGCAGCCAGACTCGTCCCGCCAGCTACCGTCACCACACCACTGTCACTGATTAATCCGCTGGCGGTTACCTTCAGGTTCCCGGAGACCGTCGAAGCTCCCAACGTCAACGCATTGATGTCATTGAGCGTTACGTCTTTGCCGCTCACGATGCTCACCGGCCCAATAAAGTCGTCCGCTTGGCTCAGCGTGATGTTGTTCCCGGCTCCGGCTGCCAAACTGGTCGCTCCGGTCACCTTCACCACTCCACTGTCATTGATCAATCCGGCCGTCGTTACTTTCAGATTTCCGGAGACCGTCGAAGCTCCCAACGTTAGCGCATTGATGTCATTGAGCGTTACGTCCTTGCCGCTCACAATGCTCACCGGCCCAATAAAGTCATCCGCTTGGCTCAGCGTGATGTTGTTGCCCGCTCCGGCCGCCAAACTGGTCGTTCCGGTCACCTTCACCACACCACTGTCACTGATTAATCCGCTGCTCGTTACCTTCAGGTTCCCGGAGACCGTTGAAGCTCCCAGCGTCAACGCATTGATGTCATTGAGCGTCACGTCCTTGCCGCTCACAATGCTCACCGGCCCAACAAAGTCATCCGCCTGGCTCAGTGTGATGTTGTTCCCGGCTCCAGCAGCCAGGCTTGTGCCGCCCGCTACCGTCACCACACCGCTATCGCTGATTAACCCACCAGCGGTTACCTTCAGGTTTCCGGAGACTGTCGATGCCCCCAACGTCAGCGCATTGATATCATTAAGCGTCACGTCCTTGCCGCTCACAATGCTCACCGGCCCAACAAAGTCATCCGCCTGGCTCAGTGTGATGTTGTTCCCGGCTCCAGCAGCCAGGCTCGTACCACCCGCTACCGTCACCACACCGCTATCGCTGATTAACCCACCAGCGGTTACCTTCAGGTCTCCGGAGACTGTCGAAACCCCCAACGTCAGCGCATTGATATCATTAAGCGTCACGTCCTTGCCGCTCACAATGCTCACCGGCCCAACAAAGTCATCCGCCTGGCTCAGTGTGATGTTGTTCCCGGCTCCAGCAGCCAGGCTCGTACCACCCGCTACCGTCACCACACCGCTATCGCTGATTAACCCACCAGCGGTTACCTTCAGGTTTCCGGAGACTGTCGATGCCCCCAACGTCAGCGCATTGATATCATTGAGCGTCACGTCCTTGCCGCTCACAATGCTCACCGGCCCAACAAAGTCATCCGCCTGGCTCAGCGAAATGTTGTTGCCCGCTCCAGCAGCCAGGCTCGTCCCGCCGGCTACCGTCACCACGCCACTGTCACTGATTAATCCGCTGCTCGTTACCTTCAGGTTCCCGGAAACCGCTGATGCTCCCAGTGTCAACGCGTTGATATCATTGAGCGTCACGTCCTTGCCGCCCACAATGCTCACCGGCCCAACAAAGTCATCCGCCTGGCTCAGCGTAATATTATTGGCGGCCCCTGCTGCTAAACTTGTTGTTCCCGCGACCGTTACAACGCCGCCATCTGTGACCGGGCCATTGGCAGTCACCAACAGGTTGCCCGACAAGGTGACGGCAGGCACGCTTACTCCCGCGTTGTCATATTGCAGCGTAAGATTCCGCAACGACACCGCCAGCCCAGTTACAAAAATCGGCACCGCCGAGGCATCCCGGATTGATACGTCCTGGAAACCGCCGCCAGCCGTGGCCAAACTCACCCCGTTAAAAAGGTTTGCGAAGCTGCCAACCAAAACATCCGAATTGTTCGCCGCCACCCGGAAGGTGCTCAATCCGCCAACACTCAGCACTCCACTTTCACTAATTTGAGCTCCGGCCGTTCCGTTCCCCCCCGAGGTGACATCCAGAGTCCCCGCAATGGTTGAGGCGCCTAAGTTGATGCTGTTCAGGTCCTTAAGCACGACATTACGCCCGCTGACGATACTCAAGGCTCCGACAAAATCATCCGCCTTGGTCAGCGTGATGTCGTTGGCTGATCCCGCCGACAATGTCGTCGTTCCCGCCACAGTCAAGTTACCGCTGTCACTAATCAAGCCGCTGGCGGTTACCTTGAGGCTTCCGGAGACCGTTGAAGCTCCCAACGTGAGCGCATTGATGTCATTCAACGTCACATCCTTGCCACTCACGATGCTCACCGCCCCGCCAAAATCATCCGGCTGACTCAGGGTGATATTATTGCCGGAACCAGCAGTCAAACTTGTCGTTCCTGTCACTCTCACGACACCGCTGTCGGTGATCGGGCCGTTGGCGGTCACCCCCAGATTACCGGTTACGTTGACAGCTGGCACGCTAACGCCCGCGTTATCATATTGCAGAGTCAGATCCCGCAAGGACACCGGCAATCCGCTCAGCGCTGGTGTCGACGCTGCATCCCGCAAAGATACGTCACGCACCGACCCAGCTCCTGACACCGCGAATGTCACCCCGCCATTGAACAGATTGGCGAAAGATACCCCGAGCAGCAGGTCGCTGTTCGCCGCGGTGGTGGTAAACTTACTTGCGCCGCTCACGGTTAATTGACCGCTCTGGCTGATGCTCCCACCCGCTGTTACGTCCAGCTTGCCGGATACGGTAGAGGCTCCCAGGACAATTTGGTTCACGTCTACAAGCGTGACGTCCTTGGCGCTACTAACGGTCACAGACCCTACAAAGTCATCCGCGTGGTTCAAAGTAATATCGTTGGGAGCTCCAGCCGACAAGCTCGTAGTTCCCGCCACCGTCACGGCACCGGCATCTGTAAGCGCGCCCTTGGTGGTTGCCGTTAAATTACCCGAAATTGTCGATCCTCCTAATGTCAACGCGTTGATGTCATTCAACATCACATCTTTGCCGCTCACAATGCTTAACGTTCCGACAAAGTCGTCCGCCTGGCTCAAGGTTATATTATTGCCCGCGCCAGCCGATAAACTAGTGGTTCCTGCCACCGTCACAATACCTCGGTCGTTGATTGCCCCGTTAGCAGTCACTAGCAGATTTCCCGAGAGGCTGATGGCGGGCAGATTCACTCCCGCATTATCATATTGCAGTGAAAGGTTTCTCAGCGATACGGGCAAGCCTGTCACAAAGATCGGGACCAACGCCGCATCTCGGATAGACACATCCTGGAAGCTGCCTCCCGCCGCGGCCAAGGCAACGCCTTGAAAGAGATTGGCAAAAGTCCCTAACAAGACATCCGAATTGTTGGCCGCTACCCGGAACGTGCTAAATCCGGACACACTGAGTATTCCGCTTTGACTGATCTGCGCTCCGGCAATCCCGTCACCACCCGAGGTTACGGCCAAAGTCCCAGCAATGGTGGACGCGCCGAGATTGATGCTATTCTGGTCTTTGAGGGTTACGTTGCGCCCGCTCTGGATACTCACCGCTCCGCCAAAGTCATCCGCATTGACCATCGTGATGTCGTTGCCCGCTCCGGCCGCCAAAGTCGTCAAGCCAACCACGGTGATAGAGCCGCTGTCATTAATCAAGCCGCTGGCCGTTACCTTCAAATTGCCTGCGATGGTGGAAGCGCCCAGCGTGATTGCGTTGGCATCATTCAATGTCACGTCCTTGCCGCTTACGATGCTAACTGGCCCAACAAAGTCATCCGCCTGGCTCATTGCGATGTTATTGCCAGGGCCAGCCTTCAAGGTTGTAGTTCCCGCAACAGTCACCACGCCACCGTCGCTGATCGGACCGTTGGCGGACAAACCGAGGTTACCGGACACATTGACAGCGGGCACATTCACCCCGGCGTTATCATATTGCAGGGTCAGATTCCGCAACGACACCGGGAGTCCGCTCAGTAACGGCGTCGCCGAAGCATCGCGCAGCGACACGTCACGCACCGTTCCCGCCCCTGACACCGCTAAAGACACCCCGCCATTGAACAGGTTGCCAAATCCTCCCAACAAAACGTCGCTGCCCGCGGTTGTGACCGTGAACCGGCTGGCGCCGTTTACACTCAGCAGTCCACTCTGATTGATGCTCCCACCCGCTGTGACGTTCAGAGTGCCAAAGACAGTCGAAGCTCCAAGGGTCAACCCGTTGATCTCATTCAACGTCACGTTTTTGCCACTCAAGATGCTCACCGCCCCAGCAAAATCATCTGCCTGGCTCAAGCTGATATCATTGGCGGCTCCTGCCGCTAAACTCGTCGTGCCCGCTATCGACAACGCGCCAGCGTCTGTGATCGGACCATTGGCTGTCACTGTCAGATTACCCGAAACTCTAGACGCTCCTAACGTCAGGGCATTGATATCATTCAACGTCACGTCCTTGCCGCTCACGATACTCACCGGCCCGACAAAGTCATCCGCGTGGCTCAAGGCGATGGTATTGCCAGAGCCAGCCGCCAAGCCCGTGGCACCCGCCACGCTGAGAGCACCCGCGTCGGTGATCGGGCCGTTGGCGGTTACCCCTAGGTTGCCTGTCACGTTGACGGCGGGCACATTCACGCCAGCGTTGTCATATTGCAGTGTGAGATCCCGCAGTGTGGCCGGCAATCCGCTCAACGACGGCGTCGCCGCCGCATCCCGCAATGCTACGTCACGCACTGTCCCGGCTCCTCCCACCGCCAGGGTCACCCCGCCATTGAATTGATTTGCAAAGGCTACCCCCAACAGCACATCGCTGCCGGCGGCAGTAACGGTGAACTGGCTCGCACCCCCCACGCTTAAGAGACCGCTCTGGCTGATACTCCCCCCCGCCGTTACATTTAGCTTGCCAGCCACTGTTGAAGCTCCCAGCACGATTTGGTTGACGTCGACGAGCGTGACGTCCTTGCCACTACTTACGCTCACGGGCCCCACAAAATCATCTGCCTGGCTCAGGGTGATGTTATTGGCCGTTCCGGCCGCGAAGCTCGTTGCCCCGGCCACGGTAACGGAACCGGAGTCTGCGATCGGGCCGTTGGCAGTTACCCCTAGGTTGCCGGACACGTTGACAGCGGGCACACTCACTCCTGCATTATCATATTGGAGGGTCAGATTCCTCAGCGCCGCAGGCAGTCCGCTCAGCGTGGGTGTCGCCGATGCATCCCGCAGCGATACGTCACGCATCGCTCCCGCTCCTGACACCGCCAGTGTCACCCCACCACTGAACAAGTTGCCAAAACCCCCAAGTAAAACGTCACTGCTCGCCGCGGTGACCGTAAATTGGCTCGCACCGCCAACGTTCAAAGGACCGCCGCTCTGGCTGATGGTTCCCCCGGCGTACTGGCCGACCCAGATCCGGCCGTCGGGGCCGGTAGCGATTCCCTCCCCGCCTCCCTGTGGACTTGGATCTCCATCTGCAGGAATGGCCTGCGGCGTGAGCGAGCCGTCGAAATTGATCCGGCAGACGGCGGCGATGGCGGTGAACCACATGGCCCCGTCGGGCCCTTTCGTCATGTTCCGCCTGCCGCCAACGGTCGCCGCGCAGGGATCGCCGCTCGCAAGGGAGTTTTCCGTGACGATCCCCGAGGAGAGATTGAGCTTGCCGTAGGCTCTTGTATTGGTGGTGACGAGGAAGTCGGTGAACCAGACCGCCGATGCCCCGTCCCATGCCATGCTGTCCATGAGATGCACCTGGCTCTGGTCGGGCAGAGGGTAGGGCGCCTGGGGCGAGCCGTCCGTACCAATCGCTACGATGGACTTGTTGGCGCCGAGGAACAGAGAAGTGCGACTCGCGGCGATGGCCCCGGTCGGCGTGTCGGGGAAGGTACCCGAGCTGGGGAAATAGGTGACCGGGAGCCCGGCCGTCGTGATCCGTCCGACGCTGTGCGTTGCATTGGGCTGCGTGAACCAGATTGCGCCGTCAGGGCCGACCGTGATGCCGGCGGGCCCGCTGAACAGCGTGTCGACAGGGTATTCGGTGGGGTTAGGGAGTTGGGTCTGGGCGGCCGCGGCCGCCAAGATGAGACAGAACGCCGCAACCGAAATTAGAAACAGACGACTCTGCCGAAGTTGACGCTCGGGCCGGTTTGCCATGATCCACCCCCTCCAACTGGAGAGAGGGTCAGGGCACGCTAGTTTTCCCGGAGAAGGCGAACTCTGGGCAGAGTCGCCTTTATGGGTGTCGCATCGAGAACGGAAATGGGCCGATGCGCGTCTTGCCGGTGGGGCCCTCGACCTCGACGGTCCAGTAGTAGGCCTGCCCGTTCTTGAGAAGCGAACGCTGGAGAGGCGGCAGGCCGACGTTCGGGCGGGACACCCGCTCGCTCTGCCACAGCGCTTCCCCCGAGCTGTCGAAAAGCTTGACCCGATAGCCGTCCGCGTCCTGCTGCGCGGGCCACTCGAACCGCTCGGGTGCGCCGTTGAGCTCGGCGCCGTTGCCGGGAGTGACCTGGATGCCGGCGGGAAGAGTGCCGCGCACGACGTCCTGGACCGCCGGCGGCCGGCGCGTCAGGAGGACTCCAGCCACACCGAGGAGGACCACGGCGGCTGCCATGACGAAGAGACGCATCGGAGCCCGGGAGGCGGCGCGGTTGGCGCCTGCCGCCTCCGCGTCTGTTTGCATCAGCACCTGCAGGTCCGCAGCACATCGGCGGCAGGCGACGCTGTGGTCGGCGACGCGGTCGCGTTCGTTGGGCGGCAGCTCGTTGACGGCCAGGGCTGCCAGGGTCTCGGCCGGCGGGCAGGCCTCCGAGCCAGCGCCCTGGAGGTCGCGATAGGCGCGCTTCCAGTCGGCGGTCTCAGGATCGAGCGGCGGCGGCGTCATGGGCTGTCTGGGCCTTCATTGTCTCGCGAAGCGCCTCGATTGATCGGTAGATTCGGTGGCGGGCCACGGACTCCGTCCAACCGAAGAGCCCGGCGATCTCCGTGTGCGAAAAGCCAGCCAGGTGGGCCCGGATGGCGCGTCCCTCCTCGGGAGAAAGCCGCTCGATCATCTCGCCCAGCAGACGAGCCCTCTCGGGCGGCAGGAGGCCTCCGAAGGGCCCCGGCGTGTTCCGGAGAGCCGGCTCGGTTTCGTCCTCGATTGGAAGGCTCTCTGGCGCGTGCTTTCGAACCACGGCCAGGGCTGTCGTGAGCGCCATCTTGTAAAGGTAGGAGGCGGGATGGTCGATTTCTTTCCCACCGCCGAGGCGCTTCCAGAGGGCCGCGTAAACCTCCTGCTCGATGTCGGGGATGAGGGTCTGGTAACGGCGGGCGCAGACTCGGCGGATCGCGCTCGCGACCAGACGCGAGAACTTTTGTACGAGCGCCTCGAAGGTCTCCTCGCGGGAGCCCATGTCCTTATCCTAGACCCGGAAAGAATTCGGCGTCCGCTCCTCATCGAATCCTGAACGGCAAGGGCATCCGGCCTCATGGGCAAGCCTCGAAAGCGGAGGTGTCCTGGATGGGGACGAACGCGGAGCCCAGCGGGTTCAAGTACGTTTTCACGGCGCCGGTTTGCGTGTCGGTCACCTTGAGCAGGACCTGCACGTTGGTCAAGCCGCCCGCGAAGACCCACTGCCTGGCATCGACTGCACAGCCGTTCAAGACTTTCACGAGCATCTCGACGTTGGTCGGGGCGAAGAACCAGAAGTAGCCCGAGTCGCCCGTCAGTGAGACAGCCTGGGCCGATCCCGTCTGTCCGTCGGCCGTCGTCCAGACAGCCTCGACACGGAAGCGGCCGCCGTCGAGACAGAGGGCCGTCGAGCCGGGCGCGCAGGGAGCGCCGGGCACTTCGACGATCTCGCGTATCCCTCGGGGCGTCTTTGCGGACGCGGCTTCAGGATTTGAAGCGAGAAGGGCCGCGCCCGAGCAGGTCGCGAAAGCCAGAGTGTCGAGAATCGGCGCGAAGGCTGATCCCTGCGGGTTGACGTAAGTCTTGACCTCGCCGGTCTGTGTGTCGGTCACGGTCATCGTGACCTCGACGTTGGTCAGCCCTCCGGCGAAGACCCAGTAGTGCTGGTCGACACCGCAGCCGTTTAAGGTCTTGACGACCATCTCGACGTTGGCAGGATCGAAGAACCAGAAGGTTCCGGAGTCCGCGGTCAGGCTGGCCGCGTGACCCGAGCCGACCGTCCCGTCCGTCTTCGTCCAGGCCGTCTCGACGCGGAAGCGCCCGCCGCCCAGGCACAGGGCGGTTTCGGAGGCGGCACACGGCTGCGCGTCGATCGCGCGATGCGCCTCGTCGAGCGTCTTTCCGACGAGGGCGTTCAGGTCCAGGAGTGACTGCTCGCGTGCGATGTCAGCCCGGAAGCCGGCACTGCCGACTTGCTTCATCCTCTCGAGCAGCGCCGTCATCGTGTCGGCCATGGGCTGCGTGAAGGTTGCATTGGTACCGGGGCCGTTGAGGAGGACGCGCAGAGAGGGTTCCCAGCTCGCCATAGCGGTCGTTGCCAGCGTCCGAAGAGTTGCATCGGAAAGGAGAAGCTGCACACTCTCGAGGCCGTGCGCATTGTAGAGGTCGATGTAGTGGCGGCCTACAGGCGTCGCGGCCAGGAAGCGATCGCGGAAGTTGTAGTACAGGACCAGCCGCGCTCCGGTCGTTAACAGGCTGCGGGCGCTGTCGGCCAGAGACCGAGCGGCTTGCGTGGTCTGGTCCCAGGTTCCATTCTCGTTGTCGATGTGGCAGATCTGTTCGCATACGCCGCAGGCGTCGCAATTGTTCGACTCCACGCAAACGATGGTGTCGGGCATGCCTGCGCTGTTGTCGGCCAGGTTCGCATCCGGTCCGTGAGTACCGTCGTCGGTTGCAGTCACGTAGCGGCCGTTCGCGGAGAATTGACTGTCAAACTGCACCGATGCGGTCGATCCGGAAGCGATGAGGCCAACGTCGATGTGGCAGGAGCCCGGAGGCGAAGGCGGTGCGCACACGAGGGTCCCACCGTTCACGTTCGAGAAGATCCCTGAGCCGATTTCGATTGATGCGCCGGTCGCATCCGCCGACCCACCGTTCGTGATCGAAACGTAGCGGGTGAACCCTCCGCTGTTGGGGCTACCTCCTATGGACACCTGCAGGTCCGGCTTCGGCGTCGCGGCGGCAAAGCCGAGTGTGATCCGCAATCGGGCAAACGCGTCTCCGCCATTCGTGTTTCCAAGGACGGCGTACGTGGCGACGAATCCGTCCGCGGCCTTCGGGACGGTTGAGGACTCCGCGTTGTCACCCATCGCGACGAAGCTCGTCACAGCGTTTGCCGACTCGGTTCGTGCCGAGAACTTGAGCTGGACTTCGGAGACATTCAGGCCCCCCAACGCCGGCGCGGTCTTCGTGTAGACCGACTCGAGCGTCACGAAGGAGCCGTCCGGGTTCGGTGTTCCGTCCGCATCGGAGTAGAAGATGTCTCCCTTCTCGGTGGGATCGGAACCGATGAAGTCGGGCGTCGGGAAGGACAGTGGATCGACGAGCCGCGCTAGCAGCAGCGGGCTGTCCACCGCGAAGGAGCTCGACCGACCGGGCAGGACGACGTCGATCCTCTGCAGGTCCGGCAGTTGCCGCAGAGGCAAGAGAACGCCCAGGTTGCGAGGGACCGCGATCGTGAGCCCGACGGTCGAGCTCGGAGAGCTCGCGGCTCCAGGCCCGCAGAGCCAGTCGGCCTTGACCTGGAATTGCATCGTGGAGGTCAGTCTGGTCGGGATCGTTCCGGTGAATGCGGTTGTTCCCGTGATTCCGATCTGCTGGAACGGCTCGCCGTCCAGCGAGGCGAGGACGTCGTAGTGGCCGCCAAAGAGCGGCGACACATCCCACGTGAGGCTGTAGAGATCTCCTCCGGAAGCGGTTGCCTTGTCGATGGCGAGGCCCGTGGGAGGGGGCGGGATGAGGCAGGGGCCGACGATCATGTGAAACGTGTGGTCGGCCTCGCAGAAGATGCCCCCGCTCGCCCGCACGACAGGCATGAAGTCTCCCAACGACGTTGGGACGCCCGAGAGCACGCCGTCCGAGCTCAAAGTCAGGCCGGGCGGTATGCCGCCGACGGCCTGGAACAGATAATCGCCCGGAGTTGTCGTGATCGTGTGCCGGTAGGGCGTTCCGATCACGGCATTGTGAAGCGCGGGAGGAGAGAAAGTCAGGATCGGACAGCTCGGCGTGGGCGTCGGCGCGGGGACAGTTGGCGTCGGCGAGGGTGTCGGCTGGCCGCACGGCGAACCCAATCGGTGGATCGTGACGCTCCAATTGTCGATGCCGTGGTCGAAGATGCCCCCGACGACCGTCGGGACGGGGTTGGCGCGGGCAAAGCCGAACTGGATCGGCCCGCCGGCGGCGGAGAAGTCGGGAGAGCCGGCGGGGCCCCCGTCGCTCGCCTCGAAGTTCGCGGCTGTCAGACAGGTCGCCTGCACCGTCTCCCAGGCCGTGTTGTTGAACGTCAGATACCGGGCGGTGTAGTAGCGGCCGTTCTGGGTCACGGCGAAGGCTCCGCCCACGCCATTTCCCGAGCTCGTCTTCTGGTCCAGCGTGAAGTCGAGACTGGTGATCGCCCCCTGGCTCGGGTCGTACGTGCCGCCCGGCCCTGTGTAGATGTGCCAGACATAGATCCAGGAGTTCGGGAAGATCGTGTGAATCATGAGGCGCCAGCCCCCGGGGTTTCCTCCTGTCGGATTCTGCTGGGCGGTCTGGCTGGCGCCGCCGGAGGAGGCAACGTGCGCGGTCCAGTTGCCGGCCGGAAACTCGGTGTCTGAGAGCGTGATGTCCGCAGCCTGGGCGGAGCCCCTGCGCGCGAGGAAAAGCGAGACGAGGAGCGCTGTTGCACCCATCCAGAGCAAGGAGTGCAGGGCGGCCCGGCCCGCGGAGTGTTTCGTTATCCCAAGCTCTGACTGGGTGGTTGGCAAGACTCCTCCTCCTTGGACGCTTTCCTGTCCTCACGGGGAAGGAGAGGAAAAGGACGGAAGTTTTCCCGCCGCCCGGATCGCTCATAATGCTCGGCTCCATGAGCGCCCCCCGACGCCCCGACGGCGCCTCGCAGCGCGAGCGGGCGGAAGCTTTGAAAGAGGTGCTGGCCGAGCGCGTCCTGGTCATAGACGGCGCGACGGGCACATGGCTGCAGGGTCAGAACCTGACGGCCGCCGACTTCGGCGGGCCGGACCTCGAAGGCTGCAACGAGAACCTGGTCTTCACTCGCCCCGATGTCGTCCGCCGCATGCACGAGGAGTACTTCGCGGCCGGGGCGGACATGGTGGAGACGGACACCTTCGGCGGCACGCCTCTCGTGCTGGCCGAGTACGGGCTGGCCGACAAGGCGATCGAGCAGAACCGACGGGCGGCCGAGATTGCCCGCGAGGCAGCGGCGAAATTCGCGACGGCCGGGCGGCCGCGGTTCGTGCTGGGCTCCATGGGGCCGACGACCAAGGCCATCACGGTGACGGGTGGCGCGACCTTCGACGAGATGATCGTCCACTACCGGACGGAGGCGATCGGCCTCCTGACGGGCGGCAGCGACGCTCTCGTCCTCGAGACCGTGCAGGACACGCGCAACTTGAAGGCCGGCCTGATCGGCGTCGAGCAGGCGTTCGGAGAAGTGGGCTGGCGCGTGCCGCTCTCCGTCTCGGTCACGATCGAGCCGACGGGCACGATGCTCGCCGGGCAGGCGGTCGACGCCGTCTATGCGGCTATCGCCCACGTGCCTCTGCTCTCGGTAGGCCTGAACTGCTCGACGGGGCCCGAGTTCATGACGGACCACCTGCGCACGCTGGCGGGCCTCGCCCGATCGCTCGTCTCCTGCTGGCCGAATGCCGGCCTGCCGGACGCCGACGGCCGCTATGGGGAGACGCCCGAGCGCCTCGCGGCGAGCCTCGGGCGGTTCATGGACGAGGGCTGGCTCAACATCGTCGGAGGCTGCTGCGGCACCGACCCCAGGCACACCGTGGCGATCGCAGCGGCGGCGGCAGGCAAGAAGCCTCACCGGCCGCCCATTCACAACCGGGTCTTCGTCTCCGGCATCGAGGCGCTCGAGATCAACGAGGACGTGCGCCCGGTCCTGGTCGGCGAGCGCACCAACGTGCTGGGCTCGCGCAAGTTCAAGCGCTTGATCGCCGAGGGGCAGTTCGAGGCCGCGGCCGAGGTCGCGCGCGCGCAGGTCAAGAGCGGCGCCCAAGTCATCGATATTTGCCTCCAGGACCCGGACCGTGATGAGACGGCCGATGCGAACGCCTTTCTCGAACGCGTCACGAAGATGGTCAAGGTCCCCCTGATGCTCGATTCGACCGACGCCAAGGTCATGGAGATCGGCCTCAAGTGGAGCCAGGGTAAGTCGATCCTGAACTCCATCAACCTCGAGGACGGTGAGACGCGTTTCCAGTCCGTCGTGCCGCTGGCGCAGAAGTACGGCGCCGCTCTGGTCGTGGGCACGATCGACGAGGACCCTGAGAACGGCATGGGTGTCACGCGACAGCGCAAGCTCGATATCGCGCGGCGAAGCTTCTCGCTCCTGACCGAGAAATACGGCATCCCGCCCGAAGACATCTTCTTTGACCCGCTGGTGTTTCCGGCCGGAACGGGCGATTCCAAGTACGTCGGCAGCGGAGTGGAGACGATCGAAGGCATCCGTCTGATCAAGGAAGAGTTTCCAGAGACGCGCACGATCCTCGGGATCTCGAACGTCTCCTTCGGGCTGCCGGAAGCCGGCCGCGAAGTCTTGAACTCCGTTTTTCTGTACCACGCCACCAAGGCGGGTCTGGATCTCGCAATCGTCAACTCCGAGAAGATCGTGCGCTATCCCTCTATCCCGGAGGAGGAGCGGAGACTGTCGGAGGACCTGCTGTGGAATCGCGGCGAGGACCCGGTCGCCGCCTTCGCCAGCTACTTCAAGGCGAAGGGCTCCGCGCCCAAGGAGAAGAAGGCCCGCGCCGGCACTCCCCTCGAAAGGCTCCCGCGCTACATCCTCGACGGCTCCAAGGAGGGCCTGGTCGAGGACCTGGAGGCCGTGCGGACTGGCGGTATGGCGCCGCTCGACGTCATCAACGGGCCGCTCATGGACGGCATGCGCGAAGTGGGCCGCCTGTTCAATGCCAACGAGCTGATCGTGGCGGAGGTCCTCCAGTCGGCCGAAGCGATGAAGGCAGCCGTGTCCCACCTGCAGCAGTTCATGGAGAAGGCGACCGACTCGATGAAGGGCAAGGTCCTGCTGGCGACCGTCAAGGGCGACGTGCACGACATCGGCAAGAACCTTGTCGAGATCATCCTGGGCAACAACGGCTACGAGGTCGTGAACCTGGGGATCAAGGTGCCGCCCGAGCGCCTCATCGCGGCTTTCCGCGAGCACCGGCCCGACGTGATCGGCCTCTCGGGCCTGCTGGTCAAGAGCGCGCAGCAGATGGTCACGACGGCCGAGGACCTGACGACGGCCGGCGTGACGGCGCCCATGCTCGTCGGCGGGGCGGCGCTTTCACAGAAGTTCACCGACCACCGCATCGCTCCGGCCTACGGCGGCCTCGTGGCCTACGCGCAGGACGCGATGAGCGGCCTGGCGCTGGCGGACCGGATCATGTCCGGAGAGACGGAGCGCGCCGTCCTGGCGGCAGCCTCGCAGAGCCGCCGGCAGGCCGCGGCCGGCCCCTCGGCCGAAGTTGCCGAGAACCCGCTCGCGGCGCCGGCGGTGCGCAGCGAGAACGTCGAGGCGGCCGCGCCGCTTCGGGCGCCCGACCGCGAGGAAAGGGTGCTTCCGGAGCTCGACCTCGCGGAGATCTGGCGTTACCTCAACCCGCACATGCTCTTTGCCAAGCACCTCGGCCTGCGGGGCAGCTACTGGAAGCTCAAGGAGGCCGGAGATCCCAAGCTGGCTGAGCTCGAGGCGTTGATCGAGCGCGTGAAGGCGAAGGGCTGGATCCGCGCGCGGGCCATGTACCGCTACTTCGACGCGTGGTCGGAGGGGAACACGATCCACCTCGCTGACGCAGAACGGCCCGTCGCGTCCTTCACGTTTCCCCGGCAGGCGATGGGGGAGCGGCTGTGCCTGGCGGACTTCGTGGCGGCGGGCGGCGGCGGGCGCGACAGCATCGCGCTCCTGATCACGACGGCGGGCGAAGGCGTGCGCGCGAAGGCCGAGGAGCTGAAGAACGCGGGGGAGTACCTGCTGTGCCACGCGGTGCAGGCTCTCGCCGTCGAGACAGCGGAGGCCGCCGCCGAGTGGCTGCACGGAAGGATCCGCGCCGCATGGGGCTTCCCCGATCCGCCCGGTCTGACGCATGATCGACCGCTTCCAGGCGCGCTACCAGGGCAAGCGCTACAGCTTCGGTTACCCGGCCTGCCCGGAGCTGGCGGACCAGGCGACCCTCTTCCGCCTGCTCGACGGCCGCAAGATCGGCGTCGAGCTGACGGAGGGCTTCATGATGGATCCCGAGGCCTCCGTCTCGGCGATGGTCCTCCATCACCCCCAGGCCCGCTACTTCGCGGTTTGAATTTCCCTCTCCCCCCGGGAGAGGGACAGGGTGAGGGGGCAACAGTTGCCGAGGTTGAGAATGACTGGCTCGGCTTAGGTTCGCCCCTCACCCGAACCCTCTCCCGGAGGGAGAGGGAGGTGCCCTAGTTCACCGAGCCCGGCACTTCGAGGGAAAACGGGGCGATCGCAGCCTCGAAGCTGCTTCCGTCGGGCTTCACCATCCAGTAGCTGCCGTGCATCGTGCCGACGGGCGTCGGCAGCGGGACAAAAGCTCGTGTACTCGAACGACTCCCCGGGGTTCAGCACCGGCTGCTCGCCGACGACCCCCGGCCCCTCGACGCGCTCCTCGTTTCCATCAGCGTCTGTGATGATCCACTCGCGGCTCACGAGCCGGGCCGTCTCCGTGCCCGTGTTCGAGATCTTGACGCGGTAGGCGAAGAAATAGCGCCCGTTCTCGGGGTCGCTGCGCTCCTCGACATAGAAGCTCGCCACCTGCACTCGGATCCCGTTGGTCGTCGTGTCGCTCATCCCGGGCCTTTTCCCCCCGGTACGAGTGTAAACCGGTGCGGGCGGTCCGGCCCGAACGAGCCAAGCTGGCGACAGACCGGGCCAATGTGGACTGGCGATGCGGCTCTGCAACTTTTCTCGTCGAGGTGAGTTACTAGAGAGCATGAGCGAGTCGAGGGCCCGGGTCATCGCGGCCTTTGGGGCGGTCTACGTGCTGTGGGGTTCGACGTACCTCGCGATCCGCTTCGGGGTCGAGACGATTCCGCCGTTCCTGATGGCCGGCACCCGGCACCTGGTCGCGGGCCTGCTCCTGTACGCCTGGATGAGGGCTTCGGGCGCGCCGCGCCCGACCGGACGCCACTGGAGGAGCGCCGTGTCGATTGGAGGACTGATGCTTTTGGGCGGCAACGGCCTCGTGACCTGGGCCGAGCAGCGCGTGCCGTCCGGCCTGGCCGCCCTGATCGTCGCATCCGTGCCGATCTGGATGGCCGTGCTCGCAGCCGCCGAGAAGCGGCGGCGGCCGAGCGGCTTCGTCATCGCGGGGCTCGCGATCGGCCTCGCCGGGATCGGCTTGCTCGTGGTACCCGGCCGATTGGGCGGCGAGCGCGTGGATCCACTCGGCGCCGCGGCCCTGATGATAGCCGCGCTCTCGTGGTCGATCGGGTCGCTTTACGCGCGCCGGGCGCCGCTGCCCTCCTCGACGCTGACGGCCGTTTCGATGGAGATGATCGGGGGCGGCTGCTTGCTCTGGATCACCGGCCTGGTTCTCCGCGAGGGCTCTCGCCTCGATCTGGCCGCCGTGTCGGCCAGGTCGGCCCTTTCTCTCGCCTATCTGATCGTTTTCGGATCGCTCGTCGGCTTCTCGGCCTACGTGTGGCTCCTCAAGGTCTCGACACCCGCGCGCGTTTCGACTTATGCCTACGTCAACCCGATCGTGGCCGTGGTACTCGGCACTGTTCTCGCCGGCGAGGCCTTGACACTGCGCATCGCTCTGGCAGCATTCGGGATTCTGGCCGCCGTCGCGCTGATCATCCGGCACGGCGGCGAAGCCAGCCCCAAGGTCGAATCAACGAGGAGGGCGGCATGAGCGACGTGGCGATCGGCCCGATGGCACCTTCCGAGCTGTGGTCCGTGCTGGACCTGCTCGAGCGCCTCGGCCTGCCGGAGGCCGGGCTGGCCGAGCATGCATCGACCGTCCTGGTCGCCCGAGCCGATGGCCGGGTCGTGGGGACCGCGGCCCTCGAGGTCTACGGTGACGAGGCGCTGCTGCGCTCTGTGGGCGTCGAACCGGAGCACCAGGGAGCCGGGCTCGGAGGAGAGCTGACGCAGGAGGCCTTGAGCCTGGCTCGCCGCCTGGGAGTGCGGCGCATCTATCTTTTGACGACGACGGCCGAGCGCTTCTTTCCGCGGTTCGGTTTCGGCGCAGATCGCTCGAGAGAGCGTGGGGGCATCCGTGCAGCGGTCCGAGGAGTTCCAGACCGCTTGTCCGGCGTCCGCCATCGCCATGGAGAAGGTGTTGTGAAGAGGGCCAATCCGACGATCGCGTTGCTCTTGCGCATTCTGGCTGATGCGTACGACAAAAGAGGGTGGCAGGGCCCGAGCCTCAAGGGATCTCTGCGCGGCGTCACGCCGAGGCAGGCGGCGTTCCGGCCCGGCCCCGGCCGGCACTCGATTCGCGAGCTGACGCTCCACGCCGCCTATTGGAAGTACGCTGTCTGGCGCCGCCTGACGGGGGTCAAGCGCGGCTCGTTCCCCCTGGACGGCAGCAACTGGTTTGCCCGTCCGGGTGTGCCGCAGCTCTCCGAGTGGCGAAAGGATCAAAGCGCTTCTCGACGCTGAGCACCGGAGGCTGCGCGCCGCGATCGCCGCGCTGCGCAAGCCTCCTTCCGCGGCGCTCGAGCGCCAGATCTACGGTGTGGCAGCGCACGACGTGTACCACACGGGGCAGATCCAGTACCTGAAGAGGCTGCAGTCCTGACCGCGTTCATCGATCTCAGCCATCCGATCGAATCAGGCATGGTCACCTATCCGGGCCTGCCGGAGCCCAGGATCTCGGACCACATGTCCCGCGAGGCGTCGCGCTCCCGGTACGCCGAGGGCACGACGTTCCAGATCGGCCGGATCGAGATGGTCGCAATCACCGGGACCTACATGGACGCCCCGTTCCACCGCTACGCCGAGGGCGCCGACATCGCGGGCCTGCCGCTCGAGCGCCTGTCCGGCCTTCCCGGCCTCCTCGTCGACGCGACCGGCCGACCGGGCCGCGCGATCGACGCCGACGTCTTTGCCGGGCTCGCGCTTTCGGGCCGGGCGGTCCTCGTTCGGACGGGCTGGGACGCGCACTGGCGCACGCCGCGTTACGGGGAGGGGCATCCTTTTCTGACCCGCCGGGCCGCCGAGGCGCTTGCGGCGGAGGGCGCCGGCTTTGGTCGGCATCGACTCGCTCAACATCGACGACTCAGCCGACGGCGCGCGGCCGGCGCACACGCTTCTGCTCGAGGCCGGCATCCCGATCGTCGAGCACCTGTGCAACCTCGGGACGTTGCCGGCGAAGGGCTTCCGGTTCACGGCGGTGCCCGCTCCCGTGCGCGGCATGGGAAGTTTTCCGGTTCGCGCCTATGCTGTCCTCTCCTGAGGAGGACTCATGCCGCTCTTCTGGCTCGCGATCGCTCTCGTCGTCGCCACGAACCTGATCTACCACCTGGCCCAGAAGTCGATTCCGCGCGACGTCCACCCGTTGGTCTCCGTGGGCGCCTCCTATCTGATCGCGCTGGTGACCACGTTGTGCCTGTTCCCTTTCTTTCCCGTGCGTTCCTCCCTGGGCCAGGCCGTGCGCCAGCTCCGCTGGTCGACAGTGGCCGTCGGCGTCTCGATCGTCGGCATCGAGATCGGTTTCCTGCTCGCCTACCGGGCCGGCTGGAGGATCAGCCTCGGGTCGACGGCGACGGCGGCCGCGCTGGCCGTTCTGCTGGTTCCCACGGGAGTCCTGCTCTACGGCGAGCGGCTCTCCGCGGCCAACGTCGCCGGCATCGTGTTGTGCATCGCGGGCATCGTCCTCGTGGTGAGGTGACGCGATGATCCGAGTTTGTCTCGCCGGCGCGACAGGTTGGGTCGGGAGAGGGCTCGTGCCGGCGATCGCCGCGTCGCCGGACCTCCTTCTGGTCGGGGCGGTGTCGCGCTCGTTCAAGGGACGGACGCTGTCCGACGCGATGGGGTTCCCGGCGCCCGAGGTCACCGTGAGCGCAACTGTCGCGGAGGCCTTTGCTTCACCCTGCGACGTTCTCGTCGACTACACGAGCCCGTCGGCCGTGGGCGGCCACGTCGCCCTGGCGATCGACAGGGGTGCATCCGTCGTGATCGGCACCTCGGGCCTGTCCGACGAGGAGTACGCCACAATTGACGCGGCGGCCCGGGCGCGCGGCGTCGGCGTACTCGCGGCCGGCAACTTCGCTCTCACGGCCGTGCTGCTGGCCCGGTTCGCGGAGCTTGCCGCGCGGCACGTGCCCCAGTGGGAGATCCTCGAGTACGCGCGGGCTTCGAAGCCCGACGCCCCCAGCGGAACCGCTCGGGAGCTGGCTTCGCGCCTGGCGCGCGTGCGCGAGCCAGCGGTCGCGCATCGGCTGACGTCGACGGTCGGAGTCCGGGAAGCGCGGGGAGCCACGATGCAGGGCACGCAGGTCCACTCGGTGAGGCTGCCGGGCTTCGTCTCCTCGATCGAGGTCCTGTTCGGTCTGCCGCACGAGCGTCTCTCGGTTCGGCACGACTCGGGCGCGGGCGCCGAGCCTTACGTGGCCGGGACGCTTCTGGCGGTTCGAAAGGTCGGGGGTTTTACGGGCCTGCGCCGCGGCCTCGAGAGCGTGATGGAGCTCTGAAGGCCGCGAGCAAGCGAGTTGGCTGGAAGTTTGGAAGCGTCAGGGACGGGGACGAGCTTCGTTGACCGTGAGAGCGCGCCCGCCGAAGTCGGTTCCGTGCAGCGTCAGCGCCTGCTGAGCGATCGCGTTGTCGTGGAACTCGACAAAGCCGAACCCCTTGGACTGGCCGGAGTCGCGGTCGGTGATGACCTTGGCCGAGTCGGGAATGCCGAACTTGGCGAACATGTCGCGGAGCTGGTCATCGGAGATGTTGTACGGGAGATTGCCCACATAGAGTTTCATCGGACCCATCCTTCGTGCCGGACTGCTCCGGCCTATCGCCGGTAGAAGAAACGCGCGAAACGCCGCCGGCGCGGCTTTTCACATTCTCGACTTCTTTTTTCGTTCGGATTTCGTCGGGGAAGACAAAAGGCGAGCGGACCGAGAACGAGGAGAGTCTATCACGTGAGTTTCTGGCCAGAGCGAAACGTTAGAATCTTGAACACCCATGTTGCGAGGAGCCTTCTCCCGGCGCGCAGCTTTTTCGCTCCTCGCCCTGGCTCTGCCGCTCGGCCTGGAGCTGGAAGCGCCCTCGATCGCGCTCCAGCCGCTCGCCTCCGGCCTTGGTCCCCTCACCTCCATCGCGACAGCCGGCGATGCGAGGCTCTTCCTGACCGTCCAAACGGGTCGGATCCTGATCTACGACGGCGGCCTGTTGCCGGCGCCGTTCCTCGACGTCTCGGCGTTCGTGTCGTGCTGCGGCGAGCGCGGCCTGCTTTCGGTGGCGTTTCACCCGCAGTACGCAGACAACGGGCTCTTCTTCATCTACGACACGAATCCGACCGGCGACATCGAGATCGTTCGCTACCAGCGCTCCGGCGGAGACCCGAACGCGGCAGATCCCGCGTCACGCGCGGTACTGCTGACGATTCCCCACCCGACCAACGCGAACCACAACGGCGGCCAACTCCGGTTCGGGCCCGACGGCTACCTGTATGCGGGCACGGGGGACGGCGGCGCGGGCAACGACCCGCCCTGCAACTCCCAGAACGACAGCTCGCCGCTCGGCAAGCTGCTGCGCTTCGACGTGGATCAAAACGTGAGCACACCGCCGTTCTACGGGGTCCCGGCCAGCAACCCGCAGGCCGGGGCATCGTTTCCGCGGAATCTGACGTGGGCCAAGGGCCTGCGCAACCCGTGGCGCTTCTCGTTTGACCGCGCGACGGGGGACCTCTGGATCGGCGACGTCGGGCAGGGCGCCTGGGAGGAGATCGACTTCCAGGCAGAGTCGAGCACGGGCGGCGAGAACTACGGCTGGAAGATCATGGAGGGCAACCACTGCGGGGGCGGAGGCAACTCGAATTGTCCGACGAGCCCGGCTCCGCCTCCTTGCAACTCTCCGCTCTTCCGGTACCCGGTCTTCGAGTACGACCACAACAGCGGCGACTGTTCGGTCACGGGCGGCTTCGTGTACCGCGGGACGCAGGACGCGTCGCTCTCCGGCGTCTACCTCTACGGCGACTACTGCACCGGCCGCCTCTGGGGCAGCGGCCAGCTCTTTTCCGTCACGGCGCCGGGCCTCACGACGTTCGGCGAGGACTCAGCCGGCGAGCTCTACCTCGGCACGACGAACGGCCAGCTCTTCCGGATTGCCCACCCCAACCCCACGACTGCCACCCGGATGCCCCTCTCCTCCCCAACTCGCCATCGCCCGACCCCCCGAGCGCTGCCGCCGCGTTCGTAGCTACGAGCCCGCGGGGGCTTCTCCGCGGCCCC
Organism: uncultured Acidobacteriota bacterium; assembly: GCA_963739435.1. GTDB lineage: Bacteria > Acidobacteriota > Thermoanaerobaculia > UBA5066 > Gp7-AA6 > CAVUAN01. The sequence goes on from CAVUAN010000009.1 coordinate 23,051, forward strand.
AGGCGAGGAAGGCGATGCCGGAGAGGAGGGCGAGGAGGACGCCGTAGGCGGCAGCGGTGCCGGTGTCCTGCATGCGGAGGGACGAGAGGATCTCGATGGAGATCGGGCGCGTCTCAAAGGTGTAGAGGACGATCGAGGAGACGAAGTCGCCCAAGGCCGTGAGAAACGCGAGCGAAGCCCCGGCCGCCAGAGCCGGGCGCAGCATGGGGAGGGTCACGCGCCGGAAGCGCATCCATCGGGCGGCGCCCAGGGCGGCGCCAGCTTCTTCGAGCGCCGGATCGAGCTGGCGCAGGCCCGCGAACGCGGCGCGTCCCGTCAGGGGCAGGTTTCGCACGAAGTAGGCGAGCGGCAGGATCCAGGCCGTGCCGACGAGCACGAAGCGCCCGGCCCACGGCGCATGCACCGAGAAGGTGGCCGCCAGGGCGACAGCGAAGACAGTGCCCGGCAGGGCCCAGGGCACGGAAATCAGCGTCTCGAGCGAGCCTCCGAACCGCGCGCCCTTTGCCAGGGCGAGGCGCGCCGTGGCAAGCCCCAGGACGAGCGCCAGAACGGTCGCCACGGCCGCCATCCAGAGCGAGTTGACGATCGGCCGAAGGCGCTCGGGCTCGGAGAAGAGCGACGCGTAATTCGAAATCGAAAGCGCGCCCGGCAGAATCTGCGTCGTCCAGGTCCCCGCCCTGACAAAGGAGAGAAGCAGGAGCATGGCATGGGGAAGGAGAAGGAACGCGGCCAGCGCCCAGCCGGCCGCGGCCACGGCGGTTCCGCCCTTTCCGAAGCCGCGTCTCGGGGCAATGCCGCGCACGGCGCCGATCACGTCGCGGCCGCTCTCGCTCTTCTGGAGTAGAAAGAGTCCGGCGAGCGCCACCGCCGCCAGGAGAACGGTCTCGACCATCGCCATGGGCAGGTCGCCGTTCAAGCGCGAGACCAGGATCTGGGTCGTCATCACGCGGAAGGTCCCGCCGAGCAGGTAGGGCGCCGAGAAAGAGCCGAGCGACGTCATGAAGGTCAGCAGAGAGGCGCCCGCGAGCGCGGGGAAGAGCAGCGGCAGCGTGACGCGGGTCAGCGTTCGGAAGCGCCCGGCGCCAAGAGCGGCCGCTCCCTCGAGGTACGCCGCGTCCAGCCGCGCCAGGCCGGCGCGCGTGAAGAGGTAGAAATAGACGTACATCGAATAGGCATGGACGAAGAGGATGGCGCCCGGCCCGGTGAGGCGCCACGGCGGCGTGCGCGATCCCGTGAGCGCCTGCAGGGTGCGAGCGGCCAGACCGCTCTCGCCCCAGAGGAAGAGGAAAGCCACGACGCCGACCAGGGGCGGCAGGACGACCGGCAGGGCGATCAACGCGCCGATCGTGCGTCGGCCCGGAAACTCCGTGCGCTCGAAGAGAAACGCGAGCGGCACGCCGACGGCTGCCGAAAGAGCGACGGTCGCGAGCGAGATCCAGAGCGATCCCCAGAGCGCGCGCCACTCGTCGGGCCGATGGAGGAACTGCGAAAAGTTGGCTGCCGTCCAGGCGGGCGCGCCGAGCGCTTCGGCGAGAGTCAGCAGGAGGGGATAGGCCACGAGCCAGAGGAGCACCAGCGAGAGCGCCGCGCCCGCGATCGCCCGCGGCTTCACGCTGTCTCCCGGGGATAGACGTGCGGGGCAGGGCCGCCGGGAGCGGGGATGACGCCGACCCGCGCGCCCACCGGACCTGCCCGCGAGGGCGCCAGGACCTCGACTTCTCCGGCCCCGTCGAGCCTCACCAGGAAGAAGGCCGTCTGGCCCGCGTAGCGGCGCTCGACGATTTCGCCTCTCATCGCGAGCGGGGCGTGGGGGTCCGAAAAGGCGAGGCCCTCCGGCCGCACGACGACGTCGACGGGGGTGCCGGCTGCCAGGCGATCGGCGGCGACGGCCGCCCAGTCGACGCCTCCTGGCAGGCGCACGCGGACGGGGCCCTCCCAGATTCCGGGAATGGCGCTCGAGCGTCCCACGAAGGTGGCGACGAACCGGGTTGCCGGCTTCTCGTAGAGCTCCTCGGGTGTTCCGACCTGCTCGAGGCGCCCGGCGTTCAAGACCGCCACGCGGTCGCCGAGGTCGAAGGCCTCTTCCTGCTCGTGCGTGACGAAGAGCGTCGTGATGCCGATGCGCTTGATAATGCGCTTCAGCTCCCGGCGGGTGCGCTCGCGCAGCGTCGGGTCGAGATTGGAGAGCGGCTCGTCCAGGAGCAGCACGCGCGGCTCGGGAGCCAGCGCGCGGGCGAGCGCAACGCGCTGCTGCTGGCCGCCCGAGATGGCGGCAACCCGGCGCGCGGCAAAGCCGGGGAGATCCACGGCGCCGAGCGCCTCGTCGACGCGGCGCAGGACGTCCTGCGGCGTTCGCCCCTGAGCCTCGAGACCGAAGGCCACGTTCTGGCCGACGGTCATGTGGGGAAAGAGCGCGTAGTGCTGGAACACCATGCCGAAGCGGCGGCGCTCGGGTGCCAGGCCCGTCACGTCGTCCCCTTCGACCACGATCCTCCCGGCGTCGGGCCGCTCGAACCCCGCCACGAGGCGCAGGATCGTCGTCTTTCCGCTGCCGGAAGGGCCCAGCAGCGCGACGATCTCGCTCTGCTCGGCCTCGAGCGACACGCCGCGCGTCACGGCCGCGCCGCCGAAGCGCTTTTCGAGGCCCTCGAGCCGGAGAAAGGGGGTCACTGCGCCGGGATTATGGAATGGTTTCGAGCGTAGCGGGTCGAGGCGCCCCGGCAGCGGGCCGCCTCACGAAGTCGCCCCGGCGACGGGCCGCCTCCCGAGGAGGCACGCTCGGGTCAGGCTGCGAGAGGAAGAGTGGACCCTCGCTCGTCGCTCGGTCGCAGCTTCAGTGAGGCTGGAGCCCGAGCGTGCCTTGCTCCCTCGCTCAGTCCTCCTCCGGGAGGCGGCCCGCCGCCGGGGCTCGCATCGAGGCAGTCACACTGTGAGCCCCGGAACGGCGGGGGTGCCCTGCGGGACCGTCGGAACTGGGTGGGTGTGCGAGGCCGAGTAAGGCTCCCGGCACGGGGGTTCTTGCACCAGTTCCGAAGAGCGGCCGCCAGGAAGACTCCGACTGCCGCACGAGTTGACGGCCGCGTGTCCCGCAGGGCGCCCCCGCCGGTCCGGGGCGGCTCGGCAGCACCCTTACCTCGCTCCGTTGAGGTTCTCTATTTCCCGCCGCGCCCCTTGATCTCGCGGTCCCAGCGGGCCATCCAGGCGGGTCCCTCGCGCTCGATCAGGTTCCAGTCGAGCCTGGCCGGCACGAGCGTGCGGTCCACTTCGCGGGCCCACTCGGGCAGCTTTTCCTCGGGCAGGTCCGTGCGGGCCGGCAGCCGGTAGGCCTTCTCCGCCGCCGCGAGCTCCGCCTCGGGGGAGCCCAGCCACTCGATCAGGGCTCTCGCCTCGGCCGGGTGTTTGGCGCCCTTGACCAGGCCGACGGCATCGTCGATGACGGGACTGCCGCTCCGGGGAAAGACGAAGGTGAGAGTGGGGCTGCGCTGCTTTTCGAGGAGGATGTCGGGCAGGTCCCAGATCGTGACCAGGCCTTCCCGCCGCGCGACCTTTTCACAGAGGATCGAGGCGTTGACGACATACTCCTTCGTCTGGCCGTCGAGACGCTTGAGCCACGCAAACCCGCGGTCCGGGCTCCCCGTCTCCTCGACCGAACGCGAGAGCACCATGCCCCAGACAGCCCGCATCGTGCCCGAGGCCAGCGGATCGCGCACCAGCACCTGGCCTTTGAATCGGGGAGCGAGCAGGTCGTCCCATTCTTTCGGGGCTTCGATCCCGGCTTCGCGCACCGCGTCGGCGTTGTAGAGGATGGCAACGGGCGTCCGGTAAAGGCCCGTGTAGAGGCCGGCGTGGCGGCTCTCGGGCGCAATGTGAGCTGCCCACGACGGCTCGAAGGACTCCAGAAGACCGTCCTTCACGCCGCGCGCGAAGATCGTGTTCGGACCTCCGAACCACACGTCGCACTGCGGGTTCGCCTTCTCGGCTCGGATGCGGTCGTAGACCTCCTGCGACCCCATGTCGAGCCACCGGATGTCGACCTCCGGGTGTTTGGTTTCGTAGGTTTTCTCGACGAGCCCCAGGAGATCGCGGCCGTGCGGCGAGTACACGACGAGCGGCGTGCGGGAGTCCCGCCGGCACGCGGCGAGAGCGAACGAGAAGAGGAGGGCGGCGGCCGCTCCGGCCCAGGCGCGCCGCCGGGCAGTCATTTCCACGCCAGCAGGTTGGCGAAGAGGCGGTAGGCGCCCGGTACGCCGGCCGGCAGCTGGCGGAAAAGCGCGAGGCCCGTGTAGATGTAGCGGCCTTTGCCGACGCGAGCCACCAGCAGCGAGCCGCGCTGCTCGGGCTCGCCCGGGTCGGCCATGGCGAGCAGCGGCTCGTAGATGTCCGCCCACGTGTGCGGAATGTAGAGGGCGCGCTCCTGGACCCAGCCGGCCCAGTCGCTCTCGCCAATGGCGTTCGGGGTCCGGAAGATCGGGTGATTCGGGACGAGCAGCCTGACGGGAACGGTTTCATCCGTGACGCGGTCGGCGGGGCGGACCAGCTCGAGCTTGCCCGGCGCGAGGTTGCGGTCGATGAACTCGGACTGCTGGTACTGGACGATCAGGAGCCCGCCGTTCTTGACGTACTCGAGCAGCCGCCCGTTGGCGGCCGTGAGCGAGGGCTCGATCTCGTACGCGCGCGCGCCGACAACGATGGCGTCATAGCGCGAGAGATCGCCGTGCTCGAGCTGAGCGCTCGAGAGCATCTGAACGGGCAGTCCGACGGCGAGCAGGGCCTCCGGCACCCGGTCGCTGGGTCCGCGGACATAGCCGATGCGGGCAAGGGCGGGCAGCTTGAAGTCGAGAGTGCTGACCTGAATTTCGGCCGTGCGCGCGTACGCGATCGGGCGGATGTGCTGATGGTCGATGACACGGATGCCGAGGCCTACGCGCGGGCCGTCCGACAGGACCGCGGCGATCGGAATCGAGAAATGTCCGGGCTTGAGGTCCTTCGGCGGCGTCACGAGCAGCTCGAAGCTGGCCCGGTCTCCCTTCTTCGGAAGCGAGAACTCGGCCGGCGCGGCTTTCCAGCCGGCCGGCAAGGTCGCCTCCACTCTCCCGGAGATCAACCCCGGCGCGTTCGACGCGAGGTTGACGGACACACGCGCCGGCTCCTTCCTGGCCATGGGCCAGACGATGAGATCAGGCTCAACCGAGATGTCCACTGCGGGCACGGATCGAACGGCACGGCGGATCTCGCCGAAAGTCTCGTCGCGAATCCGGAACGTCGCCTCGCGCGTGATCCGGATCCATGTGCCGGAAACCCGGACCGTCACGACGGCGGAGAGCGGCGGCGGAGCAAACGGTTCGCCCCGAACCTCCGGCCGCGCGAGGCTCCAGTCATAGAGGTCGCCCTGGAGCGGCCGACTCAGGAAGTAGGGGACTGTGATCGGTGCGTCGGCCGGAAGCGTCGACGAAAGCTTCCACTCCGCCAGGGCCCCGGGCTCGACGGTTTTTCCGGAGGCGGGCGGCTCGGCTGACCACCCGTCCGGGCTCGTGAGCGCTGCCTTCTCGACCTCGATGGGCAGGCGGCCGGCGTTCCAGAGCTGGATCGTGACGGCAACGGTTTCGCCCGGAGAGGCAGTCTCGGCGGCGGCGAGCGCGTCCATGGCGATCCCCGCGGCGGCGGCGAGCCCCGCCTCGGCAGCCGCTATCTTTTCGTCGAGCACGGCGGCGGCATAAGCGCCTTCGACGGAACCCGCGTCGACCGCGGCGCGCACGGAGCGGAGGTCTTCGAGGATCGCGGCGATCGGCGCAGCGGCGGCCGAGGGATCGGCCGGTGAAAGTCTCTGTCGGGTTTCCCGGGCGAGAGCCTCGGCCCGCGCCAGCTTCGTTCCGGCCTCGCGCCGCCGGGCCGGATCGGGGACTCCCGCCGAGAGCGCCGCCAGGCCCGTGTCGATCCCATCGAAGGGGTCCTTCGCGTCCTTGCCGGCGCCGCCCTCGAGCCAGCCCAGGCGCGCCTCGTTTGGCCCGAGCGGCTGCAGAGCCCCGGTCCCCTGGGATCGGTGGAGACTCCGGCTGGCGACCGCAATCTGGTGGAAGGAGCGTCCGGTCATGGGATCGATGCCGCTTGTCGACAGCGTCAAGGTGGTCTTGTCGCGGTCGAGGAAGCGCGTCGTCTGGAACAGCACCAGCGGGCGCCAGGGCTTCAGCCCCTCGCGTTCGAGGGCGGGGAAGGCCGCCGGGTCCGCGGCGGCGCGGAAGGCTTCCCTCGCGATGATGCCGGACATCTGGTGCTGCCCGTGGCCGTCGCGCGCCGTGCCCGAGAAGATGGCGACGACGACCTGGGGGCGAAACCGCCGGATGATGCGGACAGCATCCTCGAGGACGGCCTCTTTCGGCCAGAAGCGCAGGGCTTCCGCCAGCGATCGGGAATACCCGAAATCGTACGCGCGCGTGAAGTACTGCCGGGCTCCATCCAGCCGTCTCGCGGCATTCAGCTCTTCCGAGCGGATCAATCCGAGGCCGATCCCGAGATCGTCGCTGATCAGGTTCTGTCCGCCGTCGCCGCGCGAGAGAGACAGGTACGCCGCCTCGCCGCCGAATTCACGCGAGACGAGGGTCAGGAGCGGCGTGTCCTCGTCGTCCGGGTGCGCGGCGATGACCAGGAGCCGCTTGTTGGTCGCGAGCTTCTTGAGCGCCGTGTCGACAGCCGGGATCCCGCCTGTGGAAGGCGGGGGCAAGGCGCTGCCGGGAGCGGGCGGAAGGGCCCGGGCCGCGGTGGAGAGCGCGAGGCCGGCGGCGAGGAGTGCTGTGGCGACGCGCCTCATGCCGCCTACTTTTTCAGGCGGCGGCGGACGATGGGAGCCGAAGCGGCCGCCAGGGCGCCGAGCAGGGCTGCGGCGAACTGAAGCCTCCTCGTGGTGTCCATCCGCCGCCACTCCTTCAGCAGGCGGTCGATCGTTCTCCTCGAGGCGGCGCCCGCCTTTCCGAGCGCGACACGCGCTCTTTCGACGCTCTTGACGGGGAGGGGCTGCCGCGCCGCCGTTCTTGCCCTCGCCCTCGCCTTGCCCGGGCTTCGGGCGCTCTTGGCGCGCGCGGGAGTTGCCTTGCTCCGCCTGCGGCGTGCGGGGGCGGATGGTGTTTCGGTGCTCGTTGTGTCTGCCATGGTGTTCCTTCCTTATCTCTCGCCGGCGGCGGGGAAGACGGGTGAGATGTCGACCGGAATGTCCTTGAGGCGGCCGATCACCGATGCGATCTCGGGCGTCGACTTCGCGTACTTGTCGAGGAGGCGCTTGGCGCGCGCAAAGTCGCCTGTCGCTTCGATCATGAGGAGCTCGTTAGCCAGGGACTTGACGGCGTCGCGGAACTTCGCCGGCTCGACCCTGAATCGCCCATCGCCGGCGGGCACGATCGCGCCCTTTTCGCGAAACCAGTTCCACTGTACGGCCGTGCCGCCGCCGTGGGCCTCCTCGATGCCGAAGCGCATGCCGCGGAACGCGAGGGCCACGACGGTGACACCGAGCGCCTTCTCATCGAAAGAGGTCAGCCATTTCTGGTCGAGCGCGTACAGGAGGCTCCACATTCCCACGACGTCCGCCTTGCACTCCTCGATCGTCGAGTACAGATTCTTGATGAGCAGCCGGGCCTCGACGCGCTTGCCGTCCGGTCCCGTGATGATGCCCGGCCCGAGGCCGTGCGACAGCTCGTGGAAAAGGATTTGGTTGAAGTACGCGTCGAAGGAAACGCCGGAGAGCTGGTCCTTCGCGATCACCCGATCGGCAATCGGCCGGCCGCTCAGCCGGAACTTGGCGTCCATGACGTTCTTCAAGAGGATCTTCTTCGAGCCCTTGGCCTCCCGGACGCGCTCGTCGTTGGGCAGGTTGAAGGCCGAAACCTGGACGCCGCGCCGCCCGTCGGCGGACGTGAAGATCTCCTGCACGACCCGGATCGGCGATTCGAACTTCCGGCTGAAATTCTTGTGCTGGTCCGGAATCGGAAGGTTTTTCTCCATGTCGGGCAGGTGGGCGGCATAGACGGCGAGCTTCTCGCTCTCGGCCTTGTCGCGCACCGTCACGAACGCTTCGAAGGCCGCCTTGTAGTTGAAAAGGTTGTCTTCGTAGACCTCGTAGGGGCCCAACGTGAGGTCGATGTCGCTGTCGAGATCCATCCAGGCCACGTCCGACGCGAAGTAGTCGTCCGAGAGGAGCGCGGCAGCGCGCTTGTCGAGGAAATCCCGGAGCGAGGCGTTGCCCGTCATGGCCGCCGCCTCGCGCAGCCGCGCGGCTGCGGGCTCCAGCCACTCGCGGTATTCCTTCGAGTAAGGGACGGCGGCGAGCTGACTGCCCTGGCGGCGGATGACGGTGAAGAGCCCCTCGAACGCCGCCTTGTCTTCGGGGTGTTTTGCGACCCACCCTTCGAATTCCGCCTTCGTCATGTCCTCGGGATAGAAGCCGGCGCCGGCGGGTTTCTTTTTCGAGCCGATGAACGGCGCGTCGCCGTTCAGGCGGTCCCAGGGACCCTTGTTGATCTCGAAGAGAGCGAACGCCTTCGGGGCGCCGGGTGTCGCCATGCGGACCTCCGCCGCCAGTTGGTCCCGCAGGGCGGGATTCTCCTGTGAGACCTGGCGAAGGAAGATCTCGTCCAGGAGCCGGGAAGCGTCGATCAGTTTCCGGACGACGCGCGTTTCCCTCTCGTCCAGGAGCCTGCTGTCGTAGGTGATGGGTGTCGCCGGGAGCTGGGCCAGCAGGGCCGGGATGTCCGGGGCGAAAGTCAGCGGCGCCGGCACGGCGTAGAGGAAGGGGAGAGCGGCCAGGGCGAGGGTCTTTCTTCGCATGCCACGGAATCTAACATTGCCGGGAGACTATAGTTTGCCGCGATGGCCACCCAAACGGCCCTCGACCGCGCGGCCCTGTGCGATTTGTACGTCCGTAACCGCCGGCGGTCGCGGGCGATCTTCGACTCCGTCCGGCCCGAGGCCTACGGCGACAGGCCGATTGCCCTCCGCAACCCCATCTGCTTCTACGAAGGGCACCTGCCGGCGTTTTCCGTCAACACTCTCGTGAAACGCGGCCTCGGGCCGTCCCGGGATCGACCCGGCGTATGAAGTGCTGTTCGAGCGAGGCATCGACCCCGAGGACGAGGCGGCCGTGCCGGGCGGAACACGGTGGCCTCCGCGCGAGGCCATCCTCGCCTACGGCGATGCCGCGGACCGGGTCGTCTTCGATGTGCTCGCCAACGGGGATATCGAGCGCGAGGACCAGCCGGTGCTCGACCGGGGTCTGGCAGCTTGGACGATCCTCGAGCACGAACCGATGCATCAAGAGACGCTCGACTACATGTGGCGCCGTCTTCCGTACGAAAAGAAGATCCGGCCGGCGGCTGCTCCGCGGCCCGAGCCCGGGGGCAAGGCTCCGCGTCCGGAGACCGTGCGGATCCCGGCCGGCCGCGCCACGCTCGGAGCCTCGAAAGACGAGATCCCGTTCGGTTGGGACAACGAGTTTCCGCGTCATGTCGTCGATGTGCCCGCCTTTTCGATCGACAGGCACAGCGTCACGAACGGCGAATACCTCGAGTTCCTGGAAGCAAACGAGAGCGTCGATCATCCTGTCTTCTGGGAACGGGAAGGCGCGAGCTGGTCCTGGCGGGGTCAGTGGGAAAGGATTCCGCTGCCCCTGTCGTGGCCGGTCTGGGTGAGTCATGCCGGGGCATGGGCCTACGCCCGCTGGAAGGGCCGGCGTCTTCCGACCGAGGCCGAGTACCACCGGGCTGCCTTCGGCACGCCCGGCGGTTCCGAGCGGCTCTTCCCGTGGGGCGACGAGCCGCCCGACGCGACGCGTGGCAACTTCGATTTCGAGCGCTCAGAGCCCGTCCCCGCCGGATCCCGCCCGGCCGGGGCCTCCGCCTGGGGCGTCCACGATCTGGTCGGCAACGGCTGGGAATGGACCTCGACCGTGTTTGCGCCGCTGCCGGGGTTCGTTCCCATGCAGACGTACCCGCAGTACTCGGCCGATTTCTTCGACGGCAAGCACTACGTGCTGAAGGGTGCCTCGCCGCTCACGGCAAAGGAGCTGATCCGGCCGAGCTTCCGCAACTGGTTCCGCGGAAACTATCCGTACATGTATGCCAAGTTCAGGCTCGCTTCATGAGCAAGGCCGGGGAGTCCAAAGTCCAAAGTCCAAAGTCCAAAGGGGCAAGGAGCAGACGTTGATTCCAGAAAGTGCGGCCGCTCCCGCAGCCGAGGCGGTCCAGGGTTTTGCCGAGGACGTGAAGCGGGACCTCGCGCTCTCGCCCAAGCAGCTCCAGTCGAAATACCTTTACGACGGCCTCGGGTCCTCGCTCTTCGAAGCGATCTGTTATCTGCCCTGGTATCGGATCACGCGCGCCGAGGCGCGGCTGTTGCGGCGCGTGGCGGGGGAGATGGTGTCGGAGCTTTCGGACCCGCTGACGCTCGTCGAGCTCGGCTGCGGCTCGGGCGAAAAGCTGGCCATGATCGTCGAGGCCCTGCGCAGCCGGCGCCGCGCCGTCTCGGTGCACTTGATCGACATCTCGCCCGTCGCCCTCGAGCACTCGGAAAGGGCGCTCGGGCGCCTCGACTACGTCTCGCTGGTCGGCCACCGCGCGACCTACGAGGAGGGACTGCGGCACGCGTCCCAACAACGCCCGGCGCAGGGAGCGCTGCTCGTCCTGTTCCTGGGCTCCAACATCGGCAACTTCGACACCCCGGCTGCCGCGAGTTTCCTTGCCGAGATCCGGGCGGCCCTGCGCCCGGGCGACGCTCTGCTGCTGGGGGCCGACCTCGTCAAGCCGGAAAAGGAGCTTCTCCTCGCCTACGACGACCCGCTCGGCGTGACGGCGGCCTTCAACAGGAACCTGCTCCTGCGGATCAATCGCGAGCTGCTCGCGGATTTCGACCTCGCCGCCTTCGATCACCGGGCGGTCTGGAACCCGGGGGAACGGCGCGTCGAGATGCACCTCGTCTCGCGCAAGAGCCAGGCCGTTGCGATCCCCCGCGCCGAAACCACAGTGCGCTTTGCCGCGGGCGAGCCGATCTGGACCGAGAGCTCCTACAAATACACCTCCGAGGAGGTCCACGCCCTCGGCAGAACAGCCGGCTTCCGCAGCCGCGACCAGTGGATCGATCCCGACGCCCGCTTCGCCCTGACCCTCTTCCTGGCGGTCTGACCTTTTCGGCGGCGGGAGGACGTGGTAGCGTGCGGCGCTCTATGGGGAGGAAGCTTTGAGAACCCGTTTACTGGCGCTCGTCCTCTGTTTCCTGGTTTCCGTCAGCATGCTGCCCGCCGCCGAGTCGATCGACCTCGTCATGGTCACGCAGATCCGGCAGGAGGGTTTTCGCGACTCCAAGGTGATGGAGCTCGCGTCCGACCTGATGGACGGGATCGGCCCGCGACTGACCGGCTCGCCGAACATGAAGGCGGCCAACGAATGGACGCGCGACAAGCTCGCCCAATGGGGCCTTTCGAACGCGCACCTCGAGAGCTGGGGCCCGTTCGGTCGCGGCTGGCTCTACGAGAGCTGCTCGGTGCGGATGGTCTCGCCCGACCTGGCGCAGTTGATCGCTCTTCCCGAGGCGTGGACCGGGGGCACGAACGGGCCCGTGCGCGGACAGGCCATCCGCGTCAACGCGACAACCAAGGACGAGCTCGAGAAGTTCAAGGGCAAGCTGGCCGGCAAGGTCGTGATCTTCGGCGAGCTGCGGGAGATCAAGGTCTCGGATAAGCCGCTTTCCGACCGCTACGACGACAAGAAGCTCGAGGAGTACGCCGAGTACAAAGTCCCGGGGGCCACACCCTACGCGCGGCCGGGCCAGCCGCCCTTCAACCGCGAGGAATTCGTGCGGCGCCGCGAGATGCGTCGTGCGGCCATCAAGCTCTTTGCCGACGAGAAGGCTCTGGCCGTCATCACCGAGGGCGCTCACGACGGCGGCACGATGTCCGTGCAGGGCGGAGGCACGTGGAAGAAGGGCGATCCGCAGGGCCTCCCGTCGCTGGCGATGGACGCCGAGCACTTCGGGCGCATCGCCCGCCTGCTCGAAAAGAAGAAAGACGTTCAGCTCGAGATCGATGTCAAGGTCCGGTTCATCGAAGAAGATCAGATGCAGTGGAACACGATCGCGGAGATCCCGGGCACCGACAAGAAGGCCGAGGTCGTCATGCTCGGCGCCCACCTCGACTCCTGGCATGGCGGCACCGGCGCGACCGACAACGGCGCCGGGTCGGTCGTCGCGATGGAGGCGGTGCGCATCCTGAAGGCTCTCGGCGTCAAGCCGAGGCGCACGATTCGGATCGGCCTCTGGAGCGGCGAAGAGCAGGGGCTCATGGGCTCTCGTGCTTATGTCGCGCAGCACTTTGCCTCGCGGCCCGAGCCGCCACCCTCTGGCCCCGACGAGATGCCGTCCTATCTGCGGCGGCCCACGGGCCCGTTGACGGTCAAACCGGAGCACGCGAAGCTCGCGGCCTACTTCAACCTCGACAACGGCACCGGCAAGGTCCGCGGCATCTACGCGCAGGAAAACGCCGCCGTCGTTCCGATCTTTCAGGCGTGGCTCGAGCCGTTGAAGGATCTCGGCGCGACGACCGTGACCCTGAACAACACGTCGGGCACGGATCATCTGTCGTTCGACGCGGTGGGGCTGCCGGGCTTCCAGTTCATCCAGGACGAGATCGAGTACGACACCCGCACGCACCACACGAACATGGACGTCTACGAGCGCCTGCAGAGAGCCGACCTCATGCAGGCCTCGGTCGTGATGGCGACATTCGTTTACGAGGCCGCCATGCGCGATTCGATGTTGCCGCGCAAGCCCATGCCGAAAGACGAGCCGCCCCCAACCCCGACCCCTGCGGCGCCCGCCGCCCCGAAGAATTAGCTGTAGTTTTTCTTTGACCCGCCGACCTGATCCATCAGCTCGCACCGCGAGGAGTCTCCCGAGCGAATGCGAGGGAGGAGCCTTGCGGTGCGGGAGGCGGAGCGAAGCGAAGCCGACGGAGTTAAACTCCGCGGCATGAAAAAAGCCATCGGAGCGATTGTTCTCGGCGCCGCCGCAGCCCTCGGCGCCGGCGGCGACGCCCTCATCACGTCACAGCAGGCCGCGGCGGCGAAAGAGATCACGCCCGAGCTGCTCCGTGCCCACGTCCGATTCCTCTCTTCGGACCTGCTCGAGGGGCGCGGGCCCGCGACGCGAGGCGACGCTCTCGCCGAGGCCTACATCCAGTCCCAGATGGAGGCGATGGGCGTCAAACCCGGCGCTCCCGGCGGCGGCTGGATCCAGAGGGTGCCGCTCGTCGGCATCAAGCCGAGTGTTCCGGCCAAAGTCGAGTTCCGCTCGGCGAAGGGGGCCCTTTTTGCCGTCTCAGGCGGTGAGTTTGTCGCTTTCTCGGGCGTCCAGAAGCCGGAGTCGAGGATCGAGAACGCCGAGCTCGTCTTCGTCGGGTACGGCATCGTCGCGCCCGAGTATCAGTGGGACGACTACCGGGACGCGGACCTCACGGGCAAGGTCCTCCTCATGATGAACAACGACCCGGAGGACGACCCGAAGCTCTTTGCCGGCAAGACGCGGCTCTGGTACGGCCGCTGGGACTACAAGTACATGATGGCGGCAAAGAAGGGGGCCGTGGGAGCCATCATCATCCACACGACCCCGTCGGCCGGCTATGGCTGGCAGGTCGTGCAGACGTCCTGGTCCGGCGAGCTGTTCGAGCTGCCCGACGACGGGTCGCCGCGCATCCAGATCAAGGCCTGGGCGACCGAGGATCTTTCCCGGAAGATCGCGGAGATCGGCGGCCAGAACCTCGACCTGCTGCGCGCCTCCGCCCAGACGCGCTCGTTTCGGCCGGTGCCCCTGGGCGTCCGGATGTCGTGCGCTTTCACGAACACGATCGAGCAGAAGGAATCGGGCAACGTCATCGGGATGATCCCCGGCGCGAGACGCGAAGCTCTCGAAGGAAGCCGTCGTCTACACGGCGCACCACGACCACTTCGGCATCAAGGTCGGCGTCAAGGCGCCCTCGTCGGGAGCGAAAGTGGACGACATCTACAACGGCGCGCACGACAATGCGTCCGGGGTCGCCGCGATCCTGGCGCATCGCCAGCGCGTTTTCCGACCTGCCGGCTCGCCCCCGCCGCTCGGTCTACTTTGCCCTCGTGGCGGGGGAGGAGCAGGGCCTGCTCGGATCCGAGTACCTGGCGAAGCACCCGCCGGTCCCGCCGGGAAGGATCGCCGCCAACATCAACATCGACGAGACGGGCTGGTTCGGCCGCACGAGCGACATCTCGATGATCGGCCTCGGCAAGTCCTCGCTCGATCTCGATGTGGTGGCCCTGGCGAAGGCCGCAGGGGCGCGTCGTCAAGCCGGACGAGTTCCCCGACAAAGGGAGGTTCTACCGCTCCGACCAGTTCAACTTCGCCAAGATCGGCGTGCCCGCCGCCTACTTGAAGTTCGGGACGGACGTCATCGGCAAACCGGCGGGCTACGGCAAGCAGCAGCTCGAGACCTACGAGAAGAACGACTACCACCAGCCCTCCGACGAGCTCTCGGACGACTGGGACTTTTCCGGGCGCGGTCGAAGACGTCCAGCTCGCCTTCTACCTCGGCTGCCGCGTCGCCGACGCCAACGGCATGCCGCAATGGAACAAGGGCGACGAGTTCGAGGCCGCTCGCAAGAAAGCGCTGGCGGACCTGGACAAGCCGTAGAGGCAATGGAGTCACCTCCCTCTCCCTCCGGGAGAGGGTTGGGGTGAGGGGGACACAGTGGCCACACGACGGACTTTTCTGCGATCGATCGGCGTTGCGGCTGCCACCTCAGCCCTGCCAGGTGCTGCGCCCTCCGCCGCAGCGGCGCCGCCCGCTCCGTCCCGGCCGATGTTGAAGCCGCCAGTGCTCCGGCCGGGAGACACGGTGGGGCTCGTCGCGCCGGCGTCGTTCGTGTGGGATCTCTGGAAGCTCGACGAGATTGCCGCGCGCCTCGAGGGGCAGCTCGGCTTGAAATCGAAGCTCGGCAGGAACGTCAAAGCCCGGCACGGCTACATGGCCGGCACGGAGAAGGAGAGGCTCGAGGACCTGCACGCGATGTTCGCGGACAAGTCGGTCAACGCGGTCTTCTGTCTCGAGGGGGGTTACGGGACCGAAAGGCTCCTGCCCGGCCTCGACACCGAGCTCATCCGGCGTAACCCGAAGATCCTCCTCGGCTACTCGGACATCACGGGGCTTCACCTCGCCATCACGAAAAAGGCCGGGGTCGTCACGTTTCATGGCCCGGTGGCCGCCTCGAAGCTGCCCGCCTGGACGCTCGCCTCGCTCCGAAAGGCGCTCTTCGACCCGCAGCCCATCGGCGAGCTCACGAATCCTCCGGAGGACGACGCGTTCTCCCCGGCTTTCCCACTGCACACGGTTACCGCCGGCCGGGCGCGCGGAACGACTGCGGGCGGGAACCTGACTCTCGTTGCGACGACGATGGGCACGCCCTGGGAGATCGACGCGAAGGGGAAGATCCTGTTTCTCGAGGACACGGGTGAGGCGCCCTACCGCGTGGACCGGATGCTGACGCAGCTGAAGCTGGCGGGGAAGTTCGCCGATTGCGCCGGGGTCGTCTGGGGGACGTGCACCGAGTGCGACCCCTCGCGCTCCGGATTCTCGATCAATCTGTCGATGACGGACCTCCTGGACGAGATCCTGGGCGACATCGGCAAGCCCGTCCTGAGCGGCCTCGTCTTTGGCCACACCAAGGAGAAGTCCACGGTCCCGCTCGGCGTCGAGGCGGAGCTCGACGCGGGCGCCAAGAAGGTCACGATCGTCGAATCCGCCACCGTGGCCTAGCGTCCCCCTCTCCCTCCGGGAGAGGGGAGGGGTGAGGGGCAGACTCTCGCCCAAACAGTTACTGAGATCGGCTCCGGTTTTCCCCTCACCCTAGCCCTCTCCCAGAGGGAGAGGGAACAGGAGCGAAAAAGAAAAGGCGGGGCAGGTGCCCCGCCTTTGTAGTCTCTGAAGGAGTTCCTAGAAGTCGTACCGCCCGGAGATCTGGAGCGTGCGCGGCGTGCCCGGGTTGTTGGGATTGGCGAAGCCGGCGTTCGGAGTCTGCGAGCCGGACGCTTTCGGGATCGCCCCGTAGGTCGTCTGGGAGACGAACCGGTTGCCGGTGTTGGTGCAGTTGAAGCAATCGAGGGCGACGGTGACTTCCCCGGGGCCGAGCCGGATGCCATTCTGCAGGCGCACGTCGAATGCGTACGTGCTCGGCTGCCGGTAGGTGTTGCGAGCCAGGTGGTTCCCGGTAGCGGCGCATTCGGCCGCCGTCACGCAGTTCAAGGTCGGGAAATCCGTGGTGCTCTGCCCGTCGTTGTTGAAGTCGACGCCCGCCTTCGGCGAGTACGGCGTCCCGGTCTGGAAGCGCGCCGCCCCGGATAGCCCGAGATCCCAGTAGGACGTGATGGGGGTCGTCCACACCGCGTTGAGCGACGTTCTCCAGCGCCGGTCGCGGTCCGACCAGCCGTACGTGGTGTTCAGGTGGTTGAAGTCCTCGGCCTGGATGCCGGAGAAGTTGCGCTCGTTCGAGTCGTTGTCGAGGTCGAACCCGTAGGTCGCCGTGACGTTGGCGCTGAAGTTGTTGGTGAACCGCTTGTTGGTGACGAACGTGATGTCGTAGTACAGCGACTTCGCGTCGGAGACGTACTCCGTGACCGTCGAGTAGAAGCTGTCCGGCCGAACGGAGCTGTAATGCGGCTCGCCGTTTGCGGAAGTCGTTCCGTCATAGACGCGGTTGGCGTCCGTCAGCCGCTCCATGTTGTAGCCCTTGGCGTACGTAAAGTTCAAGCGTCGACGTCGTGTCCTGAAAGATCTCGCGCTCGAAGCCGAGCGTGATCCGGTCGGTGTGCGGGTCCGTGTAGTTCGGGTTGACGGCGAAGACAGGCAGCCCCTTCGTTCCCGGCTGGTATCGAGGAGAGGTTGACGCGAGCGACTCCCTGCGGATTCCAGTTGGGGCCCCAGCCTGGCGCCAGGGGATCGTAGCAGGACGCCGTTCCGTTCTTGCAATTGGGATTGGTCGGATCCTGGGCTGTGGAACCGGTCGAGGTACTGGTGTACTGCATGCCCTGGAGGCCGTTGGAGCTGAAGAGCTGCGCCCAGAGGATGCCGGGCGTGCGGCTCCAGTACCGGCCCGCGGCCAGGCGGACCGCGGTCTTCGAGTCCGGCGCGTAGGAGATGCGAGATGCGCGGCGACCACTGGTTCTTGACGTCCGGAATCTGCGCGTTCAGGGTGAACTGGCCGCTGGCGGAGCGGTTGTTGGCGTTCAGGACGGGCTGCGTTCGGGTTGTTCAGGTACTCATAGCGGACGCCGGCCACCACGGTCAGCTTCTCGTTGACGAACCACTGGTCCTGGACGAAGCGCGGCATACTCCTTCTGGCCGAAGGCGACGGTTCCCGCCTGGTCGGCCGTCAGGCCGCCGAGGCCGCCGAACTGGCGGTACTGGCAGTACTTGCCGGCGAGCAGGTCGGCCGTGTTGTTGAAAACGAAGACGCCGCGCCAGTTGCCCTTGAAGATCTGCGTGATCGACGTGTCGTTGTAGTCGCCGCCGCCCTTGATCACGTGGTTAGACATGAGGTACGTGAACGTGTCCGCCACCTCGTAGCGCTTGGAGGTCGAGACGATCGGCAGGAAGCTCACCTCGCCGTATCGGGCGCCGGCTGCTGACGCTGGATCTCGGGCAGGTTCGAGACCCTTGTCCTGGCGCGGCACGGACTCGTGGGCGTAGTTGAAGTTGAAGTCGTTCAGCGAAGTTCGCGCCGAACTGGGACGACCACGTTCCCACCCCGCTGAGCGACTTCATCGCCTCGATGCCGTTGTGCTGGAGCGTATCGTTGGCCGAGCTGTTCGTGCCGTTGGGGCCGTTGTAATCGGCGTAGTTGACGCGGGCCAGCAGGCGCTGTGAGTCCATGGACCTGCCAGTCGAACCGGCCGAAGCCGACCCAGCCGTTGCGCGCCCTGCACGTACTGGGTCGGGCTCGCGAGAACCGGCCACTTCGCGAAGATGGCGGGATCGAGGACCGTCTGGTTGATCGGTATCGTGATGTTCTGCTTCTGTTTGTCGTACGATCCGAAGAAGAAGAGCTTGTCCTTGACGATCGGGCCGCCGAACGAGGCGCCGTACTGCGACTTGTTCTGGTCGGCCGGTGGCCGGCCGTTGGGGAACTGGGCATTGGGAGCGAAGTCGGAGATCCAGGCCTGCGGCTGGTCGTAGTAGAAGGCCGAGCCGTGCAGCGTGTTCGTGCCGCTCTTCGTGACGACGTTGACGAAGCCGCCGCCCGACCGGCCGAACTCGACCGAGGCGCCGTTGGTGATGACGCGTGAACTCCTTGATGGACTCCTGCGACATGGACAGCGGCGCGCGCCCCTCGGCGGAGCCGACGTTGCCCCCGAAGAACGGGTCGTTGTAGTCGACGCCGTCGACGGTGATGTTGGTGTTGATGGCGCGCTGCCCGGAGATCTGGATGTAATTGCGCTGCGACTCGATCCCGGTGGCCGGTGTCAACAGGACGAGGTTCTTGAAGTCGCGGCCCGGGGTCGGCAGGTTCTTCAGCTGCTCCGTCTGGATCGTCTCGCTGATGGTGGTGTTGGTGACCTCGACGCCGGCCGCCTGGGCCGAAACCGTCACGCTTTCAGAGACCCGGACGGCAATGAGCGTGAAGTCAATCGTGGGAGCCGATCCGAGGCTGACTCGGATCGTCTCGGCCACGAGCGGGGTGAAGCCGTCGAGGTGAGCTTCGAGCTTGTAGGTGCCGGTTGGCAGGTCCAGGAGCTGGTAGAAGC
Source organism: uncultured Acidobacteriota bacterium (assembly GCA_963739435.1). Classification (GTDB taxonomy): domain Bacteria; phylum Acidobacteriota; class Thermoanaerobaculia; order UBA5066; family Gp7-AA6; genus CAVUAN01. The sequence continues at coordinate 41,846 of CAVUAN010000009.1, forward strand.
CGTTCTTGTCGCTGACGGCTGTCTTCAGCAGGCCCGTGTCCCTGTTCGGCGCCGTGACGGTGGCACCGGGCAGGGTGGCGCCGTCCTTCGACTTCACGAAGCCGGAAACGCGGCTCGTCGTGACGTCGATCTGGGCGCTCAGGCTCGCGGTCACCGCGAGGGCGAGCACGGCAAACAGGGTGGTGAGGAGCCGCCAGGTCCGGGCGGAAGTGGTTCGTCGCATCGATTCCTCCTTCAGCAAAAAAAAAGATCTTCAAGGAAGCCCGAAGGATGTCAGACCCGCAGGATTTCAGTTTTGAAATCTACATGAAGTTCATGCGAAGTGGCGAGAGGTCTTTTGATCCGTTTCCGAGAGTCCGCAATACGGTTTTTTGAACGTTTGCGGGCTCGTGAGTCGGCGCGTCGCGCCCCGTCTGCGACGGCGTTTCTCATCACTTGACAGGTCTTGTTCGTGTGTTCTAGTATATCAGTGTACTAGTTAATTATGACAATAGCCGAAACAGCCTCGATTTTCCGGCTCGATAGCGCTTCGGGCGTGCCTTTTTACCGGCAGATCATCGAACAGGTGCTGCTGGCCGTGGCCGACGGGCGCCTGGCGGCCGGCGCCCAGTTGCCGACCGTGCGGCAGCTCGCCGTGGATCTCTCGGTCAACCCGAACACGGTCGCCAAGGCGTACCGCGAGATGGAGATCCGGGGCATCGTCCAGACGCAGCAGGGCACGGGCACGTTTGTCGCAACGCGGAAGGCCGACCGCCGGGGCTCCGAGCGCAAACGTGTGCTCGAGGGGCTGCTCGACCGTTTCGTGTCGCTCGCGTCGGCGAGCGGGTTTTCGATCGTCGAACTTTCGGAAGCTCTGACCGAGCGATCCGACAAGGCCGACAGGAGGTAGAGACATGGTTCCGCTCGCGCTGATCAAGGCCAAGAAAGAAGCCGCGAAGGCGGAGGCCGAGAACAGGCCATCCGCCTCGGAGCGGCGGGAAAAGAAGCGGGAGGCGATGTCCGACGCCCGCCGCTACGCCAACGGCGTGAGCGTCACGGCGATGCTCGTCGCCATCCTGCTCGGCGCGGCGGTTGCCGCGTGGATCGACCGTCCCGGGCCCATCCGGTGGCAGCGGTGTTCTCAGGAATCCTCCTCGGCTTCTTTCTTCTCTTCTCGATCAAGATCGCCAACCAGTGGGAGCGGGCCGTCGTGCTGCGGTTCGGGAAGTTCGTCGGGCTCAAGGGCCGGGCCTCTTCGGCATCGTGCCCATCATGGACACGGTCTCGAGCCTGATCGACCAGCGCGTGCGTGTGACCGACGTGACGGCCGAGTCGGCCCTGACCCGCGACACGGTGCCGGTCAACGTCGACGCCATCGTCTTCTGGATGGTCTGGGACGCGGAGAAGTCCGTTCTCGAGGTGGCGGACTACGTGGATGCGGTCACGCTCTCGGCGCAGACGGCGCTGCGCGAGGCGATCGGGCGGCACGAGCTGGCCGAGATGATCACCGAGCGCGAGCAGCTGGGCAAGGAGCTGCAGCGGATCCTGGACGAGAAGACGAATCCCGTGGGGGATCACGGTGCAGTCGGTGGAGATTCGCGACGTGCAGCATCCCGCCCGACCTCGAGGACGCGATGTCGCGCGGCAGGCGCAGGCCGAACGGGAGCGGCAGGCGCGCATCATTCTGGGCACGGCCGAGACCGAGATCGCCGAGCGGTTCGTCAAGGCGGCGCGACTTCTACGAGAGCAAGCCGGTGGCGCTCCACCTGCGCGCGATGAACATGCTGTACGAGGCCATCAAGGAGAAGGGCTCGATGGTGATCGTGCCCTCCTCGGCGGTCGAGACGATGGGCCTGGGCGGGCTGGCAGGCCTGACAGCTCTCGGGCGGCCGGCCGGGCCGGACGCTCCGAGCGGGAGCAAGCCGGGTGGCACCGCCTCCTGATCGGTAATTCCTGCATTCTTGCAGGATTTCAAGATCAATTCGGCCATGAATGGCGTCATTTCGAGGCCAATGTGATGCGAGAAGTGTGCTCGATTTGCAGTTTCTTGATGACAAGGCGGTTTGAGGCCGCTATTCTCTCGATCCATGAACAACTGCGACATCGCCTGGATGCTCGTCGCGACGGCCCTGGTCCTGCTGATGACGCCCGCTCTCGGCTTCTTCTACGGCGGCCTCGTGCGCTCCAAGAACGCCCTGAACACGATGATGATGAGCGTCTCGGCGCTCGGCTTCGTCGGCCTGGCCTGGGCGCTCGTCGGCTACTCGCTCGCCTTCGGGGCCGGGTCGCCCTGGCTCGGGCGATCTGTCCCGGGCGCTTCTGTCGGGCGTGGGCCTGGAGGCGAAGGGCTCGATCCCGCACATCCTCTTCATGGCCTACCAGGGCACCTTCGCGATCATCACCGCGGCCCTGATCTCCGGCGCGATCGTCGAGCGGATGCGCTTCGGGCCGTACCTCGCCTTCCTCACGCTCTGGAGCGTCTGCGTCTACGCGCCGGTGGCCCACTGGGTCTGGGGCGGCGGCTGGCTGCAGCAGCTGGGCGCGCTCGACTTCGCGGGCGGCACGGTCGTCCACATCAACGCGGCGGCGGCGGCGCTGGTGGCCGCCCTCGTCTTGAAGCCCCGCAAGGACTTCGCCCGGCAGGCCATCCTGCCCCACAACGTGCCCTTCACGCTGCTCGGCGCCGGCCTGCTCTGGTTCGGCTGGTTCGGCTTCAACGCCGGCAGCGCGCTCGGCGCCAACGCCTCGGCGGCGCTCGCCTTCGTCAACACGATGCTCGCCCCGATCGCCACGCTCGTCGTCTGGACGCTGCTCGACTTGCGCCGCACCGGCAAGGCCACGGCGGTCGGCGCGGCGACCGCCATCGTCGTCGGCCTCGTGGCGATCACGCCGGCGGCCGGATACGTGTCGCCGCTCTCGGCCATCGTGCTCGGGGCCGTCGCGGCGTTTCCGAGCTACTTCGCGCTGCTCTGGCGCGCGCGCACCCGGCTCGACGATTCGCTCGACGTGGTCGCGGCGCACGGCCTGGGCGGCACGGTCGGCGCCCTGCTGACCGGCGTGCTCGCCCAGAAGGCCTGGAATGGCGTCGGTGGACGGCGCTGCTCTTCGGCAACCCGCGCCAGCTCGCGATCCAGGCCGCCGGCGGTCGCTCGCCACGCTCGCCTACCGCGCGCTCGGGACCTTCGTCGCTCCTGAAGCTCGTCGGGCTCGTGGCGCCGCTCCGCGCGACGGCGCGCGAGGAAGGCCTCGGCCTCGACGTCACGCAGCATGGCGAGGAGGCGTACGTCGCAGGGCGAGGGCGCGATCCTCGTGCTCGGAGATTCCGCGCCGCCGGCCTCGGCCCTGCGGCGCCGGTGCTCGACTCGGAGGGCGGCCGGTCGTGAAGCTCGTCGTCGCGATCGTCCGTCCCGAGAAGGCTGCCGCGACGTGCTCGAGTCGCTGTTCCGCGCCGACGTGCGCGGCCTGACGATCAGCCGCGTGCAGGGCCACGGCGGCGAGACCGAGCGCGTGGAGACCTACCGCGGCACGACCGTGAAGATGGAGCTGTCCGAGAAGGTGCGCCTCGAGATCGGGGTGTCGGACCATTTCGTCGAGCCGACGGTCGCCGCGATCCTCGCCGCCGCGCGGACCGGGTCGGTCGGCGACGGCAAGATCTTCGTCCTGCCCGTCGAGAAGGTCTACCGCATCCGGACCGCGGAGGAAGACCAGGCGGCCGTCACTCCCGTCGGCTAACCAACCCCGGGGACGGGGTCCAAAGTCCAAAGTCGAAGGTCCAAGTGGAACGCTGGCCCAGCTCCTGGGTGCCGCGGAGCACGGGGCCCCTTTGGACTTTGGACTTTGGACTTTAGACTCTCTTGCCAGTGCGGCCGCTCTTCGCCATCCTTCTGATCTTCGCCCTGGCGGCCGGCTGCGCCACGATGGCCGTCTCTCCGGGGCGCTTGACCCTCGACGAGAAGATCGGGCAGCTCTTCGTCGTTGCGGCGCACGGCACCTTCGTCAACGAGGGCTCGGCCGAGTACCGCGAGCTGCTCCGGCAGGTCCGTGACAACCACGTCGGCGGCGTCTGCTGGTTCCTGTCCAACGTCTACGAGACGGCCGAGCTGAATCGCCGGCTGCAGGCTGCGGCGAAGATACCGCTGCTCGTCTCGGCCGACCTCGAGGCCGGCATCGGCATGCGCTTCGAAGACACGACGTACTGGCCGTGGCCCATGGCCGTCGGGGCGACTGGCGACCCGACGCTGGCCGAGCGGCAAGGGCCGCATCGAGGCCGAGGAGGCGCGGGCCCTGGGTTTGAACCAGATCTACGCTCCGGTGGCCGACGTCAACGTGAGCCCCGACAACACGGTCATCAACGTGCGGAGCTTCGGCGAGGATCCGCAGGAGGTCGCCCGATTCGTCGCGGCCTTCGTCCGGGGCGTCCAGGCGGGCGGCGTTCTTGCGACGGCCAAGCACTTCCCCGGACACGGCGATACCCGCACCGACTCGCACCGGTCGCTTCCCGTCCTGGATGTCTCCCGCGAACGCCTCGAGCGGGTGGAGCTGCCGCCTTTCCGGGCGGCGATCGAGGCCGGGGTCGGTGCGGTCATGGTGGCGCACCTGTCGCTGCCGGCCCTGGACGCGACGCCGGCGCCGCCGCGCGCGGGCGTCGCCCGCGACAACCCGTACACGAAGGACTCGACCGAAGTGACGGCCAACGGCACGGTCCCGTCCTCCCTCTCGCCTCGCGATCGTGGAGGGCCTGCTGCGCGGCGAGCTCGGGTTTCGGGGGCTCGTCGTGACGGATGCCGCCGACATGGGCGCCCTGACGGACCACTACGAAGCGGGAGAGGTGGCGGTGCGGGCGATCCTCGCCGGCGCCGACCAGGTCCCCAAGTCCGGCGACACGGACGGCGCGATCGCCGCGGTGAAGAGGGCGGTGCAGGACGGACGGATCAGCGCAGCGGCGCCTCGACGCCGCGGTGGGACGCATCCTCGCGGCCAAGGCCCGGGCCGGCAGCACCGGGAGCCGACCCGGCGAGGATCTTCCGTGTCGTGGACAGCCCCGAGCACCGCGCCGTGGCCGAAGAGATCGCCCGGCGCTCCCTGACGCTCCTGCGCGAGGGCGCGGGGGCTCTGCCCCTGACGCCGGGCCGGCGGGTCATGCACCTCGTCGTTGCGGACACGCTCGATCCGAAGGTCGCCTCCGACATGAGCCGCGAGCTTCGCCGCCGGCTCGAGAAACAGCCGGAGACGTTCACGATCGACAACCGCTCGAACGAGACGGATGTCCGGACGGTTCTGGAAGGGCGCCGCCCGCGCCGACGTCGTGCTCGTCTCCCTGTTCGTTCGCTTTCAGACGGGCCGCGGCTTCATCGCCCTGCCCGACGCTGGCGAAGCCCCTGCTCGAGAAGCTGCGCTCCTCCGGGGTTGCGCTCGTCGCGGTCTCGTTCGGGACGCCGTACCTCCTGCGCGACCTGCCGTTCCTCACAGACGTACGTCGCAGCCTACGGGGGCCAGCCCGTCACGCAGGTTGCGGCGGCGCGGGCGCTTTTTGGCGAAGCGGCTTTCTCCGGCCGGCTTCCCGTCACGATTCCGGGCGCGGCGGCGCGCGGTGACGGCATCCAGAAGCCGGCCGTTCCGATGATCGCAGCCTTTCTGCTCGCCGCCGTCGCGGCATCGTCGCCGTTCGAGCCGCGTCGATCGCGTCGTTTCCGAGTCCATTGCCAACGGAGAATTGCCGGGCGCCGTCGTCTTGATCGAGAGCCGCGGGAGGATTCGCCTGCGGCGTGCCTGGGGCAGCCGCGCCGTCCTGCCGGCCGCTCGAAGCCATGACCGTCGACACCGTTTTCGACGTCGCGTCGCTCACGAAGGCCGTCGCCACGGCGCCCTCGGTGATGATCCTGGTCGAGGAGGGGAAGATCCGGCTGTCGGATCCCGTCGTGCGCTACATCCCGGAGTTCGGCGCGGGCGGGGGAGATCGGGACAAGGTCACCGTCGAACACCTGCTCACTCACCGCGCGGGCTTTCCGCCCGACGACCCGCTCGAGTCTCTACGCCGGGACGCCCGAGGAGATCTTCGCGCGCAAGTACGCGCGGCCGCTCGAGAGGCCTCCGGGCGCGGAGTTCGTCTATTCCGACGTCGGCTACGAGGTCCTGGGCGAGCTCGTGCGCCGCGTGTCGGGCGAGCGCGCTCGACGCGTTTGCCGGCAGAGCGCATCTTCCGTCCGCTCGGTATGAAGGACACCTGTTTTCTCCCTCTCCCCCCGGGAGAGGGCCGGGGTGAGGGCGAACAGTGGCCACCCACGGCGATTCCGGCCTCGCGCATCGCGCCGACGGAAGAGCGAGAGGGACGGTGGATGCGCGGGGAGGTCCACGACCCGCGGGCATTCGCCCTCGGCGGGGTGGCGGGCCACGCCGGCCTCTTTTCGACCGCCGACGACCTGGCGAAGTTCTGCCGGATGATTCTCGCGGGCGGCCGGCTCGGCAAGGCGCGGATTCTTTCGCCCTACGGCGTTCTCGCGCTGACGCGCCCGCGCTTCTACGGGGATGCGAAGGTGCGCTCCCTCGGGTTCGACATGGCGACCCCCTACTCCTCCAACCGCGGCGACCTTTTCCCCGTCGGCTCTTTCGGACACACGGGCTTTACCGGAACCTCGCTCTGGATCGATCCCGCCTCGCGCACGTTCGTGGTCTTTCTCTCCAACCGGGTCCATCCCGCCGGCACGGGCGACGTCGGGCGCCTGCGCGCGCTCGTCGCCACGATCGCCGCGGCCGCGTCGAACAGGACGACCGGTCGGCAGCGGGTGACCGGGCGGCGGAGGTTCCGGCGCCGGCTCACGAGGTGAAGGCCGGACTCGACGTTCTGATCGAGGACGGCTTCCGCCCGATCGCGGGCCGCCGGGTCGGCCTCGTCACCAACGTCACCGGCCGCTCGCGCGACGGCCGCTCGACGGCCGAGGTGCTTCTGTCGCCGGAGGCAAAGAAGGCCGGAGTCGACCTCGCGGTGCTCTTTTCCCCCGAGCACGGACTCGCGAACGGACGCGGACGCGCCCGTCGCCGACAGCCTGGACCCGGGAACGGGTCTGCCCGTTCGATCGCTCTACGGCGAGTCGCGGCGCCCGCGCCCGCAGGATCTCGCCGGCCTCGACGCTCTCGTCTTCGACATCCAGGATGTCGGCACGCGCTTCTACACCTACGTGACGACGCTGGGCTATGTCCTCGAGGAAGCGGCCCGGGCGAAGGTCACCGTCGTGGTGCTCGACCGGCCCGATCCCATCGGCGGTCTGGCGTTCGAGGGCCCGATCGCCGACAGGGACAAGCTCTCCTTCACGGCCTACGACGCGATTCCGGTTCGGACGGGCATGACGCTCGGCGAGCTGGCCGGGCTCTTCAACGCCGGGCGCGGGATCGGAGCGGATCTGACCGTCGTCCGGATGCGGGGCTGGAACCGCCGCCTGTGGTACGACGAGACGGGGCTCGAGTGGGTGAACCCCTCGCCCAACATGCGCTCGCTCAACGCGGCCGCTCTCTATCCCGGCGTCGGCCTGCTCGAGACGACGAACGTCTCCGTCGGCCGCGGGACGGCCACGCCCTTCGAGGTTCTCGGCGCGCCGTGGATCGACGGCAGACGCCTCGCGGCGTATCTTTCGGCGCGCCGGCTGCCGGGCATCCGATTCTCGCCCGTGCACTTCACGCCGGATACCTCGGTCTTCGCGGGGCAGCTCTGCGGGGGTTTGCGATTCACGATCGTGGATCGCGACGCGCTCAAGCCCGTGACTCTCGGCATCGAGAGTCGCATCGGCGCTGCATGCGCTCTACCCGGTCGACTGGCAGACGGCCAAACTCGGCGCCCTGCTCGCCAGCGCGGCCACGCTCGCGCGCCTCGACGCGGGCGACCCGCCCGAGGCGATCGTCTTAGCCTGGAAAAAGGATTTCGAGACCTTCGGTCGCGTCCGAGCGAAGTACCTTCTCTACGAATGATTCTCGTCATCCATCAGGTCGCTCCACGGCCATTGGGCGCGTTACCCGTCCGGATCGGGTTTCCGGCGCTTTCTGCCCAGGCGATGGGCTCGTTCCGCGAGGCTGCCGGGGCGGATCCGAACCTTGGAGCGAGTGACGTCGCCGATCGGGCCGCCGAGCTGCATCTCCAGGCCCGCCGACTTGGAGAACCCGAGCTTCTGGCTGGCGTAGACGCTTCGGTGGCCGACGATCAGGAAGGCCGTGGCGGCGCTGAGGGCGGCATAGACGCCGACCGGACCTGGAAGCAATTCGATGCCCATCACGGCGGCGGCGATGGGCGTGTTGGCGGCGGCTGCGAGGACGGCGACGAAGCCGAAAGCGGCAAAGGGCCCTGCCGGCAGGTGCAGCACGTTGGCAAAGGCCGCTCCGCCTGTCGCGCCAATGAAGAAGATTGGCGTCACGATGCCGCCGCTTCCACCGGTCTCGAGCGTCACGGCGGTCGCGATGATCTTGAAGAGGAACGCGAGAAGGGCGATCTTTGCCGCGCCGGCGAGCGCCGCTTCGATCGTCGGCACGCCCAGGCCCGCATAGATGTCGCCCGCGGTCGCGTAGAGCAGGACGAGGAAGACGCCCCCCGCCGCCGCCACGAGATAGGGGTGATGATCGAAACGTCGCAGCCCCTTCTCGAGCCCGCGCATCGACTCGATCAGCAAGAGCGCCAGTAGCCCGAAGAGAGCGCCACAGAGGATCGAGAGAAGAACGAGCTCGGTCCGCGAGAGCGCGCCAAAGCTCTCGTGCAACACGGGAACGGGAGGCGAGACGCCGCAGACCAGATGCGCGACGATCCCTGAAACCAGGCACGGGAAAAGAACGCCGTAGTCGATCCGCCCGAGATAGAGCACCTCGATGCCGAACAGGGCGCCGGACACGGGGGTTCCGAATACCGCAGCAAACCCGCCTCCGATCCCGCAGATCACCAGCCGCCGCCGATCCTCGTCGTTCAAGCGCAGGAGGTCGGCAAAGAGGCTGGTGATCGCGGCGCCGATCTGCGCGCTGGGGCCCTCCTTGCCGACCGAGCCGCCGAAGGCCAGAGTCAGGACCGTCGCGAGCAGCTTGACGGGAGCGACTTGCCAGTCGACCTTCCCCGATCTCTGGTGGACGGCGGCTATGACCGCCTCGGTTCCGTGGCCCTTTGCCGTCGGAGCGAAAGTTCGTATCAACCAGACGCATGCGGGCAGGGCAAGTGGCAGGAGGACGTAGTAAGGGAGCGGACCGAGGGTAATGCGCCTCGTCTGCGCGGACGCGGCCGCGAGCGTCCAGAGGAATGCCCGCGTTCCGAGGCCGACGCACACCCCCGCGGCCGCCCCGAGGAGCGCCCACTTGAGGGTGCTGATGAGCAGCGCGGTGTGCTCTGTGTACCACCGGCTCTCGTCCGACAAGTGCGGTGGCTCGGGCTCCGTCATGAATGGACCAATCGGCGAGGGGCGGCCCTGCAGCCCTACTTTGCCGTGATCAGGAAATGGGCGCGCCGGTTGCTCTGCCAGCAGCCCTCGTCCTCCCGTTCGCAGAACGGCTTCTCTTTGCCATAGGAGATCGTCTTCATGCGCGAGGCGTCGATGCCGAGCGAGGCGAGGTACTCCTTGGCGGCATCGGCCCGCCGCTCACCGAGAGCGAGGTTGTAAGCCTGCGTACCGCGGTCGTCGCAGTGCCCCTCGATGACGAACTGGAGAGACGGGTATCGCTTGAGCAGGTCCGCATCCGTCGAGAGCGTGTTGCGCGCGTCGTCACGCAGGTCGGCCTTGTCGTAGTCGAAGAACGCGGGCTTCAGGTAGCCCTTTTCGTTCAACACCCGGAGGTCCTGCGCCATGATGTCGGGCGTGGCGTCCCTCGATGGCGGAGGCTGGGGAGGTGGTGCAACCACTCGCTCCGGAGCCGGGGCGGTGGGCGGAGCTGCCTTCTCCGCCGTCGTGGGGGCCTTCGAGCTACAGCCGGCGAGCGGGGCGAGCGCTGCAGCGGCCAGAAGGGCGAGCATCCCGGAAGTCGAACCTCTGCGAGTCATGATTCCTCCTCTTTCCTCACTCTTGTCAGGTTTCCTTTATTGGATAAACATATCGTATAACGATATATTTCCAGCATGGCCAAGCCCCCACATCACCGGCCACGCCGACTGACCGAATCGGACTACTCGCGCCTGGCCCGCTTCCGTTACGCGCTGCGGCGCTTCCTCCGTTTTTCAGAGACCGCGGCCCGGAATGCATCCGTCTCGCCGGCGCAGTACCAGCTCTTGCTCTTTGTGCGGGCGTTTCCCGGAGGTTGGCCGACGGTAGCCGACATGGCAGAGCGTCTGCAGGTCCAACACCAGAGCGCCGTCGGCCTGATCGACCGTTGCGCCCGCGCGGGCCTTATTCGGCGCGAGCGGGACAAGCGGGACGGGCGGCGGGTGCGCCTGCGCCTGACCTCAGCCGGGACGCGCCTCCTGGCCCGGCTCGTACTGGAGCACTACCAGGGGCTGGCCGAGCTGCGGAAGGCTATTCCCCGGCAGGCATCGTTCCAGGTTCCGCCACGATGAAGGAGCAGGAGACCGGCCTGAAGGTGAATCAGAGCATCCGACTCGACAACCAGGGAAAGGAGCACTACGAAATGCGTCTAACCCGAATCATCTTGTCTGCCACGACGATCTCGGCGTCGGCCGCTCTCTCCCTAGCCCAGGCTGCCAGTCCTACCCCCGTGCCGGTCCGCCACATCGCAAGCCCGATCGGACACACCTCTGTCGAAGTTGGCGGCCACTTCGTGCCCGGGGAAAAGCCGGGGTATCCCCCTCGATATGAGGGTGGAAAGTGGATCGACATCACCTATTACCGGCCCATCAAGCGAGGCCGCACCGACCTCTTCGGCGCCGGAGCCGACTATGGCAAGAAGCTCAATGCTTCAGCGCCCGTCTGGCGAGCGGGCGCCAACGTCACAACGCGGATGAAGACCGAGGTCGCGCTGGAGATTGGAGGCAAACGCCTCGAGCCGGGCGAGTACAGCCTCTTCGTGGACCTCAAAGAGAATGCCTGGACGCTGATTGTCTCCAAGCAGCCCTGGCAAAAGAACTACGACGCGAACGACAAAACGGGCACCTGGGGTGCCTACAACTACGACCCCAAGTACGACGTCGCCCGCGAGCCAATGAAGGTCGAGAAGACGCCCCATTCGCTGGAGGAGTTCATGATCGACTTCATGGACGTCAACGATAAGGACGGCAAGCTCACGATGTGGTGGGACAAGGAATTGGCCACGGCCGATTTCAAGATCCTGAACTGAGAATCGGCCCGCCTCGCCCCTTCGGGCAGAAGGCTATCCCCCGGCAGTCGTCGTTTCAGGCTCCGCCGCGTTGAAAGAACGACTCCGGGTGTTTCGTCGAGCCTGGATATCCAGGAATCGCCGGAGCCGGGAGGGTGTCCCGACATCGAGCCACCCGCAAGGGGGCACGCGAACCACGGATAGCCGTTTCGTCTCGACCTGCAGAACGTCGCGGGAAAAATCCTGAATGGGCAACTCTTCGTACAGTGCCTTCAGACTCTTTCCGTCGTCCGTTCCGTGCTTGCTCTCGTGAGCCCAGAGGACGAAGCTTCGAAGCAGTACCGGCAGGGCCGCTTCGAACAGATCCAGCAGCGTAACGTTCGCGGTGAGGAAGATCAGGCTGTTGACCAGTGCTCCCCGGAGCCTCAGCGCGTGAGCCATGGCCGCGTCTGGCTTCTCGATGAATGAGGCGACCACTCGAATGCCGTGGTGTTCCGTCGGCCCCGGAAGGATCCAGCCGTATTCGGAGTCGTCCTCTTCCGGCTCCATTCCCAGCAGCACGAGACGCTCTCGGGGAGGGCACGTTTCCGGAATGGCCTCGAGGACAGCTTCCAGCAGCGGACCCTCCGTCCTCACGTAGTGGTCTGACGGCATGGCCAGCAGGGTCGCCGTAACCCCGCCTTTCGCGAGCACCCGGAGCGAGCCGAGCAGAAGACCCGCGGCGGTCCCTCGATTTCGAGGCTGGACAATCACGTTGCCGTGCTGCGCGAGCTTCGAAAGCGCCTGGTTCCACCACCGCCGGTGTTGTTCGGCGACGACAACCACTATCCGCTCCGGGGGAACGAGACGCCCTGCTCGGGCGAGGGTCTGCTCGAGCATCGACCGCGGGCCTGTGAATGAGCAGTACTGCTTCGGTGCCACATTTCCATGGTCGTCTCGCGCGAGGGCTCCGATGCGTTTCCCATCCCCGCCAGCCAGCACGACGACCCAAAGATTCGGAGTCACGGCCTGACGAACGGGAAGCACGTTGGGGAGCCAGTGAGCCGTCTCAAGATCCGATCGTCCCTCCTGACTGAGAGAACGAAAGGGCAAGTCCAGGAATTTCGGAATTTATATCGTAATGCGATATATTGTTCCTATTGGCCGCGTCCTCGGGAGAGGACGGACCAACGACAACATTGCGGCCGCCATAAAGCTGCAGGGAAAGGAGAAGGCCCATGCCCACTTACACGCTTCCCGATCTCACTTATGACTACGGTGCCTTGGAGCCGCACATCTCTGGGCGAATCATGGAGCTTCACCACGACAAGCATCACGGCGCGTATGTGAAGGGGGCCAACGAGACCCTGGAGAAGCTCGCGGAGGTGCGGGAGAGGGGCGACTTCGCTGGTATCGCCGGCCTCGAGAAGGCCCTCGCTTTCAACGTGTCCGGTCACGTATTGCACTCCCAGTTCTGGAGGAACATGAGCCCGAAGGCCGGAGGTCGTCCGACCGGCGATCTCGCCCAGGCGATCACCGCCGACTTCGGCAGCTTCGACGCGTTCCGCAGGACGATGGTTGCGGCCGCATCATCGATCATGGGCTCGGGCTGGGCCGCTCTCGTCTGGGAGCCGCTTGCCGAGCGTCTCATCACGGTGCAGATCTATGACCACCAGGGCAACGTGGCCCAGGGCGGCACGCCGCTGCTCGTGCTGGACGCCTGGGAGCACGCTTTCTATCTGCAGTACCAGAATCGCAAGGCCGAGTTCTTCGAGGCAGTTTGGAATGTCTGGAACTGGGAAGACGTAGAGACTCGCTTCGAGGTCGCGCGGTCCGTCAACGTCGAGGCCACCGGTCGGTAGAAGGTGGGGCGAGAGATTGCTACCTCGAGAAGGACTGAGCAGGAAAGGGAGGTTGCCATGACGAGGCTGAAAATCGTTCCCCTGGCAGTTGGTCTGGGCGTCACCTGGGGAGCAGGGATCATGCTTCTCGGCTGGGTATCCGCGGGGGGCTGGGGCGCGAATCTCGTCCAAGCGATGTCGAGCGTCTACCGTGGCTACGCGTCCACGTTCCTGGGCGGCGTCGTCGGCGGGCTTTGGGGATTTGGAGACGCGTTTCTGGGTGGGCTGCTCTTTGCCGCGCTCTATAACTTCTTCGCGGGCGAGAGGCACTCGGAGGCCATGCACGTTATCCCCCAAACGGGGCAGCCGTCGCGTTGAGCGTGAGCGTCGACGGGCTCGACATTGACGGCGTCACCCGGCGCTCCACTCTCGCGTGGCTCACGCTCGCCTGGGTGGGTTTTGCCGCCGCCACGGGAGCCGGGCTGACCGCCACGATGCGGTTCATGTTCCCCAATGTCCTTTTCGAGCCGCCCACACGCTTCAAGGCCGGTGACCCCTCGACCTACGCGATCGGCGTGGATGAGCGATGGAAGGAGAGGTACGGCGTCTGGATCGTCCGCAATACCGACTCGATCTATGCCTTGATCGCCGTGTGCACGCATCTGGGATGCACACCGAACTGGCTGGCGGCCCAGAACAAGTTCAAGTGCCCCTGCCACGGCTCGGGCTACTACATGTCGGGAATCAACTTCGAGGGACCAACTCCCCGGCCGCTTGAGCGCGCCGAAATCGAAATCTCGCCGGAGGACGGGCAGATCATCGTGGACAAGGCCACGCGCTTCCTCTACGAGCGTGGGCAGTGGAGCGACCCGAAAGCCTTCATCAAGACGGCGTGATTCGCTGTTCGGACCTCTGCCTCGCGCTAGGCCCAGCGGAGCTGCCGCCGGGGCTTCGCGAAGAAACGCACGAGGATGAACCCCGCCGCGAACCCGCCGATGTGGGCGCCGTAGGCAACGCCTCCGCCGCGCGAGGCCTCGCCCAGCATGCCGAGGGTGCTGACGAGCTGGAAGACGAACCAGAGGCCGATGGCGACGATTGCCGGCACGTCCATCAGGAAAACGAAAACAAACACCCGCACGCGCTTGGCTGGGAAGAGCGCGAGGTAGGCGGCGAGCACGCCGGAGATCGCGCCCGAGGCTCCGAGCGAGGGAACATACGGATTGGCGCCGACCACGACGGTGGTGACGACATGGGACAGGCTCGCGAGGACGCCGCATATCAGGTAGAAGGCGAGATACCTCCCGTGCCCGAGCGCGTTCTCGACGTTGTCTCCAAAGATGTAGAGGTAGAGCATGTTGCCGAGCAGGTGACCCAGGCCCCCGTGCAGGAAGAGGGCTGTCAGGAGCGTCCAGTAGACCGACACGGGCGGGGGCTGGAGGTCGATTCGGCCGACGGCCTAGCCCGTGAACGGGTCCTGGACGACCACGCTGCGCGCGACGGAGTGGCCGGAGAGGATGTCGGCCGGGACCGTCGCGAACTGATAGGTGAACCGCTCGTTCGACCCGAAGCCCTGCAGAAACACGAAGGCGAAGACATTGGCGGCGATCAGCAGCCAGTTGATCGCCGGCCGGATCGTTACCTCGGAGTCGTCGTCGGCGATCGGAATCATCTCGACTATCTTTCGAGGTAGGTGTACCTCGGGAAGACGGCTTCGAACTCCTTGTAGATCGCCTGGATCTCGTCCTTCTTGATCGGGCGGTTGGCGACGCGCCGCAGCTGCCGCCCGATCGAGTCGAGGATCTCGGTCTTGTCGTAATTCATGTATTCGAGCACCCGCTCGCAGCTCTCGCCGGGCAGCACGTCGTCGATGTGCGCCTTCCCCTCGTCGTCCACGGTGACGAGGACCTCGTGCGCTTCGCCGAAGAGGTTGTGCAGGTCGCCCAGCACGTCCTGGTAGGCGCCCATCAGGCAGAAGGCGATGTAGTAGGGCTCGTCCTGGTGGAACGGATGCAGCGCGAGGGTCTCCTTGATGTCGCGCAGGTCGATGAACTTCTCGATCTTGCCGTCGGAGTCGCACGTGATGTCGGCGAGCGTGCCGAATTCGCCCGGCCGCTCGTTCAAGCGGTGGATCGGCAGGATGGGGAAGAGCTGGTCGATGGCCCAGGAGTCAGGCAGCGACTGGAAGACGGAGAAGTTCATGACGTACGTGTCCGAGAGCATCGTCTCCATGTCTTCGAACTCCTCCGGGATCTCCTTCAGGGTCTTCAGGTCGCGGTAGATGCGCGCGCAGATCTGCCAGAAGAGGATCTCGCCCTTCGACCGGTCCTCGAGCGAGAGGTGCCCCAGGTTGAAGAGGGTGAAGAGCTCCTCCTTGTACTGCTGGGCGTCGTGGTAGCTCTCGCGCAGCGTCTTGGCGTTGACCGCCTTCAAGACTGCGGCGAGCTCCTGCACGACGGGGGGATCGTTCGATGTGACGCGCACCTTGTTGCGGTGGTCGATGCGGTCGGCGACGTCGAGCACGTTGGTGACGAGAACGGAGTGGTAGGCGGTGACCGCGCGTCCCGACTCCGTCACGAGGGTCGGCTCGGGGACGCCCTCTTCCTCGCAGATCTGCTTGATCGTGTAGACGACGTCGTTGGCGTACTCCTCGACGGAGTAGTTCATGGACGAGTCGAAAGCGGTCTTCGAACCGTCGTAGTCGACGCCGAGCCCGCCGCCGAGATTCAGGTACTGGATCGGCACGCCGAGCGCCCGCAGCTTCGCGTAGACGCGCCCGGCCTCGCGGATGGCGGCCTTGATCCGGCGGATGTCGGTGATCTGGGACCCGATGTGGAAGTGCAGCATCACCATCGCGTCGAGCATGCGCTTCGCCTTCAGGATCTTGACCGCCTCGAGCATCTCGGGCGTCGTCAGCCCGAACTTCGCGGCCTCGCCGCCCGACTTGGCCCACTTGCCCGAGCCGCGCGCGTAGAGCTTGGCGCGCATGCCGAGCAGCGGCTTGACGCCCCTGTCCCGCGCGGCCTGGAGGATGCGGTCGAGCTCGGAGACTTTCTCGAGGATCAGGACGACCTTCTTCTTCATGCGCACGGCGTTCAAGGCCATGCGGATGAACGGCTCGTCCTTGTAGCCGTTGCAGGTGATGAGGCATTCGGGCCCAAGGTCGGCAGCAATGGCGGCCAGGAGCTCGGGCTTCGAGCCCGCCTCGAGGCCGTAGCCGTACTGGCGGCCCGCCTCGATGATCTTTTCGACGACGACCCGCTTCTGGTTGACCTTGATCGGGAAGACGCCGCGGAACGTGTTCCCGTAGCCGTACTCTTCGATCGCATGCGCGAAGGCGTCGTTCAAGGATGCGACGGCCGAGGCCAGGATCTGCGGGAAGCGCAGGATCATGGGCGCCGTGATTCCGCGCAGCGCGACCTCGTCCACGATCTGCTTGAGGACGACGAAGCGGCCGGGCTCGAGCGTCGGGTGCACGACGAGGTCGCCGTCCTCGTTGACGCGGAAGTAGCCTTTGCCCCAATTGGGGATGCCGTACAGAACCGCGGATTCCTCGTACTGCTCACGGGCCCGCGCCCGGCCGACGGCACGCCAGCGTGCCGCTTGCGCGCAGGACTGCTCATTGCTTGCCCAGCAGCTCGAGCGCCGCGACCGTCAGGGCGAGCGTGGCGGCCCGGATGGTGGGCTCTCGATCCGGCCCGAACAGAGAGGAATGGAGCGAGGGCAGCGGCGCACCGCCCGCCTTCGCCGCTTCGTACTTCGCCAGCGGCACGGCGCCGACTTCGAACTGAACGGCCGGCACCCCGGCGCGGCCGTACTCGGAGAAGTCCTCGCCGCCCATCACGGGCTGCCCGTCGATCACGTTGGACTGGCCGACGCCTTCGCCATGGCGGCGGAAAGCCGGCGCGCGAGGACGGGGTCGTTGTACATCGCCGGCGTGCTTTCGCTGACTGTCGACGGTGGGCTCCGGCGCCGACGCGGCGGCCGCCTCGGCCTTCGCAATTCGTTCGATGCCCGCCAGCAGGCGCTTGCGCACTTCGTCCTTGAACGAGCGAACGGTGAGCTGGAGCCGCACCTCGTCCGGAATGATGTTGTGCTTTGTGCCGCCGTGGATCGAGCCGACCGTGACGACCGCCGGGTCGATCGGGTTGATCTCGCGGCTGACGAGCGTCTGCAGATCGAGCACGATCCGCGCGGCGATCACGATCGGATCGACCGTGCGAGCTGGGGTAGGCGCCGTGGCCGCCCCGCCCGAAGATCGCGATGTCCACGGAGTCCACGTTGGCGCAGGCCCAGCCCGACGTCACGGAGATCTTCCCGGCGGGCTGGCTCGCGCTGTCGTGGAAGGCGAGGCGAAGTCCGGCTTCGGGAAGCGCGTGAAGAGGCCGTCCTTCAGCATCGCCGCCGCGCCGCCGCCCATCTCCTCGGCCGGCTGGGCGATCATGACGAGCGTGCCGCGCCAGTGACCCTTGTCCTTTGCAAGGAGTGTCGCCGCGCCGACCCACGAGGTCATGTGGATGTCGTGGCCGCAGGCGTGCATGACGGGCACCGTCGCGCCGGAGTCGTCCTTGACGGTGACCTTGCTGGCGTAGGGGAAGCCCGTCTTCTCCTCGACCGGGCAGCGCGTCCATGTCGGTGCGCACGAGGACGGTCGGGCCCTTGCCGTTCTTCAGGACCCCGACGACGCCGTATCCGCCGACCTTCTCGGTGACTTCGAAGCCCAGCGCTCGCAGCTGCGACGCCATCTTGGCCGAGGTCTTCTCCTCGTGCAGCGAGAGCTCGGGCGACTGGTGGAGATCGAGGTAGAGCTTGTCGAGCTCGGGGTAGAGGCCGTCGAGCGGAGCGAGCGCGGGGTTCTTGGGCGGCGCGCCCTGGGCGGAGGCAAACGCGGAGGCGAGAAGAAGAGCAGCGGACACGGGAGCGGTTATTCGCATGCCGCGGATTCTATGTGCGAAACTGCCGGGCGATGACGGAATCGGCGCAGCGGCGTCCCGGCACCTGGGAAAGCCTGCACGCCGCGCTCGGGTCTCGCCGCATCGGAGCGGTGGTGATCCAGTCGTTCTCTTCGGGCCTCCCGCTCGGCCTCGTCTGGATCGCCCTGCCCGCCTACCTGACCTACCGCGGGGTCGATATCCGAACAGTCGGCCTCTTCTCGCTGGCGCAGGCTCCCTGGACCTTCAAGTTTCTGTGGGCGCCGCTGCTCGACCGGTTCGAGCCCCGCTTCCTGGGGCGCAAGCGGTCGTGGATCGTCGTCTGGCAGGCCGCTCTTCTGGCCGGCACCGGATTGCTCGCCCTGGGCGGGGCCTCGCCGTCAGTCGGCGCCGTCGCGGGCCTGGCGGTTCTCGTGGCCTTTGCCTCGGCCTCGCAGGACGTCGTCATCGACGGCTACGCGGTCGACGTGCTCGAAAAGTCCGAGCAGGGGCTGGCCGTCGGCGCGCGCGTCGCTCTCTACAGAGGGGCGATGCTGCTTTCCGGAGCCGTTGCCATCACGCTCGGGCAGCGGTTCGGCTGGCCCGCGGTGTTCGCGGGCCTGGCACTCCTCTACGTTCCGCTGGCAGGAGCCGTCGTCTGGTCGCCGCCGCCCCCCGCGGAAGCAGCGCGCGTCCCGCGGAGCCTGCGCGAGGCGGTCTTCGATCCGCTCGTCGACATCTTCCGGCGCTCGCGCGCCCTCCAGATTATTGCCTTCCTGCTCCTGTACAAATTCGGCGAGAACCTCGCCACGGCGTTGACGCGGCCTTTCCTCATCCAGAAGTGCTTCTCGCCCGAGGACGTCGGCCTCGCGACGGCGTCGATCGGTCTCGTGGCTGCGATCCTGGGGACTTTCGTGGGAGGCTCGTCCACCCACCGGCTCGGACTGACGAGGGCCCTCTGGCTCTTCGGCGCGATCCAGGCGGTCGGGTTCCTCGGATACGTTGTCGTGGATCGCATGACGCCGGGAACGCCTTGCGGAGGAGGCGTGGCTGGAGCGCTCGTGCAGCCGACCGCCAACCGCCTCGTGATGTACGCAGCCGTGGCTCTCGAAAACGCCGCGCAGGGCATGGCGAGCGGGGCGTTCGGCGTGCTGCTGCTGCGGCTGACGCAGAAGCAGTTTTCCTCGACGCAGTACGCTCTGTTTTCGAGCATCTTCGCGATCGGGCGCGTGCTCGCGGGACCGCCGGCCGGCTTTCTTGCAGACGCGGTCGGCTGGACGCCCTTTTTCCTGCTTTCCGTGCTCGCTTCGGTCCCGGGCCTCGTGCTGTTGCAGAAGTTTGCGCCGCTCTCGGCTCCCGAGCCGGAGCTCGACGCGGACGCGCGTGTCGCCGCCACTCCCGTCATCGCGCGGGAGGCTCGTCGCGGCGGGCCTCGCCTGGGCCGCCGGCGGATTCCTCGTTTCCGCGGCCACGTCGGCGCTGCTGGCGGCACTGAAGACAGCGCGGACGGCGCGAGCCACATTTGACTTTCCGGCAGCTCTCGCGCCACCTGGCTTCGCCGGCATCCGCCTCCGACTGGATCCGCCTGGGCTCCTTCGGGGTCGTCGGCGTTCTGACCGGGGCTGCGGCCGCCGCGTTCCTCGCCGCGCGCCACGGCGTGCGGTCAGCGAGCGAGCCAGCCTAGGTCGTCGTCAGGCTGCGCCGGGCCGCGGCGGCGCGCTTGAAGAAGGCTCGAACCCGCGCGACGTCTCCGTTGCGCAGGGCCTCGCCGAGTGCACCGAGCTCGCGGGTCACGTCGTTCAGGGCGTCGGCCAGGCTGCGGGGATCGGCCAGCGCCAGCTCGAGAAGAATGTTCATGGGAGCTTCCGCGAGCCGGGTCGTGTCGATCACCCCGGGCCCCGCCAGGCGCGAGGCGACGGCCTTCGTGTTCTGCGCCGCGGCGATGGCGAGCGCGCAGGAGACGGCGTGGGGGAGGTGGGAGAGGCGGGTCATGGCGGCGTCGTGCGTGTCCGCGTCGAGAACCACGGGCACCGCTCCGATGGCGGTCACGAGGTCGCCGATCAAGGCGAGCGCGTGCTCGTCGGTGCGCGCCGTCGGGACGAGGATCCAGGGGCGGCCCTGAAAGAGGGCAGGATCGGCGCCGGCCAACCCCCGCGTCCGGGAGCCCACCATCGGATGGCCGCCCACGACGCGGGCGCTCTCCGGCAGCGTCGCGGCCGCGCGCACCACCGGTATCTTGAGCGACGCGCAGTCCGAGAAGAGCGCGCCCGGCCGCACCGCGACGGCCGTGGCGAGGAGCTCCGGAATCTCGGCGGTCGAGGCGGCAAGAAAGACGAAGTCGGCGCCCGCCAACGCAGCTTCGAGCGACTCGGCCGTCTCGATGCCCCGCTCGCTGGCGCGGCGGCGGGCGCGCGGGTCGGTGTCGAAGCCCCGGGCGTTGAACGCCAGCGCGAGCGACCCGCCAATGAGCCCGAGACCGGCGACGGCGATCCGGCTCATGGCAGCCTCACGGCCTTTTCGCGGTCGTCGCCGTCCGCGCGGCGGGCCCACCGGGGCCGCAGCTCCCGGGCGCCCCGCAGGAAGACGTGCCGCACGTCCTGGGGGCGGCGATCCGTGTTGCCAGTGGAGGAGGATCCGAACGCAGTGCCCGAGCGAGCCGGGAACGGGGATCTCGCGGGCGCACAGGAGCGGCACGTCGGCCCAACCCTCGAGGGCGCGCACGGCCACGGCCGGGAACTCTGCGTCGAGGTCGTCGGTCACGGTGAACACCGCGCTCGCCACGTCGTCGGGAAGGATACCGTTCTCGGCGACCAGGCGGGCGAGAAGCTCTTCGGTCCGGGCGAGGATCTGGCCAGCCTCGTTCTTCGCCACCGTCGTGGCTCCCCGCACTCCGCGCATGTCCGGAAGACTGTAGCCGAGCGGGGCCCCTCGATCACGCATAATCTTGCTTTCATGCGCCACGTGCTCGGCATCGACGCGGGCGGGACGAAGACGCGGGCCCTGCTGGCCGACGCAAACGGGCAGGTTCGGGGCCGCGGACTGGGCGGTGGAGCGAACCTCAAGACCCACGGCGAGCTCGAGGTCGAGAAGGTCCTGCACCTCGTGATCGAACAGGCCGAGGCCGAGGCGGGGACGAAGCCCGACGCGGTCGCGCTCGGGATCGCCGGCGCCGACCGGCCGGAGGACCACGCCGTGCTGCGGGCGATCCTGCGGCGGATGGGCTTTCGGCAGCGCGTGCTGGTCACCAACGACGCAAGGATTGCTTTCGTGGCGGGCTCGCCGTCCCGGGTGGGCCTGGCGCTCATCTGCGGCACGGGATCGATCGCGTGGGGGCAGAACGCCAGAGCCGAAATCGCGCGCGCCGGCGGCTGGGGCTGGCACGTGGGCGACGAGGGGTCGGGATTCTGGATCGGGGTCCGCGCGGTGCGCGCCGCGCTGAAGTCGGCGGACGGCCGAGGCCCCCGGACGGCTCTCGTCGCTCCGCTTCTCGATCACTTCGGCCTGTCGGGGGTCGAAGAGATCGTGCGCGTGGTCTACGGCGGCGACTTCCCGCGCCACGAGATCGCAATGTTCGCTCCGAAGGTGGCCGAGGCCGCGGCGGCGGGGGACCCGGCGGCGCGCGAGATCCTGGACGCCGCGGCTGCCGAACTGGCCGAGGCCGCCCAGAGCGTCATCCGGCGCCTCGACCTGCCGGGCCAGCCTTACGATATCGTTCTGGCGGGCGGCACTTTCGCGGCCGTGCCGGCGCTGACGGAGGCGGTGACTTCCCTCCTCCGGGCGCCGCTCGCGACAGTCAGGCTGCTGACGGAGGAGCCGGCAACAGGGGCGGTCCGACTCGCGATGGAACAGCTCGAGTGACCGGGATGGAGACGGGGGCGGCGTGGATCCGTTGAACGACTGGGGACAGCCAAGCACCGCGTCGACCAAGCGCTTGATCGTCAACGCGGACGATTTCGGCCGAACGCCGGGCGTCAACGAGGGCACGATCGAGGCGCACCTCAACGGGATCGTGTCGTCGGCCACGGTGATGGTGCTCGAGAAGGCGGCGCGCGAGGGGATCCGGCAGGCGATCGAGCGCGCTCCAAAGCTCGGGCTCGGCCTCCACTTCATGTTGACGGGCGGCGGGGTGCCGGCTTCCGCGCCCGTCTCCGTTCCGACTCTGGCGCCCGGCGGGCGCCTCGCGCGCAACGCGGAGCTTCTGCCGGCGACGATTCCCGAGGACGAGATCCGGCGCGAGTTGCTGGCGCAGATTGCTCTCTTCGAGCTGGCGGCCGGGCGGCCTCCCTCGCATATCGACTCGCACCACCACTGCGCGCTGCATCCCTCCGTGCAGCCGGTCGTCGCGGGCGTGGCGCAGGGCCGAGGCATGCCGCTGCGCGCCGCGAGCCCCGACGCCCGGGACGAGCTGCGCGCGGCCGGCCTGACCGTGCCGGACTTCTTCCTCAAGACGTTCTATGCGGAGGGCGTCACGTTCGAAAAGCTGGCTTCTCTCCTCTTCAACGTGCCCCTGGGCTCGACGGAGCTGATGTGCCACCCCGGGCACGCCGATGCGGCGCTGCTCGAAGGCAGCTCCTACGGAAAGGAGCGCGAGGCGGAGCTCGCGCTGCTCTGCGATCCGGCCGTCCGCGAGCTGGTCGAGAAGAACGGCATCGAGCTGATCGGGTTCGGAGCGCTTTGAAGGTCTTCGCGGCCGGCGGCAGCGCCGAGGCCGCGCGCCGGGCCGCGGAAGTGATGGCGGCCGCGCTGCGGCGCCCGGGCAAGCCCGTGCTCGCGCTCTCTTCCGGCAAGACGATGGTGCCCGTGTACCGTGAGCTCGTCCGGCTGCACCGCGCCGGGAAGGCGCCGCTGAAGCGCGCGTCGACGTTCAACGTGGACGAGCTTTGCGTCGAGGCTTCGGACCGGCGGAGCTTCCGAACGTTCATGGAGCGCCATCTCTTCCGGAAGGTGGGCCTGCCGGAAGGAAGGATCCACTTTCTGTCCGGCGGCGCGCCCGATCCCTCGCGCGAGTGCGAACGCTACGAGCGGGAGCTCGGCAAGGCCGGAGGTATCGGCCTCGTACTGCTCGGCATCGGCGGCAACGGCCACATCGCATACCTCGAGCCGGGCCGGGCGTTGCCGCCGCTCACGGCAAGAGTCCGGCTCGCGGCCTCGACCCGCCGCGGCCTCGCCCGCGACGGAGTTCGGCCCGCTCCCCGCGAAGCGCTCACGATGGGGATCGAGACGATCCTCTCGGCGCGGGAAATCCTCCTTGTCGCAACCGGACGGTCGAAAGCCGCGATCGTCGCTCGGGCTCTGCACGGACGCGTCACGCCTCGGTGTCCCGCGTCCTATCTCTCCCTCCACCCTCGCCTGACGGTCATTCTCGATAGCCTGGCAGCGTCGGGACTCTAGAGGTCTGCGCTTCGAGCCGGGCGGACAGGTCCTGCCGCCGTCCACCTCGCCTCCATGCTCACGCCTTCGGCGCTCCGCGTGGAGGCAAGGTCTTCGTACGGCGTCACCCGTCCGCCCTCACTTTCCGGCTCTAGCTCTTGGTGAGCGCGGCCCGGAGGTCTCCGTTAGCATTTCTCAGGCGCGCACGTGCCTCCCCGGCGGAGGCGGCAGACCGTCCCATGATGATCGCTGTCTTGACCTCGCCGCCGGCGCGGGAAAGAAGGGTCCGTGCTCTTGCCGGTGTCAGGCCGCAAGCCGATGCCACGATTCTCGCGGCGCGGTCTTTGAGCTTTGCGGAGCCTGCGCGCAGATCGACCATCCAGGGGCCGTAGACCTTGCCCGAGGCGGCAAAGGCCGAGGTCGTGATCTGGTTCAGGGCGAGCTTCGTCGCCGTGCCGGCTTTGAGGCGCGTCGAGCCCGCGACGACCTCCGGCCCCACGTCGAGCCGCACGACGATCTCCGCGGCCCGGGAGAGGCCGGGCGATGGACTCGCGGTCACGAGGACCGTGCGGGCCCCGCGGGCCCTTGCCGACTGGAGAGCGCCGCGCACGAACGGGGTGACGGAGCTGGCGGAGACGCCGATGACGAGATCGCCCGGCCGGGCGGTGCGGGCCAGGCGCGCGCCCTCACCCGCCCGGTCCTCGGCGCCCTCGCGCGCGCGGAACACGGCGGAGCGTCCGCCCGCGATGACGGCGCGAACGCGGCGCGGGTCGGTGCCGAAGGTGGGCGGCAACTCGGCCGCCTCGAGAACCGCCAGGCGCCCACTCGTGCCGGCGCCAAAGAGGTAACTCGTCCTTCCGGCCAGAAAGCACTCGCGAAAGACCTTCGCTGCCCGCACGATCGCGGGCCGCGCGCGCGCCAGGGCGGCGAGCACGCGGCGATCCTCCCGCTGCATCAGAGCGACCGTGCGGGCGATCCCGAGCTGGTCGAGAAGCCGGCTGCCCGGGTTCGGACGCTCCGTTGCGAGCTTGCGCCAGGCGCCCGCCCTGCCTTTGGATCGCATCAGGGGATCGAGTCTAGCCTCGATCGAGCGGCTCTTCTTTTGGGCCGTATGGGCGTCCCGCATGCCGTTTTCTGGCAGGCTAAATGGCCCGAAGAGACGGCCCGGCTCGGCGGAGCCCCCCTGGCAAGAGCCTCATTTGAAGAGGTTTATTTGGCGCGGGAGCAGAATTGCCGGCTTCTGGCGCGGTTCGTGAACGAAAATGGGCTAGTGAAAGTCCTCATCGCCGACGGCGATCCCAGCCTCCTGCTGGAAAGCAAGAACCTGCTGCCCAAGTGGGGATACGAGGTCGTTGGCGCCCGGTCGGGCCCCGAGGCCCTCGCGCTCTTCCAGGAGGATCACGCTCCACGGATCGCCCTTCTCGACTGGAACCTCGAAGGCGTCGATGGCGTGGAAGTTTGCCGGCGCCTGCGCGTGCGCCCAGACAGCCCGTCGGTCCACGTCATCCTGCTCGCCTCCGGAGAGAAAGCCAACCTGTCCGAGGGCCTGAACGCCGGCGCCGATGACTTCCTCAGGAAGCCCGTCGACCTGCAGGAGTTGAAGGCCCGGCTGCGGACAGGCTCGCGGCTGCTCGACCTCGAGGAGACCGTGCGCGTCTCGCAGGCGGCCCTGCGCGTGCAGGTCACCCGCGACCCGCTGACGGGAGCCTGGAATCGGTCCGCGATCCTGGATTTCCTCTCGCGCGACTTTGCCCGGGCAGAGCGCGAGGAGGCTCCGCTCGCCGTCGTGCTCGCCGACCTCGACCAGCTGCGGAACATCAACGACCGCTACGGCCAGGCGGCCGGCGATGAGGTTCTGAAAGAAGCCGTGCGACGCATGCGCGGTACGATCCGCGCCTACGATGCCGTGGGCCGCTACGGCGGCGAGGAGTTTCTGGTTGTGCTGCCCGGCTCGGACGGCCTGACCGCCCTCTACGTCGCCGAGCGCATGCGCGAGAGCGTCGCGAGCGTGGCCATCGAGACCATCGAAGGGCAGATCCCCGCCACGATCACCCTGGGCGTCGCTGCGCTGACCGGCGACCGGCCCGACCCGATCGAGCTGCTGCGTTCCGTCAACTCCGCGCTCGCCCATGCCAAGAGCGGAGGACCGAATCGCTGCGCCCTCGCCGCCGAGGGCAACATGACCATAGAAGCCGGACCGTCGGCGTAGCTTGCGAGGGGATTGTCGGGGTGACCGGCGAGAGTAGATTCCTCGTCGCTGCGCTCCTCGGAATGACAGCAGTGGGGTTGTCTCGACGCACACGGCCTGACGCCACACCAGTGTCATCCCGAGCGTAGCGAGGGATCTACCCCCGTCGGCTTCGCTGCAGCGGACCTGATACGCTTTCAAGCACCTGATTCAGAAGCGGAGGAGGCGCGCCCATGTTTCGAAGAACTCTTTCCCTGTTCGTCTACCTTCTTGCTGGCGCGGCGGTAGCTGCGGAGAAGAAACCTCTCACGATTGACAATGTGTGGGCGGTCCAGCGCGTGGGAGGGCCGGTTCTGTCGCCAGATGGAAAGACGGCGGCTTACGCCGTCACGGCCTACGACATGGAGGAGAACCGGGGCAACGCCGACATCTGGCTGGTGCCCGTGGCGGGCGGGACGCCGCGGCGGCTGACCGCGAACAAGGCTTCCGACACGTCGCCCGCGTGGAGCCCCGACGGACGGCGCATTGCGTTTGTCTCGAAGCGCGAAGACGACAAAGCCGGGCAGCTCTACCTCATGCCTGTCGACGGCGGCGAGGCGGAGCGCCTGACGGAGATGCCGCTCGGCGTTTCGAACCCGAAGTGGCTCTCGGACGGCAAGCGGATCGCCTTCGTGTCGCGGGTGATCGCGGGCTCCGAGGCTCCGGCTGACACGAAGAAGGCCCTGGAGGCGCGCGAGAAATCGAAGGTCAAGGCGCGGGTCTCCGAAAACCGCCTCTACCGGTTCTGGGATCACTGGCTGACCGACAACGAATACCCCCACATCTTCGTGATCGACGTCGCCACAAAAAAGACGCTCGACCTGCTGCCGGGCTCCAAACGCTACTTCAGCCTCCAGGAGGGTTCAGGCGATTTCGACGTCTCGCCCGACGGCGCCTGGATCGCGTTCGCCGCAAACGCGACGCCCGAGCCCTACAAGACGTTGAACGAGGACATCTTCCTCGTGCCATCGACGGGCGGCGAGGTCAAGGACCTGACCGCCGACAACCCGGCCAACGACAACCACCCCGTCTTCTCGCGCGACGGCAAGAGGATCGCGTACGGGATGGAGCGGTTGGACGACGATCATCCCGATTACGCGCGCCTCGCCATCAAGGATCTGGCGTCGGGAAAGACGACGGTCCTGACCGACGGCTGGGAAATCTCGGTCGGTCGGCCCTCGTGGACCGCCGATGAAAAGACGCTCGTCTTCACCGCCGAAGCGCGCTCGCGCACGAACGTCTATGCCGTCGCCGCGGCCGGCGGCCCCGCTCGCCTGGTCTGGAAGGGCGGGCGCGCCACGGGCACGGAGCTGACGCCGGCGGGACAGATCGTTTTCTCGTACACGACGCTCTCGCGGCCGCCCGAGCTCGCCTCGGTCGGCCTCGACGGAGCCGGCTTCAAGACGCTGACGACGGTCAACGACGCCCTCATGGCGAAGGTCGACCTCGGCAAGTCCGAGGAGATGACGTTCTCGGGCGCCGCCGGCGACGAAGTCCAGATGTTCGTCGTCTATCCGCCGGGCTTCGATGCCGCCAAGAAGTACCCGCTCGTCCAGATGATCCACGGCGGCCCGATCGGGACCTTCGGCGACGATTTCGGCTTTCGGTGGAACGCGCACGCGTTCGCGGCGCCGGGCTACGTCGTCGCCATGGTCAACTTCCACGGCTCCTCGAGCTTCGGCCAGAAGTGGATGGACTCGATCCTCGGCGCGCACGCGGACAAGCCCTTCGAGGACGTCATGAAGGCGACCGACGTCCTGATCGCGAAGGGCTTCATCGACCAGAACCGAATGGCGGCGGCGGGAGGTTCTTACGGCGGCTACCTCGTGGACTGGATCCTCGGCCACACCGACCGCTTCAAGGCTCTCGTCTCGCACGCCGGCGTCTACGACCTGCTCGGCCAATCGGCCTCGGATGCGACGTGGGGGCGCCACTGGTCCTACGGCGGGCATCCCTTCACGAACCTCGAGGCCGTCGAGCGGCAGAGCCCGAACCGGTTCGCGAAGAACTTCACGACGCCCACTCTCGTGATCCACAACGACCTCGACTACCGCGTACCCGAGACGCAGGGCCTCGAGCTCTACGGCGTGCTGACGGCCAAGGGCGTGCCGGCGCGCCTCGTTTCGTATCCCGACGAGAACCACTGGGTGTTGAAGCCTCAGAATTCGAAACACTGGTATGGTGAAGTCCTCGGTTGGCTCGCGAGGTGGCTGAAATGAGTCTCATCGCTATCTGGCTCGTCGTCGCCCTCGTCGCCGGGATTTTCGAGGTCATCGTCCCGGCGCTCGTCTTCCTGTTCGTGGCTCTGGCGGCAATACTCGCCGTGGGTGTGGCCGCTCTCGGTCTCTCGGTGACCGCGCAGGTTGTCTGTTTTGCGGCCGCGTCGCTCGGATCGCTCCTGCTGCTGCGGCCGATCTTCCTTTCGAAGCGGATCGCCGGCAAGGGCGTCCCGTCGCGTACGGAGTCCCTCGCCGGCAAGCTCGGCCACGTCACCGAAGCCATCGACCCGGTGCGCGGCGGAGGCCGGGTGAACGTCGCCGGCGAGGACTGGGCGGCGCGCGCTGCGTCGCCCCTGCCCGCCGGATCCCAGGTCCGCGTGGACGGCGCCGACGGCATCGTCCTCATCGTCTCGGCCTCGCCGGCCGGAAAGTAAGGAGCTCGTCATGGAGCCGCACTTCTCGACGCTCGTCCTCGCGTTCCTCGTGTTTCTCGCCTTGATCATTCTGGCCAAGTCGATCAAGGTCGTCCCGCAGAAACAGGTCAAGCTGATCGAGCGGGTCGGCAAGTTCCACAAGAAGGCCGAGGCCGGCCTGAACATCATCTTTCCCTTCTTCGACTCGGTGCGCGACACGATCGACCTGCGCGAGCAGATCACCCAGATCGAGCCGCAGCCCGTCATCACGCGCGACAACGTCACGATGGAAGTCGACGCCGTCATCTACTACGTCATCGCGGATCCCGTTCGCGCGACCTACGAGGTGCAGAACCTGAAGTGGGGCATCGAGCAGTTGACCCTCTCGGGCCTGCGCAACGTCATCGGCGCCCTCGATCTCGACCACACGCTGACCTCGCGCGACACGATCAACACGCAGCTGCGCGCGGCGCTCGACGCGGCGACCCAGCAGTGGGGCGTCAAGGTCATGCGCGTGGAGCTCAAGAACATCGATCCGCCGCAGGAGATCAAGCTCACGATGGAAAAGCAGATGACCGCCGAGCGCGCGCGCCGCGCGACGGTCACCCAGGCCGAGGGCGAGAAGGCGTCGGCGATCCTGCGCGCCGAGGGCCAGAAGCAGTCCCAGATCGTGAGCGCCGAAGGCCAGAAGGAATCGGCCATCCTCGCCGCCGACGGCCAGGCCACGGCGCGCCTGCGCGTCGCGACAGCCGAGGCACAGGCCATCGAGGTCGTCTCGAAAGCGATCGGCGCGATGGGAAACCCCGCCCAGTACCTGATCGCCCAGCGCTACCTCGAATCGCTCACCCAGATCGCCGCCGGCGCGCAGAAGATCGTTTTCCTTCCCTTCGAGGCCGCCGGCGTCATGGGCTCAATCGGCAGCATGAAAGAACTCTTCGACTCGACACAGACTGGTGGAGGCCCACGTCCGGCTTCGCCGCCCGCTCCCAGGTGAGCCCGAAGGGCCGGCTCAGCGGCCTGGCAGGCTGGGGAGCGGTTTAATGAGGGCACATCAGGCGAAGTAAGTCGCTCGCGCGCTAGGCTCACGACCCTATGCGACAGGGCGTGGCCATCGTCGGGTTGTTCGTCTTCTTAGGGTCGGGCGCGGTTTCGGCGGGGACAAACAAGTGGACGAGCATCGGCCCCTCCTACGGCTCCCATGCTCTCCTGAACGTTCGATCCCTGGCGGTGGATCCCTCCTTCCCTAGCACGCTCTATGCCGGTACAGATCGGGGACTGTGGAAAAGCCTCGACGCGGGGGCCACGTGGAGTGTTTCGACCGTCGGGCTGCCGCCCTCGGAGATCTCGGCGCTGGCGATCGATCCCTCTCGAACTTCCACGCTCTACGCGGCCACGAACAGCGGCGTGTTCCAGAGCCTCGACGGGGGCGATGCGTGGTCGATCGTGTATGCGCCGCAGGGCGGCGTGGTGGCTGCATTGACGGTCGCGCCGAGTCCGTCCGGAGACATTTTTGCGGGAGTCCTTTCGACGGGACCCAGCCCCGGGGGACCGCGCCAGGGCTGGGTTTCCCGAAGCAGCGACGGAGGGCGGACCTGGATTGACGGCCCTTACGGATATGCCGTCCGGGCGCTCGCTGTCGACCCGCAGTCGGTTTCGACGGTTTATGCGGGCGGCGACGGAGGTGTCTCGAAGTCGTTGAATGGCGGAATCACGTGGAGCCTCTCGAATTCCGGGCTGCCCGTGCTGTGCTACCCGGCCGCCATGACGATCGACCCGGCCTCGCCGTCCACGCTCTTCGTGGGCTGCGCCCTGGGAGTCTTCCAGACCGCAGACGGCGGCTCTCTTTGGACTCCCAGCCTGAACGGTCTCCGAGATACGAACGGTTCGACCCCTGGCGTGGGCGCGCTGGCCATGGCGCGAGCGCCGTTCTCGGGCACGGTGTATGCCGGCACGTCCATCGGGGTGTTTCGAAGCCTCGATCGGGGGGCATCCTGGGCCGTCGCGAGCGGCGGTCCGAAGGGCGTGGTCGCAGCACTCGCGGTCGATGCCGGCTCACCCTCGGCCGTGCTACGCAGGCCTCTACGCAAGCCTCGACAGCGCCTCGGGCGCGTTCAAGTCCTTGGATGGTGGGTCGAGCTGGGTGACTCTCGAGTCGCTTTCCCTTTCGGTCGTCGTGACCTCCCTCGCCGCCGTTCCAGGATCGCCGGGCGCATTGCTGGCCGGCTCACCGGGCGGCGGCGTATTCCGTACGCTCGATTTCGGGGCGAGCTGGACGCGGATCAACAGCGGATTGACGTCGCTCGACGTTCGCGCGATTGCGGTGGCGGCCCGACCGCCGGGGACCTGCTCGAGCGCGTGCGCCGCGCAAGCGACGGTCTACGTCGGCACGGCCGGCGGAAGTGTCTTCAAGAGCCTGGACGGAGGCGACAGCTGGACGCCGATGAGCGCGACGCTTCGATCGCAGAACGTGACCCGTCTCGTTATCGACCCAACGGATCAGGCCGTGGTCTACGCGGCGACGCCGAATGCCAGCGTCTACAAGACTACGGATGGAGCGAATAGCTGGTTGTCCATCATGAACGGCATGACGGATGTTCATGTCGGCGACCTCGTCATGGATCCGGCAGACTCTTCGGTTCTCTACGCCTCGACAGCGAGCCAGACTTGGAAAACAACCGACGGCGGGGCGCACTGGACGGCGCTCGGTTTCAGCGCCGGCGGCTTTGCCATAGCGCCGAGCGACTCCTCGGTCCTGTACGCGAGCAGGAACGATGGCGTTTGGAAGTCGGTGGACGGAGGCCTGAATTGGTCGAGGGTCAGCAACGGGCTCCCGACAGATCAGACCGAGCTCCCCGTAACCAGCCTGAGCATCGACCCGCATTCGTCCGACGGTGTCGTCGCCGGGACGTCTCGCGGAGGAGTCTTTCGGACGACAGACGGTGGCACGAGCTGGCAGGCGGTGAACGAGGATTTTCCGTTCAACCTGGTGGGCTACCAGACCGTAAGCGCGCTCGTGCGGGACCCTTCGTTCCCATCGAAGCTGTACGCGGCATCCTCGGGAGTCGCGTGGCGTAGCTTCGGCACACCCACAGAGGCCTGCGCGGGCGGCGGCACGAGTCTGCACCTCGCCGCAAACCGCTTTCAGGTGTCGGTTTCCTGGCGCTCGTCCTCGGGTCAGAGCGCCTGCGGCCAGGCCATGCCGATCACCTCGACGACCGGGGCTTTCTGGTTCTACTCACCTGACAACCTCGAGCTCGTCGTCAAGGTCCTGGACGCGCGCCCGGTCAACGGAAAATTCTGGGTCTTCTACGGCGCGCTCACGAACGTCGAGTACACCATCACGGTGACGGACACGCTGACGGGCGCCGTCAAAACGTACTTCAACCCGCAGGGACAGCTCGCCAGCGTCGCCGATACCTCGGCGTTTTGAGGCGCTTCCAACGTTGCGCTGAATCGGCGGTATATCCTTCGGCCGGCAAGGAGGGTAATTCAATGCGAATCAAATCCATTTTGGTGTGCGGTGTCCTGCTGGTGGTCGCTGCGGCGGCGTCGGCCCAGACCAAGTTTACCGGGGCGCAGCAGTGCGCGAAGCCGGATCCGGAGTACATGGTGCCCGTTGGGGACAAGCCCGACCACGTCCTGCTTCTCGCCAAGCAAAAGTGCACCTGGACCTCTGGAGAGGTGGCGGGTGTTCAGCTCAAGGAAGAGGACGACACCGTTACTTCGGACATGAGCGGCAGCGTCGGCCTCGACAAGGGTTTTGGCGTGGGTTCCATGGCGAACGGCGACAAGTACTTCGGACGTTTCGAAGGAAAGACGGCGATCAAGGACAAGGCGCCTGTGAGCACCACGGGTACCTTCACCTTCACGGGCGGCACCGGGAAGCTGAAGGGAATCAAGGGCACGTGCGCGTACACGGGCACGTTCAATCCCGATGGGTCGGGGACGTTCCAGATGGAGGGGGAGTACACGCTGCCCGCTGCCAAGGCCGCCAAGTAGCAATGAAGGCGGAGCCGGGGCGATCGCCTAGCCGGCCGCGTCGATAGCTTCGAGGATCCGCGCGACCTCGGCGTCGTCGTTGTAGGCGTGGGGGGAGAAGCGGACGGCTTTTTGTCGCGGCGCGACGATGATGCCGCGTCGCTCCAGATTCTTCGCCATGCCGCGCTCGTCGCCGCCGGGCGGGACGGCGGCCAGGATGCCCGATGCGATGGGCTCGGGCGTCGCG
Source organism: uncultured Acidobacteriota bacterium (assembly GCA_963739435.1). Lineage (GTDB taxonomy): Bacteria > Acidobacteriota > Thermoanaerobaculia > UBA5066 > Gp7-AA6 > CAVUAN01. The sequence continues at coordinate 74,229 of CAVUAN010000009.1, forward strand.
ATGCGCCAGTTGCGGGCAGCGAGCCCTGAGGCGAGTGTCCTCGCGACCGCGAGAATGCGATCGCGGATCGCCGGCTGCCCCATCGCCGTCAGGAGACCGAGGGCGGCCGACAGGCCCATGATCTGGGTGAGCGGGAGCGCTCCGGGCTCGTAGCGCCTTCCGCCCGAGTGAAAGGTCAGCTCGTATCCGAGAAAACCCTCTGCCTCGTCGCCCTTGATGTTCCACCAGCCGCCGAAGGGCGGGCGGACCCGCTCCGCCGCGTTCTCGGAGATGAAGAGCAGGGCGCAGGCTTCCGGGCCGAGCAGCCACTTGTGCGGATCCGCGACGAGGACGTCGATCGGCGCTCGGACGACGTCCATGGGCAGCGCGCCCAGTCCCTGGATCGCGTCGACGACGAAGAGGATGCCGCGCTCGCGGCACAGCCGGCCGATCTCCTCGATCGGATAGACCCAGCCGTTGTGGAAGGCGACCCAGGAGACGGCCACGATCCGTGTGCGGGCATCGATTGACGCAGCGATGTCTTCCGCCGTCACGCGGCCGGAGCGGTTCTTCGCGAACCGCAGCTCGACCCCGCGCCTTTCGAGCAGCATCCAGGGGTAGACGTTGGCGGGAAACTCCATGTCGTCGGTGACGACGTTGTCACCCGGCTTCCAGTCGAAGGCCTGCGCCACGAGGTTCAGTCCCCAGGATGTCGACGGCGCGAAGGCGACCTCGGAGGTCTTCGCGCCAATGAACGCCGCGGCCGCTTCGCGGGTCCGGTCGAGGTCGGCGTACCACCTGCGCCAGTCCGCGGCGCCGCGCAGTCTCAGGTTCTCCGTGTGCGCCTCGATCGCGTCGGCCACGAGGCGCGGCAGGGGAGTCACGGCGGCGTGATTGAAGTAGACGAGGTTCCGCCGGACGGGGAACTCGCGGTCGAGGTTCTCGGGCGAGAAGTCGAAGCTCACGCCCGGATTGTCTTATAGAACGCTTCGTAGTCGGAGACCATGCGGTCGGCTGAGAAGCGCTCTTCGGCTCTCCGGCGGCAGGCGGAACGGTCGATCTCGAAGATGCGGCCGACGTCGGCCGCGAGCTCTGCGTTGGTCTCGCCGAGGAAACCCGTGACGCCGTGCTCGACGAGCTCCGGCAGAGAACCGCGCGGCGTTGCGACGACGGGTGTACCGGCCGCCAGAGCCTCGGCGACGACGAGGCCGAAGGGTTCCGCCCACGATATCGGAAAGAGGAACGCGCGCGCGCCCGCCATGAGCTTCAGGACTTCGTCGTTCGGGAGGTGCGGGAAGTGCCGGACAGATACGCCGTCGACGTGGGGGCGGACGCGCTCTTCCCAGAAGGGCTCGCTGTCTGAAAGATACGGGGTCACGGCGCCGACGATGACGAGCGGCATCTGGGCCGCCTTTGCGATGGCGATCGCCCGGTCGGCGCCCTTGTGCGGCACCAGGCGGCCGACGGTGATGAGGTAATCGCCGGGCTTTTCTCCGAAGGGAATCCGCGCGATGTCCACGCCGTAAGGGATGACGGGAAGGCCGCCGCCCAGCATCATGGACTGCGCCCGGCTCACGCAGACGCAGTGGACGTTGGGGTAGCGGCGCCGGTAGTAGTCGAAGAGACTCTTCTCGATATAGGCGCAGGTCAAGACGGTCGGCTTCTCCGTCCGGTCCGAGAAGTAGGCCGCCGGCGTCGGCCAGTGGGCGTGGAACAGGTCGAAGTCGGCCGCGCGCGCGTACGCTTCTGCGGCGTTGCGTACCTCCATCTCGCGCTCGAGATAGGACGTGGAGCCGGGGTCGTTCTGCGCGGCGATCGGGACGACGGAGTGGAGCCGGGCCGTCGTCGCCGAGTCGCCGGAGGCAAAAAGCGTAACGTCGTGGAAGCGCGCCACCAGCCCGCGCGTCAGCAGGTCGATCGCGATCTCCGTCCCGCCGTGCGATTTCGGCGGGATGGAGAAGGCGATCGAGGCGATCTGGGCGATTCTCAGTTCAGGATCTTGAAGTCGGCCGTGGCGAACTCCTTGTCCCACCACAGGGCGAGCTTGCCGTCCTTGTCGTTGACGTCCACGAAGTCGATCATGAACTCCTCGAGGGAGTGTCCCATCTTCTCGTTCTTCATGGGCACGCGGACGACGTCGTACTTCGGGTCGTAGAAGTAAGCGCCCCAGGTTCCGCTCTTGTCGTTGGCGTCGTAGTTCTTCTGCCAGGGCTGCGTCGAGACGATCAGCGTCCACGCCCCTTCCTTCAGGTCCACGAAGAGCGAGTACTCGCCGGGCTCGAGGCGCTTGCCCCCCATCTGGAGCGGTACGTCCGTCTTCAGGCGCGTCGTGACGTTGGCGCCGGCCCGCCAGACGGGTGCGCTGGCGTTCAGCTTCTTGCCATAGTCCGCGCCCGCGCCGAAGAGATCGTTGCGGTCGCGCCTGATCGGGCGGTAGTAGGTGACGTCGATCCACTTGCCGCCCGAGTAGCTCGGGGGGACGCCGGGCTTGTCGGAAGCGACGTACTTGCCGCCGACCTCGACGGACGTGTGACCGATCGGGCTCGCGATACGCACCACCGGCTTGGGTGTAGCGGCAGGCGGCGGGGCCTGGGCCAGAGCGACTCCGGCCGAAGCCGCGAGCGCGAGACAGGGGACGATCCGGGTACAACGCATTACGTATTCTCCTTTCGCGTTTTTTTGACGGCCGGAAGGATATTCCTTTCCGTCCCCACCGCAAGGCTTTTTAGAGCCTCCTCAGCGCTCGAACCGGACGGCGCCGGCCCGGGCGAGCAGGTCCAGGTACTCGGCAACCTCCTGCAGCGGGACCGGCTGGTATCGGCCCGACAGGACGTCGCGGATGTCGGAAACCGAGCGCCGGCTGTCCACGAGGTTGAAAACCTCGTAGGTCAGCACGTCGCCCCCCTCCCGCTTGCCGAGCGCCGGCTCGGCCGTCGCGGCGTCGCCGCCGGCCGCGGCCAGGTAGTTGAAGTAGTAGACATCGAGCGGGCCGCGGATTTCGGCGTTTCGGGTCGGAACACGGGGGTCCGCCTGCGAGGGAGGGAACAACTCCTCCGGCTCCATCCGGGCGCCCGTGAGCGCCGGCATGCTGACCGGCCAGAGACGATCGAGCGAGCGGAGCATGGCGGTGCCCGACGAGAAAGCCTCGCGGACCCGAAGGGACACGTCCTTGGACGAACCCCGCGAGCCGCCTGCCAGGGCGATCCGCGCCTCCGCTTCGGCACGCGCGAAACGGTAGAGCGCCCCGGCTTCCTCGCGAGGCAGCGAGGCGAGCGTCCAGGCAATCCCCGCGCCCATGTAGGCCACCCGCCCGAGCTTGGTCGCATCCAGGTTCTCGGGCTGGTCCTTGTTGGTGTGGATCGTGACGTCCGGCCAGTCGTGGAAGTAGACCATCGGCACGGCGAAGCTCGCTTCCTCGAAGACCTCGTGATCGCTTCCCATCTCGATGCGCCGCATGTCTCCCAGGAAAGCCTCGCGCGAGCCCGGCGGCCAGACGAGTCCGGCGTAGGAATCGCCGCCCTTCTCGGCGTAGCGCGCCGAGGCCCGGACGACATGCTCGAACCAGGCGAGGGCGATCTCGTTGACGACGTGGGGGAGAGACTCGGCTGTCCGCGAGAGGTGGAAGGTGCCCTTCGTCGTCGCGAGCAGCCCGCCCACCATGTCCATGTGGATGCCGGCCACGAGGCGCTTGACGATCTCGGGATGCCGCACGAGCCAGGCCTGGGAGCCCGCGATCTCGGGAAACCAGGCGAAGCGGATCGTCCGGCGAGGCTTCGGCAGCGTTCCCTTCGCGATCCCGGCCTGCAGGGCGCGAGCGATCTCGAAAATGGCCGCGGAGCCCGAGGCGTTGTCGTTGGCGCCGGCCGACTGGTGACAGAGATGGGCCGTCAGGATGATCTCGCGGCCCGCGTCGTCGGTGCCGGGGATCGTGGCCGTCACGACGTCGAAGCTGGCGGGGACGATCTTTGCGCGCACCTTCGCGCGGAGAACGATCTTCTCGCCCGAGGCGAGGCGAACGCGGTACTCGTCGGATTGCCTTCTCGAGACCATGAAGGCGAATCGGTTGGCGAGCTGGTACGGGGAGAGGTGTCCCCACCGCACGAGGTCTTTGTCGTCGCCCGACCAGGCCGTCGTCTGGTTGGGGAATGCCGAGAGAAAGCCCGCAGCGCCCCGCTCCTCGCAGGCTGCCTTGTGCACCTCGTCGACCGGGCCGAAGGCGAGAACGATCTTGCCTTTGACGTCCTTGCCCTCGTAATTTCTCGCGTCGGTCCCGCGGGCGACGTCCACGAGCTCGGCCGTGACGTCCGCATCCTGGCTGTAGTCGGCCAGCGCGACGGGGGAGGCCGGAAACTCGGAGACCATCCGGGGGCGCGGCGAGACTTCCTCGAGCGTGGCCGAGACGGGGTCCCAGCCGTAGTAGCTGAGGAAGTGGGCGTAGCGGGTTCTTCCGTCGGCGGGCAGGCGCTCGACCGAGGCGTCCGAGAGGCCGGCGGCGAGGAGTTTCTTCTTCATGTGCTCGGCAGCCGCCGCAAACCCCGGCGAGCCGTGCACGCGGTGAAACCGGCCGAGCTCGCGCACCGTCTCGAGCGCCGCCGCCCCGTCCACCTGCGCGCGGATGGCCGCCGGCACCGCGTCCGGCCAGAAGGGGACCTGCCGGTCCTGGGCCACAGCGGCGACTGAGAGAGTCAGCATCGCCGCGATCGACCAACAGACCCCCCTCTCCCCCCGGGAGAGGGATGGGGTGAGGGGGAAACAACCGCCGAAGTCCATGATCGTGGCGCCGGTTATCCCCTCACCCTTGCCCTCTCCCGGAGGGAGAGGGGAAAAATCAGCCTTCTCTGTCACGTTTCCTCCGTTCCTGCGATAACACTAGCAAGAGATGATGGCGATCCCTTCCGACGAGCTCCTGCTGGCCGCGACCTCCAAGGGAGACCGCGGGGCCTTCGACCAGCTGGCCGCGCGCTACAGCGCGGCCCTGGACGGTTTCTTCCGCCGGCGCCTCCCGGACGACGGCCGCGTCGAGGAGTTGCGCCAGGAGACGCTGCTCGCCGTCTACGCGCTCCTGCCCTCTTACCGCGAGCAGGGCAGGTTCCGAACACTCCTCTTTTCGATCGCCTATCGGAAGCTCGCCTCCTCGCGCCGGGCGGAGAGACCGGCCGAGCCGCTGGCGGATACCATCCCGGCCCTGGCCGTTGACCCCGATGCCTTCGAGGTGCGCGACGCCGTGCTCGCCCTGCCGGAAGGACTGCGTGAGGCCCTCCTCTTGACCCGCTTTGAAGGGCTCCCGGCCGGGGAGGCCGGCGACGTTCTGGGCTGCTCGGCCGAGGCCGTACGCGCCCGCGTCTGCCGGGCCAAAGCCCTGCTCGCTTCGAAACTCGGTTCACCAACCCGGAGGAAACGATGACGCACGAAGAATACGTGTCGCGCCTCGGTGTCTTGACCGACGCAGACGCCGGCGAGGTTCTCGCGCATGTCGGAGGCTGCGCGGCGTGCGCTACCGACGCGCGCCGAGCGGACGCAGCCCTCAGCCGCCTCGAGCCGCGCCGCCGCTCGATTCCGGAGGAGATCGCACGCTGGGCGGCCGTCGCGGCCATTCTTGCCGTCGATCGCGTTTGGGATGAGACAGCCCGAGCCGGCGCAGGCACCGGCATCGGCAGCTCGCTACCGCATTGTGGGCGACGCCTCGGGCGTCGTCGCCTACACGCCGGGAGGCGTCGTCATGGGTACGGCTGCTCCGGCATTCTCCAAGGAGGTTCTGCGATGAAAACCGCATTCGCCCTGGCTCTCCTGCTTTCGGTGGCGCCGCTGCCGGCCGCAGCGGCCGACGCGGAGTTCGATCCCAAGGAGAAGATCTCGCTCGACCTCCGGGACGCCAAGATCGCGGATCTCGTGACGACGCTCGGCGCGCTCGCGAACTTGCCCGTGTACATCGACCCCGATGTCTCCGGCACGATCACGATCAAGCTGGACGACGTTCCCTTCGAGAAGGTGTTGATGCTCATCAACGGCAAGACCGGCGTCTCCGTTCGGATCGAGAATGGGAAGCTCGTCGCGTCGCGGTCGACCCAGTCTTTCCTGGCGGCGGTCACTCTGCCGGATCAGTACAAGAGCGCTTCCCGGCTGCGCGTCGCCGAGATCTCGAAGGTCACTCCATCGGCACCCCTGTTTGTTCGGACGAAGTTGAACGGAGCATCCTCCTGCCACCGGTTGGAGTTCATCGACGGAGAGCGGCCCACGATCACGTTCCCGGTCGCCGAGAACGAAGGCGGCGCCGCGGCTTTCCGTGACGCAGTTCGGCTTCGACCCGGTCTCGGGGCTGCGCTATCTCGCCCTGGACGGCGCAGAGCTGTCGGGAGCGGTGGCCGTTGGCGGACGCAAGGCGATGGCGAAACTCGAGAGCGAATCGACCTCGCTCATTGTTCTCGTTGGTGAGAAGGCGTGAGGGCGGCTGCCCCGACGCGACCCTTCGCGAAGTACCGTCGTCCCGACCGCTTCAGCTCTTTTTTTCCACGCGGGAGATCGAATCGGACGGGCCGGGTGTGCGCGTCTTTTCGCCGAGCATCAGTCTGACGACGGGCACGACCTTCAAGTTGCGCACAGGATTGAAAGACGAGAAGAACCGGGCAACAGCGTGAGCTCGTTCTCTCGGGCTACCTTTCGCCGGACGGACGTTGGGTGGCCGTCCACCTCATGGCAACGGCGATCTGGATCGATCCGGCCGACGGGATCGAATACTTCTATACGCAGTCGAGCGAGGCTGCGCTCGTTCCGGTGACCTTCAAGGGCGTCGTCGCGGCCACGATCCCGGCCGGTGTCGCAACGCCCAAGGCGCTCGAGCTGACCGTTCTCGGTCCCGATGAAAAGGGTGGCCCGCCAGCCCCACCCGTCCAGAACGAGGCTAAGGACCGGCCGTGAACTCCACGAAGGCGGCTGTCTTCTCCCAGACCATCGCGAGCTTGCCGCCCTTCTCGGTGACGTCCACGAAAGCGATCGTGAACTGGTCGACGGAGACCTGCGGCACGACCATCTTCATGGGCGCGCGGAGGACGTCGAACTTCGGGTCGTAGTTGTAGGCGCCGTAGGTCGCGAGCTTCTCGTTGGCGTCGTAGTTCTGCTGGTAGGCCTGCTTCGAGACGATCAGCGTCCAGCCCGACTCCTTCAGGTCCACGAACAGCGAGTACTCGCCGGCCGGCAGGGTCTTGCCGCCGATGACGAGCGGCACCTCGGTCTTGATGCGGGTCGTGTTGTTCGCGCCGGCGCGCCAGACGGGAGCGCCGCCGTAGACCAGCTTGCCGTAGTCGGCGCCCTTGCCGAAGATGTTGGTCCGGCCGCGCAGGATGGGCCGGCTGTAGGAGATCTCGATCCACTTGCCGCCCTCGAGACTCCGCTCGCCTTCCTTGTTCGGCGTGCTCCACTTGCCGCCGATCTGGGTCGCCGCGGTGCCAGCGGGGCTGGGGGGTTTGCGCTCCTGGGCGCTTGCTATCCCGGCCGCCATCAGCGACGAAACAAACAGGGCGAAAGTTTTGCGGAAGCGCACTCTTTTCTCCTTTACAGGCTGTCGACAAAATGTATCATCCGCGCGCAAGTGGCTCGCGGCAAGCGGCGGTCTCTGGTTTCGTTCCCGGCGGCGTTCCTGGCCGCCGCGGCCCTCTGTGTCGCGCTGGCTGCTTTCGCTGCGCCGGGCGAGGTCAGGAGCGGCGACCGTCTCGCGTATGCCCTGACGGGAGCGCGTGTGATTGCGGCGCCAGGGCGCGTTTTCGACCCGGGCGTCGTCGTCGTGCGCGGCGGCGTCATCGAGGCGGCCGGCGCCGAAGGCAAGGTCGCGATTCCAGCCGACGCCCGCGTGTTCGATCTCAAGGGCAAGACGGTCTACGCGGCCTTCATCGATCCGTACGTCTCCGTCGACAGGCTCGCCGGCCGCCGCCCGAGGCAGCCGCTGGACGAAGAGGAGCCCGCGGGCGGAGGTCCGGGAGGGGGCGGCGGGCAGGGGGCTGCGGCCTCGCGCGCACCTTCGGGGCCGGGAGCCCACCCTCTCTCGACGGTCCGGGCCGAGGAGCGGGCAGTCGAGACGCTCACGGTCCCGGACCGCGTCGCCGAGTCCTACAGGCGCACGGGTTTTGCGGTCGTCGTCGCGGCTCCCCAGGCCGGCATCCTGCGCGGGCAGGGAGCGGTCGTGAGCCTGGCGGACGGTCCGATCTCGGGGCGCGTCCTGATCGGCGCGTACGGCCAGTTCGTCACTCTCGAGCCCGAGCGATTCGATTTCGCCACATTCGGCCGGACTCCGATCGTCTACCCCATGTCCAAGATGGGCGCCGTCGCCCTGTTGAGGCAGTCTCTGCTCGATGCCCTGTGGTGGCGGGACGCCTCGGCGGCCTACGCAAAGCATCCGGCGGGGCAGGCGCGGCCGCGTTTTGTGGCGGCGGATGCGGCGCTCGTCGCGGCCGCGGAAGGCCGCGAGACGGTCGTCTTCGAATCGACAGACGTGCTCTCGCTCCTGCGCGCGGCAAAAATCGCGAGGGAGTTCAAGCTCAAGGCCCGCTACGTCGGCACCGGCGACGAGTACCTCCTGGCCGACGAGGTCGCCGCGGTCAAGCCGGACCTCGTGCTCCGGGTGGATTTCGCGAGGCCCGAGCGCCTCGAAGGCGACGATGAGTGGATCGAGGTGCCGATCGATCGCCTGCGCCGCATCGATCGCGCGCCCGGAAACCCCAGGTGGATGAGGGACGCCGGGTTGACGTTCTCCTTCACGACGTTCGGCCTCGACGACCCCGAGGACTTCGGGCGCCGCGTCCGCGAGGCGCTGGCGAGAGGCCTGTCGAAAGACGACGCCCTGGCTGCGGTGACGACGGTGCCGGCGAGGCAGATCGGCCTCGAGGGAAGCCTCGGCACGATCGACGCCGGCAAGATCGCAAACCTCGTCGTCGCCACGGGAGAGCCCTTCGACCAGAAGGCGAAAGTCTCCGATATTTGGATCGACGGAAAGCGCTACGAGGTCCCCGAGCGAAGGATGCCGGCCGGTCCTGCGGGCGCTGCGGCCCGGGCCGCTGCCGCCGAGAAGGCCCCGGAGCCCGATGTCCGCCCGCTGCCGGCGCGCGAAGAAGGCCCGGTGCTCGTGCCGAAGGTCGTCGTCGTGCGGGGCGCGACGATCTGGACGCAGGGCCCGGCTGGAATCCTCGAGGGCGCGGATCTCGTCGCCGTGGATGGCAAGATCGTGGCCGTGGGCCGCAACCTCACGGCTCCCGCCGGGTCGATCGAGGTCAATGGCTTCGGCAAGCACGTCACGCCCGGCATCATCGACGCGCACTCGCACACCGGCGGGGACGGCCAGATCAACGAGGTGGGCTCGAGCGTCACGGCCGAGGTGCGCATCCAGGACGTCCTGAACCCGTTCGCCGAGTCGATCTACCGCGAGCTGGCCGGCGGGACCACGACCGCACTCGTGCTGCACGGGTCGGCCAACTCGATTGGCGGGCAGAGCCAGATCGTCAAGTGGCGGCGCGGCGGCGGGCCGGACACTCTCATTTTCGTGGGCGCTCCCGAGGGCATCAAGTTCGCCCTCGGCGAAAACCCGAAGCAGTCGAACTTCCCGCCGGCTCCTGGCCGGCCCGCGCGCTACCCGCAGACACGCATGGGGGTAGCCAACCAGATCCGGGAACGCTTCCTGGCCGCGCAGGACTACCGCAAGCGCCAGGAGGAGTACAGGAAAGCCGCGAAGGGCGCTTCCCCGATTCCTCCGCCGCGCGACCTGCAACTCGAAGCGATCGCCGAAATCCTGGAAGGCAAGCGGCAGATCCACTGCCACTCCTACGTCAAGAGCGAGATCCTCGAGGTGTTGCGCGTTGCCGAAGAGTTCGGCGTGAAAGTCGCGACGCTCCAGCACATCCTCGAGGGCTACAAGGTGGCCGACGAGATCGCGAAACACGGGGCCGGCGCCTCGTCGTTCTCGGACTGGTGGGCCTACAAGTTCGAGGTGTACGACGCGATTCCCTACAACGGCGCCCTGATGCGCGATCGCGGCGTCGTGGTGTCGTTCAACTCGGATTCGGACGAGCTCGCGCGGCGCCTGAACTTCGAAGCGGCCAAGGCCGTGCACTACGGCGGCGTGCCGCGGGAGGCCGCGCTCGCCTTCGTCACGTCGAACCCGGCGAAGCAACTCGGCATCGACAAGCGCGTGGGGTCGCTCGAGGCCGGCAAGGATGCGGATTTCGTGGTCTGGAGCGGAGACCCGCTTGCGACCTCCTCGGTCGCTCTCGAGACCTGGGTGGACGGCAAGAAGGAGTTTGACCGGGCCTTCGACCTTTCACGACGGCCCGCCCGGGAGAAGGAACGAGCGGATCTCATCGCCAAGGCGAAGAAAATGAACGAGGCCGGGAGGCCCGCTCCTGCTGAGGCTCCGGCGGGCAAGCCGGCCGGACCGCCTCGGACGGACGAAAAGCCGCCGGCTGATCGCGCGAAGCCGACAGAGCCAGCCTCTCCGAGGCCGACGTCGTGAGGAAGCTCGCGGTCGGCGCAGCCGCCTTCGCTTTCACCGCGCTCGCCGCGGCGCAGGCCGGGCCCGGACGCCCCACGGCCATCGTGGGCGGGACCGTTCACACGGCGGCCGGTCCCGACATCGTCGGCGGCACCGTGATCCTCCGCGGGGGGAAGATCGAGGCCGTGGAAGCCGGCCCGGCGATTCCGGCCGACGCCATCGTCGTGGACGCGAAGGGCAAGCACGTGTATCCGTCGCTGCTGCCGCCGATGACCGTTCTGGGCTTAGTCGAGATCTCGGCCGTGCGGTCCACGGTGGATACGACCGAGACAGACGAGATCAACCCCCAGGCGCGCGCGGACTTCGCGATCAACTTCGACTCGGAGCTTCTGCCGGTGGCGCGCTCCGGCGGAGTTCTGGTGGCGGGCGTCACTCCCACGGGCGGGATCATCTCGGGCTCGCTCTGCGTCGTGAAGCTCGACGGATGGACGCGCGAGGACGCCGACGTGAAGGCGCCCGCGGCGATCACGGTCGTCTGGCCGGACTTGCGGATCGACCGTTCTCCCACGGCGCGCTTCTCGGTGAGGCTGCAGGAGAAGAGGCGCGACGAGGCGATCGAGAAGCTCAAGAACGCGTTCGCGGATGCCCGCGCCTACGCAAAGGCGCGGGCGGCGGAAAGCCAGGCGGGTATCCCGCGCCACGACGCGGATCCCCGATTCGAGGCTCTCGGGCCGGCCCTCGAAGGCAAGATCCCCGTCATCGTCGTGGCCCACCGCGTGGCGCAGATCCGCGCGGCGATCGCCTGGGCGAAGCAGGAGAACCTGAGGCTCATCCTGGCGACCGCCGAGGACGGCTGGCGCATGGCGGAGGAGATCGCGAAGGCGAAGGTGCCCGTGATCGTCGCCACACCGCTCGAGCTGCCGGAGCGGCCGGACGAGGCTTACGACACGAACTTCGCCAACGCGGGCGAGCTCTCGAAGGCGGGCGTGACGGTGGTCTTCAACGACGGCGGTTCCGGAATGGGCGCCTCGAACGTGCGCAACCTCCCGCACCAGGTGGCGACGGCCGTGGCGTTCGGCTTCCCGAGGGAGAAGGCGGTCGCCGCCATGACGCTCGAGCCGGCGAGGCTTCTCGGGGTGGACGACCGGCTGGGCTCGCTCGCCCCCGGCAAGGACGCGACGCTCTTCATCGCCGACGGCGACATCCTCGACGTGCGCTCGGCCGTCGTCGCGGCCTGGGTCGACGGCCGCGCCCTCGACCTGACCGACAAGCAGAAGCGCCTCTACGAGCGCTACCGCAACCGCCCCAAGCCGCGATGAACTTTCTCTTCAAAGAGGAGCCCACCCACTACGGCTTCGACGACCTCGTCCGCGACAAGACGACCGTCTGGTCGGGCGTGAGGAACGCGTTGGCGCAGAAGCACCTGAAGACGGTCAAGAAGGGAGACCGGATCTTCTACTACCACACGGGCGACGAGAAGGCCGTCGTGGGGATCGCGAAGGCGGTGACCGACGCCTATGCCGATCCGAAGGAGAAGTCCGGCAAGCTGGCCGCCGTGGACGTTGCGCCCGTCAGGAAGCTTCCGCGGCCCGTCACGCTGGCCGAGATCAAGGCGACCCGAGTCTCTCGCATCGATGCCGCTCGTGCGGATCTCGCGCCTCTCGGTCATGCCGGTAACCGACGCCGAGTGGACGACGATCGAGAAGCTCTCCGCTCTCGCCTAGCAGGCTAAGGCCGCGGCGCCTCCAGGTGCGGTGTGTGCGTGCGGTGAACGAGTGTCGGCGTGGTCCGAGCGGCGAAGTCCGGGTACCAGCCGATGTCGCGCAGGGCGGGCAGCGTCAGGTCCACGCCGTGCGAGAGGTCGGAGCTGACGTTCGGCTCCATGAGCAGGTTCGGGAACGCCGTCGTGTCCCAGTGGGAGATCGAGGAGCCCGGCTCGATCGGGTTAGGCGCGTAGAGGCGCACGTGGCCCGTGCTGTCCGTTCCGGCCAGCCGGGTCGGGTCGAGAAGGATGCGGACCGTGACGGTCGACCCGAGGCTTCCGCGAAGGGCCGCGCCGTCGGCCTGCGAAACGCTGATCGTCGGAATCGTGATGGAAGGATCGACGCCAGCCATCCCCGGGGGCAGGCTTTCGACCCTGTTGTCGGCGACGACGACGGCAATCGCGCCGGCATCCTGCGCGTTCATGGTCTTCACGACGAAGTTGCAGTTACCGCGGTCCACGAGAGCGATCCTTCCCGCGACGGCCGAGGCATTCGTGATCGGGGAGCACGCGTCGAACGTCGTCGGCCCGGTCGTGTCGGCCGGATCGAGCGCGGCGACGAGCGTGCCCGAAACGCCGGTCGCATCGATGGCCGGCCCGAACTCCGCGAGACCGATCGTGTAGGTCCCCGCGACGGCGGCGGGCGCCGACACGTTGAGTGTGGGTGTGCCCTCGAGAACGGTCGGCGCCGTGACCGTCACGGCGGCCCCCGCCCAGACGAGGTGGCCGGTGTTCGTGGCGGAGATTCCGCGCTCGACGTTCGTCATGTCGGTCCAGAGCTTGCCGGAGGTCGTGTCGAGGATGTTCCGCTCGAAAATGTCGGGACGCGACTGGAACTCGATGCCGGTGCTGGGATCGACGTTCGTCGCGAAGCCGAAGCCGTGGGCGAACTCGTGGAGCAGCGTCGCGATCAGGTCGACCTTGGCGCCGTGCTGGTTGTCGAAGCCGTAGTACCAGTCGAACCCGCAGCCCGTCTGCCCGAGAGTCGAGTTGATGTGCGTCGTGATGTCGTCGGCGTTCGTGTTCGCGTTTCCGGGCATGAGGTCGCGGCCCGCGCGCCGGTTTGCCAGGGCGGTCGGGTACCAGGTGCCGGGAAACTCCGGTCCCGGAAATCCCGCGTTCGCCGTGAAGTCGCTCACCACCTGGATGGTGCTCGAGTTGGCGAGAACGGCGGTGTCGGACGTGCAGCTCAGGCTGACGAAGCGAACCTGGATTCGGATCTCGACGGGGCTGTCCAGGATGCCCCCCCAGATGTCGGCAGCGCGTTGAACGGCGTTGAGCCGCTGCTGGCCGAGGGTGGTCCCCGGGTTGCCGCCAACGGGTGTGGCGGGGGTCGCGTCGTTCATGCCGCTGGTCGCGGGATCGGCGTTGACGATCGTCATGTGCGCCCCCGCCTGGAGAAGGCTCGGGCCAGAGGCGAGGAGGAATCCCAGGACGAGGGCGATCTTCTTGACGTCCACGCCGTCACTTCTCCTCGAATGTGGGGCGCGTTTCCAGCTGGGGCGCCGGCAGGGAAGCGGCTGGTTGAACAGGCGCCGCGGGTGCCGTGCCTGGCACGCAGGAGAACGTCACGGAGCCGTCGGCATGGCGCTTGACCACGACCGAATGCATGAAGGCGCCTTTGAGGTCCACGCTTTTCATGCCGTCCGGGTACTCCACGATCTCGAAGACGGGCGTCGGCGTTGGCGCGGCTTCGGCTTCCATTGCCCTGGCCAGCGCCGCCGCCTCCTCGCGCGTGGGCGCGCGCAATTGCCCGGTCACGGGATCGCGGAAGACCCGCAGGCCGGCCTGCGGGCTCACAGCGCGTGCCGCCGGATCGATGGCGGGGCAGACAGGTGAGTCGTCTCCGCGCAGGGGCAGAGCCAGGAGCGCGGCCAGGGCGGCAGCTGCGGCGGCAGAACGGTCGAAGCCGAGTTTCACGGGTACCTCCGGGGATGCGAAACGGGGCATCCCTGTCCGAAATTCTCTCTTCCTGCTGCCGAGACGCGGCAGTTTCTTGCTACACTGAATAGCGAGAATGAGGGCTGCCCGCAAGCCCCGCTTCGACAACGTCGATCCGCAGGTCCAGCCATCTCTTTTTTCCGGCCTTCCGGCCGCGCCGCGCGTCCAGCCGGCGATTCGCCTGACCGAAACCAACGTGGCGCGCACCGTGCCCCCCAACCGTGCCGGCGTGTTCTTTCTGAAGAGCGTCGTTGCGGGCGGCAGGGTGTCGGAACGGGTTGGCCGCGACGACGTGGACGTGCGCCAGCGCCTGCTCCAGTACGCTCGCGAGGGCGGGGAAAACGTCCTCTTCGGCTGGATGCTGGCCGAGAACCCGCACGACGCGTACCGCCTCGAGTGCTACCTCTGGCACGCCCAGGGCGGCGCCTGGGCCCGCATCGAAGGCGACGCCCACCCCGTGCCCGCCGAGCGCATCCCCTTCCTCGGCTGCCCCGACTGCGAGGAGTAGGGATTACTTCTTGGCCGGCGCAGGCGCAGCTGACGGCGGCGGCGAGGAGGCGTGGTCGGTGACGAAGAGCCACTTGCCCTTGATCTTCTTGCCCAGGGCCATGTAGCGGCCTTCGAGGACCACGGGGTCGCCGCCAGCCTTCGGGGCGAGCTTAATCGTGTAGTGGCCCCAGCCGATCGACTTGTCGCCGAAGGTTTCCATGCCGGCCGACGCGAGCTTTGCTTCAACGACCTTCATGTCCTTGAGCATGCCTTCGTAGCCCTTCTGGATCGCCGCCCGGCCCTTCCATTCCATTTCGTCCGGCGGGTACATGACGGCGTCCGGCGCATAGAGGGCGGTGATGGCTGCGGCATCGTTGGCGAGAGCGGCTTTCGTCCAGGCCTTTTCGAGGATCGCCATCCCCTCGTCGTCTGCGGCAGCGAAGGCCGCTGCCAGAAGGATTCCGAGGGCGAGAGCAGTGCGTTTCATCGAGTGTCTCCTTTGATGCCGTGATTCTAGCAGCGGGTCAGATTAGCAATAATGCGCTGATGGACGGAACGGCTCTCATCCTTTGCGGCGGCTATTACGCGAAGGTCAACGGAAAGACGGCGCACGGGCTCGTGCGCGGAACCGACCGCTACCGCGTCGTCGGCGTCGTCGACGCGCCGACGGCCGGGAGGGACGCCGGCGAGGTGCTCGACGGCCGGAAGCGCGGCATCCCGATCTTCGCGACGCTGTCCGAGGCGCTCGCATCCCTGCCGGAGAAGCCCGACTTCGCCGTCGTCGGCGTCGCCACGCACGGCGGGCGCCTGACGCCCGAGATCCGGGCGGCGCTCGCCGAGGCGATCGAGGCCGGCCTCTCGGTCGTCAACGGCCTGCACGAGTTCGCCGCCGACGATCCCGCTCTGACGGAAGCCGCGCGGCGGCGCGGCGTCACGATCACCGACGTGCGCAACCCGGGGCCGAAGAGCGGCCTTCACTTCTGGACCGGCGAGGCGCTCCGGCTGAAGACGCCGCGCGTGGCCGTTCTCGGGACCGACTGCGCGCTCGGCAAGCGGACGACGACGAAGATGCTGGCCGAGGCCTGCCGGGCGGCGGGTCTGCGCGCGGAGTGGATCTCGACCGGCCAGACCGGCTGGCTGCAGGGAGCGCCCTTCGGCATGGTCTTCGACGCCCTGCCGAACGATTTCGTGACGGGGGAGCTCGAGCACGCCGTCGTCTCCTGCGCGAAGGCGCTCTCACCCGACCTCATCCTGATCGAGGGCCAGTCGGCGCTGCGCAATCCCTCGGGCCCGTGCGGCTCCGAGCTGATCCTGGCCGCGGGCGCGAAGGGCGTCGTTCTCCAGCACGCGCCGGGGCGGCGGTTCTTCGAGGGATTCGAGAAGGAGGAGCTGCGCATCCCGCCGATCGAGGAGGAGATCGAGCTGATCCGGCTGCTCGGGGCGCGCACGCTCGCGCTCGCCCTGAACGGGAAGGGGATGACGCCGGAGGCTCTTCGGAAGGCCGCCGCCGACCTCGAGCGGTCTCTCGGGATCCCCGTCGTTCTGCCGCTCGAAGACGGCGTCGGCTCCCTCGTGCCGGTCCTCGCGAAGTTCGTCGCCGGGGAAAAAGCCGCGTGAAGATCCGGTCGGTCGCAACGCGCGTCGAAGCCTTCGCGCTGACGCGCCCCTACACGATCACCTTCCGCTCGATCGACTCGGTCGAGAACGTGATCGTCCGGATCGAGACGGAAGACGGGCAGGTTGGCCTGGGAGCCGCCTCTCCCGAGCCGCACGTCACGGGCGAGACGCGAGAGGCCTGCCGCGCGGCGCTCGCCGAGGAGCGGCTGGCCTGGCTCACCGGCCGCGACGCGCGGCAGCTCCCGGCGCTCTGCCGCGAGCTCGGGGAGCGCATGCCGAAGACGCCCGCTGCCCGCGCGGCCGTCGACATCGCGCTGCACGACCTGTTCGCCAGGCATCTCGGCCTGCCGCTCGCCGACGTTCTCGGCCGCGCCCACGAGAGCCTGCCGACATCCATCACGATCGGCATCAAGCCTCTGGAAGAGACGCTCGCGGAGGCGGAGGAGTACGTCCTGCGAGGCTTCCGCATCCTGAAGGTCAAGATCGGCCGTGCGCTCGAGGAAGACATCGAGAGGCTCGTCCGGCTCCGCGAGAAGGTGGGTTCTTCGATTGGCATCCGGGCAGACGCCAACCAGGGCTACACGCGCGCCGAGACCCTGCGCTTCTTCGAGGCCACGGCCCCGCTCGACCTCGAGTTCGTCGAGCAGCCGGTCAAGGCAGAGGCCGTCGACGACCTGCGCGCTCTTCCCGAGGAGGTGCGCCGGCGCGTCGCGGCCGACGAGGCGCTGCTCGACGAGAAAGACGCGCTCGATCTCGTCGCGCCGCCTTTGGCCGCCGGCATCTTCAACATCAAGCTCATGAAGTGCGGCGGCGTCTGGCCGGCGCTGCGCATCGCGGCGATCGCCGAGGCGGCCGGCGTTCGTCTGATGTGGGGCTGCATGGACGAGAGCGTCGTCTCGATTTCCGCGGCGCTGCACGCGGCCTTCGCCTCCCCGGCCACGCGCTACCTCGACCTCGACGGCAGCCTCGATCTTGCCCGCGACGTCGCGACGGGAGGCTTCGTGATCTCGGACGGCGCAGATGCGAACGACTGCCAGCGCCGGGCCTCGGGGTCAGCTACCGGATGGGATAGCGCGGCTCCAGGATATGGAGCCCGATGTCGTCGATGTCCGGGGACGAATCCGACAGCACGACGGTAGCGGTCCGCTTGCGCTGGATGAATCCCATCCAGGAGTGATAGCCGCCGCCGCCCCCGTTGTGCCAGACGATGTCGACGTCGAAGCGGTGAATGATGTGCCAGCCGAGGCCGATGTCCAGAAGGGGGAGGTCGGTCGCGTGCCGGACCTGGTGCGTGTCGGCGAGGGCTAACGGTACCGGCCCCTTGCTCCCCGCAAGGTTTGCCGCCAGAAACTTCAGCATGTCGTTGGCGGTCGAACGCAGCGCCCCGGCGCCGGCGAGCGTCGTTCCGTGCCAGCTCGGGACCTCGGCTCCGCTTGCGTCGTGACCTGGCGCGAGGCGCTCCCGCATCCCGGGGGTCAGCGTGATCCCCGTGTCCCGCATTCCGAGAGGCTCGAGGATCCGCTGGGAGACGAGCTCCTCGTAGCTCATGCCGGCTCTCAAGGCGAGGGCGTGGCCCAGGAGGCCCATCCCGAGGTTTGAGTACTCGTACCTTTCGCCCGGGTCGCGGGGAAGCTCGTAGTGGGAAAGAAAGTCGTACATCTGCTCGACGGAGTAGTCCACGTTCGGGTTCTTCGGGTCCCTGGGCGCCATGTTGCCGGGCAGCCGGGGCAGGCCCGATGTCTGGGTTGCGAGCAGGAGGAGAGTGATCTGCTTTCCGTCCTTCGACGGAACGCGGACGGTCTCGGGGAGAAATTTCGAGACCGGATCCTCGAGCTTGACCTCTTTGCGGCGGACCATCTCGGAAAGCAACGCGGCCGTGAAGACCTTTGTCATCGACGCGATCTCGAAGACCGTATCGCCGTCCAAGGGCCGCTCCGTTCCCGAGCTCCCGCAGGCGACGATGCGCCGGCCGGCTGAATCCAGCAGCCCGACGACGATCCCGACGCTGCGCTTCGAGTCCACGCGCCGCTGAAGAATCGATCGAATTTCCGCGTCCGACGGGAGGGTCTGCGCCGCCGCTTGCCCGGACGCGAGCGCGAGGAGCGCGACAGCCCGCGCCAGGATCCCGAGACGGGGCCTCGCAGTCTTCAGAGGCCGATTCTCCTGGCCAGGTCGGCAAAGCGCGGGTCGTTGCGGAGCGGGTTGAACACGGGGTCGGCCTTGAGGAATACGAGATAGAAGTCATGCGCGTCGAAGGAGCGCTCGAGCCAGCGGAACGCCTCGTCTTTGTCCCCGAGCCACCCATAAACGACAGCCACCGCGTCGGGTTTCGCGGCGCCCGATCGGGCTGCCTGAACCAGCCCTGGAAGAGAGCGCCGCAAGGCCTCCGGGCGTCCGGCCCGCGCTTCGATCTCGGCCTCGAACAACTCGCGCGGAGGACCGGCCGGAAACGATTGAATCTCGGTGGAGGCCTCCTCGAGGCGGGACCCGTAGAGCAAGGCCGACACAAGATAGAAGCGGGCGTGGGGATAGGAAGGGTCCATCCGCACGACGGTCTTCAGTTGCGTGGCGGCCTCGTCGTAACGCTTCGCGTAGAGCAGGATGTGGCCAACGTCCCTGTTCAAGGTGAGTGACGTCGGATCGATCTCCCGGGCACGTCGGATCTCGGCGACAGCCTCGTCGAAGCGCCCCATCGCCGCCAGCCAGTAGGCGTACCAATGGTGGGCGGTGACGTAGCCCGGCGCCAGGCTGAGCGCTCTCTGGAACTCGCGCTCGGCGCCCGCGAAGTCCCATTCCCCGAACAAGCGCGCCATCGCGAGGGAGGCGTGGGCCTCGGCCAGATCGTGATCGAGCGACAGCGCCTTCTCCGCCGCCGCGCGGGCCAGCGGGAAATCGGCCGGTGTATCCGTTCCTCGCAGAACACGCGTGTCGGCGACCCCCGACCACGCCTGGGCAAGCTCCGGGTCCAGGGCAATCGCCGCCTCGAACTCGCCAAGCGCCGCCTCGAGATCCCTGGGTGATCTGCGGTTCCAGAAATACCGTCCCCGCAAGTAGGCCTCGTACGCCTCCGGCTTCGCGCTTCGGTTCCGCGCGAGCCGGCGCTCTTCACCGTTCTGGAGGTTCGTCGCTAGCGCGGACGTGACCTCATCGGAGAGCGCGTCCTCGAGGGTGAAGAGCCTGGCGCGCGGCACATCGAACTTGCTGGACCAGAGCGGGATCCCGCGACGCACTCCGATGAGCTGCACGGTGACTCGCAGGCGACCCTCGGACTCCTGGATTCGGCCCTCGAGCACGGCGTCGACGGAAAGGGCGCGGCCCGCGGCGACGGGATCCCTTCCGGCAAACGACAGCACCGCCGAGGTCGGGCGGACCGAAAGGCCTCGGACATACCCGAGCCTCGTGATCACCGCATCCGCCAACGCCACGCCGATGTGCTCGCTGTCTTTCGCCGCCATCAGCGACTGGAACGGCAAGACCGCGAGGGACCGCACCGGCGCATCTCCTCTCGGATTCCCGCGGCTGCGGATGACCCAGAGCGAGCCAAGGCCGGCGGCCAGGACACCCAGCGCGATCCAGACCGGCTTGCCCCTGCCCGCCGAACGCGCCGGAGCCGCCTCCGGAGGATCGGCTGACGGTGCCACGACGGCGGGTAGCAAGGGCTCTCCCGGAGCATCGATCGCCTCCACGACCGGGGCGGTGAACGAGTAGCCGCGGCGCGGCACGGTCGCGATGTAGTGATCGCCGTTCGTGCCATCGCCGAGCGCCTTCCGGACGGCCGAGATCGCCTGGGACAGGTTGTTCTCGTCGACGATCGCACCCTTCCAGACGGTCTGGAAGAGCTCTTCCTTCGTGAGGACGCGTCCCCGATTCTCGACGAGCACGAGAAGCGTGTCGAAAGCGCGGGGTGTCAGCGGCACGGTCTCGCCGCCCCGCTCCAGGGACCAGCGGGAGGGGTACAGCCGGAAGGGGCCGAACGCGTAGGCGACCGTCTTGCCCTCGAACATGTGATTTCAGCTTTTTTTCAGCGATTCCTTTGCGCCCATTCAAGACAGGAAGCCACCGCCTCGAATTTGATTGTGCGGATTCTATCGCGCACATCTTGCCCTTTGACCCCGCATGTCCCACTGGCCGAGAGCGAAGGGAGAAGCGTTGCAATGACCAGCAGAGTCCGCGCCCCGATTCCGATTCTTCTTCTGGCGGTTCCCCTGCTCGTCCTCCTCGACACGGGTTTCGTCCGGGCCGATTGCCAGGCTGACTGTGTCCTGGTCAACACGGCAAGCGACACGATCAACCCGACCTGCAACACGAGCGGGATTGGGACCTGCAGCCTGCGCGACGCCCTCATCATCGTTCAGGGTTTCGAGGGTTGGTCCATTCGTTTCGCCATCGGAACCGGGCATCAGACGATCAACCTGATGAGCAACCTTCCCGACATCATCAAGAGCGGGACGATCGACGGAAGGACGCAGCCGGGTTTTGCCGGCGTGCCGCTGATCGAGATTCATCGCGCGGACGCCGGCAGCGCGTGGCGCGGCCTGCACCTCGGCCAGCCCCCGTTTCTCACGAGCGCCGGCGTCGCCATGAAGGCGCTGGTGATCAACCACTTCAACGGCATCTGCGCGGATTGCGGCGGCATCATCATGGACAATCCCGGCGGCAACTACATTCAGGGCTGCTACATCGGGACCGACGCCGCCGGAATGGCCGCCGACGGAAACACCGTCGCAGTCCTGGACAACACCCTGGGCGGGAACACGTACGGCGGGCCCTTGCCGATTGACCACAACGTCATCTCGGGGAATCCGAGCGGAATCAACATCACAACCGTGCAGGGCGGCTACTCCGCCAAGGACATCATTCAGGGAAATTACTTCGGATTGAACGCGCTCGGCACCGCGGAGTTGCACAACGGGCTCTCCATCAACGTGGGCAAGCCGTATCCTGGTTTTTCCCCGGGGATTCTCATCGGCGGCCCACTCGGCTCAGGCGCCGGCAACGTGTTCGCGGGCATCGGAAACACCGGCCAGGCAATCCAATTGGATACCGCGGGGGATATTCTCGCCGGCAACAACGTCATCCAAGGAAACCTCATCGGCCTCGACAAGACGGGCCTCGTTTCACTGCCCCTTGAGATCGGCATCGCCCTCCTGGGAAACATCAACGCCACGGTCGTCGACAATGTGATCTCGGTAACCGAAGACGGAATCCAATTCCTCGTCTCGGGCACGGGGACGACTGGGACGATCGTTCGGAACAACTACATCGGCACGGACATCACGGGCAACAAGGTGCTTGTGGCCGGTGTCAACGGGATCAACATCTCGGGCGGGCACGACAACACGATAGGCGGCTCCGTTGCCGGGCAGGGCAACGTCATTGGCGGATTTCAGTTCGGAATCTTCTTCGGCGGCGGATCGTCCACAGGCAACGTGATCCAGGGCAACCGTATCGGCATCGGCGTCAACGGCACGCCGATCCCGAATTCCCTGGCCGGGATCTACGTCAATGGCAGCGGCAGCGAGATCATCGGCGGCGAGAATCCGGGCGAGGGAAACGTCATCGCCTTCAACGGCTTTCCCACCACTGCTGCCGTGCCCGGGATCTCGGTGGGCAACGTAACGAGAAACACCATTTCCGGGAATTCGATCTACGGTAACTCGGGGCTTGGCATCGATCTGTCCCTGGGTACCGTTGCGAATGGCGTCACGGCCAACGACGCCTGCGACGCCGATACCGGTCCCAATAATTATCAGAACTACCCGGTCATCACATCCGTGACGAGCGGCCCGACCACCCGGATTCAAGGCACTCTGAATAGCGTTGCCACACTTCTTTACCGCCTGGAGTTCTTCGCCAACCCCAACTGCGACGCCTCGGGAAATGGCGAAGGACAGACCTACCTCGGATTCTTCGACGTCACGACCGACGGCAGCTGCAATGCCACCTTTGACGTGACGTTCTCCGTTCCCACCAGCTCCACGCAGGCGATCACCGCCACGGCCACGGATCCGAGCGGAAACACGTCCGAGTTTTCCTCGTGCGCCATGCCACACGCGAGCTTCTACACGGTGCCGCCCTGCCGCGTCGTCGACACGCGCGGTCCCGTCGGCCCCTATGGCGGTCCGTCGCTCGCCGCGGGAGCCGACCGCACGTTCGTGTTCGGCGGCCAGTGCGTCATCCCCTCCACGGCGACCGCCGTGGCCTTGAACGTCGTCGCCATCCTTCCGACGGCGGGTCCCGGGTTCCTGACTCTTTTCCCGGGTGGATCGACGAGGCCGCTCGCCTCGACGATCAACTACAAGGCTGGCCAAATCCGAGCGAACGACGCGATCATCCCCCTGGGGTCACTCCAGGACATCGTCGTCCACTGCCAGCAGGGCCTGGGGACTGTCGACATGGTGATCGACGTCACCGGGTACTTCCAGTAAGAAGGGGAACGAGCGCCGGGCCTTACTGCCCCTGGACCGAGACCGACCGAACTCGATCCGGGTCGCACACGACGAAGACTTTCGTCTCGGCCGTCGCACCACCCTGGATCGTGCCTCCGAAGCTGCCTGTTTGCGACGCGATCTGGCTGCCTCCGGCGCCCAGGGCCCTCACCTTGAACGAGATCGCGCCGCCGTCCACATCTTCCTGGCAGTGATTGTGCGCCGTGATCGTCACGCGCACGCCCGAGGGGCTGGAGACATCGTTGTCGATCTTTGCGGCGAGGTCCGTGCATTGCTTTGGATTGGCGGCCCCGAGAGGTGCTGCGCACAGAAGAACCCCCAGGGCCGCGGATGCGAGAAAGCGCATCGGAAGAGCTTACTCTGCTTCGGGGATGCTAGCCTCGGCCCCGATGAAGAGGATCGGCCTGGCGCTCTCGGGGCTCCTGCTCTGCTCGGGCATCCTGTCCGCGCAGGCCCCGTGGGCGGATTGGCAGACGATCGAGACCGCGCACTTCCGCGTGCACTATCCTGCGCCGTTTGCGGCGTGGGCCCGGCGGATGGCGGCCTCGGTCGAGGGAATCCACGGCCAGGTCACGGCACTCGTCGGCTACGCGCCGCCCGGGAAGACCGATGTCCTCGTCGGCGACCCGCAGGCGGATTCAAACGGCATGGCCCTGCCGTTCCTCGACCGGCCGGTCATCGTGCTGTGGGCGACACCTCCGGAGGCAGAATCGGGCCTCGGCTCGTACCGCGACTGGACGGAGCTGCTCGTCACGCACGAGATGGCGCACATCGTCCACCTCACGCGGCCCCGGAACCGGGCCGGCTGGCTCGGAAAGATCCTCCCGATCGGGCCCGTCGCCGTGAACGCGCCGCGCTGGGTCGCGGAAGGCTATGCCACGCTCGTCGAAGGCGAGCTGACAGGGTCGGGCCGGCCGCACGGAAGCTTCCGGGCGATGGTCCTGCGGCGCTTCGCGATCGAGGGCAAGCTCCCGTCCTATGGCGCCCTCTCTTCGATTGGAGGGTGGCTGGGCGGCTCGATGGCGTACCTCGTCGGCTCGAGCTACCTCGAATGGCTCGAGGCTCGCGAAGGCAAGGGCAGCCTCGTGAAGCTCTGGAAGCGCATGGCCTCGAAGAAGGGCGGCTCGTTTCCGACGGCGTTTCGCGCCGTGTTCGGCGAGTCGCCCGGCGACCTCTACGACCGGTTTTGCGTGGAGGTGACGGCGCGCGCCGTCGAGGAAGAGAAGCGCCTGACGAAGGCCGGCCTCGCCGAGGGCGAGCTCTGGCAGCGCCTGCGGGGAGGGACGTCCGCGCCGCAGGTGTCTCCCGACGGAACGAAGCTTCTCGCGCGCCGCGACCCGGCCAGGGGAGAGAGCTATCTGGCCGTGTGGGACCTGCGCGCCGCCGAATCGCCGAAGAAGCCGGCGGCAAAAGCCGCCGAGGATCCCAACGAGATCGAGGACAAGCTCCAGGTCCCTCCGCGCCGCGAGCCGAAGTGGAAGCTTCCGCGCGTCAACGGCCTTTCGGCGGCGGAGCCGCGCTGGATGCCAGACGGCAAGCGCGTGCTTTTTGCCCGACGCGCGCCCGACGCGCAGGGAGTGCAGCGCCTCGACCTGCGCGTGTGGGAGGTCGAGACGGGCCGCACCTGGCAGGTGACGCGCTGCGCCGACATCGCCGAGGCCGATCCCACGCCGGACGGCCACCGGGCGGTCGGCGTGCGCAGGCGATGGGGCGCGACGGAGCTCGTAGCCGTCGACCTCGACTCGGGTGAAACGCAGCCGATTGTCACCGACATCCCCGCGTCCGCCTGGCCGGTGTGGAACCATCCGCGCCTTTCGCCCGACGGCGGGACGGTTGCGGCTCTCGTCCACCACGGCGGCCGCTGGCGCCTGGTGACGGTGCCCGTATCGGGCGGCTCCGTTCGCGAGCTCCCTCTTGCCGGCTCGCCGTTTGGGCCCCCGGCCTGGACGCCGGACGGGTCGCACCTCGTTGTCGCGGCGGATGGTTCGGGAATCTGGGACCTCGTGTCGGTCGACGCGCGCGGGTCGGACCCACTGCGCGAGCTGACCCGCGTGACCGGCGGGGCGTTTGCTCCCGCTCCCTCACAAGACGGCCGGGAGCTCTTCTTTCTCGAGCTGACGGCGAGAGGCGTCGATCTGCGGCGGCTGGCGCTTCCTTCGGCGGAAATCGCTGCGGCGCCGGCCGTCACCGACGCCTTCCCGATCCTGCCTCCCTCCCCGGCCGAGGCGCCGTTGCCGCAACAGAGTGAGGTTCCCGCGCCGGCGCCTTACCGCGCCCTCTCGACGCAGGTCCTGCGCCCATTCGGCAGCTTCACGATTGGTCCCGACGGCAATGCCTGGCAGGTTGGCCTCCAGGGCACCGACGTCGTCGGCCGTCTCGACTGGATCGCCGTTGGCTCCTTCGGCAACGCGGCCGGGCCTCGAGGCGGAGCACTCGCCGGCTCGTGGAAGGGCCTGCCCGTGAAGCTCGACCTCTACGCGTTCTCTTCGCTCGAAAGACCCGGCAGCCAGCACCTCGTCCAGCGGCCCGAGCTCGACGAGCAGCGCTGGGGCGGCTATGCCGGCGGGTCCTGGCAGCGGCCGTTTGCCTGGGGCGCCGTCGGCGTCCAGGCGGGAGGCGGCTGGACGCGGATCGAGGCGCTCGAAGCGAATGAGACCTTCGACCGGGCGCTCGGCTCGGCGGTTGCCGCCCTAACCTTCCGTCGCCGCACGGAGAGCGTGGGCTTCGGTTTCGACGGCGGAATCTCGGGCAGCTTCGGAACGACAGATGGAGCATCCTGGAGCCAGTGGCGGGGCGAGGCCCGCGCGATCGGTTTCTTCGGCCCGGTGCGTCTCTCCTTCGGAGGCGGATACGGAGACACGGGCGGCGCTCCGACGCAGTTCGACCTCTTCTGGCTGGGCGGAGCCTCCTCCACGATCCAGCCGCCCGGCCTCGACCGCAACCGCATCGAGGACCCGGCGCTGCCCGACGCCTCGCAGATCGGGCGCCGCTTCGAGGCCTGGCGGGCGGAGGCCACTTTCTCGGTCCTGACTCTCTATGCCGAGCAGGGTCTCGCCTACGACCCGCCCGGAAAGCCGGCGCCTGTCCAGGCGTACGGCGGCGAGTTGCGGCCCGGCCGGCTGATTCCAGCCGAGCTCGGACAAGGGTTCGATCTTTACCTCGGCCTGGCTCTCATCAAGAGCAAGACCCCGTCGTTTGACTCCTGGCGCGGCTACGCGGGGCTGATATTCCGGCCCTGAGGCGGGAGGTCAATGCAGGCGTCGTAAGACGTGGCTCTTCAGGGCCAGCCAGACTTCCATTCCGGTGCGGATGTCGAGCTCGAGGGCGGCGGATCGGGTAAGACGCACCGTCCACTCCAGGCCTCCAGCCCCAACGCGGACCCAGGTGCCCCCGTTACCGTCCTGCCGCGAGACGACGCTGCCCCGCAGCACGTTGCGCGCGGAGATGTGGTCGGGCGGACGGGTGGAGAGCAGGATGTCCTCGGGAGAAACGCCCCAGGTCGTTCTCGTCGCCGGAAGGGGTGAGTCCGTCGCCGGGACGGCCAGCCGGAGTTCGCCGACCCGTAACAGGCCCGTTTCTTCCGGGCCGGAGCCTCGCTCGAGCACGCCGACGAGGATGTTCTCGAAACGCGATTCTGGATCGACTTCGGGAAGCGTCCTCTCGCGCAGGATCGACGCTGCCGGTCCGTGCCAGGCGACTGCGCCGTCGCGCAGGAGAAGAGCCTCCTCGGCGACGGCCTCCGCTTCTCCGGCGTTGTGCGTGACGTAGAGGAGGGGCGTTCGAAGCGTTTCGCGCACGCGTAGCAGGTAGGGCAGGATCCGCTCCTTCAGCTCGACGTCGACGGCCGCCAGAGGCTCATCGAGCAGGAGCAAGCGGGGCTCGGTCGCGATCGCGCGGGCGAGGGCCACCCGCTGCCGTTCGCCGCCCGATAGCGTTGCGGGAAACCGGTCGAGCAGCGGCGCGATCTCCAGGATCGAGACTGCGTCGTCGAAAAGCGTCTGGCGTCCGCTCTTCATTCCGAACCGTACGTTGCCGCGGACGTCGAGGTGCGGAAAGAGGCAGGCGTCCTGGGGCACGTAGCCGATCTGGCGCCGCTCCGGAGGCAGGAAGACGCCTTTCGCGGAGTCCATGAGGGCCTCGCCATCGATCGCGACGCGTCCCGATGCTTTTCGGCGCAGGCCTGCGATCGCCTCGAGCAGCGATGTCTTGCCCGAGCCGGAGGGGCCGAGCACGGCGATCGAGCGGCTGTCCAGCTTCGCGGCGACGCGGAGCGGAAAGCGCGAAAGCGGAAGCGCGATGTCGATCTCGATCATGTTTCGGTGCGGCGGCTGCGGCGCCGGGTCAGCAGCTCCGTCGACCAGACGGCGGCGAAGGAGAGAACCACGACGACCGCCACGAGGCGCATGGCAGCAGCATCCTGTCCGATCTGGTTGCGCTGAAAGATGGCCAGGGCGAGCGTGCGCGTGCGCCCGGGAATGCTTCCGGCGACGAGGATGGTGGCTCCGAACTCCCCCAGGGCCCTCGAAAAGGCGAGCAGGGTTCCGGCGAGGATCCCGCGCCAGGCGAGGGGGAGCGCGACGCGCACGAAAACAGCAGCCGGCCGGCTGCCGAGCGAGCGGGCCATGCCGAGCAACCTCGGGTCCACCTCTTCGAACGCGGCGAGGGCCGGGCGCATGAGGAGTGGAAAGGACATGACCGCCGTGGCGAGAGCGACGGCCTTCCAGGTGAAGAGAAGCTCGATGCCCGCTCGGTCGAGGAGCTTTCCGATCGGACCGGGCCCGCGCAGCAGCTCGAGCAGCAAGAATCCCACGGCCGTCGGCGGTAGCACGATCGGCAGCGTCAGAATCGTCTCGGCCAGCATCCGGCCGAAACCGTGACGACGGGCGAGCAAGTGGGCGGCGCCGACAGCGAGCGGCAGGATCACGAGGGTCGCGATCGCCGCGACGCGCAGCGTCAGGAAAAGGACCGAGATGTCCTCTGCCGTGAGGTTCACTTCGTACCGCGGAGGAGGAAACCTCGCCGCTGGAACTCGGCCCGGCCCGTGTCGCCGGAGAGAAACTGGACGAATGCCTCGGCCGCCTCGCGGTTCTTCGACCTGGAAAGGGCCGCGACCGAGTAGACGATCTCCGGGCCGTCCCGGACTTCGAACGCGATCCGTACGGACTTCGCGATGGACGCGTCCGTGCTGTAAACGATTGCCGCCGGAGCGGCTTCGCTCTCGACCGCCGCGAGGGCCGCTCGCACATCGAGAGTCGGAACGACCTTCGGCTCGATCTTTTCCCAGAGGCCGAGGCCAGTGAGCCACTTCTTCGCATAGATCCCGACGGGAACCGCAGCCGGATCTGCGATCGCAATGCGCGAAAGGCCGACGAGGTCGGCGGGCGAGCTGATCGTTCCCCTGGAGGCGGAAGGCACGACGATGACGAGGCGGTTGGATAGGAACTCCCGCCGGTCCGCTGCGCGCACGAGGCCGGCCTTCTCGAGGGCATCCATCTTTGCGGTGTCGGCCGAGAAGAAGACGTCCGCCGGGGCTCCCGCCTGGATCTGGCGAGCCAGGTCGCTCGAGGCTCCGAAGGAGAAGAGGACCCGGCCCCCGGCCTTCGCATCGAAGGCTTTTCCCAGATCGTGCAGCGATTCGGTCAGGCTGGCCGCGCCGAAAACGAGAATTTCGGGCTTTGGGTCAGCCGCACCGACAACGACGAGCGCAGCCGCCGCGGCGAGAGCAAGCAGGGTCTTTCTCACGTCGCCTCCTTCTTCAGCCCCGGATCACCATGACTTCCGTGGCCTTGATCAGGGCATGGGCTCGCGATCCCTGCTTGAGCCCGAGCTGCAGGACGGCGGACTTCGTGATGATCGCTGTGAGCGTCTGGCCTGCCACGTCGAGAGTGACTTCCGCGAGAAGGCCGGAGACCCGGATCCGCGTGACGATGCCGGCCAGCTTGTTGCGCCCGCTGATGGCGTCCATGCCGATCGATTCCCCCGCGGCCGGCAAGGGCGAGCCAGCCAGGCGCCGGACCTCGCTTCGGGATATGCGGTGATGGCCCCCCGGCGTGCGGGTCGATCGAATCTGCTTCTTGTAGATCCATTGCTTGAGCGTCTGGTGGCTGACACCCAGGATCCGCGCCGCCTCCGCGGCGGTCAGGGGTCCGCTGGCCGCTGTCTTCATGGCAGCCGATTCTATACGTTTTCATACGGTCTATTTGCAGTCGAATCGATAGATGCAGGATGCTTCGCCTCGTTATGGCGAGAATTGGCCGTGTCTCTTCGCGTTTTCCCGCAGCTGTCGCTGCGATTTGGTTTGGCTCAGGAGTCGCCGGGGCGCAGACCGTGACCCCGAATGACTTCTCGGCGGCCGGTAGCCCCAACGAGACGGTCGCTCTCGCCGAAGGGGAACACGCCCAGCAACTGTCCGACCTGACGCTCCTCAATTTCTTCTCGGAAGGGTGGGGCGAGCAGTGGGAAAAGAGGCGCCGCACCACGCCCGACATGGCGCTCCTGCGCGTCACCACGAACTTCCTGGAGCGGGAGTTCCGGCTGGACTACGTCCGCACCGACGTCGCCAACAATCCGAAGCTCGAATCGACCGATCTGGCAAACGCGCTCATTGCTTACGGGCTGAATCGGCGGCTGATGATCGAGCTCATCGTCAACTACCAGTGGAACGTGCCCTTCAGCGGATTCACCACCAACGGGTCAGGCGGCGGCTTGCTCGCGCGATTCCAGCTGGTCGACACGCCGACGCAGTCCTACTCGTTTCAGACGAGGGTCTCAGCGCCGAACAAGGGGCTGGGCCAGACGCAAACCTCGTTCACCTATGCCCTCGCGGGGTGGCAGGACATGCACGCGCTCGTGCCGGCGCTCGGACGTTTCGGCCTCTATGGCTCCTTCCAGTACGAGAATCTCGTCGGGCCCCACAAGGCCGGAGCCACACAGAACGACGTGAGCTACGACGTCTCCCTGGCCGAGACGTGGACGTGCGGCCTCGACTCCTGTCTTCGGCAACTTCACGACGTTTCTCGAAGCCTTCGGGACGACGATCCTCGACGGGGCGAGCTCGGGAAAGACCACCGTCAGCCTGACTCCCGGGATCCGATTCTGGTTCGTTCCCGAGAACTCGCTGACCCTCGGGGTGGACTTCCCGGTCAGCAAGGCCCCCGCGTTCCACACGGTCTTCCGCGCCACGTACATCCTGAACTTCTGAGCGCCGGGTCCGCTAGGCTAGTCGTCGTAGTACTGGCGGGCGTTGACGTCGCCCTTGCGGCGGGTCAGGGTGACCTGGATCGAGTGCTCGCCGCGCTGGCCGGGCGGCTTGACGAAGACGAGGACGTAGCGGCCGGCGATCGCGCGGCTCACGCGGTCGAGCGCGGCCCGGGGGAAGATGTGCGTCTTCTGGTAGGTGCCGCCGGTCAGGTCTGACGTGACGCGCAGGCTCGTCTCGAGCGTGTGGTAATCGGCTTCGGTGACGTCCAGCGTGAAGATGCTGACGCGCGCCGCAGCCAGCAGATGCAGGGCCATCGAGTAGTCCTGCTGCTCGGTGGCGTTCGGGCCGGTGTAGCCACCGACGGTGCCGAGCCCCCATCCGAAGTAGAGCATCGACTTGCCGCCGGGGATCGGGGCAGTGCGCTCGCGATCAACAGCAGGCCTCGCTCGGGTGTCGACGCTTTCTTCGCTTCGGCAAAGTCGAAGTTGCGCGCGAGAGACGGGGAGTAGGGGTCCATGTCGCGGACCGGCTCGGCCGTGCGGATCGAGGCGAAGAGCGCGTCCTCGAGCTTTCGGCGGTCGCTCGTGAAGTCCTGGCGCAGTTTCAGGTGCGAGTCGTACGACACGACCGCGACCCGGTCCGTCGGCAGAAGCCCGTCGAGGAATCGCTTCGCCTGAAGCGACATCCGGAGCAAGCCGACGAGGCGCGTGTAGTTGTAGTCGGTCTGGAAGAAGAGGACGATGAGCCGGCCCGGGGCGGGAAGCGGCCGGCCCGGCTCATCCGAAGCGGCGGCCACGGCATCCGCCGGCACTTCCGGCATGTCCGCCGGAACCCATTCGGCAGACTCGAGCGGCACGACCTTGCCATCGACCTTGACGAGGAAGTCTTCGGCCGTGAGGTCCGTCATCGGGTCGCCCCGCCGGTCGACGACATGCGCGTCGACCACCACGCGCTCGACGCGCGCCTCCTCGCGGTAGCTGTCCTGCCGGCCCGGCGGCGCCTGCGCCGCCAGCGACGAGGCCAGCGCCAGCGCCACAAGGACGACCGAAGCCGCCCTGTTCATGACAAGAGGCTACCGCAACCCTGTCGAGGGCCGGCTACCCTCTCCGGGACATACAATCCCGGGAGGCTCCATGACTCTTTCGGCCGGAACGCGCCTCGGGCCCTACGAGATCCTCTCCGCGATCGGGGCGGGCGGGATGGGGGAGGTTTACCGGGCTCGGGACACGCGGCTCCAGCGGGACGTGGCGATCAAGGTGCTCGCGCCGGAGTTCTCGGCGGATGCGGACCGGCTGCGGCGGTTCGAGCAGGAGGCGCGGGCGGCCTCGGCGCTCAACCACCCCAACATCATGTCGATCTTCGACGTGGGCGAGGACGCGCACCAGCCTTACGTCGTCTCGGAGCTGCTCGAGGGGGAGACGCTGCGCGTGCGGATCTCCTCCTCGGCGCTGCCCATGCGCAAGGCCGTGGACTACGCGCTCCAGATCGCTCGCGGCCTCGGCGCGGCGCACGAGATGGGCATCGTGCATCGGGACTTGAAGCCCGAGAACCTTTTCGTGACGAAGGACGGCCGCGTCAAGATCCTGGACTTCGGCCTCGCCAAGCTCGCGGCGCCGAAGGTCGGGCGCTCCGGCGGGACGAACGATCCGACCGTTCCGGTCCAGACCGAGTCCGGCACGGTGCTCGGCACGGTGGGGTACATGTCGCCCGAGCAGGTGCGCGGACAGCAAGCCGACCACCGCTCCGACATCTTTTCCTTCGGCTCGATCCTGTACGAGATGCTGACCGGGCGACGCGCGTTCCACGGCGACTCGGGCGTCGAGACGATGAGCGCGATTCTCAAGGAGGAGCCGGCGCTGCTCGCCAGCGGGAGCCCGTCGCTCCCGCCGGGGATCGAGCGCGTCGTGCGGCACTGCCTGGAGAAGAGCCGCGAGGAGCGGTTCCAGTCGGCTTCCGACCTCGCTTTTGCCCTCGAGTCGCTCTCCAGCATCTCCACGGCCAGCGGCGTGGCTCGGGCCCTGCCGGTCGGCGCTCCGGCGCGGCTCCGGCGATTGGCCGCCGCCGCGGCCGCGCTCGCCGTCGTGGCAGCCGCCGCGTATTTCTGGGCGGCCGGGCGGAGCGCCGGCCGCCGCCCACGTACCGACAGCTCACATTCCGCCGCGGGACGATTCTGACGGCCCGTTTCGCCAAAGACGGCGACACTATCGTCTACGGCGCGGCCTGGGACGGCAGTCCTTTCGGCATCTACACGATGCGCCCCGAGAGCCCGGAGTCGAGCGCTCTCGCACTGCCGCCCGCGGACCTGCTCGCGATCTCCCCTTCGGGCGAGCTGGCCCTTTCGCTCGACCGCCGCTTCGTGTTCGCCTGGATGAACGCCGGCACTCTGGCGCGCGTGCCCCTGGCCGGCGGCGCGCCGCGCGAGGTCCTCGAAGGCGCTCAGGACGCGGACTGGGCGCCCGACGGCGCCTCACTCGCGGCCGTGCGGCGGGTCGAGGGCCGCCACCGCCTCGAGTTCCCGATCGGCAAGGTCCTCTACGAGACCGCGGGCTGGGTGAGCCACCCGCGCGTCTCGCCGGACGGGAAGAGGGTCGCCTTCCTGGACCATCCGATCTACGGCGACGACCGCGGCTCCGTAGCGGTCGTGGACCTCCTCGGGAGCCAGGAAGACCCTGACGCCCGAGTGGTCGAGCACGCAGGGCCTTGCGTGGACGCCGGACGGCCGCGAGATCTGGTTCACGTCGTCGGAGAAGGGGCTCAACTCCTCCCTGCGCGCGGTCACGCCGGCCGGCCGCCTTCGGACCGTCACCAACGCGGTCGGCCGGCTGACGCTGCTCGACGTTTCCCGGCAGGGTCGTGTGCTGCTCTCGCGAGACCAGTCCCGCGTGGGCATGATCGGCCGCGGCCCCGAGGCCTCCCAGGAGAGAGAGCTGTCCTGGCTCGATTCCTCCAGCGCGTGCGACCTCTCGGCCGATGGCCAGTGGCTGCTTTTCACGGAATCGGGCGAAGGCGGAGGCCCGCATTACGGCGCCTACCTGCGCCGGACGGACGGCTCGCCGGCCGTTCACCTCGGCGAAGGCCAGGCCACGACTCTTTCTCCCGACGGGAAGTGGGCGCTTTCGATCCTCTACGGCACGTCGAGCGAGCTGAGGATCCTGCCGACGGGCGCCGGCGAGGTCAAGACGGTGCCGCAAGGCTCGATTGCCCGGTTTCACTGGGCGAGCTTCCTGCCGGACGGAAGCGGCATCCTCTTTACGGGCAACGAGGCCGGCAAGGGCCTGCGGATCTACGCGCAGAGCAGCTCGGGCGGCGCGGCCCGCCCGGTCACGCCCGAGGGTGTCGGGTACCTGCTGCCGGTGACGCGCGACGGGAAGTTCGTCCCTTCGACCCCGCCGACGGGCGCGTGCGGCTCTATCCCGTCAACGGCCAGGGCGAGCCAACCGTCCTCCAGGGCCTGCAACCGGGGGATTCGGTGTTGCGATGGAGTCGGGACGGCCGGTTCGTTTTCGTGCGGCGCCGCGGTGGCGTGCCCGTGAGCATCGAGCGGGTCGAGGTGGCGACGGGGCGCTCCGAGCCGTGGCGACGAGATCGCGCCGACGGACCGTTCGGGTCTCATCGGGATTTCCGCCGTCTCCTTCTCGGAGGATGGAAAGGCCTACGCGTACACATACCACCGGCTCTTGTCCGAGCTGTACCTGGTCGAGGGGCTCAAGTGATCCACCTTCGCCGAGGCTACGGCGGACAAGTCGGGTGATCTGTGATCGGGTGGAGGACTTCGAATGAAGAGGCTTCCCGCGCTGACGCTCGTTCTCGTCCTTGGCGCCATGCCCTCTGGCCGCGCAGCCCTTGCCTGCGGAGCTGAAGCGCGAGGCGATTGCCGAGGTCGACCGGCAAGCGGCTCTCACGCAGCAGATGGTGGATTCGATCTTCAGCTTCGCCGAGCTCGGGTTCCAGGAGGTCGAGACGTCGCGCTACGTCACGGGGATCCTCGAGAAGAACGGCTTCCGCGTCGAGCGCGGCGTCGCAGGAATCCCGACCGCCTGGGTGGCGTCCTGGTCGTCGCCGTCCGGCTCTGGTAAGCCCGTCATCGCTTTCATCACCGACCTCGACTGCATCCCGCGCGCGTCCCAGAAGCCCGGCGTGGCGTATCACGATCCGATGGTGGAGGGCGCGCCGGGGCACGGTGAGGGGCACAACTCCGGGCATGGCCGTCAACGTCACGGCGGCCGTCGTCCTGAAGAAGCTCATGGAGCAGCACCACATCGCGGGAACCGTGAGGCTCTACCCCGGAGTGGCCGAGGAGATTCTCGGCGCGAAGGCGCACTACGTGCGGGCCGGGCTCTTCAAGGACGTCGACATCGTCCTGGGCTGCCACGTGAGCGACGACTTTTCGACGCTCTGGGGCCCATGGGGCACCGGCATGATCTCGGCCCAGTACTTCTTCCACGGAAAGGCGGCGCACGCTGCCGGCGCTCCGTGGGACGGCCGCAGCGCGCTCGATGCCGTTGAGCTGATGGACGCCGGCTGGAACTTTCGCCGCGAGCACCTGCGCCTCCAGCAGCGGTCGCACTACGTGATCATCAACGGCGGCGAGCAGCCGAACGTCGTGCCGTCGGAGGCGGCCGTCTGGTACTACTTCCGGGAGCTGGACGAGCCGCACATCCGCGAGCTGTACGAGCTCGGCAACACGATGGCTCAGGCCGCCACGATGATGACCGGCACAACGGTCACCCGAAGGATCGTGGGCTCGGCATGGCCGCCGCACTTCAACAGGGCGATCGCGGAGACGCAGCAGAAGAACATCGAGGCCGTTGGCATGCCGGTCTGGAGCGACGCGGATCAGACGCTGGCCCGGGCCCTCCAGAGAGAGATCGGGAAGCCCACCGATGGTCTCAAGCCGAAGGTCACTCCTCTCGAGCCGCCGAAAGAGCTGACAGGAGGAGTTTCCGACGACGTCGGGGACATCTCCTGGAACGTTCCGATGGTGTACCTGCGCTATCCGGCCAACATCCCGAATCTCCCCGGCCACAGCTGGGAGAACGCGGTCGCGATGGCGACCCCGATCGCGCACAAGGGCTCGACGGCCGGAGCGAAGGTGCAGGCGATGACGGCGATCGACTACCTGCTCTCGCCGGAGCGTGTCGCGGAGGCCTGGGCCTACTTCCGCAACGTGCAGACGAAGGACATCCACTACACGCCCTTGATCGGCCCCGACGACAAGCCCGCGATCGAGTTCAACCGCGACAAGATGGACAAGTTCATCCCGCAGCTCAAGAGGACCTACTACGACCCAACGAAGTACAAGACCTACCTCGAACAGCTCGGCATCGCGTACCCGACCGTGAAGAAGACGCCATGAGCGGCGAGGCGAAGCCCTTCTCCGACGCGTACGGGACGCTGGCGGCGCTCCATCAACTCGGGGCCGTCTGGAACGAGGGCCCGCCGATGAAGCACTTCGGCGCGCGCCTGGAGTTCACGCGCATCGACCGCGTCCGAGCGGTAATCGATCCGGTGCAGCCCTTCCACCGCGGCGGCATGGCGACCGAGGCCGTCAACGGCGTCGTGCTGGCGGGGCTTTTCGATCTCATCATCGGGACGGTCGGCTGGCTGACCCGTCCCGACGCGCGAACGGCGACCGTCACCCTCGCCATGAGCTTCTTCAAGCCCACGCGCGGCGACCGCATCGTGGCCGAGGGGCGCCTGATCCGGTCGGGCTTGAACCTGATCTTCGCGGCGGCCGAGATTGCGAACGGCTCGGGCGAAGTCAGCGCCCGCTGCGAGGGCACCTGCGCCGTCGCGCACGGCAAGCACGACAGCCAGGAGCTCTACGAGCGGATGCGTTCGGGAAAGATCGCGCCCTAGAAGAATTGAAACATTGATCCATTGAAACATTGATTCATTGAGCCCCAATGAACCGATGAATCAATGAACCAATGAATCAGTTTCCCAGCGCCTTGGCCGCCTCGCGAATTCTTGCTGCCCCCTTTTCAATCGCAGCCGCCGTTGCCGCAACGTCCGCCCCCACGTCCTTCCATTGCTTCTCCTCGAGGGCTTCGCGAACGGCCGGCAGCGTCTTGACGGCGTAGCCGGTGTAGAAGCCGGGCGCGTAGAGGTAGTGCTTGTACCAGGGGCGGCGGGGCAGACCTTCTTCGCGGAGGAAGGCCTGCTCGACCGACCGGAGCACCCGATTGACCTCGGCCAGGCGCGCTTTGTCGGGGGGCTTCGCGGACAGCGACCACTTGCCGAGCGTCGATTCGTAGTCCTTTGCGGCGGCCGTCAGAGAAGCCGAAGCGTTCTCGAGGGGCGAGAAGTCGAAATAGGGAACGGGAGGCTCGGCCCTGGGCGGGAGCAGAGGCTGCGTCGCGTCGACCGTAGCCGTGAAGAGGCCCTCTTCGATCTCCATGTTGCGCTCGGAGGTCGACTCGCGCCTCTCCTTAGCCAGGTCCTGGATCTCCTGGACGTACCGGGCGACCGTGTCGGCCAGGCCGACGAACTCGAAGGGGAGCAGGTCGGCGGAGGCCAGCCGCATCACCGTCGTGCCCGTCGCCTGCGAGAGGGCGCGGCCGTAGGCAAAGTCGGTGTCGGCGAAGCGCGTGTACCAGGCGAAGTCGTCGTAGATGGAGTGGTAGATGCCGGCGCCCATGCCCTCGCCGTTGAAGCCCATGTTGAGCGAGGCGACGCCCAGGTGCTGGAGGAAGGGCGTGAAGTCCGAGCCGGAGCCGAGCGCCGGAATCCGCAGGTTGGTCCGCTCGCGCGCCTGCTTCCGTTCCTCCGGCGTCTTCGCGTCGGCGATCGCACTTCAGGCGGGCGCGTTGGCCCACGGATATCTTCTGGACCGGGTCCTCGACGTCCTGACCGATCTGGGTGGCCAGGGCCTCGAGGCTGTGCGAGCCCTCGATCGAGAAGTACCCGCGGAGGTTCGAGTCGGTGTTGATGTAAGCCACGGCTTTCTGCCGGAGCTCCGCGCGCGTGCGTCTCCGCCCACTCGGTCGAGCCGAGCAGGCCGGGTTCCTCGCCGTCCCAGGCGCAGAGGATGATGGTGCGCTTCGGCCGCCAGCCCTTCTTGAGCATCTCTCCGAGGGCGCGGCCCTCTTCGAGCAGCGCCGCCATGCCGCTCATCGGGTCCATGGAGCCGTTCACCCAGGCGTCGTGGTGGTTGCCGTGGATGACCCACTCGTCGGGCCAGGTGGAGCCCGGGATCCGGGCGATGACGTCGTGGAGAGTCGCCGTCGTCCAGTTGAAAGCGATCTTGAAGTGAACCTTCGCCGGTCCCGGCCCGACGTGGTACGTGATCGGCAGCGCCCCGCGCCAATCGCGGGGGGCCACCGGGCCTTCGAGGGCGGCGAGCAGCGGCTGGGCGTCGGCATAGGAGATGGGCATGACGGGGATCTTCGTCAGCGTCGCGGCATCCTTGCGGTCGAGCCGCTTCGCGTCCTTCGTTGCGCCCACGCCGGGTGTGAGCGGGTCGCCCGGATAGAGGGGCATGTCCGCCACGCTGCCGCGCTGGACTCCGGCCTCGGGCCGGTAGGCGCCCTTGGGATACACGTCGCCCTCGAAGTAGCCGTCGTCTCTCGGGATCGGAGTAGATGAGGCAGGCGACAGCCCCGTGCTCGGCCGCGACCTTGGGCTTGATGCCCCGCCAGGAGGCGCCGTAGCGCGCGATGGCGATCTTGCCGCGCACGTCGACGCCCATCCGCTCGAGGAGCTCGTAGTCGGCCGGGACGCCGTAGTTGACGTAGACGAGCGGCGCCGTCACGTCGCCGTCGATCGAGTAGGCGTTGTAGGTCGGCAGCTGCAGGGCAGCCTGCGAGGAGGTCGGGTCGCCGGCGACCGGCGGCTCGACGAGCGCCGCGCGGAAACGGGTCGGCTCGATCAACTCGAGAACGCGCTCCTTCGGAGTCGGAAAGAGAACGTCGAACGTCTCGATCTTCGCGTCCAGGCCCCACTCGCGGAACTTCTGCTCCATCCATTGGGCGTTTGAGGCGTCGCCGGGCGAGCCGACGTGGTGCGGTACGGCGGAAAGGTGGCGGTCGTTCTCGCGTATGTTCGACGCTGAGGGCAGCGAGCGGTAGTCGCGCTCCAATTTCTGGTCCGCCTCGGGCACGGGCGAGGCGGCAAGGGCAAGGAGTGCGAGGACAACGGTCAGAATTTTCATCGCGCGAGAATAATGGAATTGCGAATCGCCTGGTTCTCGAATAAAATGAATTCCGTCAGAGGGGGGCTCTGCTCATGAGGCTGGTCTGGTCGCAGCCCACCGCCGCTCAGGACCGCCAGCGGAGCCTGATGCCCACCGCGCTCATCTGCATCGTCCTCGGTGGAACTGTCGTCGGGGTGGGCGGGCGGGACCCGGAGCACGCCCCGCGCGCCTTCCGCGCCGCGGCCGCTGGCCTGCTGGCAACCGGCGGCCTGCTCGTCTTCGCCGGCGGCGCCGCCTTCCTCCTCCAGAAAGTCAGAAAAGCCGGTCCCGCTCGCACACTCACGCTCGCCGCGCCGGCCGACCCGGCCGGCGGAAAGCCGGAGTCGTCCTTCCGAAAGGAGGATCAGCAGTGAACCGCAACAACGTGGTCCCGTTCGATCCGTCGATCCGCACGGCGCTGGCGCGCCGCGGCGCCCCCGACAAGTCGCCCGCTCCGCTGACGGACACTGTGGAAGTCGAATGCGTCCGCTGCGCCGCCGTGGCCGCCGTGGACCTGGAAGTTCTGTATTCCGAGCCCGCGGTCAACTGCAGGTCCTGCGGCGCCGCCATCCCGCTCATCGGCTGCGAGTGGGTGGAAGGGACGAGGTAGCCGTCTTTGTCCTGGACTGCCGCGATCGTTCTGGTGATCCTGTGGCTGCTGCTTTTCTCCGCGCTCAAGATCGCGGCGTGGCCGGTGCACCTGTTGCTCGCCGCAGCGGTGCTGGCGGCGGTGATGGCCGTGGTGCGGCAGAAGCAGCGCCGGACGTGACGGGACTCTCCGGCCTTCCCAGGTAGATCCACCTCCGGGGCATGTCGATGAACGCTCGGTAGCCCAGCAGGGGCTGCCAGGCGAGTGTCCCGTCGTCGCCCCAGTCGGGCGCGTGGGCGGCGGTGCCGATCGACACCCCGACGGAGGGGAACCGGTGGTTGAGCCAGCCCAGGTCGCGCGCCTCCGCCTCATCGTGGAACAGGCCGAGCCGACGCGCCGCCTCGGGCGCGAGCACGATGCCTCCTGTTCCATTGGCTGAGCCGAGGACGACGCGGAACTCCTTCGCGCCCCGGTGAAGAGGCGCCACCGGCAGGTCGGAATCGTCGTCGATGAGAAACCGCTGGAAGCCTTCTGGGATCGGCCAGACGGCCGGGTCGTGAAACCGCATGCGGCCGGCAGCGGGGTCGAGCTCGACGACGGCCTCGCGGAAGACCGGGCCGCCCAGGACGGCATCGGCGCCGTCCAGGCCCCCGGTGACGCTCTCCAGGTGGACCGAGGGGAAGACGAGGCCGTCCAGGGTCAGCTCGCACGGGCCGGCGACCTGACGTCCAAAGACGTCGGCCTCAAACGGCAGGCCGGTCTTGCGAGCGAGCTCTGCCGACACGCGCACGAGACCGCCGGCGGAAGCGTCGAGGCGAACGCGCGCCCGAACGCCGTTGACCGAGGCCGGGAAGACCGGGCCGCCGCCGTTGATCTCGAGCGGGAGCTCGGCAAACGGGCCCCGGAACCGGGCCCGCCAGCCGCCCGCCTCGACGCCTGCCAGGGGGCCCGTCGGCAGGCCAACCCACTCGATCTCGGTCTCGACAGGGGCATCCGGGTCGGACACATCCTTGAACCGGGTCGGGCTCTCGTACTCGAGCCGGAATCGGGGCGAGCGGACGGCGACGAGGCCTCCGTCGCGCCGCGAGAAGACGAGCTCGAGCGGATTGCCCCACCGCAAGTTGAATCGCACGGAGGCCGTCGCGTCGTCGGCCGGTCCGAGCGCGGGCGGCTCCTTGTCGTGATCCTGGAACAGGAAGGCCCGGCGCCAGACGTAGAATCGGGTCGTCAGCTCCCGGACGACCGGCTCGGATGCCACCCGCGTGACGCCGTCCTCGTCCGTGTAAAAGGCCTTTCCGCCCTGGAGGCCCCGGACCGTCACGAGTCCCGCGGACTCGCGGCGCTCCCGGTAGTCGGCGCCTTGCCAGGAGATCTCGGCTGTCCCTCGCGCCCCGTTTGGCCCGGTTAGCCTCAGCCGAATGACCTGAGCGGCGGCTAAAGGCTTGACGCCGGCGCTCTTCCGGTATCGTTCGAGGATCCGCTGCGCGATCTCTCGTTGAGCGATCGGTCCGCATGCCGCCGCTGCGAGCAGGGCGGCGAGCGGCAGAAGGCCGGCTGACCTGCCGCGCGGCCTCGGAGCTGCCATGAAGCTCGATGATACCCGCGAAAGCGAGGCTGAAAAAAAAGTGTGCGGGAGCGCACTTTTTTGGTTGACGCCCTCGCGCGGCGGATAGAATACGGGCCGATTTCGAGCCGCTCGAAAACGGCAATCCAATTTGAAGAAGGGGTAGCAAATATGGCAAAAGAAACCGGGAAGGCTCTTTCCAAGTCTCAGATCGCGGATCATCTGGCCAAGTCCACGGGCACCACAAAGCGCGGCGCGGTGCAGTTCCTGGACGACCTGACGGCACTCGCCTACAAGGAGGCCAAGAACAGCTTCACGATTCCGGGTGTCGGCAAGCTCGTTCTGGTGAACCGCAAGGCGCGCATGGGCCGCAACCCGGCGACGGGCGAAGAGATCAAGATTCCTGCCAAGCGCGTCGTGAAGTTCCGCGTCTCGAAGAAGGCAAAGGACGCCATTCTCGGCCCGAAGAAGTAATCTTCCTAGCGAGGCGAGACAAGGGGCGGCCCCGGAGACGGGG
The DNA here is from genome assembly GCA_963739435.1 of uncultured Acidobacteriota bacterium. GTDB lineage: Bacteria > Acidobacteriota > Thermoanaerobaculia > UBA5066 > Gp7-AA6 > CAVUAN01. The sequence continues at coordinate 114,981 of CAVUAN010000009.1, forward strand.
CCGCTTTTGTTTTTCGGGTTATCCTCATTCTGTGACTGCTGCGCTCGTCCTGGCGCTTCTTTTGCCCCTGGCGGCGGCCGGCGCTAATCCCGAGCCGACGCCGGCTTCCTCCGGGTGGCCCGCGTCGCTACGCAACGGGCTGCCAGCCGAATTCCGCGGATACGAGACGGCGGCCAAGGATCCGTACCCCGACACCGACGAGAACGCCATGGGGATCTACACGCAGGTCTCGCGGCGTTACCAGCGCATCGAGAGCACGACGCTCGCTCGAACCCTCGTCCTGGTCGTGCAGGACTACGGCAAGGGCAAGGACCTGGCCACCTCGATTCGAAACGCGACGCTCGAAGCGGGAAAGGAACCGGGGGTCTCGAGCCGGGAACAGACGATCGAAGGCAAGCCGGGGTTCATCGTGTTCCACCGGGAGAACGGGAGGCCCATCAGCGTCGTGACGGTCCTCGCGACGCCTTCGCGGCTGGTGCTCGCCGTCGCCGATAACATCGACGAGCAAACGACACTGAGGATGTTCTCGCAGGTCGACCTCCAGAAGATCGCGGCCGCGAAATGAAGGGGGACGGAGTCCGGATCCGCCGCGCGGCGCCGGCGGACGGGCCGCGGATCCTGGAGCTCGACCGGGAGCTCGCGCGGTTCGAGAAGCTCAAGGGACCGGACGAGGAGGAAGGCCGGCGCGTGCTCGCCTGGATCTTCGAGTCCAGGAAGCTCGAAGCCCTCGTGGCGGAGCTCGATCAACGCATCGAAGGCATCGCGCTCTTTTACGAAACGCCGAGCAGCACGTTCCGGGGCCGCCCCTTCCTCTATCTCGAAGACCTCGTCGTCTCGGCAGCCGCTCGCAGCCGCGGCGTCGGCGAGGCGCTCATGGCAGCCCTGGCGCGCGAGGCAATTGCGCGCGGCGCGCTGCGGCTCGAGTGGGTTGTGCTCGACTGGAACGTCGACGCCATCCGCTTCTACGAACGCCTCGGCGCCCGCCATCCGACCGAGTGGATCAAGTATGCCCTCGAAGACGAAGCGCTCACGAAACTAGCTCGGAGTCCTTAGACCCCGACGGGGTGCCAGGTGGTCTTGATCTCGGTGAAGGATTCGATGAAGTCGAGGCCCTGGGCCGCTTCGGAGAAGTAGTCGGCGATTTGGTAGCGCTTGACGCGCTTGACGTTGACGGCGGCGTCTTCGCCAATTGACTTGGAGAGGGTCGCGTCGCCGGAAGCGTCGGCGACGGCGTTGACGTCCATGTGGCGCGCCAGATGCGGCACGAGCTCGTCCTTGTGGCCCGAGATCAGGTTGACGACGCCGCCCGGCAGGTCCGAGGTCGCCAGGACCTCGGCGAGCTCGAGCGAGGCGAGCGGGTGCCGCTCGGACAAGAGGACGACCGCCGTGTTGCCCGAGACGATCACCGGCGCGAGATGCGAGACGAGGCCGAGCAGGTCCGGCGTCTCGGGCGCGACGACGCCGACGACGCCCGTCGGCTCCGGCACCGAGAAGTCGAAGTAGGACGAGGCGACGGGATTGACCGTGCCGAGCAGCGCGGTGTACTTGTCCGACCAGCCGGCGTAGTGGACGCAGGCGGTCGATCGAGGCGCGGACCTCCTTGCCCGCAGCCGCGGCGGCGAGTCCCCGGGAGTCGCGCAGGAGTTTCTCGAAGGAAGCGGAGCGGCCCTCGAGCATCTCGGCCATGCGGTAGAGGATCTGGCCCTTGAGGTAGCGCGGTCTTCGCGGCCCAGCCCGGCTGCGCCGCGCGCGCCTTGCGCACGGCGTCGCGCACGTCCTTGCGCGAGCCGCGCGAGATGTTGGCGAGGAACTTCTTCTTCGGCGTCTCGATCGGGTCGTACCGGCCGGACTCCGTGCGAATGAACTCGCCGCCGACGTAGAGCTTGTAGGTCTTGCGAACCGGATCGTCATCGTTCACGCTCCGGACTCAGGACAGCTCCACGTAGGCACGTAGGCCGTGCACGCCGCCCTCGCGGCCGAAGCCGGACTCCTTGTAGCCGCCGAAGGGGGAGGTCGGGTCGAACTTGTTGAAGGTGTTCGCCCACACGACGCCGGCTCGCATCTTCGAGGTGATCTGGAAGATCTTCGAGCCCTTGTCGGTCCAGACGCCGGCCGACAGGCCGTAGGGGATGTTGTTGGCCTTCTCGATCGCCTCCTCCGGGCGTGCGGAAGGTCATGACGGCGAGCACGGGGCCGAAGATCTCCTCGCGGGCGATGCGGTGCGACTGCGCGACGCCGGTGAAGAAGGTCGGCGGGAACCAGAAGCCCTTGCGACGGGATCTTGCAGGCGGACTGGTGGATCGCGGCGCCTTCCTCGACGCCGTAGCGCGACCATCTCGCGGATCTTCTCGAGCTGCATCTTCGAGTTGATCGCGCCGACGTCGGTGTTCTTGTCGAGCGGGTCGCCGACGCGCAGGGTCTCGATCCGGTGCGAGAGCTTGCTGCATGACCGTCGTCGGCGACGGACTCCTGGACGAGCAGGCGGGAGCCCGCGCAGCAGACGTGGCCCTGGTTGAAATAGATGCCGTTGATGATGCCCTCGACCGCCTGGTCGAGGGCCGCGTCCTCGAAGATGATGTTGGCCGCCTTGCCGCCGAGCTCGAGTGTCAGGCGCTTGCCCGTTCCGGCCGTGGCGCGCTGGATGAGCTTGCCGACCTCGGTCGATCCGGTGAAGGCGATCTTTCGGACGCGCGGGTGGTTGACGAGATGGGCGCCGGTCTCGCCGGCCCCCGGCAGGATGTTCACGACGCCGGGCGGCAGGTCCGCTTCCTGGAAGATCTTTGCGAGATGCATCGCCGTGAGCGGGGTCGTCTCGGCGGGCTTCAGAACGACCGTGTTGCCGCAGGCGAGGGCAGGCGCGATCTTCCAGGCCGCCATGAGCAGCGGGAAGTTCCACGGGATGATCTGGCCGCACACGCCGATCGAGGAGACCGCGTGCCGGGGGAACGCATACGCGAGCTTGTCGGCCCAGCCGGCGTGGTAGAAGAAATGAGCCACGGCGAGCGGGATGTCGACGTCGCGGGATTCCTTGATGGGCTTGCCGCCGTTCAAGGACTCGAGGACGGCGAACTCGCGGGACTTCTCCTGCAGGAGCCGGGCCACGCGGTAGATGTACTTGCCGCGCTCGGCCGGCTTCAGCTTCGACCAGCGCTTGCGGTGGGCTTCCTCGGCCGCGCGCACGGCGGCGTCCACGTCCGCGGCGCCCGCCTCCGCGACCTCGGCGAGCTTTTCCTCGGTCGCCGGGTTGATCGTGTCGAAGTGTTTCCGGGACTTCGGCGCCACGAACGCGCCGTTGATGAACAGGCCGTAGCGGGATTCGAGCCGCACGTGGTCTCTCGACTCGGGCGCCGGCGCGTACTCCCAGGCCCCCCCGAACTCGAGGACCGGCTTCTCCGCTTCGACGTGCTTCGCTGCGGCTACGCGCTTATCGCTGTTTTTGACTTCTGTGCTCATTGTTCCAGGCTCTCGGCTGTCAGCTAGTCCTTCGTGAAGTAGTCCTCGTTCTGGTAGCGGCCGCTCGATTCCTTGACGAGCTGCATGAGGAGATCGTTCGTGAGGGTCGAGGCGCCGATGCGGAAGAGGTCCGGCGTCAGCCAGGCGTCGCCCAGGGTTTCCTTGACGATGACGAGCAGGTGCAGCGCCTGCTTCGAGGTCTTGATGCCGCCGGCCGGCTTCATGCCGACGCGCCGGCCCGTCGCCAGGTAGTGGTCGCGAATGGCTTCGAGCATGACGAGCACGACGCCAGGTGTCGCGGCCGGCTGGACCTTGCCCGTGGAGGTCTTGATGAAGTCGGCGCCGGCCGCCATGGCGAGATCGGACGCGCGCCGGACGTTGTCGTAGGTTTCGAGCTCGCCTGTTTCGAGGATGACTTTGAGGTGCGCCGGGCCGCAGGCCTCCTTCACGGCGACGATCTCCTCGGCGACGGCGTCGTAGTTGCCCGAAAGGAAGGCCCCCCGGTCGATGACCATGTCGATCTCGTCGGCGCCCATGGCGACGGCGCGGCGCGTGTCCTCGATCTTGACGGGCAGCGGCACCTGCCCGGCGGGAAAGCCCGTGGCCACGGAGGCGACCTTGACGCCGGAGCCCGCCAGGGCGTCCTTGGCGATCGACACGAAGTTCGGGTAGACGCAGACGGCCGCGACGTGCGGCACGGTCGGATCGCCCGGCAGGGGTGTCACGGCCTTCCGGCACATCTGCCGCACCTTGCCCTCGGAGTCCTTTCCTTCGAGCGTCGTGAGGTCGATCATGGAGATCGCCAGCCGGATGCCGGCCCGTTTCGTGTCTTTCTTGATCGACCGCTTGCCGAGCGCCGCCGCCCGTTCCTCGATGCCGACCTGGTCGACTCTTGGCACGTGCGATAGGTCAAGCGAGAGAACGGAGCTCATGAATTCTTATCCGTTGGGGATGTCCCAGAGGTCCTTGACGGCGGGATGGTTCCACGCGATGCGGTACTCGTCCGGGGCGGCGGGATCGAAGGGCTCCGTCACCACATACAGGAGGGCGCAGGGGTTCGTGAGGGGCCGGTAGCCGTGAGCGACTCCCGCCGGGATGCGAATCAGGAGGTCCTGGCCGCCTCCGGCGACGACGACTTGCGCGCGGCCGTACGTCGGCGAGCTCTTTCGCACGTCGAGCATCACGACCTTGGCCTTGGACGGCGGCGGGAAGAACCAGACGTCGTCCTGCTTGAGGTGGTAGTGCAGCCCCTTGACGTGGCCGTCGGCGTCCACGACCGAGTAGTTCACCTGCGCGGCCGCCACGCCCTGGAAGAAGGCGGCGAGCTCGCTGCCCGCCTGTCCGATCGCTTTCGCGCGCAGGATCTCGAAGAAGAAGCCCCGGTCGTCGGTGAAGCGGGTGAGACGGAGCGTCCGGACGCCGTCGATCGCTCCGGCCTTCGCATAACTCTTTGGCTGCGACCGGAACTCCGGGGCGATGTCGTCGGGCTGCACGCCGAGGATTCTACGCGAGAAAAAAGCCGGCGGGCGACCGCCGGCTCGTGACTCCCATTGGGCCGGAAAAGGCCTACTTGGCCGCGACCTTTTCGGGCTTGATGTCCCCTTTGGCTGTCCAGACGATCGTGAAGCCGTTGCGCTTCTCCCACGAGAATTTCGGCGTTCCCTCGTAACCGCCGAAGTGGTGCGTGGAGTGCGCCAGGACGAAGCCCTCGTTGGAGTTGGAGAACCAGTACTGCAGGTTCTTGACGACGACGGGAGTCGCCTTGTCCGGGCGCAGGGTGGATTGCTTGTCGAGCTTGATGTCCGCCAGTCCGCTCGCCATGCTCGCGTGGGCGGACATCCCGTCGTCCTGCCACGTGATCGTGTCCTCGCGCGTCGCGAACTTCTTCCACTTGACCGGGAAAACCGTGTTGGCGACCTTCAGGATCGCGTCGCGCTGCGCCTTGGGGGTCGACTTGTTGAACGTCACGACCGCCCATTCGGTCGGCATCCCGGGCCCCGGGCTCTTGTGCCACTCGCCACCCAGGTCCATCGAGATCCAGAAGATCTGGTCGGAGAGGTCGACATCGCCCCAATGGCTGCCCTTGCGGAACTTGTAAACGTTGTCGGCCTCGCACATGTGCTCATCGGCGGACGGACCGAAGTAGCAGGTGCAGAAAAGCGGGCAGGAGCAGCCCTCGATGGTGTCGGCCGTGACGTCGAACGTCGTGGAGCGGTTTGCCGGGCCCGCACCGACCAGCATGACCACAAGTGCAGCGACCGCCAGGAAAGGAACGAGCTTTCTCATGGACACCCTCTTTGGGGCCTTTTTGTACGCCTTCAGCCGGGCCAAGGCAAGGGCAGGGCGGAGACTGCGGGCCGGGAAGATGCTAGGCTCTGGGCGAACCGGAGGATGTCATGAGGAAGGGACTGGCGGCGATCGCGATCCTGACTGCCTGGATGGCCGCCCCTGCGGCCTCCGCGCAAAACCCGGATCCTCGAGAGCACAACTTCACTTTCGCTGTCGACGGGACCGTCGTGGGGGGTGTGGTCGGCTACCGGATCGGGTTCACCCGCAACCCGGCCTCGCGATCGGATTCGCGCCGGCTCGACCTGACGTACTCGCCGGACCAGCGCGTTCTCGCGATCACCGTCAGCGAGAAAGGGCTGCATCAGCTCCAGGACTGGCTCAACTCCGCAACCGACACGCAGGTGCCTGTGTCCCACACGGTCACAATCATCGCCAAGGACAACAGCGGAGTCCTGCTGGCGCAGTGGGAGCTGAGCGGCGTGACACCCATGACGTTTACGTCCACCGCATCCGGAACCGTCAGTACGATCGACTCGACTGTCGAGTTTCTGTTCGACAAGATGCGGCTCGTCCAGGCGAAAGCCGACTGACCGCGCGGCCGCACGCCACGCGGTCATCCTGAGCGGCCCGCAGGCGCGAAGGATCTAGGCGTTCAAGAGGGGCAGATCCTTCGTCGCTGCGCTCCTCAGGATGACAGGCGGAGTCAGTGCTCTTTCTTGCTGATTGCCTTGATGGCCTCGAGCAGGGCCACGGGCGGCCGCTCGAAGCGGGCGCCGAAGCCCGGGGGATGCTCGGCGCTGGCCGGGTCCGAATCGAGAAACACGACGCTGCCGCGCACGCGGAAGCTGCGGCGGTCGCCGGGCAGCGAAAAGAGAAAATCCACGTAATCGCCGATCTCGGGACAGCGGGTCGTGGCCACGTACAGACCGCCCAGGTTGACTAGCTCGATGACGCCGGTCAGCGACTTCTCTCCCCATTTGAGCGCGGCAGGGGCACCGATGTGAACGCGCTCAGAGGCACGGCTGTGGGCTGTGCGCGCGTCGCTGTCCCCATTGGCCCGGCGGCCCATAAGTTCTCCGGAAGTCTTTCTTGGCGGGAGCTCCGTTTCCAATTCTAGCAGGCCCCTGCCCGGCTCAGGTCGTTCGGGCGCCCTGGAGGGCCGGAAGTAGCGTCTTTTCTAGCTTTTGGAACAGGCGCGCCGTGGCCTCGACGTCGCGCCGGCAGTAGAGGGCGATCTCCCGGAGGCGCCCGGCCCGGTAGTAGGGCCCGACCGAAAAACCGTCCATTCCGTGCTCCTTCGGGCTTTCGACGCCGAAGGCTTTGCATGTGAAGTCCAGATTCCACTTGCGCGACGCGCCGAAGAACGTGATCGCCTCGAGCAAATCGGTGTGGGGCTTGACGGCATACCGGTAGCCGACGAGGTTGCGCGTGACGCGGATGCCGAGAGCGGCGCTGCGGAGCATGAGGAAAGGGCCGTCGAAGGAGCGGCCGTTGAACGTCACGAAGCGCCGGAAGCGGGCGATGTGCTTCCAGAACTCGGCCAGCAATGTCGGCTCCGTGTCGCCCACGAACGTGAAGAGGCCGTCCGACGACTTCTCCTCGGCCCTTCCGTCCGTCTTTTCGTACCAGGCGCGGCCCCTTCCGGTGTCCGGGTTGACCATGGCGATAGCGATCACGCGGCCGGTGAAGGGCCACAGCGAGAGCATTTCGGGGAGCTTGCGCCGCTCCTCCTCCGTCTTTGCATTTTTTTCGAGGTAGGTGCGCTGCGCGTCGTCCAGCCCCTGCCAGTCCACGCCGGCAGTTTCGATGTCGAAGACGACGCTCGCCACGTCGGGATGCTATTCTGTCGGCGCCATTCCATGAAGAGGTTCCTCTGGCGACTCGCCGTGTTCGCGGCCGCACTGGCTGTCGCTCCGGGGTGTGCGCAAGTCGCCGTCGCAGGCGCCTTCTCCCGCTCGGGACACGCTCGTCAGGCACCTGATCGGCGACCCGGCCACCTTGGACCCGATCACGATCAATGAGGAGTTCGGGCTGCGCGTCGTGGAGATGCTCTTCCGGTCCCTGGTGGCCATCGACCGCGACCGGAAGATCGTGCCGGACCTCGCCCTGTCCTGGCAGGTGTCGCCGGACGGGCGGACGTACACCTTCGTACTCGACCCGAAGGCGCGTTGGGAGGACGGGACACCCGTGACCTCCGAGGACGTACGCTTCACGCTCGAGCGCGTCGTCGACCCGAAGGCCGGCGCCACCAACTGGCGCGGTGCCCTCGAGGACATGGAGAGCGTCACAACACCCGACGCCGCAACGGCTCGCGTCACGTTCCGCAAGGCCTACGCCGAGCGGCTGATCGTTCTCAGCCTCCCCATCGTCTCCGCGGCGGCTTACCGGCGCGACCCCGCGGCCGTGAACCGTTCCCCGGCGGGCAGCGGGCCGTACCGCCTCGAGTCCTGGGAGGCCAATCAGAAGCTCGTCTTGACGCGCCGCGCCGATGCCCCGGAGGCGGCGGCCCCGTTTCGCCGGCTGGTCTTCCGCGTGATCCCGGACACCAACGTCACTTTTCAGGCGGGCGCCCGCGGCGAGCTCGACGAGTTCCGCATCACGCGGGATCAGCGGCTGAGGGCGGAGAAGATGCCCGAGTTTCTCGCGAAGAATCGGATTCTCAAGGTGCCACAGTTCCTCGAGGTGCTCATCCTCTGGAATTGCCGCCATCCCGTCCTGGCGGACCCGCGCGTGCGGCGCGCGCTCGCCATGGCCTGGCCGAGGGCGGAAACGGCGCGGCTGCTCTATCCGCCCGACGGCGCGAACCTCGTGACCGGGCCTTACCCCGCGGGCGCGGCCGAGAACGATCCGTCGATTGCCCCGCCGGTCTTCGACCCGGCCGCCAGCGGCAAACTTCTCGATGCGGCCGGCCTGCCCCTCGGCAAGGACGGCATGCGCCGAAAAGCCGGCAAGAAAGTCGTCATCGAGCTGCTCTATGCCTCAGGCCCGGGGATCAACGGCAATCTGGCCGAGATCCTGCGCTCGGCCTACGCCAAAATCGGCATCGAGCTCGTCCTGAGGCCGCTCGATTGGGCGGCTTTTGCGCAGCGCGCCTCGGCCGGTGAGTTCGACGGGCAGCTGACCGCGAGGTTTTTCGTGCCTCCGAACGTGGATCCGTATCCGTTTTTCCATTCGAGCGAGCAGCCCCCGCACGGCGAGAACGTGGGCTTCTTTGCAAACGCCGAGGCCGACCGGGTCATGGAGGCCGCGGAGCGCGAGATGGACGATGGCAAGCGGCTCGCCCTGTACCGGCAGGTGCATCGCTTGCTCGCCGAAGCCCAGCCCGCCGACTTTCTCTGGAGCGCCGAGCAGTACTGGGCCGTGTCGAAAGCCGTGGACGGCGTTGCCGTCTCGCCGATTGGCCTCTTTCACTTTTTTCCCGGCCCGCTCGCGTGGCGGCCAGCCCCCGCCGCAAAGTAGTGCCTGCTCCTCTCGACGGCATCCTCGTCCTCGATCTTTCGCGCGTGCTCGCGGGTCCGTTCTGCACGATGCTTCTCGGAGACCTCGGGGCTCGCGTGATCAAGGTCGAGCATCCGGCGGGCGGCGACGTGACCCGGGGTTGGGGGCCGCCGGTGCACGAGGCGAGCGGCCTCTCCGCCTACTTCCTGTCGATCAATCGCAACAAGGAGTCGATCGCGCTCGACCTCGCAACGCCTTCCGGCCGCGAGTCCGTGAGCATCCTCGCCGGCCGGGCCGACGTCCTCGTCGAAAACTTCCTGCCGGGAGGCCTCGCGCGGTTCGGCCTGGATCTGGCGGAGCTGCGCCAGCGGAACCCGCGACTCGTCACCGCGTCGATCACGGGCAGCGGGCGCGTGGGCCCGGAGGCGGGACTGCCCGGGTTCGACCTGCTCGCGCAGGCGGGCGCGGGGTTGATGGCGATCACCGGAGAGCTCGGCGGGGAGCCGGTGAAGGTCGGCGTGGCGGTCTCGGACCTCGTCGCGGGCTGTTTCGCCGCCGTCGGCATTCTGGGAGCGCTGGCCGGCCGGGAGCGCACGGGCCGCGGGCAGCACGTCGAGGTGGACCTGTTCTCGTCGACGGCAGCATTGTTGATCAACGTCGCGCAGTCGGCCCTCCTGACGGGAACGGAAGCTGTGCGCCACGGCAACGCGCATCCGCAGATTGCGCCGTACCGGCCGTTTGCCGCCTCGGATGGCGACTTCGTGCTGGCCGTCGGCACGGACCCGCAGTTCGAGCGCCTGGCCCGGCTCCTGGGCCGGGAGTCCTGGTGCGCCGATCCGGCGTATCGAACCAACTCCGATCGGGTCGTCAACCGGGAGAGGCTCGAAGGGGAGATCGCGGCGATTCTGCGGCTCGAGACTCGGCAGACCTGGATTGACCGCCTGCGTGCGGCCGGCGTTCCGGCGGGCCCCGTTCGCGGCCCGCTCGAGGCGCTCGAGAGCGAGACGGCTCGGGCTCTCGACCTCGTCCGGAAGGCTTCCGGCGTCCGATTTGTCGCTTCGCCGCTGCGGGTCGAGGGTCACACGGCGCCGCTGGAGTTTCCGCCGGCGCTCGATGAGCACGGCGCGCGCCTGAGGAAGGAGTTCGGCCTGCCAGACAGCGAGAGTCCAAAGTCCAAAGTCCAAAGTCCAAAGTAGACTGCCATCTGATGAAAGTCGCCTTCATCGGGAGCCACGGGGTCGGCAAGACCACGCTGTGCTTCGAGCTCGCGGCGCTCCTGAAGAAACGGGACCGCGTCGTCGAGATGGTGCGGGAGGTGGCGCGCTTCTGCCCGCTCCCGATCAACCGCGAGACGACGATCCCCGCGCAGTCCTGGATTCTGCACACGGAGATTGCCGAGGAGCTCGTCGCCGCCGCCAAGGCCGAGATCGTGATCTGCGACCGCAGCGTTCTCGATAATTACTGCTACCTGATCTACGCCGGACAGGCGCCGATGCTCGAGCCGCTCGTGAAGTGGTGGACGTCCACCTATCACCTGCTGATCAAGGTTCCGATCGTCGAGACGCCCCAGTTCGACGGCACGCGCGATGTGGACGCGTCCTTCCAGCTGGCCATCGACGAGAAGATCGACGAGGTGCTCGCGCGCTGGGGCGTGCCGACGCTGCGTCTCGACAACGCGCGCCGGGAGCACTGGGCGGGGGATTCGCTGGAGGCCATCCTGCCCCTCCTGGGGCCCGTTCAGCAGCCTCTCTTCGAAGCCGAGAAGACGTGAGCGTCCAAAGTCCAAAGTCGAAAGTCCAAAGGAGCTCATCTTTTCTTCCCACTTTGGACATTGGACTTTGGACTTTGGACTCCACCCGGCTCAATCAACTGGCATGACTGCAGCCTCCGGCGGTGATGAGAGCGTTCGCCAGCCGATGGCCGCCAGGACGATGACTCCTCCAACGATGGCATAGGGGGACGGGCGCTCCCCCAGGATCAGAAAGACCCAGATGGGGTTGGCGATGGGCTCGAGCATCCCGGCCAGCGAGGCCTGGGTGGCCGTGACGTGCTTCAGGCCTTCGACGAAAAGCGCATAGGCGCCGGCGATCTGGACGACGCCGAGAAAGACGAGCACGGTGCCCGACTTCAAAGAAAGGGCCAGGTCGTTCCGGACGAACGGAAAGAGCGCCGCCGCAGTGAGCACGTTGCCCCAGGTGACTGCGGCCTCGGCCCCCAGGCCCCTCTGGGACCGCAGCGAAAGGATGAGAGCCGCGAAGAAAAGGCTCGTCAGAACTCCCATCAGGAGCCCGCGGCCGCCGGCTTCGAACTGACCCACGAAAAAGAGCGCCATGCCGCAGAGAGCGATCAGGACGGCGGCGGCGTCGCGCGCCTTCAGCGGCTCTTTGAGCACCAGGGGCGAGAGGAGCATGACCCAGACGACGCCGCTGTACTGGAGAAAGATGGCGTTGGCGGCGGATGTCCAGCGGGTGGCGAGGACGAATGTCGTGAGGCAGGCGGCGTAGCTCGCGATCGCGCCGAGAAAGGCCGGGCTGGCCTTCCAGACCCTCGGGCGGAAGTACAGCAGCAGGGCAGCCGCGGCGAAGGCGGACCTGTAGAAGGCGATCTTCAGCGGCGCTTCGTCAATCGCCTTGATGCACACGCCGCCCGTCGACCAGAGCAGCGCCGCCCCGAGGACGAAGAGGATGCCGCGCTTCAACGGACTGCCGCGACGATCGCCCGCGCCGTCGCCTCGGCCGCAGCGGCCCCGACTCTCAGCCGCGTCAGCAGCGGCGGAGGCGCGCCGGAGGGCGCCAGAGCGAAGACGACGTCGCCATCGACGACGGTATGAGCCGGGCGCACGGCCCGCGCCAGGCCGTCGTGCGCCTCGATCGCGGCCCGCTTCAAGGCGCCCTGGTCGAAGGGGATCGTCGTCGCGACGCAGACGAGCGTCGTGTTGGCTGCGGCAAGCGGGCTCTCGGTGAGGGCGTCCTGGAGCAGCGCCCTTGCCGACCGGAAGGCTCCGGCGCGAGGGCCTGGTCCGGCGAGCACGGCTCCCGTCTCCGGGTCCACGACGTCTCCGAAGGCATTGACTGCCGCGAGCGCCGCGACGACGCCACCGTCCGGAAGCGCCACCGCAGCTGCCCCGAGGCCGCCGCGCGCCGAGCGGGCGATGCCGAGGACCTTCCCGACGGTTGCGCCGGTCCCGGCTCCAACGGCGCCCGCTGGGACCTCGCCGCCCTGCGCCGCCTGGCAGGCGGCCCGCCCCATCGCTTCGTCGGGAAAGGCGTCGGGATCGCCCACGGCGAGGTCGAAGAGGACGGCCGCCGCGACGATCGGCACGCGCGCCGGGCCGATGGCAAAGCCCGTACCGCGCTCCTTCAACCACGCCGTGACGCCCGTGGCGGCCGCCAGACCGAAGGCGCTGCCGCCCGTGAAGAGCAGGCCGTGAATCTCGGAGACCAGGTTGCCTGGCGTGAAGACGCCCGTTTCCCGCGTGCCCGGCGCGCCGCCGCGGACGTCCACGGCGGCGATCGTTCCGGCCGGCGGAAGAATGACGGTGCAGCCCGTGCGCCCGACCGAATCCGTCGCGTGGCCGATCCGGTAGCCGGCGGGGAACTGAGCCATCAGGTCGTCACTCTTCTCAAGCTCGACGGGCGCTTCGCCCGCCAACAAGCCAGGCAGTCGGTGCGCCGCTTGAACGGCCGGATCCGCCGGAACTCCCGGCTGCAGCCCTCGCAGCGGTAGACGATTTCCCGCTTGCGGCGGAACGCCGAGAGCGCGGCGGTCAGGGGAGCGTGGCCGGTGCCGGCGCCGAGCTGCGCTGCCAGGCGCCGAAAGAGCGGGCCGTGCCCGACGCGCCGTCCCTTGAGCCTATAGGCCCAGGCGTGCGCGGCCTCGTGGCGGAGAGTGTCCTCCCGGTCGCGGGGCGTCAGGTGCGCCGAGATCGTGATCCGATGGGGCCGGCCGTAGCGGATCTCTCCTCCGGTCAGCTTGCGCGTCGAAAGGCGCACGCGGGCGGCCTCGAAGGCGAAGCGCGCGGCGAGGCGGTCGTAGAGAAGCTGGAGCCGGGCCTCGTCGTCTTGCTCCTCGATCGCGAAGAGGGAGCTCACCTTGTAAGATTAGCCTCCGCCTTAGCCAAAGGCTACGGCCGAAAGGAGAAACGCGTGAGATACAAAGTCGTTTGCCTGGCGATCGCGCTCGCCGCCGCGGTGTCCGCCATGCGGGCGCAGGGCGCCGGCAAGATGGTTTCGTACCCGAGCGGCTCGGAGACGGTCTCGGGTTACCTGGCAGCGCCGGAGGGCGCCGGCAAAAAGCCTGCCGTCGTGGTCATTCACGAGTGGTACGGCCTGAACGACTTCGCCAGGGGCAAGGCGGATTACTTCGCCAAGCAGGGCTACGTGGCGCTCGCCGTCGACCTCTACCGCGGCAAGCTCGCAACCGACGCCGACACGGCGCACCAGTTGATGCGCGGCTTGCCGGAGGACCGCGCGTTGCGGGATCTCCAGGCCGCGGTGGCCTACCTCCGCTCGCGCCCTGACGTGGACAGCAAGCGGATCGGTTCGGTCGGCTGGTGCATGGGCGGCGGGTGGTCCCTGAACCTGGCGCTCGCGGAGCCGACGCTCGCGGGGGCCGTCATCTACTACGGGCACCTGATGACGGAGGACGCGACGATGCAGAAGCTGAAGGTGGCGCTGCTCGGCAGTTTCGGCGGGAAGGACCAGGGGATCCCGCCCGAGAGCGTGACGGAGTTTCAGACGAAGGCCAGGGCCATGCAGAAGAACGTGTTCTTCAAGATCTACCCGGATGCCGGCCATGCCTTTGCGTCGTCCAGCGACCCGAAGGTCTTTCGCGCCGACGACGCGAAGGACGCCGACGCGCGGACCGATCTCTTCTTTAAGAAGGTCCTGAAAGGCGAGTGACGGGCCGAAACGGCGAGACGGCTAAACGGCTAAACGGTAGTTCCTACTTCGGGTTCTTGTACCAGTCCGCGTTGACCTGCTGAAAGTGTTTCCACTTCTCGGGGACGGTCTCCTCGGTGAAGATGGCGGTCACGGGGCAGGCTGGCTCGCAGTTGCCGCACTGGATACAGACGTCGGGGTCGATGTAGAGCATCTCCGCCGTCTCGAACCCCTTCTCGTCTTTGCGCGGATGGATGCAGTCGACAGGACACACGTCGACACAGGCCGTGTCCTTGGTGCCGATGCAGGGCTCCGCGATGATGTACATCCCCATCTGCGAGTCTCCTCCTCAGCGGGTCTTCCCGCTGCCCGGGATTCTAGCAAAAGCGGAATTCAGCCGCGCGAGACGGAGATTTGCAGCGCCAGGTTCTTGCCATCGTCGCCTGCAGCGTAGCGGATGGTGACCCGGACGCCCGGGGCCAGGGTGCCCGAGATCTTCGTCTCATCGGTCCAGGCGAACGTCGTTTCAGGGCCGTCGGTGACGGCCACCACGATCGTGTGCGACCTGGCATCGACCTTGGTGACCGTGCCGCTGGCCGTCTGCGTCCTGTCGGCGGAAAAGCCGGCTGAGGCGAGCGCGAATGCGAGGACGAAGACGATGGAAGCGGCGGGCCGGGCGAGACGGCGCATGGGCGGACTCCTTGGGACATGGAAACACCCTTCGGACACTCCCCATTTCCCGCCTTCCATTTGACAGGGAGCAGAGGTGTCCATAGAATACGCCGTTTTTGAAAAACTCCCCTGGAGGTTAAAGGAATGGGCAAGCGCTGGACAGAAGCTGAACTCCGGTTCGTCAAGGACAACGCCGAGAAGATGAGCGTGCAGGCGCTGGCCGACGTTCTCTCGGTTCGGATCGATGAGCTCGAGAAGAAGATCAAGAGCATGGGGCTTGGCGTTCCCGCGGCGGAGTCGCCTGCCGCAAAGAAAGCCCAGACCCTCCGGGAGCTGTCCAAGCACACCGAGAACGCCCGGAAGGACTATGACCGCGGGGTCGCGGCGCTGCAGAAGAAGAAGCTCGAGGAAGCAGAGAGAAACTTCATCGATCTCATCCAGAAGTACCCGCAAGAGCGGGAGCTCGTGGATCGCGCCCGCGTCTACCTGTCGGTGATCGAGAGGCAGAAGCGCGAGGCGCGGCCTGCGACCACGGAGCCCGAGGATTCCTACTACGTGGCGGTCCTCGAAAAGAACCGGGGCAACGTCGCCGAGGCGATCCAGCACCTGAAACGGGCCACGCCCAAGAACGGCCATGGCCGCGTCGACTTCCTGCTCGCCTGCTGCTATGCGCAGAACGGCGAGTCGGACACGGCGCTCGAGCATCTGCGCAAGGCCATCGAGGAAGACCAGAGCAACCGGATCCTGGCGCGCCACGACCGCGATTTCGACCCGGTGCGAGAGACGCCGGGGTTCCTGGAACTGCTGGCCTCGTAGGAGCGGTCCGGCCTCCTCGTATACTGCGTTCGTGGGCAAGACGGGCCGGAAGGCGCGGCCGAAGCGGACATCCGACGCTCCCCGCGTGATCGTCCTCGCGGCGGGCGAGGGAACGCGGATGCGGTCGACGGTTCCCAAGGTCCTGCACCGTGTCGCGGGGCGCACGCTCCTCGAAGCGGTGCTCGACGCCGCGGCGCCTCTCAACGCCAGCCAGACGGTGGTCGTGCTCGGGGCGGGGCGGGAGCAGGTCCACGCCGCGCTTTCGGGACGCGCCGTCGAGACCGTCGTCCAGGATCCTCCTCGCGGCACGGGCGATGCCGTGCGGACGGCTCTCCCGGCGCTGTCGGCCGGAGCCGGGCCGGTGCTCGTCCTCTCGGGCGACACGCCGCTCATCCTTCCGGAGACCCTGGCGCGGCTCGTCGCGCGCCAAGCCGAGGGCCAGCTGGCGGCCGTGTTTCTGTCCTTTCGGCCTCCCGAGCCAGGCGACTTCGGCCGCGTCGTGCGAGACCGTTCCGGGCGCGTCCGCGCGATCGTGGAAGCTCGCAACGCTTCGGCGAAGGAACGGCGGATCGGCGAGGTCAACGGGGGCGTCTATTGCTTCGAGGCGAAGGCCCTGGAGCGCGCCGTCAAGGGCTTGCGCGAGAACAAGGCCGCCCGCGAGACGTACCTGACCGACGCCGTCGCGGCGCTCTGCGCCGATGGGCTCGCCGTGGAAGCCATCGCAGCCGACGATTGGCGTGAAGCCTGGGGCATCAACACGCGGCGCGACCTCGCGGTGGCCGAGGAGATCGAGCGGCGGCGGTCTCTCGACCGGGCCCTCGATGCGGGAGTCACTGTCGTCGATCCTTCGACGACGCGAATCGGCCCGCGCGTGACGCTCGAGCCGGACGTCGTGCTGCACCCTTTCGTGTCCCTGGAAGGCTCGACGCGGATTGCCGAAGGCTGCGAGGTGTTCTCCTTCACGCGCATCGCCGATTCGACCCTGGCGCCGCGGGCTTCCGTCGGGCCGCACTGCGACGTCGAGGGGGCTTCCGTGGGCGAGCGCGCGCGGGTGGGCCCGTACGCCCGGCTGCGGCCGGGAACGGTTCTCGAGGAGGACGTGCGGGTGGGCAACTTCGTCGAGACGAAGCAGGCTGTCTTGAGGCGGGGGGTCAAAGCGCTGCACCTTTCCTACCTGGGTGACACGGAGATCGGAGCCGATGCCAATATCGGCGCCGGTGTCATCACCTGCAACTACGACGGTGTGAACAAGCACCGGACTTCGATCGGGGCGGGCGCCTTCATCGGAAGCGACTCGCAGCTCGTCGCCCCCGTCTCAGTCGGCCCGGGCGCCTACGTGGGCGCCGGGTCGACCATCACGGAAGACGTGCCCGAAGGAGCGCTCGCCCTGACCCGCGCGCCCCTGCAGATCAAGCCGGGCTGGGCCGCCCGGCGCAAAGCCCGCAAATCGGAGTAATCTCGTCCCTTCGCCATGAAATCGGAACGAACGACCGGGGACACTTAACCTCCCATGTGCGGCATCGTCGGATACGTCGGATCGAAGCAGGCGGCACCGCTGCTTCTCGAGGGCTTGAAGCGGCTCGAGTACCGCGGATACGACTCGGCCGGCATCGCGACGCTTTCGGACGGGCGCTTCACCGTGCTCCGGAGCCCCGGAAAGCTGGAGAACCTCGTCGCGAAGGTGGGGGGATCTCCGCCCCCGGGCTCGACCGGGATCGGGCACACGCGCTGGGCCACCCACGGGCGCCCGACGGAGCCCAACGCTCATCCGCACGCGGACTGTTCGGGTTCGGTCGTGGCGGTTCACAACGGCATCTTCGAGAATTTTGCCGAGCGCAAGTCGGCATTGGAGGCTTCGGGCCACCGCTTCGCGAGCGAGACGGACACGGAGGTCTTCGCGCACGAGGTGGAGGCCGGCTACCGGGGCGACCTCTTCGGGGCCGTCCGGCTGGCGGCCCGGCAGCTGACGGGCGCCTACGCCGTCGTCGTCTCCTCGAGCGCCGAGCCGGGCGTGATCGTGGCCGCCCGATCGGGGCCGCCCCTCGTGCTCGGGCTCGGGTCGGGCGAGAACTATGTCGCTTCCGATCCGGTCGCGCTCGTGCCCTGGACCCGCGACGTCGTCTTTCTCGAGGACGGCGACGTGGCGCGCCTGGATGCCTCGGGTGTGCGCATCGTCGACACCGACGGACGGCCCCAGGATCGCGCCACGCACCGCATTCTCTGGGACGCCGTGGCCGCGGAGAAGGGCGGGTACCGCCACTTCATGGCCAAGGAGATCCACGAGCAGCCCATCGCGGTCGCCGAGACGTTCGCCGGGAAGGTCTCGCTGGAAACAGGCGAGCTGCTCATCGAATCGCCGCTGCTCTCGGCGCAACGCGTTGGAGCCTTCGACCGCGTCCTGCTGCTCGCCTGCGGAACCTCCTGGCATGCGGCCCAGGTCGGCAAGTTCTTGATCGAGGGGATGGCCCGGCTTCCCGTCGAGGTGGACTACAGCAGTGAATTCCGCTACCGCCGGCCGGTCCTTTCGGACCGCACCCTGACGATCGGCGTCTCGCAGTCGGGGGAGACGGCGGACACCGTCGCCGCTCTCTCGGAAGCGCGCCGGTCGGGTGCTCCCATCGCCGCCATCGTGAATGTTCCCGGCAGCCAGATCGCGCGGATGGCCGACGCGGTGTTCGAGACCCACGCCGGCCCGGAGATCGGCGTCGCCTCGACGAAGGCCTTCACGACGCAGCTCGTTCTCCTCTTTCTGCTCGCGGCGAAGCTGCGCGAGGCGCGGAAGCTCGGAAAGGGCCTCGAGCCGGCCGAACGCCGCGCGCTCGCGCACCTGCCGAAGGCGATCGGCGAGACCCTGGCTCTCGAACAGGACGTCGAGGAGCTGTCGCGCGAATACCATGCGGCCCGCGATTTCCTCTTCCTCGGCCGCGGCCTTCACTACCCGGTCGCGCTCGAGGGCGCGCTCAAGCTCAAGGAGATCTCCTACATCCACGCGGAAGGCTATCCGGCGGGCGAGATGAAGCACGGGCCCATCGCCCTCGTGGACGAGAAGCTGCCCGTCGTGGTGCTGGCCCCGCACGACGCGTGGCGCGAAAAGACGCTGTCGAACCTTCGGGAGGTGAAGTCGCGCGACGGGATCGCCATCGTCGTCACGACCCGCCGGGACGACGAGATCGCCTCTCTCGCCGACCGCGTCCTCGTGATCCCGGAGTCGATCCCGGAGCTGCAGCCGGTCCTCTCCGTCGTTCCCCTCCAACTCCTCGCGTACCACATCGCGGTCAGAAGGGGCTGTGATGTCGACCAACCCCGCAATCTCGCGAAGAGCGTGACGGTCGAATGAGGGGGAATTGAATCATTGGTTCATTGACTCATTGACGCATCCACCTATTGAGCTCAATGGATCCATGAATCAATGATTCAATGAATCAATGGATCAATCTTCTCCCTCTTTGACAGGACTGAACGCCGAGCAGCGCGAGGCGGTCTTGCATGGCAAGGGGCCTCTCCTGGTCCTGGCCGGCGCTGGATCCGGCAAGACGCGGGTCATCACGCACCGCCTGGCGCGGCTGATCGAGACGGGCGCCGACCCGCGCGCGATCGCTTCGGTCACGTTCACGAACAAGGCCGCTGCCGAGATGCGCGGGCGGGCGGAGAAGCTGATCGGAGGGGCCGCCCGGCTGCCCTTCGTGGGGACGTTTCACTCCTGGGCGCTGCGGCTGCTGCGGCGCCACGCCGCGGCGGCCAACCTGTCTCCGCGCTTTTCGATCGCCGACTCGGCCGATCAGCTCGCGCTCGTCAAGGAGGCGATGGGGGAGCTCGGCCTCTCGGATCAGGTCCTGTCCCCGGGAGCCGTGCGCAGCCGCATCTCGCAGGCCAAGAACGCCCTCGTGTCCGCCCAGCGGTTCGAAACGACCGAGACGGATTTTGCCGGGGAACGCATCGCCCGCGTTTACGTCCTGTACGAGAAGAAGCTCGCTGCCGCCGGGGCCGTCGACTTCGACGACCTGATCGTGCGGGCCGTGCGCCTGCTCGAGGCTCGGCCCGACATCCTCGCCGCCGAGCGCCGCCGCGTGCGGCACCTGCTGATCGACGAGTACCAGGACACGAACACGTCGCAGGACGCGCTCGTGAAGCTCTTCGGAGAGGGCGCGGACTCGCTCTGCGCCGTGGGCGACGAGGACCAGTCGATCTACCGCTGGCGGGGCGCCGAGATCGAGCACATCCTGCGATTCGACACCGACTTTCCGGGCGCGAAGATCGTCGCCCTCGAGCAGAACTACCGCTCGACGGCGAAGATCCTGGCCGCGGCCGCCGCCCTCGTCGCTAACAACCGGCGGCGGCGCCCGAAGACGCTGCGCGCCGACCGGGGCGAGGGAGCGCTTGTGCGCCTCTGGCGGTTCGACGAGGACCGCTCGGAGGCGGAGGCCGTCGCCCGGTCGATCGAGGAGGGACAGCGTCCGGCCGGCGACGTGGCCGTGCTCTACCGCACGAACGCCCAGTCCCGATCGTTCGAAGAGGAGCTCGTGCGCCGCAAGATCCCGTACCGCGTCGTGGGCGGCATGAAGTTCTACGACCGCGCCGAGGTCAAGGACGCCCTCGCTTACCTGCGCCTGTCCGTCCGTCCCGAGGACGACCTCGCCTTTCGGCGCGTCGTCAACGTTCCCGCTCGAGGCATCGGAGCCGCGACGCTCGAGCTGCTGGCCGGGGCGGCGCGGCAGTCGGGCAAGTCCTTTTGGGAGGCCTCCGGCTCGCCCGTGCCGGGCCTGGCCGAGCGAGCCCGGACTGCCCTCGCACGGTTCCGCGCGATCGTCGAGGATCTCCGTGAGAAGGCGCAGACCTATTCGCCTTCGGCTCTCCTCGATCACCTGCTGGCCTCGACCGGCTACGCGGCGCTCTACGAGACCTCGACGGACCCGGAGGACGAGGCCAGGAGGGACAACCTCCGGGAGCTCCTGTCGTCGGCCGAGGAGTTCGAGCGATCGAACGAAGAAGGCGCCAGCGTGACGGACTATCTCGACGCCGTCTCGCTCGCGACCGACGCCGACGCGGCCGCCGCCTCCGGCGCGGCACCGGTCACGCTCTCGACGCTGCACGCCGCCAAGGGTCTCGAGTTTCCGGCGGTCTTCGTGGTCGGCCTCGAGGAGGGGTATCTGCCGCACGGCGAGTCGCAGGAGGACGAGGACGAGCTCGAGGAGGAGCGGCGCCTGCTCTACGTCGGCATGACGCGCGCCAAAGACGAGCTGACGCTGACGCATGCCGACCGCCGGCTCGTCTACGGCCGCGTGCAGCTGCGAAGCCCCTCGCGCTTCCTCGAGGAGCTGCCGCGCGAGGCGCTCGAGGAGACGTTTGCCGCGCCGCGCCGGCGCGCTTTCGCTCCGTTCGAGCGACGACGGCCCCACGATCTTCCGGCGGGACCCCGTGCCCGAGCCGTCGCGGCCCCTGGCCCGCGGCAAGCGGGTCCGCCACCCCCGCTACGGCTACGGCGTCATTCTGGCCGAGGAGGGCAGCGGCGAGGAGACCCGCCTGACGGTCTACTTCGACCGCGCCGGCAAGAAGAAGTTCGTCGCGCGCTACGCCGACCTGACGCCGGCGTGAGAGCTCCCTCTCCGCCACGGGAGAGGGGAGGGGTGAGGCGGGAAGCTATTGCCGAGGCGCTTGTTCGCCCCTCACGCCTGGCCCTGCTCGCCGGAGGCAGAGGGCCGCCCTAGGCGCCGAAAACGTCCTCACAATCGCGCCACCAGCGCGATCATCCGTCCCGCCGCCTCGCCGTCCCGGCGGTAGCTCGCGAACTTGTCGCCGCCGCACTTCGTGCAGGCCGGATGGATGGAGATGGACTCGCGGGGCACGCCGGCCGCCTCGAGCTGCGCGGCGTTGACGAAGCGAGGTCGAGGAGGAACTTGCCGTTGCAGAAGGGGCGCGCGAATTCGCCCGCAAAGTGCGCGGCCACGTCGCCGCCGACCTCGTAGCAGCAGGCCCGAATCGAGGGGCCGATCCACGCCCGGACGTCGAAGGGAAAAGAGCCGAGGTTGGTGAGGGCTTCGACAGCCGCGCCCGCGGCGTTCTTTGCCGAGCCGCGCCAGCCCGCGTGCGCGATGCCGATGCCCCCCGGAGCCGAGAGCACGATCGGGACGCAGTCGGCGGTCTGAACGACGAGGGCCACGCGCGAATAGTCCGTCACGAGGATGTCCCGTTCGCCGGCGTCCGCCACGGTGCCGGGTCTCGGGAGCTTGCGCACGGTCTCGGCCTGCGTGCCGTGGACCTGGGTCGCCCTCACGATCGGGAGGTGCCCGACGCCGAGTGCCGCGGCAAACTTTTGAGCGAGGTACGAGGTCGGCGAGGGCTCCTCGGTCGGCGCCACGCCGCGCCCCGAGAACGCCACGACGAGTCCCTCCGGCATCGGATCGGGCCGAAACGCGCGCTTCGATCCGAGGAACTCCTCCACCCATCCCGTTGGTCACCGAGCTGATTGTACGGGGAGCGTGATAAAATTCCGCGGTGTCCCTCCTCGAAACGCCTGCAAAGACGCGGGTTTTCCCGGTCATCGGCCTGGAAGTCCACGCCCAGCTCCAGACGAAATCGAAGATCTTCTGCCCCTGCGCGGTGACGGTGGGGGCGCCGCCCAATTCCGCCACCTGCCCCGTCTGCCTCGGATTCCCCGGCACGCTGCCGGTGCTCAACCGACAGGCCGTGACGCTGGCGATGCGCCTGGCGCTGGCCGTCGGCGCGAAGATCCATGATGTCTCGGTCTTCGCCCGGAAGAACTACTTCTACCCGGACCTGCCCAAGGGCTACCAGATCAGCCAGTACGACAAGCCCTTTGCGACCGGCGGCGCGATCGCGATCGACACGCCCGCGGGGGAGAAGACGATCCGCCTCGTGCGCGCTCACCTCGAGGAGGATGCCGGCAAGTCGCTTCACGACACGCCGTTCGCCGACGTTCCGTCCAACGTCTCGCTCGTGGACTGGAACCGCGCGGGCGTGCCCCTGGTCGAGATCGTGAGCGAGCCCGAGATCCGGTCGCCCGAGGAGGCCGCGGCCTATCTGACGGAGCTGCGGCGCCTCCTGCGCTACACCGGCGTGTCCGACGGCGACATGGAGAAGGGCAACCTGCGCTGCGACGCCAACGTCTCGATCCGCGCCTCCGAGGACGCTCCGCTTTCGACCCGGGTCGAGATCAAGAACCTGAACTCCATCCGGTTCGTGGCCAAGGCGCTCGAGCACGAGATCGAGCGGCAGGCCGCGGTCCTGGAGCGGGGAGAGAAGGTCGTCCTGGAGACGCGGCTGTGGGACGCGGCGGCGGGCCGCACCGTCGCGATGCGCTCGAAGGAAGAAGCCCACGACTACCGCTATTTTCCGGAGCCGGACCTCTCGCCCCTTGTCGTCGACGAGGCCTGGAGAGCCGAGGCGGCGAAGAGCCTGCCGGAGCTGCCGCGCGCCCGGCGCGCCCGCTTCCTGACGCAGTACGCCCTGGCCCCGGCCGACGCCGAGACGCTCGTCTCCGCCCGGGAGCTGGCCGACTATTTCGAGGCCGTCGCGGCGGAGGTGCCGCCGAAGCTCGCCGCCAACTGGGTGACGGGCGAAGTCCTGCGCTGGATGAAGGAGACGAAGGTCTCGCCGGAGGACGCGCAGTCCTTCCCGGTCACGCCCGGCGCGCCTCGCGGGCCTCCTCCGCCTTCTCGACAAGGGCGAGGTCTCCGCAGCCTCGGCCAAGGAGGTCTTTGCCGAGATGCTCACGTCGGCCGACGGCGCTGCGGCGATCGTCGCCAGGAAAGGGCTCGGCAGGATCCAGGACGCGGGAGCGCTCGAGGCTGCGGTTGCCGAGATCGTCGCCGCCAACCCGTCGCAGGTGGCCCTCTATCGGTCGGGCAAGACGCAGACGTTCGGCTGGTTCGTGGGGCAGGTCATGAAGAAGACCGGCGGCCGGGCCGATCCGGCGGCCCTGCGCGAGGCGCTCGCGCGGGCGCTCGGTGGAGCTCCCGTCGCCGTGATCCAGCTCTTTCGCGTCACGAAGGACTACGGGCGCTTCCGCCATGCGCTGACGGACATCAGCTGCACGATCGAGCGGGGAGAGTTCGTCTTCCTGACGGGCCCCTCCGGCGCCGGCAAGTCCACGTTCCTGAAGCTGCTCTTCCGCGACGAGGCGCCGACCTCCGGACAGATCATCGTCAACGGCCGCAACATCGGCGTTCTGCCCGACGCGCAGGTGCCCTACTTCCGGCGCACGATCGGCGTCGTCTTCCAGGACTTCAAGCTGATCGGCCGCAAGAGCGTCTTCGAGAACATCGCGTTCGTCCAGAACGTGCTCGGGCTGCCGCGCGCGGAGCAGAAGCGCCGGGCCTACCATGTCTTGAAGCGCGTCGGCCTGCACCACCAGATGAACGCCTACCCGGGGGAGCTGTCGGGCGGCGAGCAGCAGCGCATCGCGATCGCGCGGGCGATCGTCAACGAGCCGACCCTGCTTCTGGCCGACGAGCCGACGGGCAACCTCGATCCCATGCTCGCCGAGGAGATCATGCGTCTTTTCGGCGAGATCAACATCCGGGGCACGACCGTCCTCGTCGCGACCCACGACTTCGAGCTGATCCGCCGGATGGGCAAGCGCGTCCTGACCCTCGAGCGCGGCCGCCTCCGCGACAAGGTGCCCGTGTCCCGGGCCGAGGCGCCGGCCCTCGTGCGGGAAGCGCCGTTTCTGCCGCTGGGATAGAGCGAGGTGCCCAAGGCGCGTTACGTCCTCGGCGAAGCCTGGTCGATCGCCCGCAGCGGGCCTCGCCAGACGGCCATGGCCGTCCTCCTCGTGGCGCTGTCGCTCTACGTGCCGGGTCTTCTCGTCCTGCTCGCGGGCAACGTCGCGCGGGTCACGGGCTCGGGCGAGGGAGCGCCGGCTGTCGTGGTCACGCTCGAGGAGTCGGCCGACGCGAAGGCCGTGGCCGAGCGCCTCGGCGCCGATGCCCGGGTCGCCAGGGCGACGATCGTCGATTCCGCCGCGGCGCTCGAGCGCTTCCGGCGCGCCTACCCGGACCTGGGCGCGGCGCTGTCGGAGCTCAAGGAGGCGCCCTTCCCGACCACCCTCGAGGTGGGACTCAAGCCCAGCGCGTCCTCGGGGCTCCGGCGTGCAGATCGCGACGGCTGCCCGCGCCTGGCCGGGTGTCGAGGCGGCGGAATCCGAGGAGGAGTACGGCCGCCGGTTTTCCGACGCCGTGCGCCTGCTGCGGGGAGCGGGCCTGTTCCTCGGCTTCGTTCTGGTCGCCGCCGCGGTTCTCTCGGTGGCCTCGGCGATCCGGCTCGCTCTCGACCTGCACCGCGACGAAATCGAGATCATGCGCCTGATGGGGGCGACCGAGTCCGCCATCCGGGCGCCGTTCTGGCTGCACGCCTCGGCCGAGGGCCTCGTCGGCGGGCTGCTTGCGCTCGGTCTGCTCTACGCAACTTACCGGGGCGCGACGCGGTCCTCGCCATCTCACCGCATCCCGTCCTCGCCCAGTTCTGGTCGGCCTTCCTCGACGGCCCCACCTCCGCCGCCATCCCCCTCCTCGGCATCACCGCGGGGTTCCTCGGGAGCCTACTGTCGTTGGGCGAAGAAGTAGGTCGAGGTCTGGCCTCAGCCCGACATCCGGCTCTCCCAGTAGCCGGGCGAAGCCCTCCCAACCCCTGACGTTTTCGCAGACGACCTTGATGGCGGAGGTCAGGGGCACGGCCAGGATGGCTCCGGGCACTCCCCAGAGGAGGCCCCAGAAGATGAAGGCCACCATGACGGAGAGGGGGAAGAGGCGCACCTTGTTGCCCACGATGAAGGGCGTCAGGACGTTGCCCTCGAGGAACTGCAGCGGGATGTAGAGCAGGAGCACGAAGATCGCCTTGCGCATGTCGTACTGGAAGTAGGCCACGGCCACGGCCGGGATCGTCGAGAAGATCACGCCCACGTAGGGCAGCAGGATGGCGAGGCCGGCGATCGGCCCGAGGATGTAGTAGTAGTTGACGCCCAGGATCATCAGCCCGATCGTCGTGAAGGCGGCCATGATGAGCACGACGAACGAGATGCCGACGGCGTAGTCGGTCATCGTGCGGGAGACGGCCTTCGTGACGTGCCGGCCCCCCAGGCGCGGATTGCGCGCCAGGATTCCTTCGAGGACGCGGGCGAACTTCTCCCGGTCCTTCAGCATGAAGAAGGTCAGGAAGGGGACCGTGGCCGCGTAGAGGAGGAACTCCAGCGTCTGGCCGACCTGCGCCACGAACGCCCTCGTCGCTGGCGAGGGAAGATTCGGCCAGCTTCACCTCGCGCACCGGGCGCGGCTCCTCGGGCAGGATGCTGCCCCATTGCGCACGCAGCCTGTTGACGAACTCCTGGACCGATGAGAGCAGGTCCCGGATGCGCGTCTGGTACTTCGGCAGCTCGACGTAGAACTGGTTGATCTGGGCCGTGACGTTGATGACGAGAAGCACGACGGCCCCGATCAACACGAAGAGCAGCAGGAGGATCGCCAGGACGCGGGGGAGCCGGGCCCGTCTCGAGCAGGGAGACGAAGGGCCGCATCGCGAGGGCGAGGAAGAGGGCGAAGGCGAACGTGATGAACAGGACGCGGCCGTAGTAGAGCAGCGTCACGGTCGCCACGACCGCGAGCACGGTCAGGCTGACGGCCTCTGCGGGAGCGGCCTCCTGCGGCGTTCGATCCCTGGCGCTGTGGTCAAAAAAGCCCCCTCGGGAGGGGGCTCGGTTCCTCTTTCGGATACGACCCGGGTCACGCTCCCGAGACGAATGTTACGACAATGACAGCGCGGCGGTTCTTTTCCCGCCCTTCCTTCGTCGCGTTGTCGTAAGCCGGCTCGGCGGATCCCTTCGCCACGATCGTGAGGCGGTTCGGGTCGATCCCGTGGCGGGTCACGAGGTATTCCTTCGCGGCGTTGGCTCTCTTCTCGGAGATGCCGAGGTTCGCGCCCTCCTTGCCCGAGTTGTCCGTGTACCCCGTGATGACGGCCGTGGAATTGAGGTCGCTCTTCATGCGCAGGGCGATGCCGTCCAGGATGGCCTTGGCGATGTTTGTGAGGCGGGCGCTCGTGCCGTCGAAGAAGATCTCGTCACGCGTGGTTTTCGGGGTCGGCGGCGGAGGGGCCACGGGAGCAGCCGGCGACCGGGGCCGGTCTCGCTGCTTCCGGACTCTCTTTTCTTCCTCGACCGGCGCCGGCATCGGCGGCGCGGGCTTGGGCTGAGCGACCGGGGCCGGAGGGGCGGGCGGCCAGGCGGCGTACGAGACGCCCACGATGCCGCCCAGGGGCGACGGTCCCCAGCCGAAGTGGGCGACCTCGTCAATGTTTATGTTGAGGGCGGTGCTGACGGAGAAGCCGGACTTACCGATCCAGAAGCGGGCGCCGGCCGTGAACATCGAATAGGCCGGCTCCGAGAAGTCGCCGCCGTCGTAGATATTTCGGTCGATCTCGCTGATGACGTGCAGCAGGTCGGGGAGGATCGGGAGGTCCACGCCGATCGCGAAACGCAGCTTGTTGGGCACCCTGATGGCTCTGGTCCTGCTGGCCGGAGAGCTGGTAGGACACCATTCCCGTGAAGATGTCCTTGGTGATGACGCCGCCCCACTCCCAGTCGGTCCGGCGCGAGTAGATCTTGTCGTTCGTGTTGATCCCGCTCGTTTCGACCGGGATGTAAGCGGCGAGCCAGATACCGATGCCGAGGCCCGGCGCGTCCGAGCGACGTGAAGACGTACTTGGTGCCGACGCGGAACTTGTTCGCCTGGTCGGAGACGAAAGGATCGGGGAAGGGGACGCCGTTGATCGTCCCGCCTTGCCAGCCGCCGCGGCTCTCCCAGCGGGTCAGTCCGCCGCTCGCGAAGATCGACCAGTGGTCCGTTATGCCCAGGCCCAGCGAGGCCTCGCCGGCCCACTGGTTGTACAGGCGGAACGCCTCGGGGGGGTTCCCGAAGCCATCGAGGTCGCCCGCCATCATCTGGTACTTCCAGGCGTAAATTCCAAGGGTCAGGGTGCCGGCGAGCGGGCTGTGTGCGGTCGGTATCGTGAAGAGGCCCAGGTCGCCCCCGTTGCTCGTCGCGGTCTGCGCTCGGGAGGCCGCCGCCACGAGGCACAGCAGCATGGCCAGGAGCGCGGTTCGCGTGGCCTTCATGAACACTCCTTTCGAACGACCCGGAGAAAAAACCAGTCTGCCGAATAGAATAAGCCAAATCGGGGCAAAATCCAACATCCTTTAGGCGTCCCGGGGCTTAGGGCGGAAGGGCCGAAAAACGGGGTTTTCAGGCCTTGGGCTGCATGACCAGGGACATCTTGTCCTGGAAGGCCTTCATGCGGGCAGGCCCGCGGATGGCCGCGATGGCCTTTTCCGTGGCGCGGATCAGGTCGCGCACGGCCTCGACACCCCGGCCCCGGTCGATCTCGGCCAGGGCCGTCTTGTAGGGCCGTTCGATGCCCGGCAGGTTCTGCTCGCCCAGGGCCAGCTCGGCCTCCTGTTTGACCCGGGTGCACAGGATCATGAGGATCTTCTTCTCGTCGCCCAGCAGCGCCGGAGGGGTGGGGGCGGCCGCAGCGGCCTGGCGGGCCGCCACTTCCCGGGGGCGCATCTCGACCAGGCCCGATGTGATGAGGCCGTAGAGCACCTTGGCCGTCTCGAAGGAGGAGAGGTCCACCACGCGGGCGAGCTCCTCGATCGTCCGCTGGCCGTCGACGTGGATCACCAGGTTCCACTCGGGCGGCGAAAGGGTCACCGGTTCGGCCGAGTCCCGCTCCAGGAAGGTCGGCACGTAGTCGACGGCCGGGATTTTGCGCGACAGCACCTTCCACTCGTCCAGGCGCCGCGCGGCCTCCATCAGAAGGCTCGTGTTGGACTTTTCGATCGAGGCGACGTCGATCTCCTCGTTGGGCGTGAACTGGAAGTCGCCCGACGACCAGATGGCCAGCGCGTAGATCGCTTCCTCACCCGTCAGGTCGTTTAAGCGGGCGTGAACCATCTGCCCGTTCTTCAGATAAATGAAGCCGCGCTCGTTGCCCCGAACGAGCGTGAACATCCCCGTTTTCCCGGACACCGAGACGAGCTGAATGATGTCCGGGACGGGCAGCTCCTGGATGGACCCCTGGAACGACATCTGGCCGGGGATGCTAGCACCCCCGCCCCTTCAGGCGTAAGGCCGCTCAACGACCGCCGGAGTGAATGTGGCAGATGGCGAGTGCCAGGGCATCGGCCGCGTCGAGAGGCACCTTCGCGCGCTGGCGAGCGAGCAGCGAGAGAACCATGGAGCGGACCTGGGGTTTTTGCGCCTGTCCGTAGCCGACGAGGGCCTTCTTGACCAGGCGCGGCTCGTATTCGAAGACCGGCCGCCCGGCCCGCGCGGCGGCCGCCAGCAGGACGCCGCGCGCGTGAGCCAGCTTCAAGGCGGACGAGAAGTTCTTTGCCACGAAGACCGTCTCGATCGAGACGGCGTCCGGGGCGCATGCTGCGGCGAGCTCGCTGGCGCGAGAGAAGAGAAAGTCGAGGCGTTGGGCCAGCTCGAGGGAGGCCGGCGGGCGCCAGACGCCGCAGGAATCGAGCGTGAGCCGCCCGCCCTCGAAAACCACGATGCCCCAGCCGGTCGCCGCGGTCCCCGGATCCAGCCCGAGGACCTTCACGGCTCAGGCGGTTTCGTCGAAATCGAAGTTGGCCCAGACGTGCTGAACGTCGTCGTGGTCCTCCAGGGCCTCCATGAGCTTCATCATCTGGTCGGCCTTGCGCTGGTCGACCTTGACCTCGGTTGACGGGATCATCGCGATCTCGGCAACGGCGATCGGCAGCCCCTTCTTTTCGAGAGCTTCCTTCACGGCGGCAAAGCTTTCGGCAGCCGTCTGGATCTCGTGCTGTTCGCCGTCGGAGGCGACGTCGTCGGCGCCCGCTTCGATGGCGGCCTCCATCACCTGGTCTTCGGTCGCCTTGTCCTTTTCGATCGTGATGTAGCCCTTCTTCTGGAAGAGGAACTTCACCGAGCCGGACTCGCTGAGGTTGCCGCCGTGTTTCGAGAAAATTGTCCGGACCTCGGGCAGCGTGCGGTTCTTGTTGTCCGTCATCGTTTCGACCAGGACGGCCACGCCGCCCGGCCCGTACCCCTCGTACGTGACCTCTTCGTAGTTGACGCCCGGCAGCTCGCCCGTGCCGCGCTGGATGCCGCGCTTGATGTTGTCCGAGGGCATGTTGACGGCCTTCGCATCGTCGATGGCCTTGCGCAGCCGTGGATTACCGCCGGGGTCGCTGCCGCCCAGCCGGGCGGCCATCGTGATTTCCTTGATGAGCTTCGTGAAGACGCGCCCGCGCTTCGCGTCGGCGGCGCCTTTCTTGTGCTTGATCGTTGCCCACTTGCTGTGTCCGGACATGATCGCTCCTGAGTCGAAAAGAGATGGGCGGCGATTATATGACCCGGATGCCGTATCATTTGAAGGAAGTTCAGCCGACACAACTTCCGACGGATGCTGAGAAAAGTCCTTTTGATCGAGTATGAAACGCGCTCAGCCGAGCGCGTGCGGGGGCTCCTTCCGGCCTCGGACTTCACGGTGGTCGAGGCGCACGATGGCGAAGAGGGCCTCTCGGCCTTCACCTCCTCACGGTTCGACCTCGTCGTCCTTTCGGGGATGCTGCCGCGGCTGCCCTCGGCCGAGGTGATCCGGGAGATCCGCCGCAAAGGGGGTGTGGCCGCCCCGCCCATCCTCCTGATGGTTTCGGGTTACAAGGGAACCAACAAGAAGGCGGATGCGCAGCGCGTCGGCGCCTTCGACATCCTCGTCAAGCCGTTCGAAGACCAGGAGTTCCGCGAGGCCGTGAAGCAGGCCGTGGAATCGACGGACGTCGGCGCGCGGACGATGAAGATCGCGGCAGCAGACGTCGCGGCGGCGTCGCGCCTGACCTCCGAAGACATCTTCTCGGATGTGCTCCTGGACGTCGGCGGAGAGGCGGTGCGGCCTTCCGCGGCGGTTGCGCCGCCGAAACCGGTCGTCTCCGCCGAGGAGGAGGTCGACCGGAGAATGCGCGACTCGCTCTCCGGCATCCTCGCAAATCGAACGCCTCCGCGCGGCACGGCGGCGCCCTCCGCCGAACCGGGACTGACACCCCCGCACGGCACCTCGCCCTCCTTCGCAGGGCCTTCGGAGGGCAAGCCGCGCTTCTCGACGGACGCCGACATCGATCGGATGATCAAGGACACGCTGTCGGGCCTGCGCGTTCCGCACCCCAGGTCTGCCGTCGTGAGCCAGCCGGATCCGGACCACTTCGGCCAGTACGAGATCCTCGAGAAAATTGCCTCTGGCGGCATGGCCGACGCCTTCAAGGCGCGGCGCAGCGGCGTCGAGGGGTTCCAGAAGATCGTCGCGATCAAGAAGATCCTTCCACACCTGGCCGACAACGAGCAGTTCATCGCGATGTTCGCCGACGAGGCCAAGCTCGCGGCGCAGCTCTCACACCCGAACATCATTCACATCTACGACCTCGGCAAGATCGAGGCGGGCGGCTATTTCATCGCGATGGAATACGTGGACGGCCGCGACCTGCGGGGCATCCTCCAGATCGCTCGGGAAGTTGCGACCCCGATTCCCGTGCCGCTCGCGATCTACATTGCGTCGAAGATCGCCTCGGCCCTCGACTACGCGCACCGGCGCCGCGATACGGACGGACGGGAGCTCGCGATCGTCCACCGCGATGTCTCGCCCCAGAACATCCTCATCTCCTTCGAGGGTGACATCAAGCTGTGCGACTTCGGGATCGCGAAGGCGGCCTCGAAGGCCTCGACGACGCAGTCAGGCGCCTTGAAGGGCAAGGTCCAGTACATGTCGCCCGAGCAGGCGTGGGGCCGCCCGATCGACCGGCGCAGCGACTTGTTCTCGCTCGGCAGCGTCCTTTTCGAGATGCTCACGGGCGAGCCTCTCTTCCGCGGGGACAACGATCTGAACCTGCTCGAGAAAGTCCGGGCCGCCGCCGCCCCGGCACCCTCCTCGCTCAACCCGGAAGTGCCGAAGAGCCTGGATGCGATTCTCGCCAAGACGCTTGCCGCGTCGCCCGATGACCGGTATCCCAACGCTTCGGATCTGCTGCGCGACCTCGAATCGGTCCTCTATTCGTACACGCCCGCGCCGGGCAGCGCGGATCTGGCGATCTACCTCCACCGGCAACAGGCCGAGGAAGCGGCGTCAGCCGAGGCGAAGGCGCGCACGGAGGCCGGCTCGACGGCCGCCGAGGCGCCCAAGAAGCGGCGGTCCAAGGGCGCGCCGGTCGCCCGCCGGTCGACGGGCTCCGCGCCGAAGTTCGTGGAAGATCTCGCGGGCTCCACTCCCGCGCGCGAGGGTTCCACGCCACCGCCCGTTTCGAAGCCGCCCGTCCCGGTGATCACTCCCGAGTCAAAACCCCGCACGCTTCCGGGGGTCTATGGCGCGCCGCCCTCGGCCCGCGCGCACGAGAAGAAAAGCCGCGTTGTTCTCTTCGGGCTGATCGCGGCGGCGGTCATCGTCCTGACCGGTGTGGGCTGGTTTGTTCTGTCGCGCCAGACTGCGCCGGCGAAACCGGCGGCGGCGCCCGCCGTGACGCCGCTCGCCACACCCGGCGTCGCCGCGTCGACACCCGTGCCGGCGGCCCTGGCCACGCCGGTCGCCACGCCCCTGCCGGCCGGCTTCGATCCGAAGGCCGTCGATGCGGAGGTTCAGAGGCAGCTCGCCGCCAAGAAGCGGGAGCTGCAGAAGTCGCAGGACGCCGGCGCCGCTCCGGCCGGCAAGGCGCCACGCGACGCGGGCGCACCCGCTGAAAAAGCTCCAGCCCGGGCGAAAGACGAGGCGCCGGCGTCGGACACCGGCCGCGCGGTGACCCCGGCGGAAGGCGCGGCGACGAAGACGGAAGCGGCGCCGACACCCGAGCCGGCCGCTGTGCCGACGCGCCCGGCCCCCGCCCCGGTGTCCGAGGCGCCGGCACGCGCCGCCGCCGGGGAACCCGAGGTTGCCCGGGGAGATGTCGTCGGGCCAGGCCCGGGAGTCGTCGAGCCGGAGCTGATTGCCCCGCCGCGCGTCGCCTATCCGCCCGTCGCGCGGCAGCAGCGCATTTCGGGTAGAGTCATCGTCCTGGTTTTCGTGAACGAGAACGGGTCGGTGACCGAGGCGCGCCTCCAGCAGGGGGTCGCCTCGAACATGGGCGTCAACCAGGCGGTTGTGGATGCCGTGCGAAAATCCAGGTTCCGGGCCGCCACCAAGAACGGCGTTCCGGTGAAGATGTGGCGTACCGTCGTCGTGGATGTGCAGCCGTAGGGCGGCGATGCGTCGGGAGCTGAGGTTTGCGCAGGAGGTCACGAGCCGATGAGTCTCACCTCGGATCAAAAGCAGTTCTACCAGAACACCCTGACTGTCACGAAGAAGGAGATTTCCGAGCTGGAGGACCTCATCCAGCAGGAATTGGCGAAGGTCAAGGACCGGTTGAACGAGCTCCAGACCGCCCAGAAGGCCGCGCGCCAGATGTACGACGCGGCATGTCAGCGCCTCGGAATTCCCAACGACCTGGAAGAAGCCGAGTCGCGCTGAGGTCGAGTCGCGCAGAGGCCGAAGCGCCCGAAGCCTCCGAACTGGCCGCCCCTCGTCTCTCCGCGCTGACACTGCCTCTGGTCCTGGTTCTTTTCTCCGGATGCCCGTCCGAGCCGCCGAAGCCTCCGGCCGGAGCGCCTCATCGCGTCGTCGCGCTGGCGCCGAACCTGACGGAGATCGTCTTCGCGGTGGGCGCGGGCGGGAGCCTCGTCGGTGTCTCGGAGTTTTCCGACTATCCGGAGGCGGCGCGATCGATTCCCCGCGTCGGCGGGCTCGAGGTCAGCGCTGAACGGGTCGCCTCGCTCCACCCGGATCTCGTCCTGGCCAGCCAGGATGGCAACGCGCGCGGCCCCGTGATGGCCCTGGAAGCGGCGGGCATCCCGGTCCTGGCCGTCTCCGGGAGTTCGCTCGACGCCGTGCTCGATGGCCTTCGGCGCGTGGCGGTGCGCCTGGGGCGCGGGCCGGAAGGCGAAAAGCTGTCTCTAGAGCTGTCGCGCCGCCGTGACGCGGTGCGGGCGCGCGCGGCCGGGCGCCGACGGCCGCGAGCACTGCTGCTCGTCTGGCCGGATCCGCCGCAGGCGGCCGGGCGCGGCACGTTCCTGGACGACATCCTGACCGAGGCCGGCGCGGACAACATCCTGGGAGGCAGCGCCGGCTGGCCGACCGTATCGGCCGAGTTCCTCGCGACGGCGCCGATCGACGTTCTCGTCATCCCGGAGTCGAGCGCGACGCGGCAGGCCTACGAATCCGCGTTCGCATCCGGCCCGCTTTCACGCGGGTCCATCGCGAAGGCGCATGTCATACGGCTTCCCGAATCGCCGCTGACCAGACCCGGTCCGCGCGTCTTTGATGTGCTCGAGCAGCTCGAAGGAGAGCTCTCGCGGAGCGGCCGCTGATGGCGGCGCCTTCGGGGTCGCGCTCGGCGCCCCATTCGTCGCGCTGGACCGTTCTCGTGGGCGCAGTCGTTCTGCTTGCCTTAGCCTCCCTCATTGGCCTCTCGGTCGGGGGCGTGAAGCTCGATTGGACGGCGCTTTCGGCGGAGGGCCCGGCAGGGGACACGGCGCGGGTCCTCGCGCACTTGCGGGCGCCGCGTGTGGCGCTGGCGGCGCTCGTCGGCGCTTGCCTCGCACTGGCGGGCGCGGCCCTCCAGGCGCTTCTCAAGAACCCGCTGGCCGATCCGTTCCTGCTCGGCACCTCAGGAGGCGCGGCTGCCGGTGCCGCGATCGCGGCCCTGCTCGGCGTGTCGCCTCTCCTTTCGCCCGGCGCGGCGTTTGCCGGAGCAGCGGCGTCGGCGATCGGGGTCGCCGCGCTCGCGCGCCGGGGCGGCCGGCTCGACTTGCACCGCCTCTTGCTCGCCGGGCTCATCGCCAACGCGTTCTTCTCGGCGATGCTGCTGCTCGTCTTCTCGGCCGCGTCGGGGGAGACGGCGCGTTCGATGCTCTTCTGGATGATGGGCAGCCTCGCGGATGCCACCCCGGCCCGGATTGCCGCTCTCCTGCCGTATGCGCTAGCCGGAGGAGCCACGCTCCTCGCCTTCGCGTCGCGATTGAACCTCTTCGCCGTGGGGGAAGAGAATGCCGCCGCGCTCGGCGTGAACACGGAGGCCGCCAAGCGCGTCGTCTTTCTCGCCGCGTCCCTGCTGACCGGAGCGGCCGTGGCGTTTGCCGGCGTGATCGGGTTCGTGGGCCTGCTCGTCCCCCATGCGGTGCGCTCCGTTTCGGGAAACGACCAGCGCACCCTCCTGCCGGCCTCGGCGCTCTCGGGGGCGGCCCTGCTCGTCGTGGCCGATGCCGTGTCGCGGGCGGCGTTCGCCCCGGGCGAGCTGTCGATCGGAGCCGTGACGGCCGCCGTGGGGGCGCCCGTCTTTGCCTGGCTCCTGCTGCGCCAGCCATGACAGCGCCGGCGATCGAGGCGCGCGGCCTCTCGGCTTCTTACGGGGTGACGCAGGCCCTCGACCGGCTCGACGCTTCTGTCCAGACGGGAGAGATCCTGGTTCTTCTCGGCGAGAATGGGTCGGGCAAGTCGACGCTGCTCAAGCTCGTGGCCCGGATCCTGGCTCCGTCGGGAGGCGAGCTGCTGCTCGACGGGAATCCTCTCCACGGCCTGGCGCGGCGCGAAACGGCCCGGCGGATCGCGTACGTGCCGCAGAGCGTGGATCTCGTTTTTCCCATCCTGTGTCTCGACCTCGTCCTGCAGGGTCGGGCTCCGCACGGGCGGGGCTTTTCGGCCGATTCCGCGGACGACCGGCGCCGGGCACTCGAGGCGATGCGCGCCTGCGATGTCGCCGAGCTCGCCCTGCGCGACGCGTCCGCGCTCTCCGGCGGCGAGAAGCGCCGCGTCTTTCTGGCGCGGGCGCTGGCCCAGGAGGCCGCCATCTGGCTGCTGGACGAGCCCACGTCGGGCCTCGACCCGCGCCACCGGCTCCAGTTTCTCGAGACCCTTCAGAGAGTCCACCGGGAGCGGGGCACGACGGTGCTGTTCGTAACGCACGACATCGACCAGGCCTCGGAGTTGGGCGACAGCGTCCTGCTGCTGTCCAAGGGGCGCGCCCTCGCGCAGGGGCCGCCTGCCGAAGTCCTGACCCCGGCGCATCTCGAGGCGGCCTTCGGCGTGCGGTTCGAGGTCTCCGGAGCCCGCATCCGAGCCATCGGGCCGAACCCCGATCCCCGACCCTAAATACCGCCCTCTGAACGTTTTACCCGGCCTGCTAGGATTCTTCCCCTTCCCATGTGGTTCCGTAAAGACAAGGCCCCCAAGGAGCCGCGTGAGGCCCGGCAGAGCACTGTCCCCGAGGGGCTCTGGGTCAAGTGCGACAACTGCCGGCAGATCCTCTACAACAAGGAACTTCTCCGGAACTTCAAGATCTGCCCGAAGTGCAATTTCCACTTCCGGCTCTCCGCGCCCGAGCGGCTGCGCATGCTCTTCGACGACGGCCGGTACACCGAGGTCGACGCGGAGCTGCGCTCGACGGACCCGCTGAAGTTCCGCGACTCGAAAAGGTACCGCGACCGGCTGAAGCAGTACGAGGAGTCGATCGGCCCGGGCGACGCCGTCGTGGTGGGCACGGGCGCGATGGGTGGCATCCCGGTCGTCATCGGAGCGATGGAGTTTTTCTTCCTGGGGGGCTCGATGGGCTCGGTCGTCGGGGAGAAGATCGCGCGCGCGGCGGAGCGTGCGCTTTCCGACCGGCGGCCGCTCCTCGTCGTGTCGGCCTCCGGCGGCGCGCGCATGCAGGAGGGAATCCTCTCGCTCATGCAGATGGGCAAGATTGCGGCGGCGCTGGCTCGTCTGGCCGAGCAGCGGATCCCCTACATCTCCGTCATGACCGATCCGACGACGGGCGGCGTCACGGCCTCCTTTGCGATGCTGGGGGATTTGAACGTGGCCGAGCCCAACGCCCTGATCGGATTCGCGGGGCCGCGCGTCATCGAGCAGACCATCCGGCAGACCCTGCCGGAAGGCTTCCAGCGCTCGGAGTTTCTCCTCGAGCACGGCATGCTCGACTTCATCGTGGATCGCTTCGAGATGAAAGCGACGCTGGTGCGTTGCCTGAACCTTCTCTGGTCGGGCAACGGCAGGGGATAGGACCGTAGCTCGTCTCCCCGCCCTCGAACGGCTGGAGGGCCTCGATGTGCGGGGCATCAAGCTCGGCCTCGAGGCGATCGACGCGGTCTGCGCCCGCCTGGGCCGGCCCGAGCGCGTTGTCCCCTGCGTGCTCATCGGGGGCACCAATGGAAAGGGCTCGACGGCCGCGACCCTCGCTTCGATCGCCTCCGCCGCGGGCCTGACGGTCGGGCTCTACACCTCTCCACACCTGATCGACGTGACCGAACGTCTTCGCGTCGGCAGCTGGGACGTCGGGGCGGAGGAGCTCGACCAGGCGCTCGCGGAGGTCTTTGCAGCCGCCGATCGAGCCCCCCAGCTCTCCCTGACGTACTTCGAATCGTTGACCGCGGCGGCCTTCGTTCTCTTTGCCGAGCAACGGCTCGATCTCGCGGTCTACGAAGTGGGCCTCGGCGGCCGGCTCGACGCCACGAACCTGGCGCCGGCAGATGTCTCCGTCGTGACCTCCATCGACCTCGACCACATGGCGGACCTCGGCTCGACGCGCAAGTCGATCGCCAGGGAAAAGGCGGGCATCTTCCGCAGCGGACGGCCGGCGCTCGGCCTCGCCGCGGATTCGGGCGCCCGGCTGGTCCTGGCCGAAGAAGCAGAGGCCGCGGGCGCCCTCTGGCACGACGCCTCCCGGGAGCTCCGGCTCTCGGGGATCGAAACAGGGTTGGAAGGGACGCGGTTCCGCCTGGAGACGCCGGTTGGCGCCTATGCGCTCGAGACACCGCTGCCCGGCGAGTACCAGGCCTGGAACACGGCCCTGGCCGTGCGCGCGGCGGAGCTCCTGCCCAGCAGCATCGCCCCTGTCACGGCGGCGGCGTGCGTTGCAGGCGTGCGTTCGGTCCGGTGGCCCGGACGCCTGGAGCGCTTCGTGGTCGCCGGCCGCACCGTTCTTCTCGACGGCTGCCACAACCCGGAAGGCGCGGACGCGCTCTCGCGCTTCCTGGAAGAGACAGGTCTCTCGGGGGAGATAGACCTCGTCTTTGCCGCGATGGCCGACAAGGACGTCGAGGGAATGGCGGCCCGGCTGTTCCCGTGCGCTGGCCGCGTGCTCATCGTGCCGACCGGTTCGTCGCGGGGTGCGGATCCGGCCGAGCTGGCCCAACGCGTCGCGGGCCTGTCCCTGCCGTCAACACCGTTCCCGAGCCTCGAAGCCGCTCTCCGCGACCTCCTCGCCCGCGCCGACACCCAACCTATAATCGTCTCGGGCTCGCTGTATCTCGTCGGCGAGGCGCGCCGTTTGCTCCTCTCCGGAAAGCTCGAGACGACAATCTCGTGACAACCGTTTCCACCCGGTTCACCCGGGAGCACTTCGAGCGGCTCGAAGAAGAGCGCCTCGCTCCCGGCGCGGCCCGCAGCGGCCGCGCCCGGCGGCCCCTGGGCCCGATCGCAGCGGCCCCGGGCGACGCGCGCACCAACTTCGTGCACGACCGCGACCGCATCATCCATTCCCGCGCCTTCCGCCGTTTGAAGCACAAGACGCAGGTCTTCATCCCATTCGAGGGCGACCATTTCCGCACGCGCCTGACGCATTCGATCGAGGTGTCGCAGATCGCTCGCAGCGCCGCCCGCTCTCTCGGGCTCAACGAGGACCTCGCCGAGGCGATCGCCCTCGGGCACGACCTCGGCCACACGCCCTTCGGGCACTCCGGTGAAAAGGTCCTGGACCGCCTGCTGCGCGCCAGTCACCCGGAAGCGGGCGGCTTCAAGCACAACTACCAGTCCGTGCGCGTCGTCGACCGGCTCGAGAGGCGCTACGACGAGCCGGGCCTGAACCTGACGCACGACGTCCGCGAGGGGATTCTCAAGCACACGGCCTGGAAGGAATCTTTCCCGTTTCCGCTGGAGTCGCGCGAGGGGCTCCGGTTCCAGTCGGGGGGCTCGCTCGAGGCGCAGCTCGTCAACTGGTCCGACGAGATCGCCCAGCAGACGCACGACCTCGAAGACGGCCTGTCGCTGGCGGAGGAAGACGCCATCGAGGCCCTCGAGATCGCGAAGGCGGCCCGGCAGGCCCGTGGTTTCGGGCGCGACCCCGATACGCGCCGGGCCTCCTTGATCCGCGGCATCCTCGGCATCCTGACGGGCGACCTGATCGAGGCCTCCCACGCGCGGATCGAGCGCTTCCTCGAGGAGAAGGGGATCGCGACGGCCGATGCCTTCGACGCCTGGCGCGACCGGCTGCCCGACAACCTGGTGGGGTTCTCGGAGGACGGGATGCGCCTGTACCGGGAGCTCAAGGAATTCGTCTACCGCCACGTGATCCACTCCTTCACCGTCTCGCGCCACGACGGGCACGCTCGGCGCGTCATCGGGGGTCTCTATGCGGCCTACGCGGAAAACGCCCGCCTCCTGCCCGATTCGGTCCTCTCCGTGCTGGCGAAGGACCTGGGCGTGCGGAACCTGCGCGAGGTTCCCCTCGCGGCCGTGGAGCGCGAGATCGCCGAGCAATACCGGTCGCGCCCCGAATTCTACCGGGCGATCGCCGACCACGTGGCGGGGATGACGGACTCGTATGCCGACGCCGAATACCGGGAGTTGGTGATTGGATGAGAGAACTGGGAAGTCCAAAGTCCAAAGTCCAAAGTCCAAAGGGGACGAGATGAAAGGCACGACTCTAGCTGGGGTCCTCGCGTTTCTCGATCGCGACCTGTCGGCTGTCGACCCCGACGTCGCGAAGTGGATTGAGGCTGAAGTGCGGCGGCAGAACGAGGGCCTCGAGCTGATCGCGTCCGAGAACTGGGTCTCGCGCGCGGTGCGCGAGGCGCAGGGCTCGGTGCTGACGAACAAGTACGCCGAGGGCTACCCGGGCAAGCGTTACTACGGCGGCTGCGAGTTCGTGGACAAGATCGAGCAGCTCGCGATCGACCGCGCAAAGGCGCTCTTCCATTCCGACCACGCCAACGTGCAGCCGCACTCGGGCTCGCAGGCGAACATGGCCGTCTACCTGACGGCCTTGAAACCCGGCGACACGATCCTGGGCATGAATCTCTCCCACGGCGGACATCTCACCCATGGCCACCCGCTGTCCTTCTCGGGCAAGGAGTACAAGGTCGTGGCCTATGGCGTGAGGCGCGAGGACGAGCGGATCGACTACGAGGCCCTGGCGGAGCTCGCCCGCGAGCACAAGCCGAAGATGATCATCGCGGGGGCCTCGGCGTATGCGCGGGAGATCGACTTCGAAAAGTTCGGCAAGGTGGCCGTCGAGGTCGGCGCCGACCTGATGTGCGACATCGCTCACATCGCGGGGCTCGTCATCGCCGGCCTGCATCCGTCGCCCGTTCCGCATGCCCCGTACGTCACGACGACGACTCACAAGACGCTGCGCGGGCCCCGCGGCGGCCTCGTGCTCTGCCGCGCCGACAAGGCCAAGGATCTCGACCGCAACGTCTTTCCGGGCGTGCAAGGCGGGCCCCTCGAGCACGTCATCGCCGCCAAGGCCGTGGCCCTGGCCGAAGCCGGCACGCCGGAGTTCATCGAGTACCAGAAGCGGACCGTGGAGAACGCGAAGGCGCTGGCTTCGGCCCTCTCGAGGCGAGGCTTCCGGCTCGTCTCGGGCGGCACGGACAACCACGTGATGATGGTGGATGTGGGCGCTCGGGACATCTCCGGCAAGGACGCCGAGAAGGCTCTCGAGAAAGTCGCGATCACCGTCAACAAGAACACGATCCCCTTCGACACGCGCCCTCCCATGGTCGCTTCGGGCATTCGGATCGGGACGCCCGCCGTGACGACGCGGGGCATGGGGGTCGCGGAGATGGAAGTCATCGGCGAGGCGATCGCGCGTACGCTCGAGGCCCGCGAGGACGCGGCTGTGCAGGAGTCCGTTCGGCGCACGGTCTCCGAGCTGTGCGCGGGCTTCCCGCTCGTTTGACCTCCCGCAAAGCGGCCGCCCTGGCGGCAGCCGCGTTTCTCGCCGCGCTTCTCTGCGCGCAGATCTCCCCGCGCGAGATGTCCCGCCGGCTCGTCCTGGTCCGGAGCCACGCGAGCCAGGAGCTGGCCGTGCGGCGCCTCTCCGGCACGGCGGCCGCGTTCGATCGCGGCTTCTTCATCTTCCTCGAGGCCGCGCGGCGGCGGCTGCCGCCGACTGCCGCCGGCGTCGCGATTCTCGGCGCGCCCCCGACGGACCAGGTGCTCTACCTCGCGAGCTACCAGCTCGCTCCGCGGCCCGTCCTGATCGCCCCGGCGGCCCTGCCCCCGCGCTGGGCCGCGGCCGTCTATGGCCCCGAGAGGCCGGCCGGCTTCCGGGTCCTCGCCGATCTGCCGGGCGGCGCGCTTCTGGAGCCCGAGCCGTGATGGCGTTTCTGCTCTCGCTGGCGGCCGTCAAGGCGGTCCTGTTCCTCGCCATGGTCGCGGGATGGTTCGGCTGCCGCGCCCTCTTTCCAGCCGGCCGACAATTCCTCGCCGAGCGAATCGGCTGGAGCTTCGCCCTCGGCTGCGCTCTGCTCGCGGCAGTTCCGCTCGTCGTCTTCCTCCTCGGCGGAAGCCCCGGTTGGATTCCGTTTCTTCTAGGTGGGGCCGTAATCGCCGCCGCGGCTCGCTTCCTCCCTCTCCCCCCGGGAGAGGGGAGGGGTGAGGGGAAAACCGAAGCCCACCCTCTTCAACGAACGCCGACGTGGGTCCTCTTGTCGCTCCTCGCCCTCCTGCTGCTTGGAATCGTTGTCTTCAACATCCGCGCCTTAACGGAGCCCATGTGGTCGAACGACTTCCTCGCCATCTGGGGCTTCAAGGGCAAGACCATCTTCCTTTCGCGATCCCTTCCGTCTCGCCTCTACGACTGGCCTCCGATCCGTTTCTCGCATCCCGAGTACCCTCTCGGCCTGCCGCTGCTCTTTGCCGGGGTGTCCTTCCTGACCGGAAACTGGGACGACCACGCACTGGCGGTCGTCTTCTCGTTTGTCCAGCTCGCCACGCTGTGCGTGCTGGGAGGCTGGCTCCGCCGCCGGGGCGCTTCGACTGCCCTCGCGCTCTCTGCGGCCGCTCTCGCGCTCTCTTCGCACCGCTCTACTCGGCGTTCCTGACGGGCCTGGCGGAGATCCCTCTGGCCTTCGGCCTGCTCCTCTTCGGCACGGCCTTCGCCGACGCTCTCGAGGAGCAGACACGGGCTCCCTCCGGCGCCTCGCGTTCGCGTCGCTCTGGATCGCCTCGGTCAAGAACGAGGGGCTGTACCTCGCCGCCGTGGCCTTCGCGATCGCGCTGCTTGTCGGGCGGATCCCGCCGGCTCAAGGTCGGGCTGGCGGCCCTCGTGCCCGCGCTCGGCGTCTACGGCCTGCACCTGGCGTGGCGCGGCCGCGTCCCCCTCTCGGACTTCGATTTCGCTCTCTTCTCGCCGGCGCGCGTGTCGGAAGCGCTCGCGTCGGCTGTCCGCGTCCCCGGTCTCACCGGCTGGCTCGGCCTCGCCGCCGTGGCCGTCCTGATCGCCGCCGGAGCCCGGAATCCTGCCGGCGAGAGGTTGCTGCTTCTTACCGCGGCCGCCCTGGCCGCCTACGTCCTGCTGCCCGTCTTCGCCGTCCGCGGACCCGCCTGGCTCATCGACACGACCCTGCTCCGCACCGCGTCCGCGCTGGCCCCTCTCGTGGCTGCCGCAGTGGCTGCGCGTCTCACCCCGGTCTGGCGATCGGCTTGACCGCCTCGTGCCGGTGCATCCAGCGGATCCGAAGCACGTCGAAGAGCGTCTTCGGCGTGTCGCGCCAGACGGAGACTTTGGACTCGGGGGAGTTGAACCAGAGGACGGGGACTTCGGCGATCGGCGAGGCCCTTGCGGCGGGCGAGGTAGAGGACCTCGACGTCCCAGGCGAAGCGGTCGATGCGCGCTTGCGCGAAGAGCTCGCGCGCGGCGCCGCCGCGGAAGAGCTTGAAGCCGCACTGGGTGTCGCTGATGCCGGGCACGGCGAAGAGCTGGATGATCTTGTTGCCGGCCTTGCCGAGCAGCACCCGGTAGAAGGGCTGGCGCTTGCGCACAAGGTCGGAGTCGATGGCCCGCGAGCCGATCGAGACGGGATGGGTCGGTGAGCTTCTCCGCGAGCTTCGTCCACTCCGCAAGAGGCGTCGAGAGGTCCGCGTCCGAGACGAGGACCGGGTCGCCCGAGGAGGCGAGCACTCCCTTCCGGATCGCGGCGCCCTTCCCCTGATTTCGGGCGTGGACGAGAAGCGTCAGCGGCATCCCGGCGGCCTCGGCCGCCCGCCGTGCGGTGTCTCTTGTCCCGTCGGTCGAGCCGTCGTCGACCAGGATGATCTCCCAGTCGAGGCCGCCCGGCCGGCCCGCGCGCCAGGCCGCGACGTCGCGCACGCACCGTTCGATGCGGTTGACCTCGTTGTAGGCCGGAATGACGAGCGAGGCTGTCAGGCTCACACCCGGAACTTCTGGGCGATCGGGTACCGCCTGCCCTCGCCGAAGGACCTTGCGGTGATCTTCGGTCCCGGCGCGGCCTGGCGGCGCTTGTACTCGTTGCCGTCGATCCGGCGCGCGATGTCCCGGGCGAGCAGCCAGGGACGTCTTCGCGCGGCGCGCGGCTCTGGCGGGCGGCAGAGACTGGTCGACGAGGGCCTCGATCAAGGGGTCGAGCACGGCGTACTCGGGCAGCGAGTCCGTGTCCTTCTGGTTCGGCTTCAGCTCCGCCGACGGCGGCTTCGTGAGCGAGGCCTCCGGGATCACCGCCCGGTCGCGGTTGATGTCCCTCGCGAGTCTGTAGACGAGCATCTTCGGGATGTCCGAGATGAGGGCGTAACCGCCGGCCATGTCGCCGTAGAGGGTGCAGTACCCGACGGCCAGCTCCGACTTGTTGCCGGTCGAGAGCACGAGGTGGCCGAAGGCGTTCGAGAGGGCCATCAGGATGGCGCCGCGGATGCGGGCCTGGATGTTCTCCTCGGCGGCCTCCCGCCCTTTGCCGAGCTCGCCGCCGAGCGTCTGGCGGTAGGCCTCGAAGATCTGGCCGATCGGGATGACCCGGCACGGGATGCCGAGATTCCTGGCGAGCTCCTGGGCGTCCGTGACGCTCCCGGGCGAGGAGTAGGGCCCGGGCATGGCGACGCCCGTGACGCGCCCGGGGCCGAGGGCCTCGACCGCGAGCGCGGCCGTGACCGCGGAGTCGATCCCGCCCGAGAGGCCGAGCACGGCGCTCGCAAATCCGCACTTGCCGGCGTAGTCCTTGAGAGCCAGGACGAGCGCGCGGCGCACCTCGGCGACCGGCGGGAGGTCGCGGTGGATCGGGTCCGCGCCCGCCCGGCATCTCGATCGACCACAGGTCTTCCTCGAACGCCGCGCCGCGGCCGACGAGCCGGCCGCGCTCGTCGAAGGCGGAGGATTGCCCGTCGAAGACGAGGCTGTCGTTGCCGCCGACGAGGTTGCAGTCCAGGAGCGGCACGCCCGTGCGCCGGACGACGGCGCTCATCATGCGCTGGCGGAGCTGTGTCTTGCCGAGCGTGTACGGTGAGGCCGAGATGTTGACGTGGAGGTCGAGCTTCAGCGGCCGGATTTCGGCGACGGGATCGGCCGCGTAGAGCGGGCGCTTCCAGAACGTCTTGTCGTTCCAGATGTCCTCGCAGATCGTGACGCCCACGCGCCGGCCGGAAACCTTGAGCACGAGGGGGCGCTTGCCCGGCTCGACATATCGCCCCTCGTCGAAGACGTCATACGTCGGAAGCAGGCGCTTGTGGTACACGCCGGCGATGCGCCCGCCGCGCGCGGCGACGGCGGCGTTGAAGACGCGTCGGCCGCTGCGGCCGGGATTCGGGAGCACCGCGCCGAAGACCCAGGTTGCGGCGCCGGAGGCCCGCGCGATCCGGCGCGCGGCGCGCTGCGACTCGTCGACGAACGAACGGCGCTCGACCAGGTCGCGGGGCGGGTATCCGCAGGCGGCCAGCTCGGGAAAGAGCACCAGTCCGGCCCCGGCCGCCTCGGCGCGCCGCCCGAAGTCGAGGATCTTCGCGGCGTTGCCTTCGAAGTCGCCGACCGTCGTGTCGATCTGGGCGACGGCGACGGTCAGCGGCTGCTTCGACGGACTCATTCGTCTTCCTCGAGCGGCCGGCCCGACAGCCTGTCGGCCGGAGTCGGGGCGCCGGCATCGCGCTTCGTCAGCAGCAGCGGGATGCCGAGAGCGGCCGCCGCGAGAACGGT
Source organism: uncultured Acidobacteriota bacterium (assembly GCA_963739435.1). GTDB lineage: Bacteria > Acidobacteriota > Thermoanaerobaculia > UBA5066 > Gp7-AA6 > CAVUAN01. Next base: position 159,780 of record CAVUAN010000009.1, read on the forward strand.
GCCGAGGAAACGGCGCGCCGCCTGGCCGGCGGTCGGACGGTAGCCCGCTTCGTCGGCGCGGACCGAGAGGCCGGCCAGCGCCATGCCCGGAGTCCGACCGAAGAGGAAGAGCGCCACGACCGTCGCCACGAACGAGAGCGTCACGCCGAAAGCCGCCGCCCACAGGAGGCCGGCGGGTGTGGGCCAGCGTCCCGCGCAGCACGGCGGCACCGACGATCGGCAGCGAGACGCCGAGCACGACGGCGGCGAAGATCGGCGGCGGCCGCCATCGCCCGGAGCGAAAGGGCCGCGGCGGGATCGGCCGTCCGCGCGCGGTCGCAGTGCGGCCAGCCGGCTCCGGGGGGTCCGGCACGGGGCCGGGATCGAAGGAGAACTCGGCGAGGGGCTCCCGGCCTTCCGGCGGGCCGGGCGCGCCCGAGGGTCTCACGGCCGGTGAGGAATGTGCCGGACGTAGATGCGGCCCATGAGGTCGAGGTCCGCCTTCTGGTACCGCGCCGCGAACTGGCGGTGCCGCTGTGCCTCGGTATCCTTCGGATCGAGCGAAAGCACTTCGTCGAACGACTTCAGGGCCTTCGGGAACAGGCCGTTCTGGAGCTGCGAGACGCCCTGGTTGTAGTAGCACCGCAGCAGGTACGAGCGCGCATCCTGGTTTTCACGGTCCTCCTGCAGGATGCGCCAGAGAACCGGGATGGCCGTCTCGTACTCGCCCTCGTTGAAGAGCCGGACGGCCGGCGAGATCTCCGTGACCTTCTCGGCGGCCGGTGCCCATGCTCTGCGCAAAGCTGGGATCGCTCTTGTAGGTGGGCAGCGCCAGGTTGAAGTCCTTGAGCGCCTCGATGTAGCGCTTGTCGGCGAGCGCCTTCTCGCCCGCGGCGCGCAGCTGCGGAGGATCCATGGGCTGAGAGGAGGTTGTCGAGCTCGCGATGACGACGGGGGTGCCGGCCGGCGCCGGTACCGGGCGCCGAGGTCGGGGCCGCGGCGGCGGCCGCGGGAGTAACGGCGAGCTGCTTGGAGAGCTCGTCCTGCATCTTTTTCGCGCGCGCGTACTCGGGGTCCGTCGGGCGGGATGCCCTTGAGCATCGCGATGGCTTCCTTCGTCTTGCCTTCGCGGGCGAGCGTCGCCGCGTCGTCGATGCGCGCCTTCGTGGGCGCCAGCGTGGTGCCCCGCTCTTGAGCCCGGGCTGGCGCGTGGCGTACCAGGCACCGCCCCCCGCGAGCAGGATGAAGACGACGATGAGTACGAGGATCTTCGGCTGGAAGGGAAGCCGGAGACCCTTCGCCGGCGCCGCGCTTCCCGGCTCGCCGCCACCACCTCGGCCGGCGCGGCCGACCCGCCCTCCTCCGCGCTCGCCTCGGGCGCGGCTTTCGCCGGCGTCGCCAGCTCCTCCTCGATGCGGTCGAGGTAGAACCTCGCCGTCGGCTCGTTCTCGTCGACGGCCAGGACCTGCAGGAACATGTCCCGCGCGACGGCGAGATCTCCGGCTTCGAAAGCCTCCCGGCCGCTCTTGAGGCAGTCGGCGATCTTGCGGTTCCCCTCCGCCATGCCCTGGCGGCAGTTCTCGATCCGGATGACGGCTTCGGAGTTGTTGATGTCGATCAGGAAGATGCGCGACCAGATCTCGATGGCCTGCTGGCGGTCGCCGCGCTTGGCGGCGTCGTCGCCCTGCTTCAGGAGATTGGCGATCTCCCTTTCCGAGGGGCTCACCTCAGTGTCGGAGATCGGCTTGAGCTCGGAGCCGGCCTCGGCCTCGGGAGCCGCCGGCGCGTCGAAGGAGCCGAGGTCGAAGGAAGGCTCCGTGATGTGAATGGGTTGCTGCTGCGGCCCGGTGGGCGCCGCGAGGGACTCGAGCTCCATGGACCCGGCGAGGGAATCGAGTTCCATCGCCGCGGGAGCTCCCCACATGTCCGCTGGCGATCCCTTCGGCGGAGCAGGAGCCGGTTCCAGCTCGTAGGATGGCTCGGCGCGGCGCTGGCGAAGCCGGCATGTCGAGCGAGAGCGAATCGAGCGACAGGCCGTCGAGGCTGCCCATCGCGGCCGGCGCCGGCGCCGCGGGCTCCGGCGCGGGCTTGGGCGGGCGCGGGAGCGGCGTCAGGGACGGGGGCGGCGCGACAGGCGGCCGGCCCTTCTGTTTCAGAGGCGAGGTGTCGGACATCATGTCGGGCGGCGGCTGGACGGGATAGGACGGCGGCAGGTCGTCGAGCCGGATCGCCATGGTTGCCTTGTCGTCGAACGCGATGTGCGGCTCGCTCTGATCCTCCCCAAAGGCGCTGAAGGAGTCGCCGAGCTGAGGGACCGTGGGTGGCGCCGGTGCCGACGCCGCGGGGGCCGAAGCCCCGAGCTTCGACTCCAGCAGCCCCACCGACGGATGATCCGGGTCGAGCGCCTTGATCTTTGCGACCTCGCGCCGCGCGTCGTCCAGGCGGTTGCCGCCGAGCGCCGCGATGGCCTTCAGCTTGGCGGCCTCGACCAGCGGCTGGGCGGCCTTCTTGCGGCGCGCCTTCTCGAGGATCTCGACGGCGTCCTGGTTGCCGGGCAGCACCTGCAGGACCTGCTCGGCCGCACCCGCCGCGGCGTCGAAGTCGCGGGCGTTGTAGCTCTCGACGGCGCGCACGAGGAGCCGGTCGGGCTCGGCCGCGACCACGCGCTCCTGGCGCGTCAGCGTCCCGGCCACCAGGGCCTCCAGCTCGGCGACGTCCACCTCGGCGCTCGGGTTCTTGGCCTTCTCGAGGAGCCTTCGGGCCGGAATGAACCGGGCATCCATCTTGAGGATGAAGTCGCACCCGATCAGGCAGTCGTCGAGCTTGCCCTCCTTGTAGAGGTTCAGCGTGTGGCGGAAGGTGGAAAGGATCTTTTCGCGGACTTCCCGGGGCAGCGATGGGTTGCCCGGATAGACGCCCGGGTTCGTATCGGAGCTGCTCATCGGCTCGCGCGATTATAAACTGACGGCTGCATGCGTACGATCATCGAATGCATCCCGAACGTTTCCGAGGGGCGCGACAAAGGTGTCGTGGAGGCGCTGGCGGCAGCCGTTCGGGCGGTTTCGGGCGTGAGCCTGCTCGACGTGTCCTCGGATGCGGCGCACAACCGCAGCGTTTTGACGCTCGTCGGAGACCGCCGCGGCGTCCGAGCGGCCGTCCTGGCCCTGTTCGACGCGGCCGTCCCGCGGATCGACCTGACGAAGCACAAGGGCGAGCACCCGCGGATGGGCGCGGTGGACGTCGTTCCGTTCGTGCCGATTCGAGGCGCCTCGGTCGAGGACTGCGTGGCTCTGTCGCGCGAGGTCGGCGAGGACATCGGCCGGCGCGGCATCCCCGTTTATCTCTACGAGGACTCGGCCTCGGCCGAGCACCGGCGCAACCTCGCGGACATCCGGAAAGGCGAGTTCGAAGGGTTTGCCGAGAAAGTGCGCGACCCGAAGTGGAAGCCGGACTTCGGCCCGGGAGAGCGGCACCCGACCGCCGGCGTCGTGGCCGTGGGCGCCCGCGCGCCGCTGATTGCCTACAACATCAACCTCGCGACGAAGGACGTGGCCGTCGCCGAGCGCATCGCGAAAGCGATCCGCCACATCGGCGGCGGGTTCCGCTACGTGAAGGCCATGGGCGTCGCGCTCGAGGACCGCGGCCAGGTCCAGGTCTCGATCAACATGACGAACTTCAAGAAGACGCCGCTCCACCGCGTCTTCGAATGCGTCAAGTCCGAGGCCGAGCGCTACGGCGTCGCGATCGTCGGCTCCGAGATCGTCGGCCTGACACCGGCCGAAGCCCTCTTCATGGCCGCCGAGCACTACCTGCGCATCGAGAACTTCACGAGCGCCCAGGTCCTCGAGATGCGCTTGCTGGAAGACGACGAATAGAGCCGACGGCACTGTCATCCCGAGCGAAGTCGAGGGATCTACTCTGGTTCCCCTCGAGTACATCCTCGTCGCTGCGCTCATCGGGATGACAGCAGGGTTGGCTATTCCCGCTCCACCTCGATCCCGTACGCTCTTCAGTTTCCGGTAGAGGTTGGATCGCTCCAGCCCCAGCATCTCGGCGGCGCGGGTGACGTTGCCGCGGTGGCGCTTGCAGGGCGGCGAGGATGTAGCGGCGCTCGAAATCGTCGCGAGCGTCCTTCAAGGGCGCGTCGGGGGGCAGCGCGCCGGCTTCGGCGGCCGCGAAGGGGAGGTCGGAGGCTTCGATGGCGTCGCCCTGGCCGAAGATCATCAGGCGCTCCATCAGATTCTTGAGCTCCCGCACGTTGCCCGGCCAGCGGTGGGCCTGGAGGGCGCGCACGGCCCCGGGTGACAGGCGCCGGGGGCGCCGGCCGAAGCGGGTCGAAGCGAGCTCGAGGAAGTGGCGGGCCAGCTCCGGGATGTCCTCCGAGCGCTCGCGCAGCGGCGGCACGTGGAGCGGAACGACGGCGAGGCGGAAGTACAGGTCCTCGCGGAACGCCCCTCGGGCGATCTCGGCCTGGCAGGTCCTTGTTGGTCGCAGAAAGGACCCGGGCGTCCGACGCGATCGCCTTCGTGCTGCCGACGCGCGTGAAGCGGCCCTCCTGGAGGGCGCGCAGCACCTTGGACTGCGTGCGGGCGGACATGTCGCCGACCTCGTCCAGGAACAGCGTCGCGCCGTCGGCTTCTTCGAACTTGCCGCGCCTGTCCTCCGAGGCTCCCGTGAAGGAGCCCTTGATGTGGCCGAACAGCTCCGACTCGATGAGCTCTTCCGGGATCGCGGCGCAGTTGACCTCGACCAGGGGCGCGTCGGCCCGTTCCGAGAGGCGGTGCAGGGCCCGCGCCACGAGCTCCTTGCCGGTGCCGTTTTCGCCCGTGATGAGCACGCGCGCGTCCGTCGGGGCCACGCGCGTCGATCTCCGAGCGGAGTCGCGTCATGGCGGCCGAGCCGCCGAGGAGGATCGCCTCCGAGTCCGTCCGGCCCTTCATGGCGGCGATCTCGGCCAGGAGATCTCGCCGTTCGATCGCCTTCTGAGCGGTCAGCAGCACCCGCTCGAGGGCAAGCGGCTTCTCCAGGAAGTCGTAGGCTCCCAGACGCACGGCCTTGACCGCGGTCTCGACGTTGGCGTGGCCCGAGATCATGACGACCGGAACGTCGCGGACGCGGCCCTCGGCCGCCTCGAGGAGCGAGAGCCCGTCGCGGTCCTTGAGCCACACGTCGAGGAGGATGAGGTCCCAGCGCTCGTCGAGGAACCGGCGGAGCCCCTCTTCGCCGGACGCGGACGTGGTGACGGCGTAGCCCTCATCCGTCAGGATCTCCGACAACGTCTCGCGGATCGCCTTCTCGTCGTCGATGACGAGGATGCGTCGTTTCTTCATGCGGCGGGCAGCTCGATGATGAACCGCGCGCCCCGCGGCCGGTTGTCCTCGACGCGGATCGTGCCGTTGTGGTCGGCGACGATGCGGGAGACGATGGCGAGGCCGAGGCCCGTCCCGCGCCCTTTCGTCGTGAAGTCGGGCAGGAAAAGTTTTTCGCGGTCCCGGGCCGGCACACCGCGGCCCGTGTCGGCGACCTCGAGCGTGAGGACGCTGTCCCGTTCCGAGAGGATGACGGTGATCGCGCCCTCCTCGCCGCAGGCCTCGAGCGCGTTGTCGATCAGGTTGACGAGCGCCCGTTTGATCTGATCAGGGTCCACACGTGCGACCGGGCTGACGAGGCGAGACTCGACCGAGACGCGAACGCCCTCGCGAGCTCCCTCGAAGAGGCGGGCCGCCGAGCGGGCGACCGCGGCGAGGTCGGTCGGCTCGGGATGCATCGCCGGCAGGCGGGCGAAGCGCGAGAACTCGTCCACCAGGGACTTCAAGACCTCCACCTCCTCGACGATGACGCGCGTGCCGCGCTCGATGGCCTGCGGCAGGTCGGACTCGCCGGATTTGAGCCGGCGGGCAATGCGTTCTGCAGAGAGGCGGATGGGTGTCAAAGGGTTCTTGATCTCGTGCGCCACGCGGCGCGCCATCTCGCTCCAGGCCGCGAGCTTCTGCTCGCGCGCGACGTGCGTCGTGTCCTCGACGGCCAGCACCCAGCCTCCGCGCCCGGCCGGCGCGGCCGAGGAGAGCGGCCGCACGGAGATCTCGAGCTGCCGCTCCTCGCCGTCGCCCGAGAGCCGCAGCTCTCGGGCCGGCAGTGGCGAGGCCGCGGCCCGCGCCTCATCCAGCAGCGCGTTCAGCTCGGCGAGGTCCGTGCGCGAACGGAGGTCGGCGGCCGTGACGGTCTCCGGCAGCCGGAGGAGCGTTCGCGCGGCCGGGTTGCAGAGAGTGATCTCGCGGTCCGCGTCGAACGCCACGACTCCCGTCGTGACGGACTCGAGCACGGTGGCCACGAGGCGGCGCTCGAGGTCCAGCCGCTGGTAGGAGGCCTGCAGGTCTTCGTTGGACTGCAAGAGCGCGTCGCGGGCCTGCTCGAGCCCCTCGGCCATCTCGTTGAAGGAATCCACGAGAACGCCGAGCTCGTCGGTGGACGGCACTTCCACGCGGGCGGTGAGGTCGCCCGAGCGGATCCGGCGGGTCGACTCCGCCAGCGCTGCGATCGGCTCGGTGATCCGGCGCGCCAGGGTCAGGCCGGTCCAGATCGCCGCGAAGAGCACGGCGAGCGTGATCAGAAGGAAAGTGGCGATGTTGGCGGCCTTGATCGAGGGCTTCTGCACCTCGAGCTTCTGGTAGTCGCTCCAGGCCTGGGCGATCGCCGTCATGGCGCGCGCCTCCGCGGGCGGAACGAGAATGCCGGCGACGTAAAGCGCGGTTCCCGACGCCAGCGCCGAGCGCACCCGGTGGGAGCCGTCCGACAGCACTTCGACCTTGGTCGCCGAGCCGTCGGCCACGGCGTGTTCCAGGACCTCCGGGGGCAGGCGCGGGAGCGGCGGCGCACCCGGAGCGCTGGCGATGCGCTGTCCACCCACGTACACCTCGACGGTGTCCAGTCCCTCGGCCAGTCGGAACTCCTCGAGCGCCTCTCCGGTGGGGAGGCTTCCCGGCTGCACCGAACGGGCGAGCGCCCGCGCGTTGTCACGGGCCTCGTTCTCGATGCGCCGGGCGGCGAGGTCTTCGACATTGCGAGCCTTGTTGACGACCTCGCGGACGGGAGTCGAGAACCATCGGTCAATCGAGCGCTGGAGCAGGCCGGTTGCGGTCACGAAGAGCAGCACGATCGGAACGACCGTCAGGCCGACGTAAGTGACCAGGAGTTTTGTCTTGAAGCGCGAGCCGAGGACGCCCTTGCGGCGCTCCAGCCACAGCTTAATGAGGGTGCGGAAGAGGACGAAGAGAACGGCGGCGATGAGCGTGACGTTGATGTAAGACAGCGCGAAGAGGAGCAGGCCGCGCGTGATCGTCTCCGCCTCCATCTCGGCGGCGCGCTGCTCGAGCACGGAGGCCGCCGACCAGGCCACGAGCACCGCCAGCGCCAGGCCGACGATGAGCCGGTTGTCCTTACGGCGCTTTTGGAGTTCGGTCAGGATCGACACGGTTGGGCTCGGGTTTAGGCTCCGGGACGTCAAAGACCTGCGACTTCTTCCACTCGGTCTTTCCGTCCACCGGGATGAACGCGAAGAGGAAGCCCGCGTCGAAGCGAGCCTGCATCGAGGCATAGAGATTGTGGCGCGGCATGTCGTCGGCGACCCGGAAAGCGAGCAGGCTCTCGCGGGACACGAGCATCTGCTGGACCTCCGCGAAGTCGCGCGTGGTGGTGCGCTTCAGGGGCTTCTTGTCGAGCGTCTCCTCGACGACGTACTCGCGGGTCACGGGATCATAGGTGGCGGCGACGCGGTACCGGCGCGTCTCGAGGTAGGTGTCGAACCAGTACCGGAACCGGCGGTACAGCCGAACCTCGTACCGGATCGAGGTCTCGAGGCCCGCCTCGATCTTCTTGGACAGCTCCGGGTTCAGGGCGCCGGTCAGGTGGAACTTGAGAAAGACGTCGGGCCCCCGCGTCTCGATGCGCAGGACGTCGACACGGGGCTTGGGCGCGGCCTGGGACAGCAGCGGCGCACCGGCCACCGCCAGCGCGGTTGCGAGCGCAGCGGCGCGAAATGCGGCTCGGCCCCTCATCGGGGGCTGATTGTAGGGCTTTCCCTCGCCGGCCGGGACTTAGCCGCGGGACCGGGCTGCGCGGGCGGGCGCTTCGGCCGCCGGTTGGGCACCCGCACCGCTCACCGCCGCCCGCAGGGCCCGGGCGAACTCGATATGCAGAGCGTGGCCCGCCTTGACGCAGTGAACGTGCCCATCGAGCGGCCGGCCGAGCAGCGCCAGGTCGCCGACGAGGTCCAGGACCTTGTGGCGCACGAACTCGTCGCGGAACCGCAGGGGGCCCGAGGCGACTCCCGTGTCGTCGAGCACGATGGCGTTGTGGAGGCTGCCGCCCCGGGCGAGGCCGCGGGCGCGCATGGCCTCGACGTCCCGGGCGAAACCGAACGTGCGGGCGGGCGCGATGCGCGCGGCGTAGTCCTCGGGCCGGATCGCGACGGTGATCGCCTGGCGCCCGACGACAGGGTGCGCGAAGTCGATCTCGTAGCTGATTCGGAGGCCGGGCCCGTCGGGCGTGAAGGTCATCGAACGGTCGCCGCGCGAGACTTGAACGGTGTCACGAATGTCGAGCGGATGAACCAGGGCCTCCTGCCGCTCGAAGCCGGCGGCGTGGAAGAGGCGCACGAACGGCAGCGCGGACCCATCGAGTATGGGAACCTCCGGCCCCTCGATCTCGATCCGGCAATTGTCGAGCCCTTCTCCGGCCGCAGCCGAGAGGACGTGCTCGACGGTGCCGATGGAGACGCCGTCTCGGGCGAGTGTCGTGGCGAAGTCGAACATGGCTGCCGACTCGAGGTTTGCCGGAATGAGCCTGTCGGGATGGTCGAGCCGGACGAAAACGAGGCCGTGATCGGCGGGAGCGGGGCGGAAATGGGCTCGCACCGGATGGCCGGAATGGAGGCCCACGCCCTCGATGGAAACGCTGGTCTTGAGCGTCGTCTGCTGTCTCATCAAGCGCGTGCTCTCGCAGCATTGGTGCCAGCCTCCGCGGCACGGCCAACAGGAGTCGTAACCCGCTCAGACGCAAGAGCTTGACGCCTATCGCCGCCTCGGGCGAGCGAGGGTTTCCGTGGCGATCGCGAGACGACATCGTGGCTCCCCGGCCACGCTTGGGGAAACCGGATCGCCCCGATACACTGCCTCATCTCATGACAGATACGGATCTCGAGCGGCAGCTGACGGAGGCTCTCATGCTGCTGCGCGAGTCGATCGGCTTCACCCGGGCTCGCTTTTACACGATGGACGCGACCGGGGCCTACCGCCTGGCGGCGAGCTACGGGTTCCCGTTGCGGTTCGGCCCGGAGGAGGTCCTCGGCGTCGGCGACCCCCTCATCGAGTGGGTGCAGTTCCACCGCAAGCCGATGTACGCGAACTCCATGAAGGACGCGGGCTCGCTGGCCCGGGTCATGGAGCGGGAATCCTATGCGCGCCTTCTCGCGGCTCCCATCACGATGGGCTCGCGCATGGTCGGAATCCTGGAGCTCCAGGACAAGGTCGCTGGCGGACTCTTCACGAAGGACGATACCCGGGTCATCGAACGCGCGGTCGTCCGCCTGGCTTCGCTGCTTCGGGCGCACGAAACCGGAGGCTCCGCGCCGCAGGAGCCAGTCGATCCCGAGGATGCCGTCCGGGTTTTTCACAATGAGCCGCCTCCAGAGCTCGATACCAGCGAGACGCAGCAGCCGCCACCCCTGTACCTGCCGGGCAATGAAAAGGACGCGCGCACCGCCCCCGCGGGACCGAGTCCCGCGGCGCCCAGGGTCGAGCTGTCGCGGCGCGAGATCCTGGTCTTCCGCGGCTTCGTCAACACGCTGTTTCTGTCTCCCGAGATCGAGGCGGTCGTCTTTTCTCTCTGGGGGCCGGAGCGGGCGGAACTGTACGTCGGCGCGCGCAAGCCCTTTTCGGAGGCAGGCCGGAAGGCGCTCCTCAAAGACCTCGAGGCGGCCGTCGCCGCGGCGGCTCCGCGCCTCAAGATCCCGCGCGAGAAGCTCTTCAACACCGAGTATCCGTTCGGTTCCGTTCCCGGCGAAATCGGCGAATTCGCCGGCATCCAGACCTCCGTGATGTCCTCCGGAGAGGCGACGCTGCTGCTGACGATCGTGTTCGAGCGGGCGCCGGCCTCGGAGCTGACGGCGGCCTTGACCGAGACTCACCGTCTCGTCCGCTCGACCCTGGCGGACGTGCGCGGGGCCTCCCGCTACCGCGGCGCCTACCGCAGCCTCGTCAACTTCCTGCTCGAGCCGGGCATCCGCCCGTATCCACAGCTCAAGGCGCATGGCCTCGCCACGGGGTTTCTCGCCCGCCGCTTCGCGAGCCACCTCGGGCTGCCGCCGGAGACGGTGGAACAAGTCACCGTCGCCGGCCTTCTTCACGACATCGGGCTGCGCGAGCTGGAGATCCCGTACGAGCGCCTCTCCGGCCGCCGGCCCCTCGACCTCGAGGAGATCTCGATTGTGCGCCGGCACCCCGCGGCAGCCGCAACGCTGCTCGAAAGGATCGATTTCCCCTACCCGATCGCGCCGCTCATCCGCAGCCATCACGAGCGCTGGGACGGGTCCGGCTATCCCGACCGCCTGGCTGGCGAGGAAATTCCGTTTGGCTCGCGGCTGATCTCCATTGCGGAGGTGTACGACGCGATGACCTCCGTCGACTCCTACCGTTCGCCGATTCCCCGCGAGGACGCGCTCCAGATCATCCTGAAGAAGGGCGACACGCAGTTCGATCCGGATCTCGTGCACCAGTTCGCCACCATGATGCACGAGGACGCGACCGCCGACGCGCCGCCCCCGGCAGCGGGGTACCGCGAAACGCGGATCTGATGAAGGGCGCGGGCGCAAAGCCGGCGGCGCGTGAGAAGGTGGTCAAACCGATCGCCACCAACCGCAAGGCCTTCCACAACTATTTCATCGAGGACCGCGCCGAAGCGGGGCTGGTGCTGACGGGCACCGAGGTCAAGTCGCTGCGAGAAGGGCGGGCGCAGCTCAAGGACTCGTTCGTTCAATTCCGATCCGGCGAGGCCTTCCTGATCGGCGCGCATATCTCGGCCTACGACGCCGGCTCCTGGACGAACCACACGCCAGAGCGAGAGCGCAAGCTCCTGATGCACCGGCGGGAGATCGAGCGCTGGGCGAGCTCGGTGGCCACCCGCGGGCTGACCTGCGTCCCGCTCTCGCTCTACTTCAAGGGCTCGCGGGTCAAGGCCGAGATCGCCCTGGTCAAGGGCAAGAAGCAGCACGACAAGCGCGATGCCATACGCGACAGAGACCTCAAGCGGGAGGCGGATCGGGCCATGAGGGAAAGGTGATTCTGCGGGACATCCGCGCGGACGACTTCGAGGCACTGTTCGCGCTCGACCAGTCCTGTTTCGAGCCGGAAATCTCTTACTCGCGGGCGGAGCTGCGGGGATTCCTGAGGCTGCCGACGCTCGAGGGCGCCGTCGCGGAATCGGACGGCGCGATCGCCGGCTTCGTGATCAGCTACCGCGCCCCCGGCAACGTCGGCCACGTCGTGACTCTCGATGTCGCCACGGACCACCGCCGCTCGGGCGTCGGCCGCGCTCTCCTCGAGGAGGCAATGGCTCGCCTGGCGCGCAAGCACGTGAAGCGCTACCGCCTCGAGGTCGATCCCTCCAACGCGCCCGCGATCGCCTTTTACGAGTCCTTCGGCTTTCGCGAATCCCGCCGCCTGCCCGACTACTACGGAGACGGCCGTGAAGGCATCGAGATGACCTTCGACCGCACTAGCCCTTAGCCCCGGGGCTCCGGTCTAGAAAGTTTGATTGGCCGGCGACGCCGGCCGGTTCAGACGCCCGCGTTTCGAGCTTCGTACCGGCAAGAAGGAAGCGTTCGAAGGCTTCGGCGGGCAGGGCCGGGGCGAGCAGGTGGCCCTGCATCTGGTCGCACCCCTGGGAGCGCAGAAACGCCAGCTGCTCCTCGGTCTCGACACCCTCGGCGATCACGGAGAGCTCGAGGCTGTGAGCCATGGCGATGACGGCCGTCGCGATGGCCGCATCATCCGGGTCGCTCGTGACGTCGCGCACGAAGGACTGGTCGAGCTTGATCGAGTCGATCGGGAAGCGCTTCAGGTAGGAGAGCGAGGAGTAACCCGTCCCGAAGTCATCGAGCGAGATGCGGACGCCGAGACCCTTCAGGCCCCCGAGCGTGACGGCCGAGGCCTCGGCGTTCTGCATGGCGTTCGTCTCGGTGATCTCGAGGTCGAGCGCCCCCGCCTCGAGCCCTGAATCCTTGAGCGCGCTGGCCACCTGGGATACCAGGTCGGCCTGCTGGAATTGCCTTGTCGAGAGATTGACGGCGACCGAGAGGCCCGGGAAGCCGCGCTCGTGCCACTGCCGCATCTGCATGCACGCCCGGCGCAGGACCCATTCGCCGACACCCAGGATCAGGCCCGAGGCTTCGGCGAGCGGGATGAACTCGCCGGGAGGCAGCAGGCCGAGCTGCGGATGACGCCACCGCAGCAGCGCCTCCGCTCCGCGCACGGCCCCGGTCGTCAGATCCACGACCGGCTGGTAGAAGACGAGAAGCTCCTCGTTCTGGAGGGCCTGCCGAAGCCGGCTCTCGAGTGACAGACGCTCGAGGGCGCGCGAGTTCATGGCGGGCGTGTAGAGCTGGCAGTGGTCTCGGCCCTGGTCCTTGGCGCGGTACATGGCGGTGTCGGCGTTGCGAACGAGCGTCTCGGCGTCGAGGCCGTCGGCAGGATACAGCGCAATACCGACCGAGGTCGTGACGAACAGCTCCCTCTCCTCGAGGCGGAAGGGGAGCCGGACCGTCTCGAGGATCTTGTGCGCGACCTTGAGGGCGTCTTCGTCCGCGGCAAGGCCCGCGATCAGCACCGTGAACTCGTCGCCGCCCAGGCGCGCCACGGTGTCCCCTTCGCGGACGCAGCCGCGCAGGCGGTCAGCCACTCCGCGCAGCAGTTCGTCGCCCGTCGAGTGCCCGAGCGAATCGTTGATGACCTTGAACCGGTCGATGTCGAGGAAGAGCACCGCGAGCCGCTGGGGCAGCCGGGCCGCCTGTGCGATCGCCACCGAGAGCCGGTCGTGGAAGAGGAGGCGATTGGGAAGCCCCGTCAGGGCGTCGTGAAACGCCAGGCGCTTGACCTGCTCCTCCGCGAGCTTTCGCTCCGTGATGTCGATGACCGTGCCTTCGATGATCGAGAGCTCTCCGTCGGGCCCCGGAACGAGGTTGCCGTTCTCGAGGACCCAGACGATGGTGCCGTCGGCGCGGCGCAGGCTGGCCTCGTAGTTCGTCAGGGCGCTGTTCTCCTTCAGCCGGTGGATCAGCGCGGTGCGGTCCTCGAGCGTCTGGTAGAAATCGGCAGCCGGGTGGGCGAGGGCCTGATCGCTCGATTCGTAGCCGAAGATCCGCGCGAAAGCGTCGTTGCAGTCGAGAAGGCGGCCGTCGAGCGTCGATCGGAAGACCCCGGCGAGGTTTCGCTCGAAGAGCGTCCTGTAGCGCTGCTCCGACGCCAGCGCCGCCTGCCGCGCCCTCCGCTGCTCCGTGACGTCGGTCGCAACGCCGATGACCCCGATCACCTCGCCCGAGGATCCGCGGAACGGCCCATATCGCGTTTCGAAGGCGAGGCCGCCCAATTCGACGGTCGCGGTGAAGGATTCGCCGCGAAGGGCCCTTTCCACGTTGACGAGGACCTCGGGCGCGTCGCGGTAGAGATCGTGGATCGAGCGCCCCACGGCCTCTCCCGGCTTCAATCCCAGGGCTTCGAGACCCTTGCCCTCGGAGTGCGTGAAGATCCCTTCGCGGTCGATGGCGAAGAGGACGACGGGGGCGTTGCCGACGAGCGTGCGCAGACGCTGGTCGCTCTGCTTGAGCGCCCACTCCGTCATCCGGCGCTCGGTCACGTCCGTGACGACGCCGATCCAGCGCACGGCGTGGCCATTGGCGTCGCGCAGCGCCTGGCCCGAATCCATCCAGACATGGACCGATCCGTACTTGCCGACGACGCGGTACTCCTCGCGGTAGGCGGCTCCCGTCTTGATGTGGCGGATGACGGCCTCGCGCACGCGGTCGCGGTCCTCGGGGTGCGCGAGCTTCTCCCAGGTGGAGATATGGTGCGGTATCTCTCCCGGCTCGTAGCCGAGCTTCTCGTCGATCGGGCCGAAGAGGAGAAGCTCTCCGGTCGCGATGTCCCACTCGTAGAGAAGGTCGCTCGAGGTCTGGGCGCCGATGCGGAACCGCTCCTCCTGAGCCCGCAGAGCGTTCTCCGCCTGCTGCCGCTCGGCCACGTCGCGCGCGATGACCGTGAACAGGCGCCGGTCTTCGCGGGCGGCTTCGCCGCACGAGACCTCGAGAGGCACCAGGCTTCCCTCCGCGCGGCGCCCCGCCATAGCCAGCGCGCGGCGGGGGCGTGACGGACTCTCGAGCGCGCCGGGCCGGATCGACTGCTGGTACTCGGGCAGCACGATCGCGACGGGCTGTCCGATCAGCGCCGCGACCGTGTGGCCGAAGATTCTCTCCGCAGCCTGGTTGGCGAACACAATGAGGTCGCGGTCATCGACTGTCAGGATCGCGTCCGACGCCGTTTCGGCCAGGGTGCGAAAACGCATCTCGCTCTCGCGAAGCGCCTTCTGCGCCTGGCGGCGTTCACGCCGCACCTGCGCTTCCCGCAGCTCGCCTTCGACGGCGACGCCGATCCGCGCAAGGGCGTCGCGCTGGATGCAGTAGTTCGCGCCGGCCTTGAGCGCGCGGATGGCCGTCTCCTCGCCGATGTGGTCAGAGATGATGATGAGAGGAAGGTCGCTCTCGCGCGCCTTCAGGGCGGCAACGGCGGCGAGGGCTCCGAAGTCCTTGCCCTCGTATTCGGCGAGCACGACGTCGAAGCTCTGTTCGTCGAGGGCCGCGTTGAGCTCGTCGCGCGAGGCGACGGCGCGGGACACGGGCTCGTAACCCGCGTGTCGCAGGTGCTCGAGGAGCGTTTCCGCGTTGTGCACGGAAGCGTCCACGAGGAGGGCCCTCAGCGGCTTCGCCATTTGTTCCTTGTGTCCTGCCGGTGAGCGAAATTGTAGCAGGCCAGGCGCCCGCTAGCCGGTCCGCGAGGCTTTCAGGATCTCCGTCAGCACGGCCGTCACGCCGTTGATGATGAACTGAATGCCGATCACGGCCGTGATCAGGCCCATGATTTTCGCCACGATGCGCTGGCCCGTCGCGCCGATGCGAGACACGATGGACGGCGCCGCGAGGAGGATCAAGAGCGTCAGCAGGATGTTGGCGCCAATGGCGCCGCCCAGGGCCGCGCGCCGGGCCGCGTCCGGCGCCTGGCCCACGAGCACGACGACCGTGGTGATTGCTCCGGGGCCGGCGATGATCGGGACACCCAGCGGCACGACCGCCGGGTCGGCAGCCACCGTCCCGCCTTCGACATGGCGGCCGTCGTCCTGCATCTCGCGAAACGACATGAGGGCAAAGAGAAGGCCGCCGGCAATCTGGAAAGCCGGGACGGTGATTCCAAAGAACGCGAAGATCGCGCCGCCGAGCGCGGCAAACACAGCGAGGATTGCGAGCGCGGCGAGGCACGCCCGCACGGCCGTCGCCCGGCGGCGCGCGGGAGAGCCCTCCGTCAGAGCCACGAAGAGCGGCGCCGCGGAGATCGGGTTGATCACCGAAAAGAGCGACGAGAACGCGAGCAGCGCCCACTGGGAGCTGGACATCGGCAAGCAAGCTATCAGAGAGGCGCGCCTCTCCCTCTCCCCCCGGGAGAGGGCCAGGGTGAGGGGAAAGCAGTTGCCAACGATTTGATCGGGCCGGCTCCGGCCAGCCCCTCACCCCAACCCTCTCCCGGAGGGAGAGGGGGAAAGAACCGCTAGAATCCGTCTCCCCATGGAGCACCTCCGGATCCGCGGCGCGCGGCAGCACAACCTGCAAAACGTCTCGTGCGACATCCCGCGCAACAGGCTCGTCGTCATTACGGGCGTCTCGGGCTCGGGCAAGTCGTCGCTCGCCTTCGACACCATCTTCGCCGAGGGGCAGCGGCGGTACGTCGAATCGCTTTCGGCCTACGCGCGGCAATTCCTCGAGCAGATGGAGAAGCCGGACGTGGACTCGATCGAGGGGCTGTCGCCCGCCATCTCGATCGAGCAGCGCACGACCTCGAAGAACCCGCGCTCGACGGTCGGGACCGTCACGGAGATCTACGACTACCTGCGGCTGCTCTACGCGTCGGTCGGCCACCCCCATTGCCCGAAGTGCGGCAAGGCGATCCAGGCCCAGACGATCCAGGAAATGGTGGACCGGGCCGCCCGCCTGCCGGAGGGAAGCCGATTCGTCGTTCTCGCCCCGTACGTCGCCGGCAAGAAGGGCGAGTACAAGAAGCAGATGGCGGAGATGGTCAAGGAGGGGTTCCTGCGCGCCCGCGTGGACGGGAAGATGGTGGACCTCGAGGACCCTCCGGAGCTCGACAAGCAGAAGAAGCACACGATCGAGGTCGTCGTGGACCGTCTCGTCGCGAAGGCGGCCTCGGACGAGGAATACAAGAAGCGTCTCGCCGACTCGATCGAGACGGCGACGCGGGTCTCCGGCGGGTTGGTGATTCTGTCGGTGCAGGATGGGCCGGAGGAGGTCCTCTCGGCCAACTACGCGTGCCCCGACTGCGGCACGTCGTTGACCGAGATCACGCCGCGGCTCTTCTCGTTCAACTCGCCCTATGGAGCGTGCACGAAGTGCTCGGGTCTGGGAACGATCCTGAAGGTCGATCCGGACAGCCTCGTGGTGGCCCCGGAGAAGTCGATCGAAGACGGAGCCATCGCGATCCTGAAGCCCGGCTCGACCAACTGGCGGTCGCGCCAGATGGCGACTCTGGCCAAACACTACAAGTTCCGCCTGGACGAGCCCTTCGCGAAGCTCTCGAAGAAGGCGCGGCAGGTGATCCTGTACGGCTCGGGCGCCGACGAGATCAAGTTCTCGTACGTGGCCGAGCGCGGCGAGTACCACTGGCGCTCCTCCTACGAGGGACTCGTGCCGATGCTCGAGCGGCGCTTCCGAGAGACGGAGAACCCGGAGCACCGCTCGGAGCTGGAGGCCTACATGTCGGCCGAGCCCTGTGAGGCGTGCGGCGGGAGGCGGCTGAAAGCCGAGGCGCTCTCGGTCCGTGTGGGAGGGCGCGCCATCGACGAGGTGGCCTCGGACACGATTTCCGATTCCATCGCCTTCTTCGAGGGCCTGGCCCTGACGCCGCGGGAGCGGGAGATCGCCGGCAAGATTCTGAAGGAGATTCGGGACCGCCTCGGCTTCCTCGCAAACGTCGGCATCGGTTACCTGAACCTCTCGCGCGGCGCCGCCAGCCTCTCGGGCGGCGAGTCGCAGCGGATCCGCCTCGCCACCCAGATCGGTTCGAAGCTGATGGGTGTCCTCTACGTGCTCGATGAGCCCTCGATCGGTCTCCACCAGCGCGACAACCGGAAGTTGATCGACACGCTGATCTCGATGCGCGATCTCGGCAATACGGTCATCGTGGTCGAGCACGACGAGGAGACGATCCGCTCGGCCGACTGGGTGATCGATCTCGGGCCCGGCGCCGGCGTCCACGGCGGCCGGATCGTGGCCGAGGGTCCGCCCGACGCGATCGCCTCGGAGCCCGAGTCGCTGACGGGCCGGTACCTCTCGGGAGATCTCGAGATCCCGACGCCCGCCGCGCGCCGCGCGGGCTCGGGCCGGTCGATCGTCGTTCGGGGCGCGCGCGAGCACAACCTGCAGTCGATCGACGCGCGGTTCCCGCTCGGCGTCATGACCGCCGTGACAGGCGTTTCGGGCTCGGGCAAGTCGACCCTGGTCAACGACATCCTCTACAAAGCCCTGGCGCGGGCGCTCCACGGCGGCACGGACCGGCCGGGACGGCACGACAAGATCGAAGGATTGATCGAGATCGACAAGGCCATCAACATCGACCAGTCCCCGATCGGGCGCACGCCACGGTCGAACCCCGCCACCTACACGAACGTCTTCAACCCGATTCGGGAGCTGATGTCGCGCACGCCGGAGGCCCGGGCGCGCGGCTACCAGCCGGGCCGCTTCTCGTTCAACGTGAAGGGCGGGCGCTGCGAGGCTTGCGCCGGCGACGGGCAGATCAAGATCGAGATGCATTTCCTTCCGGACATCTACGTGACCTGCGACGTTTGCGGCGGCAAGCGGTACAACCGCGAGACGCTGCAGGTCCACTACAAGGGCAAGTCGATTGCCGACATCCTCGCGCTGACGGCCGAGGCCGCCCTCGAGCTCTTCGAGAACATTCCGGCCGTGAGCAACATCTGCCGCACGCTCGTCCAGGTGGGCCTCGGCTACATCCAGCTCGGGCAGTCCTCGACGACCCTCTCGGGCGGCGAGGCGCAGCGGGTCAAGCTGGCGCGGGAGTTGGCGCGGCGCTCGACGGGGCGTACGCTGTACCTGCTCGACGAGCCCACGACCGGCCTGCATTTCGACGACATCCTGAAGCTGCTCGGCGTGCTGCGGTCGCTGACCGAGAAAGGAAACACCGTGATCGTCATCGAGCACAACCTCGACGTGATCCGCACGGCCGACCGGATCATCGATCTCGGGCCCGAGGGAGGCGACGGCGGGGGGCGCATCGTGGCCGAGGGAACCCCCGAGGAAGTCGCTGCCGTTCGGTCTTCTCATACCGGGCAATTCCTGAAGCGCGTGCTCTCGCCGTCGAAGCGTCAGGTGCGGGCGTGAAGCCGGGAGCGGCAGGCCCTGGCGCGGCTCTCCTCCTCTTTGCCGCCTGGGCCGGCCTGGCCTCGGGCCAGACGAAGACGGCTCCGACGAAGGCTCCCGCGGCCAACCTGCCCAATTTTTCGGGCACCTGGAAGCTGGATGAAGCGGCGAGCGCAAACGTCTCGCCCAACATGAAAGGCGCCATTCTGGTTGTCGACCAGAAGGGAGACCACATCCGCGTCACGCCGGCCCAGCAGGCAGCGGGCAAGCTCCATCTGGCAGGCGATGAGATCGTGGCCGACGGCAAGGCCTACGAGAAGGGAGTGGGCGGCGGCAAGGGAGTTCTGACGGCCCGCTGGTCGGCCGACGGGAAAGCGCTCGAGCTCGAGTTGACCGGCACCTCCAAGGAGACGGGGAAGTCGGCCATTCAGCGGAGCCGCTGGTCGGTCTCCTCGGACGGCTCGACCTGGCTGCGCGAGACGCGGACGACTGGCGAAGGACAGAATCGCATCAGCCGCCTCGTCTTTCGCCGCCAAAAACCCGAACCGGCGAAAGCCCCCGCCCCGACGAAGAAGTAAGGCCACCTCGGCTCATAAAGCCGCCCGGGCATCGAGCCGGCCTCCCGCGTCCGGCCCGCGGCGCACGGGGCGTTAGATAGACGCGCCGCTCAGGCCGGGGGCGCCCAGCAGCTCGGCCGCTGTGAGATTGCCGCGAGTGCGCCCCCTCCAGCCTCCCTCCGGGAGGCGGGCTCGCTGCCCGGGCTCTCATCGAGGCAACAGAGCCGGAATATGAGGGCGGACGGGTGACGCCGGACGAAGACCTTCCGTCCCCCGCAGGGCCGGTACTCCGGCCCGAGGACGGACGGGAGGTGGCCGGCGGCAGGACCCGTCCGCCCGGCTCGAAAGCGACGCGTCGTCGATGAACTAACGTCCGGCGAGCTGGGCGTTGGAGGGATCGATCTGCTTGGCGCGGCGGATGGCGTCCTGTTCGGCCGCCGCGTCGCCGCGGCGCTGCGCCACGCGCGCGAGGCCGATGTAGCCCTCCACGTTGGAGGGTTCGATGGACACCGCCCGCGTCCAGGCGAGCGTCGACTCTTCGAGGTCTCCGACGATGAGCAGCAACTCGCCCAAAGCGCGCTGCGAGGCGGCGTCGTCTGGAAGCGCGGTCCGCGCGCGGCGCAGAGGCGGCACCGCCTCCGGACCCCGGCCCGCGGCAGCCAGGGCCCGCCCGTAGAGGAACAGGGTGGCGCCGTAGGCGGGGTCCACCTGGAGCGCTTTCTCGAGCACCGGCAGCGCCTCCGCGCCGCGTCCGATGTCGAGCCAGAGCCGGGCGAGATCGTCGGCGACACCGACGGCGTCGGGCGCTGCGGAGAGGCACGCGCGCAGCACCTTCTCGGCCTCGGCGTCGTCGCCCTGTCCGCGCAGGATGGCGGCGAGGTTCTGGGCGGCCTCGGCCTCGGCGGGCGAGGCCTCGAGCGCCCGGCGGTACGCGCCCGTGGCCTTCGACTCGGAGCCTCCCAGCTTGTACTGGTTGCCGAGGCCGACGAGGTAGCGGGCGTTCTGCGGCGCGGCGCGCACGGCCTCCTCCATGATCTTGATGGCCGTGGCGGTGCGGCCCAGAAACGCATGGCCAAACCCGAGGAGGTAGCCCGAATTCGCGTCGATGTCCTTCTTCTCGTCGAATCCGTCCATGAAGGGAAGGAAGTGGCCCTGGGCCTCGCCGATGAGGCGGTCGTTGCTCGTCGTCGTGTCTTCGTAGGCCGCCCGCGGCGAGAGGTACTCGATGATCGGCCGGTCGTCGGTGTGGGTGCGGGTGACGCCGCGCAGGAACGTCGCGAGCTCCTGGCCGTCGCAGACGTAGGGGGCGAACACGGCGAGAGGGTCGTAGACGCCGATCGAGAGCAGGTCCTGCGACACGCCCGGCACGTTTGCGAAGCGCTCCTTCAGGCGCGCCCAGTCCCAGACGACGCGTTCGGCGCTCCCGAGGAGGATGACGTCGCCGCGGTTGGGACGCCAGAGCGACGTGTAGGGAAAAACGAATTGGAAGGTCGCGACGATGAGCTTCAGCTGGTCCGGCGGCAAGGAGTGCATGTGGAACCACTGCACCATGAGCCCGCCCGGCTTCAGCCGCTTCCTGGCCAGAGCGTAGAACTCCTGCGTGAAGAGGCTGCCGACGCCGGCGACCCAGACGTCGGAAGGGTCCGAAATGATGACGTCGTATTTCTTCGGCTGCGCGAGCAGACGGTTGCGGCCGTCGGCCGCCACGAGCCGGACGCGCGGATCGGCCAGCAGATTGTGGTTTTCGGGCTCGAAGAGGCGAGCCGCTTCGCGTCCGGATGGCTCGATGTCCACGATCTCGATGGATCGGACGGGATACCGGGCGACGGCCGCCGCGGAGACGCCCGTGCCGAGGCCCAGGATGAAGACATCCTGG
Source organism: uncultured Acidobacteriota bacterium (assembly GCA_963739435.1). GTDB lineage: Bacteria > Acidobacteriota > Thermoanaerobaculia > UBA5066 > Gp7-AA6 > CAVUAN01. The sequence continues at coordinate 180,898 of CAVUAN010000009.1, forward strand.
GGGTTGGGATGCAGCAGCATCGGGAGTTGGCCCAGGAAGATCTGGTTGGCCATGTCGCCGGGGTCCGTCGAGGCGTCCGTCTTCCCGTTCGAGCTGTAGTAGCGCACTCCGTTCTGGCGATTCACCGAGAGCGTGGTGTTGACCCCGTCTTTGTAGAAGAGCACCTCGCGCGCGCGGGCCACGGCGAGAAAGATCTCGGGGCTAGCCCAGTTTCGGGCATAGAAGGAGATGCCCATGGTCATGACGGAGCGGGGCCAGGGAGGCAGCAGGAGCACGGCCACACACGAGGCCGCGGCGACGCCCGTCAGCACGCGCCGCCTCCGGCTGGGGGCCTCGAGCCGCAGGACGGCGATCCCGGCCGCCGCGGTTGCGGCGGCGGCGGCGCCCAGCGTCGTCTTCAGCCCCACCTGCGGGATCAGCAGGAAGCCCCCGGCGAACGCTCCCGCCACGGTGCCGAGCGTGTTGGCGGCCGTCACCCGGCCCACGCCGCCGCCGAGTGTGGCCGGCGAAGCGTTGGTCGCGGCGATCGCGGCGGGGAAGGCAATCCCGAAGAAGATGGCCGAGGGCGCGAGCAGCAGCGCCGCGAGGACGAAGTCCCAGACCTGGAGCATCTCGAAGGAGGCCTGTGCCAGAGGGAAGCCGCGCAGAAAGAGCACCGGCAGCCGGGGCACGAGAAGTGTCGCGGCGACGAGCGCCACCGTGGCGCCGACCTGGGAGGCGGCAAAGATCGCAGCCGGGCGGTGTCTCGCGCCGCGCGCCAGGCGCGTGAAGATCGCGCTGCCGGCCGAGAGGCCGATCAGAAAAACGAGCACCATCATCCCGAAGGAATAGACGGAGCTGCCGAGCACGAGGGCCAGTACCCGCGACCACGCCACCTCGCAGGCCATCGCCGCAAAACCCGAAAGGGCGATGCCGGCGAGCAGCGTCCTGGCTTCGGGGGACAGGGGGACGGCCTCCTCGACACGAGGCTCCTTCGCTGAGGCCGGTTCCGTGCTCGCCTCCGCCGCGGGCTCCGCCGGAGCGAGGCCTCGCCCGATTGCTATCGCGATCAGGCCCGAAGCCGCGCTGGCTGCCGCGGCGGCGAGCTCCGCCTGCCGCACGCCGGCAAACGGCAGGAGGTAGTACGTGGCGGTGGCGGCGCCGAGTCCGGCGCCGACGGTGTTGGCGGCGTAGAGCGCGCCGACCCGGCGGGAGACCTGCTCGTCGCGATCGACGAACGCCCGGGACAGCAGCGGCAGCGTGCCGCCCATCATGGCGGTCGGGATGGCGAGGACTGCCCCGACCAGGAGGAACTGGACCGCGAAGAAGGCGCGCGGGGAGTCTTCGAGGGCGGGTCCGAGCGGCAGGTACGCGGCCTCCACGGCCCGGAAGAGCCAGGGCATCGCGACCGCGAAGGCCGCGATGCCGACCTCGAGCGTGCCGTAGAGGCGGATCGCTTTGCCAGAATGGCGGTCGGCGTACCGGCCGATGAAGAAGCTGCCGAGCGCGAGCCCTCCCATGAATGCCGCCAGCACGGTCGAAATCGCCAGCGTCGTCGAGCCGAAGATCTGGGCCAGGCGGCGAACCCATGCGATCTCGTACACGAGCCCGGAGGCGCCGGAGAGGAAGAAGACCGCAAAGAGGACCGCGCGCGAGCGCGGCGGCAGCGGCGGCTGGTCCGGCATTGCGCCAAGGATAGACTCTCGAGGCGATAATGGCGAAGCTTTCCCCCGAGCCCTGGCGTGTCAAGGTCGTCGAGCCGATACGCAACGTTGGCCCGGCGCAGCGCGACGGTTGCCTCCGGCGCGCGGGCTACAACGTCTTCAACATACCCTCGGAAGACATCTTCATCGACCTCCTGACCGACTCGGGCACGTCGGCGATGTCCGACGCGCAATGGGCCGGCCTGATGCGCGGCGACGAGTCTTACGCGGGCGGCCGGAACTTCTACCACTTCGAGAAGACCGTCCGCGACATCTTCGGCCTGCCGCACGTCATTCCGACGCACCAGGGGCGCGTCGCCGAAAACCTGCTCTTCTCGACGATCCTGAAGGCGGGAGACGTCGTGCCCAACAACACGCATTTCGACACGACGCGGGCCAACGTCGAGGTCAATGGCGGCACGGCGCTCGACTTCGTCATCCCCGAGGGCAAGGACCCGCGGGCCAAACATCCGTTCAAGGGAAACATGGACCTCGGCCGGCTGGATCGCTGCCTGGCGGAGAACCGCGGCCGCGTGCCCCTCGTGATGCTGACCCTCACCAACAACTCCGGCGGGGGCCAGCCGGTTTCGCTCGAGAATGTGCGCGGAACGCGAGACGTCTGCCGCAAGCACGCCGTGCCGCTCTTCATCGACGCCTGCCGGTTCGCCGAGAACGCCTGGTTCATCCGGGAACGCGAAGCGGGACAGGGCGGCCGGTCCGTCGCGGAGATCGTGCGGGAGGTCTTCGGGAGCGCCGACGGCTGCACGATGAGCGCCAAGAAGGACGGACTCGCCAACATGGGCGGTTTCCTGGCCCTCCGCGACGAGACCTGGGTCGAGAAGCTCAAGAACAAGCTCATCCTGATCGAGGGCTTTCCTACCTACGGGGGCCTCGCCGGGCGCGACCTGGAGGCGGTGGCGATCGGTCTCACGGAAGTCCTCGACCACGACTACCTGGCGTTCCGCGTCGGCCAGGTCGGAGGTTTCGGCGAGGCGCTCGCCTCGGCCGGCGTCCCGGTCGTCGAGCCGATCGGCGGCCATGCCGTTTACATCGACGCGCGGGCCTTCGCGCCGCACCTGCCGCCCGAGCAGTATCCCGGCCAGGCGCTGACGATCGCCCTCTACCGGGAGGGCGGCATCCGGGCCGTCGAGATCGGCGGCGTGATGTTCGGCAAGCCCGACCCCGCGAGGCCGGGGCAAGAGATCCTGCCGGACCTCGACCTCGTGCGGCTGGCCGTGCCGCGGCGCGTCTACACGAACACCCACCTCGAGTACGTGGCGGATGTCGTCGTGCGCCTCCACCGCGACCCGAAGGCCCTCCGCGGCGTGCGCATCGCCCGCCAGGCAGCCGTGCTCCGGCACTTCACGGCTCGCTTCGAGCTGCTTTGACGGCACGTTACAATCCGGGCCGGTGATCACCGGATACAACACCGACGTCAAGCACAACAACCGTGTCTTCCACATCCAGACGGAAGACAAGGGTGAGCAGAGCCCTTACATCGAATCCCTCGTGTACGTCGGGGGCCAGATTCTCGCCACGCGCAAGACCTCCTACGCCGATGTCGTCAAGAACGGGCGCGACGACAAGGCGATCCAGGAGCTGATGGAGCAGCAGCACCGCACGATGATCGCCGCCATCCAGCGCGGGCGCTTCGACGGCCCGAACAACTCGGTGCGCACGCCGGAGGGCATGTCCGACGGCACCGCCGAGCCCCCGGCCGGGGAGGCCGGCGGGGCGCCCGAAGCCGAGCCGGAAGCCGAGTCGGCCGGCGACCGCACGCTCGACCAGGTGATCCTGGACTATCTCGCGGCCGAGCTGACGCACGAGCAGATCGACGTCCTGTTCGCGCCGATCCCGGAGTTCCAGGCCGGCCGGACGGCTGACTTCAAACTGAAGGCGGAGACGTCCTCGACGCGGCAGCCGATCGCGGGCGCCGTCGTTCAGATCCGCATCCTCTCGACAGTCACGAAGCCCGAGATGGCTTACCAGGGCAAGACGACGTCCGACGGCTCCTGCAACGTGTCGTTTCCGGTTCCGGCCATGAAGCAGGGCAGCGCCGCGGTTGTCATCCGCGTCAGTTCCCCGACGGGGTCGACCGAATACAAGTACATGGTCAAGAGGGCGTCGGCGTGACGGCCGGGATCGAAGTCCGCGTGAACGGGGACGCGCTGACGCTGCCCGAGGGAGCGAGTGTCGCGGCCCTGCTCGAGCGCTTGAAGATCGTGACGCCCCGGGTCGCCGTCGAACGCAACCGCGAGATCGTCCCGAAGGCCGAATACGCCACGACACCCCTCCAGCCCGGCGACATTCTGGAAGTCGTCGAGTTCGTTGGCGGTGGATGAGAATCGTCGGCTAGAATCCGCGCGACCTTGACACTCTCCTCCGGCACGCGACTCGGCCCGTACGAGATCCTTGCGCCTCTGGGCGCGGGAGGCATGGGCGAGGTCTATCGCGCGCGCGACTCGCGGTTGAAGCGGGATGTGGCCATCAAGGTCCTGTCCGAGTCCGTCGCGTCGGACGCCGATCGGCGCAAGCGCTTCGAGCAGGAGGCGCGATCGGCCTCCGCCCTGAACCACGCCAACATCGTCACGATCTACGACATCGGGTCGTCGGATTCCACCGTCTACATCGCCATGGAGCTCGTCGAGGGCAAGACGCTGCGGGAGGTCGTGCACGAGGGGCCCCTGCCGACGCGGCGGCTGCTCGACGTCGCGTTCCAGGTTGCCGACGGGCTCGCCAAGGCCCACGGCGCCGGCATCGTGCACCGGGACCTCAAGCCCGAGAACGTCATGGTGACGCGCGACGGCGCCGTCAAGATCCTCGACTTCGGCCTGGCCAAGCTCTACCGGCCGGACTCGGAGGCCAGCGGCGACAGCGCGACGGCCGTGCAGGAGACGCGCCCGGGCACGGTCCTCGGCACGGTCGGCTACATGTCGCCCGGAGCAGGCGAGCGGAAGACCCCTGGACTTTCACTCCGACCAGTTCTCGCTGGGCTCGATCCTCTACGAGCTGGCAACCGGCAAGCGGGCCTTCCAGCGCGGCAACCGGCGCCGAGACTCTGACCGCCATCATCCGAGAGGAGGCCGAGCCGATTTCGCGGATCGCTGCGGCGGCTCCGGCCCCCTTCCGCTGGATCGTCGAACGCTGTCTCGCCAAGGACCCGGAAGATCGCTACGCCTCGACCCGCGATCTGGCGAGCGACCTGCGCAACATCCGAGAGCACCTCTCGGAGGCCTCGGTGTCGGGCGCGACAGGGGCGGCGCCGTCCGCACCCGCGACGGCAGGCCGGCGGCCCCTCCTGCGCGCGGTCCTCGCTGCCGCGGCATTGCTGGCAGCGGCCGCGGCCGGAATGCTGCTCCAGAAGCGGATCGCCCGAAGCGCCCCGCCTTCCTACCAGCAGATCACCTTCGGCAGCGGCACGATCCGCTCGGCGCGTTTCGCTCCCGACGGCCAGACGATCATCTACAGCGTCTCGTGGGACGGCAACCCCTTGAAGCTCTACCTCAAGCACCCGTCGAGCCCCGACTCGCTGCCGCTCGAGCTGCCGAGCGCCAACCTGCTCGGCATCTCACCGACAGGGGAGATGACGATTGCCATCGGGTGCCGCTCGACGCATCCGGGCGTGTGCAGCGGCACGCTGGCGCGAGCGGCCTTGACGGGCGGCGCGCCCCGCGACGTGGCCGAAGGAGTGCAGGAAGCCGACTGGGCAGCCGACGGAGCGACCCTGCTCGTCGTGCGTGACGTCGGCGGCAAGGCGCGCATCGAGTACCCGATGGGCAAGGTGCTCTACGAGACGACCGGCCACGTCAGCTATGCGCGCCTCTCGCCGAAGGGAGACCGGATCGCGTTCCTCGACCATCGCCTTCCCGCTCGACGACGCCGGCAAGGTCGCCGTCATCGACATGTCGGGCAAGAAGACGACGCTGACCGGCCAGTGGGCGAGCGAGCACGGCCTCGTGTGGTCGCCCTCGGGCGAGGAGATCTGGTTCACCGCGACGGAGGCGGGGGCCAACCGGTCCCTGTACGCCGTCACTCTCGCCGGCAAGATGCGGGTCGTCGCCCGCGTGCCGGGCGGGTTGAAGCTCCACGACATCGCGAAAAACGGCCGCGTGCTGCTGACCCGCGAGAGCCCCCGCGTCGGCATCCTCGGGATGCTCGCGGGCGACACGCGCGAGCGCGACATGTCGTGGCTCGACTACTCGTTCGCATCCGACCTCGCCGCCGACGGCAAGACGCTCCTCTTCGACGAGGAGGGCGAGGCCGGAGGCGCCAACTACACCGTCTACATCCGCAAGGCGGACCGGTCTCCGGTCGTTCGGCTGGGCGAGGGCAACGCGCTGTCGCTTTCGCCCGACGCGAAATGGGCGCTTTCCATCATGCCGATCCCGAACTCGCCGTTCCTGTTGATGCCGACGGGAACCGGCGAGCACAAGCAGCTCCCCCTCGAGGGCGTCAGCCCCGAGCAGGCGGCGACCTGGATGCCGGACGGCAAGCAGATCCTGTTCGCAGGCAGCGAAAAGGGAAAGGGCATGCGGCTCTACGCTCAGAGCGTCGAGAACGGGAAGCCGAGAGCCATCACTCCCGAGGGCATCACGTCGGCGCTGCCGGGCTTCGCCGTCACACCAGACGGGAAGTTCGTCGCGGCCATCGGGCCCGACCGCAAGGGTGTTCTGTTTCCGATCGACGGCGGCCAGCCGCGTCCGATCGCGGGGATCCTGGAAGGGGAGTTTCCGCTGCGTTTCTCGCCGGACGGCAAGTGGCTCTTCCTCTGGAAACGCGGCGACATCCCGGCTCGCGTGTCGCGGCTCGAGATCGAGACCGGCAAGAGGGAAGTCTGGAAGGACCTGCTGCCGGCCGACCCCGCCGGCGTCGAGCGCATCTCCAACGTCCTCGTGGCCCCCGACGGCAAGAGCTACGTCTACTGCTACGCCCGCCTGCTTTCCGACCTGTTCGTCGTCGAGGGCCTGAAGTAGGCGATTCGCGGAATGGGGCAGCGCCCTTTCAGGCCTTGTAGAGGAGCTTCTCGATCCCGATCTGGACGACGTCGCCGTCGGCCAGGATGTGCTCTTTGACGCGGTGCCCGTTGACCAGGGTTCCGTTGGGCGACCCCATGTCGAGCACCTTGTAACCCTCGGGCCCGAAGACGATGTCCGCGTGGTGACGCGAGACCGCGCTCTGGGCCAGGTGGATCTGGCTATTGGGCGAGCGGCCGATAGCGATCGTGCCCGGCCTCAGGACGAACTCCTCGTTGGGCTTGCCTTCCGTGATGTGGATGAGCCGCGGCAGCGACATCGCAACCGTCGCTCCAGTGGAAGTGACCGCCGGTATCGCCCGTGTCTCCGCGGGCACGGGTACGGGCACGGGCGCGCGCGCGGGGACGGGGGCGACTGCGGCGGGGCGGCCCCACCTGCTTCGCTCCGGAGGACGCAGCCGGCTGCGGCCGCAGGATCGTCTCATCCGGAGCGGCGGGAGCGACGGGCGCTTCGAGCTCTTCGGCCGAATGGAAAGCGCCGAGGAACTGCTCCTTCAGCTTGTCGACCTCCTCGAGCTCCAGACGGCGTTCCGCCAGCCGCGCCTCGCACTCCTGCAGCCGCTGCTTGAACTGGTCGCCGGGGAATTCGCCCAGGTCGCGGCGGAACTCCAGCTCTTCTTTCTCGAGGGAGACCTCCTCGACGGAGCGCTCGACGTCCCGGCGCAGGTCCTTCAATTTCGCGTACTCGCGGCGGGCGCTTTCCTTCAGCGGGCGGGATTCGGTGTCGAGGGCCGTCGCGCGCGTCTGGTAGTCGGTGCGGACCCGTTCGTAGACGACGGCCGAGACCTTTTCCCTGGAGGAGTCCATCCGGGCCAGCCGTTCCCGGAGAATATTTTCTTCTCCTTTGATCCGGACGAGCTCCGCGATCGTCGAGACGTCGATCTTTGCCCGCCCTTCCGGCATCACGCCTTCCGATTCAAGCGGGCCACCCGGGATTCGAGGGACAGCATCCAGAAGAACAGGGCGGTCATACCGATCAGGCCTGCGAAGAAGACGACGCGGGTCGGGTGTGTCCATGAGGATCTGGCCTTCCCGGTTGATGACCGTTTGCGGATGCAGCGACTGCGTGATGCGCGGCGCGACGAAGACGAGGAAGGGCATGAGGATCGCCGCGAAGAGGGCATAGGCTGCCGCCATGCGCGCCCGGCGCTCCGGGTCGTCCACGGCGGCCCGCAGGAAGAGATACGCGCCGTAGAGGAAGACGAGCAGGAGGTAGGAGGACTGCCGCGGGTCCCAGTTCCAGTAGGCGCCCCACATGATGCGCGAGAAGATCGAGCCGGTGACGAGCGTCAGGATCGCGAAGAGGAGACCCAGGCGAACGGCCGCCTGCGCCACGTCGTCGTGCCGGGGGTTGCGGCGGACGAGATAGGCGGCCGAGTAGGCCGCGGCGACGAGGAAGGCGACCGTTGCCGTCGATGCGCACGGGACGTGGAAGAACACGATGCGCGAGGACTCGCCGATGAATCCCTGCGCCGGCTCGGGCCAGAGGAACGCCGCGGCGATCATAGCGGCCAGGAATGGCAGGAGGAGGATCTTGAGCAGCTTCATGAACTGGTCGGCCTTCATCCTAGTCTTCCCACGCCGCGCCTGCCAATAGGTAGGCCCCGCAGGTTGCGGCGCCGTCGTAGGCGGCGAGCACCTGGAGGGCCGTGCCGGCCATCCCTCCCCGCGAGGCCTCGAGGGTTGCGGCGATGGCCGAGAGCAGGAGCGGCACCAGCAACGGGAAGGCGATCACCACGAAGAGCACGTTCTTCTGCCCGGCCCGGGCCACCATGGCCGACAGAAAGGTCGAGACGGCCGCGAGCCCCCAGCCTGCCAGCGCGACGACGAGGGCGAGAGCGGCCGGTGAAGCGACCTCCCACCCGAGCAGGATCGCGAAGCCCGGCACCGTCACGGCGGCGATCGCGAGAAAGAGGGCGTAGTTGAAGAGTGTCTTGCCGCCGAGCACGAGCGTCGCGCCGGCGACCCGCCGCAGGGCCAGCGCCGTTCCGGTCTCTTCTTCCCGAACGAAGGCGCGGGGCAGGCCCGTTGCCGCCGAGAAGAACAGGATGATCCAGAAGAGGGCGGCGTTCACGGCGGCCCGGTCTTCCGGCCTCAACCCGAAAGGGCCAATCGCAAAGGAAACGAGCGTCAGGGCCGTGGCCGCGAAGAAGAAGACGGCCGCGAGCGCGATCCGCCTGCGCAGCTCCTGGGCCGCGTCCTTCGAAGTGATCGCCCACACGCGCGACAGAGCGCCGCTCACGTCCGCCCCAGCGCAACGGTCTGATCCGGCTTGACGAAGTCGCGGTCGTCATTGGACGCCACGATCACGATGCCCCGGGCCCGCTGCGCAGCGACGACCTGCGCCGCGGAACCGTGGCCCTCGGCGTCGAGCCCCAGCGTGGGCTCGTCCAGGAGCAGGATTTCCGGATCGAACAGGCAGGCGAAGGCCAGTCGCAGACGCTGCCGCATTCCGGTCGAGAACTCGCCGACGCGCTTGGACAGGGCGGCCTCGGCGAGACCGACGTCCTCGAGGCGGCGCGTCAGCTCGTTTTCGGGTGCCGGACGACCCGCCGCGCGACGGAAAAAGGCGAGGTTCTCTCCCGCGGTGAAGTCTTCATAGAAAGCGAGGTCGGGGCCCGTCCAGCCCACGGCCAGGCGCCTGGCGTCGCCGGTCAGCTCGCGTCCCTCCGACAGGACACGGACGGTTCCGCCCGACGGATGCCCGAGGCCCGCGAGGATTTTGAGCAGGGTCGTCTTGCCGCTTCCGTTTCGCCCCGAGACAGCCACCAGACCGCGTGTGACAGTGAAGGAAAGGTCGGTGAAGAGCGGGGGGCCCCCGTACGTCTTCGAAAGGCGGACGATTTCGAGAGCAGCGGCCACGGCTCCCCGAAGTGTATCGGCAACCTTGAACGCGCGCGGAGGCTTCTATATGATCCGTGGGTTTTTCGATGATCCAACCGTCTTCGCCCCCCGAGCGCTCCTGTGCGACGCCGCAGGACGCCTTAACCCACTTCTCGAAAGCTCGAAGGAGATTCTCATGTTCAAACGCACCCTGACCCTGTGGATCGCATTGGCCGCCTGCGTCGCCCTCACGGCGGCCTGTGGCGGAAAGAAGGACGAGGACGCCCTGCTGGAAGACGAGAAAGGCGCGGCAGCGAAAGCCCCCGCGGCTGCCGCCGCGTCCTCCGCGGCTCCGGCTGCCCCTGCCGCTGCGGCGGCTGCTCCCGCGGCCGGCGGCGCCACGCTGACCGGGAAGGTCGCCTTCGAGGGAGCGGCACCCAAGATGGAGCTGCTCAAGATGGACGCGGACGCGTTCTGCAAGGCCGAGCACAAGGATCCCGTGTACTCCCAGGAAGTCGTCGTCAACCCGAACAACACACTGAGGTGGGTGCTCGTCTACGTGAAAGAGGGCGTGACGGGCAGCTACCCGCCGCCCAAGGAAGCCGTGACGCTCGACCAGCACGGCTGCCAGTACTCGCCCCACATCTTCGGCATCCAGGTCGGCCAGACCCTGAAGATCTTGAACAGCGACTCCACCCTCCACAACATCCACGCGCTGCCGAAGAAAAACGCCGAGTTCAACATCGGCCAGCCGTTCCCGAAGATGGTTACCGAGAAGAAGTTCGACCAGGTGGAGGTGCCCGTCCGGTTCAAGTGCGACGTCCACAAGTGGATGGGCGCCTATTGTGCCGTCCTCAACAACCCGTTCTTCGCGGTCACCAACGAGCAGGGCACCTTCGAGATCAAGGGTCTTCCCCCGGGCAACTACGTGATCGAGGCGTGGCAGGAGAAGTATGGCGCCCAGACCCAGAACGTGACGGTGTCCGGCACGGAGTCGAAGACGGTGGACTTCTCGTTCAAGGGCTAGCCGGAGGGATCAATCGCCATGTACCCGCCGACGTTGTCTCTCGCCGCGATCCCCCTTCCCTGGTGGCTCAGGCTGCCCGACGGGGTGTCCAGCTTCAGCGGCCGGATTGACGGGATGTTCTCCCTGATCCTCTGGATCACGGGGATCATCTTCATCATCGTGGAAACCCTGCTGGTCTTCTTCCTCTGGAAGTACCGATACAAAGAGGGCCGTCAGGTCGTGTACACGCACGGCAACAACCGGGTCGAGGTGATCTGGACGATCGTCCCGGCCGTGATCTGCGTGGTGCTCGCTCTCATGTCGCGTCAGCTCTGGGCCGAGCTCAAAGAGCACATGCCGCCCGGCGCAATGTCGATCGGGATCGAGGCCGAACAATTTGCCTGGAACATTCACTATCCCGGACCCGATGGGCAGCTCTTCACGGCGGACGACGTCGTCACCTTGAACCAGCTCCACATCCCGGTTGGCAAGGCCGTGGTCGTCACGCTCCGCTCGAAAGACGTCATCCACTCCTTCTTTCTGCCGGAGTTTCGCGTCAAGCAGGACGCCGTCCCGGGCATGACGACGAGGATCTGGTTCGACGGCAACACGGTCGGACACTGGGAGATCGCCTGCGCCGAGCTGTGCGGCCTCGGCCACTACCGCATGAAGGGCTTCATCTCGGTCGATTCCCAGGAGGACTACGACAAGTGGATGGCCGAGCAAGTCGCGGCCAAGGCAGCCGAGGACGCGCCCGCGGCCTCCGTTTCAGCGCCCGCTTCCGCCGGCGCTCCGGCGAACACCAAAGAGGAGGCCAGGAAGAGCCCATGAGCCAAGCCCAACCCGCTGTCGCCCATCCGCTCCCGCCCGGCGTCCATCCGGAGCCGACGTCCTTCTGGCGCAAGTACATCTTCTCGGTCGACCACAAGGTCATCGGCAAGCAGTACCTCTTCTACTCGCTCTTCATGCTGGTCGTCGGCGGTCTGCTGGCCGGCCTCGTGCGGTGGCAGCTCGCCTGGCCCGGCAAGCCGATCGCCTTCATGGGAAAGATCGCCCCGGAGGGAATGCCCAACGGCCAGATGCTGCCGGAGTTCTACAACTCCCTCTTCACGATGCACGCGACGATCATGATCTTTTTCGCGATCATGCCGATTCTTTTGGGCGCCTTCGCGAACTTCGTGGTGCCGCTGCAGATCGGGGCGCGCGACATGGCGTTCCCGCGCCTCAACATGGCGTCCTTCTGGACGGCCGTGCCGGCAGCGGTCCTCATCATCTGGTCTTTCTTCGTGACCGGAGGCGCGGCGCAGTCCGGCTGGACGTCCTACGCCCCGCTCTCGGCGGTTCAGCCGAGGGGCCAGACGCTGTGGCTGCTCTCGCTGCTGGTGCTCGGCATCTCGTCGCTCCTGACGGCGGTCAACCTCATCACGACGACCATCAACCTGCGTGTCCCGGGCATGACCTTCTTCCGCCTCCCGCTGACATGTTGGGCGCTCTTTATCACCGCGATCCTGCTGCTGCTGGCGCTGCCGGTCCTCTCGGGCGCGATGATCATGCTGCTCTTCGACCGGACGCTCGGCACGACGTTCTTCCTGCCGGCGGGTCTCGTCGTTTCAGGCGTGCCGTGGAAGAATGCCGGCGGCGGCCAGGCTCTCCTCTGGCAGCACCTCTTCTGGTTCTTCGGGCATCCCGAGGTCTACATCATGATCCTCCCGGCCATGGGGATCACCTCGGAGATCCTCCCGGTCTTTGCGCGCAAGCCCATCTTCGGCTACCGCGCCATGGCCTACTCGATCATGGGCATCGCGGGCCTCGGCTGGATCGTGTGGGGCCACCACATGTTCCAGAGCGGCATGAACCCGCTGCTTGGAACGACATTCATGATCTCGACGATGGTCATCGCCGTGCCCTCGGCCATCAAGACCTTCAACTGGCTGGGGACCCTGTGGGGCGGGAACATCATCTTCAAAACCCCGATGTTGAACGCTCTGGCCTTTGTCTCGATGTTCGTCATCGGCGGGCTGTCGGGCATCTTCATGGCTTCGACACCGGTCGACATCTTCATCCACGACACGTATTTCATCGTCGGGCACATCCACTACGTGCTCTTCGGGGGGTCGCTCTTCGGCGCCTTCGGCGGGCTGTACTTCTGGTACCCGAAGATGTTCGGCCGGATGATGAACGAGACCTGGGGCAAGGTGCATTTCTTCATCACGTTCATCACTTTCAACTGCGTTTTCTTTCCGATGCACTTTCTCGGGATGCGCGGGATGCAGCGCCGGATCTACACGTACACCGAATACTCGCTGCTCAAGAACCTCCAGCCGATGAACCAGTTCATGACGATTGCGCTCTTCGTTCTGGGTGCCGCGCAGATCATCCTCGTGCTCAACTTCTTCCTCTCGATGCGGCGCGGACAGAAGGCGCCGAGCAACCCCTGGCACGCGAACACGCTCGAGTGGATGACGACCTCGCCGCCGCCCCACGAAAACTTCACCGGAGAATCCCCGACCGTCTACCGGGGCCCTTACGAATACAACGTGCCGGGCCATTCGCCCGACTTCTGGCCGCAGTGGGAGGCGCCGGCGGCCGGCGCCAGGCCGACGCCGGGGGCGCATGGCTAGCTCGGGCCCGAGCACGGTGAACCTGGGGCTCCACCGTTTTGCCGTCGCGACGGCCGCGGCGACGCTGCTCCTCATTGCGGCGGGCGGCCTCGTGACGTCGACCGAGTCGGGCCTTTCCGTGCCCGACTGGCCGACGACGTACGGCCAGAACCCCTTCACGTTCCCGATCTCGAAGATGGTCGGCGGGATTCGATTCGAGCACACGCACCGCCTGATCGCCTCGGCCGTCGGACTGCTCACGATCGTTCTCGCGTTCTGGCTGCAGCGGCGCGACGAGCGCCGGTGGGTGCGGCGGCTGGGTTGGGGAGCCCTGGCCGCCGTCGTGGCCCAGGGCGTCCTGGGCGGCCTCACGGTTCTCTTTCTCCTCCCGACGCCCGTCTCCGTGGCGCACGCCTGCCTGGCCCAGACCTTCTTCTGCATCGTCGTGACGCTGGCGGTCGCGACCTCGCCCCGGTGGAAAGCGGGGGAGACCGCGCCCGCTTCCTCCGTCTCGCGCGCGGCCGCGGCCCTGACAGGCCTCGTGTTCCTGCAGCTGCTCGTGGGCGCCGTGATGCGCCACACGAAGGCGGGCCTGGCGATTCCGGACTTTCCGCTTGCCCTCGGCCGGATCGTGCCGCCGCTGACGAGCTTCGCGATTGCGATCCACTTCACGCACCGGGTCGGCGCCCTGCCTCGTCGCCGCCGGGGCCGCCGTCAGCGTCACGCGCGCCGTGCGGTCTGGCCGCCCGGCTCTGGCGAAGCTCGGCGGTGTGTTGGCCCTGTCGGTCTGCGCGCAAATCGCCCTCGGGGCGTTGACAGTTCTGTCGAAGAAAGACGTCGTCCTGACGACCGCCCATGTTGTGACGGGCGCCATCGTGCTCGGCGCATCGCTTGGCCTCGCCATCGCTTCGCGCCGAACGGCCTCTTCCTCCCTCCCCCTTCGGGAGAGGGCCGGGGCGAGGGGCGAACAATCCGACAGAATGGTGACGGAGGCGTTGTCGTGGAAGTAGCCCGTACCGTTGCCGTCGCCGCGCCACGGGCCCGCATCGGGGACTTCCTGGAGCTCGCCAAGCCCCGGATCACGCTGCTCGTTCTCGTGACCGCGGCCGTCGGCTTCGCGCTCGGCCGGCAGGGAGTGTTCGACCCGGTTTCCTTCGTGGCCCTTCTGGCGGGCACGGCGCTCGTTTCGGGGGGCGCTTCGGTGCTGAACCAGTACTGGGAACGGGAAGCGGACGGGCTCATGGAGCGCACGAGGCGCCGGCCCCTGCCTTCGGGCCGCGCGACCCCCCGGGACGCCCTGGCCTTCGGCCTCGTTCTCTCGGCCGTCGGCCTCGGCTTTCTCGCTTCGGTCAACATGCTGACGTACTTCCTGGGCGCCGCCGCTCTGGGAAGCTATGTCCTCGCCTACACGCCCTTGAAGAGAGTCACCACGCTCTGCACGATCGTGGGCGCGGTTCCAGGCGCGATTCCTCCGCTCATGGGCTTTGCCGCCTCCCGGGGCGCGCTCACACCCGGGGCGTGGGCTCTCTTCGCAGTGCTCTTCCTCTGGCAGCTCCCGCATTTCCTGGCGATCGGCTGGATCTACAGGGAGGACTACGCGCGCGGGGGCTTTCAGATTTTGACGGTCCTGGACACCGACGGCCGCCGGACGAGCCGTCAGGCTGTCCTGTACGCGGCTGCTCTCATCCCGACGACGCTGGTGGCGGGGGCCCTCGCGACGGCCGGAGCGGTCTACCTGTGGGGCGCCCTGGTCCTCGGGGCGGTCTTCCTCGGCTGCGCGGCGGGATTTGCGAGGACGCGGTCCCTCGCGTGGGCGCGGGGGCTCTTTCTTGCGTCGATTCTCTATCTGCCGGCCGTGCTCGGCCTCATGGTGTTCGACCGGTGAGCGCCGTCGACCGCACAGCCGCGAACCGGCGCGTTCTGCTGATCCTCGTTCTCGTGGGGGCGAGCCTCTTCTTCGGCTCGATCCTCTTCATCCTGTCGCGGGTTCAGTGAGGTGAGCGAAATGGACCAGGAACACAAGACGCCCAACTACATGGCGATCTTCTACTGGCTGGCCGGTCTCACGGTCGTCGAGGTCGGCTGGGCGACCCTTCTTCACACCAACCGCGTGCCGCTCATCGTCGGCCTCGTCCTGTTCGCGAGTGTCAAGGCGGTGATGGTGGCGCTCTTCTTCATGCATCTGAAGTTCGAGCGCAAGGCGCTCGGTGTGATCGTCGCATCCACACTCATCCTGGGCGTCATTCTCGTCTCCGTCGGAATGGCGGAGCACTACCTTCCTCGGCCATAAGGGGAGCGCATGACATCGCACGCACTGACCGCCGACCATCACATCGAGCCGCCCTCGACGACCGGCATTCCCCACGACAAGATGGGGATGTGGGTCTTCCTCTGCTCGGAGATCATGTTCTTCACGGGTTTGATCGGGGCCTACCTCGTGCTCCGCTTCTCCGCCCCTTCCTGGCCCGATCCGTCGAAGGTGCTCAACATCCCGCTGACCGCGATGAACACCTTCATCCTCATCTGCTCCTCGGTGACGATGGTCAAGGCGCTCGACGCGATCTCCCACGGCAACGCGCGCAAGATGAAGCTGTTCCTCTCGCTCACGCTCCTGTTTGGTGCGAGTTTCCTCGGGGTCCAGGTCTACGAATACAACAAGCTGCTCTTCCACGAGCACTTCACTCCGTCCTCGAGCCTGTTCGGGTCGGTCTTCTTCACGACGACGGGCTTCCACGGCTTCCACGTCTTCTGCGGCGTCGTGTGCATGGCCTACATGACGGGCAAGGCCTTCCTCGGAAAGCTCACGCAGGAGCACCACCAGGGCATCGAGACGCTGGGGCTCTACTGGCATTTCGTGGACCTCGTTTGGATTCTCCTGTTCACGATCATTTACCTCTTCTGATTTGGCGAGTGGACCGCTTCAAGCCGGGCCTTCGGGGTCCTGCCGCCGGCCACCTCGCCTCCGTGCTCACGCCTTTGGCGCTCCGCGCGGAGGCAAGGCCTCTGGCCGGCGTCACCCCTTCGGCCCTCCCATAGATACGGTTCTCTGGGGGCCCGCTCTGACGCGGTGGTTGGCGGTGAACAGATAAAAATGGACTTCGGTGTTAGAGATCTACCGACGCTGAATGCGGCGCTGAATGCGACGAGCGCGCTGCTGCTGGCGGCGGCTTACCATGCGATCAAGAGGAAGGAGGTCGAACGGCACCACCGGCTGATGCTGATGGCCGTTTCGACCTCGGTCGTCTTCCTCGTCTCGTACGTCGTCTACCACGCGCAGGTCGGGTCGGTGCGGTTTACCGGGCAGGGGTGGATCCGGCCCGTGTATTTCACGATCCTGATCACGCACACGGTTCTGGCCGCCGCGATCGTGCCGATGGTCGCACGGACGCTTTACCTTGCTTTGAAGGGGCGGTTTCCGGAGCACCGGAGAGCGGCGCGGTGGACCTTCCCGATGTGGGCGTACGTTTCGGTGACGGGCGTCGTCATCTACGTGATGCTGTACCGCGTCCGGTGGTAGGATTTTTGGCGTGAGGACAGCGGCGAAGGTCCTGGTCGTGCTGCTCGTGGTCGCGCTGGTGTGGCCGGCCGTCGCCTCGGCGTGTCCGAACTGCAAGGACGCGGTTGCCGACGGCGAGTATCCGGGCGGCGCGGCCTCGCTTGGCCATGGGTTCTACTATTCGATCCTGCTCCTGATCGCCGTGCCGTGGACGGCCGTTCTGACGGTCGCGTTCCTCATCTACCGAAAGCAGCGCCGCTTCAAGCTCGAAGGCTCGGGGGTCCAGCCCTGAGTTCTCGGGTCCTGGCTGTTCTCGTCCTGCTCCTTCTCGCATCCTCGCTCGCGGCAGCGCTTTCCGACCGCCCGGCCCCGGCGCCGCGTTCGGCCGAGATCGACACGTTTCTCGCCCGTGTCGCCGAAGAGACCGTGGCCGAGTTCTCGAAGGCCGGCCTCGCGGCGGATGGCCTCTCGATTGCCGTGGTGGATCTGGGCCGGCGGGGCGCGGTTTCGGCGGGCGCCTACCGCGGCGACGCGACCTACTATCCGGCATCCGTCGTGAAGGCTTTCTTTCTGGCGTACTACGAGGCCGAGAAGGAGGCGGGGCGCCTGAAGGATTCGCCGGAGCTCGTCCGGGCGGTCAAGGACATGATCACCGTCTCCTCCAACGACGCGACCGGCTTCGTCGTGGACTCGATCACCGGCACGACATCGGGACCCGAGATCGCCGACCCGAAGGAATGGGACGCCTGGAAGGCTCGCCGCAACGCCGTCAACCGGTTTCTCGAAGCGCGGGGCTACAGGGACGTCAATGCGAACCAGAAGACGTTCTGCGAGGACGCCTACGGCCGGGAGCAGGCTTTCCGGGACGGCGGAAGGAACCGCAATCGGGCCACGGCCGACGCGGTCGCGCGTTTGTTTGTAGAGATCACTCGGGGCGAGATCGCCGGTTCGGCCGGGACCGACGAGATGCTGCGGCTGCTCTCCCGCGATGTCGCCGCGGAGAAGCCGTTCGAGGACATGGAGCTCGAGGACGCGCGGCTTTCGGGGCATAGCCTCCCGGCCGGAACGAAGATGTGGGCGAAATCGGGCGACGCGTACGACGTGCACCACCTCGTCGCCCGCGTGCAGCTTCCCAACGGCGGCGATTTCGTGCTGGCCGTGTTCACGAGGGGCGTCAAGACCGTCCCCGGCGTCATTCCGAGCGTCTTCGAGAAGGTCGCGGCCCGGTTCGCGGCGGCCAAGCCGTAGTCTTGGTCGCGGCCCGGCTCCTTTCGCTTCTGGCCGGCGCGTTCATTCGCTCGCTCCGGGCCACGCTGCGCGTCCAGAGGTTGCACCAGGACAGGTACGAGATCCTGCGCGCCCGCGGCGTTCCGATTCTGTTCGCCCTCTGGCACGGCCGGATGTTCCTCTCGATTCTCGAGCACCGGGGCCAGGGAATCGCCACGATGGCGTCGCAGTCGGCCGATGGCGAGATCATCGCGCGCTGGCTCGAAAGAAACGGTTACCACGCCACGCGCGGCTCGTCGACGCACGGGGGGGGCCAGGCCCTGCGCGAGCTCGTGCGGCACGTCCGCGCGGGAGGGCACGCCGCGCTGACGGTCGACGGTCCCAGGGGACCGGCGCGCGAGGTCCAGCCCGGCATCGTCCAGCTCGCGAAGCTGACGGGTGGATGGATCCTCCCGATCACGTCGTCCTCGAGCCGCCCGCGCTTCCTGGCCTCGTGGGACCGCTATCTCCTCCCGCTGCCGTTCTCGCGGGGCGTTGTCGCCTACGGCGACCCCTTCCCGATCCCCACGGAGCTGCCCGACGAGGAAGCAGCGCGCCGCATCGCCGAAGCTCTCGATGCCGCGACTTCCGAAGCCGACGCCGCCGCCGGCATCACGCCGCCTGGCGTCTGGCGCGACGGCCCGGGCTGACGGGAGCGGATAAGATCGCCAGCATGCTGAAATCCGTCCGCTCGCGCTGCCTCGCGGTCCTGTGCGCCCCGCTCTGCGCGGCGGCTCTCTCGTCGACGTCGCTGGCGCAGCCGTTCGATCCGGCCCTGTACGCCGAGATGCGCTGGCGGTGCATCGGGCCGTTCCGGGGCGGGCGCACGGTGGGCGCCTCGGGCGTGCCGGGCCAGCCCAACGTCTTCTACATCGGCGTCAACAACGGCGGCGTGTGGAAGTCGACCGATTACGGCCGCGTCTGGACGCCCATCTTCGATGACCAGCCCACCGGCTCGATCGGGACGCTCGCCGTGGCGCCCTCGGATCCGAATGTCGTGTACGTCGGAAGCGGCGAGGGCCTGCAGAGGCCCGATCTCTCAGTTGGCGACGGCGTCTACAGGTCCTCGGACGCCGGGAAGACCTGGACGCACCGGGGCCTCTCGGACGGGCAGCAGATCGGCGCGATTCTCGTCGACCCGAAGGACCCGAACCGCGTGTTCGTGGCCGTGCTCGGGCATCCGTACGGCGCCAACGCGGAGCGCGGCGTCTTTCGCTCCTCCGACGGCGGCCAGCATTGGGAGAAGGTGCTCTACAAGGACGAGAACACGGGCGCGATCGCGCTCGCCTTCGATCCGGCAAACCCGCAGACCCTCTATGCCGACTTGTGGTCCGCGCGGCAGGGGCCCTGGGAGAACGGCGAGTGGAAGGGGCGCGGCAGCGGACTCTACAAGTCCTCGGACGGGGGCGCGACGTGGCGCCAGCTGACGCAGGGACTCCCGACATTCGATCAAGGGCTGGGCCGAATCGGCTTCGCCGTCGCGCCGTCCAATCCCAGGAGGCTCTACGCGATCGTCGAGGCGCAAGCGAAGTTCGGCGGCGTATTCCGGTCCGACGACGCGGGCGAGAGCTGGAGGCAGGTCAACGGTGAGACGCGGGTTTGGGGCCGCGCTTCGGACTTTGCCGAGGTGAAGGTCGACCCGAGAAACCCCGACGTCGTCTGGGTCGCCAACACGTCGACGTACCGTTCCTCAGACGGCGGCAAGACGTTCACCGCCGTCAAGGGGGCGCCGGGCGGCGACGACTACCACTCGATCTGGATCAATCCCGAGAACCCGCAGATCATCCTGCTTACGAGCGACCAGGGCGCGACGATCTCGGTCAATGGCGGGCAGACCTGGAGCAGCTGGTACAACCAGCCGACCGCCCAGTTCTACCATGTTGCGACGGACAACCGGTTTCCGTACTGGGTCTACGGCGGACAGCAGGAGTCGGGCTCGGCGGCCGTCGCCAGCCGGGGCGACTACGGCTCGATCAGCTTCCGCGACTTCCATCCCGTCGGCGCGGAGGAATACGGCTACGTCGCGCCCGATCCTCTCGACCCCGACATCGTTTACGGCGGCAAGCTGACGCGTTTCGACCGTCGAAGCTTCGAGGTCCAGAACGTCTCGCCCGAACCAGTACGGACGGGCAGGTACAGGTTTCTGAGGACGGCGCCCGTCGTCTTTTCACCGGTCGATCCCCACATCCTCTTCTACGCCGGCCAGGTCGTCTTCAAGACGGTGACAGGCGGCATGAGCTGGGAGGTCATCAGCCCCGACCTGACGCGCGAGGCTCCCGAGGTCCCGGAATCGATCGGCATCTTCCGGACCCCGGAGATGAAGACCATGCCCCGGCGCGGCGTCGTCTACACCGTCGCGCCGTCCTCCAAGGACGTCGGCGTCATCTGGGCGGGGACCGACGACGGATTGATCCACGTCACCACGGACGGCGGCAAGACCTGGTCGAACGTGACGCCTCCCGGGCTGACACCCTGGAGCAAGGTCTCGCTCGTCGACGCGGGACACTTCGATGCGTCCACCGCATACGCCGCCGTCAACCGCTTTCGCCTCGACGATCTCAAGCCGCACATCTACCGGACGCACGACGCCGGCAAGACGTGGAAGGAGATCGTCCGGGGCCTGCCGGACAACGCGCCCGTCAATGCGGTGCGCGAGGACCCGGAGCGGCCGGGCCTCCTCTACGCCGGGACCGAGCTGGCCGTGCACGTCTCGTTCGACGACGGCGAGAACTGGCAGCCGCTGCGCCTCAACATGCCGGCGACTTCGATCCGCGATCTGGTCGTCCACGGCGACGACCTCGTGGTCGGCACACACGGGCGGTCGTTCTGGATCCTGGACGACGTAACGCCGCTGCGGCATATGACGCCCGAGGCCGCCCAGGCCGACGCCCACCTTTTCCGCCCGGAGGCCGCCTGGCGCGTGCGCCGTAACAAGAACACGGACACGCCGCTGCCTCCCGAGGAGCCCGCCGGCAAGAATCCGCCCGACGGAGCGATCGTCGACTACCTCCTGCGCTCCAAGCCGGCCGGCCCGGTCACGCTCGAGATCACCGACGGCAAGGGCCAGGTCGTGCGCCGGTACTCGTCCGAAGACAAGCCCGAGCCGGCCGAGGGGGAGCCGAACGTCCCGACCTACTGGATCCGCCCCCCGCGGGCCCTTTCGAAAGACCCCGGCATGCACCGATTCGTTTGGGATCTTCGTTATCCGGCGCCGCGCTCCCTGAGCCGGGACTACCCGATTGCGGCCATTGTCGGGGATACACCCCTCGAGCCCCTGGGGACCGCGGTGATGCCTGGGACGTACACGGTCAGGCTGACGGCGGGCGGACGGACCCTCACGCAGCCGCTCACGGTGAAGATGGACCCCCGAGTCGCGACGCCCGCCGACGGTCTCGAGCGTCAGTTCTCTCTCTCACTGCGGATGACCGAGGGGATGCGGAGGTCGGCTTCCGGCCGGGACGAGGTCCGGGCCCTGCGGGAGAGGCTGAGGGCCGCTTCGGAGGCCGCGAAGGATGGAGAGCTCGGCAAGAAAGCCGTCGAGCTCGACCAGAAGGCCGCGGCCTTCGAAAGCGGCGGGCCGCGGTTCGGCCGCCGCGGCGGCGGTGGCGACAACTTCGCAGGTTTGAACGGCGACTTTGCCGCGCTTTTCGACATCCTGCAGGCAGCCGACGCCACGCCGACGGCACAGGCCGTTGCCGCATGCGCCGCAACCGAGAAACGGATGGACGCCGTTTTCGCACGGTGGAAGGAGCTCGTCGACAAGGATGTCGCCGAGCTGGACGCTGCGCTTCGGAAGGCCGGCCTTCCCGGGCTCGCATTCAGGCGTCCGAGCTGAGGCCATGACGTCCCACACGGAGTACCTGACGTTCCACATCCGAGCGCGGATGGCCTTCGAGAACATCACGAAGCAGGTCGAAGCCGTCCTGCGCCGGAGCGGAATCCAGGAGGGCTTGCTCCTGTGCAACGCGATGCACATCACGGCGAGCGTCTTCATCAACGACGACGAAGCCGGGCTCCACGAGGACTACGCGCGCTTCCTCGAAGGGCTGGTTCCGTACGATCCCTCGCCCGAGCGCTACCGGCACAACCGGACGGGCGAGGACAACGGCGACGCGCACATCAAGCGCCAGGTCATGGGCCGGGAAGTCGTCGTCGCGGTCACGAAAGGGCGCCTCGACTTCGGCCCCTGGGAACAGATCTTCTACGGAGAGTTCGACGGCAACCGGCCGAAGCGGGTCCTGGTCAAGGTCATCGGCGAGTGACCTTTGCGGCGGCGCGCGTCAGGGCGCCGCGTCTTCCAGCGTGAGGACCGCGGCGAAATGGCGGTCGACCGCGAACCAGTACATCGGCGTGACGGCCAGCTCTTCGTCGCAGGCGAAGGCGCGCGGGGCCGAGAGGGCCGGATCCCACTGGAGCTCGACGGGGCGGCCGGCCAGCGTGACTGTCGCGCGGCCCAGCCGCGAGAGCTCCGCGCCGGTGAACGCCAGGGTCTCGCCCTCGAGGGCGACGGCGAACATTTCCTGCTTCGGCTTGTAGCGGCGGTTCGAGGTCTCGAAGCCCGATACGCCCTGCCAGGGCGAGAGGCCGTAGAGGCGCATCGGGAGGCCGACCGAAGAGAGCTCACCCGTGTCGAGGTAGAGGGAGGAGGGGAACGCCGCTCGCCACGCACCCGCCGTCGTCACCCGCGCCGGGATGGCCCGGAGCGTCTCGCCCTCGAGCGGCCCGGAAAGAGCGCGGCCCGTCGCGGCCGTCCAGAGCGTGCCCGTCTCTCGATCCCGGAGCACCAGGGTGTCGCGCCACAAGGCGCCGGAGTTGACGAATGTCAGCGTGCGTCCGTTGACGCGGCGGTCGTAAAGGGCCGTGATCTCTGTCAGCGCGCAGCGGGCCACGACGTACGGGACGCCGCCCGACTGGTCGTTGACGACCTCGTAGTCGTCGAGCAGTCCGATCGGATAAGCGCGCCCCCGCCCCTCGACGTCCGTCCCGATCAGGACCTCGGTGGAGCCTGGGGGATAGCTGTGCTTCTCGATGGGCACGAGCGCCGGGCTCTCGAGGCTCGGGAGCTTGCCTTGAGGCTTCATCTGGACGATCGGATCTCCGGCGACCACCGCAATCGGAGGCGCCTCCCGGTACTGTTTGCCGAAGCAGGCCACCCCGGAGAGCGCCAGCGCGAGCAGCACGGCCGCCTTCGGGCGCCGGGCGCTATTTCGGAGCATCCGGAAGGCCGGTGCCCCAGACGTTCTGGTCGAAGAACTCGGCATAGGACTTCTTGTCGACGAACTGCAGCAGATCCTGCACGAGAAGGGTCGAGCCGAACCTCCACTTGAGATTAGCCTGAAATGCCTTGAGGACAGTGAGGAACTTCTCCTCGCCGAGCTGCCGGTGGAGAACCGCGAGCAGGTAGGGCCCTTTGTCATAGAGGAGGTTCGTGCGGTCCTGGAAGGCTTTCTCGCCCAGCACGCGGTTGGCCGTCTCGATCGTCGCCTGCTCGCCCACCTCCTTCGCCCGGGAGCGCCAGTACGCCACCATGTCCCTGTAGGCCGCCTCTCCCCTCAGGCGGCGGATGAAGAGCGCGGCGCAATACTCGGCGAACGACTCGGAGAGCCATTCATCCTCCGGAGTCGCCCACTTGATCTGGTGGCCCCAGTACTGGTGGGCGATCTCGTGCGCAAAGCGCTCGTTCAAGCCTCTCGAGAAGTAGCGTGTGTAATCGTCCCGGATCGGCTGGAAGGCCTCCTGCGTGATGAAGATGGTCCCGGGCGGCGCTACACCGAAACCGTAGTCGTTGATCTCGATGATCGTCAGCTCCTTCCAGGGGAACGGCCCGAGAAAGACCTCATAGAACTGGATGATCTGGTCGGCCAGGTTGATCATCTGCCTGGCGGCGCGCTCGTGCGCAAACGCATAGCCGGCGATCCGGATCTTCCGTCCGTTCCGGACCTCTTCCTGGATCTTGTACTTTCCGGCCATGACGATGGGAAGGAAGACCGGGTCCGTGAACTCCGTCTTCAGGAAGTTCCAGTCTCCTTCGGTGCGGCGTTCGAGCTCCCGTCCGCTGGCCAGCGGCACAAAGGGCTTCCTGACCTTGACCTGGCAAAGCCACGTGAACGCGGAGGCCCCGAGGCCGGGGCTGGGATACCAATCCGCGAAGCCGAGGAGCCAGTAGCTGTCCCCGGCCGGCCGGTACAGGATGTCCCCGCCTCCCTCGAATTCGAGCGTGACGGAATGATCCGGCGCGATGGGCGCCGGCAGGGCCACGATCACCGTGCCCCGCCGGTGATCGAAGGGCAGCTCGGCGCCGCCCGCGCTCCGCACGTGGAGCAAGCTCTGGATCCGCGGGTCGCGCCGGCCCTCTTCCCAGAACCGGCTGCGCGCGCCGAGCCACAGGATCGAAAGCGGCTCGCCGCGCGCGACGAAGGTCTCACGGCTCCTGATCTTCGCCGTTTCGCCGTCCGCTTCGACCTCCACTTCCAAACGCGAGAGTCCGATCGATCTTTGCGGCGGCTCGCGGAAGGGGCGCCCGATGGGCTGCTCCGAGATGGGCAGCGCTCCGTACTCTCCCTCGTAGTTGAAGCCGGGCGCGTCCAGCTTCTTGAGGAGGCAGAGCATCTCCGCGTTGGCGACGACGCCGTCGTAGATGAAGAGGGTGTCGCTTTTCCCACCCGTGAACTGGCCCCACGCCAGAGGCTTGCTGGTTGCAGCGAGCGACCGGTAGGCGAGCCGCTGCGGGATGCCCTCGATCTGGAGGCGCGAGAACCGCTCCAGTTGCTTTCGGAACTCGGACGCTGGCGCGGCGGCGTCGGATCCGGCCAGGCCGGGGAGATCCACGCCCGCTGCGATCCACAGCATTTCCGAAAACTCGTCCTTGAGAGTCGTACGGGCCTTCTCGACGGCGGGCTTCCAGCGCGAGACGTCCTTTGCGTTGCGGACGAGGACCGCAAACTCCTCCGGGGCCTCGGAGACGTACTCCCAGGTGCCGGAGCCGTGGAAAAAGAAACCAATCGTCTCGCTCCCCGCCCGGACGGGAGCGGCCACTCCCTGCGCGAGGCGGAGCTGCATGTGCCCGGCACGCAGGCTGGCGCCGGAGACGGCGGCGCCCTTCTCGCCGAGCGTCAGCCGGGTGTAGCGGTCGACGGCTTCCGAGGGCGTTTCGGCGGGAAGGGCCGCGGTGAGTCCGAGCAGCGCGAGAAGAGTCGGCGCCGCCCGGGGCCTCATGCGTGGACGAGAGCGGGCGCCCCCGAGACCTCGGGGCCGGCCCGCACGACCCGCCGGTACTCGCTGTCCCGCTCGAAGGGCTCGCGGCCCGACTCGCGGATGATCCGTTCGAACTCGGCGCGGGTCGTGCCGGAGGCGGTCGTCGCGCCGGCCGCATGCGTGATCGTTTCATCGACGACCGTGCCCACGAGGTCGTCGGCTCCGAAGAAGAGGGCCACCTGCGCGAGCTTCGTGCCGATCTGGATCCAGTAGGCCTTGATGTGCGGGATGTTGTCGCACAGCAGGCGCGAGACAGCGATGACGCGCAGGTCGTCCTGGCCCGTCGTCTCGTGCAAATGGGCGAGCGGCGTGTTCTCGGGGTGGAAGGCGAGCGGGATGAGGCCGTTGATGCCGCCGGTCTCGTCCTGGAGCATCCGAAGGCGCAGCAGGTGGTCCACGCGCTCCTCGATCGTCTCGACGCTGCCGTAGAGCATCGTGGCGTTGGTGCGCACGCCCTGGAGGTGGCAGGCGCGGGCAATCGAAAGCCACTCCTCGCCCGTGATCTTGTTCTTGCAAATGATGTCGCGAACCCTCTTTGCGAAAATCTCCGCGCCGCCGCCCGGGCAGGAGTCCATTCCGGCAGCCTTGAGCTCGCCGATCGTCTCCTCGATCGTCTTCTTCCCGACGCGGGCGATCCAGTCCAGCTCCACCATGGTCCAGGCCTTGAGGTGAACCCCCGGGTACCTGGCCTTGAGCGCCCGGAGGAGGCCGGTGTAGTAGTCGAAGGGCCATGTCGGGTGCAGCCCGCCCACGATGTGGAACTCGGTCACCGCTTCGCTGTAGCCCTTACCGGCTTCCTCGACGACCTCCCCGATCGCCATCTCGTAGCCCCCGGGCTCGTTGACCTTCTTGGCCCAGGCGCAGAGCGCACAGTCCACCCAGCAGAGGTTCGTCGGATTCAGGTACCGGTTGACGTTGTAGAAGGCGAGGTTGCCGTGCCGCTCTTCGCGGACCTGATTGGCGAGGCGGCCGAGACCGAGCAGGTCGCGGGTCCGAAAGAGCCGCGTGCCGTCCTCGAAGGAGAGCCGCTCGCCGGCGGCGACCTTGTCGGCCAGCGGGGCGAGGTCGGAGCCGCGGAAGGAACCGAGCGCGCTCACGGGATCGCTGGCTTCGTCACCGGCTGGAACGGGGTTGCCGACTCAGGCGACACCTCGTCCAGGAAGGGCGAGATGTAGCGGTAGCAGTCCCAGCAGTAGCGCTCCTCGGGCAGGAACTGGAAGTCCACGACCCGGCCGACGGCGGGGTAGTCGGCGATCTCCCGGCCGCAGCGGTCGCACGCGCTCGTCTGTCCCTTCATCAGCCGCCAGACAGGGCCCATGCGGTCGAATCGTATCAAACAGGAACCGCGGCCGGCGCAGCGCGCCGCCTGGCGCGGCCGAAAAACCAGGTCATGAGGGCGACCTCCGCCGCGTAGCTCGCCAGGGACGCGGCCGCCGCGCCGCGAGCGCCCCAGCTCGGGATGAACAGCAGGCACAGGGCGACGTTGAGGAACAGGCCCGCGGCATGGCTCCCGAGAACGAGCCGGCCGAGCCCGCGCGAGTACAGATACGACGTGCAGGGCCGGCTCGTGCCGAAGAGAACGGCCGCCAGGAGAGTCACCGGAAGGAGGACGGCCGCCTCGGGATATCGGAAGCGGAAGAAGACTGCGACGGCCGCTTCTCCCGCAGCGAGGCCGAACACGAACGCGCCGAGGGCGGCCAGCCGATAGAGGCGCAAGGCCCGCGCGGCCTCGTCGCCCGCGTTCTCGTCGCTGTGGTGCGTCAGCTCGGCGAATAGCGCCGTCTCGAGCGAGTCGGTGACCATCCAGAAAGTCTCGGCCATCGCGTAGGCGACCGCGTAGGCTCCAATTTCGGGCGTCCGGCCGAGGGCGGACAGGAGGAGCACATCCCCGCGCCGATGAAGAGCCACCGTGGCGCCGCCGAGGGCGACGGGCAGGCCGTACCGGACGGCCTCGGGCGCGAGCTCTGTGACGCCGCGCCACGCCGGCACCGCTCGCAGCGCCGCGAAGAGGCCGGCGGCCGCTGCGGCGTGGACGACGATTCGGCCGGCGAGAAGGAAGACGAGGCGGTCGCCCCCGAGGAGACTCCCGGCCAGCACGGCCGCGCCGCCCAGGGTGCGGGCCCAGAGGAACGCCGTGTAGAGGCGTTCGCGCCGCTCGGACAGCAGCATGGCCGAGAACGAGTCGCACAGGAGAAGGAAGGGCAATGGGGCCAGGCCGAGAAGGACGAGGCGAACCGGCACTTCCGGAAAGATCAGCCGCCTCAGGGACGGAAGAGCCTGGAGGCCCAGGGCAACCAGGAGTGCTGCAGCCGCCGCCAGCAGGACGAGCCATGCGAAGAGAGGCCGCCGGTGGCCGCGCGCGTGGAGGAACATCGCGGTACGCGGCGCGCCGAATGCAAAGACGGCCTGACTCGTCGCGAGGGCGGCTGTGAGCAGCGCGTAAAGGGAGAACTCGGGTGCCGACAGCACTCGGGCCGTCGCCAGGAATATGCCGAAACGGAGGAGGGCATCGCCGCCGCGGCCGAGCAGGATCGTCCCGCCGCGGCGTGTCCACGCCACGGTGCCGCCCGGGCCGGCCCCTCGCGCGCTGAGCAGCATGCGGGGTTACCGCCCGGCTTTCGAAGTCCCCAGGAAGCCCGCCAGGAAAGCGGCGCGCGACTGCAGGTCCCAGGAGTCGACCGGCGCGGCCACCCCCCGGAGACGCCGGAGCCCGTACCGCACCGCGAAGACGGCCCCGACCGCCAGGGGGAGAAGCACCGTCTCGCGCCGCCATTGCCGGGTGGAGACGCACGGCCCGCCGCGCTCCGCGGCCTGCCTTGCGCTGGCGCTCGAGGAACGGCTCGATCGAGCCGTAGTGATGCCGATGCCGGCAGATCGCCGCCTCCCAGTAGATCGCTCGACGGCCCTTGAGGCTCCAGCGGTAGGCGAGCTCCGTGTCTTCGAACGCGGCGTCCTGAAACCTCTCGTCGAAGGGGTCCTCCCGGAACCAGTCGGTCGGAGCCGAGAAGTTCGCTCCGTACTGAATCGTGTAGGGGATGGTGCCGCCGTGCGCCAGGCCTCGGAAATAGAACTGCGGCCCCTCGGGCGCGAGGAAGCGCATCACGGGAGTGATCGGAGCCGAGGAGTCCCAGTCGATCCGGCCCTGGACGCCGAGCGCTCGGCCGGAAACGACCTGGAGATGAAGGGCGAGCGTGTCGGGCTCGGCGAAGGTGTCGTCGCCGAGCAGGAGCACGCGGGCCGCTGCCGCGACCGAGATGGCCCGGTTGCGCGCGGCGCCGGGTCCGGAGCCGGGCAGCCGCACCGACCGGAGCGACAAACGGGTACCGGGGCGGCGCCGCCAGGAAGTCGGCCGTTCCGTCGACGGAGCCGTCGTCGGCGACGACCGTCTCGAAGGCGCCCGGGGAAAGACTCTGGCAGGCGAGCGCGTCCAGGGTCCGCTTCAGACTCGGAAGTCTGTCGCGCGTCGGAACGACGACGGTCAGCTCGGGTGCGCTCATGCCCGCGGCGTCTCGTTGCCGCCCCCGGGAGGGCGCGGCCGCCCGTGCGCCGCGAGGATGTCGGCGTAGCGACGCCGGCGAGCCTCGCCGATCGGTCCCCGCTGGAATTGTGCCAGCGCCCAGCGCAGCCACGTGCCCAGCAGAAGGGCCCGCCGTGCGCTCTGTTCGCCGGAGGGCCCATGGTGGTCGCGCGCGTAGAGAAGCAGGCTCTCGTGCAGCCAGCGGTCCAGGACCGACTGCGGGACAGAACGGCTGGCGAGGCCACCATGGTGGACCGCGGACGAGGCCGGCTCGAAGCGGATGCGCCATCCGCGTTGGCGCAAGCGGCTGAAGAGGTCCGATTCTTCACCGTAGAGAAAGTAACGTTCGTCGAAACCGCCGACCTGATCGAAGGCCGACCGCCTCAGGAGGATGAGAGCACCGAGAACAGTCTCGACGTCCTGCGCTCGGCCGCGATCGATGCGGACGGTGTGGTGCCCCTGAAAGAAGGGAAGACCCGGGAGGAGGCGGGGGAGATAGAGGTTCTCGAACAGAATGCGGCGGGGAGTGGGCGCGAGCCCCACCGACAGCGTCGGCCGTCCCTGCGAGTCCGTTAGTTCGGGCCCCACGGCGGCTGTACCGGGATCGCGGTCGAGTGTGGCGACGAGGGCACCGACCGTCCCTGTGCGGAACTCGACGTCGTTGTTTGCGACGAGCAGATACCCACCCGACGTGCGGCCGGCCCCGAGATTGCAAGCCGCGCCGTAGCCCAGATTTCGGCCTGGCGAGAGCACCGTGACGTCGGGCCCGGCGGCGCGCTCGGCCTCAGCCGGATCGATGCCGCCGTTGTTGACGACAACGATCTCGAGTGAGGGGTTCGTCGACCGCAACGAGGCGAGAGCGCGGCCTGTCGGTTCCCAGGGCCCGAAGTGCACGATGATGGCACTGACTCTCGTCATGGCTGGGCCGGCGCCGACGATCTCATTTTGACTCGGAAGACCAGCAGTGCCACCGTCGAGACGAGAGAGATGGCGGCGCCCACGAAGAAAGCCGAGGAGGCGCCGAAGGCCTTCCACCAGAGACCGAAGAGCAGCGAGGCAGGCAAGGCGGCGAGTCCGATCGTCATATGAAAGAAGCCGAAGGCTCGGCCGCGGAGCCGAGCTGGTACGGCGTCCGCGACGAGCGCGCGCTCGGCGCCCTCCGTCAGCGCGAAGAAGACCGCGTAGAAGGCGAAGAGCACCCAGAGGTGGGCCGCGGTCGAAGCGAGTGCGAACCCGAGGTAGGAGAGAGTGTAGATCGTCCAGCCGATCGCAATCGTTGCGGTGCGCCCGATGCGGTCGGCGAGCATTCCGCCCGGAAATCCCAGGACAGCTTTCACTCCGTTGAAGAAGGCCCAGAGGAGCGGGATCTGCCAGACTTCCACGCCGACATCGCGTGCGCGCAGCAGCAGGAATGCGTCGGTCGAGGCGGCGAGCGTGAAGAAAGCGAAGATTCCGATGGCGACCCAGAACCGGCGCGGCAGAGGCGGGCCTGCAAGTTTCTGGGCCGGCGCGGCGGGAGTCGGGCGCGACGCCTCGGGCACAGCGATACGTGGC
>CAVUAN010000010.1:0-17552 GCA_963739435.1 uncultured Acidobacteriota bacterium
TCCGGACGCGGGGTCGCAAAAAGGTCATGGTCTGGTGATTCGGGTTATCAACGGTCGCCGTCAGTCCTTGCGGGAGCTTAGGATCAGTCTTGCAAGATGGCAATATCCGCCGTGTTCGGCCTGCTCGGCGCGCTCCTGCCGGCCTTCGCTTCGGCGCCGCCGTCGACGACTCCCGGCCCGCCCGGGCCGTACGAAAACGCCTGGCCGCAGTGGTCGCCGGACGGGAGACGCATCGTCTTCGCCTCGACGCGCGACAACGGCGACTGGGAGATCTACGTCATGAACGCGGACGGAAAGAACCCGAAGCGTCTGACAGCGAGCCCCGGCCGCGACGCCCATCCCATGTGGATGCCGGACGGCAAACACATCGTCTTCCAGTCCCCGCGCGGCTCGGCCGACCCGCTCGAGGTGGACCTGTACGTCATGGAAGCGGACGGCCGCAACCCGCGCCGCATCGTTGCGGCGCCGGGCTTCGATGGCGTGCCGATCCCCTCCCCCGACGGCCGCACGATCGTGTTCCAGCGCGGGACGAAGGTCGCCGGGAGCGAGAACCTCCACTGGGAGCTCTACCTCGTCGACGCCGACGGCCGCAACGAGCGCAAGCTGACGGCGAACGCCTGGAGCAGCCAGGTCCCGACCTGGAGCCCGGACGGCAAGCGGTTCGCTTTCTTCGCCGATCCCGCAGGCCGCGACCAGCTCTTCGTCATGGATCCCGCGACGAAGATAGTGACGCCTCTGACGACGAGCAGCGGCTCGGACATGACGCCGTCGTTCTCGCACGACGGCCGCTCGATCGCCTTCGTCTCGACACGCGACGGGAGCCGCAGCCTCTACCGCCTCGACGTCGCGTCGGGCGCCGTCACCCGGCTGACGACCGGCATCGAGCTCTGGTCCCAGCCGAGTTGGTCCCCGGACGACAAGAGGCTGCTCTTTTCCGGCAAGGCGCCCGACCTCGACCAGATCTACATCGTCAACGCCGACGGCACGGGCCTCCGGCGCGTGACCACGGGGACCGAAGGGACCCGGTGACCGACCTGTTCACTGACCGACTTCACGGGTGGCTGGTAATCGCGATGATCGTGATCTGGGTTTTCTCAGGGCCGTAGTGCCAGAAGACTCGGTAGGCCGCAGGCGTTCCCTGTTCGGCATATGACTCGAACACCTTGGCACCTTGCCCGCTCGACAATGACTTGAATTCGTGGCTCTGGAGCCCCGGATGCCGTGGGTCCGCCTCCAGGCGCGCGAGCGTCTTTCGAATAGCCTTGAGACGTTTCGCCAGGCCTCGATCGCGCTGAAGTTCTTCGAGCTGCGCTGCGGCGATCGCCGAGAAGAGCAGCGAGAATGAAGCCACGTCGGCTGCGGACTATTTTCCGTACTTTGTGAAGGAGCCCTTGCGAGCGACCCGGCCGGCCTTCGAATCTGCGAGGCCGCGGCGCACGCTCTCCAGAGCCTTCGGGTTCTCGTAAAGCCAGCGCTCGTCGGCCGGGATCTCGACGAATGGCTCGAGCACAATCTTCCCGTCCGCCTGGCGGCGAGCCCGATAGCTGCTGACCCCTTCGGCAAGCTTGCCGAGCGAGATCCGCCCCTTTGCGTCCGGCCGAAGCCGATAGAGACCCTTCGCGTTCGATTTCTCGCTCATGCCCACATGGTAGGCCCTGGTGGGAATAGAGTCAAGTGGGATATCCCACCCAAGCTGCGAATCGCTTACACGACCCCAGGCGGCTTCAGTTGATCCGTCCCTCCTCCCCACTTGTGTGGCTGCACGCGTTGCAGTGCCGGGAAGGTGAGTCGTCATCAATCACGCAGCCGCCCAGGACCACGCGCCCGCTGCTCGTCTCCTCATCGAGCTCCGGACTGGGCTCATAGAATCCATATGCAATCACCGCCACACCTGCGACCCGCACCGGGGGCAACTCCCGACGCGGCCCAGATTCCAGGGCTTCTTCGTGCGCTCGACCATCTTGGCCTCCTGCGTAGAGCCTGAGGCGTCAGGTGGAACAAGTGATGACCGAGCGACGTACATCCCGATCTGTTTTCGTGACGCCCTCGCCAAAGGACCGAGAGGCGAGGGTGGCGTAGGATTCGCTGATTGCACATGACAAATCCGATCGAGTCACCCGGCCCGGCGAGGGAATCGGCTCGCCTTCTTCCCGACGAATGAGTCCTGCATCCCGGAGGCTGATCGTGTGCCTCGCCCTGACTGCGGCTGCGTGCCGGAAGACCCCGCAGGATGCGCGAGAGGAGCTCGCGAGGCGAAACGTCCCTTTCACGGCGGAGGAGTTCGTGCTGCGATGCGGGCGAGGGCCCACGGACGTCGTCGCCCTGTTCTTGACGGCGGGGGCGGATCCCAATGCCGAGGTCACGGAGGGTCGGTACCGGTTCACGCCGCTCATGGCTGCCGCACAGGGGGGCCGGCTGGACATTGCCAGGCAGCTCGTGGAGGCCGGAGCCCGGCCCGACCAGCGAACGGACGACGGTGGGTCAGCGCTCGACGTCGCCGCGGCGGATTGCACGGCGCCGGATATGGTCCGGCTTCTCCTCGAGAAGGGAGCGCGCCCGACCGAGCTCTGCCTCTTCATCGCCGTGAAGCACGAGCGCTTTCAGCAGTCCCAGTGCGGACTCTCAGGGCTCGAGGCGCTGATCGGGGCGGGAGCGCCCGTCGACGGGCGCCGCAAGACGGATCGGATGACTCCTTTGATGGTTGCGGCGGACTCGAACGATCTCCAGGCCGCACGGGTGCTCTTGAAGCACGGTGCGGATCCGAATCTCCGTGGCGGCCCTTACGATTTCTCGCCGCTGCGGATTGCCGTCATGCGAGCGATGAACAAAGGACGTCCGGACCAGCTCGAGCTCGTGAACGCGCTCATCGCAGCCGGTGCAGATGTAAACCAGACCAACGAGCATGGCTCCATTCTGGCCGGCTTGGGTCCCAACCCGGCCTTAAAGCCCATCCGTGACGCATTGGAAAGGGCTGGCGCTCATCGTTGAGCAGGCATCAGCTCACCCACCGCGTTGGCGCGTTCATCGTCGCGTTTGCCGTCGTGGCAGTGCCTGGGGTCAGTCTTGCAAGCGGGCCACGGCCGCTGCAGGCAGACCTCGAGCTATTCCTGTGAACCTGCTTAACGAAAGGACGCGGCCGTAGCTCGAATACCGTCGGCGTAGGGAGTGCCGGCGAAGCCGAACTCTCTGGCGAATTTGCTGGAGTCAAAGAGGTAGGCCGACTCGCTCTGGTAGAGCATTTCGTAGGACTCCCGGACCAACGGATTGAACCAGCCTGCGACTCGGAGCATGGGCCTGCTCAAAACGCGATACTTCGGAGCAACGCCGAATTCCTTCGCGGCCAGCGTGACGAACTCTTTTCCCGTGAGCGGATTGGGCGTCGTGGGGACATGCCAGGTCTGATTCCATGCGGTTGCCCGTTCGGCAAGCTGTACCAGGCTCAGCGCAGCGTCCGGCGTGTACGTCAAGGAGTGCGGAACAGAATCATTCACGAGCCATGAGGCCTTCTTGTTCCGAGAGAAGGGCTGGAAGACGAGAACATCAGGCACGCCATTGAGCGTGTCGGGACCGTAGAAGTCGGCAGCGCGCGCAATCATGCCGGTGAGAGCGCCGGATTTCCATTCATCGATGAGCGTGGTGGCGATCTTTGCGCGCACGTCGCCTTTCTTGCTACAGGGATTGAAAGGCGTCTCCTCGGTCATGGAACCGTTGACCTTCCCGTACATGTACACGTTGTCAAAGAAAACGAGCTTTGCGCCGGCGCGCTTGCAGGCTTCAATCGTGTTCCTCATGACCCGCGGCCACGCCTCTTGCCAGATCTTGTGGTCGTACTTGAGGCCGACGACCAGGTAGACGACGGTGGAACCGGCAGCGGCGCGGATGGCCTGGTCCTGATCCGTGAGATCGGCGGCCAGTGCTTCCGTCGCGCCCGGCGTCGCCTTCGGGTTGCGCCCAACGAGCCGGAACGGCTGCTTCCTTGCGACGAGGAGCTTGACGAGCTCGTTCCCGATAGCGCCGCCCGCTCCGAGGATCGTGATCACCGAGCTGTTCGCGATCGGTGGTCCTTCAGGCGATCACGGGCGCTACCGGGTATACTCGACATGCACCTTTCCATAGCTGAGGCTGACGTTTTCTGAAACCCCTCCCTTGACCCCCTTAGCGGCCCTGGCGTTGAGCTTCTTCGCAGGAAGGTCTTTCATCCTGGCCGTCTTCGACTTCGCTGCCTTCTTCTTTTTCATGACGCGTCCTCCTGATTAGAGCGTAGCTCCCAAGTTCAGTACTTGAACTCGATTTTTCCAAAGGGGAGGCTAACCCCTCCCTTCACACCCTTAGCGGTCTTGGCGTTGAGGGTCTTCCCGGGAAGGTTCTTCACCCTGGCTGTCTTCGACTTCGCTGCCTTCTTCTTTTTCATGACGCGTCCTCCTGATTTACAGCGTAGCAGGACATGTGCCACCAGGGCGAAGGTGCCCGAACTCTTTGACCTCGGAGACTTTACCGAAGTGCGCATTCCCCTGCGCGCGCTCCAATAGCTTCGAAACGCAACCGGGCAGTATCGAACTGAGGCCAACAGTCCCGTATCAGAGGCTCCGGGCAGTCTCCCGTCCTGGCCCGTTCGCGGCGGCCTTCTCGGCGCCGCCCCGATATACGCTCGGCGCCGAGGAGTCCATGAGAAAAGCCCTGGCGAGCGCTCTGGCTTGGGTCCTTCTCTCGGCCGGTCTGGCCGGCGCGGCCGACTTGCTGAAGATCCCGAAGCCGACGGACAAGCTCGACGCGCCACCGCCGCCTCCGACGCTCGATGCCTCGGTGATGAGCCTGCTCGTGAGCGTTCCCCTCGAGCTGCTTGAACAGGCGATCGACGCGGCCATGCCGGCCGAAGAGGGCGAGGAGAAGCGCTGGCTCGATGGAAGCCAGCTCGTCGGCAAGCCGGGTTTCCAGTACCAGTTTCGCATCTGGCGCGGCAAGCCGCAGATCAAAGCCATCCGCGATCATCTCGAAGTCTCCTTCCCGGACATGAAGTACCGCTTCCGCGGCCGCTTGGCGGCGGACAGCGGACCGTTCGGTGGCGGCTGCGGCTACGACGATCCACCCAAGGGTTTGGCGCCCCAGGGAGTCGTGCAGCTCTCGTGGTCGACCGACGGCATAGTGCGAACCTCGACCGAGTTCGATCCGGCCGCGTTTCCGGAGATCTGCAAGCTCTCGCCGGTCGATGTCGACGCGACGCCCGTCATCCGCAAGCTGGTCGCCGAGCGGCTGCCCGCGACCGGGAGCAGCCTCGACGCCGCGCTTCGCGCGCGGAGCCTTTCGAAACAGCGGCTGCTGCGACTCTGGAAGCAGCTCGCTACGCCCTCCGAGGTGGAGCCCAGCCTCTGGCTGACCATGCGCCCGACCAAAGTCACGGCCGCCCCCTTCACCGCCGAGACCGAGAAATCCATCCGAACCGCCCTGTCCGTCATCATCCGTCCGACGGCTGTGATCGGGCCGCGGCCCAAGGTCGCCGCGGGGACTCTGCCCCCCGTCCGAGTGGCTCCGGTCCAGCCGGCAGGTCTCCACGTGGCCCTTCCGATCCGCGTCACCTATGCCGAGCTCAATCGGCGTCTCAGCAAGCAGCTCGCCGGCTCGGCCTTAGACGCGGGGCCCCTCGGCAAGGTCAAGATCCTCTCGACCTATCTCTACGGCAGCGGCGACAAGGTCATTCTCCAGCTCGACGTCGAGGGCGGAGTCAATGGCCGCATCTATTCGGTCGGCAAGCCCGTCTTCGATCCCGCGACGGCGGTGCTCGCGATGGAGGGATTCGACCTGACGGTCGACACCAAGAACATCCTGGCGCGGACGGCCAACGCGATGGCGCACGGCAATCTCGTGACGGCACTCGAGCCGTCGACGCGCTCGGATCTCAAGGGCCGGCTCGAAGAGCTGCGCCAGCGCCTCGAGCACCTGCTCAACCGGGAGGTCATCCCGGGTCTTCGGATCGAGGCCTCCGACGTGCGCTTCTCGGCCCGGGGCGTCTACCCCGTTCGGGGTGGCATCGAGATCCAGATCGTCGCGGACGCCGCGGCGAGGCTCGTCGCGCACTAGGCCCGGCGCCAGCGGTGGGAGCGGAAGGCAGGCTGTTGGGAGCGAACGCCACGTGGGGTCAGGTCTATATTATATGATACTTTCGACCCTGGGGTCAGGTCTATATTATATGATACTGCGGGATGGCTCGGACGTTCGACCCACTGCAACGGCGGGGTAGACTGCGCGGCTCCCCAGCGCTGTACCTTGAATAGGCCGCAGGGGATCAGTCTTGCAAGATGGCAAGGTCAGCTGCAGCGGGTTCGACCGCCGACTACGGAGGTAGATGTGAAGACGACGCCTGTCCAAAGATCCGGACTCCTGCGCCCGATCCTTCTGGGTGTCCTGGTCCTCGGAGCTTCCACCGCGGCTCTGCGTGGTCAACCGTTCCGGCTCGACGACATCGTCGAGATCCGCGGATACCACCCGCCCCCCGACGTGGACTCCCCTTCGCCCAAGCGGGACGATCCGAAGCCGGTGGACCTGAAAGGAGCGGAGCTCAAAGCGTTCCTGAAGGATTACGTGTACGTGCGCAACGAGGATGTCAAAGCAAACGCGTTCAGCGGGTCCGACTCGAAGGCCGTCTTCAAGGACGGCGAGCGGAAGGTCACGTTCGCCTACGCCGTATGCCCGGGAGAGGTGGGGTCGATCGGCCTGGTCCGCGGAAAGCCACACCAGATCATCTTCTTCGTGCAGACCGACGCCGTGATCTTTGAGCTCAAGGACCTATGCAAGAAGGCCAAGGCGGATGGTTCATCGAAACGCTGAGCGGCCAGAAAGTAACAACACCGCCCCGGAAAACTCCAGACGCAGTGGTCGAGCTATCCCCCGATATCATATACTATAGACCTGACCCCAACCTTGCAGCCCCAGACAGCGGAAAGGAGACGTTTGGGTTCGATCGGCAGAGTCCTTTCGGTCAGCGTCGGCGGTCCGCGCGAGTTCGAGTACCACGGCCGCCCTGCCCGAAGCGCCATCTGGAAGACGCCCGTCACGGGCCGCGTCGCCGCTCGCGGCGTGAACCTCGAGGGCGACGACCAGGCGGACCGCGAGGCCCACGGCGGTCCGGACAAGGCCATGTACGCCTATGCCGTCGAGGACGCGCGCTGGTGGGAGGCGCAGGTCGGCCGCCCTTTCGCGCCCGCGGAGTTCGGCGAGAACCTGACGACCGCGGGCATGGACGTCAACGGAGCGCTCGTCGGCGAGCGGTGGGCGATCGGCTCGGCCGTCTTCGAGATCTCCGAGCCCCGTGTTCCGTGCTGGAGGTTGGGTGTGCGTATGAACGACCCCGCGTTCGTCCGCACGTTCACCGAAGCCCTCCGACCCGGCGCCTACATGCGGATCGCGGTCGAGGGCGACGTGGGACCGGGCGACGCAATCGAGATCGTCTCGAAGCCCGACCACGACCTCTCGGTCCGCGACGTCTTCCGCATCTACACGCGGGACCGCGACGAGTCCGGCCGCCTCATCGCCGTCCCCCAGATGTCGGCGGCCTGGAAGCGCTGGGCGCAGGACATGCTCCAGCGCTTCCAGGGCGGCGCGAAAGACCCCAAAGCTCCGGGCTGCTGCACTTCCTGAAATCAGGGCTGGCCCGCCGCGATGCTCTTCCTTCCCCGCGTCGCGTGCGCCTGGAGGGAGGGCCCTCCGAGCGGCCCCGCCGGGTTCCGCGTATCGACGACACGGCACGGGGTTAAGACCTGACCCCAATCCTGACCATTGACCCCAATCCTGACCAATCCTTACCAATCCTTACCAATCCTTACCAACTTAGTCCTTAGCGCCGGCGGCACCGTCCTCGGCGAAGAGGATCAGGATGAGGGGCCTCGCCTCCCTCGCCCCTGGCACGAATTCTGCTTCACAAGCTCAGTGGCAGCTGCCCGTGCGGGTGGCTCCGACACTGAAGGAGGACCCATGGCGGATTTCAAACGGCCCGGCTCCTCGGCTCCCCTCGAAGACCTCGATGTCACGGACCGGTTGTACATCGTGAGAGAGGACGACAGCCTGTCCTCGATCGCCAGAAGGTTCTACGGAACGGCGAGCGCCCGGAGACGAATCCTCGAGGCGAATCGGTCTCTCATCCACGATCCATACCTAATCGAGCCTGGCTGGACGCTACGGATCCCAGCGTGAGGGAGGATGACGCCTCAGAGTTTTGACAGGGGCGCGTCGAACGAGTAGCGAATCAGGGATTTGCCTCAAGCGCCAGGCAACGCAGCACGGCAGCGAGCAGCCTGTCGGGACGGACCGGCTTCTTGACACAGTTCTCCGGCTGGGCGCGCAGCAGAGCCGCTTCCATCCTGTCCGCGACGCCTGAAACGATGATGACCGGCACCCGGGCCAGTCTTTCGTCTTTCGCGAGCTCGGCCGAGACTTCCCAACCGCTCATTAAAGGCACCATCAGGTCCAGAACGATCAGGTCCGGCGGATCGATGTGCTTGAGGATGAGGAGCGCGAGGGGTCCGGTGCTCGCCGCTATGATGGAAAAGCCCTCCTCCTCGAGAAACGCCGCCGTCTGAAAGCACACACGCGGATCGTCCTCGACCACCAGAATCGTCTTCGAAGGGCTCGCCGTTTTTTCTGCAGCCGGCATGCACGCCATCTGAGCAAGCGACGTGCCAGCGACGCGGCCGTCCGGGGCGGATCAGTTACACCGCTTTCTTTCCCTTTTTCGCCTGAGCGAAGCGGAGCCTCGCTCTCTCATTCATCGAGATGAAAGCCGCTCCAGCCGCCTCGGCGGGATCCAGCGAAAGCGCGCTCAGTCCGGCGAGATGCCGGCGAACGCGCTCCTTCGCCGCATCGGATTGCGTCGGCCGGCGCGCGGGCGTCTTCGTATTCGCAGCCTTCTTCTTCTTCATGGCGCAAGCCCTCCGAGAACCCGACTCGAGGCAATCCGAATCACTGTGCGCAGGGCGCGCCCGCAGCGATCCACTCCTTGACCTTCGCGACGAACTCGTCGTGCGGAATACCAACCGCCGCGCGGCCGATGCCGGGGTTCCATCCCCAGGCGACCAGCTTGTCGTCGGCGACGTGGTGGATGAGAGCGTCGAAGTTGCGGCCGCCGTTCTTTGACGGGTCCTTGACGAGGCGGCAGAGGTCTCCGCTCGAGAGCCCGATGAAGACCATCCTGTGCTCGGGGGGCGGCAGCTTCCAGTCCGGCGCGCCGGGCGGCATCTGCGCGCCCCACGCGTCCGGCGGATTCGCGGCGCCGTGGCACGTCGCGCACGTCAATCCGGGCGCGCCTCTCCCGTCGGGGCCGCGGACGACGTTCATCGCGTGGGGGACGCCGTCGTCGCACTGCAGCGGCGCGTCGCCGGGGATGTGGCAGTTCTGGCAGCGCGGGTGCTGGAGCACGGCGCGCACGGTCTCGAAGGCGGCGAGCCCTGCTCGCTTCGAGACGTTCACCTGCGCGACACGCAACCTTCGGCTGCGGCGCCGCCCAGCACAGGGCCGCGGCGATGAGGGAGGCCGCGGCGGCTCTCACGCCAGCCTCAGCGGCAGCGTCCGCAGCCGCTTGCCGGTGAGCGCGAAGACCGCGTTGGCGACGGCCGGCGCGATCGGCGGCGTGCCGGGCTCGCCGACGCCGCCCATCTTCTCGCCGCTCGGGACGATGTGGACCTCGACCTGCGGCATCTCGTACATGCGCAGCATCGGGTAGTCGTGGAAGTTGCTCTGCTGGACGCGGCCCTTCGCGAACGTGATCTCGCCGTAGAGCGCGGCGGAGAGGCCGAAGACGACGGCGCCCTCGACCTGCGCCTCGACGCCGAGCGGGTTGACGCAGATGCCGCAGTCGACCGCGCCGACCACGCGGTGGACGCGCGACCCGGCCCTTCTCGACCGAGACCTCGGCGACCTCGGCGACGATGCTGCCGAACGACTCGTGCACCGCGAGGCCGCGGCCGCGCCCGGCCGGCGGCGGCGTGCCCCAGCCCGCCTTCTCGGCGGCGAGCGTTCAGCGCCGCGAGATGGCGCGGCTGGTCCTTCGAAGAGGCGCGCGCCGGTACGCGAGCGGATCCTGGCCGGCCGCGTGGGCGAGCTCGTCGATCATGCACTCCATCGCGAACGCGGTGTGCGTGTTGCCGACCGAGCGCCACCACAGGACCGTGACCGGCGTCCTCGGCGAGTGGAGGCCGACGCGGTGCATTCGGGATGCGCCTTCAGGTACGGCGAGTCGGCGCGCCCTCGACCGAGGTGCTGTCGATGCCGTTCTTGACCATCATCGCCTCGAACGGCGTGCCGGCGAGGATCGACTGGCCGACGATCACGTGCTCCCACGCGACGGGCGAGCCCTGCGGCGTCGACGCCGACGCGCACCCGGTGGACGTACGCCGGGCGGTAGTAGCCGCCGCGGATGTCGTCCTCGCGCGTCCACACGACCTTGACCGGGACGCCGGCCGCCTTCGCGACCTGCACGGCCTCGCGGACGAAGTCGGCTCGTCGGCTTCGCGCGCCGGCCGAAGCCGCCGCCGAGGAACGTCGTGTGGATCGTGACCTTCTCGGGCTGGATGCCCAGGATCCTCGCCGCGGCCATCTGGTCGACCGTCTGGAACTGCGTGCCGGTCCAGATCTCGCAGCGGTCGCCGTCGATCCGCACGGTGCAGTTGAGCGGCTCCATCGGCGCGTGCGCGAGGTACGGCACCTCGTAGTCGGCCTCGAGCGTCTTCGCGGCGCGAGCGGAAGCGCCGCTCGAGCGTCGCCTGCAGCCGCCGCCGTCGGCGCCCGGCGTCTTCGCGAGCGCGCGGTACTCCTCGAGCAGCTTCGGCGTGTCGAGCTGCGCGCCCGGCCCGAGGTCCCACTCGACCTCGAGCGCATCGCGCCCGAGCTTCGCCGCCCAGAAGTGGTCCGCGACGACCGCGACGCCGTCGCGGGACCTGGACGACCTCCCTCACGCCCGGCACCGCCTTGCGCCTTGTCCGCGTCGAAGCTCTTGACGCTTGCCGCCGAAGACGGGCGGCCGCGCGACGACCGCGGTGCGCATGCCCGGGGAACTGGACGTCGATGCCGAACTGCGCCTTGCCGGTGATCTTCTCGGGCGTGTCGAGCCGCTTGCGTCGGCTTGCCGATGAGCTTCCAGTCCTTCGGGTCCTTGAGCGTCGACCTGCGCGGGCGGCGTCGAGCTTCATGCGCCGCCGTCGGCGAGCTCGCCGAAGCAGAGGCGTTCGTCGCCGTGCGATGACGACGCCGTTCTCGACCTTGCAGCTCGACGCGGCGCGACCTTCCAGCGCTCGGCGGCGGCCGCGCACGAGCATGCTCGCGCGCGATCGCGCCGACCGTGCGGTAGCGATCGAACTCGCCGTTCGTCGCGCGTCGAGCCGCCGGTCATCTGCATGCCGATACCGGGTGTGCGCGTAGACCGGCGCGGCCGGCGCGTGCTCGGACGCGGACCTTCGTCCAGTCGCAGCTCGAGCTCCTCGGCGATGAGCATCGCGCAGCGTCGTCCAGATGCCCTGGCCCATCTCGGAGTGCGCGAGCAGGACGGTGACGGTGTCGTCGTCGCCGATCGCACGAACGCGTTGGGGTCGGGCAGGGGCTTGGCGCCGCGGCGGCCTCCTGGGCGAGCGCAGCGCGGGGCGAGGCCGGACGCGACGGTAAAGCCGATGACGAGGCCGGCGAGCCTTGAAGAACTGGCGGCGATCGAGACCGCGGCGGGCGACGGGACGGGGACGCTCGCTCATGACTTCTTCTCCGTCTTCGACGTCGTCGTAGCCGCGATGTCGGCCGCGCGGTGGACCGCCGCGCGGACGCGCTGGTACGTGCCGCAGCGGCAGATGTTGCCGGACAGCGCCGCGTCGATGTCCGCGTCGGTCGGCTTCGGCCTCGCGGCGAGCAGGGCGGCGGCCGACATGATCTGCCCGGACTGGCAGTAGCCGCACTGGACGACGTCCTCCTCGATCCACGCGCGCTGCACGGCGTGCATCGTCCCCGCGGCGGGACCGAGGCCCTCGATCGTCGTGATCTTCTTGCCCTGGGCGGCCGACGCCGGCATGACGCACGACCGGATCGCTGGCCGTCGAGGTGGACGGTGCAGGCGCCGCACAGCGCCATGCCGCAGCCGTACTTCGTGCCGGTGAGGCCGAGGACCTCGCGCAGGACCCAGAGGAGCGGGGTGTCAGGATCTACGTCGAGGACGTGTTCCTTGCCGTTGACGTTCAAGCGGATCATGCCGCCTCCGATCGCTCCGCAAATCTACTCCCTCCGACCGACGAGGGTGGACGGATTCTCGCTCTCTGCCTCCAGCCTTTACAAGGCTCGCCGACTGAGGCGGGCGTATCCATAACGTAAAATATAGACCTGACCCCAGTCTTTCCACGAAATCCTCGCGAAGCCGATCGACTCCCCTGGGGAGACTTCGAGTACGATCAGCCACGTTCTTTTGGGCAGTGACCTCGAATTCGCGGGGCAAGCATTCATAAGGGAAATTCTTCGGCAACGGACTAGCCGTCTACTCGCATAGGGCGAGGCGGCTTCTCTCTGCCCGGAAGCGCTCCTTGCCGAGAGTGCGAGCGATGGCCTCGTGATGCGGCAAGTTGGTGGTCGAGCCATGGGCCAGATTCACATACTATAGACCTGACCCCACTATTTCCTTCGGACGTGGGCAGCTCCGCGCGCGTTCATGACGTCCCTGAAGTCGCCCTGGTCAGCGTTGGTAGGCCAGACCTTGAAAAGGTGGTCTGGGTCATCGCTCAGTGGCACATCGTTGACGGTGAGCTTTTCGAACGCCTTGGCGTACTTGTTCTCATTGAGTCTCGTGCACAAGTCCCGCGCGGCCGCGAGGGCCAGTTGAAGGGTCGTTAGCCGCTGCTGGCCGTCGATGATCTGACGCGCATGAATCTTGCCCACGCCGGTATTCAGCTGGTCTAGCACGATGGTGCCCAAGAAATGGGGATGAACCGGCCTTCCCTCAAGTCGCCGCTCGGCGACCATCTGGATGGAATCCCAGAGCGCCTTCCAGTTCGGTTGCTGCTTCCAGACGTACGGGCGCTGGAACAGTGGGGCCTCAAGTCGCTCAGTGCGTTCGAAGACCCGCTCGAGATTGAGTTTGTCAACCTTCACAAAGGTCTCCTTGCATGCGGACAGGACGGACTACTTCGGCGTAACGGTGTGCGCCGCGATCAGTCCCGCGAGCGTCTTGCTGGCGTCGATCCGATCGTGGGGAATTAGGAGGTAGGTCCATGTCTTCCCGCCGTTCTTAAGCTCGTGGTTCGTTGCATGCCCACACCAGGTCGCGGCGGCCTCGGCCTTGTCGAGGACGTCGGGGTCGGTCATCTCCTCGCGCGCTTGGGTTCGCACATCAGCTTCTCGCTTGACGGTCTCGACGATGAAGTCGGGTTCGTAGCGAGGAGCCGGATCGGTAGTCGATGCGGACTGGTCCGGGCCGGGCTTGAACCATTTGAGGACGGTGGTGTCGTCCTCGAGGAGCATCGCGAAGCGGCGCTCGGTGTCAGAATCGAACTTCTGGGCTGGATAGAGGCAGTTCGAAACCGCCGAAAAGCATCTGCGAATGTCCTGTTTCTCGTCGACCGGGTCCGGAAGGGGCGGACGTCCTCACCGCCGGCGTCGAACGCGGTCAGCGCGGAGCGTCGTAAAGCCCTTGCTGACGTGCGCGTCGTAGCCGACCGGCATCTCTCGGAGTGCGCCTGCATTTGAGTGTGGATCAAGCCGCGATTGCCGCTGGTGGTACTGGAGGACGTTCGCCGCGTCATCGTCGTTGGGAGGTACGCCTTCAGGTCGCACCGCCTGACCTGCGAGGTTGTAGAGCAGGTCCGAGTGCTCGTCGTAGCAGACGTCGTCGAAGTCGATCAAAGGCACGACCAAGTAGTCCTCGAGGCGCTCGCTGACGATGCCGTCGTCCGCTTCCAGCGTCGCGCGTTCGTTGGTGCGAAGGAGTTGGATCAGGATGTCCTTGTCGACCGGCGGGAGCGGGATTCCGCGGCGTCGAGGTCGA
Source organism: uncultured Acidobacteriota bacterium (assembly GCA_963739435.1). GTDB lineage: Bacteria > Acidobacteriota > Thermoanaerobaculia > UBA5066 > Gp7-AA6 > CAVUAN01. The sequence continues at coordinate 13,997 of CAVUAN010000010.1, forward strand.
AGTCGCGGAAACCGAGGCGACCTCGCCCCTTCGGGACCACGATGATTCGCGGGATGTCGATTGGAGCCTCGTTGAACCGGATCGTCTTGGCGACGATGGCGGCGACATCCTCCTCTCTTCAAGCCCTCGAGTGACGCCTGTGCCGGTCCGTAGGAGCCCACCTCGGTCACGATCTGTGCTTTGATTCCGGGACGAGCAGGTCGTACGTCGACGGGCGGTGTTCGAACCGCTTGATGACTTCCATCGCGCGCGGGCTATCCGATCTGGCCCGGGGTCGGAAAGGCAATTCCCTCCTGCCCAGCCGGTGATTGGCCGGCGAGCATGTCATCGAGCCGCGAGGATGCCGTCACGACCTTGCGCTCGTCCAACGGGATGTCGCGCCCGATGACGACGCCGGCGCGGATGATCGAGTCCGGCCGGTTCGCCTCGTCGATGATCTCCTGGAACCGGTCGTGCGCGACGATGGTCAGCCGGTCCACGGCAGGCACGCCGGTCGCGCTTGCCGTAGGGCAGGCGCAGGCCGCGCCCGATGGACTGCTCGACCAGGGTTCGCGAGTTCGCCGCCCGCAGCGGGACGATCGTGTAGAGGTTGGTGACGTCCCAGCCCTCCTTGAGCATGTTGACGTGGATGACGATCTCGGTCGGCTCGTCCGGGTTCTCGACGGCGAGCAACCGCTGCGACCGTCTCGTCCTTCTCCTCGCCCTGCTGGCTCGAGTGGACCGGATGACCCGGCCCTTGTAGCGGCCGTCGAAGAAGCTGTCGTCCTGGATCAGCTCTGACCAGCGCGTTCGGCATGGGTCGTGTCCTGCGCGACGACCAGCATGAACGGCTTCACGATCGGCAGGCCGTTCTGCCGGGCGTAGACCTCCAGCTCGACCTTGGTGCTCTCGTGGACCCGGATGCCGTCTTCCAGCTTCAGCTGCTCCAGCTGCTCCTCGGACGTATGCTCGCGGCGTCGAAGTTCTCCCGCGTCGCGACGGCCGGCTCCTTCACGAAGCCGTCCGTCGATCGCCGTCGCAAGCGGGTAGCTGTAGATCGACGTTCTTGAACGGCACCGGCGCCTTCGCGCCGTCTCGACCTGCGGCGTCGCGGTCAGTTCCAGGCCGAGGATCGGCTTCAGCTCGTTGATCGCCCGCACGCCGGCGCTCGGCGCGGTAGCGGTGCGACTCGTCCATGAGCAGCACGAGGTCGTCCAGGCCGGCCAGGTAGTCGAAGTAGCTCTCGCCGATGTACTCGGACAGGCGCTTGATCCGCGGCGCCTTGCCGCCGCGCACCTCGGTGTTGATCTTCGAGATGTTGAAGATGTTGACGTGAACGTCGTCGAAGCAGTGCGTCTGACCCGCGCGCCGCGGCCGCTCTCGTAGTTGTCGCCGGTGATGATCTCCGGCGGGTCGATCGCGAACTCGGCGATGCCCTTGAAGCACGTACTTCGGCGTGTTCGGCGTGAAGTCGCGCGATCAGCTTGTTGTAGATCGTCAGGTTCGGCGCGAGCACGAAGAAGTTGCGGATCCCGTGCGCGAGGTACAGGTAGGCGATGAACGCGCCCATCAGCCGCGTCTTGCCGACGCCGGTCGCCAGCGCGAAGCAGAGCGACGGGAACTCACGCTCGAAGTCCGTGACGGTCGGGAACTCGCGACCGGATGGCCGCCAGCGCCGCCGGCCAGATCCGCGTCCTTCTTCGAGCGGGACGATCTCCGCGACGCGGTCGAGGATCTCGAGCGACTCCCGCTGCGGCGGCGCGCAGGCTCAGCCGGCCGCCGATGGCGTTGACGTGCCGGTTCATTGCTCGTCCCCGTCATCGAACAGCGGTCGAGTCGGCGCGGCGTCGCCTTCGCTCCGGCTTGGGCCGTCGGCGTCGCCTCGGCGCGAGTTCGGCGCCGCGGGCAGGTTCTCGACTCTGCAGGCTGTAGTCGTCGTGGCCCCATTCGCAGCGGCGCAGCACGGCGTTCGGGAATCTTCTTGACCGTCAGGTTCGGGAAGGCGTCCGGCCTTGCCGCGGAACGCCGCGCAGCAGACGAGCAGCGTCCGCTCGTCGCCGACCTCGTCGCTCAGCGCCGCGAGCTGCTCGCGGGTCAGCGTCTGCGTCGTGACGTAGATGAAGTCGCGCTCGGTCGAGTGGCCGTGCTGCCAGTAGACGGTATCGCTCGGGTGCGTAGGTGAAGCCCTCGAGCTTGCACATCGCCTCGGCCAGCATCGCGGCGTTGTACTCCTTGCTGATGACCCAGTTGCCCCACTTGTCCTTCTCCAGCAGCGACGGCGCAAGGCGGAAGTAGCGGAAGCCGCCGCCGCCCTTCCAGCCAGTCGCCTCGGTGACGCCGCCGGGGTCCTCGCCGTCAATCACCTTCTTCAGCCGCGGAATGATGTGCGTGTGGCAGTGCTCGCCGAGCTCGACCATGATCCAGCGACGGCCCATCTTGTGGGCGACGGCGCCGGTCGTGCCGGAGCCGGCGAAGGAATCGAGCACCAGGTCGCCCGGGTTCGTTGCGATCTCTATGACTCTCTCGATGAGCCGTTCGGGCTTTGGTGTTGCAAACAGTCCTCCGCGCTCGGGAACGAGGCCATGTACCTCCTTCTTTGCCTCTTGCGTGTTGTCCCGACATCGTCGTGCGACCAGATGCGATTGCGGGCACGACGCCTCCATGGACGTCGGAGAGAAATCGCTTCAGCCGCGGCATGTTGTCTCCGTCTGTGCCCCACCAGATTCGACCATCTGCATCCAACTCATCGAATTTCTCTCTGGAGACGCGCCAATACATTCGCCTTGGGCGGGCCAGCGATAGACTCGCCCAGAGGGCGTTGTGATCGGATAGCGTGCCACGCCGAGTACGGTTTCTCGCCGTACAGGATCACCTGAAGTCCAGGGCCCGCGAGGATCGTTGTCTGGATTCTTGTAACTCGCGTGTCGTGTCTTCCGTTCGAGGAAGCAGATTCGCGCTGCCATAGCGCTGCGTTCCTTCGCGTACACGAGGACGTGGTCGTGGCAGTCGAAGATGTCGGCGCCGTGCTCTTCGGTGCAAATCAGTCTTCTGCCAGATCACGTTGGCGACAAAGTTCGCGCCTGCCAAAAACCTCGTCACACAGCACCTTGAGATAGTGCGCCTCATTGTCGTCAATGGTGATCCAGAGTGACCCGTCGTCCGACAGCAAGCCGCCGAAGTAGTCTCCAGCCGGTCGCGCATCAGCGACAGCCAAAGCGAGTGCTCGACCCCGTCGTCGTAGTGGGTGAACGCGCTCCGGTGTTGTAGGGCGGGTCGATGAAGATGCACTTGATCTTGCCGGCGAACTCCTGCTCCAGCGCCTTCAGCGCCAGCAGGTTGTCGCCGAAGATCAGCCGGTTGTCGAAGATGTCGTGCTCGGTCACGCGCTGCGCGCGTGGTACGACTTCTCCGGGTCCTCCAGCAGAATCCGCGGCTCCAGCCGCGGCCGGTTCTCCTTCCCGATCCAGGTCAGTTCGAGTCTCGTCTTTTGAAATGAAATGGTTGACCCCTAAACGCCCCGGGCAGCGCCCAGGTGAATGAATTCGCGACCGGACACGTACACCGTAAGCAATACATC
>CAVUAN010000011.1:0-56629 GCA_963739435.1 uncultured Acidobacteriota bacterium
CCAAATAGCGGATCCGTTTGCGCGCCGGCCCGGCGGCGAGGAGGAGGCGCCGGGCCGGCGCATAGAATTGGCCGGATGTCGGCACGGCTCGTGCGCCTGCTCGGCGCCGCGGATGCGCCGGCGTTCCTTGGCTTTCTGGGCCCGCGCGCCGAAAGCTCTCTCTTCCTGCTGGCCAACGCACGGCAGGCGGGCCTCACGGACCGGGGGCAGCCCTTCGAGGGCACCTACGCGGGAGCCTTCGAGGACGGGCAGCTCGCGGCCGTTGCGGCTCACTTCTGGAATGGGATCGTGGCCTTGCAGGCGCCCGCGCACCTGGAGGAGGTCGTTCGATGTGCCACCCTGGCCTCGGGGCGCGCCGTGTCCGGACTGACGGGGCCCCACGACCAGGTTGTCGCAGCTCGCGGCGTGCTCGGCGCGTTCGCGCGCCCGGCGGCCGTCGAGGAGCCCGAGGAGCTCTTCGCGCTGAACCTGGAAAACCTGGTCGTCCCGGAATCGGTCCTTTCCGGCGCCGTGCGCTGCCGGCGGCCGCTCGAGGACGACATCAGCCTGCTCGCTGCCTGGCGGTCGGCCTATCGGCGCGAGGTCTTGAATGAGCCGGCTGGAGCCGCAAACGACGACGCCGGGCGGGACGACGTCCGGGTGTTGCAATCCGCGGGCTCCCACTTCCTGCTCGAAGCGGGAGAGGAGGCGGCGCCCGTTGCGTATTCCGCGTTCAACGCGCGCCTGCCGGAGATCGTCCAGGTCGGAGGCGTCTGGACGCCGCCTGACCTGCGCGGCCGCGGTTACGCTCGCGCCGTCGTTGCCGGATCGCTTCGTGACGCGCGCGGGGAGGGAGTCGGCCGCGCCGTGCTCTTCACCTCGAACCCGGCGGCGCGGCGCTCGTACGAAGCTCTCGGGTTCCGGAAGGTCGGGGACTACGGGTTGGTGATCTTCCGCTAGTCGGGCGATCGGGCCATGATTTCGGGCCGATTCGTCGCCGTGGGCAACCATACGGGGGTGTTTTTTGCCAGAAAGCTGCATCCTCCTTAAGGAAACGGTGGGCATTGCAGGGCCCGGATTTGCCCCCTACCTCGGCTGGGGCCCGGGGGGGTATAATCCATGCACAAGATCATGAGCACGGCCATCGGCTTCATCGAAACCAGCGATACAGCCTCCGTTTTCGGAGGGGATGTGGCCGACCAGGTCGCTCTGCGCCTCGATCCCACGCGGCGGTGCATGCTGCGCTTCGAGATCCGCCTGTCGCAGGGCGACGACGAGGAGGCCCTGCGCTACGCGCGGCGGGCCATGATTCGCGAGGAGCGGACCCGCGGCCTCGAGTGGGACGAGCCCTCGATGGAAGACCCGACCTTCACAGGACGAGAGATCCGCTGGTTTGCCCTGGTTTCCCAGGCGAGCTGGTGCCGGCAGAAGGTCGCCGAGCTCTTCGAGCGCGCTAACCGGGCGCGCGCGGCTCTCCAGGCCCTCAACGGCTGAACGTTTCGTCACGAAACGTTACGTTTTCCGGGCTCCTCCGCCTCGCATCCGGTTGCCACTTCCGTCAAACCCCCTGATCACAGGCGCTTAAGCGGGTAGCGGCCTCAGGCACGCTCCTCGCAGCCTCCGAGGGACATGCGAGCCCTGATCGTCCTCGAGGGAATCTCGACTGACGGACCCGGCGCCTCTTCTTCAGGCTCGGCCGCCCTCGATCTCGCGGAGGAGCCCTCTGTGACCCTCCGGTTCGCCTTCGGGGAAACCGACAGCCCCGCCATCGACGCCATCCGCCACGCGCGGCGCTCCATGTTGCGGGAAGAGTGGACGCTGGGCCGCGGACCGGGGGAGCCCTCGCTCGAGGACGCCGTCTTCTCGCCCGTGGGCGTCGTCTGGGTCGTGCCTGCGGATCAGCAGTCCTGGTGTCTCCAGAAGATGGAAGACCTGGCTGCGCGGGCCGAGCGCTCGCTCGAAGCCCTGGAAGTCGGGAAGACCGGGTAGGCTAGCCCGGCAGACTCAGACGGCGTAGTCTAGGCACTGCAGATGCGGCGCCGATTGGGTCGGTTTCTCGTTCTGGCGATAGCGGCCGCTGCCTTCTGGTGGTGGTTCACCCACGGCAAGCCGTCCGCCGGACAGATGGTGGATGACCTCACGCGGCCACTCTTGGGGTCCAAGGCCGCCGTGCAGGAATCCGAGCGAAACCGGGTCTCGGGAGAAGCGGTCGGCGTGATCGCGACGGACCAGCCCGAACCGCAGATCGAGATGCTGAAGGTCGGCATGAGATTTCGCGAAGTCCGCGAGCTTCTGGGAGAACCCAGCCTCGTCGAAACTCCGAAGATCGAAAAGGGAAAGCCCGAAACGGTTCGCTGGACGTACAAGGCGGCTCATCGGCTCCTGGTCTTCGAGGACGGCCGTCTCGTTTCGATCAGCATCCTGTAGGCGGCGGCCGCCGCTCCGAACAGGCCGAGCTCCGGCTCCAGCACGACACGCACGGGCACGTCTTGGAGCAGCCGATCGAGCGGCGGCTTTCCTCGGAATGCCTCGAGGAAGCCCTCACGGCGCAAGGCGGGCAGGATCTTGGGCGCAATGCCCCCGGCCACATAGATCCCGCCCGTGGCGCGGTATTGAAGGGCCAGGTTGCCGGCCTCGGAGCCGTAGATCGCGACGAAGAGCTCGAGCGCCTCGACGCAGAGCCGGTCGCGGCGAGAAATCGCAAACCGGCTGATCACCGCCGACCGGTCCTCCGACTGGAAGGAGCGGCGCACGGCCTCGCTCTCGCGCGCCGCGCCCTCCTCCTTGAGGAAATCGTAGATCAAACGCAGGCCTTCGCCCGAGAGGATGCGGTCGCGGTCGACGCGCCCGTAAAGCTTGCGGACGAAGCGCACGAGCCCGTCCTCCCGCGGCGTGCGCGGTCCGAAATCCGCGTGCCCGCCCTCCGAGGCGAACGGCTCGTACCGGCCGCCGAGGAAGAGCAGCACGGCCTGTCCGAGGCCTGTTCCCGCGCCGATCAACCCAATCGGCCCGCCCGGCTCCGGACGGCCTCGCGCCAGAACGGCCATGTGACGGGCCGGGACGTAGGACAGGCCCAGGGCTGCGGCGACAAAGTCGTTCACGAGGCGGATCCGGCGCACGCCGAGATGCCGGGACAGGCGCCGCTCCTCGATCACCCAGGGCAGCTTCGTCACGCGGGCCTTTCCGTCCCGCACGGGGCCCGCAACGCCGAACGCCGCGGCGGCTGGAGGATGCCTTTGCCCCGCGAGGAAGTCCTCGAGAACGTGCTCGAGGCTCTTAAACTGCGCGCTCGGATAACGAGCGTTTCTTACGACGGAGAGAGAGCGGGGGCCGATATCGACGATCGCGACAGACGTCTTGGTTCCGCCGACGTCGCCGGCTAAGACGCGCATGACGGCCAACCTACCAAGAGACTGGCCTAAGAACAGCGAGGTTCGTCGGGGCAAAAAAAACCCCGGGTCGGGGTGGGGCCGCCCGGGGGGCGAAAGGAGGAGGTGAGGTTTTTGACCTCGCCGACATGGGGAATTGCAATAGGCTGGCCAGCTGGGACGCTGCTTCTAAGTGGTTGATTTCATGATATTTAGTATTGCCGGACCCGAAACCGTATGACGATAATTGGCAGGCTTTGATCAGGAAGGGTCACCTAACGGGACGGTCTGCCTCGATCGTGAATAATCCGGCGGTGATCCGTCGCTCTGACCGCCTCTCTGGACGCTCTCCCTTCGTCGCCGTTTTGATCTCGGCCTCCATCGCGGCGAGCGGCTGTTCCTACATCTTTTCCGAGAAGCAGACCTCCTACCAGTACGAGCCGGCCTATGGAGTCGCCAGCCCCGAGTTCCGCCGGTCGCTCGAAGCCCTCGGAGCCGAGTTGATGGCCAACAACGCCGCTCAGCTCTTGGAGAACGGCGATGCCTGCTTCGGCGCGATGCTCGATGCGATCCGCGGAGCCCGCCAGAGCGTCAACATGGAGGTCTACATTTTTGGCCACGACGAGGTCGCGAGGCGATTCGCCGACGCGCTGGCTGAGCGCGCCCGGGCGGGGGTCGACGTGCGCCTCCTCGTCGACTCCTTTGGCTCGAGCCTGGGCCCCCTGAGCGAGCTCATGACATCGGCCGGCGTGCGCGTTTTTGAATACAAGCCGCTCCGGATCTACTCGATCTTCACCGTCGGCAATCGCACCCACCGGAGGATCCTGACAGTCGACGGCCGGACCGGGTTCACGGGCGGTATCGGTATCGACAACCGCTGGAAGGGCGATGCCCGCAACCCAGAGGAATGGCGCGACACGATGATCCGCATCGAAGGGCCCGTCGTCGCCGAGCTCCAGCACATCTTTCTCGAGGACTGGCTGCACACGACGGGCGAAGTCCTCCACGGAGATCGGCAGTTCCCGCCGATGGGCGCGGCCGGGGACAAGCTCGCCCAGGCCGTTTCGAGCTCGCGCACCGACCAGAGCTCGATAGCCAAGCTCGTTTTCTACATGGCCATCCAGGCTTCGCGCCAGCGCATCTGGATCGAGAACGCCTACTTCGTGCCCGACCGGCAGATCCGCGAGGGCCTCGTGCGGGCCGCCGCCCGCGGCGTAGACGTGAAAGTGATCGTGCCAGGCAAGTACAACGACAGCCCGAACGTGCGGGCGGCCTCCCGATTCCACTATGGCGAGCTGCTCGATGGCGGCGTGCAGATCTACGAATTCCAACCGACGATGATGCACAACAAGGTGATGGTGGTGGACTCGCTCTGGGCGTCGATCGGTTCGATCAACTTCGTGAATCGCTCGATGCGCAAGAACGCCGAGATTTCCGTGACCGTCTACGACGGGCCATTCGCCTCGGAGGTCGAACGGATGGTCGAGCGTGATCTGGCCCGATGCGAGGTGCTCTCCAAGCAGGCCTGGAAACACCGGGGCCTCCTCTCGCGAATCGGAGAAACGTTCTTCTGGCTCTTCTCCGACAACTATTGAGGAATCGGGGTCGGACATCACTTGTCCGCCCGGGACAGTACAATCCACGCCGTGATCCACGAAACGCTGAAGCTCGATCGCCCCCTCGTCGTCTTCGACACGGAGACGACCGGGACGAACCCGCGCTCGGATCGGATCGTCGAGATCGCCTGCCTGAAGATCCATCCGGACGGCCGCCGCGAGGAGTTCGTCAAGAGGCTCAACCCGCGGATGCCGATCCCGCCTTCATCCACGGCCATCCACGGCATCAGCGACGCCGACGTGAAGGACGCGCCGACCTTCAAAGAGGCGGCGGCGGAGCTCGCGCGCTTCCTGGAGGGCTGCGATCTCGGGGGCTACAACATCACGGGCTTCGATCTGCCGATCCTCCGGATCGAGTTCCTCCGGGCCGAGGTGCCGTTTTCGATCGCGGACCGGCGTCTCGTGGACTCACAGCGCATCTTCTTCGCGAAGGAGCCGCGTCATCTCTCGGCGGCCGCGCGCTTCTACTGCCAGGCCGAGCACGAGGGCGCCCACGGGGCCCTGGCCGATGCGGAGATGACTCTCAAAGTCCTCGCCGGCCAGCTCGCCCGGTACGAGGAGCTGCCGCATTCGGTCTCGGAGCTCCACGAGCTCTACTGCGCCGGGCTCGACCAGGACCTCGACCCGGAAGGGCGGTTCCGCCTCGTGAAGGGCGAACCGACCGTCAACTTCGGCAAGAACAGGGGCCGGGCTCTGAAGGACATCAGCCGGGAGGAGCCGGGGTTCCTGCGCTGGATCCTGAAAGGCGACTTCTCCCAGTCCGTCAAGGACATCGCCCGAAAGTACCTGCCGCCCGAGGGAGACCTCTTCCGCTAGCGCGACGCCGGTTACTTTCCCTTTTCGGGCTTTTCGTCCTTCCCCAGCCTGCGAAAGCGGAGGGTCTCGCCGGAGACCGGATCCTGGATGAGGATCGTTCCGGGCTCGACCTCGATCTTCCACTTGTGGGTCGCGCCGCGCATGGCGAGGGCGCACTGCGACCCGAGTGTCTCTCCCGCAAACCCGTCACCGCGCACCTTCAGATCGAAGCCGCACGCGGCGTTGGCCTCCTGCTCGGTGAAGCGGTTGGCGCTGGGAGACATCGCGGTGACCGTCGAATCGAAATGGGGAAGGTAGCCGAAGTAGACGCTGTTCCCCCGCGTCTCGAGACGGATCAGCCCCTGCTGGTGGACGTTGGTGTTCTCGAACTTCCCGCGCACCGCTAGGAACATCTCCCACCGGTGGACATCGGCCGTGATCGTCGTGATGTCGAGCTGCAAGGTGTTGTTGGGCGTCGCGCTGACGAATGTGCCCGAGAGCTGCTCGGCGAGAGCAATGGCGCTGTCGGTGTCGCCGGCAGCCTGCGCCAGAGAAGAAGCGAAGAACGCGGCGGCCAGCACGAAGGGGAGTCGGAATCTGGTCTTCATGGGTCCTCCAAACTGCTCATCGGGCGGGAATCGCGCGAAGGCCATCGAGGGCGCGCTTCATGGCTGCCTCGAACACTCGGGTCAAGACTTCCTTCTCGTTGTTGACGTTGCGGTAGTTGGGCTGGCTGTCCTTCGCGTCGCATTCAAACTCCGTCAGCGCGCGGCCTTTCTCGCGCGCCGAGACCGTCCAGATCGCCTCAGCGTCCCACATCGCGTCGTTTCCATAGCTGTAGGTCGAGGAGAACGTGTTGATCTCGACTGTGATCGCCGGCGCGTCCGCTGCCGCGTTGTTCCAGACGCACCCGGGGAAGGACTTCCGGATTGAATCCGCGACGAGCGCGGTCACCTTCTCGGAGTCGCGCCGCTCGGCGCGCCGGTCCAGAACATCGAGCTTCCACGAGGAGCGGCCTCCCGGGCAGGCGGCCTCGGCGTCGGGAGCGGACACGGGTTTCAAGCCACCCGGACCGCTCGGGCCGCAGCGCGAAGAAGTCAAGAGGCAGAGCCCAACAGGCAGCGCGGCACGCAGAATGCTCCGTTTCATCTCTTCTTCTCGCTTTCTGCTTTCGGTCTTCTGCTTTCTGTCATCCCCATCTTCATAAGCATTCATCAGCGCGGAAACTTCCCGCTTCATGTCGAGGACGAGCTCGGGGGGCGCGAGGACGACGGCGTCCTGGCCGTAGCCGAGGACAAAGCGTCTGGCTTCGCGGACAGATCGGGCCGGCAGCTCCAGGATGGCCTCGCCCTTCGCGGAGGTCTCGAGCTTCTGTTTCGGGTGCCAGCGGATCTCGCGCACCTCGTCGGAAGCTTCGGGTGAGAAGCGCACCCGAAACCGGAAAGGCTGGCCGCCGCCGACGAATATTCCGAAGGTGTCCCTGTAGAACGCTTCCGGATCGAAGTCTTTGGGAATGGCGTAGCGCTCAACCGTCGGCTTCGCGTGCTCGATCCGGGCCAGATAAAAGCTCTTGACCGGGCCGCCCGGCTCTTCGGGCGCAAGCAGCATCCAGTCGCGCCCGGCCAGGATCAGGGCGTAGGGCCGCAACACGCGCGGCTCGCCGGGCTTTTCGCCGGCGCGGCGATAACGGATCGAGAGCGCGACGCCCCGCTGGAGGGACTCGACCACGGCCTGCCACGTCTCTTCACGGACGGGGCGGAAGGCATTGGCTCGCAGGGCGAGCATCTCCATGACGGTCTCCGGGTGCAGGCGCACCGCAGGCGGCATCAGCTCGGCCAGACGCGCATAGCAGGCTTTGAGGTCGCGAGCGAGCGGCGATGCCCCGAGCAGGGCGAGCACCTGCGCGGCGACTCCGATCGAAAAGAGATCCTTACCGTCGACCGGCAGAAAGGGCAGAACGTAGTCGGGGCGGGCGTACAGGTAGCCGTTTTCCTGCCGGTCGTACTCGATGGGGGCCTGGAGCTCGTCGCGCAAGTAGTCGAGGTCGCGCTGCACGGTCTTCGAGGAGACGGACAGCTCCCGGGCGAGCGTCGAGGCGTTGGGGCGGCGCCCTTCCTTGATCGCGTGGTGAATCGCCTGGAGCCGCCGCCAGAGCGGCCGGTCCTTGAACGCGCCCTTCTTAGCCACGAAAGGATTCTCGAGAGGACGTCGGTGACATCCCCCGCCCTACTTCAGGACCGAGAGCATCTCCTTGGCGGTGTCGGCCTCTTCGCCCTTGGGTGCGAGCTCGAGGTACTTCTGAAAGTGCTCCTTGGCAGCCGCGTTTTTCTTCAGGTTGATCGAGGCCATTCCGAGCCAGAAGTGGGCGAGGGCGTAGTCGGGCTTTGCGGCGATCGCCTTGTCGAGCGACTCCTCGGCCTCCTTCATCTTGTTGTGGTTGTAAGCGTCGACGCCCTTGTTGTAGAGCATCTCGGGCGTGTCGGGATGCGATTCGGAGTACTTGGCCTGGAAGTCCGCTGCGGCCTTCTTGTCGCCCTGCTTCGTGGCCGCGTCGGCCATCATGCCGTAGAGGCTCGTGAGGCTCGGATCGAGGTCGGTCGCCTTCTGCCCGTACTCGATCGTCTTTGCCCAGTCCTTCTTGTCGTAGGCGATCATCGAGAGCGCTCTCCAGACGGAGGGCAGGTCCTGGCTCTTCTTGGCGGCCTCCAGGAACTTGGCCTCGGCTCCTGCCGTGTTGCCCGCGTTCATGAGCTCGACGCCCTGGTTATAAGACATGATCGCCATTTCGTTGGCGGAGGGGGGCACGGCGGCGGAAGCAGCGGCCTGCGCCTCCGAGACCTTCATGAGCTTGGGATCGATGCCAGCCGCATCGCCCACGGCCACTTTCTTGTCTCCTTCGAAGGGGACGTAGCCCTCCTTCTCGAACTTCAGGCGGTAGGGGATCGTGGCGTCGTTGACGATCGTGGCGTAGGCGCCTTTCGCGTCCGTCTTGATGACAATCTTGAACGTCTTGATGGCGGGCGTCGTGATGGTGATCGTAACGCCCTCGAGCGGCTGGCCGGCGGAGTCCGTGACCTTGCCGACAAGCCGGCCCATCTGGCTGGCCAGCAGGGTGGCGGCCAGGCCCAGTCCGAGAAGCGCCGTTGCGGCGCGCTGCTTCGTGTTCGTCATTTTTTCCTCTCCCGTCTCAAAACAAAACCGCGCTCTTTCGAATTGCGGGAATTCTATCCGGTGATGACCCGGCTGCTGCTGGGAAGCGCGGCCAGGATGTCGGGCACGAGGGCGTACTTCGCCATCGGCATGAGGTGGATGCCGCGGCAGGACGCCGCGATGCCGGCGGCGAGCTCCCGGGCGATCGACAGGCCTTCCGCCTTTTCGTGATCCGGTCCGCTTTCGGCCGCCCGGCGCATGCGCTGCTGGATGGCCTCGGGAACGACGACGCCCGGCACCTCGTTGGCAAAGAACATCGTCTGCTTGAGGGACCGGAGGGGGATCAGGCCGATCAGGAGAGGGATCGCTCGGGCCTCCTCGAGGCCGAGGAACCGCTCCAGGGCTGCCAGGTCGTAGACCGGCTGCGTCTGGGCGAAGGCCGCGCCGGCCTCGATCTTGGCGCGGATCTTCGAGCACTCGACCTCGAGGTCGGCGGCCGCGGGATTGGCAGCGCAGCCGATCGAAAAGGCCGTCGGGTTGCCGATCGAGTTGCCGGCGAGATCGCTGCCGCCATTCAGGCTCCGGACGATGCGCAGGAGCCCGAGGACGTCCACCTCCGAGACCTGCTTGGCCTGCGGGTAGTCGCCGATCTTGAGAGGATCGCCGCCCAGGCACAGAAGGGCCTTGAGGCCCAGCCCGGCAGCGCCGAGGAGGTCTGATTGCAGGCCGAGCACGTTGCGGTCCCGGGTCGTGATCTGGACGATGGCGTCGATGCCCGTTTCCCTCTGGACGAGGGCAGCCACTGCAATGGAGGACATGCGCAGGCGCGCCATCGGGTTGTCCGTGACGTTGACGGCGTCGACACCGTTTGCCTTCATCAGGCGAGCACCCTCGATGGCAGCCGAGGCGTCGACCCCCCGGGGCGGCTCGACCTCGGCCGTGACGATGAACGCCGCCGGTTCGGCGAGGCGGCGCTTGAAACGCGAAGTCTCGAGCGGGGGCGGCGCGACGTGCTCGACAGGCGCCTCGAGGACCACGGCCACGCGTCCGGCCGGCACCGGCCGTTCGCGCCCGACAACGGCCCTGGCCATGGCGCGGATGTGCTCGGGGGTCGTGCCGCAGCACCCTCCGATGATCGATGCGCCTGCCTCGGCGAAGGATGCCGCGTAGTCGCGCAGGTAGTCGGGCGAAGAGAGGAACACGTTGCGGCCATGGACGATCGTGGGGTAGCCGGCATTGGGCATGACGGACAGGGGCGCGGCGACCGAGCCCGAAAGGGTCTTGAAGACCTCGTGCGTCTCCTGGGGTCCGAGCGTGCAGTTCATGCCGACCGCGTCGGCTCCCGCCAGCGCCAGCGTCGCCAGGGCGTGCGCGGCTTCCTCGCCGAACGCCGTGCGGCCCTCGGCGAGAAACGTCATCTGGGCGACGATCGGGATCTCGGCCGACAGCCCGCGCACGGCGCGCACGGCCTCCGCGGCTTCGAGCAGGCTGCCGAAAGTCTCGAGCAGCACGAGGTCGACGCCGGCTTCCAGCAGGACGCGGGCCTGCTCTTCGAACAGCTCCCGCACTCCCGTCAGGGTGAGCGAACCGTAGGGCTTGACGAGGGCGCCTAAGGGCCCTATCGATCCCGCCACGAAGAGAAGCTCGCCCGAGGCGGCTTCGCGCGCGAGGCGCACGCCCTCCCGGTTGATCTTTTCGAGCGAGTCGGCCCACTCGTGGGTCGTCAGCTTGACGCGGTTGGCGTCCCAGGTGTTGGTGGTCAGGATGCGGGCGCCCGGCGTCGCGGTAGTCGTCGTGGACCTCGCGAACGGTCTCGGGGTCCGCGATGTTGAGAGGCGACTTCGCCTGTTCGGGAGACGCGCCCCGCGAAACGAGGAGCGTTCCCATGGCGCCGTCGGCCAGGAGCACCTCGCGGGCGAGGGCGGCCCGAAAGTCCTTCCGCATGATCTACAATCTTCCCACAATGAGAATCCTGGTCGTCGGCGGGGGCGGCCGCGAACATGCGCTGTGCTCGGCTTTCCGCAAGAGCGCGTTCGTCGAGGAGCTGTTTTGCGCCCCCGGAAACCCCGGAATCGCAGAGCTGGCCGACTGCCTGCCCGTCTCCTCCGGGGACACCGTCGAGTTGGGCGATCTCGCGGCCAAGCTGCAGATGGACCTGACGGTCGTGGGGCCCGAGCTGCCCCTCTCGCTCGGGATCGTGGACGAGTTCCAGAAACGCGACCTGCCCATTTTCGGCCCCACACGGCTGGCGGCGCAGATCGAGACCTCGAAGGTGTTTTCCAAAGAGTTCTGCCGCCGGCATGGGATTCCGACGGCCGAGGCCGTCATCTGCACGTCGATCGAGGAGGCCCGCAAGGCCATCAAGAAGATCGGCTTTCCAGCGGTCCTGAAGGCCGACGGCCTGGCCGGCGGCAAGGGCGTGCTGATCGTCGAATCCAGGGACGACATGAAGCGGGCGCTCCCTCTCTTTTTCGAAGAACGCGTTTTCGGATCGGCGGGCGACCGGGTTCTAGTCGAGGAGTTCCTGAGCGGGACCGAGGCCTCGTTCCTGGTCGTCAGCGACGGCGAGACGGTCGTGCCGCTGCCCACGGCCCGCGACTACAAGAAGGTCTTCGACGGCGAACGTGGGCCCAACACGGGCGGGCATGGGCGCGCATTCGCCAGCCGGACTGCTCGACACGGACGGCTCCTCACGCGTCTTGAAGGAGATCGTGTACCCGGCGATCCAGGGCCTGGCGGCCGAGGGCCGTCCCGTTTCGCGGCGTCCTGTACGCCGGGGTGATCATGACCGAGGATGGCCCGAAGTGCCTCGAGTTCAACGCCCGGCTCGGTGATCCGGAAACCGAAGTGATCCTGCCGCGGATTTCCTCGGACGTCGCCGCGCTGCTCGTGGCGGCTGCCGCGCGGCGAGCTGTCGAAGTTCCCGGCGCCTCGACGTGCGGCCGGAAGCCTGTGTCGGCGTCGTGCTCGCCTCGGCCGGGTACCCGGGCAGCTACGAGACCGGCCGGCCGATCGAGGGCGTCAACGACCGCGGCACGGCTGCCGAACGTCGAGATCTTCCACTCCGGGACGGCGCGCAACGGGAGACGGCCTCGTCACGGCCGGAGGGCGGGTGCTCGTGGTCACGGCGACGGCGCCGGGCATGACGGAGGCGGCGGCCCGCGCTTACGAGGCCGCCGACACCATCCGCTTCGAGGGAAAGACCCTGCGCCGCGACATCGCCCTGTCGGGCATCCGCGAGAGCCGGCTCTAACTCTTAAGCCCTCGCTCCCGAATCCTTCAGGCTACGGGCCGCAGCGGACGAGATCCGCGCACTTCAACTCGTGGAAGCGCGTGTCTCCCGAGTACGTGTCCTGCATCAGGATGAACCCTTCGATCGTCGGCGCCGAGGACGGGTGGTTGCGCACGTCGGCAAAGAGAATCAGCGACTTGTTGGCGCTGGACACGCCGGCGGCCGTGTAGAGGTCGTTGACGACGCGCACTTCGCCGGCTGCGATGTTCAGAAGACTGACGGTGTTGCCGACGCGCGCGCCGGTCGTCGGGTCATACAGAGTCAGGTCGACTGTTGCAGTTCCCCCGGCGCCGAAGACGTCGGTGTTGCGGATGCCGACGTGGCTCGTCAGCGAGCCCTCGAGCGACGGCGTGGGGCGCGTGTCGCGCACAGTTCCCGTCAGCGTCGTGTTCGTCGACTCGAAGAAGAGCGAGGCGTTCATTCCATAGCCGACCGTGCCTCGCAACGGGTCGGGCTCGGAGATGCGGTTGTACGTATTGGCCTGAACGGTTGCTTCCCAGCCGATGTTGGACGGGACGTTGTTGAACGTCACCAGCAGCGTCCCGGTCGAGCCGACGTCGGCGCCGGTCTGCAGCAGGCCCTGGCTTCCCAGGTACTGGACGATGTCGTCCTGGTGGAAGCTGCCGAAGGCGAGAAGCGGGATCGTGCGCACCTGCGTCCGGTAGAAGGCGTTGACCGGGGAGCAGGTCGGCGCCGTGCAGGTGTACGAGTACTGATAGTCGACGGAGAGAGTCGCGTTGGTGTTGTTCGAGATGTCGACCGCGGTCCGGACGAACGCGTTGGGCGTCACTTCGGCGGCCTCCATGTCCTCCGTGGTCCGCGTGATCGTGGCCGAGGACGGAAAGTCCGTCGTGATGGCGCCGCCGGCCGTGACGCCAGCATCCTTGTGGTAGACCTTCACGCGGCCGGTGGCGTTCTCCGTCACGGTGATGTCGTAGATCAGGTCCGTCAGGTGCCCGTAGAACACCCAGTAGTTGCCGTTGATGGGTCGGCCGTCCAGGATCTTGACGAAGACTTCCGGGTTGCTCGGGTTGTTCGTGAGCGTGGGCAGCGAGAAGTAGCCGAATGTGTCCGTCTGAGCGAGCGCGAGTCCGGCCCCCTGCGCGTTGCCGTTGTGCTGGTTGGTGGCGTTGAGCGTCACGCTGAAGCTGTGCGCCGCGTTCAAGACGAGCGTGCTCGAGTTCCCGGAGCCGGGCGGGGAGTAGCGCGACACGAGCGGGATCTCGGTCGAGAAGGAGGCCGCGGCGGCCCTGGCGGCCTCCGGGGAGGCGGAGCGGGCGATCCGGGCCCTGGCCGGAGTCTGGGCCGACGCGCTCGAAGCGGCGAGGGTGGCAAGGCTGACAAACGTGGCAAGAAGGGCCTGGCGCGGCAGTTTCATGTCCCTGTTTCTCCTCAAACGGCCTGCGGGCTCTCGCCCCGGGTCCGGGTCTGCGACTCAGCTCGAACTGTAGCAAATCTCGATCCAGAGCGCCCGGACGCGCTCTTCGGGGCTTTTCCGGCAAAGCCGCCCGGCCGCGCGTCCCAACCTGGGGACACTTTGTCCGCCCACAGGTGAAAGCGAGGCTCAGCGCAGGGCATTCAGGACTTCTCTTTCGAAGTCGGCGTACGAGCTCTTTCCGGACAGCGTACGGACCCGGTTTCCATCACGTCCATAGAGGACGGAGAAGGGCAGCTCGCCGCCCCATTTCGGGTCGACCGCATTGATGAAGTCCTGGTCGTCTCCGCCGCTCTTGCGGTGATAGTTGGGAAACGACGGATTGTTCTTGGCGAGAAAAGCCTCCACGGCCGGGAGCTGCTTCGAAAAGTCCGTCGAGACCCCGATGACCCGCAGGCCTTTTGCCGACAGGGCGTTCTGCAGGCGAACGAGGTCGGGAAACTCCTCCCGGCACGGAACGCACCAGGTGGCCCAGAAGTTGAGGAGCACGACGTGCCCCTTCTCGGCCTCGATCCGTGCCGCCAGCTCCTTCGCGCCGATCTCCCCGGCGATCTTCGACGGCTGCGCCGCGCGCAGGCTCGAAACGACGAAAACGAAAAGCAGGGCCGCGATGGCCCCGCCCTTCTTCCAACTCGCGACTCTCAACTCTCGACTCTAGACTCTCTTGATCGAGCACCCGAAGGCCTTCGTCTCGGCCTTGGCGACCGGCTTGTTGGCGATCAGGGCGTCGAGCGCGTTCTTCAGGTCCGGCGAGGCGACCTTCGTCGGGTCCTCGTAGTTTTCGTCGATCCGGCCGTGGTAGCGCAGCTTGCCCGTCTTGTCGACCACGAAGACCTCGGGCGTGTGCCTGGCGTCGTAGGCGTCGGCGACCTTGTTTCCCGGGTCCTTCATGAGCAGGAAGGTGAAACCGTGCTTCTTGGCGTGGGAGGCCATGTCCTCGGCCGGCTCGCTCTTGTTGCTGTTGATGCCGACGAAGAGCACTCCCTGCTTCTCGTAGGCGATCGCCATGTCCCGCATCCGGTCGTTGTAGGCGTTCGAGTACGGGCACTGCGTCGCGATGAAGATCACGACGACAGCATTCTTGTCTTTGGCGGCTTCCGAGAGAACGAAGGGCTTGCCGTCCAGGGTCGTGAGCTTGATTTCCGGGGCTGGGGCTCCCACCGGCGGCGCTTCGGCGTTCGCTGTCACGGCAAGCCCGAAGCCGGCAAAGGCGGCAAGGGCGGCGAGAGCGAGGGCAGAGGGGATGCGTCGCATGGTCGTTCTCCTTCCCGAGTTCGAATCCCGGACGGGCCCGGGATATTCCCGGCGTCAGACCACGAACATCGGCCGCTCGACGATCAGATGTCCCGCTTCCACACGTACGTGTAGCCGCCTCCGAAGAACACGATCGTCATCTCGTAGTGGGTCTCGATCGTGATCTTTTCGCGGGTTCGGGTGATCGTGAGGTTCTCCTTGGTGACGGGGATCTCGAGGTCTTTGGCCTTGGCCAGGATTTCGTTTTCGATCTGCTTGGCCTGCTTGATCGAGCCGAAGGACGCCTCCTCGGTCAGGAAGTCTTCGAACGTGGAGGTCGCGATCTTCACCGGCACGATCTTGAAGAGGCTGTAGGCGATCAGGCCCACGATGGCCAGCCAGATGACGCATCCGACCCTGCCTTCGCCCCGGGCCCAGCGCTTGTCCTTCATCAAGTCTCCTTCGGGTTGAGCCCCAATTCTAGCGCACGTGGAGCAGGGTTCGTTGCCAGCGGACCCGCCCGAAGAAGGCGGAGAGCCGCCGCAGCAATCCGCCGGACACCTCGGCTTCCGGCGGAACCGAGAAGTAGACCAGGATCGGCCTTCCCTTGACGTTTGCGGCCGGGACGGGTCCCCAGAAACGGCTGTCGTGGGAATCGTCGCGGTTGTCCCCGAGGGCAAAGAGGGCGCTTTCTGGCACGCGGGTCTCCGGCAGCTGGTCGCGCCTCCGGTACGCATCCGGCAGCAGCGGATCGTCGGCCCGCACGAAGTCGTCGGAGTGGAACACGCGGGGCTCGCTCTGCCGCGCTTCGTTGACGAAGACCTCTTTGTCGCGGATCGAAACGACATCGCCGGGCAGGCCGACGACCCTTTTCACGAAGTCGCGCTCCGGGTCCTCGGGGTACTTGAAGACGAAGACATCGCCGCGGCGGATGGGGCGGTACGGGAGGAGACCGGCCAGCGTCCCCAGGGCGTGCGGCGCATAGACGAACTTGTTGACGAGCAGGTGATCGCCGACGAGGACGGTCTTCTCCATGGAGGGCGTCGGCACCTCGAACGCCTGCACCAGGAATGTCCGGACGTAGAGCGCGAAGATCACCGCCACGCAGGCGGCTTCGAAGAGCTCGCCCGGCGCGCGGCGGCGCGCGGGCCTTGCCGCGCCTAGCGGACGATCGTGAACATCCGGTCCCATCGCGTCCGCGTGAAGAAATGAACCGCGACCCCGGCGAGCTGGCGGATCTTGTCCAGAGCGCCGCGCCAGACGTGCGAGTTGGGCTCGGCTTCGTAGGACCAGTACAGCAGCGAAAGGCGTCCGAAAACGTTCTCGCGCGGGATCGGCCCCCAGAATCGGCTGTCGAGCGAGTTGTCGCGGTTGTCGCCCATTCCGAAGTAGTTGCCGGGCGGCACGCGGAACGGCCCGAACTCGTCGCGCGGGTCGTGGGGCGAGGGGTCGTGGGGCATGTGCTGGACCTGCGGCCCGTCGGCCGGCTTTCCGTCGATCTGGAGGGCGCCGCCCCGGACCTCGAGCGTGTCTCCGGCCAGTCCCACCGCGCGCTTGACGAGGACGTTGCCCGGGTTGATGTCGTCGCCGGGCTTCTTGAAGATGATGATGTCGCCGCGGCGGATGTCGCGGTACGGAAGGATCTTTGCGAGCGCCGGCTTGTGCGGCGCATAGGCGAACTTGTTTACGAGGAAATGGTCGCCGACGAGGATCGTGCGCTCCATCGAACCGGTGGGAACCTGGTAGGTCTGGACGATGAACGTCCGAACGAAGAGAACGAAGACACCGGCCACCAACAGTGACTCGTACCACTCCCGCGAGGGGGAGTGGCGCACGGCGTCGTCGCCGGCCTGGGGCCCCGACGGATTTGGGCTGCTCATTCGACTTTCAAAACGGCGAGGAAAGCGTCCTGCGGGATGTCCACGCGGCCGACCCTCTTCATCCGTTTCTTTCCCTCCTTCTGCTTCTCGAGAAGTTTGCGCTTTCGCGTGATGTCGCCGCCGTAGCACTTGGCGATCACGTTTTTTCGGATCGCCCCGACCGTTTCGCGGGCGATGATCTTCGCGCCGATGGCGGCCTGGATCACCACCTCGAACATCTGCCGGGGGATGATTTCTTTCATTTTAGCCGCCAGGAGCCTCCCTTTGACCTGCGACTCCTCCCGGTGGACGATCAGGGAGAGCGCGTCCACCGGCTCCCCATTGACCAGGATGTCGAGCTTGACGAGGTCCCCCTCGCGGTACTCGATGAACTCGTAGTCGAAGGAGGCATAGCCCTTGGAGATCGATTTCAGCTTGTCGTAGAAGTCGAGTACGACCTCGTTCAAGGGG
This sequence comes from uncultured Acidobacteriota bacterium, assembly GCA_963739435.1. Classification (GTDB taxonomy): domain Bacteria; phylum Acidobacteriota; class Thermoanaerobaculia; order UBA5066; family Gp7-AA6; genus CAVUAN01. The sequence goes on from CAVUAN010000011.1 coordinate 17,199, forward strand.
AACTCGTAGGTCAGGACGACGCGGTTGGAAGCGAGATACTCCATCGACTTCTGGACGCCCCGGCGGTCCTCGCAAAGCTTGAGGAGCCCGCCCAGAAAGTCGTCGCGGGTGATGATCGTCGAGGAAATGTAGGGCTCCTCCATGCGCGCGATCCGGTCGGGCGTGGGCAGGTGGTTCGGGTTGGCGATGTCGAGCACCTCGCCCTTCGTCGTCGTGACGTGGTAATTGACGCCGGGTGCCGTCGTGATGAGGTTCAGGTTGAATTCACGCTCCAGGCGCTCCTGGACGATCTCCATGTGGAGGAGGCCGAGGAAACCGCAGCGGAAGCCGAATCCGAGCGCGGTCGAGTTCTCCGGCTCGAAGGTGAACGAGGCGTCGTTCAAGCGCAGCTTCTCCATGGCGTCGCGCAAGTTGGCATAGTCGTCGGCATCGGTTGGAAAGAGGCCGGCAAAGACCATGGGCTTGGCCTCGGCGAAACCCTCGAGGGGTTCTTCGGTCGGCCGGTTGAGCTCCGTGATCGTGTCGCCGATGCGCGTCGTGTGGAGGTCCTTGATGTTGGCCCAGAGGAAGCCGACCTCGCCGACAGACAGCGACTCGACCTGCTTGCGCTCCGGGGCGAAGATGCCGACTTCCTCGACCTCGGCCGTCAGGCCCGTGCCCATGGCGCGGATCTTCATTCGACCCGAGACCGTGCCGTCCAGGATCCGCACGAGCGAGGTGACGCCGCGGTAGGGGTCGTACCAGGAGTCGAAGAGCAGGGCCTTCAAGGGGGCCTGCGGGTCGCCCTGAGGCGGTGGCACGTCGCGGACGATGCGCTCGAGCAGCTCCTCGATGCCGATGCCCATCTTGGCGGAGGTCAAGACCGCGTCGTGCGCCGGAATGCCGACGACCTGCTCGATCTGCTCCCTTGCGCGCTCGGGCTCGGCCGATGGCAAGTCGATCTTGTTGATGACCGGCACGATTGTGAGGTTGTTGTGAACGGCGAGGTAGGCGTTGGCGAGCGTCTGCGCTTCGACTCCCTGGGTCGCGTCCACGACGAGAACGGCGCCCTCGCAGGCGGCGAGCGACCGGGAGACCTCGTAGGAGAAATCCACGTGGCCCGGCGTGTCGATGAGGTTCAAGGTGTAGGTCTGGCCGTCCCTGGCAAGGTAGAGAAGGGTGACCGAGCGGGCCTTGATCGTGATGCCGCGCTCTTTCTCGAGGTCCATGTCGTCGAGCATCTGGGCATGCATGTCGCGGTCCGAGACCGCTCCGCACTGCTGCAGGATGCGGTCGGACAACGTGGTCTTCCCGTGGTCGATGTGCGCCACGATGGAGAAATTGCGGATGAGCTTCGGGTCGGGCATGAACGAACGGGTGATCTTACTTGAAGACGGGCCAACCGGGGGTGTTCGGGGTCGACCGGAGGTTGCGGGGGGCAAGAATCAGGAAACATTTTGATCACGGCGGGCTCTCTGCTGGGAGAGAATCCCGGCAGCGAAAGGAAGGAGAATCTATGAAGGCACGAACGGGAGGCTTCTCGGTCATCCTCGGGGTTGGATTGCTTGCGGTGTCCGCAGCCGTTGCGACCGCTCAACAGCCGGGCATCACGAAAACCACGCAAACGGGACAGCCGGAGACGTCGACGAGCACGCGCGTCGTCCATGCCACCGTCGTCAGCGTGAGCGGAAACAAGGTCGTCGGCGTAGACGCCGCTGGCAAAGCCACGGAGTACACGATCCCGGACGGCTTCCGGTTCCAGTTCGAAGGAAAAGACATCGGCGTCACTGACCTCAAGCCCGGAATGAGCGTGACGGCCAAGATCACCACGACGACCACCACGACACCCGTGTACGTGACGGAGATCAGAACGGGCAAGGTCCTCGCGGTCGCAGGGACCAGCGTCATCATCCGAGGGCCGCAAGGGAATCGCGTGTTCACGAACAAGGACGCGGAGAAACGGAATGCCCGGATCATGAAGGATGGCCAGCAGGTCTCGTTGAGCGACCTGCGCGTCGGCGACAACGTCTCGGCCACGATCGTCACGGACGAGCCGCCAAAGGTCGCATCCGAGCGCGAGGTCGAGGCCATGGCCCACGCGGCGCCCCAGGCCGCTGCGGCTCCGGCCAGTGCTCCCGCTCCTGCTCCTGCTCCTGCGGCTGTTCCCGCCGCTGCCCCCGCGGAGGCCCCCGCCGCGGCATCCTCGAAGGCCCCCGCCGCTGCTGCTGCCCCCGCGGATACCTCCGCCGCCCCCACGGCCCCGCCCGCAGCCCCGGCCGCGGCTCCGGCAGCTGCTCCGGCTGCGGAATCGCCCGCGCCGGCAAGCGGGTTTCCGACCTGGGCCATCTTGATTCTGCTGCTGATCGTGATCCTGGTCATCGTATTGATGCTCCGACGCAAAAAGTCCTGACGTCGAGCGTCTTCACGGACGGCAGTGCCGCCGGCCCCTCGGGGCCGGCGGTCCGCGCCGTCGCTAACGTCCGGTTTCGAATGAGCCATCGCATGGCGTACTGATGCGGACATCATTCCTGGTGCGCGCCGCCTCCTTGCTCGTCGCGGCGCTGGCGTTGGGCGGATGCGCCTCCCTTCCCCCGCTGGACGGGCGAACTCCGTCGAAGGCTCTCACCGAAACCGCGGACACGACACTCGGCAAGGCGGTGAGTGCGGCCGACCCGGGCCGGGAGGACCAGAGCGGGATCTACGCGCTCCCGCAGGGCAAGGACGCTTTTGCCGCCCGGGTCGTGCTCGCGCGCGCGGCGGAGCGGTCGCTCGACGTGCAGTACTACATCTGGCATTCCGACATCACCGGGTTCCTCCTGCTCGGGGAGCTCTGGGATGCCGCCGAGCGCGGCGTGCGCGTGCGGTTGCTGCTCGACGACAACGGCACGGTGGGGCTGGACCCCGACCTCGCCGCATTCGACAGCCACCCCAACATCGAGGTTCGCCTCTACAACCCGTACGCCAACCGCGGCTTCAAGGCGCTCGGCTACCTCACCCATTTCAACCGGCTGAACCATCGGATGCACAACAAGTCCTTCACCGCGGACACGCAGCTCACGATCGTGGGGGGCCGCAACGTCGGCGACGAGTATTTCGGCGCCGGCGAGGCGACGAACTTCGTGGACCTCGATGTCGTGGCGGCGGGGCGCGTCGCGGGTGAAGTCGCCGGGGAATTCGACCTCTACTGGAACAGCGGCTCCGCGTATCCGGCCGACTGGATCGTGGGCAAGCCCGCTCCGGATGGCGTAACGGCACTGAAGGCCCGTCTTGCCGCCGTTCGCTCGTCTCCCGAAGCCGTCGAGTACATCGAGGCCGTTCGGGAGACCCGGCTGGTCGATTCCCTGCTCGCGCACGAGCTTCGATTCGATTGGTCGCGCGTACAGCTCCTCTACGACCCGCCGGGAAAGACGCTGGGAGAGGCGGAGAAGGCAGATTTCCTGCTGCCCGATTTGAAGCGCGCGATCGGAGAGCCCAAACGAGAGCTCGACATCGTGTCTCCGTATTTCGTGCCGGGGAAGACGGGTACGAAGACTCTTTCCGCCTACCCCGAGAGCGGGATCAAGCTGCGCATCGTCACCAACTCACTTGCGTCGACGGATGTCGACGCGGTCCATGCCGGGTACGCAAAGAGCCGCGAGGCGCTCCTGCGAGCCGGCACCCGGCTCTACGAACTCAAGCCCGACGCCGTCGAGAGCCAGCGCTCCGTCGGCCGGCCACCCGACACGAGACGCCGGCGGTTCCTCCGCGGGTCTGCACGGGAAGACCTTCTCGGTCGACCGGAGCCGCGTCTTCGTCGGATCGTTCAACCTGGATCCGCGCTCGGCAAACCTGAATACCGAGATGGGGGTCATGATCGAAGACCCGCGGCTCGCCGACGCCGTCTCCGACTGGGTGGATCGGGCGCCGCAGACCGAGGCGTACGAGGTCATCCTGACCCCGGATGGTTGCGGGCTCGAGTGGATCGAGATGACCAGCCAGGGGGAGATTCGATACCACACGGAACCGAAGGTCGGCTTCTTCAAGCGGCTTTTCGTCAAGATCCTCGGCTGGCTCCCGATCGACTGGATGCTCTGACACCGCCGCGAAGTCCAAAGTCCAAAGTCCAAGGTCCAAAGGGGACTGACGGGGGTTCGGGGGCGCTATCCACCCCCGAGCGGCCAGCGCGAGCGCGCGGGAGAGGGCGGTGCCGCCGGTCCGTCGCGGCGCAAGCGCAGGAGGCCGGCCCAGGCGATCATCGCGGCGTTGTCTCCGGTCAATGCCCGGTCGGCCAGCAGCACCGGAACGGCGCGATCCTGCCCCCAGCGCGAGAGGGTCGAGCGCAGCTCCGAGTTGGCTGCGACGCCGCCCGAAAGGGCGATGCAGCGAATCCCTTCCTGCGCGTGGACGTCGTCGATGCGCTCGAGAAGGGCCGTCACGATCGCCCGTTGGAACGAGGCGAAGAGGTCGGCGAGGCCGGCAGGAAGGTTGTCGGGATCGAGCTGCTCTCCGGTAACGCCCCGGCGCTCGAACTCGCGCAGCATCGCGGTCTTGAGTCCTGAGAAGGAGAAATCGCGCGTGCCGCCGGAGACGCGGCCGACGGGCAAGGACACGCGCGACCCGTCTCCCCGCGCTGCAATCCGGTCGACGACGGGTCCGCCGGGATAGGGAAGCCCCGCCCGGCGCGCCACCTTGTCGAAGGCTTCGCCGGGCGCGTCGTCGCGCGTGCGGGCGAGCGGCACGACCCGCCTCGCTTCGACCCGCACGAGCTCGGCGTGCCCTCCGGAGACAACGAGGCCATGGAAGGGATACGTCACATCGCGCGCCGGGGCGCCGCCCGAGACGAGGAAGGGGGAAAAGAGGTGCCCCTCGAGGTGATTGACCGAGACGAGGGGAACTTCGCGGGCGAAGGCGAGGGCCTGGCCGGCCGAGAGCCCGACGAGCAGCGCGCCGATCAGTCCCGGCCCGGCCGTTGCGGCGATGAGGTCGATGGCCTCGAGCGCCACGCCCGCATCGGCCAGAGCCTTTTCGAACGTCGCGGGCAGGTTGGTCAGATGCGCCCGCGCGGCCACCTCGGGCACGACCCCGCCGTAGAGGGCATGTGCCGCCGCCTGCGAGGCGATGACGTTCGAGAGGATGCGCCCCTCGCCGTCGATCACCGCGACCGACGTCTCGTCACACGAGGTTTCGATGCCCAGAACGAGGAATTGATTCATCGAAGAATTGAATCATTGAATCATTGAGTCATTGATCCATTGCCTGCCCCAATGAACCAATGAACCAATGAATCAATGAATCAATCCCCCCTTGCAGCGGCCGCGAGGCTTACAGAATACGGCTGCCGGCAAACGCCCTGATCCGTGATGATGGCCGTGATGTAGCGGGCCGGCGTGACGTCGAAGGCGGGGTGGCGGTAGGCGACGCCCTCGGGCGCGATGCGGACGCCCCCGATGACGCGAGGCTTCCGCGGACGAGCGCTCTTCGATCGGGATCGACGCGCCGTCGGCGCAGGCGAGATCGACGGTCGTCGTGGGCGCGGCAACGTAGAACGGCACGCCGTTCTCTTTCGCCAGCACCGCCAGCGTGTAGGTGCCGATCTTGTTGGCGGTGTCGCCGTTGGCGGCGATCCGGTCGGCGCCGACGATCACGGCGGAAATACCGCCCCGCGAGAGGTAGTGGCCGGCCATGCCGTCGGTCAGGAGCTCGACCGGAATCCCGTCCCTGTCCAGCTCCCAGGCGGTCAGGCGGGCGCCCTGGAGGAAGGGCCGGGTCTCATCCGCCAGAACGCGGATCGCCTTGCCCGCCTCGACGGCGGCCCGCACGACGCCCAGAGCGGTGCCGTAGCCGGCCGTGGCGAGCGCGCCGGCGTTGCAGTGCGTGAGCACCGTCGCGTCCTGCGAAAGGAGCTCGGCGCCGAAGCGGCCGATGCGGCGGCAGGCCTCGATGTCTTCGGCCGCGATCGCGTCGGCTTCGGAAATCAGGGCTGCTTCGATCGCCGCGTCCGATCCCGAGGCCTCTCGTTCGAAGCGGGCCGCCATGCGCGTCAAGGCCGCGAAGAGATTGACGGCGGTGGGGCGGGTGGCCGAGAGCAGACGGCGCGCGACCTCGAATCGTTCGCGGGCGGGGGCGGGCGCGCCACTGCGCAGCGCGAAGGCCGCGCCATACGCCGCGGCGACACCGATGGCCGGCGCGCCGCGCACGGCCATGTCGCGGATTGCGACCGCCACCTCTGGCGCCTTCTCGATCTCGAGCCACACTTCTCGCCCGGGCAGGAGCCGCTGGTCGAGCAGCCGGAGGATTCGGCCCTCGCGGTAGAGCGGCCGGAACGTCACGGCACCGGCCGGACGACGACAGCGGCGCCGCTGCGGCGGGGGTCGGCGGCGGCGGAGGTCGTGCCGCCCGCCTCGGCCGACACGGCGTGGACGCGCCCGAGGGCTCCCGGCACGGGTGTGCGGGTCGAGACCTTCCACGCGTGGCCCATCGCTTCGAGGGCCGCCGTCCAGGCGGGGTCGAAACCTTCGCGCTCGATTTCCAGAACGTCGGGGAAATCCTGCTGGTGAAAGCGCGGAGCGGCGACTGCCTCCGGAAGGGACTGGCCCCGCAGAACCAGATTCAGGAGGACCTGAAAGTTCGTCGTGAGGATGGTCGAGCCTCCCGGCGAGCCCCAGGCGAAGACGCCGCGGCCGGGAATCACGGCGATCGTCGGGCACATGGCGGAAACCATCCGCTTGCCGGGCGCCACCGCGTTGGCCGAGCCCTGCACCAGGCCATAGAGGTTCGGCTGGCCCGGCTTCGCGGTGAAGTCGTCCATCTCGTCGTTCCAGAGGAAGCCCAGGCCCGGTGCGACGCGCTTGTTGCCGAAGCTGTCGTTCAACGTCGTCGTGACGGCGACGACCATGCCCGAAGCGTCGACGACCGAGAAATGCGTCGTGGAGGGTCGGTCTTTTTGCGCCGCCGACCACGACGCGCTCGGCGTCGCGCGGGTCGAATCGATCGACGCCGCGAGAAGGCGGAGGCGATCGGGATTCAACATGTCTTTTTCCCGCACGCCGCCCCAGGCTGGATCACCCAGCCAGCGGTTGCGGTCGTAGAAGACCCGCCGCTCGATCTCGGAGATCCAGTGCATGGCCTCGGCGCCCGGGTGCCGCAGTTTCTCGGGCCCGATGGCAGTCGCCAGCAGCGCCATCTCGGCCAGCGCGGCGCCCGAGGACGGCGCCGGCGTCGTCACGACCTCGGCGGCGCCGAAGCGGAAGCGGATGGGCGCGCGCTCCCGGGCGGTGTAGCGCGCGAGATCGCCCTTGGTGATCAGGCCGCCGACGCGCTTCTGTCCAGCCTCGATCTCGCGCGCCACCCGTCCGCGGTAGAAGCCGTCGCCGCCGCGGTCGCGGATCGCCTCGAGGGTCCGCGCGAGCGCCGGCTGCCGGAACAACTCCCCGACAACCGGGGGAGAGCCCGAAGGAAGAAAGATCGCGGCCGTCTCGGCGTCGGCGGCGAGGTCGTTGCGGTGCGCGGCAATCGAGCTGGCCGTGTTCTCCGTCATCAGGAACCCTTCGCGCGCGAGCGCGATCGCGGGAGAGACGACGTTCTTCCACGGCAGGCGGCCGGCCCGCCGGTGAGCCAGCGCGAGGCCGGCAACCGAGCCCGGCACCCCGGAGGCCAGGGGCCCCTGGGTCGAGGACGGCACGACGCCGTCCCGCCCGGCGCGCACGAACAAGTCGGGCCGTGAATCACGCGGAGCGACCTCGCGGAAGTCGATGACGAGAACGCGGCCCGAGGCGTCGCGCGAGATCCAGAAACCGCCGCCCCCGAGGTTTCCAGCCTCGGGCCAGGTCACCACGAGGGCCAGGGCCATAGCCACGGCGGCGTCGGCCGCATTGCCGCCCTGCTTCAGGATCTCTGCCCCCACGCGCGCTGCGTTCTGCTCCTCCGCGGCCGCCGCGCCGCCCACGCCCCGGGCCGACTGTTGCGCCGGAAGCGGGAGCGCTGCGAGCGACGCCAGAGCAAAAAGAGCGAGAACGAGTCCGGGGGCCTTCCGCATCGCCTCATTCTATCGGCGGGATTAGTATTCGAGCGATGAAGTCCATCCGCGATCTGCCGATCGAGGGCAAGACCATCTTCCTGCGCGTGGACTTCAATGTGCCCCTCGAGGACGGACGTGTCACGGACCCGACCCGAATCGTCGAGAGCCTCCCCACGATCCGGCTCGCACTGGAGCGTAGCGCGAAGGTCGTCTGCGCCTCGCACCTCGGAAAGCCCAGGGGCAAGCCCGACCCGAAGTTCTCGCTCGCCCCCGTGGCCGCGGCCTTTGCGGCTGCGCTCGGGAAACCCGTCGGGTTTGTCGAGGATTGCATCGGGCCCGAGGCGCAGAAGGCGGTCTCGGGCCTTTCTGCGGGCGATGTGCTGTTGCTCGAGAACCTCCGCTTCCATTCCGGGGAAGAGGCCAACGATCCCGCGTTTTCCAAAGCGCTCGCCGCGCTCGCGGACGTCTACGTGGACGACGCTTTCGGCGCCGCGCACCGCGCGCACGCCTCCGTCGTCGGCGTGCCCGCCGCGATGACCCTCAAGGGAGCCGGCCTGCTGATGGAGAAGGAGATTCGGGAGCTCCATCGCGTTCTCGATCCCGAGCGCCCCTTCGCGGCGATACTGGGCGGCGCCAAGATCTCCGGCAAGATCGACACGCTGCGGGTGCTGGCGCATCGGGCCGACATGCTCTTGATCGGCGGCGGCATGGCCAACCACTTCGTCGCGGCGATCGGCTTGCCGGTCGGCAAGTCCCTGCTCGAGGAAGACCGAGTTCCGATGGCCCGCGAGATCCTGGATACCTGCAAGAAAGAGGGCAAGACGATCGCCCTGCCGTCCGACTTCGTCGTGGCGGCGTCTCCCGACGACGCGGCCGGCGCGGAGACGGTCGGCATCGCGAAGATCCCGAAGAACAAGATGGCTCTCGATGTGGGGCAGAAGACGCTCGAGCAGTTCGAGCGGCTGCTCGAACCCGTCAAGACGATTTTCTGGAACGGACCCATGGGCGTCTTCGAGAAGCCTCCGTTTGACCGCGGCACGATGGCGCTTGCGATGCTGCTTTCCGAAAGCGAGGCCGTGACGGTCGTGGGCGGGGGAGAGAGCGTGGCCGCGGCACATGCCGCCGGCGTCGCCGAGAAGTTCACGCACGTCTCCACCGGTGGGGGAGCCTCTCTGGAGTTCATCACCAACGGGACTCTTCCGGGGATCGAGGCGCTCGGCTCATGAGGCTCTTCATCGCCAACTGGAAGATGAACAAGACGCGGGAAGAGGCGCGGGCCTTCGCTGAAGGCCTGTCCTCGAGGCTCGGTAACTCGAGTCCGTCAGCCGAGCTCGTGGTTGCGCCGCCTTTCACGTCGCTCGAGGCCGCGCGCGACTCGCGAAAACCGGAACGCTGGTCGCTGGCGGCCCAGGACGTCTGCGCGGAGGCGGAGGGCGCCTTCACCGGGGGAGTCTCCGGGCGCATGCTCGAGGACGCGGGTTGCCGCTACGTGCTGGTCGGCCACTCCGAGCGCCGCAGGATTTTTCACGAGGACGACGCTCTGCTCAAGAGGAAGCTTGCGAGGGCTCGCCAAGCCGGGCTCGTCCCCGTCTACTGCCTCGGCGAAACGGCGGACGAGCGTCGCGCGGGCCTGACGGCGGCGACTTTCGTCCGGCAGGTCGAGACGCTCGCCGGCGATCCGCCGGAGGCCCCGCTCGCCGTGGCCTACGAGCCGGTCTGGGCCATCGGCACGGGAAACGCCGCCACTCCCGAGGACGCCGGCGCCGCCCGGGCGCACCTGGGTGAGCTCCTGAGCTCTCGCCGCGACCTTCGGATCCTCTACGGCGGCTCGGTGACCCCCGCCAACGCCCGCTCGATCCTCGAGACCTCCGGCATGGACGGGTTCTTGATCGGCGGCGCAAGCCTCGAAGTGGCTTCGTTTCTCTCGATTGCGGGGCTCTGACCGCGTCTCCGCCTTGACGCGGGGTCTCAGCGCGGCTACACTTCGTCCCCTTTTTGGAGGCCCTGTGGGAATCGCCTATGTTGCGCTGCTGGTCCTGTACATCTTCATCTGCGTGTTCCTGGTTTTGGTCGTCCTCGTCCAGCAGGGCAGGGGCGCGGACATCGCCGGGGCATTCGGCGGCGGGGGAACGCAGACCGCGTTCGGCGCTCGCGGGGCAAACACGTTGCTGCACAAGCTGACGACAGGAGCGTTCATCGGTTTCATCCTGATCGCGATGACGCTGACGATTCTCGAGGCCCGACCGAACTCGAGCTCCGTCATGCAGAAGTTCGCCGGCAAGCCCGCCGCGGGCAAGGCCGCCCCGGCCGCTCCGGCTGCCGCCCAGCCGGCGCCGGCGGCTCCGGCCCAGGCAGCGCCCGTTGCTCCGGCTGCTCCCGTCCCCGAGCCCGCCAAGAAGTAGCTCTCCATGCCGTCGTGGTGGAATTGGTAGACACGTACGTTTGAGGGGCGTATGGGGTAACCCATGCCGGTTCGAGTCCGGCCGACGGCACCACTCTCGACTCACAGAACACGATCTCGTAACCACCTCCCTGTAAACTGAGCCCGCCCCGGGAGCGTCAGACTGCCAAGGGAGGTCACCATGAACCGCCGGACCCTCGCGGCAGCCGCCGCTGCCCTGGCTCTCTTCCTGGTCGCGGGTCCCGCCCGGGCGGCCTACTCTCCGGCGACCACCAACGGCTGGTTCACGACGGCCGGCCGGACGACGGGCGGCGCCACGCACACCGACCTGTGGCTCTTCAATCCCGACCTGACGGGTCTGGCCTCGGTGACGCTCAAGTTTCACCCGGCCGTCACAAGCGGCGCTTCGGCAGGGACGACGATCTCCTCGACCGTCATCATCCTGGACACTCGCGAGACGAAATACCTCGCCGACGTGACCGCCGCCGTGCTTCCCGCGGGCGACGGCGTTTTCGGCGCGATCGAGTGGCAATCGGATCTTCCACTGCTCGGCTTGCTCCGAAGTGTTTCCGCAGCCGGCGGCGGCACGACCGGGCCGATCGTTCCCGCAACACCACAGAACGAGTCCATGACGCCGAAGACTTCCGCGAACGATGCCGTCAACGTACTCCATCTCGTCGGCCTGAACTCGGGTGACGTGAACTTTTCGTCGAGGCTGGACGTTGCCAACACCTCGGATGTCGTGTTGCCCATCGAGGTGCGAGTCGTAGAGCTCGGCAGCCAGATCGTCGGTTCGGTCCAGAGCTTTTCGATTGCGCCGCGCTCACTCCTGCGGGCGGGCAACATCCTTCAAGCTGTGGGAGCCACCGCGGAGGACGGGCTTCGAATAACGGTGGGGATCGCCGCCGGAACCAACGTGCCCGCGGGCGGGATCGTGGCGATGGCCACGGTCACGGACAGCCGGTCGAGCGACAGCTTCGCCTCGCTGGGCCAGCGCCAGTCGGCGAGCGCGGCATCGGGCGGGCCGTGCACGCCGGACGCTCAGAGCCTGTGCCTCTCGAACGGCCGCTTCAAGGTCCAGGCCGCGTGGGAGACCTCGACGTCCTCGGGTAACGGGACCGCGATCCCGGGCACGAGCGACACGGGGCAGTTCTGGTTCTTCAGCGCCTCGAACGTCGAGATGGTCGTGAAGGTCCTGAACGCCTGCGGACTTTCACCCGCGCGCTATTGGGTCTTCGCCGGCGGGCTGACCAACGTGAAGGTCACGATGACCGTCACGGACATGTCCAACGGCACGTTCAAGACCTATGTCAACAACCTCAACACGCCGTTTGCGCCGATCCAGGACACCAACGCCTTCGCGACCTGCCCTTAGGGCACGGGGTCCACGCCGCCCTTGCTCCATGGGTTGCAGCGGAGGATGCGTGAAGCAGCGAGCCATCCGCCGCGCGGCAAGCCGTAGCGCTGGATCGCCTCGCGGCCGTAGGCCGAGCAGGTGGGCTCGTAGAGACAGCGGGCCAGCCCCGTTTTCGCAATCCACGGCGACAGTGTCGCGCGGTACACGTCGATGGCTCCAACCGCCAGGCGCGCGAGCGCCTGCTCGGGCGGCGGCCTCAGCGCATCGCCCGCGGCGAAGCCCGAGGAGAGCGGCCAGCACGAGTGGGGCGAACGAGCGTCGGCTAGCCCGCATTATTCACGAACGACTCCGGTCGCCGCTCGGATCTCTTCCGCCCGGACGGCGTCATCGCTCCTCTGCGATGCGCCCCGGCATCGCCGTCGTCGCGCTTCCTTGTCCGGACGAAAGATCTCCTTCGCGGACAAGGTGTGCCTCGACTCATCAAGACCATTCTTCAGCAACCTGGTTAGGCGCGATTCCCGGGTCCTTGTTTCGACCGGGTGTCCGTGAATAATCCGGGCTAGCTGTGTCCGGCATACCGGGAGACGCCGGGCACGTAGAGGCGCAGGCCCTGGAGGGATTTCACGACGCCGACGACCGCGCAGAGCACGTAGAGCACGACGGCAATCGCCATCCCCACCGCGTAGACGCAGCCGAGCTTCGGCAGGAGAACGGAGACCGCCGTCGCAACCACGCCGAATGCGGCGAGCGCGGCAAAGAGAGCCAGGCCGTTGCGCGCGTGCCACCGCACCTCGCGGTCTTCCTTCTCGGTGAGCAGGGGGATGAGCCCCAGAAAGCCCGCGTAGGAGAGCACGAGCAGCCAGGGATGCGCCGGCCGAGGCAACTCCATGAAGGGAAACTTACCAGAAGGCGGGCGGGCCGAACGGTCCGGCTGACAGGCTGCTAGGAAGTCTTCAGGCGGATCGAGCCGTTGACCGTCTCGATCTTGAGGATTTCCGTGCCGCCGTTGTAGGAGCCGCGGGCCTCTTTCGGGCCGAACTTGCCCTCGACCGAGATGTCGAAGTCGCCTTCGATGCGGCCGTTGACGGTCTCCAGATCGTAGCGGACGGAAGACTTCTTGTCGAAAGTCACGTCGACACTGCCGTTGACCGTTTCGAGCTGCGATTTCTTGAAGTTGCCCTTGAAGGCCACGCGGAGCGAGCCGTTGACGGTCGTGGCCCGGACCGGGCCTTCCACGTCCTTCAACTCGATCGAGCCGTTGACGGCCTCGGCGTCCATGCTGCCGCCGAACCCGGCCGCCACGACCTTTCCGTTGGTTGTTTCGAATCGCACGTTGGTCGTCGGGGGGACATGGATCTCGTAGTCCACGGTGGCCTGGCGGTCGCCGAAGTCCAGGAAACCGAAAAGGCGCCGCCGCCGCGGGCTGATCGTGACGATCTCGATGCGATCTCCCACCTTGGTGACGCGGATCTCGGTCTGCTTGAGCGTCTCCTCGGCGTTGCTGCCCCGGGCGGTCTTGACGGCCTTGACCCTCAGGTAGGGCCTGTCCCAGGCGATGGCCTCGATCCTGCCGTTGACGTTCTCGACAGAGACCTTGGTGACCCCGTCCAGGGAGAAGGCCTTCTCGAAGGTCTCCTCGGAGGAGCCATAGGCCGGCAGGGCGGCGAGCAGGGCGCAAAGGGCAATGGCAGTGCGTTTCATGGCCTTCGCCCCTTCTTAACGGAAACCGGGCCGAAATGTTCTAGCGCTCACGGGGCCGCCAGGATTCGGGTTCCAACCCCCCGATCGCACCGGCGGGGGGCCTGGCCGTCCTGCAGGACGGGCCATGCGTCGACGAGGTTCCAGATGGGCACGAGCAAGGGCAGGTTACGCCGGATCGAGTCCCAGCGCGAGGCCGGACGGCCGTCGCTGCCGACGGCCTCGAGGGCCAGCCAGCGGCGGGCCCGGCCGCCTCCCGCGTCCCGCAGGAGGAAGGCACAAGTCGCCACGACCCCGAGCCCTGCCCACAGGAGGGGGAGAGCCGGCCGAAGGCCCGGGAGGAAGCGCCAGACCCCCCAGGTGAGGGCCAGGCCGCAAAGATCGGCAGCCGCGGCACATACCAGGACATCCAGGAAGAATGCGAGAATGCGGGCCCTTCGCACCCGAGCATTATGTCGTCAGAGCCGCGCCTCGCCGATTGCCACCTGCACTTCGAGGGGACCTTGTCCCGCTCGACCGTCGAGAAGCTCGCCCGGCGCGCAGGGCACCGGTTCGCCGAGGAAGCCCAGTTCTCGGCCGCTCGCCAGTCCGTCGGCCACAAGACGGACTTCCTCGCGCTCTACGCCGAGGTCTGCAGCCTCTTTCGGACACCGGAGGATTACCTGGAGGCATCCCGCGAAATCGTCCGTGCGCTCGCGGCAGACGGCGTGGCTTATGCCGAGGTCTACGTTTCGCCCGAGATCTTCGGCCGGCTCGGCCTCGACCGGCGAGCCTGCCTCGAGGCAATCGACGAGGGCTTCCGCCTGGAAAGCCGCGCCTCGGGAATCGATTGCCGGATCCTGCTGGATGCCGTGCGGCACTGGGGGCCCGACTCGGCTCACCGCGTGCTCGGCCTCTTCGAGAGCACGCCGCTGTCGTCCATTGTGGGCTTCGGGATGGGAGGCGACGAATCCGCGGTGCCGACGGCTGACTTCGCCGATGTCTACGAGAGGGCCCGGTCCCTGGGACTGAAGACCTCCGTGCACGCGGGGGAATGGGCCGGGCCTGACTCGGTGCGCGAGGCGCTCGACCTCCTCCAGCCCGATCGCATCGACCACGGCCTCGCGGCGGCGCGGGACCCGGAGCTCCTCGAGCGGCTGGCCGACGCGGGGACGGTCCTCTTCGTCGCCCCGACTGGAAATGTCGCCACCGCTGCGGTCCCGAGCTTCGAGGAGCATCCGTTGCCGCGGCTTTTCGAAGCCGGGGTGCGCGTCGCGCTCTCCGCGGATGATCCGCTCCTTTTCTCCACGACGACCTCCGGCGAGTACGCCGTCGCGCGCGAACAGCTGGGCTTCGACACCGACTCGCTCGAGACGCTCGCCGAGAACGCCTGGCGTGGCGCGTTCTGCTCGACGGTCCAGCGGCGCAACGGGATTCAGAAGCTGACGGGGCGGCCGCTGGCGGAGGACGAGCCGATCACGTAACCGATCCGGGCGCGCTCCGGGAGTCAGCGCGAGGCGAGGGTCTTTTCGTAGAGCGCCCTGTACCGCGCGACGATCGCCTCGGTCGGGAAGGTCTCCACGGCGCGCTTTCGGCCAGCCGAGGAAAAAGCGGCCCAGCGCGCGGGGTCCTTGAGGAGAGCGAGCCCGGCCTCGGCCATGCCTTGGACGTCTCCGACCGGCCGGAGGAAGCCCGTGACGCCGTCTTGGACGACCTCCGGCAAGCCGCCCGCCGCCGTGCCGATGACGGGCACGCCGCAGGACATGGCCTCGAGGGCCGCGAGGCCGAACGACTCGGCGTCGGAAGGCAGCAGGAGGAGCTTGCCCAGCGGGAGGATCGTCTCGATGGCGGCGACATTGCCGAGAAACGAGGTCCTGTCCGCGAAGCCTCCGTCGCGCGCCAGCCGCTCGGCCAGAGAACGGTCGGGCCCGTCGCCGATCAGGACGAGGCGGGCCGGCGTCTTCTTGCGGATCTTGTCGAAAACGCCGAGCACGTCGGCAATCTTCTTCACCGGCCGGAAATTCGAGATGTGAAAGATGAGCGCCTCGCCGTTGCCAAAAAGCGTCCGGGCATACGGCGAGGCCCCTCCGGGCCTGTAAACCGCGGCGTCGACGAAATTCGGGATGACCTCGATCGAACGCCTCACGGAAAGCTCCGAGACGGTCACGTCGGCGAGGTGGCGGGAGACGGCCGTCACGGCGTCGCTCTTCTCGATGCCGAAGCGGGTGATCGGCAGATAGGAGCGGTCCTGGCCGACGATCGTGATGTCGGTGCCGTGAAGCGTCGTCACGACCTTGAGCCGGGCGCCGTTGTCCATCATGTCGCGCGCGAGGATGGCGGAGATGGCGTGGGGCAGGGCGTAGTGAACGTGGAGCAGGTCGAGCCGCGCCGAGGCCGCCACCTCCGCCATCTTCGTGGCCAGGGCCAGCGTGTAAGGCGGCGAGACGAAGAGCGGGTAGGTGGGAGCGACGACCTCGTGAAAGGCGATGTTGGCGCGCGGCAGCTCGAGGCGCGACGGCAGGGCATAAGAGATGAAGTGAACTTCGTCCCCGCGTTCGGCCAGAGCGAGCCCGAGCTCGGTCGCGACGACGCCCGAGCCCCCGAACGTGGGGTAGCACGTGATGCCGATCCGCATCAGAACCCGGCCTCAAAGCCTTCAAAGGCGCCCACGAGATCGTCGATCCTCGGAGGCCGCTTTCGATACGAATCCCTCGGCAAACTCGACGCCGGCGAGAAACCCGAAGTGCCGCGAGCGCGCCTCCACCTTTTCCAGAAACGACTCCTGGGAGAGCATGGTTTGCGGCTCCTTCGAGGCGGGGTCGTGGAACTGGCTGGCGAAGGCCCGTACGGCCTCGCGGCGTGTCTTCATCGCCGGCGTGACGTCCACGAGCAGCGTCGGCTCCTGTAGGAGAAAGGTCGAGTAGTAGAGGACCTGCTGCGGCCGGTGGGCCGGCAGGGCGCTTTCCAGCTTGCGCAAGCCGGCGTAGAAGGCCGCGTCTGTCACGAGCCGGCCGGCCCTGGCATGGTCGGGATGCCGGTCCTCGGGGTAGGGTGCCAGCACGAGCCGCGGCTTCTGGCGGCGAATCACTTCGATGACGGCGAGCTCGGCGGCGCGCCCGGTCTCGAGGCCTCCATCGGTCAGGTCGAGCGTCTCGCGAAGGGCGGCGCCCAGGATCTCGGCCGACAGCCTGGCCTCCGCCTGGCGCGTCGCGACGGAGCCCCTCGTTCCCAACTCGCTGCGCGTCAGGTCGATGATGCCAAACCGGCGGCTGCGCTGCGCGAGCATGACGAGCGTGCCCGCGCAGGTCAGCTCGATATCGTCCGCATGCGCTCCGAACGCGAGAACGTCAACCGGCATGCGGCGTCTCCTTTAAGTCCTCTCCGCCTAAATCGATGATCGCGGCGCCCTCGAGCGACCCCTGCGCCGCTTCACGAATCTGTGAGAGCGCGGTTTGACCGTGGGCCAGCAGCCAGACCAGCGGGGGATACGTGCGGTCGGGTCCTCCCCCTCCCGGACGAAGCATCGTTTCGAGGCGCCGGCGGCGCGTGGAGGCGACGTCGTCCCGCCTCTCGGCGGCCTTGTCGGTCCGTTCCATGAGCTGCTCGAACTGATACGCGACTTTGCGGCGTGCGGTTTCGAGGGCGCCGGACAGGGTCGGGTCGAGATTCTTCAAGCCGGGCTCGAGTTGGGCGAGCTCCTTCTCGAGCTCGCTTGCGATCAATTTGAGCCGTCCGCTTTCCCGCGTCGTCGGGGCCGGAGAAGGCGGCTGTGCGCCGGCGAGGAAGTCGGCGACCGAGAGCTTGAGCGCCCGGGCGGCCCGCCGCTCGGCGGGCCCGGTCGGCACGGCGTGGGTGCGCGGCAGGAGCACGGGTGCCGGAAGGCGGAAGAGAGGGAAGAGAGCCAGCGATTCGGCGTGGTAGGCGATCTCGGCGGGGCCGAGGATCGACGCCGCCGTCGGCAGCAAAAAGGCCTTCGAGGCCGGGCGTGTCAGCACGTCGGCCGAGGCGCGGGCCTGGCCAGAGGCCACGCGCCTCGCCGCTTCCTCGAGCGAGCCGACGCGGCGGCGCTCCCCGTCCTCGATGACGAAGAACGGAAAGACGTCCTCTCGGAAAGGGACCGGCGCCTCGTGGCCGGCTCCGGCGATGCGTTCGCAGGACGCCTGCCACGCCTGGCGAACGTCGGCTTGTCGGCGGGCAGCCTCGAGGAAGAACTCCGCCGCCGGCTTCTCTGCCTCGGACGCCAGTGGATCGAGGACGAGCAGGGGCTCCTGGTCCACCAGGTCGAGAAGCGTCTCGATGAACGCGTCGGTGTAGGAGACCCCGGGGGCACTGCGCCTCGCAAAGGCATCGAGGATCTCGGGTGCCCCCGGCGCCTTGGTATCCGGACGGAATGCCTCGACGATCTCCGTGACCCGTGCCGGGATCGGCAGCGGCCCGACGGGTTTCCTGTTGGCTCTATCGGCGCCCTCGAGGACCAGCATCTCGGGCCCCGTCGCGCCGGGGCGGGCGGTCCTCGCGACCTCCTCGAGATCGTGATCGTCGGTCAAGGCGTAGAAAACGGGAACGGCGGGCACTCCGGAAGCCGAGATCTCCCGGGCCACGCGGATCGCGTCGAAAGCCTTGAGCAGCGTGAAGAGAGGGCCCGTGAAGAGGCCGACCTGGTGTCCGGCCACGACCGCCACGGCGCGTCCGGCCGCGAGCGCCTCGGCCCCCTGCCGGCCGGCCGGACCGCGGAATCGAAACGCGGAGGCAGGCACCCGGGCGCGCGTCCCCAGAATCTCCTTCGCTCGGGCCGCTGCCGTCCGGGAGTCCGGGCGGTCGGGATAGAGGGCGGGAAGGCCCCCGAGGAACGCGCGGAAGAGGGGGGGCAGGTTGGGATACCGGTCGAAGGGAATGATTTTCTCGTTCATGACTTTCTCGCGAGCAGGATCAGCCTCGGCGAGTCGGCCCCCGCCGGGCAGCCGTCGAAGTCGCCCCAGGCGGCCTCGACGGCGAGACCCGCGGATTCGAGGAGGTTCGTGAGCTCGCCGCTCGTGTAGGCCCGAACACTCTCCCGGAACATCTCGACCGTCGCGCCGCGGCGGACCTCGATTTCCTTCTCGATGCGGCGGGTGTCTTGATTCCAGCGGCGCCTGATCCGGTACTCGCGGTCTCCGGTCGCGCGGCTCTCCTCGCCGACCAGGCGCCCGAGGACGTGGTCGAGACCGAAGGTGTCGCAGAGAAACCGTCCGCCGCTGCCGAGCACGCGCGCGATCTCGGTGACCACGGCGCGGTTGTCGGCTTCCGCCGGGAAGTATCCGAAGCTCGTGAAGAAGTTGACGACGGTTCGAAAGCGCCCGTCGGTGAAGGGCAGCCGGCGCATGTCTCCGCGCACCAGAAGCAGCTCCGGATTGCGGTGCCGGGCCAGGGCGAGCTGCGGCGCCGAGTAGTCGAGGCCGACCGGAGAGACGCCCGCCTCGGCAAAGCGCAGCGCGTGACGCCCGGAGCCGCAGCACAGATCGAGGAGCGGGTTGGTGTCGTGGCGGGGAAGGTGTTCGAGCGCGAAGGCCGCCTCGCGCCGCGCCGAGTCGAGATCCCGATGGGGATAGAGATCGAGGTACTCCTCGCCGAACCAGGTTTCCCACCAAGCCATAGCGGTGCGCGATTATGATGGAAGACGAGAATCCCCCGACCATGAAGCGCGTTTTCGCCCTCCTGCCGGTGCTGGCCCTGGCCGTTTCCTGCGGCGAATCGGGCGGGCTGAAGATCCCGTCGCGCGACGGCTATCGCGCCATCCTGTCCTTCTCGCCGGAAGACCGGTACGAGATTTTCGTGCGCGGCGAGAAGCGGCGCGTCGAAGGCTTGATCGGCGGGTCCAAGTTGATCAAGATCGCGCGCCCCGACCTCCACAAGGTCTGGCAGTTCCGCCCCGGCACCAAGAAGCTCTTCGAGACCGCCTGGGGACCCCAGGACGAGATCGTGCCCGGCTATCCCCTCGATCCGAACTTCGACCCGGTCGCCTACGCCGACCGGTTCGGCGCCTCCGGCGCGATCAAGCAGATCGGCGACGGAATTCACGGCCTCCATCCCTGCGACCGCTACATCATGCTGTTGCCATCCGGAGACGCCGTGACGATCTACGCCGCGCGAGACCTCGAGCGCCTCGTCGTGCGCATCGAGCACACCAAGAAAGACGCCAAGGACGAGATGCAGCCCTTCGCCAACACCGAGCTGCTCGACATCCGGACGGGAGTGAAGGAATCCCTCTTCGAAAAGCCGACGGGGTACACCGAAGTTCCGTCCTACGAAGCTCTCGCCCGCTGAGTTCTCAACCCCTACTGTCATCCCGAGCGAAGTCGAGGGATCTACTCTCGTCGTGCTCCATAAGACGAGGGTAGATACCTCGTCGCTCCGCTCCTCGGAATGACAGCCTAGAACCTACGCGGCCGCGCGCGCAGGCTCGGCGTCGAGGGGGCCGAATTCCCGGAAGAGCAGGTGGTCGTAGAAGTAGTGCGTCAAGAGGAACGAAAGCACGACCACGTAGTAGCTCTTGTCCTGCGGGAACCCGAGGCCCTTCCAGACAAAGAGGTACACGACGCCGGCCGAGATGGTCGCGCCGACCATGGCCGCATAGAACTTCCAGGTCTTCTCGTTGCCGGCGAGCTTGCGGGCGAGGCCTCCCTCGATGACGCCCTGCTCGGCGCTGCGGCCGAGGATGAACCAGGTCAGCGCGAGGTATTGCAGGGAATGCCACGTGTTGAAGCCCTGGAAGGCGATGTCCAGGTTGTCGAAGATCGGAATGATGAAGGCGAGGCCGGCGGTCAGGGCCATGAAGAGCAGCCGCGGCCAGCTCGACTCGCCCCGGCGGATCTCCGCAACCGTACGGATCACGTAGAAAACGAAGAAGATGGCAAATCCGACCGTGAAGGCGACGGCGAACTCGCGGCGCTGGAGAAAGCGCGGGAAGAGCAGCGTCGAGTCGCCGAGCGTGAACTTGTCCTCGACGAACTTGTACATGGCCATCACGTACAGGGAGCCCAGGATCACCCCGAAGTCGAGCCAGCGGTCAATGGCAAGAATGCGCGCGCCGCGGCGGCGGCGGTACGTTTCCGAGATGTACTGCGCCTGGTGCGTGACGTGGATCGAGGCCCAGAAGAAGAAGCATGTGATCAGCAGCACGAAGGCGTGCAGGGCTCCCAGGATGACGAGCGTCGGGATCGCGATGAGCGGAAAGTAGGCCAGAAAGCCGTGCTTCTGGCGGAAGCGCGGCTCGAGCGCGGTTCGCAGGTACGTCGAGTACATGTGCGGACCGCCCACGAGCAGGGTCACCGAGAGGCCGACGACCAGGCTCGCCGTGCCCTCGGAGGTTCCGAGCTTCTTGAGCAGGCCGTACGAGAGGTAGGGCAGGAAGACGAGCACGCCCGACAGCGTCAGGAAGATGAGATCGAAGCGCCGCGTGTGGATCCAGAGCGGCGCATCGCGCTTCTCGGACAAGCCCATCGGGCCGGCATGCCGCCACCGAAGACATCGAGACTCCCCCCTCCTCTAAAGAGCGGATCTTACCAACGGAGGGCAGGGAAATGCATTTCCCTCCGAAGGACCCTCCCGCTGGCGATAAAATCACCGGTTCATGCTGCGTTTTGGCGCCGTTCCCGTGGATCCGCCCCTGATTCTGGCCCCCATGGCCGGGATCACGGACCACGTTTATCGCCTGATGCTCCGGCGGATCGGGGGTGTGGGGCTCGTCACGATGGAGTTCATCTCGTCGGAGGCGATCACCCGGGGCATTGCCCGGCAGATTCGGAAGATGGTCTTTTCGGACGAGGAGAGGCCGCTTTCGATCCAGATTTACGGCTCGGACCCGGAGCGCATGGCGGCGGCGGCCGACATCGTGGAAGAGCTCCAGCCCGACGTCTGCGACATCAACATGGGCTGCCCGGCCAACAAGATTCTCAAGGGCTGCGCGGGCGCAGCTCTCATGGGGGACCTGCCGCTAGCGCGGGCGATCGTCCGCACGGTGAAGTCGCGCCTCTCGATCCCGCTCACCGTCAAGTTTCGCCTGGGACTGGACGACAGCCGGCGAAACTTCCTCGACCTCGGCAAGATGTGCGAGGACGAGGGCGTTGCCGCCGTGGCGATGCACGCCCGCACCGCGCGACAGATGTACACGGGCCGCGCGGACCGCGCCCGGATCGCGGATCTGAAACGCCACCTGTCGATTCCCGTCGTCGGCAACGGCGACGTGGAGACGGCCGCGGATGTCCAGGCGATGTTCGCGGAGACCGGCTGCGACGCCGTGATGGCCGGGCGCGCCACGATGAAGAACCCGTGGATCTTCCGCCAGGCGGCAGACCTGCTCGCCGGCCGCGAGCCCCGCGAGGCGACCCTCGAAGAGCGCCGCGACCTCATGCTCCATCACTTCGATCAGATCGAGGCGAAGGCCGAGCCGCGCGAGGTGCTCCACAAGCTCCGCACGATGACGGGCTGGTACACGCATGGCCTGCCGAACGGCCGCGCCCTGCGCGTCAGGATTTCGGGGCTTCAAACGCCTGCGGACTTCCGTAGGGCCGTTTTGGAGTTCTTCGACTCCTCGGTCGCGGAGCCCGTTGCGGCCTCGGCGTGACCCCGGTTTCGGCTAAAACGGGAATGAGCGGTTGCCCCTTTTCCGTTCGGTTGAAGCGATGAAGCACCGCGCCGTAGCCGCCCTGGCCGCCCTCTTGCTGGCCGGTTCCGTCCTTCGGGCCCAGGCGCCGACGCCCCAGGTCCCGCCGGCCGAAGAAAAGAAGAAGACCGAGCTGAAGAGCAAGGCCGGCACGTTTCCGCTCGAGATGTCGGTCGAGTACCTGGGCATGGCCAACAAGAAGACCATCGCGCGGTTCCGCATGTCGGCGCCCGAGCTCTCCGTCGGCGCAGCGGGCAGAGGCGTCAAGAGCTTCCAGGGCGAGCTGAGGGGGACCCTGCTGCAGAAAGGCGAGATCGTCGAGGCCTTCAAGTATCCGGTCTCCGGCGAGGTCTCCAAAGAGAAAGTCTTCAGCTTCGCGTTCCTGCGCGGCCTCGCGCCGGGCACCTGGCGCATGGAGATCGCCCTCGGCCCGGTCGACGGCCCGGACTTCGGCAAGGGATCAGTCGACCTCGTTGTGCCGGAGCTCGGCAACGCCTTTTCGCCGGAATCGACGCCGGCCGAGAAGGGAACGCTCCCCTCGGCCGAGGCGGTGGTGCTGGCGGAGCCGGCCGAGGGGCCGCGGGACCCGGGGGCCGCGCCGAAGCTCAAGATCCTGCCTCCCTCGCGGGAGGCGCCCGTGGGCCTGCTGCGCCTCGAGGCGGAGGTCGAGCCGCCGATTACGAAAGTCGAGTTCTACCTCGGGGAAAAGCGCATCGTGGCCCGCACGCGGCCGCCCTACAGCGTCGAGATCGACCTCGGCGAGGTGCCTCGCGAACAGACGGTGCGCGCCGTGGGGTACGACGAGACGGGCCGCGTCATCGACGAAGACGCCTTCGCGGTCAACGCCGGCGCCGCCCGCCTGGCGGTCCGCGTGCTGCCGCGGCCGGTGCCCTCCGAGGGCAAGGTCTACGTGAAGGTGGCGGTGCAGTCGATCAGCGGAGGCATCGCGAAGAAGGTCGAGCTGTTTCTCGACTCGAAGAAAGTCAAGGAGTGGACGGCGCCGCCCTTCGAAGCCACGATTCCTTACGCCGACTACCAGAAGGCGGCGATGCTGCGCGCGACGGCGATCACCGACGAGGGCAAGGAAGCCAACGATATCCGGATGCTGCGCGGCCCCTCGATGACGGTCGAAAGCGTGCGCGTGGACGTGGTGCAACTGCACGTCTCCGCCCTCGACAAGGAGGGCCGTTTCGTCAAGGGCCTCGCAAAAGACGATTTCGCGATCAAGGAAGACGGCAAGCCGCAGCCGACGACGGGCTTCGAGGTCGCCGAGAACCTGCCCTTGACGGTCGGCCTCGTCGTCGACAGCTCGGGCTCGATGGAGAAGTCGATGCCCTACGTCCGGGATGCGGGCGGGACGCTTTTCAAGAACCTGATCCGAGAAAAGGACCAGGGCTTCGTGATCGAGTTCCGCGAGCAGGCCAAGTTCCTCCAGGAGATGACGAGCGATACGGTCTCCCTCCAGCGCGCGGCCCGCGACGTCCGGGCCGGCGGCGCGACGGCGCTCTACGACGCCATCGTCCTCGGCCTCTACCAGTTCCGCGCGCAGCAGGGGCGCAAGGCCCTGATCGTCATCACCGACGGAGCGGACAACTTCTCGCACGTCGAGTACGCGACGCTGCTGCGCTACGCCCGGACGGCCGGCGCCCCGATCTACTTCATCGGTCTCGGCATCTCCGTCCTGGACTTCGGCTCGCGCAAGGCGATCAACGAGATCGGCGGGGAGTCCGGGGGAGCCGTGTTCTACGTCAAGGACGCCAAGGGTGTGGGCACCATCACGGCCCAGATCGAGGAGGAGCTGCGCTCGCAGTACATCATCGCGTTCCGCAGCGACTCGCAGAAGCCGCAAGGCGAGTACCGCGCGGTCGCGGTCGCGATCGACAAGCCCGGGATCACGGCGCGCACGGTGAGGGGTTACATTCCTTAAAGCGGCTCTGCCGTCATCCCGAGCCCCTCCACTTCCAGTGTCATCCCGAGCGAAGTCGAGGGATCTGCTCCGGCGGGGCCTTCGACGGGGGTAGATTCCTCGTCGCTGCGCTCCTCGGAATGACAATAGTGTGGCGGATTCACCTCAAGGCACGTTCGTCACGACCAGGTGCTTGCGCTCCTCGGCGAGGATGCGGCCCCTGGGCTCGGCATTGTCGAAGAGATCTTTCTCAACGCTGCGGACGAGGACGACGAGGGGACGGCCGCTCGCCCATTCGTTCCAGAACCGGCCCTTGTCCCAGAACAGGTCGTCGCGGACCTCGGCCCTGCTCTCGTGCTCGGGCTCGAGCTCCCCTTTGTAGTCGGCGACCGGGATCGGTTTCTTGAGCTCCCAGGAGAACGCGTTCAAGTACGTGCGGTAGGCGACGACGCGCGCGCCGGAGCCCTGCGCGGCGCCCGCGGCGGCCCGCGCGAGGCTGACATCGGCCGTGGCGGGCGGGACCTTCGGCCAGCAGAGGGCGACGGCGGCAAAGAAGGCGGCCCATCCCGCGGCAAGAGCCAGCGCAGCAGGCCCGGGCCCCCGGCGCGAAAGAAGGGCAGCGGCGAATGCGCCGAGCAACAGGAGGACGCCAAGGGGCAGCAGGATGGGCAACAGGTTGTAATCGCGAATCCACTGGCGCGAAACCGGCACCGCTGCCGCTCCGGCCACGAGAAGCGCCGCCAGGAGAGCGCTCGTCAGCCAGGGCCCGCGGTTCCTGGCGAAAGCCAGGCCCCGTCCCGCCAGGGCAGCCGCGGCCGGGAACGCCGGGAGCAGGTAGGGTGGTAGCTTCGACTGCGAGACGGAAAAAAAGACGAAGACGATCGCAAACCAGAGAGCGAAGAAGAGCGCATCGGGATGCTCGTCCCTCCACCGCGAGATCGGTCCGAGTCCCCGGAGCCCCTCGGCAAAGAAAGGCAGGGCCGGCAGGAAACCCGCGGCAAAGACGCCGACGAAGTAATAGACCGGGCCCGGGCGCTTCGCTTGCGTTGTCGCGAAGCGCTGGAAGTGCTCGTGGATGAAGAAGAACTGCAGAAACCCCGGAACCCGCGACTCGGCCAGGAGCAGCCACGGCAGGCAGACCAGAAGAAAGACGGGCAGGACGGGGAAGAGGCCGAGCGACAAGAGGGCCCGCAGGCGGCGCGTCAGGAGACACCAGACAAAGAGGATCGCTCCCGGAAGGACCAGGGCAATCAAGCCCTTGGACAGGAAGGCCCCGCCCGCCGCCAGGCCGGTCAGCGCCGCGAGGCCGAGGGCAGGCCGCCCGGCGCCGCGCCGCAGCAGGGCCGCTCGGGCGAGAAAGAGCGTGAGGGCGAAAAAGAACGACAGCATCCCGTCCGTCAAGGCGATGCGTGAAAAGAGAAAGCCCGCCGGGGAGGCGAGGAAGAGAACCGCGGCCGCGAGGCCGGCTGTTTCACCCCAGATCGACCCGACGCCAAAGAGCAGCAGGAGGGCCATGGCGAGCCCCGCCAGGCGGGTCGGCAGCCGGACGGCCCACGGCGTTTCGCCGAACAGGGACAGGGCCGCCGCGTTCGACCAGTAGAGAAGCGGGGGCTTCTCGAGGTAGGGCACGCCGTTCAAGCGCGGAACGACCCAGTCGCCCGACGCGATCATTTCGCGCGGGATCTCGGCGTACCGCGTCTCGTCGGGCTCGGCCAGGGACGAACCCGCCGGTTCGAGCCAGAGAACCGCAGCCAGCAGGAGAAGTGCCGAGGCGAGGAGGCGATTCGGGTTGCGCGGCACGTCCACCGGAGCAGTCTAATCTGCGGCTGCGTGCTAACATGCGCGCCGATTTGGCCGCAAAGCGAGGCCGGCGCAAGAAGCCCTTTCAATTCGTCCGTGAGAAGGCGGGTATCCGCGAGTTCCTTCTGCGGTCGAATGGCCTCAAGGTTCTTCTCCTCTCAAACAACGTCGCGCCCGTTCTGACTTTTGCCGTCGTCTACCACGTCGGCAGCCGCAACGAAGCCGTCGGCCACACGGGGGCGACGCACCTTCTCGAGCACCTCATGTTCAAGGGGACGCGGGCTTACCGGCGCGAAAAGGGCACGGCGATCGCCGCCGTGCTCGACCGGCTGGGGGCGCGGTTCAACGCGACGACCTGGTTCGACCGGACGAACTACTACGAGACCGTCCCGTCCGCGCAGCTCGACGCCGTCCTGAAGCTCGAGGCCTCGCGCATGCGGGGCTCGTTGCTTCTCGACTCCGACCGCCAGCCCGAGATGACCGTCGTGCGCAACGAGTTCGAACGAGGAGAAAACTCCCCCTTCCAGGTGCTCTACAAGCACTCCTTCGCGGTGGCGTTTCGCGAGCACCCGTACCACCACCCCACGATCGGCTGGGGCAGCGACATCGAGGGCGTGACGACGGCGCGGTTGAAGGAGTTCTACGACGTCTTCTACCACCCGAACAACGCGACGGCGATGTTGATCGGGGATTTCGACGAAGAGAAGGCGCTCGCCCAGATCGCCCTCCGCTTCGGCGCCATCCCGCCGTCCGCGCGGCCGATCCCGGCCGTCTACACGGTCGAGCCGCCGCAGGAAGGAGAGCGGCGCTTCATCGTGCGCCGCACGGGCGAGGTGGCCTGGGTGGCCCTTTCGTGGAGGTCGGTGGCAGCCCGGCACGAAGACACGCCGGCGCTGGCGGTGCTCGGCAATGTCCTGGGCGGCGGCATCACGGCGCGCCTCTACCAGGCATTGGTCGAGCCCGCCCTGACGCTCTCGGTGACAGCCGTGCCGTGGCAGCTGAAGGATCCCGGCCTCTTCTCCGTCTTCGCGCCCGTGCGGCCCGGTGTCGAACCGGCGGCCGTCGAGCGGGTGATCCGCGAGCAGATGGCGAAGATCGCTTCCGACGGCGTGACGGACGCGGAGCTTTCGAAGGCGCGGCGGCAGATCGAGGCCGAAGTCATCTTCGACCGCGACTCGACCGACCAGATTGCCGGAGCTCTCTCGGAGGCGATCGCCGTGGCTGACTGGGAGTGGTACGCGGACTATCCGGCTGCCGTCGGGCGGGTGAAGGCCGGGGATGTGCAGCGCGCCGCGGCTGCCACCTTCCGGGACGACAGCCTGACCGTGGGCCTTTTCCAGCCTCGCGGAGAGTCGGCTTGAGTCGACGCGCGCCCCGGCCTGCCGCGCGCAACGGGCGCGCTGGCTTCGCCGAGCGGGTGCATGGGCGCGCTCTCGGCAACGGTGCGCGCTTCTACATCCTCGAGAACCACTTCAACCCGACCGTGGCGCTTTCGGGCGGCCTCTATGCCGGAGCGCTCTTCGCGCCGAGCGGCCGGCGGCTCATCGCGTCCCTGACGGCGGAAGAGATGATGAAGGGCACCGAGCGCCGCTCGAAGCTCGAGATTGCCGAATCGCTGGAGAGCTGCGGCGCGGCGCTCTCGTTGTCGACGGATTCCACCGACCTCGTGGGGGTGGATATCGGGGGGGCGGCGCTCTCGCGCGATTGCGACATGCTGCTCGACACGCTCGTCGAGGTCCTTCGCCTGCCGGTCTTCCCCGAGGAGGAGCTCGAGAAGGAGAAGAAGCGGCTCATCGGCTCGATCCGCCAGCAGCAGGACCAGACCGCGCATCGGGCGTTCGAGGCCGCCTCGCGGGCAATCTATCCCGAGGGCCATCCCTTCCGCCGGCGCACCGCCGAGGAGCGCATCGCGCAGGTCGAAGCGTTGACGCGCGACGAGCTGCGGACCTTCTACGTCGATCGTTACGGCGCGGCGACCCTGCAGCTGGTCGTCGTGGGCGACGTGGAGGCGCCGCGCGATCCTGGACGGCCTCGAAGACCGATTCGCCGACTGGCTGGGCGGGCCCCGCGGCTCGCTGCCGTCTGTCGACGTGCCGAAGCCTTCGCCCGGGAAAGAGACGGTCGTGATGCCCGAAAAAGCGAGCGCCGACGTCGTGATGGCGCAGCCGGCCGACCTCGTCCGTCCGGCGCCGGAGTTCCTCCCATGTACCCTGGCCAATTCCGCTCTCGGCCAGTCTTCGCTGACTTCGCGCCTGGGCGTGCGCGTGCGCGACGAGCTCGGGCTGACCTATGGGATCCACTCGAGCTTCACGGCCGGAAAGGTGCCCGGGCCGTTCACGGTGTCGTTGACGGTCAAGCCCGAGAGCCGGGACGCCGCGGTCCAGGCGACGCTCGAGGAGATCTCGCGGTTCCGCAAGAAGGGCATGACGGAAACCGAGCTCGCGCACGAGAAGAGCTCGCGCATCGGCAAGTTCCAGGTCGATCTCGCCTCGAACTCCGGTCTCGCCGATGCCATCGATGCGGCTCTCTACTACGGCTTCGGAATCGAGTACCTCGACGCGTATCCATCGCGGGTCGCCGCTGTGACGCGCGAGCAGGCCAACGAAGCGTTCCGAAGCAAGGTGGATCCCTCTCAGTTCACGATCGTCTCGGCCGGTTCGTTCGGCAAGGCGCCGAAGCGCCGAAACGGAGGGCCGGCGGGTCGGCCGGGGACCGGGGGGAAAGCGTTGGAAGTGAAATCGGGTGTGTGAAAGAATGCCCGGCGCAAGGGGGCTCTAGATTCCGAGAAGACCGCAATACCGCAAGCCGGTAAGACGCCGCCCGGGCGAAGCTGCGCCCACCCACCGCGTCTACCTGTCCAACGATCAGCCCGCCCGTGAAGGGCCCGCCACGGAGGGGAGGACCTACTTCCGGGTCTACCTCGATTCGGCGCCCTCTCCCGAATGGATGCGCGCTTACCGCGCGGGAATGCTCGGCCTGCTGGCCGAAGACCGCGACGCGGTCCTGCGGTTCGAGTTCGACGGGGGCAGCGTCCGGTTCGCGGCGCTCGACGCCGAGGTCGGTCGGCTGCGCCGGGTCCTCCAGCAGCGTCTGGATGCCGTCAATTCCATCCTCTCCGGCGGCCGGAGCGCCCCAACCTCCGCATAGGAATCGAAGGCCCGGCATCCGAAGACCTCCCATGTCGCTTCGTTCGAGCTGGGCGATCCTCCCGATCATCGCGTGCCTCGGGGCCGCAGCCCCGCTGACGGCGCAGCCCGCACAAGAGACACAACAGACGGAAAGCAAGGCGCCGCCCCGGCGGCCGAAGATCGGCCTCGCTCTGGGCGGCGGCGGCGCCCGCGGGTTCTCCCACATCGGCGCCCTGCGCGCCCTGGAATCCCTTCATATCCAGATCGACTACATCGCCGGAACGAGCATCGGGTCGGTCGTCGGCAGCCTCTACGCCACGGGCTACTCGCCGGATCAGATCGAGGCGATCGTCAAGAGGATCCCCTGGGATAGGCTTTTTGATGACGATCCGGAGCGCCAGAAGCTCTCGTTTCGCAACAAGGAGGACGACTTCCTCCACCTTCTCCCACTCCAGTTCGGCATCAAGAAGGGCGGCTTAGCCCTGCCGCCGGGTCTGGTGGCCGGCAACAAGCTCTCCTTCGTGCTCGAGTCGGTTCTGCTCCCGTCCGAGAGTGCTCCGGATTTCGCTCACCTGCGCATTCCGTTCAAGGCAGTCGCGACCGATGTCCAGACCGGTGTGCCGGTCGTGCTGTCGAAGGGAAGCCTTTCTCAAAGCGTTCGCGCCAGCATGGCCGTTCCGGCCGTATTCACGCCCGTCGAGATCGACGGCCAGCTCTTGGTCGACGGGGGCGAGTCCGAGAACCTTCCGGTCCAGACCGTGCGCGCCATGGGAGCGGACATCGTGATCGCCATCGACGTTGGCTCCTCGGGAGAGGTCAAGAAGGCACCGGAGAACGTCGCCCAGATGATCGGGGCCATCATCGACATCCCCCTGAAGCAAAACACCAACGCGTCGCGCAAGCTCGCGGACGTCGTCATCACGCCGGACCTGAAAGGATTCAGCTCCGCGGACTTCATGAAGTACGCCGAGCTGATCCCGAAGGGCCACGAAGCAGTGATGCGGGACTCGACCGAGCTCGCTCGCTTCACGGAGCCGACAGCCGAATTCGACGCGTGGCTGGCCGCAAAACAGGCGCCTTTTCCGCCGTCTCCGGTCATCGATGCGGTGGAAGTCGCTCCTGTCCCGGGATTCGACGCCGATCGGCTCACCCACCTCGTGAAATCGCAGCCCGGCCGGCCCCTGGACTTCAAAGTTCTTGGAGCCGACATGCAGCGCATCTACGCGATCGGCGCCTTTTCGATCGTCAGCTACGACATCGTCACGGAAGGCGACCGGCGGATTCTGAGGATCACGGCCATCCCGAAGAGCTGGGGTCCGACATTTATCCGGCCCGGGCTGGGCCTCGAGTCGGATGGCAAGAGCAGCACGGCGTTCGACGTCTCGGTCCTCGTCGACGCGACCGAAATGAACCGGCTCGGTGGGCGCTGGAAGACCCTCCTCGACGTGGGAAGCAATCTGGGCGTCTCGTCGGTCTTTTACCAGCCCGTCGAGGCCACGGGTACGTTTTCCCTGGCTCCCAACGTGCAGTGGAGCCAGCACAACCAGAGCCTCTATGCCGGGGATGAACAGGTGGCCCGGTATCTGGTGCGCCGGCTCAACGGGGGGCTCGACCTCGTGGCCGACTTCGGGACCTGGGGCGAGCTGCGCGCGGGCTACGCGGGAGGAACGGGCAACGCGACGAGGCAAATCGGAAACCCTGTCTTCCCCGACGTCCACGCCGATTTCGGCGCAATCGGAGCCCGGTTCACCGTGGACCAGCTCGACAATGTGAACGTTCCGCGGATCGGCTACCTGTCCCGCGTGGTCTTCGAGGCGCAGCGCACGGGCCTCGGCGCCTCGGCCTCCTACGACAAGCTCGGCGGAGGGATCCTGGGTGTTCAGACGCTCGGGCGGTGGTCGGGCCTGCTGAAGGTGGAAGGGGGCGACGGCCTCGGCACGACGCTGCCCTACTACGAGACGTTCCCCTTGGGCGGCCTCTTCCGCCTCTCGGGCCGCCCGCAAGACCAGTTGCGCGGCCAGACGTACCTGCTTGGAGCCGCGCTCCTCTACTACCGCTTGAACAGGACGAGCGGCCTCATCATCAAGGATCTCTACCTGGGCGTCTCCGCGGAGGCGGGCAACACCTGGGATCTCCGGAAAAACGTGTCGCTCTCGGACCTGCGCAACTCGGGATCCGTCTTCGTCGCCGTGAACACGATCATTGGGCCCGTCTACGTCGCCTGGGGCCGCGCGTCGGGCGGTTCGAGCGCTTTCTACTTCGCCCTGAACCGCGCGTTCTAACGGCGTCAGCCGGCGGCGCGCATCGGCGAGTCGCTGGACGCGACAGAGGCAGCTGACTCCGGCTTCACCCAGCGCCTGGGGGCGCTCTCAGGCGGGTGCTCCTGCCACCAGGTCTCGGCATGCTCTTCGGTCCAGGCCTCGGACAGGGGAACAGAGGCGAGCATCCGCTCGACCTCGCGCGCGGTCTGCGGCCGGTTTTCGGGGTCCTTCTGGAGGCAGGCGAGGATGATCTCCTCGAGCCGGGCCGGGATCGCCTGCGAGGTCTTTTGCGATGGCGGCGTCGGGCGTGTCTTGACGTGCTCGATGAGGATATCCATCGGGGTCGCGCCTTCGAAGACGAGCTTGCCCGTGAGGAGCCAGTAGGCCAGGCACCCGAGAGAGTAAAGATCCGCGCGAGCGTCGACCTGCCCGTCGCCGCGGGCCATCTCCGGGGAAATGTACTCGGCCGTGCCCGCCACGATGCCGGCCGCCGTCAGGGCGCTGTTGTGGCCTCCGATCGGAATGTTCGACTTGACGAGGCCGAAGTCGAGCACCTTGACGAAGTCGTGCTCGAGGCCGTACCGCGAGACGTAGATGTTGGCGGGCTTGATGTCGCGGTGCACCATGCCCCGCCCGTGCGCCTCGGCCAGCGACTTGCAGACCTGCTGGAGCAGGAAAATCGCCCGGGCGGGCGGAAGCGGCCCGAACGCGTTAACGAGGGTTTCCGAGTCGAAGCCTTCGAGCAGCTCCATGACGTAGTAGAAGGTCCCGCCTTCGGTCGTGCCGAAATCGTAGACCTCGACCGTGTGCGGCGAGCGCAGGGCCGCCGTGGCCTGGGCCTCGCGCTCGAAGCGCTTCAGGACGTCGGCCCCGCCGGCCCCCAGGGAGTCCGGGCGGATCAGCTTGATCGCGGAGGAGCGCGCCAGCAGGCGGTGGCTCGCCCGCCAGACCTCGCCCATGCCCCCGCGGCCGAGCAGCTCCTCGAGGTGGTAGCTGCCCATCTCGAGGCCTTTTCCGGCGTCGACGGTGTTCTCGTAGACGACCCGGTGAATGAAGATCGCAATGCCGGCCGCCAGCAGCGTCGGAAAGAACGACCAGGCAGCGCCGGCCGGCGGCTGCGGCGCGCCCGCGGCAACGTGCAGCGCGAGGCCGAGCGGGTCCATGGCCGCTGTCAGCAGGGTTGCGGTGACGACCTTTCGAAACGTGTTCGGGATGACCAGCGGAAACACGAGGACCAAGACCGCGACACCCGTCCACCCCCGCGGCGACGCGCCAGCGGCATAGGGAACGGCGTGGTAGGAGAGAGCGCTGAAGAGCCCTGCCAGCACCTCGTAGAGGAGACCCAGGTCGAGGAGCTTTTCGGGAGCCATCATCTGGCGTCCCGCGATCCAGGCGACCGAGAGGGAAATGGTCAGGTTCCCGACGACACCGACGAGCCAGAGCAGCTGACTGCCTTGGGCGAGGCTCTGTGGCGGCAGAGCAAATTTGTCGAGCACCGCAAAGATCACGCCTGCCGAGGCCATGAGCACGGCGAGCGGCGCCAGGCGTTCGGCGCCGGCGGTTACCAGGGCCGCAGGCAGGACGTTGGCGGAGGCCGTCGCCGCCTTCGAGGGGGTTGCCGGCGTGGCGGCTCGTTTCCAGATCTCAAAACTCATCGCATCAAGATTCTACGCAAAGAGGTGCTCTCGGGATTCTTGGTCCTCTTTCGGGGGTAGACTCGTCCTGGACGACACGGGGGAGCCCACTCTGCTTCAAGCGGACGGCTGAGAGTCCGCCGGCGCCCTTCGGGCGATGGCGGAGACCCCTGGGACCTGACGCGGGTAATGCCGCCGTAGGGAGGTTTTTCGATGAGCACTCGCCCCGAATCGCTTCCGGAGAATTCCCCCGCCCGCCGCGAGCCCCTGCCAGGCTCCCGCAAGGTCTATGTCGCCGGTCCGGGGGGCCTGCGCGTGCCTTTCCGCGAGATCGCTCTTTCGCCGACCAAGGGCATGCGGGGCGAAGTCGAGCTGAACCCACCCTTTTCGGTCTACGACACGTCCGGCCCTTACACCGATCCCGAGGCGTCGATCGATGTGCGCGACCGGCCTGCACGAGCTGCGCCGTCCGTGGATCCTGGCCCGCGGACCCTATGCCGAGAGCGAGCCCGCCCGCGCGAGCCGGCCGGGCTTCGAGATGGCGCGGCGCCGCAAGGTGCTGCGCGGCCGGGGACCGGTCACACAGATGCATCTCGCCAGAAAGGGCGAGATCACGCCGGAGATGGAGTTCGTCGCGATCCGCGAGAACGTCGCCCCGGAATTCGTGCGGAGCGAGGTTGCCCGGGGCCGCGCGATCATCCCGGCCAACATCAATCATCCCGAGTCCGAGCCGATGGCGATCGGGCGCA
Organism: uncultured Acidobacteriota bacterium; assembly: GCA_963739435.1. Lineage (GTDB taxonomy): Bacteria > Acidobacteriota > Thermoanaerobaculia > UBA5066 > Gp7-AA6 > CAVUAN01. Next base: position 50,728 of record CAVUAN010000011.1, read on the forward strand.
ACTTCCTGGTCAAGATCAACGCCAACATCGGCAACTCGGCCGTGGGCTCCTCGATCGAGGAAGAGGTCGAGAAGATGACCTGGGCCACGCGCTGGGGCGCCGACACCGTCATGGACCTCTCGACGGGCAAGAACATCCACGAGACGCGGGAGTGGATCCTGCGCAACTCACCGGTGCCGATCGGGACCGTCCCGATCTACCAGGCCCTCGAGAAAGTGGACGGGAAAGCGGAGGAGCTGACCTGGGAGATCTACCGCGACACGCTGATCGAACAGGCGGAGCAGGGTGTCGACTACTTCACGGTCCACGCCGGCGTGCGCCTGCCGTACATTCCGCTGACGGCCGGCCGCGTCACCGGGATCGTCTCGCGCGGCGGCTCGATCATGGCCAAGTGGTGCCTGGCGCATCACGAGGAGTCGTTCCTGTACACGCGGTTCGACGAGATCTGCGAGATCCTGAAGACCTACGACGTTTCGTTCTCTCTGGGAGACGGGCTGCGCCCGGGCTCGACGGCCGACGCCAACGACGCGGCGCAGTTCGCCGAGCTCGAGACGCTGGGCGAGCTGACGACGAAGGCCTGGGCGCAGGACTGCCAGGTGATGATCGAGGGGCCCGGGCACGTCCCGATGCACCTGATCCGCGAGAACATGGAGAAGGAGCTCGCGATCTGCCACGAGGCGCCCTTCTACACGCTGGGCCCCCTCGTCACCGACATCGCTCCCGGCTACGACCACATCACCTCGGCGATCGGCGCGGCGATGATCGGCTGGCTCGGGACGGCGATGCTCTGCTACGTGACGCCCAAGGAGCACCTGGGGCTTCCCAACAGGAAGGACGTCAAGGACGGGGTCATCGCCTACAAGATCGCAGCCCACGCGGCCGACCTTGCCAAGGGCCACAGCGGGCGCTCGGGCCTGGGACGACGCGTTGTCCAAGGCCCGCTTCGAGTTTCGCTGGGAGGACCAGTTCAAGCTGGCTCTCGACCCCGAGACCGCGCGCGAGTTCCACGACGAGACCCTGCCGGCCGAGGGCGCCAAGGTGGCGCACTTCTGCTCGATGTGCGGCCCGCACTTCTGCTCGATGAAGATCACACAGGACGTCCGCGACTACGCGGCCGCTCACGGCATGGGCGCCGAGAAGGCGCTGGAAGTCGGCATGAAGGAGAAGTCCGAAGAGTTCGTGAGCTCCGGCGCGGAGATTTACAAGAAGATTTGAAGTTCCGCCCCCTCTCCCCCCGGGAGAGGGCCGGGGTGAGGGGCGCACAAAAAGCCGACGTTCCCCCAATCAATTTTGCCCGTTTCGCGTAATAGAACCTCGGAGGAGGACACCATGACGGAAGTGACGAGTCACGAACCCGGCAGTTTCACCTGGGCAGAGCTCGCGACGAGCGACCCGAAGGCGGCGAAGACCTTCTACACGAGGCTTTTCGGATGGACGATCGAGGACAGCCCCATGGGCCCGGGTCCCGACGACATCTACACGCGTCTGCAGATCAAGGGCAAGGACGTCGGCGCGCTCTACAAGATGAGGCCGGAGCAGGCCGCGATGGGCGTGCCCCCCAACTGGGGAACGTACTTCACCGTCAAGAGCGCGGACGAAACGGCAAAGAAGGTGAAGGCGGCCGGCGGCAAGGTGATTGCCGAGCCCTTCGACGTCATGGACTACGGCCGCATGGCCGTCGTGCAGGGGCCGGAAGGCGCGGTCTTCAGCATCTGGCAGGCTGGCACCCACTGGGGCTTCCAGCGCGTCGGCGAAGACAACACCGCGGGCTGGACGGAGCTACAGACAATCGATCTCGCGAAGTCCACCAAGTTCCTCGTGAGCGTGTTCGGCTGGGCCCTCAAGGAGGACCCCAAGGGCGCCTACACTGAGTTCAAGGTTGGAGGGAAATCGATCGGCGGCATCCGCCCGATGGGCAAGGACGAGGCGTTCCCGCCGCACTGGCTCATCTACTTCCAGCTCGCCGACTGCGACAAGGCCGTCGCGAAGGCGAAGTCCCTGGGCGCCACCGTTCTGATGCCTGCCATGGACATCGAGAAGGTCGGCCGCTTCGCCGTCCTCGCCGACCCCCAGGGCGCGGTCTTTGCCGTCATCAAGCTCGCGATGTAGCGCGTTCGCGACGAGATCCAGATCGCCTTCGATATTGCGGTGAAAGAAGTCGGTTAACGCGGCGCCACGGAGCGGCGTCCTCCTCTCACAAAGGAGGATTTCATGAAGAAGTTTTGGGCTCTTGCCATCGCATTCGCGTTTTGCGCAGCGGTCGGGCTCGCCGGCGGCGATCTCTGTCAGATCGCCAAGGCCGGAGCGACCATCTCTCAGCTCAATGCCGCCGGCACGTCGATGGTCGTCAAAACGGCCGAGGGCAGGGAAATGAGGATCTACTGGAACGAGGAGACGAAGATCGAGGGCACACTGAAGGAAGGCGAGACCGTTGTCGTTCAGGCTTCCCATAGGAACGGAAAGATCTGGGCGACCTCCATGCGCGTAGGGACGGTGAAGAAGCCGAGCTAGAAGCCCTCGCGGATCAGGCTCTGATGAAGACGCGCTTCCTGAAGAGGAATCCTGCGACCGCGATCCAAAAGGCGCAGTACGTGAGGGCGAAGAGGAGAGAACCCAGGCGCGGGTCCGCAAAATGGTCGAAGACGGTTCGGTAGATCGTGCCGTAGAGGGAGCGGCGTTTGCCGTCCTGGCCGGTCAGCTTGATCCAGATCAACAGGATTGTGACGAGGTCGGAGGCAACGAAGAGGAAGAGGGCGTTTGAGCCCAGCCACTCGAAAGGCTTCGACCAGGTCTTCCAACCCTTGCCGTCCACGATCCAGAGAAGAACGCCGAGGCAGGCCGAGGCGAGGCCGGACATGAAGAGGGCGTAGCTCGAGGTCCAGAGGTTCTTGTTGATCGGCAGGACGAGGTTCCACGCGAGACCGGCCAGTCCCATCGCCCAGCCGGCCACGACGAGGTCCTTCACCTTGCGGTCGAGCGGGGCCGACGAGGCCAGGCGCAGCCCGACGAGCAGACCGATCAACGTCGTCGCGATCGCCGGCAGCGTCGAGACGATGCCCTCGGGATCCCAGGCGGGGTCGTGCTTCCAGGTGTGCTCGCCCAGGACCTGGCGATCGACGTACGTTGCGAGGTTGCTCTCGAGGTCGTAATGGCCTGCCCCGTGGCCGGGCACCGGGACGAGCGCCATCAGGCCCCAGTAGGCGAGCAGGAGAACGGCCGTCGCGGCGAGGGCTCCTCGCTTCCCTCCGAAGAGAAACACGAGGGCCGAAAGCAGGAAGCACACCGCGATGCGCTGGAGGACGCCCGGGATGCGCAGGTGCGCGCGGTGGAAGAGCGGGATCGACAGAGCGTTGATGCCGAGGCCGATGAAGAAGATGACGGCGGCGCGCCGCAGCGTGTGGAGAACGAGCCGGCCCCGGCCGGAGGTTTCTGCCGCGCGGCGGCCGAAGGAAAACGCCATCGCCACGCCGACGATGAAGAGGAAGAACGGAAAGATCGTGTCCGTGTAGGTCCAGCCGTGCCACTCGGCGTGCAGGAGCGGCGGGTAGGCGTGGTCCCAGGTGCCGGGGTTGTTGACGACGATCATGCCGGCGATCGTCAGGCCGCGGAAGACGTCGAGAGAGAGGAGACGGTGCGGTTTTCCCTCTCCCTCCGGGAGAGGGTCAGGGTGAGGGGGATGCAGTGCGCCGGGCACTTCGATCAACCGGCCGGCTGAGGTGCGCCCCTCACCCCATCCCTCTCCCGGGGGAGAGGGGGTCAGAAGGTGTCACGGCTTGATGATCGCCATCTCGCCGGGGCGCACCGAAAGGCTCTTCATCGAGTCCGCGGTCACCGCGTAGTCGTCCTCGATGCGCACGCCGAACTTGCCCGGCATGTAGATGCCGGGTTCGATCGTCACGACGTTGCCGGCCGAAAGCGGGGTCCGGTTGCCGTGCACGAGGTAGGGATGCTCGTGCCCGTCCATGCCGAGGCCGTGGCCCAGCCGGTGCAGGAAGAACTCGCCGTAGCCGGCATCGGCAATGACCTTGCGGGCCGCGCGGTCCACCTCCTCGGGGATCGCGCCGGCCTTCAATGCGTCGATGCCGGCCATCTGCGCCTTGTCCACGACCGCATAGACCTTGCGCATCTCGTCAGACGGCGGGCCGAAGCTGACGGTGCGCGTGATGTCGGAGCTGTAGCCGCGGACCTTGCAGCCGGCGTCGATCAGAACGGTGTCGCCCTTTTCGAGGCGCCGCTCCGCGGGGCCGCCGTGCGGAAACGCGGAGTCGGGCCCGAACTGGACGAGGCCGCCGCCGCGCGCTCCCTGCTTCGCAAATTCCTCCTCCAGGATTCGGGAGACGTCCCGCTCGCTCAGGCCCCCCTTGAGGCGCTCGTGCGTCGCGTAGATCGCTGCGTTCGTTCGCCGCGCGGCGTCGCGGATGAAGGCCTGCTCTTCGCTCGACTTGACCATGCGGAGCGCGTCGAAGACGGGAGTGGCGTCTTCCATCCGCGCCGGCGTCGCGGCCCCGAGCAGGGAGACGGTCGAATAAACGGTGGCGCCCTCGATGCCGATCGCCTTGCGCCCCCCGAGGAGCTTTGCGACCAGGGCGATCGGATCGGCATCTTCCTGCCAGGTCTTCACGTCGTCGACGACGGCCTCGCGCTTGTGGTTGGCCTCTTCGAACGACGGCGTGACGAGCAGGGCCGGCCCGTCGGTCAGGAGCACGAGGGCCGTCAGCCGCTCGCTCCTCCCGATCGAGAGATTGGCCGAGTAAGCGAGGTTCGTCGAGGCCATGACGAAAAGAGCGTCGAGGTTCTTGAGCTTCGCCCCGGCTCGGAGCTTCTCCTGGCGCTCGCGGAAGACTTCCGGTTTCAAGGCCGGCGGCAGCGGCGCGGCCTCGACGGGAGAGGCGTCGGCGGGCGAGGGCGGGAGAGCGGCTGCCGCGGCGGCGGCTCCTGTCGATACGATCAGTGCGCGTCTCGTGAGCTTCATGGCCCGGTACAATACAAGCTTTCCTCTGGAGGTCCCATGCCCTATCCCGAGCTCATGACGATGCCGATGCGCGAGGAGCTGACCCGGATCGGCTTCGAGGAGCTACGCACTCCGGAAGACGTGGACCGGGTGGTTCGGGAGGCCCGGGAGCCGGTTCTCCTCTTCGTCAACTCGATTTGCGGCTGCGCGGCTGGTGTGGCGAGGCCGGGCCTGGCGCGGTCCCTGAAGCACCCGAACGCCCCGAAGAAGCTCACCACGGTTTTCGCGGGCCTCGACCTCGACGCCACGGCCCGCGCGCGGAGCTACTTTGCGCCCCACGCGCCATCCTCGCCGCAGGCGGCCATCCTCGGCCCGGGCGGAAAGCTGCTCTTCCTGCTTCAGAGGTTCGAGATCGAGGGCCGAACGGCCGAGCAGGTGGCCGCGGCGCTCGGCGCCGCCTACGAGAAGCTTCCGGCGCGCGTTATCGCCTGAGGTCCTTCAGAATCTCGCGGCTGGCGTTGGCGCCGGGGGCGCCTGAGACGCCGCCTCCCGGGTGCGTGCCCGCGCCGCAGAGGTAGAGGCCCGCAATGGGCGTCCGGTAGCGCGCCCAGCCGAGCAGCGGCCTCGCGGCGTAGAGCTGGTCGAGCGCGTGCTCGCCGTGGAAAATGTGGCCGCCCGAGGAGCCGTAGGTCTCCTCGATGTCCCGCGGCGTGACGATTGTCCGGGCCAGGATGAGGCCGGGAAGATCGGGGCAGACCGACGCGAGTGCCTTGACGACGGCGTCGCCGAGCGCTTCTCGCCGGCTCTTCCAGTCTCCCTCGCGGAGCCGATACGGCGCATATTGGGCGTGGACCGACAGGACGTGCCTGCCCTCCGGGGCAAGTGAAGGGTCGGCCACGCTCGGCACCGTCGCCTCGCACCAGGGGCGCTCCGAGAAGCTCCCGTACTTCG
>CAVUAN010000012.1:0-116612 GCA_963739435.1 uncultured Acidobacteriota bacterium
GAGACTGCACCAGGAAAGCCTGGAGAAGAAGGAAAAGCACTGATGGCCGAGCCGCTCGTACAGGACCCGGCCCTGCCGGCCGCTCTCGACCGCGTGTCGCGGCGGGCACTCTTCGTCGGAGTCCTGGCGCTCTTAGCACCCGTGGGGGCCGCTCTTTCGAGCGGGGCCGGCGCCGAGCGGTTCTACCGCTCGTACCTCGTGGGCTTCGTCTTCTGGAATGGCATCGGGCTCGGATGCCTGGCGGTCCTCGGCCTCCAGTACCTGACGGGCGGCGCCTGGGGCATTGCGATCCGAAGGCTGCTCGAGGCGGGAACACGCACGCTCTGGCTCTGCGCGATCCTGTTCCTGCCGGTCGCCATCGGTCTCCAGCACGTCTACGGCTGGTCGCGGCCGGGAGCCATGGAATCAGACGAGCTGCTGCACAAGAAAGCGCTGTACCTGAACGCGCCCTTCTTCCTGGGGCGCGCCGCCGTCTACTTCCTGCTCTGGCTCGGCCTGGCCTGGGCCTTGAACCGCTGGTCGCTCGCTCAGGACGCTTCCCCCGGCGACCGCGCCCTGACCGGACGCCTGCAGCGCGTCGGCGCGGCCAGCCTTCTGATCTATGCCCTGACCGTGACCTTCGCCTCGATTGACTGGGTCATGTCGCTCGAGCCGCACTGGTTCTCGACGATGTACGGCGTCATCTTCATGGTCAGCCAGGCTCTCGGAGCGATGGCGCTCGTCATCGCCGCGCTGCTCCTCCTGGCGCCGCTTCAAGCCCCTGTCGGACTTCCTGACCCCGGCGCACCTGCACGACCTCGGCAAGATGCTCTTTGCGTTCGTGATGATCTGGTCCTACGTCTCCTTCTCCCAGTACCTGATCATCTGGTCCGGCAACCTGCCGGAAGAGATCCCCTGGTACCTGGCCAGGTTCCGCGGCGGCTGGGGCTGGATCGGTTTCCTGGTGCTGCTCTTCCAGTTCCTGCTGCCTTTCCTTCTGCTGCTTTCGCGGCGGCCAACCGCAACCCGCGCCTCCTGATCGCAGCCGCGGTGATGGTCGTCGCGGTGCGCTTCGTGGACGTGCTGTGGCTCATTCTCCCGGCGTTCTCGCCGGGCCACCTGGCGATTCACTGGACGGACCTCGCGGTGCCGATCGGCATCGGCGGCCTGTGGCTCGGCGTCTTCACGAGCCAGCTGACGAAACGCCCGCTCCTGCCTTACGGAGATCCGGACTTCGAGGAGGCGCTCGCGCATGGCCGGCACTGAGAGAAGCAAGTCGGGCAGGGCAGCAAGGGCGCCGCGACCGAGCCCGCCGGCGTTCAGGCCAGCCTGGTGCTGAAGTTTGGCGTCGTCCTCGCGGTCGTCTCCGTCGTGTGCATGGGGCTCGTCGGGGGAGTTTTCTTCTTCCTCGAGAAACAAACCTCGGAAACCGAGGCGCGGCCGATGCCGGTCGAAGTCGAGCATCCGGCCACCGCGGAGCAAAAGTTGCCCCCGGAACCTCGTCTCGAGATCGACCCTCGGGCGAGCCTCGCCGCCGTGCAGGCGGCCGAGAACGAGCGGCTGGCGAGCTACGGCTGGGTGGACAAGCCGAACGGAATCGTGCGCATCCCCATCGACCGCGCCATGGCCCTGATGGTGGAGCGGGAGAAGAAGAAGTGAGAAACAGACCCGGTCGTGCCGTAGGGGCGGCCCTTGCGGCCGCCCGGCCCCCGGTCCCGCCGGAGCGGGCGGGGGCAAGCCCCGCCCCTACGGCCCGGTTGCGAACTCTGTTTTCTTGGGTCTTACTCCTTTTCGGCGCAGTCGCCCTCTCCGCCCAGCAGCGCGAGGACGTGGGCGTGCTGGCCTCGGCCACGCCGACGGGCCTCGAGGGCGTGGGCATCGACCAGCGGTTAGACGAGCAGGTCCCGCTCGACCTCGTCTTCCGCGACGAGAGCGGGCGCCCGGTGCCTCGGCGCACTTCTTCGGCAAACGGCCCGGTCCTCCTCGCGCTCGTCTATTACGACTGCCCGATGCTCTGCACCCAGGTCTTGAACGGCCTCGTCTCGGCCGTCAACGTCCTCTCTTTCGACGCCGGCCGGGAGTTCGACGTCGTGGCCGTGAGCTTCGACCCGCGCGAAAAGCCGGCCGACGCTTCGGCAAAGAAGACCGCGTACCTCTCCCGCTACAAGCATCCGGGCGCCGAGGCCGGCTGGCACTTCCTGACCGGAGACGCGCCGTGCGATTGCCGCGCTGACGAAGGCCGCGGGCTTCCGCTACCGCTACGACGCGGAGAAGGAGCAGTTCGCCCACGCGAGCGCCCTCTTCGTGCTGACGCCCGCGGGCCGGATCTCGCGGCTCTTCTTCGGCATCGAGTACGCGCCGCGGGACCTGCGCCTCGGGTTGATCGAGGCGGCCGGCAGCCGCATCGGCACTCCCGTCGACCAGATCCTCCTCTACTGCTTCCACTACGACCCGAAGAGCGGCAGGTACGGCGCGGCGATCATGAACATCGTGCGCCTCGGCGGAGCCGCGACGGTGCTCGCCCTGGCCGCGTCCATCTGGCTCTTCTCGCGCACGCAGCCGGCGCCTGAAAGCCACGGCCGCGGGGGACGAGCTGATGCCGCTCTTCCCCGACCAGGCCTCGACGTTCGCGCCGCACGTCGACGCGCTCTACATCTTCCTCGTCCTTCTCTCCGCGTTCTTCTCGCTCTTGATCGGCACTCTCGTCGTCGTTTTCGCGATCAAGTACCACCGCCGCTCCGAGGGCGAAGTGCCGGCGCGGGTCCACGAGTCGGGCCTGCTCGAGATGACGTGGACGGTCATCCCCTTCCTGATCACGATGGTCCTCTTCGGCTGGAGCTCCTGGGTGTACTTCAAGATCACCCGCCCGCCGCGCGAGGCCATGGACGTGTACGTGACCGCCAAGCAGTGGATGTGGAAGCTCCAGCACGCCGACGGCCGCATGGAGATGAACGAGCTGCACGTGCCGGTCGGCCGCGCCGTGCGGCTGACGATGGCCTCCGAGGACGTGATCCACAGCTTCTACATCCCGGCTTTCCGCTTCAAGCGCGACGTCGTGCCCGGCCGCTTCTCGACGGCGTGGTTCGAGGCCACGAGGCCCGGCCGGTACCACCTCTTCTGCGCCGAGTACTGCGGCACGCGCCACTCGAACATGATCGGCTGGGTGCATGTCCTGTCGCCGGCCGACTACCAGGCGTGGCTCTCGGGCGGCACACCCGGCGAGTCGCTTGCGGCAGCCGGCGCCAAGCGATTCATCGAGCACGCCTGCAACACCTGCCACGCCGAAAAGCCGGGAGCGCGCGGGCCGTCCTTGAACGGCGTCTTCGGCAAGCCGCAGCGCCTGGCTGGCGGCCAGACGGTGATCGTGGACGAGGCCTACATCCGCGAGTCGATCGTCAACCCGCAGGCGAAGCTCGTCGAGGGCTACCCGCCGATCATGCCCACGTACCAGGGCCTCGTCAGCGAGGAGGGTCTCCTCCAGATCGTCGCCTACATCAAGTCGCTCTCGCCCGGTCCGGCATCAGGCGCCGCTCCCGCACCGGCGCCTCCTCCCCCCGTCCCGGCGGAAAGGAAGGCCGGAAAATCATGAGCAGCGCCGCAGAGACACTCGAGCACGTCGAGCCGCGCGAGCACTACCTGAACGTCAGGTACGGAGTGAAGTCGTGGCTCCTGACGGTCGACCACAAGCGGATCGCCATCCTGTACCTCGTCGGCGTGACGATCTTTTTCGCGATCGGCGGCGTCTTCGCCGCGCTGATCCGGATGGAGCTCTTGACGCCCGAGGGCGACCTCTTCCAGTCGGAGACCTACAACAAGCTCTTCACGACGCACGGCGTCATGATGGTCTTCTTCTTCATGATCCCGGCGATCCCGTCGGTGCTCGGGAACTTCCTGATCCCGCTGATGATCGGCGCCAGGGATCTCGCCTTCCCGCGCATCAACCTGCTCTCCTTCTACCTCTACCTGGTCGGAGGGCTGCTCGCCCTCTGGGCCGTCATCCACGGCGGCGTCGACACGGGGTGGACGTTCTACACGCCCTACTCGACCGTGTACTCGAACGGGTGGGTCGTCGTGACGGCGGTCGGCATCTTCATCGCCGGGTTCTCGTCCATCCTGACCGGCCTGAACTTCCTCGTGACGATCCACACGATGCGCGCGCCCGGGCTTGACGTGGATGCGCTTGCCCCTCTTCGTCTGGGCGCACTACGCCACCAGCGATCATCCAGCTCCTCGGAACGCCGGTCATTGCCGTCACGCTCCTGCTGGTCGCCGCCGAGCGCCTCTTCCACCTCGGCATCTTCGACCCGCGCCAGGGCGGCGACCCGGTGCTCTTCCAGCACCTCTTCTGGTTCTACTCGCACCCGGCCGTCTACATCATGATCCTGCCGGCCATGGGCGTGATCAGCGAGCTCGTGACCGCCTTCTCGCGCAAGCCCATCTTCGGCTACAAGTTCATCGCCGGCTCGTCGATAGCAATCGCCGTGCTCTCGTTCCTCGTCTGGGGCCACCACATGTTCGTGTCCGGCCAGTCGGTCTACGCGGGGCTCGTCTTCTCGATCCTGTCGTTTCTGGTCGCGATCCCCTCGGCAATCAAGGTCTTCAACTGGACGGCGACGCTCTACAAGGGTTCGGTCTCCTACGCGACGCCGATGCTCTACGCTCTCGGGTTCATCGGGCTCTTCACGATCGGCGGGCTCACCGGGCTCTTTCTCGCGTCGCTCGGCCTCGACATCCACGTGCACGACACCTACTTCATCGTCGCGCACTTCCACTACATCATGGTGGGCGGCACGATCATGGGATACCTCGGCGGGCATGCACTACTGGTGGCCGAAGATCTCGGGCAGGATGTACCCCGAGGGCTGGGCGCGCGTCTCCGCGTGGGTCATCTTCATCGGCTTCAACCTGACGTTCTTCCCGCAGTTCCTCCTCGGATACATGGGCATGCCGCGCCGCTACCACGCGTACCCCGACGAGTTCCAGGTCTTGAACGTCATGTCGACAGCCGGCGCCTCGATCCTCGGCCTCGGCTACATGATCCCGCTCGTGTACTTCGCCTGGTCGATGCGCTACGGCAAGATCGCGCCCGCGAACCCGTGGGGCGCGACGGGCCTCGAGTGGCAGACGCCCTCCCCGCCCCCGACCGAGAATTTCCCGGTGACGCCCACCGTCACCGAGGATCCCTACGCGTACCCGTCGAGGGAGGAGGTCGAGACCGTTGGCTGACGCCCACGCCTCCTCCGCCCACGCGGCCCGCTCGCCGCTCCAGCACCACTTCGCGGACCTGTCCGCGCAGAAAGAGGCCTCGGCGCTGGGCATGTGGGCCTTCCTCGTCACGGAGGTCCTCTTCTTCGGCGGGATGTTTACGGCCTACGTCGTGTACCGGGCGCTCTTCACCCGGGCCTTCGTGGGGGCTTCGAACCTGCTCGACATCCGCCTGGGCGCCCTGAACACGGCGGTCCTGATCGTGTCCTCGCTCACGATGGCGATCGCCGTCTGGGCAGCCGCGCAGGGCAGTCGGAACCGGACGATCCTCTTCCTCGTCCTGACGATCTTCTTAGGCTCGGTCTTCCTCGCGGTCAAGGCCGTCGAGTACACGCAGAAGTTCGAGCACCACGAAGTCCCCGGCGCGCACTTCGTCGTGCCTGAAGGCCTGCCGCGGCAGGCGGAGCTGTTCTTCTCGCTCTACTTCTGCATGACCGGCCTGCACGCGCTACACATGGTCATCGGCGTCGGGTTGCTGACGTGGCTGATCCTCCGGACCCGCCGGGGCGACTTCACGCAAGGAGTACAACTCCCCCGTCGAGATGGTCGGTCTCTACTGGCACTTCGTCGACATCGTCTGGATCTTTCTCTTCCCGCTCCTTTATCTTCTGGGGAGGCACACGCTGTGAGTGAACATGTTGACCGGCATCCGACGCTCAAGACGTACTTTGCCGTCTTCGCGGCGCTGATGGTGCTGACGGCTCTCACCCTCTGGGCCGCGTTCCAGCATCTGGGCGCCTGGAACACGCCGGTCGCTCTCGGGATCGCCGTCATGAAGGCGACCCTGGTCGTGCTGTTCTTCATGCACGTGCGCTATTCCCCCAAGCTGACGGGCCTCGTGATCTCTTCGTCGATTCTTTTCCTCATCATCCTGTTCGTCATCACGATGTCGGACTACGTCTCGCGGCCCTGGCTGCCGATCTACACGCGCTGACGACCAACCGGGACGAGCGTCCAAAGTCCAAAGTCCAATGTCCAAAGGAGCGCGAAAGCGGTGTCGGTGGGCGGGGGCCGACCCGTTGATGATCGCGTATCACGATCGCGAGTGGGGCAAGCCCGAGTACCGAGATCGGCGTTTGTTCGAGTTCCTGGTGCTCGAAGGCGCGCAGGCCGGGCTCTCCTGGTCCACGATCCTGAACAAGCGGAAGCACTACCGCAGCGTCTTCGCCGGCTTCGATCCGGCAAAGGTCGCGCGCTTCGACGCACGAAAGCGCTCGCAGCTCCTCCGCGATCCCGGCATCGTGCGCAACCGGGCGAAGATCGCATCCGCCATCCAGAACGCCCGCCTGTTCCTGACGGTGCGCAGCGAATTCGGCAGCTTCTCGGACTACATCTGGGGCTACGTCGGCGGCGCGCCGATCGTCCACCGCCGCCGGTCTCCCCGCGACGTCCCGGCGCAGACGAGCGAATCGAGGGCCCTGTCGGAGGATCTTCTCGCCCGCGGCTTCCGCTTCGTCGGGCCCACGATCTGCTACGCCTTCATGCAGGCTGTCGGAATGGTCAACGACCACCAGGTGCAGTGCTTCCGGCACCGGGAGCTGGCCTCGCGGCCAGGGTTACGCCGACCACGATGAGGGCTGCGCCCGCAAAGACGCGGGCCGAGAGCGTCTCGCCGAGAATCGCCGCACCCAGCAGAGTCGCGACAACCATGTCGACCAGCGGAATCGTGCCGATGACGGCCACCGGCACGCGCGGGATGAGCCAGAAGAGGCCGGCAAACGCCAGCGCCGTCCCAAAGACCGCGAGGTAACCGAGCGAGAAAACGGAGGCTGGAGTCCATCGGATCGGCGCCCCCCGCTCGGTTCCCGCGGCCAGCAACAACAGGAATGCCGCGCCAACGAGCGTCTGCCCCCAGACGTTCTGTGCGGGCGAAACATCGGCGAAGTGTTTCTTGTTGAGAATGTTAGCCAGGGCGGAAACGACCGCACCGCCGAGGATGAGGAGGCCGCCGACAAAGAGCGGGCCGGGCTGCGCGCGGATCGCCCGGATCACCTCCGGGCCCTGAATAACGACGACACCCGCAACGCCCGTGAGGGCCGATGCGACGGCGCGGGGTGTCAGGGGCTCGTTGGGCAGGAGCCAGTGGCCGAAGAGGCCGACGAAGATGGGAAACGAGGCGAAGAGGATCGCTGAGAGCGACGAGGGGATCCGTAAGCCCGCCTGGAAGGCAAAGGCATAGTTCACACCGATCTGCAGAAAGCCGCAGAGGGCGATCCACGCGAGGGACCGCCTCGGGATTTTCAAACGCCCTCGGCTCGCCGCGACGGCGGCCGGCGCCATGAGGAGGCAGGCAAGAGCCATCCGAATTCCCGCAAAAGTGAACGGCGGCAGGTCCCTCAGGCCCACCTTGATGACGAGCCAGGTCGAGCCCCACACGGCGCAGCAGAAGACGTAGACGGCCAGAACCCGCCCCTTCAGCGGCGTCACGGCGCGGTCCTCGGCGCAGGCGCCCGGACCAGAGTCACCAGGGCGACGCCGGTCAGGATCAGAGCGCCGCCGCCCAGGGCCCGCGCCGTGAGCGTCTCGCGGCCGAGCAGGCTCCCCCACACCAGGGCGAGCGCCGTGTTGATCAGGGGAAACGAGCCGACGACCGACGCGGGCACACGGGGCACGAGCCATTGGGTTCCGACGAACGTGAGAGTGCCGACGACGCCGAGGTAGGCCACGGCTTCGACGGCGGAGGGCGTCCAACGCACGGCCGCTCCTCTTTCAAACAGAGCGGATGCCCCGAGTAGCACCGCCGTCGCGACGAGGGACTGTCCGAGCACGCTCGTAAAAGCCGTGACGTCTCGGAGGTGCTGCTTGATCAGGATGACCGCATAGGCCGAGACGATCGAGCTGACGAGAACCAGGAGCCCTCCCGCCGCGAGCTTCCCGGGCTGGCCCGAAAGCGCCCGGACGACGGCCGGGCCCTGGATCACGGCGACACCCGTGACGCCCAGGAGCGCGGCAGCGATGGTGCGGACGGTCAGCGGCTCCTCCGGCAGCAACAGGTGGGCGAAGATTCCGACCCACAACGCGAAGGTCGAAAAGAGGAGGGCGGCCAGGCCGGACTCGATCCACTGCTCCGCGGTGAAGACGCATGCATACGACACGCCGATCTGCAGGAAGCCGACCAGGGCGATGAAGCGGACCTGCCTCCCGGAGACACGCTCGCGCCGGCCTGCGAGCACGACGGCGCCGAGCAGAACGCTGGCCAGGGCCAGGCGCAGGCCCGCGAAGAGAAACGGCGGCAGATCGGCGAGGCCGATGCGGATCACGAGCCAATTTCCGCTCCAGAGAGCGGAGAAGAAAAGGTATGCCGCGAGCTCGCGACCCCTCAGGGCGGGCATGGCGGGGCATCGTACTCGACTGAGGACCGAGGACTGCGAACTGAGGACTCAAGTGGCTCGGGCCAATCCATGACACTCCGGCGATTGCCGTTTCACTCCTCAGTCCTCTGTCCTCCGTCCCCTGTCCTCAGTCCGCGGCACTGTAAGATTTGAGCGCTTTGCATACCTCGCTCTGCGCCCTCGTCCTCGCTGCCACGACGGCGGTTACCGGCGTCGTCTATGACGACGCGAACGCGAACGGCCGGCGGGACCCGGGCGAGAAGGGACTGGCGGGCGTCGTGGTGTCAGACGGTGTCAGCGTCGTCGTCACCGGCTCAGACGGCGCGTACCGCCTCGACGCTGCCGGCCGGAACGTCTTCGTGGTCACGCCCGGCGACCGGAAATCGACGTCGCCCTGGTACCAGTCCGTCTCACCGTCGATCGATTTCGCGCTGGGTCCGAGCCCCGTCCCGAAGGAGTGGCGCTTCGCCCACCTCTCCGACACCCACGTCGAAGCCGCCAACGTGGACCGCATGCGCCGGGCCGTCGCGTTGGCGCAGACCCGCGCGCCCGAATTCGCAATCGTGACCGGCGACCTGAACAAAGACATGCTGCGGGTCGACGAGCCGACGGCGCGGGCCCGGCTCGATCTCTATGCGAGCGAGGCAGCGAAAGCGCCGATGCCGATCCGCTCGGTCCCGGGAAATCACGACATTTTCGGAATCGAGCGCCACCTGAGCCTGGTCCCGAAGACGAACCCGGTCTACGGCAAGGTGCTCTACGAGCTCACCCTCGGGCCGCGCTACTACTCGTTTGACCGCGGCCGCATCCACTTCGTCATGCTCGACACGCTGGGCATCGACGACCTCTGGTACTACGGGTTGCTCGAGGACGACGAGCTCGCCTGGCTGCGCAAGGACCTCGAACACGTTTCCCCCGGCACGACGGTCGTCACCGCCGGCCACGTTCCGTTCATGACCGGCCACTTCTCGGAGGAATTCATCACCGACGGCCCCGCCCGCACCCTGCAGACGGTCAACGGCGTGACGTTCTACCGGCACATCGTCCGAAACGTGCCCGCGCTCGCCGAGATCCTGAAGCCCTACCGCTGGACCCTGGCGCTCCAGGGTCACATGCACATCGGCGAGCGCCTGCGGCCCTTCGAGGGCGGGATCACGCGCTTCCACACGGCCCCGGCCGTCGTCCGCGAGCCGGTCGAGATTCGCCCGAGCGGCCTCTTCGTCTACACCGTGCGCGGCGAGGAGATCGACGACGGCGAGCTCCTGATCCTGGAAGAGCGGAAGTAGGATCGCGTCGTGCAGCAAACCGAGATCGACCGCACGCAGCCGAAGGATCTCCTCTACAAGGATCTCGGGGCTTCGCTCGTCAGCCTGCTCCATGGCGAGGCCGATGCTCTTGCAAACCTCTCGAACGCCGCGGGACTGCTCGGGACGGCGCTCGAAGGAATCAACTGGTGCGGCTTTTACCTGTTGCGCGGCCAGGAGCTCGTCCTCGGCCCCTTCCAGGGCAAGCCCGCCTGCGTCCGGATTCCTATAGGCAAGGGCGTGTGCGGCACGGCCGCAGCTCGCCGGGAGACCGTGGTCGTGCCCGACGTCGAGAAGTTTCCCGGCCACATCGCCTGCGACGCCGCCTCGCGCTCCGAGATCGTCGTGCCGATCCTCGACGGCGGTGTCCTGCGCGGCGTCCTCGACGTCGACGCCCCGGAGCTCGCCCGCTTCGATCAAAAAGACCGGGAGGGCCTCGAGAGCTTCGTGAAGGCGCTTCTGCCCCTCGTCAACTGGCCCGAGCTCTAGGCCCGGCAGATCCCCGCTACTGGAGGGGAACCCGGCCGGAAAAGCCTTCTTCGTAGCCGTGGAAGTGGCCGATCGAGGGCTCGGGATACTTCCAGCAGTAGTAGCCGGCGCCGGAATCGAAGTCGACGAGCCAGAGTCCCTTGATCTCGAGACCCAGGGCGACGATCTGGTTGGCCCAATCCTCGACCACGCGGTGGCGGGCCTCTTCCGTGTCGATGCCGCTCTCTCCGAACCGGCTGTAAAGCGCGGCGGCTTCCTCGGTCAGCTCGCGGACCCGCGGCAGCAGGGCGCCCGCCTCCTCGAGCGTGAACGTCCTGTGCTCGTGGGCGGGGGTTTCGGTTCCGTCGTCCTGGGTGGTCACGCCGGCTCCTCCGTCTTGCGCGCGATCGCGACGCCGTCGCGCAGGGGAACGATCACGCTTACGAAATCGCGGCGGGCAAAAAGCGCGCGGTTGAAGGCGCGGATTCCCTCCGTCATGGCGTCGCGCACGGAAGTGTCCACGACCTTGCCGGACCAGAGGACGTTGTCGGCCAGGAGCAGGCCGCCCGGCCGAACGCGCGGCGCCGCGGCCTCGAGCGCCTGCGGATAGCCGTCCTTGTCGATGTCGATGAAGATGACGTCGAACTCTCCGGAGGTCTTGCGAAAGAGCGAGACGGCGTCTCCCGTCTGGACCTCCACGCGGTCGAGAAGCCCCATCCGCGAGAGGTACCCGCTCGCCTCCTTCGCGTTGTCGGCGCTGCCGTCCGTGTAGAAAACGCGGCCCTTGGGCCCGACAGCCTGCGCGAAGAAGGCCGTCGAGTAGCCGATGGCGCTGCCCATTTCGAAGACGCGCCGGGCCTTAATCGACCGGGCCAGGGTGGCCAGGAGCGTTCCCACGGCCGGGCCCACGATCGGGATCTTCCGTTGCTCCGCCTGGCTTTCCATCTCGGCAATCACGGGATCGCGCGGCGGGAGCAGCTCCCGGACATACCGGTCGACCTCCGGGGCAACGAGGGGCGTCATGGCCCCATCTTATTCGCTTCATATAATTGGCGCGTGGCCCTGCAAACTCCTGCTCTCAAGAAGCTGCTCGACGAGTTCCCGACGCCGGAATTTAAGGGGCTCGTCGAGACCCGGCGCGACCTGCACCGGCACCCCGAGCTCGGCTTCGAGGAGAAGCGGACGGCCGGGATCCTGGCGGATCGCCTGACCCGCCTCGGCCTTTCGCCGCGCGCCGGCGTCGGG
Source organism: uncultured Acidobacteriota bacterium (assembly GCA_963739435.1). Lineage (GTDB taxonomy): Bacteria > Acidobacteriota > Thermoanaerobaculia > UBA5066 > Gp7-AA6 > CAVUAN01. Next base: position 11,594 of record CAVUAN010000012.1, read on the forward strand.
GGCACCGGTGTGACCGCGATAGCCGGCTCCGATCCGAAAGGCCGGATCCTGCTGCGGGCCGACATGGACGGCCTGCCGTTGTCCGAAGAGACCGGCGCGCCGTACACCTCGTTGAACTCCGGAGCGATGCACGCTTGCGGCCACGACGGCCACATGGCGATCGCCCTCGCGATGGCCGAGCGGCTCAAGGGCTCCAGCGCCGCCTCCCGCCTTCGATACCTCTTCCAGCCGGCCGAGGAAACCGCCGGCGGAGCACGCGCCTGCGAAGCCGACGGCATCCTCGAAGGCGTCGTCGCGGCATTCGGCCTGCACCTGTGGAACCAGCTTCCGGTCGGAAAGATCGGGGTCAACCGGGGCGCTCTCATGGCTGCCGTGGACGAGTTCGCAATCGATGTCGAAGGGCCCGGAGGGCACGGCGCCGCGCCGCACGAGACCTACGACGCCGTCGTCGCCGCCGCCCGCATCGTCGAGGCCCTGCAGACGATCGTCTCGCGGGAGATCTCGCCGCTCGACCCGGCCGTCGTCACCGTCGCCTCGATTCATGGCGGTTCGGCGTTCAACATCATCCCGAAGACCGTGCGCCTGACGGGAACGGTGCGCTGTTTCTCCGAGGCGGCCCACCGCGCGCTGCCCGAAAAGATGGAACGGATCGTGCGCGGCACGGCCGAAGCGGCCGGCGTCACGGCCCGCCTCGATTACAAGCGGGTCAACCAGGCGGTCGTGAACAACCCCGACATGGCAGACCTGGTCATCGGCGTCGCCCGGCGTCTCGTGGGCGAGGAGAACGTCGAGACAGACACGCAGACCCTGGGCGGCGAAGACATGTCCGTCTATCTCGACCGCGTGCCCGGCTGCTTCTTCTTCGTCGGCTCGGCGCCCGACGGCGCCCACCGCCCGCACCATTCGCCCGTCTTCGACATCGACGAGAGGGCTCTCGCGGTGGGCACGGCGGTCTTCGATGCCGTGGCGCGCGAAGCGGCGAGCCGGCTCTGACCCTCACCCTCGCCCTTCTCCTCACGTACCTCCTGACCGTTTTCGCCGTGGGCGCGGCGCAGCGCCGCCGCGCTTCATCGGATGAGTCGTCCTACTACCTCGCCGGACGCTCGCTCAACACGTTCTGGGGAACGATCGGCCTGGCGTCGCTGACGACGGGCGGCTCGACGACGATCGTGCTGGCGGGGCTCGTCTACACGCACGGCGTTTCAGGCTTGTGGTTCGACTTCGCCGGAGCCCTGGGGCTTCTGACCCTCGGCCTCTTCTTGGCCCGCCGCGTGCGCCGCGAAGCCGCCGTGACGCTGCCGGAAATCATGGGCCGGGCATACGGCCCGAAGGCCCGGCTGGCTTCCGCTGTGCTCGTCCTCGCCTCGGAGATCGTCTGGTTCGCCCTCCTGACCGAGGCGACCCAGGTCGTCCTCACGGCCGCGCTCGGAATCGCCCCGACGCCCGCCCTCCTTCTCTCGACGGCAGTCTTCGTCCTCTACACGACCCTGGGAGGCCAGTTCGCCGTCGTGCGCACGGACCTCGTCCAGTACGGCCTGATGGTCGTCTGCATCCTCGGCATCGCCGGCCACTACGCGTTCCACGGCGCGGGGGGCCTCGGCGGCCTGCCGCCCGAGACGTGGAGCTTCCCGACGTCAGCCTCGGTCGGTTGGGGCGGCATCGCCGCCTGGCTCGTCCTCGTGGGCCTGCCCCACCTGGTCGGCAGCGACGTCTACGCGAAGCTTCTCTCCTGCCGGGACGAGGCGACGGCGAGGAAGAGCGCCCTGCTCGCGGCCCTTTCCAAGGTCGTTTTCGGCCTGGTGGTCGCTTCGATCGCGCTCGCCGCCCGCAAGGCCCTGGCGCCCCTGCCGGCTTCCGATGTCCTGCCGGCCGCCATTCTCGCTTTCGTGCCGCCGGCGCTCGCTTCGCTCGTGCTCGTCGCCCTCGTCGCGACGATGCAGTCCTCGGCTGACGCCGTGCTGCTGTCGGCCACGACGGTGACGGCTCGCGATCTCGCTCCCGCCTTCCTCGGCCGATCTCTCTCGCTGACGGCCGCGCGGGCCTCGACACCCGTTTTCGGCGTCCTGGGCCTCGCCGTGGCGCTGGCTCTCGACAGGAACGTGCTCGAGACGTTGAAGCTCGGCTACTCGATCTTCGCCGCGGGCCTGATCCTCCCGGTGCTCGCCGCGCTTCTGTCCGGGCGCCGCCTCGTTCCGCCGGCGGGGGCCATCGCCGCCATGATCGCGGGCGGGGGCGTCGCCGCCGCGGGCCGCCTCGTTCCCGCCCTCGCCTTCGGACGCGACCCCGTCCTCGTCGGAACCGGCGTCAATCTCGCCATTCTGGTGATTGCCAGCCTCGGTTTCCGCTCCCGCCTCGAAGCGCAGGGTTCACAGTAGGCAAGCCCGGATTATTCACGGACACCCGGCCGAAACACGTGCAGGGAATTGCGCCTAAAGGGGTTGTTGAAGGGATGAGCTTGACGAGTCGAGGCAAACGTTGTCCGCGACGGAGATCTTTCGTCCGGACAAGGAAGTGCGACGACGGCGATGCCTCAGCGCATCGCAGAGGAGCGCTGACGCCGTCCGGGCGAAAGAGATCCGAGTGGCGGCCGGAGTCGTTCGTGAATAATGCGGGCTAGGGCAGATGCGCATCTTCGACTGTCACATCCACGTCGCCCCCTTCCGGCAGATGACGCCGGAGACACTCGAGCTGTTCTCGCGCCACTGGCGCCCCCGGGACGTCATCGAGAAGGTGCTCTCGGATCCGAAGGCGCTGCTCACGCTCATGGATGCCGAGGGGATCGAGCGCGCGGCTCTCATCAACTACGTCGCGCCGGAAGTCATGGGCCTGGGCGCCAGCGTCAACGACTGGGTCCTGGACTTCGTCCGCGGGCACGAGGGCCGGCTCGTCGCCGTGGGCTCCGTCCACCCCCGCCACACGAAGGACCCGGCGGGCGACACCGCGCGGCTTCTCGAGAAGGGCATCCGGCTCCTGAAGATCCATCCCCCCCACCAGCTCTTCGCGTCGAACGCCTACGTTCACGGGGACGACGCGCTCGCTTCGATTTACCGGACCGCCGAGGAGCACGGCTGCCCCGTCACGATCCACACGGGCACCTCGATCTTTCCCGGCGCGCGCAACCGTTTCGCGAATCCCATCGACGCCGACGACGTAGCAGTCGATTTTCCGAAACTTCCGATCCTGCTCGCCCATGCTGGCCGGCCGCTGTACATGGAGACCGCTGCCTTCCTCGCCCGCCGGCACCCCAACGTGCACCTGGAGCTCTCGGGAATTCCGCCGAAAAAACTCCTCGAGTACCTGCCCCGGCTGGAGGAGCTCTCCGCCAAATGCGTCTGGGGAACGGACTTCCCGAGTCCGGGCGTACTCTCGATGAAGAAAAACGTCGAAGACTTCTCCGCGTTGCCCATCTCGGAGGCGGCCAAGGAACGCATTCTTTGGAGCAACGGCGCTGCGCTGGTGAAGTAGCTCCACGGCAGGAAACCCTCCCTCTCCCCCCGGGAGAGGGTCGGGGTGAGGGGCGCACAGAAGCCGTGGCAATCACCTCTTGCGGCTCCGGTCCTCCCCTCACCCTGCCCTCTCCCGGAGGGAGAGGGTCCTCTCCATATAATCCGCGGCAGTGAAGATCGAACGGGTCTTTGTCGTCGGCGGCGGAACGATGGGCCGCGGCATCGCCGGCCTCTGCGCGCTCTCGGGATATCCAACCGGCGTCTACGAGTCCGATCCGAGCCTGCGCGGGACGCTGCGTTCCACAATCGAGTCGTCGTGGGAGCGCGCGGCGGCCAAAGGCAAGCTTCCGCCGGGCGCGGCCGCCGCGGCAAGCGGCCGTCTGTCGATTGCCACGAGCCTTTCCGCGGCGGCGGACGCCGATGTGTCGATTGAAGCCGTGCCCGAGTCGTTCGCCCTCAAGGCCGCCGTTTTCGAGGAGCTCGGCCGCATCTGCCGGCCGGACGCCGTCCTGGGCTCCAACACGTCCTCGCTCTCGATCACCGCGATCGCCCGGGCGGCATCGCGGCCCGAGCGCGTCGTCGGCATTCACTTCTTCAACCCGGTCGCCGTCATGCCCTTGGTCGAGGTCGTCCGCGGCCGGGACACTTCGGACGGGACGGTGGCGGCGGCAGCCGCTTTCGCCGAGTCTCTCGGCAAGACCCCCATCCGGGTGGAAGACTCGCCCGGGTTCGCGACATCGCGCCTCGGTCTGGCCCTCGGCCTCGAGGCGATGCGCATGGTCGAGGAGGGTGTCGCCGGCGCCGCCGACATCGACAAGGCCATGGAGCTCGGTTACGGCCACCGGATGGGGCCCCTGAAGACGAGCGACCTGGTCGGCCTCGACGTGCGCCTCTCGATCGCCGAGACTCTCTCGAAGGAACTATCGGGCGAGCGCTTCATCCCTCCCGATCTGCTGCGGCGGATGGTCGCGGAAGGCAAAACGGGCAAGAAGTCGGGCGAAGGCTTCTACCGGTGGGATGGCGAAACCGCCGTCGCCCTGGACAGGAGGAAGACACCATGAGCGATCGGCGCGGCCTGACTTTCGGGATCGTGCTCCTGGCGCTCGGCGGCTGGTTCCTGCTGCGCCAGAGAATGGACCTGTCGGGTCCCGGCCCCATCCTTCTCCTGATCGGTTCGATCCTGTTCGCCATCTCGGCTTCCCGCGGCTTTCGCGGGCCGTTTGTCGGGGCCTGCGTCCTGCTCGGCCTGGGCTCCGGCTTCCTGATAGCCAACCCGTTTTCGGCCTGGCTCACGGATGGAGGAGCTCTCCTTTTTGGCCTCGGGTGCGGCTTCCTGCTCGTCGTCGTCATCGACGCGGCCATGAAGCGGCGCCGCGGTTACGGCCCGCTCGTCGCCGGCTTGATCCTCGTCGCGATCGCCGTGAGCTCGACGCTCGCCCGCTTTCTCGACCTGGCGGGCCTGCGCGGGTTCGTCGACCGCTTCTGGCCCTGGCTCCTGATCGCCGCCGGCGTCGCCCTCGTCGCCTCGGCCCTCAAACACCAAAAAGCCCCCGATTAGGTCCAAGAGCCCTCCGGGATTCCTGCGGCCCGAGTTTGAAATTACAGGCCCGAGAGGTCCAGCACCTTCGGCACGGGCGGCACAGGAGGCCGGGAAGCGCCGGGAAGGGCCGTGGGCGCGGCTGCGGCGCGGCGACTGGCGACCCAGCGGGCAGTCGTGACGAGGACGAGGGCGCCGGCAGCGAGCTCGATGGCGAAAAAGCCGGTCGAGAGCCGGTGGAGCCGGCCGAGCAGGATCCGGGCGGGGTCGGCCGCGGGCAGGTTGTCGATCAGGCCCGGCGCTTCCTTCCGGATCTTGTCGATCTGGACCACGAGGAGCTTCTCGATGACCAGGGCGGTGATCAGCCCGAGCAGGGCGGCGCGGGTCATGAGCATCTTCAAGAGCCTCGGGGCGCCGTCCCGCGTCAGCCACCACGACGTCACGATCAGGACCGCAAAGCCGCCCTCCGCGATCCAGCAGAGCCGCGTCAGGATCGGCGCCTGAAGAGCCCCCGCCATGTCGCGCGTGGGCAGCAGATGGAAGGACTGCGGCGCCACGACAGCGCCGAAGAAGACCGCCGGCCCGATCACCAGGGCGATCGCCAGCAGATGAAGGAGGATCGCCGGCCCCTCGAGAAGATTACGGCGCATATTCGGCCGTGACCGCCGGCATCAAGCCCGCGGCGCTGCCCCTGTCGAGCAGCAGCTGAACGGCACGCCGCCCCTCGGGACCGTATCCCCGGGTCCAGTCGTTGACGTACATCCCGACGAAACGGTCGGCCTGCGCACGGTCGAGGCCGCGGGCATAGCCCAGGGCATGGGTCAGAGCCGCGTCGCGGTGGGCCAGGCCGTACTCGATCGAGCGGGAAAGGGTGCGCGAGATCCGCGCGATCCGATCGGCTCCCAGATCGCGGCGCACGACGTTTCCTCCCAATGGCAGCGGCAGTCCCGTCTCGTCCTTCCACCAGCGGCCGAGGTCCACGATGGCGGCCAGCCCTTCCTCCGCAAAGGTGAGCTGTCCTTCGTGAATCAAGACGCCGGCCTCGAGCCGCCCGCTGCGCACGCCCTCCAGGATTGCGTCGAAGGACTCGAGGACCGTTCGAACGCCAGGCGCCCAGAGAGAAAGGGCCAGGTGCGCGGTCGTTCGCGAGCCGGGCGAGGCGACCACGACGTCGCCCCGCGCGATCTCTTCCCGCGAGATGGCGCGCCGGCCCACGACGACCGGGCCGTAGCCGTCGCCGAAGGAGGCTCCGTGAGGAAGCAGCAGGTAGCGCGGGGCCAGCCAGGCATAAGCATGGAAGGAGACTGCCGTCACCGCGAGCTCGCCCGAGAGAGCCCGGCGGTTCAGGGTCTCGATGTCGGCAAGCTCGTGCGCGAACGCGAGGCCCTCGGTGTCGACTCGCCCCTCGGCGAGGGCGTAGAACATGAAGGCGTCGTCGGAATCGGGACTGTGCGCGACCGTGATCGCGCTCTCCTCGGTCATGCGCCCGATTCTACCCGCCGATCGCTTGACAACCGAGCGGAGGGAAGCCAGAATGAACAAGCGTCGGATGGAAAAAACATCGGCTGTGATCAGTCAAGAAGTTTCGAAAATGAAAACGCCGGGCGGCGATAACCACCCGGCGGCTTTAACAAGCATGCCTGTTCCGTCTTACGACAGCGACAGACTGAAGGCGAAACGCCCTTGGGAAGGGGCGGCAAAAGTAGCACCTCGCCCGATGCCTGTCAATCCGCTGACAGGAGGGAGGTGACATCATGGCAACGAAGAAGAAGGCCGCAAAGAAGGGTAAGAAGGCCGCGAAGAAAAAGAAGTAAGTCAACGACTTACGAATTTCCCAACGGATCTACGGGGGCCTTCGGGCCCCCTCTTTTTTGTCCACTTTTCTGTCCACCTCCGATCTAAAGCCCAAGCGAGGGCGCCGAGCTATATCAGTGTTGATATAGTTTTCGCATGTCGCTCCCGCACGTCCTTCTCGGTCTTCTCGCCGAGGAGCCGCGCACCGGATACGACCTCGCGCGCGCGCTCGCGACGGAAGTCGAGCCGGTGTGGCGGGCCGAGTTCTCGCAGATCTACCCGGCCCTGGCCCGCCTCCGGCGGGCCGGGTTCGTGCTCCTCCGGGTGCTCGGCCCCCGCCACGGACCCCGCCGGAACCTCTACCGGGTGACCGCGGCCGGCCGCCGGGAGCTCAAGCGCTGGCTAGCCCTCCCCTCCTCCCCCCCTCGCGGCAAGGATGAGGCCCTGGCCCGCCTCGCCTTCCTGGATTTCCTCGACCCCGGTGAGCGGCGCCTCGCCCTCGCCCGCTACGAGCGCGCCCTCTCGGAGGAGGCGCGGCGGCTGCGCCAGGCTCCACCCCCTCACGGCTTCCGCGAGAAGGCTCGCGGGGTCGTCCTGGAGCGGCTCGAGGCGTCGCGCCGCGCGGTCGCGGCCCTGGCGCGCAGCGACGCCGCGGCGCCTCTCCACGCGGCCGCGGCGGCCAAGAAGAAATGAAGCTCGGCGCGGTCGTCCTCGCCGCCGGACTCTCGCGCCGCATGGGCCGGGAAAAGGTCCTCCTGGCCTTCGGGGGACAGACCGTTCTCGAGCGGGTGCTTGCGACATTGGCCGCCGCGGGCGTCTCCGAGCGCGTGGCCGTCGTGCGGGCGGATCTTCCGGAGGCCGGCAGGATCGCGCGGGCTGCGGGGGCGCGGACGGTCGTGAACCCGCGCCCGCAGGAGGAGATGCTCCTCTCGATCCGGATGGGGATCGCCGAGCTGCAGCTGGATGTCGATGGTTTCTATGTCTGGCCGGCCGATCACCCCGCCGTGGCTGTTTCGACACTGCTTCAGCTCGCGCAGAGAGCGGGGCGCGGGCATGTCGTCCTGCCCGTGCGTGACGGGCGCCGGGGGCATCCGGTCCTCGTCGGAGCGGACCTGATCCCGGAGATCGCCGCGATCCCCGAGGGCGAAGGCCTTCGCCACCTGTGGCGTGTGAGGCCGGAGGTCTTAACCGAGGTCGCCGTGCCCGACCCGGGTGTGCTGCTTGACCTGAACACGCCGGAGGACTATGAAGGGGCCCTGGACGTATGATCTTCTCGCGAGAGGAGGCCCCATGAGCGACGAGCCGAAATCCGGTTTCACGCGGAGGGATCTCGTGCGGGGCGCGCTCGTCGGCGCTGCCGCCGCCGCAGTTCCGGCGCGGGCCCCCGCGGCGCCGGCAAATCGGGCGATCGGCCCCCAGGCCGTTCCGATCTCACTCCAGATCAACGGCAAGACCGAGAATCTCCTCGTCGAACCTCGCGTCGTGCTGGCCGATGCCTTGCGCGACCGCATCGGCTTGACGGGGACGAAGGTCGCCTGTGGGCGGGGCGCCTGCGGCGCCTGCACGGTGCTCGTGGACGGAGCGGCCCAGTGCTCCTGCCTGTTGCTGGCCGTGGAGATGCCGGGCCGCTCGATCACGACGATCGAGGGGCTGAAGACGGACAATCGCCTGTCGCCGATCCAGGAGGCCTTCGTGGCGGCCGACGCGCTGCAGTGCGGCTTCTGCACCTCCGGGATGGTCCTGTCCTGCAAGATCCTGCTGGATAAGAACCCGAAGCCCAGCCGCGACGAGATCCGTGAGGCCGTGGCCGGCAATCTCTGCCGCTGCGGCACGTATCCCCACGTTCTCGACGCGGTCGAGCGGGCGGCGGGGATCAAGACGGCCGGCAGCTCGCTGACGATTCTGGAGCCCGTGACGATGGCGCGCGCCCGGCACGGCTCGCTTCTGACAACCGACTCGCGGGTCGGACCGGCAACCCTCGAAGCTCTCGAAGCCGAGGAGGCCTGACATGGGCAAGGAAAAGATCCGCGTCGGCTTCGATGGCAAGTTCGAATCAAAAGAGATTGTCGTCGCGCCGGGCGACCCGGCACCCTGGGACCCGTCACAGAAGTTCTCGATCCTGGGATCCCGCGTCCCGCGCCTGGACGGCCCGGCCAAGGTATCCGGCCAGGCCCGCTACTCGATCGACGTCCGCCTGCCGGGGATGCTCTACGGCAAGATCCTCCGCAGCCCGTATCCGGCGGCTACCGTCGTCTCCATGGACCTCGACGCCGCCAGGAAAATGCCGGGCGTAAAGGCCGCGATTCCGATCGCGAAGGCCGGCGATGCCCTGCGCTACGCGGGACAGGCCGTTGCCGCGCTCGCGGCCGAGACGCCCGAGCAGACCCTCGACGCCCTCGCGGCCATCCGGGTGAAGTACGACCCGAAGCCTTTCGTCGTGGATGTCGCGGCGGCCCGCAAGGCCGGCGCGCCGCTCGTCTTCGCCGGCCAGGTCGAGAACAAGGCTTCGGCAGGCGACATGCCGGGGGCAGCCAGGCCGCTCCCGCGTGACGGCAACGTGCAGGGCCCGCGTAAGAGCGACAAGGGCAATGTCGACGAAGGGTTCCAGAAGGCGGACGTCCTCGTCGAGAGCACGTACGTGACGCAGGTCCAGACGCACACGGCTCTCGAGACGCACGGCCTGGTGGCTGCCTGGGAGCCCGATGGGAGCCTCAAGGTCTGGGCCTCGACACAGGGCATCTTCACCGTGCGCAACGAGCTGGCGGAGGTTTTCGGCCTCGACAAGTCCAAGGTCGTGGTCACGACGGAGTACATGGGTGGAGGCTTCGGCGCCAAGTTCGGAGCGGGTGTCGAAGGCGTCACTGCGGCCAAGCTAGCGAAGGAGGCCGGCTTGCCCGTCAAGCTCTTCTGCGACCGCAAAGACGAGCACCTGGCGGTCGGAAATCGTCCGTCCGCGATCCAGTGGATCAAGGCCGGCGCGACGAAAGACGGCAAGCTGACCGCGCTGCACCTCGTGGTGCATGGCAACGGCGGGACCAATGGCGGCACGGGCTCGTCCGGGCCCTTGAAGAACGTCTATGCCTGCGACAACGTGAAGACCGAGGAGTTCGACGTCTTCACCAACTCGGGCCCTTCGGCCGCCTTCCGCGCGCCTGGCCATCCGCAAGGCTCCTTCGCCCTCGAGACGATGATGGACGAGCTCGCGGGCAAGCTAAAGATGGACCCGCTCGAGCTCCGAATGAAGAACGACCCCTCGGAGGTCCGGCGCCACGAGTTCTCGATCGGAGCCGAACGGATCGGCTGGAAGGACCGCGATGCGCGGCGCGCGACGAAGGATCCCGCGATCCTCCGCGGTGTCGGCATGGGGGCGGCTGTCTGGTACAACACGGGCGGCACCGGCCCCAAAGCCACGGTCACGATCTATCGCGACGGTTCGGCCGATGTCGAGCAGGGCGTGCAGGACCTGGGGACGGGCGCCCGCACGATGGTCGGCATCGTGGCGGCCGAGGAGCTCGGACTGCCTCTGGCCAAGGTCAACGTTCGCATTGGCGATTCCGCCATGCCCTTCGGCCCGGCTTCCGGCGGCTCGACGACGACGCCTTCCTCGGCTCCCTCGATCCGAGCGGCCGCCTGGCAAGCCAAGCAGAAAGTCGCCGAGGTCCTGGCAAAGGCCTGGAGCGTCCCGAACGAACAGGTCGAGATCGGCAGCGGCGCCTTCTCCGTCAAGGGCGACGACTCGAAGAAGCTCTCGTGGACGGAAGCCTGCGCCAAACTGCCCGAAGCGGGCGTGTCGGCCACGGCCTCGCGCGCCGAGAACCACGACGACGCCTGGAAGCGCTTCACGACGGGCGCGCAGTTCGCCGAGGTCGAGGTGGATACGGAGACCGGCCGCGTCCGGGTCGTGAGGGTCGTGGCCGTTCACGATTGCGGCCTGGTCGTCAACGCCCTGACGACCGAGAGCCAGGTGCAGGGCGGCGTCATCCAGGGCGTCTCCTATGCCCTGTTCGAAGACCGCGTGCTCGACCGGCCGACCGGCAAGATGGTCAACGCGAACGTCGACCAATACAAGATCGCCGGAGCCCGGGACGTGCCCGAGATCGAAACGATCCTGGTGCCCGTCTGGGACGGCGTCAACAACACGAACTCGGTCGGGATCGGCGAGCCCGCGACCGTGCCCACGGCGGGAGCGATTGCCAACGCGGTCTCCCATGCCATCGGCGCCCGCATCCGCCGGCTCCCCATCACGCCGGAGGTCGTCCTGGAGGCCCTCCGGGAGGCCGAAGCCGGGTCGGCGAAAGGAGGCGGAGCGTGAAGAACTTCGTCCTGCTGCCCGTCGCCTCTCTGGCCGAGGCCGCGCGCGAGTGTGCCAAGCCGCGAACCGAGCTCAAAGCCGGAGGAGTCGACCTGATCGACCGCATGAAAGAAGGCCTCGACACGCCCGAGCGCGTCGTTTCAATCACCGGGATCCCGGGACTGGACAGGATCGCGATCGGCTCGCCGTCGCGCATCGGCGCACTGGCGACGCTGGCGCACATCGCCGACAGCGCGGAGGTCAAGCGCGCTTATCCGGCTCTGGCCGACGCCGCGGGCGGAGCCGCCACACCCCAGATCCGCAACATGGCGACCCTCGGCGGAAACATCGCCCAGCGGCCCCGCTGCTGGTACTACCGCAGCGCCGACTTCGACTGCCGCAAGAAGGGCGGCAACGAGTGCTATGCGCAGGAGGGCGAGAACCGCTTCCACGCGATCTTCGACACGGACCTCGTCTGCGTCTGCGTGCATCCCTCGGCAACCGCCACGGCTCTCGTCGCCTACGACGCCTCGGCCGAGATCGTCTCGCCCAAGGGCAAGAAGGCCGTCAAGCTGGAGGCTCTCTTCGCAAAGCCGGTCACCGACCCGACGCGCGAGAACCATCTCCAGCCGGGCGAGATCATCGAGGCGGTGACGCTGCCGGCGCAGCCTGCGGGGGCGCGGTCCGCCTACAGGAAGGTCAAGGAGAAGGAGACCTTCGACTGGCCGCTCGTCGAGGTGTGCGTGGCCCTCGAGCTCTCTTCGGGGTCGATCCGCGGCGCGCGCGTCGTGCTCGGCCACGTGGCCCAGGTGCCCTGGCGCTCGAAGGAAGCCGAGGCCGTCTTAAACGGCAGCAAGCCGACTCCCGAGTTGATCAAGAAGGCCGCTCTGGCCGCCGTCTCGGGAGCGAAGCCTTTGTCTCAGAACGCCTACAAGGTGCGCCTGGCCCGGGTCACCCTCGAACGGACGCTGCGCGCGGCTCTTGCCTGAGGACGGCCCGCGGTTCGCGGGCCCGGTCGTGGACGGCTCGCGCGAGCCGGACCCGTACATCTGCCGGCACCTGCGGACAAAGACGATGTACGTGCCCGACTCCTACGCCGAGCGGGACATCTCGCGCTCGGGCTCGACCCAGCAGTTCTGGTGCCTGCAGACCATGCGCTCCGACGGCCCCGACGGCGACCTGGCCTTGCCGGAGGTCTGCCTGAAAAGCCGGAGCTGCTTCGAAGTGTCCCCTCTCCCTCCGGGAGAGGGTTAGGGTGAGGGGTTAACAGCCACCCAAGGGATTCTTCGAAGCGGAACCGAGGCGAGAGCTTTCCCCTCACCCCGCCCCTCTCCCGGTGGGAGAGGGGGTTCCCCTATTTTTTCTTCAAATCCATCAACACGAGCCGCGCGACGGCTTTCAGAGTGTCGAAGACGCCCATGCCCGTCGTGGCGGTGGCCTCGAAGGTGGGCTCGCCCTTGATGTTGAGGTTCCGGTACATCACGTCCGTCGACACGGAGGTCGGCAGGTCGCGCTTGTTGAACTGGAGGACGTAGGGGATCGCCGAGATGTCGTAGCCCTGCTCCTTGAGGTTCTTGTCCAGGTTTCTTATCGACTCGGCGTTGGCCTCCATGCGGGCCTCCTGGGAGTCCGCCACGAAGACGACGCCGTCCACACCCTTGAGGATCAGCTTTCTCGACGCGTCGTAGAAGACCTGACCGGGGACCGTGTACAGGTGGAAGCGCGTCTTGAATCCCTTGACCGTCCCCAGGTCGAGCGGCAGAAAGTCGAAGAAGAGCGTGCGGTCGGTCTCGGTGGCCAGCGAGATCAGCTTGCCCTTGGCAGACGGGTTCGTGCGGTCGTAGATGTACTGGAGGTTGGTGGTCTTGCCGCACAGGCCTGGCCCGTAGTACACGATCTTGCAGTTGATCTCGCGGGCGGCATAGTTGATGAACGTCATTCGGTCACCAGGTCAGTCGATGGGATCGGGTCACTCAGAAAACAGGCGGTCGATGTCTTCGTCCGTGATCTCGGCGAAGGGGGACTCGTAGTCCGCGGCCCGTATGGTCGTCTTTTCCTTCTCGACCTTCAGAGCAATGTCCTCGAAGATCTTCTCGACTTCCGCCGTGGCCCTCCGCACGCGCAGGCGCACCAGGCCGAGCGAGGAGCGCTCGTCGAAGATGACGACGAGGATGACCCGCTGCGCCACGATCGAGATGTGGATGTTGTCCTTCTCGCCCTCGTGGAAAAGGATCGAGAACTCCTTTTCCCCGATCAGGCGGGCCAGGCCGTCGGTCGCGGCGACGTTGCCGGCCGTCAACGACGCGAGCGAGGTCGTATCGAGCGACTGGAGGTCCCCGACGGCCGCGATCTGCTGGCCGTTCTTGTCCACCAGGAACACGACGTTCGCGTTGGCGTCCTGCCTCAGGCGCTGCAGGGCTTCCTTGATTTTCTGGAATTCCTCGTCGTAGAGGACGAGGTCCGGCGACGTCATGGGTTTAACTGTCTCTCCTGTTGGAACTTATATTACAACAGCTTACAGCTCCCGCCGGTTTTCGAGCGATCGGGCCATGGTCACTTCGTCGGCATACTCGATGTCCCCGCCCACGGGCAGGCCGAAAGCGATCCGCGTGATTCGGACCCCGGCTGCCTTCAGGCGCCTGGCGAGGTAGAGGGCCGTCGCCTCCCCCTCGACGTTGGGGTTCGTGGCCAGGATGACCTCTTTGACCTCGGGAGTCACCCGTTTGACGAGGCCGGCCACGTCGATCTCGTCGGGCCCCACGCCCCGAAGGGGCGACAGGGCGCCCCAGAGGACGTGGTAGCGGCCCTTGAATTCCCGCGTCTTCTCGATCGCCACGACATTGCCCGGATCCTCGACGACACACAGCACCGTGGCGTCCCTCTGGGGGTCGGAGCAGACGTCGCAGGGATCGGGCTCCGTCAGGGTGTTGCAGAGACTGCAGCGGCGCACGGCGGCGCGCGCCTCGCCGATGGCGCGGGAGAGGCGCTCGGCCTCCTCGGCGGGAGCGCGCAGGAGGTGGTAGGCCAGCCTCGAAGCGCTCTTGGCGCCGATGCCCGGCAGCCGCTGGAGCTCCGCGGCCAACCGGTCAAACGACTTGGGAGTCCCAGCCATCTAGACGGAAGAGTCCAAAGTCCAAAGTTGAAAGTCCAAAGGAGCGGCAACGGTCCAGCTCCGAGGTCCGACTTTGGACCTTGGACTTTGGACTTTGGACACTCCCCTCACCGTAAGCCTGGCATCATTCCGCCGAGCATCGAGGCGGTCTTCTTCTCGACGGCCTCATCCACTCGGCGCGACGCCTCGCGCATGGCAGCGAGAATCAGGTCCTCGAGCGTCTCGACGTCCTCGGGATCCACGGCGGCCTTGTCGATCGAGACCGACTGGACCTCCTTGGTGCCCGAGAGGACGACCTTGACCATCTCGCCGCCGGCCGACGCCTCGACGCGCATCGCCGTGAGCTCCGCCTGCACCTTCGCCTGCATCGCCTGGGCCTGGGCCATCATCTTCTGAATATTCATGTTCGTCGGTCGCCTCCAGACTTGTCATCCCGACGCACACCTGTCATCCCGAGCGCAGTCGAGGGATCTGCTCACGCTGGTGAAACGGGCCGGAGTAGATTCCTCGCTTCGCTCGGAATGACAGCAGTGTGGCTCTACGGAATGACAGCAGTGTGCGCTATTCCTCCTCCTTCACGTCCGTCAGCTCCGCGCGAAAGAGCTCCATGGCGGATCGGACGACCGGATCGTCCTCGGCCCGGCTCGTGGCGCGCTCGCGCGCGATCGTCGCCTTGGGGATGTCGCGCGCGGCCAGGCCGAGGTCCCCGTCGGCCGGAGGGCCCGTCTTCAAGACCACCCGGAGCGGGCGGCCAAAGGCTTCCTTCGCAACCTCGGCGAGCAGTCTCTTCGTCAACGGCTCGTCGAGCGCTTCCTTGGCGGCGGCCTTGTCGATGCCGAACCGCAGAACCAGATCGTCGCCTTCGATGCGGATCGCCTCCGCCAGGCTGGCCTGCGCGCCCGTGACGCGCCGGCGCGCGTCGAGGAGTTGGTGGAAACGCTCGATCTTGGCCTCGGGCGTAACCGCCACCGGTCCCGTCGGACGGCGCGGCTCCTCCTCCTGCTCGACGGCCACGAGAGACACGATGCGCGGGCCGGGCGAAGGCGCCGACCGGTCGAGCGCCGCGGGACGGGCAGGCGGCGCAACCGGGGCCTTCGACCCGATCGCCTCCTCGATGCTCTTCAGGCGCGGCAGCTCGGCCAGTCGCAGCACCAGCATCTGGAGAACGAGGCCTGCGTCATCGGTGCGCCGCGAGAGGGCGTCGGCCTCGATCGACAGCGAGACGGCTCGGAGGAGGTTGTCGTACGGCACGGCGCGCGAAAGGGCGGCCAGGCGCGCTCGGTCCGCCTCGGCAGTGTCCCCCGCCGCCCCGGCCGCAAAGAGCAGGAGCTTGCGCAGGAGCCCCAGGAACTCCTTCAGGACGTGCCGCGGGTCCTCGCCCGACTCGGTCAGGCGGCCGAGGGTGGCGATCGCGGCGGCGCGGTCGCCCGAGGCGATCGCCGAGTAGACGCCCTCGAGGAGCTTCGGGTCGACGAGGGCCAGGATTTCGGTGCACCGTTCTTCGTTCACGGCTCCGCCCCCGAGTGTGGCCGCCTGATCGAGCAGCGAGAGGCCGTCCCGGAGGCTTCCGTCGGCTGCCTCGGCCAGCAAGCGCATCGCTCCCGGCGTCACGGGAATCTTTTCCGCCTTTGCCACGTGCTCGAGCCGAGCCGCGATCTCCGGCACCGTGAGCGCCCGGAACGAGAACCGCTGGCACCGCGACACGATCGTAGCCGGGATCTTGTGCAGCTCTGTCGAGGCGAGGATGAACCGCGCGTAAGGCGGAGGCTCCTCGATCGTCTTCAAGAGCGCGTTGAAGGCCTCGGTCGTCAGCATGTGGACTTCGTCGATGATGGCGATGCGGAAGCGGTCCCGCTGCGGCGCATACCGGGTGGTCTCGATCAGCTCCCGGGCGTTCTCGATCTTCCGGTTGGAGGCGCCGTCGATCTCGTGCACATCGAGGGACTCGCCCCGGTCGAGGATCTCGCGGCAGGAGGCGCACACGCCGCAGGGCGTGACGGTCGGGCCCTTGTCACAGTTCAAGGCGCGCGCGAGCATCCGGGCCGTCGAGGTCTTTCCAACGCCGCGCGGCCCCGTCAGCAGGTACGCGGGCGCTACGCGCCCCTCGGTGATGGCGTTACTGAGCGTGCGCGCCACCGCCTCCTGTCCGACGAGGTCGGCGAAGACTCTGGGGCGCCATTTTCTGGGGAGAGCGACGTGCATCAAAAAAACCGGCGGCTGAAGATGGATTCAGGTTGGCCTGCGGCGCACGGGGGCGCCTCCTGATCGCTGCTTCCTTCCGGACCTGACGAGGTTCGGAGACTTCCGTCGCACAGGGCCCGAACCCATCCTCCGCCGCCGGAACCGCCATTCTAGCATCTGCACCGGCCGCTCCACGGCCAATCAAATTCTCTAGACAGGAGCTGAGTCCCCACCCTTCCAGCGGCGGAAGAGGAGGTAGAGGACGAGGGCGGCAAGAAAGGCGAAGCCAGCCCAGAGGTCGATGCTGCGAAAGGCGCCGGGCGGGAGGTTGGGCCAGCGGTTGGTCTGAATCAACCACGTGGCGACGGCGGAAAAAAACACAAGGAGGATCGCGCCGGCTGCGGCGAGGCGGGCGCCGAAGCGAGGCGGCCTCACTTGGCGCTGTCGCGCCGCGCCCGCACAAAAGCCAGGATGGACTCGGCCAGGGCATCCGGGATATCGGAAGGCTTCAGGGACTTCAGGCACTTTCCGGTGGCGCGGTAGGTGGAAAGGAAGTTCACGCACGGGGGACACATGCCGATGTGCCGCTCGAGGGCCTCGCGCTCGGCCGGCGGCAACGCACCGGCCTCGTAGTCGCCCAGGAGATCGAGGACGAACTTGCGGCAGTTGTCGCTCACGATGCCGCCTCCGCGGCCCTCTCGGGCGCCGCCCGCATCGCTTCCGTCAGCCGCTCGCGCACATGGAGGCGGGCGCGGTGCAGGCGCGACTTGAACGCAGGGATGGAGATTTCGAGGGTCTCGGCAATGTCCGCGGGCGCCATTTCTTCGACATCCGCCATCCAGATGACGTCCCGGTAGGCGGGCGGCAGCTCGGCAATGTACTCGCCCGCTTTCGCCGCAAGCTCACGAGCCGAAACGTCGTCCTCGACTTTCGCGCTCCAATCGGGAAAGTCCGAAAGGACGAAGCGCCCGCGTTCGTCGAAGCGCGGCAGCGTCTCGTCGATCGCCACGGTGGGTGCGGGCCGGCGCCGAGCGCGGCTGTAGGCCTGGTTCAAGGCGACCCGGTAGAACCACGAGAAGAACTTCTTCGACTCGTCGAACGTGCCGATCTTGCGGTACAGCGTCCAGAACGCGTCCTGGGCAGCCTCCTCGGCGTCCTCGGGGTTTCGCAGCACGCCATATGCCAGCGAGTAGATCCGGGCGTGGTATCGCCGCACCATTTGCTCGAACGCCTCCTCATCGCCCGCCTTGATCCGGCGGACGAGCTCGAGGTCGGTCTTTGTCTCAGCCTCGGCCATAGCTATTTATGCGTGGCGGAGAGGGAGGGATTCGAACCCTCGGTACCTTTTGGGCACACACGCTTTCCAAGCGTGCTCCTTAAGCCACTCGGACACCTCTCCGGGGGCGTTATCCTAACGGATCGCCCCCCGGCCCCCCTAGTCCAAAGTCGCAAGTCCAAAGTCCAAAGTCTGCAGCCATCCAAAGTCACGGCTCCTTTGGACTTTGGACTTTGGACATTGGACCCTCCGGTTCTCCCCCGAGGACCCGGAGGGTCTCCCAGGAATAGAGGCCGTCGTTGTGGCGGTCCGCCCAGTCGATTTGCAGGGCATACCCGCCCACGCGCCTCCAACCGGCGATCTGGAACGAGGAGGGAGCGTAGGGCCGGTCGGGCCCCTTGTACACGTTGCCGAAAAGGTCCTTCTCCCCCTTGCACATCGCGCACGGGCACGCGCGGCGCACCTTCTCGAGCGGAATGTAGTCCTCGCGCCCGTCCTCCCAGACGAGCACGAGATCGCTCCCCACAAAAACCACGTCCTTTGGAACCGGTATGGCCGCCATCAGACGTCAGGCTATCTCAAGCCCTCGAGCCGCTATTCATAACGAAGGGCCTCGATGGGGTCGAGGCGGGAGGCTTTGACGGCCGGGTAGAGGCCGAAGAAGATGCCGACGGAGATCGAGACGAGCAGTCCGACGACGATCGACCACAGGGGTGTCTCGGCCGGCAGCGCCTCGAAGATCTTCTTGACGCCAGCCGGCACGGCGACACCCACGACCACCCCGATCGCTCCGCCCAAGAGCGACAGCGTCGCGGCCTCGATCAGGAACTGAAGGACGATGTCCCGGCGGAAAGCGCCCACGGCCTTGCGCACTCCGATCTCACGCGTGCGCTCGGTCACGGAGACCAGCATGATGTTCATCACGCCCACACCGCCGATCAGGAGCGACACCATCGCCACGAACACCATGGCTCCCGTGATCCCATTGGTGATGCCCTGGAAGCTCTCGATCATCTTGTCGGGAGTCACGATGCCGAAGTCGTCCGGCTTGTCGAAGGCCACGTGCCGCCGCGTGCGCAGCACCATGCGCGCCTTCTCGATCATCTCGGGCAGCTGCTCGGCGCTGTGGGGGATCGTGGCGATCCGCAGGGCGTCGCCGTTGCTGCCGCCGACCTTGATCCAGGGATAGTGCCGGTCGAACGTCGTGATGGGCATGGCGACGAAGTTGTCCTGGGAGTCGCCGAACATCTTGCCCTTGTGCTCGAAGACCCCGACCACGAGGTACGTGTCGTGCCCGAGGTACACGCGCTTGTCGATCGGATCTTCGCGCGGGAAGACGCGCTCCGCCACGTCGTCGCCGATGACGAGGACGTCAGTCGCGTGCTCCACGTCGTTCTCCGTAATGGCGCGCCCCAGCGCAATGTTGCGGTTGGTCGCCACCGGGTAATCCGTCATGACGCCGACCACTTTGGGGGATCGGAACTCGAGGTCTCGGTACTTGACGTGGTAGTCGGAGTTGTCCCACAGGTAGCGCTGGGGCGAGACCGCCTTCATCTCGGGCACCTGAGAGCGCAGCGCCTCGGCGTCCTCGAGCGTCAGATCCAGGCGCCGCATCTCCCCTTCCGGACGGGGGCCGCCGGGCCCGAAACGGGGCTCGTACTTCTGGAAGAGCACCAGGTTGGCTCCAAAGCTCTGGAAGCTGCGAACCATGTTGTTGTTGAAGCCCGTCACGATCGACACCATGGCGATGACCGTCGCGACCCCCACGACGATGCCCAGGATCGTCAGGCCCGCCCGTAGCTTGTGCGCGCGCACGGCGAGCAGGGCAAAACGTACGTTCTCCCCGAAACCCCGGCGCAGGTGCGAAAAAGCTCCAGACACCTGCTATTCGTACCTCAGGGCTTCGATCGGGTCCAGGCGCGAGGCCTTCACGGCCGGGTACAGCCCGAAGAAGATTCCGACCGAAACCGAGACGAGCAGGCCCGACCAGGACCGCCCAAAACGGAGTTTCGGCCGGCAGCGCCTCGAACACCCGCTTGACCAGCGCCGGCACGGCAATGCCGACCACGACCCCGATCGCTCCGCCCAGCAACGATAGCGTCGTCGCCTCCGTCAGAAACTGCAGGACGATGTCCCGCCGGAAGGCGCCCACGGCCTTGCGCACGCCGATCTCGCGCGTCCGCTCGGTCACGGAAACCAGCATGATGTTCATCACGCCGACGCCCCCGATCAAGAGCGAAATGAAGGCGATGAACACCATTGCCCCCGTGATGCCGCTCGTGATGCCCTGAAAGCTCTGGATCAATTTGTCCGGCGTGTAGATCGCAAAATCGTCCGGCTTGTCGAAGGGAACGTGGCGCCGGGCCCGCAGGAGCGCTCTTCCCTTCTCGGTGATCGTGGCGACCTGTTCAGGGGTGAAGGGCACGGTCGCGATGTGGATCGTGTCGTCTCCACTGTTCTTGATGAAGGGGAACTGTCGGTCGAAGGCCGTAAAAGGGATCAGGACGAAGTTGTCGTTCGAGTTACCGAACATCTTGCCCTTGACGTCGAAGACACCAACGACCATGTATGGCGTTCCATTGAGCGTGAGCCATTTCCCGAGCGGATCCTCCCGGGCGAAAAGGGCCTGGCGGACGTCTTCTCCGATGATGGTGATCGTCGACGCGTGCTCGAGGTCAGACTCCGTCACGAAGCGGCCATAGCCGATGAAGTGGTTATTGGCGACCGAATAGTCCGGGCAGGCGCCGACGACCACGGGCGTCGTGGTCTCGGAGTCACGGTACTTCACATGGACGTCGGTGCCCCAGAGGTAGCGCTCCGCGGAAACGGCGCGCATCTCTGGGATCGAGTCCTTGAGCGCCACCGAGTCCTCGAAGGTCAGGTCCTTGCGGCGGCGCTCCGACGGGTCCCGGTGCCCCGGCCCGAATCGGGGCTCGTACTTCTGGAACTGAACGAGAGTCGCCCCAAAGCTCTGGAAGTTGCGCACCATGTTGTTGTTGAAGCCCGTCACGATTGAGACCATGGCGATGACGGTCGCGACCCCGACGACGATACCGAGAACCGTCAGGCCCGCGCGCAGCTTGTGGGTGCGCACCGCCAGCAGCGCGAACCGGACGTTTTCGCCGAAGCCGCGGCGCAGGTGGGTGACGAAACCCGACATCTCACTCGAACCGGAGAGCTTCGACGGGAGGGAGCTTGCCCGCCTTGGAGGCGGGGATCAATCCGGCCAGGAGGCCCGTCACAGTCGCGACGCCGATGCCGATCAGGATGAACGACAGCTTGACTTGCGCCGGAAAGACCCGGTTCACCAGCATGGCGATGATCGATCCGATCAGAACGCCGATGGCGCCGCCCACGGCCGACAGCAGGGCCGCTTCGAGCAGGAACTGGCGGCGGATGTCGCGGCGCCTCGCCCCCAGCGCGCGGCGCACGCCGATCTCCTTGGTGCGTTCCACGACCGAGACGAACATGATGTTGGCGATCACGATCGCGCCGACGACTAGCGAGATGCCGGAAATCAGGACCATCAACAGGAACGCCCCGGCCGAGATGTTTCGCCAGAGGGCCTGGAGCATGTCGGCCGTGACGAGGCCGAACGGATCGTCCTTGTCGAACTTGGTCTTGCGCAGCGACCGCAGGATCGTCCGCACCTCGTCGGTGGCCGCGTTGACGCCCTCCACACCGCCCTTGGGCTTGACGAAGATCGAGATGTTCGACGTGGGCGCGATGTGGTTCTTGAAGAGAGTCAGGGGCACGTAGACGACGTTGTCCTGGCTCTGACCCATGACGTTGCCCTGCTTGACGAGCGTGCCGACGATCTTCACGGGATAGCCGGCCACCTTTACGATGCGGCCGATCGGATCCACTCCCGGAAAGAGCTGGTCCTGGACGTCCCAGCCGATGATCCCGACGGAGGCCGCGTAGTCGTACTCCGACTCCGTGAAGTACCGGCCGCTGGCGATGTCGAAGTTCATCGCCTCGTGCGAGTTGGGCGTTTGCCCCTGGATCTGCACGTCGTTGAGCTTGCGGTCGCCGTACTTGATCGGCCGATTGCGCTGGCCGCGGCCGCCCACCTGCTCGCACAGGCGGCATTCGCGCCGGACGATGTCCATGTCTGTCAGCGTCAGGTCGCGCCGCTTGCGCGCGATGAGCCACTCCTCGCGGCTCATGATGATCCCGTACTTGTCGAAGATGACGATGTCGGGATTGAGCCCGATGACCTTGTCCTTGACGTAGGCGTTCAGCCCCGAGATGACCGACACGACCGCCACGACCGTGGCGACACCGATGATGACGCCGAGCAAGGTCAGGAAGGCGCGCATCTTGTGGCGCGTCAGCGCTGCGGACGAGACGAGGAAGAGCTCCGGGATCGTCACGAGGCCGCCGGGCCTTCCTTCTTCTTACCCTTCTTGTCGCCTTCGTTCTCGACGATGACCTTGTCGCCTTCCTTGATCTGGCGCAGCACCTTGAACGGGCCCGTCACGATGTCCTGGCCGGTCTGCGGCCCGGACTTGATCTCGATCATCAGCTCGCCCGCCAGGCCCGTCTCGACTTTCGTGAAGCCGATCTTGCCGTCCTTGACGAAGTAGACGCCCTCTTCCGTTTCGGGGCGGCTTCCGGAGACCGGCTTCTTGTCGCCCTTGTCGCTCTTGTCGGCTTTCTCGCCCTTGGCGCCCTTCTTCGGAACATCGCGCACGACGAGCGCCTGGATGGGGATCGCCGGCGCGCCTTCGACCTTCCCGGTCACGATTTCGGCCGTCACGGAGAAGCCGGGGCGGATTGTGTCGGGCGGAGTATCGAGGCGAATCTTGACCTTGAAGTTGATCGCCTCGGAGTTGGCCGTCAACGAGAGCAGGTCCGGGTCGTTCTTGGCAATCGGCGAAGAGCCGACCTCCGTGATCGTCCCCGTGAACTTGCGGTTCGGATAGGCGTCCACGTTCAGCGTCGCCTTCTGGCCGATCTTCACCTGCGGCACGGAGGTCTCGTCCACCATCATGACGGCCTCGACCTCGGACATGTCCGAGATCGTGAGGATCTGCGTGCCCGCGTTGTTCATGGTACCGATGACCGTGACTTCGCCCTCCTTGATCGGGAGAGCCGTCACGACGCCTTCGATCGGGGCCTGGACGGTCGTCTTCGAGAGCGAGTCGCGGCTGGCCGCGAGGTCCTGGACCGTCTGCTCCACGCGGTGCTCGGTGGCTGCCAGCGTTGCGGCCGCCGAATCCCAGGTTGCCTTGGCATGCTGGTAGTCGGCCTCGGGGAGGATCTTGGCGTCGTAGTTCTGCTTCGCGCGGTCGTAGTCGCGCTTGGCTTGCTCGGCGTTTGCCCGCGATGCCTCCAGATCCTTCCGGATCGCCGCGAGACTCGCCTCCCGCCCGGCCGCCTGCGCCGCCAGCTGCACCCGGTCGATCTGGAGCAGGAACTGCCCCTTCTTGACGTGGTCGCCTTCCTGAACGGCCAGGTTGACGATCTGTCCCATGACCAGGGCCGACAGGTCCACCTTCCGGCGGGCCTGGATCTTTCCGTTCGCGGTGACCTTCGAGACGAGGTCCACCTTCTCGACCTTGGCCGTCGTGACTTTCGGCAGGTTCCTGTCCTTGCCGCTCAGGGAGAAGGCCAGGATGGCGAGAACGCCCGCCGCGGCCACGACCCCGATGATGATCTTCTTCGTCTTGGACATGAAACCTCTCCTCTGTCGCAAAAGGGACTTCGTCCTCAGTTTCTACGGACGCCAGGGGCGAAAGTTCCGCTGGCTGGATACGGGGCTAAATGGTGCGCCCAGGAGGACTTGAACCCCCAACCTCCTGATCCGTAGTCAGACGCTCTATCCAGTTGAGCTATGGGCGCAGGGGCCAGAGAGGCTAATGGAACCGGCCCTCTTTTTCAAGTTAGCCTAGGCAAGTGGCGCCGTTTAGCGACGAAGACGAGCTCTTCATGAGGGAGGCCCTGGCCTTCGCCCGAATCTCATTCGCCGAGCAGGAGGTCCCGGTGGGGGCCGTCGTCGTGCGCGGGGGCAAGATGATCGGCCGCGGCCGCAATCGCCGGGAGGCCTTCCACGACCCGACGCACCACGCCGAGATCGAGGCCATCCGGGAGGCCGCCGCCGGGGATGGGACCTGGCGCCTGGATGGCGCGACTCTCTATGCAACCCTCGAGCCCTGCCCCATGTGCGCGGGGGCTGCCGTCAACGCCCGCCTGTCCCGGGTCGTCTACGGCTGCGCGGACCCCAAGGCCGGCTATTGCGGCACGCTCGGAAACATCCCGCAGGACGCGCGGCTGAACCACCGCTGCGAGGTCGCGGGAGGCCTTCTGGCCGATGAGTCGGCCGAGCTCCTACGTCTCTTCTTCCGTGCCCGCCGCTGATCGCGAGCAGGCTGCTGAAAAAGGGTGTGGAGCGGCGTTGCGAGCGCCGTGGGGCCGGATGCAAGGCGCCGCGACGAAGGCGATGCCTAGTGCATCGGGGAGGAGCGGCAACGCCGCAGACGGCCCCGCGCCGCCGCAACCGCTTGCGGTGGCTGGCCTTTTGCCGGCGAGGCCTTTCCTGCGATTCAATTCTCTCCTCGCGCGACACTCTCTCGCATGGCTGACTGCAAAAGGCCAGACACGACGCCCGCATCCTTTTTTCAGCAGCCTGCTAGGATGGCGCCCCGGCCGGAGAGGTGCTGGAGTGGTTGATCAGGCCGGTCTCGAAAACCGGTAAGCCCCAAAAGGGTTTCGAGGGTTCGAATCCCTCCCTCTCCGCCAGATCCTCTATAAACTCCCCCTCGTCCTTTTCGTAAGAACAAACGCACCACCATGTCGATTGCCATCGAGCTGACGAACGTCTCCAAGTCCTTCGGCAAGTTCCGCGCCGTGGACGATCTGTCGTTCTCCGTGCCGAGCGGGGTCATGTTCGGCCTGCTCGGCCCCAACGGCGCCGGCAAGACGACCTCGATCCGGATGATCATGGACATCACCGCTCCGGATTCGGGCGACATCAAGATCCTCGGCCACCCGATGGACCGCGCCATGCAAAACCGGATCGGGTACCTGCCCGAGGAGCGCGGCCTCTACCGGCGCATGAAGGTCATCGACCACCTCTACTTCCTCGCCGCCATCAAGGAAGTGGATCGTGCGACGGCGAAAAAGCGCATCGCCGGCTGGCTCGACAAGATGGAGCTCGGCCCCTGGCTCAACAAAAAGGTGGAAGCGCTCTCGAAGGGCATGCAGCAGAAAGTGCAGTTCATCGCCACGATCGTCCACGATCCGCAGATCCTGATCCTGGACGAGCCGTTCTCCGGGCTCGACCCGATCAACACCGCCCTCATGAAGCAGTACTTCCAGGACTTCCGGTCGCAGGGCAAGACGATCATTTTTTCGACGCACGTTCTCGAGCAGGCCGAGAAGCTCTGCGACGAGATCTGCCTCATGGCCCGGTCGAAGAAGATCCTCCACGGCGGCATGCAGGAATTGAAGCGCCGGTATTCTCAGAACCAGGTGCGCCTCTCGGCCGACGCCTCGCTGGGGGAGGTGGCCAGCCTGCCCGGCGTCGTATCGGCCCAGCCGGCCAACGGCGGCTTCATCCTGGCGCTCACGCCCGGCACGGACCAGCGCGCGTTCCTGAAACACGCCATCGAAACGCTCCGCATCGACGCCTTCTCGCAGAAAGAGCCCGAGCTCGAAGAGATTTATCTGCGCGCCGTCAAGGACGCGGGGCTCGAAGAGACCCGCACGATCGAATGAGGAATCGATGAACTGGAAGAAAATCTTCGCCGTCGTCCGGCGCGAGTACATCGAGCGCGTCCGCACAAAGGCGTTCTGGATCGGGACGCTGATTTTTCCAGGCATGTTCATCGGCATCATCGGTTTCCAGATCGTCCTGTCGCACCGGGCGGGCGGCGAGCGGCACCTCGCCGTCGTCGATACGACGGCAAACCTCTATGCGCCGCTCCAGGCAGAGCTCGAGAAAGAGGAGACGGAGCGCCAGGCCAGCGCACCCAACCAGACGGCGCCCCGCTGGGTCCTGACGCAGCGCCCGGTCGAGGGCAGCCTCGACGCCACGAAGGAAACGTTGCGCAAGGAAGTCGTCGCCAAGAAGCTCAACGCCTATCTCATCGTCACGCCGGACCTGGTCGCCAAAGACACTGTCGAGTACTACTCGATCGTGGTCTCGGAGTTTTCGGCGATGAACCAGATCAAGGAGGCCTTCAACAAGATCCGCATGCGCCAGAGGATCACGGCCAGGGGCCTTCCGGCGGACCTCGGCAACGACCTCGAGAAGCGGGTCGACTTCAAGGCGTTCAAGGTCTCCGCCAGGGGCACGAGCGAGGAGAAGGGGGCGGGGATCATCGCCGCCATCGTGTTCTTCTTCCTCATGTACAGCACGTTCATCATGTACGGCTCGCAGGTCATGATGGGCGTTCTCGACGAGAAGACCAACCGGATCGTCGAGATCATCATCGCGTCGGTGCGTCCGACCGAGCTGATGCTCGGCAAGATGTTCGGCATCGGCCTCGTCGGGCTGACGCAGTATTTCGCCTGGTCGTTTGTCGCCATGAACCTGTCGCTGCCCGGAATTGCTTCCATGATGGCCTCGACCGACATCGGCGCGCCCAAGATCCCGGTCTCGATGCTCGGCTTCTTGCTGCTCTACTTCCTGCTCGGCTATTTCCTCTATGCGAGCATCTACACGGCCATTGCCGCGCCGTTCAACACGAACCAGGAAGCCCAGCAGCTCGCCATGATTCCCGTGATCCTGATCATCAGCAGCATCGCGGTGTATCCCGCGGTGTTGAACAACCCGGCGAGCGGCATCGCCGTCTTCTTCTCTATCTTCCCGTTCACGGCGTCCCTGACGATGTTTCTGCGCACCGCGCTCTCGGACGTGCCTTCGTGGCAGATCGCCGCTTCCATTGTGTCGATTGTCGCAACGACCATCGCGATCGCCTGGGTCGCGGGCCGCATCTATCGCGTCGGCATCCTCATGTACGGCAAGAAGCCGACGATTCCCGAGATCATCCGCTGGGCCCGCTACTCCCCGGGCAAGACCCCGTCCCCCGAGAACGTCGGCGTCGCTTAGCGGGGGATCTGCGCCTTCGGCGCACCGGCGAGCGGCTCGGCCGGATGCGGTCTCGACCGCTCGCCTGATTCCCCGCTGCGCTCCGCCTCCCGCACCGCAAGGCTCCTCCCTCGCATTCGCTCGGGAGACTCCTCGCGGTGCGAACTCATGGGTCAGTCCGGCTGGCAATCGAAAACATCACTACTGTCATCCCGAGCGAAGCCGAGGGATCTACCTCGTCGGTACCCGCTTGGCGAAAAACAGCCTCTGTGCTAACTTTCCCGGCCCTGTTGGCCCATTCGTCTAACGGTTAGGACGCAGCCCTCTCAAGGCTGTAATACGGGTTCGATTCCCGTATGGGCTACCACTTCTAGCCCGCTACTGCTTGCGGAACTCCACGCGGCGGTTCTTCGCCCGGCCCTCGGGCGTGGCGTTGTCGGCCACCGGCTTACTCGAGCCGTAGCCCTTCGCGGTCAGGGAGGAAGCGTCGATCCCGTCTTTGATCAGTTGGTCCACGATGGCCTGCGCCCGGCGTTCGGAAAGCGGTTGGTTCAAGGCATCGGTCCCGGTGCTGTCCGTGTGGCCTTCGATCTCGAAGCGGCCATGGCTCCAGCACGGGGCGAGGCGGTCGAGCAGGGCGCGGCCCTCGGGCGTCAACTCCGCGCTGTCCGTGGCAAAGAGCACATCGCTCTCGAGTGCGTCGGCGCACCCATGGTCGGGCGTCGGGGCCGGAGGAACAACGGCCGCTGCTGCCGGCGGTTCGCAGCAGCCGCCGGCACTCGCCGGCCCGCGGCCGGCCAGCGACAGGGCGATGAGAAGTAGCCCGAGCGCGACTGCGCCGATCAACTTCGCCCGGTCATAGGCTGCCCACTGCTCGGGCGTGCGGCCGTTAATGAGCTGCATGGCGGCGACTCCTCACTCCCGGCCGGCGGTGAGGCGGTCCTGAAGTTTCTTCAAGCCGGCCCAGTCGTTGCGCACGCAGTAGCCCGCCTGCTCCGGCCAGGTGCCGGGGTTCGCGATGCGGAAGTCGGGGCCGCCCCTCTGGAGGATTGCGGAGATCTCGGCGGGCGACGCGGACGCCAGTTGGATAAACGTCGCGATGCCGTGTTGCCGCAGGAGCTGCGCGATCTTCGGCCCGATGCCCTCGACGGCCTCGAGGTCGTCCGGCCCCTTCAAGTCGAAGCCGGCCGCCTTTGCCGCCGCCACGTCGATGACGACCTCTGCCGGGATGTCCCCGTAGAGCTGGATTCCGACGTAGAGCTTGTCCTGATAGCTCTTCAAGCCAGCCCACTCGCCGCGCACGGCGTATTCGGCCTGCGCCGGCCAGGTCCCAGGATTGGCCAGCTTAAAGCGCGTTCCACCCTTGTCGAGGATGGACCACAGCTTTGCCACGTCGGCGCGGGACAGCGTCGCGAACGAGTCGATCCCGTTGCCGCGCAGAAGCTCGGCGATCTTGGGGCCGATGCCCTCGATCTTCGTGAGGTCGTCCGCGCGAGGTGCCGCGGCCGCCGGCTGGGGAGCGGGTGCGGAAACCTCCTGGACCTGCGAGCGTCCGAAGAGCCGGTTGAGCAGCCACGACAGCAGCCAGCCCACGAGAACGCCCAGTACGAACCACCAGAGGCAGCAGATGAACTGCGACATGGCTCTTGCCCTCCAGGAGGGGTACCTCGGCCCTTGGCCGGGACTTTATCGCACGTTACCCCGTCGCTGACGCGCCGTTTTCACCTTGCGAGCCTGAGCTTCTTAATCAGTGCGACGAAGCGCGGTTCCGCGCGGAGAGGATCGAAAACTCGGTCACATCCGAGCCAACCCAGCCATTGGGAATCGGCTGAATAAGCCTGCTCCAGATAATCCAACGCCCGCGCCCTTTCGCCCAGACCGAGATAAAAGAGCGCCAGGTTGAACGGCGTCACAGAGCCACGGAGCGACTTCTTCTTCAGTTCTTCGAGCTCCGCCATCGCGGCAGGTCGGTCGCCCGAGGCCCCATAGGCGTACGCGAGCCAGGCGGACGCGAACGCTGGCGATTCCATCGCCTTGGCCTTGCGGAATTTCGGGATCGCGTCGCGAACCTTGCCCTCTTGAAGGTCGATACACCCGGCTTCCCATGGAGCAAAGAACAGGGTCGGATCGAGATCGGCGGCTCTTTTCACCAGATCCCTCGCGGCCTGGTAATGGCCCTGGAAGGCCAGCCCGACGCTGGTGTCGAGGGGAATCTGCGGGGAAAGCGGGTCGAGCTCCAACGCTCGCTTTCCCTCGGCGGCCGCTTCGTCGAACCTTCCCTGGAGGGCAAGGCCGAGGCCAAACTGGTCATGCGCAAAGGCGTAGTTCGGATTGAGCGCGAAGGCGCGGCGAAACTCGGCCTCGGCGCCTGCCCAATCGTATTCGTACCAGAGCTTGAAATTGGCGAGCGACGTGTGCGCCTCGGCGGAATTGTCGTCCAGCTCGATGGCTTTCTCGGCTGCCCCCTTGGCCCTGGGCCTCGCTTCCGACCCGGTGAAGACGCCCTCGTTGTAACCGGCCCAGAGGTAGGCGTCAGACAATCCCGAGTACGCGGGCGCGTAGTTCGGATCGAGCTTGACCGTCTCCTCGAAAAGCGCGATCGCCTTGGTCAAGTTCTCGTCGCTCGGGCGGTTGAAGAAATATCGGCCCTTGAGATAGGTGTCGTAGGCCTCGGGATTCACGCGGCGCGCGCTCGCCAGCCGCGACTGCTCGGCCGGCGTCAGCTGAACGTGGATCTCGCGGGCGATCGCCGCCGCCAGCTCGTCCTGCAGCGCCAGGACGTCGCGCGAGCTGCGCTCGAAGCTCTTGGCCCAGAGATGCCGGTCGGCCTGCGCGTCGATCAGCTGCGCCGTGATGCGAACCTTGTCGCCGGCTCGAAGCACCGAACCCTCCACGATCGCGTCGACGTTGAGTATCCGTGCGATCTCGGGTGTCGGCGGCCGGTCCTTGCCCTTGAACTGCATCACCGAGCCGCGTGAGATCACGCGAAGCTGGCTGATGGTTGCAAGATCCGCCGTCAACTCGTCGGTCATTCCTTCCGCGAAGTAGTCCTGGTTGGGGTCGCCCGAGTAGTTGTCGAGGGGAAGAACGGCGATCGATCGGATCGCGTGCGGCGCGGTCCCGGCCTCCGTCGGGCGAGACGGCGCAGGCCTGACCCCGGAACGCCTGGCGCCGTACAGCGCCAGCGCCAGGAGGATTGCGCCGATACCGGCCGTCCAGGCCCGCCGGCTCCACGGAGCGGGCGCGCCGGTGCGAGCCGTGTCTCCGGCGGCCGTGGCAGGGACGACTCCGGACGGAGGGCGCGTTCCGTACGGGGCGGAGGATGTCTCGGTTCTCAGGTCCTTCAGCTCGTTGTACACATCGCGCGAGGTCTGGTAACGGTCGCGCGGTTCCTTCTCCAGGCAGCGACGGAGGATTCTCGAAAGATGCGGCGGAAGGTCCGGGCGGACCTCGGTGACCGGAGAGGGCTGGTCCCGCAGGATGGAGGAGATCAGGTCAGCCGACGCGTTTCCCTTGAACGGCCGCTCGCCGGTCAGCATCTGATAGAGCACGACTCCGAGCGAGAAAACGTCGGACCGCGCGTCGATCCTCCCGCCGCGCGCCTGCTCGGGCGACATGTAGGCCACCGTGCCGAAAACCTTGCCTTCCCCTGTCAGCTCGGCGCGGCTCGCCGTCTCCATATCGGTCGCGTCCGCGCCGGAATCCGGCGCCTCGAGCTTGGCCAGGCCGAAATCGAGCACCTTGACCCGGCCCTCGCGCGTGACCATGACGTTGGCCGGCTTCAGGTCCCTGTGCACGATGCCCCGCTCGTGCGCCGCAGACAGCGCGTCGGCCAGCGGAACGGCGACCTCGAAGAAGCGGGCGAGCGAGAAGCCTCCAGGCGCGATCAAAGTGTCGAGACTCTCGCCTTCGACGAGCTCCATGGCCAAAAATCGCGTTTCGCCCGATTGCTCGACCGCGTAGATCGTGACGATCCCCGGGTGGTTGAGCGCGGCGAGCGAGCGCGCCTCCCGCTCGAAACGCGCCAGGCGCTCCGGGTCCTGCGCCACGTCCTCTGGAAGCACCTTGATCGCCACGTCTCGCCCGAGCTTCGCGTCTCTCGCCCGGTAGACCTCCCCCATCCCGCCCGCGCCGAGTGGCGCGAGAATCTCGTAAGGTCCGAGACTCGAGCCTGGACTCAACGCCATTCAGATCTCGGAAGTCCCTGCCCCGTGCGGCGGCAGGCCCAGCCGCGTGAGCAGCGCCGCGAATCTCGGGTCGGCGCGGAGCGGATCGAAGCCGGGCAACCCGGTGAAGCAGATATAGGGCTGCCGCTCGTCTTCCGCTCGAGCGAGCAACTCGAAGGCGCCGTCCGCGTCGCCGAGCGCGGCCAGAAGCCAGGCCTCGGAAGAGATTGTCGGCGCCGGCGCGGGCCGCGACCGAAGCTCCCGGAGGACGGCCCGGGCTTCCTCCGTCCGGCCCGCAGCGGACAGGGCCCATCCCAGAAGGCCAAGGACGAAGCTGCCTCGCCGCGTTTGCGTCGCCGCCCGCTCGAGCAGGGAGATACCGTTCTCGTAGCGTCCCAGGGCCACGTTCGCCACGCCTGCGCCCCAGAGTGCCAGCGAGTTCTCCTTGTCGAAAGACAGCGCATCGTCGAAGCAGCGGATCGATTCCTCGACCTTTCGACCGGTCAAGAGGCCCAGGCCGGTGATCGCGTGGGGGAATGGCGCGAGCGGATCGAGCTCACGGGCCCGCTGAAGGTACGGCATCCCTTCGTCGAGGCGCTGCCGCGCACTCAACAAAGCTCCGTACATGCCCCGGGCCTGGACGTGAGAGGGATCGAGATCGATCGCGCGACGGTGGGCGCTCTCCCAGGCCTCCCAGCGGCGCTGCGCGAAGGCCAGGAAGCCCTCGACGTACATGGCTTCGGCGGACTCGCCTTGCAATTGCGCGGCAGTGGCGAGCGCCTCCTTGCCCCTGGCATATGCGGCCGCCGTCGGAATCAGACAGTAGAACGCCGCCAGAATGGAGACCTCAGCGAGGCCGATCCACGAGGGCGCGTGTGTGGGATCGAGGGCAACCGCTTGCTCGTACGCGGAGAGCGCGCTGGCGTGATCGTTCTTCGTGTACCGGAAATGCCTGCCCTGGAGATAGTGCCGGTACGCCTCGAGGTTCTTGACCTGCGGCCTTGGCTCGATCGCCGGCGCCCCCGGGGCGAGCCGGGCCCTGACGGCCTCGACGACTCCGGCGGCGATCTCGTCCTGCACGGCAAAAACGTCGTTGGCATCACGGTCGTAGCGCTCCGACCAGAGCTGGTAGCCGCTCGCAACATCGGTGAGCTGCGCCGTGACTCGCAACCGGCTGCCCGACGTGCGCACGCTGCCCTCGAGGACGTGGCCCACAGAGAGCGCGCGGGCGATCGCCGGGAGATCGCCGGTGTCACGGCGCGCACGGAAGGCCGAGGTTCGCGACGCGACGCGGATGCCTTCGACCTGGACGAGCGCGTTCATGATCTCCTCGGCCATGCCCTCGCAGAGGTACTCCTGGTCCTTGCCCGGGCTCATGTCCGAGAAAGGCAGCACCGCGATCGCGACCGCCGCGGGTTTCGCCTCGGGATCGGTTCGCACCTGTTCGGGCACGTCGAGGCCCGCCTTGCGCCAGCCGTTGATCAGGCGCTCCACGTATTCGGGCTCCCACCATTTCTCGATGTCCTTGCGCACCCTGGCGGCGAAGTCCGGCCGGAGTTTGAGGAGATCCCGAACGGCTCGGGCGGCCGCATCGCGCTGTCCGAGCTGCCCGCAGGCAGCGGCTATCGCCGCGTGCGAAGGCCAATGGCCCGGCAGATTGATCTTGAGCGCGAAGCCAAGCGCGCCGCGGTCGTCGCCCTGGCGGTACGCGTTGTAGAAGTCGGCATACCAGTACCATCCGGGATGGTGGGGATTGAGCTGCTTGGCTCTCTCTGCCAAAGCGAGGCCGCGCTCCGCGTCGCCCGCATAGATGAGCAGCTCGCCGAGAAAAGCGATCGAGTTGCCGTCCATGGGGTTCAAGTCCACGGCCCGCTCCGCGGCATGGCGGAAGCCCGGGAAATCCCTTTGAAAGAAGAGCGCCTGGGCCAGACTGAAAGAGGCCAGCGGACTGGATGGCGCTGTCTCGACGGCGCGCCGCGCGGCGGCTGAGCCTCGCGCCAGGGAGTCCGTCGTCAAGGCCGAATCCCTGCGCCGTAGTCCTGGACGCAGAGCAACGCCAGCATGGCCCAGGCATCGGCAGAGGCCGGCGCCTTCTCGACCGCCAACTCCAGGCCGGACCGCGACGCGGCAAGCTCTTCGGCAGTGACCCGCTCGAAGTAGGAGAAGCTGCGCAGCACCGCCTCGTAGGGGCTCAACTGCTCGGGGGCTCGGCTGCGCACGGCCTCGCCCATGCTCCGCGGCAGAACCCCGTTCATGCCGGCGACCATCGAAACGATCCGCGGAACCAGGTCGTCTTGGAGCTCGAACACCGCCTCCGGGCTGAAGGCGCGCTCGTAGTTTTCGGCCCAGAGATGCGCACCCGTGGCCGCGTCCGCGAGCTGCACCGCGAGGCGCAGCTTTGCTCCCGCTTGCCGCAGATAACCTTCCATCACATAGCGAGCGCCAAGCTCCTTGCCCACGATGCGCAGATCTCTCGCCTTGTCCGTGTAGCGCAGCGACGGGGAGCCGCGCGCGATCACGCGAAGGTACGAAAAGCGCGACAAGCCCGTGACGACGTCTTCGGTCAGGCCCTCGGCGAGCGCGGTGAGATCGGCGTTGGGGCCGCTGTACCGGAAAGGCAAAACCGCGACCCAAAAACCCTCGTCGGCTCGAACCGCTCCCGAGTCCGCTGGGGAAGGAGGAGCCTGCGATAGATCGCGCGGGGCGGCTCCCGTTTCTTCATCCGGCACGGTCTCCAGCCCCGCCTTGCGCAGCCCCTCCATCACGTGCCGCGGCCATCTGCGGCTCGAACCATTTCCCCATCAGATCCTCGGCCGATCGGGCGAAGTCCTGCTTCTGGGCGAGGAGATCTCGAAGGGCGCTGCGTGCGGCCGGCAGCTCACCGAGCTGACCGTGGGCGGCGGCCAGCAGTGCGTGCGTCCAGAAGACGTCGGGCGCGTTGGCCTTCACGATCTCGTCCACCGCCGCGCGGTAGTTGGTCCCCCGGTACTCGTTCATTCCCAGGACCACCCCGTACCAGCGGGGATGATGGGGATTGAGCTCCATCGCTCGACGGATGAGGGCGCAACCGCGCTCCCAATCGCCCGTGAAGCCGATGAGGAAGATGGCTTCGTTGCTCGTGTCGAGCGGGTTGAGGGCCATCGCTCGCTCGGCGGCGCTCAGGCAGCCGGCCGTCTCCTTGCGGAAGAACAGGACGACCGCCAGGACCTGCTGCGCGAGCGGGTTGGACGGGGCGATGTCCACGGCACGCCGGGCGGCCGCGAGCGCCCGTTCGAGCGGCTCGGGCCGGACGTTAAAGCCGTGGGCGTGCTCGTGGGAGTAGATCCACGAGAGCATCGCCCAGCAGTCCGCATTGGACGGCGCGCGCTCGACAGCCCGCTCCAGCGCCTCACGCGCCTCCGCGTGCTCGGCGGCGGTCAGGCGCTGGTGATATCCGAAGGCGCGCATGAGCGCCTCGTAGGGGCTGAGCTGGACGGGGTCCGTATTCCGAACGGCATCGCTGATGCTCCGCGCGAGCACGCCGAAGCGATCGGCGCAAGTGGAGACGATGCGCGGAACGAGGTCGTCCTGAAGCTCGAAAACCGATCCCGGGCTGAAGGCGCGTTCATAGTTCTCGGCCCAGAGATGAGCGCCGGAGACCGCATCCACGAGCTGCACGGCCAGGCGCAGCTTCGCTCCAGCCTGCCGCAGGCTGCCTTCCATCACGTAGCGGGCGCCCAGCTCCTTGCCGGCGGAGCGCACGTCGACCGACTCGCTGGAATACTTCGCAGTCGATCCTCGGGCGATCACTCGGAGGTACGAAAAGCGCGACAGGCCAGTGACGATTTCTTCGGACAGGCCATCTGCCAGTTCTTTCAGCTCTGCGTTTGAGCCCGCGAACTTGAAAGGCAGCACCGCGACCCAGAATCCCTCCTCTGCGCGGGCGGCGCCTGATTCGGTCTTTGTGGATCCCCCTTCCAGAGCAATCTCGAGGCCTGCCTTGCGGAGACCGTCGATGTTGTGTTCGACGAATGGCAGGTCGTGAAACCATCTCTCGAATTCTTCGCGCGCCGTCTTGGCAAAGTCGGGCCGGATCGCAAGCAGTTCTTGCAGTGCCTTCCGGGCCTCCTCCCGCATGCCAAGCTGCGCGTAAGCCGCCGCAATCACGGCGTGGGTATAGAAATTTCCCGGCTGGTTGAGCTTGAGGGCGAAACCAAGGGCGCCGCGGTAGTCGTGCCGGCGATACGCGTCGTTGAAGTTGGCAAACCAGTACCAGCCCGGATGACGGGGATTGAGCTGCATCGCGGATTCGACCACCGCGATGCCGCGTTCCCAGTCACCGGAATAGGCGATGAGATTCCCGATGAACGCCGCAACGGAAGCATCCATGCGGTTCAGTTCGATCGCCTTCTCCGCTGCGGAGCGAAAAGCCAGAAAGTCCTTCTGAAAGAACAACGTGCTTGCCAGGGCGTAATGGGCAAGGTTGTTGGAGGGCGCCGCCTCGACGGCGCGCCGCGCGGCTAAAAGCGCACGCCCCAGCGGGTCGGGTTGCGGGTTCAGTCCGTGCGCATGCTCCTCCCAGTACAGGTTCGCCAGCATGGCCCACGCATCGCTCTGATTGGGCGCCATGCGGACGGCCCGTTCCAGGATCCGTCTCACGCGCGCATGTTCCTCCGCCGTGACGCGTTCCATGTAGCCAAAGGCGCTCAGCACCGCTTCGTGAGGGCTCAACTCGTCATCGGCCTTGCCGCGGAGCGCCTCACTCATGCTGCGGGTCAGAACGCCGTACATGTCGGCAACCGTCGAGACGATCCGCGGAACCAGATCGTCCTGTAGCTCGAAGACGGTCTCGGGAGTAAAGGTGCGTTCGAAGTTTTCGGCCCACAGATGAGCACCCGAGACCGCGTCTACGAGCTGAACGGCGACCCGCAGCTTGGTCCCGGCCCGTCGCAGTCCGCCTTCCATCACATAGCGCGCGCCCAGTTTCTTGCCGATCGTCCGCACGTCGCCCGATTCGCTCGAATACTCGGCAGTAGAACCCCGGGCGATCACCCGAAGATAGGAAAAGCGCGACAGGCCGGTGACAATCTCCTCGGTCAGCCCTTCGGCCAAAGCCGTCAGCTCGGCACTATTGCCGCTGGACTTGAAGGGCAGCACCGCGACCCAGAACCCCTCGTCGGCGCGCGCGGCACCCGAGTCGATCGCGGACGATCCGACGAGCGCGGCCGCGGGCGCTGAGGCTCCCCCCTCCGAGGCAATCTCGAGACCCGCCTTGCGGAGCCCATCCATCAGCTGCTCAACCAGATCCGGGTCGATCCATCTCCCGTGTAACTCGCGGGCGACCTCGGCGTAGTTCGGTTTCAGCGAGAGCATGTCCCGGAGCGCGTTGCGCGCCTCCTCCATCTGGCCAAGTTGCGCGTAGCAGATGGCCAACACCGCATGCGTGTAGTAGTTCTTTGGAGCGTTGAGGTGGAGAGCCACGTCCAGCGCTTTGCGATAGTCCTTCTTGCGGTAGGCGTCGTGCCATGCGGTGTAGCGGTACCATCCCGGATGGTTGGGATTCAGTTGCGAACCCTTATCCGATAGAGCACAGCCGCGCTCCCAATCCCCGGCGTAGGCAATGAGCAAACCCATGAACGCCGCAGTGGCTCCATCCATCGGGTTGAGCGAAACTGCCCGTTCCGCGGCAACTCGGAAGGCTGGAATCTCACGCTTGAAGAAGAGCGCCTGGGCCAGCGCGTAATAGGGCAGGGAATGCAACGGTGCCGCTTCGACCGCCGTCCGTGCGGCTCGCAGTGACCGGTCGAGAGAATCCGGCTCAGCATTGTCCCAATGCCCGTACTCGTTTGCGTACATCAACGACAACATGGCCCAACACTCGGCGTTTCCGGGGGACTGTTGAACTGCCCGTTCCAGGCAGGTCCGCACTTCGGCAAGGTCCTCCGGGGTGAACCGCTCGTTGTACCCGAAGCTGCGTAGCAGCGCTTCGTATGGGCTCATTTGATCCGCAGACTTCAGCCGCACCACTTCGCTCATGCTGCGCGGCAATACACCGTGCATGTCGGCAACGGTCGAGACGATGCGCGGAACCAACTCGTCCTGGAGCTCGAAGACCGCCTCCGGGCTGAAGATGCGCTCATAGTTCTCGGCCCAGAGATGAGCGCCTGAGACTGCGTCCACCAGTTGCACCGCGAGGCGCAGCTTGGTCCCGGCCTGCCGCAAGCTCCCTTCCATGATGTACCGGGCGCCGAGCTCCTTGCCCGCTGACGGTGCGTCGGGGGCCGAGCCGCGCGAGATCACCCTGAGGTAGGAGAAGCGGGACAAGCCCGTCACGATCTCCTCGGTCAGACCCTCCGCCAGGGTCTTGAGGGATGTGTCGGCGCCGCCGTACT
Source organism: uncultured Acidobacteriota bacterium (assembly GCA_963739435.1). GTDB lineage: Bacteria > Acidobacteriota > Thermoanaerobaculia > UBA5066 > Gp7-AA6 > CAVUAN01. The sequence goes on from CAVUAN010000012.1 coordinate 48,805, forward strand.
TGAACGGGAGCACCGCGACCCTGAAGCCCTCATCGGCGCGAATCGCCCCCGAGCCGGATGCGGAAGGGAAGGCCAGCATGGGGTGTGACGCGGCGCTCGGAGCAGTCTCCAGGCCCGCCTTGCGCAACCCCTCGACGAAGTGCTCGACGAGGTCCGGGTCGAACCACTTTCCCAACTCCTCGTGAGCGGCCCTGGCAAACTCGGGCCGGACAGCCACCAATTCCTCGAGCGCCTTGCGCGCCGGCTGCTCTTCGCCGAGCTGACCAAACGCGGCTGCGCAGGTGAGCGAGGTCCAGAAGTAGCCGGGCATCTGGATGCGGAGGGCGGCGTCGATGGCGGCGCGGTAGTCGCGTGTCCGGTAGGCGTTGAAGATGGCTGCCAGCCGGTACCAGCCGGGAAAGTGGGGGTTGAGCCGCATGGCCGATTCAGCCACGGCGCAGCCGTGCTCCCAGTCGCCCGAGCACGCCAGGAGCAATCCCATGAACGCCATCGTCGCGCCGTCCATCCGATTGAGCGCAATCGTCCGCTCCGCCAGCGGTCGGAAGGCCTGCCTCTCGCGCCTAAAGAACAGCGCCTGGGCCAGGGCCTGGCTGGCGAGAGGGCTCGTCGGGGCGGCCTCTACGGCGCGCTGCGCGGCCGCCAGAGCACGTCCGAGAGGGTCGGCTCGAACGTTGAATCCGAACATGAACTCGTCGCTGTAGAGGGTCGCGAGCATCGCCCAGCTCTCGCCGTGATCCGGGGCGTCGCGGACGACGCGCTCCAAAAGCGCCCGCACGTTGGCGTGCTCCTGCGGAGTCATGCGTTCGTGCAAGCCGAAGACCCGGAACACCGCTTCGTAGGGGCTCAGCTCGTCGTCGCTCTTCTTCCGGACCGCCGCGCTGATGCTCCGCGTCAGGACGCCGTGCTGGTCGGCGACGGTGGAAACGATGCGCGGGACGAGCTCATCCTGCAGGGCGAGGATCTCCTCCGGGCGAAAGGGCCGATCGAAGGTCTCCGCCCAGAGGTGCGCCCCGCTCGCGGCATCGACGAGCTGCACGGCCAGGCGAATCGTCGAGCCCACCTGGCGAAGGCTGCCCTCCATCACGTAGCGCGCGCCGAGCTCTTTGCCCGCGGACCGCCCCCCGGCGGGCGAGGTGCGAGAGATCACCCTGAGGTAGGAGAAGCGCGACAGGCCGGTCACGATCTCCTCGGTCAGCCCATCGGCCAGGGCCGTCAGAGACGCGTCGGCGCCGCTGCACTTGAACGGCAGCACGGCGACCCAGAAGCCCTTGTCGGCGCGGGCCTGCCCCGAGTCCGTGCCCGCCTCCGCCCGACCCGGTCTTGCCGTGACCGTCCCGATCCGCTTCCGCGAGTCGGACGATTCGTCGGTCTCGGGAATCGAGAGCCCCGCCTTGCTCAGGCCGTTGAGAAAGCGCTCGCTGTACTCGGGGTTCCAGATCTTTGCGACCTGTTTGCGCATCAATGCGGGGAGCTCGGGACGGAACTTCAGCAAATCACTTACGGCCTTCGAGCCCTGATCCGCCTCACCCAGTTGACCGGAAGCGGCCGCGATGAACATGGGCGCCAGCGGGTTGCCGCGCAGCTTGACTTTAAGTGCGAAACCGAGCGCCCCACGGTAGTTCGCCTGAGAGAACGCGCGGTAAAAGTCCGAGAACCAGTACCATCCCGGATGATTCGGGTTGAGTCGTTTGGCCCGCTCGGCCAGCTGCATGCCGCGATCCGCGCTGCCGGCGTAGGTCAGCAACTCGCCGAGCAGAGCAACCGAATTGCCGTCCATCGGGTTGAGCTCCACGGCGCGTTCCGCAGCATCACGGAACGATTCGAAGTCCTTCTGATAGGAGAGCGATTGGGCCAGACTGAAATAGGCCAGAGGATTCGAAGGGCCCAGCTGGACGGCACGTCGCGCGGCGGACGCCGCCGCTTCCAGCGCATCGGCTTGAAGTTCGTAGCCATGCACGTAGTCCTGGGCGCACAGGCACGAGAGCATGGCCCAGGCATCCGCGTAAGCAGGGGCCTTGCGCACCGCGGCTTCCAGTCCGGACCGCGCGGCGGTCAGCTCCTCGGGATTGTAGCGTTCGAAGTAGGCGAAGCTGCGCAGCACGGCCTCGTAGGGGCTCAACTGTTCGGGAGGACGGCCGCGCAGGCCCTCGCTCATGCTGCGAGGCAGAACGCCGTCCATGTCCGCGACCGTCGACACGATCCGGGGAACCAGGTCGTCCTGCAACTCGAAAAGCGATTCCGGGCTGAAGGCACGCTCGAAGCTCTCCGCCCAGAGATGTGCCCCGGAGACTGTGTCCACCAGTTGCACCGCGAGACGCAGCTTGCTGCCCACCTGGCGCAGGGTTCCCTCCATGACATATCGCGCGCCGAGCTCCTCGCCGATCCTGCGGATGTCTCCTGACTCGCCAGAAAATTTCGAGGTCGAGCTTCGGGCGATCACTCGCAGGTACGAGAATCGCGACAGACCGGTCACGATCTCCTCGGCCAATCCTTCGGCCAGGGCCGTGAGCGACGCGTCGGTGCCGCCGTACTTGAACGGCAGCACGGCGACCCAGAAGCCTTCGTCACCACGGGCCTGTCCCGAGTCCGCGCCCGACTCCGCTCGATCCGCTTTTGTCACGACAGTCCCGCTCCGCTTCGGCGAGTCGGACGAGTCATCGGTTTCGGGAATCGAGAGCCCCGCCTTGCGCAGCCCTTCGAGGATGGGCTCCATGAGGCCGCTCGCAAAGTGCCAGGTCCCGACGTTGCCGCGCGCGTGCGCCGCAAACTCGGGGTCGAGCGCCAGGAGATCCCGTACCGCGGCCGCGGCTTCGGCATGCCGGCCGAGATGGCCGCAGGCCGACGCCATCACGAGGTAGGGCCAGAAGAGTCCGGGCACGTCCACCCGGTTCGCGCGCTCGAGGGCCTGCTCGTACTCGCCCTTGTGGAAGTGCTCCCAGAGCGGAGCGAAATGCATCCAGCCCGCGTGATTGGGATTGAGCTCCATCGCGCGGCGCACGATCGCGGCGCCTCGCTCGAACTCGCCCGTGTGCACGATCTGCAGCCCCAGGATCCCGACCGCATCGGTATTCAGCGGGTTCAAGGCCATCGCGCGCTCGGCCGCGGGGCCAAACGCCGCGAGGTCCTGGCGGAAGAAGTGCGTCTGGGCCAGCGCGACGAGCGCGAACTGGTTCGCTCGATCGAGCTCGACCGCGCGGCGGGCCGCCGCCAGGGCTCGATCGAGCGACGTCGCGTCGCTCGCGAAGCCGAACGCGTATTCGTCGACATAGACCTGCGCGAGGCAGGCCCAGAGGTCCGACTGACGGTCGTTGCGCCGCGCCGCGCTCTCCAGCCGGCTCTTGAGCGCCGCGTAGGAGGTGGGGGTGATCTGCTCCCGGTACGCAAAGTACTGGAACTGCCATTCGACCGCCGTGAGGTCGACGTCGTCCTTCTGACCGCTGGCGGCCCGGATCGAATGCACGAGCACGCCGTAGCTGTCGGCGACCGTCGCGACGATGCGTCCGGCGACGTCGTCCTGGACAGCAAACATGCTCGACGCCCGAAGGTCCCGACGGTAGGTCTCGGACCAGAGGCGCGCTCCCGACGAGACATCGACGAGCTGGGCGATGACGCGAAGGTCGGAACCTCCGCGGCGGATGCTCCCCTCCACCACGTAGCGTGCCCCGTCCGCCGAAGCGCTCGCGACGACCGAGAGGTACCGAAACCGCGAGAGGCCGCTCACGATCTCCTCGGAGAGCCCGTCGGCCAGGGCCAACACGTCCGCGTCGGCGGTGCCGCACTTGAACGGCAGCACCGCGATCCGGAACCCCGATTGGCTGGTCGGCACGGCGATCTTTACTGCGCTGCCCGCTGCCGGCGAGGACTGCTCCGACAGGCTGAACGCGATGTCCCGGGCCGTCTGGAATCGACGTTCGCGGTCCTTCTCGAGGCAATGCTTGACGATGCGATCGAGAGCACCGGAGATGTTCCGACCCGTCTCCGAGAGCTCCGGCGGCTCCTTCATCAGGATCGCGGCGATCGTCTCTGCGTTCGTGTCGCGCTTGAACGCCTTCTGTCCCGAGAGCAGCTCGTAGAGGATCGCCCCGAACGCAAAGATGTCGGAGCGGTGATCGACAGGGAATCCCTTTACCTGCTCAGGCGACATGTAGCCCGCAGTCCCCATGACCGTTCCAGGCTCCGTGTGGCCCGAGCCCGTGGGCGCGCTCGTCTCCTTGCCCGGAGCGACCGCCTCGACCCGCTTGGCCAGGCCGAAGTCGAGGATCTTGACGTGGCCGTCCCGGCTGACGAAGAGGTTTTCGGGTTTCAGGTCTCGGTGGACGATGCCCTTCTCGTGGGCAGCGGAGAGGCCCTTGACGACCTGCAGCGCGTAGTCGACGGCCTGCTTCTGGCTGATCGGACCCGCGTCGAGCTTCCCGCGCAGCGTCTCGCCTTCCAGGAGCTCCATGACGGCGTACGCGATGCCCTCGTGCGTCCCGAAATCGTGAATCGCGAGGATGTTGGGGTGCGAGAGCGCCGCGATCGCCTTCGCCTCGCGCTCGAACCGCGCCAGCGTGTCCGGGTCCGCTGCCACGGATTCGGGCAGCACCTTGACCGCGACGTCCCGATCCAGCTTCCTGTCCCGCGCCCGGTACACCTCCCCCATGCCGCCCGCGCCCAGAGGCGCGAGGATCTCGTAAGGGCCGAGGCGGGTTCCGGCGGGAAGAGTCATTTCGCGTCGGCGACCAGCCGCTGGAACCTCGGGTTCTTCCGCAGAGGATCGAAGTTCGGATCGATCTTGAGCCAGCCGGGCGAGAGCAAGTACGGGATCTTCACCAGCCGTTCCAGGCGGTCGAGCGCCTTCTCCGGCTCGCCGACCAGGATCTCAATTCGCGCGAGCTGGTGCTCGAGGTAGGGACCGAGGTACGCATCTCTGGTCACGGGCAGGAGCGCCACTCCACGCTCCCCCTCGCGGATCGCTTCGTCTTTTTGCCCGAGATACGCCAGCGAGAGGCCGAGCTGGGCGTGAAGCTGAGCGTCCTCGGGCGCGGAGAGGAGCTGTTGCCCGAAGGCCTCTCTCGCCTCCTCGCCATGGGAGCGCACACTGGCCGCATCGCCTTTGAGCGCGTAGGCCTGGACGAGGCAGAGGCTCCAGAACCCCCTGTTGTTGTCGAAGGCGCTCGGCGTGAGGCGAAGCAGCAGCTCACGCTGCTCCTCGTCGAGGACCCAGACGAGATCGAAGTACGTCGCCAGATAGGACACGATAGCGGTGGGCTCTACCTCTTTGGGCGCGGCCTTCAGCACGGATCGCGCTCCCGCGAGATCTCCCTCCACGAGGAACGTCATCGCCTTTTGCTCGATCAGGGTGAGGTTGGCAGGCGCGAGAGCGAGTCCTCGGTCGAAGGCTTCGCGCGCTTCGGGATATCGCCGCAGACGAAGGAGCGCGATGCCAAGAGTCCACTTGTTGTTGATCGATCGGGGATCCAGGCGTTCGGCCTGCTGGAAGTGGTCGACCGCCGCGTCCCAGCGCCCGAGGTTTTGTTCGGTCAACGCGGTCGCCCGGAGGAGATCTGCGTTGCCGGGCGCAACGCGCCGCCCCTTCGCATACTGCTCCAGCGCGCGATTGAAGTCCGCGACGACCACGCGCATGTAGGTCCCCAGCGCCAGGTATCCGTCGGGCCGGTCTGGCGCGAGCGCCACCGCCTTCTCCGCTGCCTGGCGCGCGCGCTCGGCCAGCTCCGGCGTTGGCACGCTGTTGCCGTGCAGAATCGAGTCGGCCTTGGAGATTTGCGCCCAGGCGCGCGCGAAGCCGGGATCAAGTGCCACGGCCTGCTCGTAGAAACCGAGCGCCTTGCGCAGGCTGACTGGATCGTTGATTGCCATGCTCCTCGAGGCCTCTTCGCCCTTCAAGAAGGCGTCGTAGGCAGCGAGGTTCTGCGTGGGCTTCTCCGCCAGCCACTTTTCGTCGTTCGCCCCAAGCGCCACATGGAGAGCCTGCGCCACCCGCGTCGCCATATCCGACTGCACCTGGAAAACCTCCGTCAGCGCCGCGTCGAACGGCTGCTGCCATTTCGAGGTGGCAGCGCCGGACCCTTTGACCTCGACCAACTCGGGGCTAACCTGGACACGGCTTGTGGTTCCGGTCTTCTCCCATCGGACCGTGGCCGTCAACAGATAGTTCGCACCCAACTCCTGAGCGATCTGGTTGGGCGTCTTCTGCGTTTTCTTGTAAGGGGTTGAGCTGCCTCTGGCAATCACCTCCACGCCCGGCAACGACGTGAGCTTGCCGCGCACCGCGTCGGCCATGCCATCGGCAAAATAGTCGTCCTCTGGAGCTCCCAGGTTCTCGAACGGCAGCACGGCCAGGCGCTTGACGCCCCCGACCTCGCCCGATGTTTTTTGAGGCTGACGCAGGAGGAAGATGCCCGCGACTGCGAGAACGACGAGCGCCGCAAGGGCGATGACGACATTCCTCTTTGTAGCCGGTGGCGCCGCCAACCGCTCGCCGCTCGCCATGGTCGACGAGGACTGCTCGGAGAGCGCGAATACAATGTCCTTCGCCGATTGAAAACGGTTGTCCCGGTCCTTGACCAGGCAATGCCGGAGGATGTTGTCGAGAGCGGGCGAGATGTTACGTCCCGACCCCGAGAGCTCCGGCGGTTCGTCCCGCAGGATCGCCGCCATCGTGTCGCTGGCGGTGTCCTTCTTGAACGCCTTCTCGCCCGAAAGCATCTCGTACAGGATCGTTCCGAGCGAGAAGACGTCGCTGCGGTGATCGATGGGGAGCCCCCGCACCTGCTCGGGCGACATGTAGCCTAGCGTGCCGAGAACCGTCCCCGGTTCCGTATGATCCGAGACCGTCGGGGCTCTCGTCTCCTCGCCCGTCCTGACCGCCTCGACCCTCTTGGCCAGGCCGAAGTCAAGGATCTTCACCTGCCCGTCCTTCTGGACGAACAGGTTCTCGGGCTTCAAATCCCGATGGATGACGCCTTTTTCGTGTGCGGCGGAGAGGCCTCTGGCGATCTGCAGGGCGTAGTCCACGGCCTGCTTCCGGGGGATGGGGCCGGCGACGAGCTTGCCTCGCAGCGTCTCGCCCTCCAGAAGCTCCATGACGGCATAGGCAAAGCCTTCGTGTATTCCGAAATCATGAATCGCCAGGATGTTCGGATGAGAAAGCGCCGCGATCGCTTTGGCCTCTCGCTCAAACCGCGCGAGCGCGTCCGGATCAGTCGCAAGGGATTCGGGCAGCACCTTGATAGCTACGTCGCGTCCGAGTCGCGTATCCCGCGCTCTGTAGACCTCTCCCATCCCGCCCGCGCCAAGCGCAGCGACGATCTCGTAGGGGCCGAGACGGGAGCCCGGATTTAAGGCCATTCGACTACCGAAAGTCTACGTCCGGTGCAGCCTGTAAGCCGGTCTCAGCGCAAGCCCGTGGCCAGGTAGAGCTCGTCGAGGGCGCGGCGGTAGGAGTACACGTAGGACTTCTCGTCCGGCGCGATGACCATCGGCCCAACCTGCTCGACACCGGACGGATCGGGCGGGCGCATTTCCTTCCAGAGCGTGCGCCGCCCCGTCTTCACGTCGACTTTCTCGACGCGTAGCGGCAGCGCGGAAGCGCGGCAGACGAAGATCGAGGCGCCGTCAGCCGCCCACCGCAGCGGGATGTCGCCGAGCTCCATCCCGGGAACGGGGCGGGGCTCGCCGGGCTCGGTCGGATAGATGGCGATCTGGCGGTCCGCCCCCGTGGCCACAGCCGATTTTCCGTCCGGCGACACGGCGTGGAAGAGGAAGCTGACTCCCTCCGGGGTGATGGCGCGGGGACTGCCGTCGGGGACGCCCTGGACGAAGAGCCGGGAACCGCTTCCCGGCTCGTTGCCCGAGATCAGGATCCGGCGCCCGTCCGGGAACCATGTCGCCGACTGGCAGTTGACGTTGCTCTTCACGAGCAGCCTGGGCTCGCCCGCGCCGGTCGGCAAAAGCGTGATCTGGCCGTTCTCCACCCGCTGTCTGCTGAGCGCCCACTTTCCGTCCGGCGAGAAACCGTACGAGTCGCCTTCCCCGATCCGCACGGCAGCGGAGCCGCCAAGTTTGCGCAGGTAGGTGGCGGGCGGCTCGATGTTCTGTTCGGTGAAGAGAACAGTCTTCCCGTCGGGGGTGATGTCGGTGGGGAATGACCAATTGAGCCAGGTCAGGTTTCGCTCCTCCTTGTCGCCCGCCGAAAAGCCAACCATCTCGCGGCGGGCGGAGTTGACGGCAAGCAGCACACGCCCATCGCGGCCGATGTCCTGGACAAATCCTCCGGGAGCGTTCCAGACGAGCCGGCTCTTCCCCGAAAGCGAGGTCGCCCAGACGCCGCTCCCGCTCGCGCTCGACCAGATCTCGTTCCCCCGCGGCGACCAGGCCAGTCCGCGGATGGCGGACGGGCCTGTGAGCCGCACCTTCCCGCTTGCGTCGACGACCTTCACTTTGCCGTTGCTGTCCCCGCGCGCCGGGTGGTCGACGAAGGCGACGAGGCGGCCGTCCGGCGAAACGCGGATGTTGCTGACCCAGCCGGCTGCGTCGTAGAGCACCTTCCCGATCGGGTACTCGATGCGGCTGCGGTTGCCAGCGTAACGCGCCACGGCGAGGCTCGCCCCGTCCGGCGACCAGTCCGCGTCCTCCACGCTTTCGAGGACCTCGCGCGGCGCACCGCCGGCCAGCGGCACCCGCGCCAGCGTCCCGACCGTTTCATACCCGAAGAGGTAGTGACGGTTGAGAGAGACTGCCAGCTCACCGCTCGAAGAGATGGCGAGAAGGTCCGTGCTGGGCAGCCCCAGCGAGCGCGACTCGGCGCTGTCGGCTCGGGTCGAGAAGATATCGAGGGGAAGCCCCTCCCAGGCGGCACCGTAGACGATGGTCTGGCCGTCGGGCGCCAGGCGCGCCGAGCGGATCGAACCGCGCGAGTAGGTCAGCCTCTTGAGCTCGAAATCGGGCTTCGCGTTCGTAAGCCCGCGCAGGAGGAATCCCGCAGCCAGCCCGGCGGCGAGCGCGGCCGCCGCGGGCAGCGCCCGGCCGCGCCGGCGCGCCCTGGCGGGCTCGGCGGCTACGAGTCCGCCCGAGGCCGACGTCTCCGAAAGATGGTCCCTCAGGTTTCGCAGGTCGCGCGCGAGGTCCTTGGTCGAGGCGTAACGCTCCTCGGGGTCCTTGGCGAGGCAGCGCTCGACGATCCAGCGCACGGGGGCCGGAGCCTTCGGGGCGAGCTCCTGCAGCGGCGAAGGCTCCTCCCGAATGATCGCCACGAGCGTCTCGAGCGCCCGTCTTTCTCTGGAAGGCGCGCTGGCCCGTGGCCATCTCGTAGAGGATCGCGCCGATCGTGAACTGGTCGGAGCGAAAGTCCACGGGCTGCCCGCTGGCCTGCTCGGGCGACATGTACCCGGCCGTGCCCATGACCGTGCCGGGCTGCGTCGGCGCAGCGACAGCCGTCGGAAGCACCGAGGCGCCCTGCGACGTCGTCTCCGTCAGCTTCGCCAGCCCGAAATCGAGGATCTTGACGAAGCCGTCCCGGGAGATCATCAGATTCTCGGGCTTCAAGTCGCGGTGGACGATCCCCGCCTCGTGCGCCTTGGCGAGGCCCTCGGAGATCTGGACCGAGAAATCCAGCAGCTTCTTGGTCGGGATCGGCTCGCCCGAAGCCAGGAGCTCGCGCAGAGTCCTGCCCTCGACGAGCTCCATGGCGATGTAGACCGTGCCGTCCGATTCGCCAATGTCGTAGACCGTCAGGATGTTGGGGTGGTTCAAGGCGGAGGCTGAGCGCGCCTCCAGCTCGAAGCGCTGCCGACGCTCGGGATCGGATGACGCTGCGGCCGGCAGCACCTTGATCGCGACGTCGCGGCCGAGCTTCGTGTCGGTTGCGCGGTAGACCTCGCCCATCCCGCCCGCGCCGACCAGCGCGAGGATCTCGTAGGAGCCCAGGCGCGAACCGATAGTCAGGGCCATCGAAGGCCCGAAGTCTATCTGGTTCCATGGCCTTGAATCGAAGACGCCGCCCCCGTGCTATTTAGTGCGCATGGGGATGTTCGCTGCCTCTCCGAGACGGGTCGCCGTGGTGGCAGGCGTGCGGACTCCGTTCTTGCGATCCGGAACAGACTTCAAGGACATGACGGCTGTCGAGCTCGGGACCGTGGCCGTGCGCGAGGCTGTCGCGCGCGCGGACGTGGATCCCAAGTCGATCGACCTCGTCATCTACGGCACGGTCATTCCCTCGGTCGCGCAGACCAACATCGCTCGCGAGGTCGTGTTCGGCGCCGGGTTGCCCATGACGATCCCGGCCTACTCGGTCGTGCGCGCGTGCGCCTCCTCGAACCAGGCGATCACTGACGCGGCGGAGAAGATCGCGCTCGGCGTGGCCGACGTCATCGTGGCCGGCGGCGCCGAATCCCTCTCGGACGTGCCGATTCAAGTCGGCAAGAAGCTGCGCAATCGGCTTCTGGCTCTCTCCAGGGCAAAGTCGCTCGGGGCGAAGCTCTCGGCGTTCAGGGGTTTCTCTCCGAAGGAGCTCGTCCCGGTGCCTCCCTCGATCGCCGAGTACACGACGGGCCTTTCCATGGGCGAGTCGGCCGAGAAGATGGCCAAGGAGAATCACATCTCCCGGGCCGCCCAGGACGAGCTGGCGCTGCGCAGCCACCAGCGGGCCGCGGCCGCCTGGGACAGCGGCGTGCTGGCGCCCGAGGTCGTGCCGGTGCCCGTTCCTCCCGGATTTGCGACCGTCGCCACGCGCGACAACATCGTCCGCAAGGACACGTCGCTCGAACAGATGGCGAAGCTGCCGCCCGTCTTCGACCGGAAGTTCGGAACGATCACCGCCGCAAACTCCTCGCCGCTGACCGACGGCGCCTCGGCCGTCGTGCTGATGTCGGAGGAGCGCGCCAGGGCCGAGGGCCGAAAGGTGCTCGCCTACATCCGCTCGTGGGCCGACGCGGCCGTCGACCCGGGCGGCCAGCTCCTCCAGGGCCCCGCGTATGCCGCTCCGATCGCGCTCGACCGTGCCGGCCTCACGCTGTCCGACATGAGCCGCTTCGAGATGCACGAGGCGTTCGCCGCTCAGGTCCTTTCGAACCTGCAGGCCTTCGCCTCCGAGTCGTTTGCCCGCGAAAAACTCGGCCGGCCGCGAGCCCTCGGCGAAGTGGACCCCGCGGCCCTGAACGTGTACGGCGGCTCGATTGCAATCGGGCACCCATTCGGCGCGACCGGCGCGCGCCTGGTCACCACACTCGGCAACGAGCTGACGCGGACCGGCGCGGCGTACGGTCTGCTGACCGTATGCGCCGCGGGCGGCCTCGGACACGCGATGATTTTGCAGAACGGCGGGGCCTGAAGCCCGCCCGGCGGGTGCCCCTTTTTGGTTTAGGGGTGGGGGGTGGCTGACGGTCTGCGTCAGCCCTTTTTGACCCCGATCAGGCCTCTTCCCAGGCCTGCTGGAGGTACTTCTCTAGGGTCAACAGCCAGTGGCTCTTGTCCGAGGCGGTACACATGAAGTGGACCGCCCCGCCGCGGATCAGGAAGAGGCTCGGCGACGGTTCACGCCAGGACTCGGTGTTTTCGAACCAATCGGCCTCCGCGGCGGTCAAAGGCCTGGAAAGCGTGGCTTCACAGAGCACCGCGCCCTCCCCCCCGGCCGCCACCCGGCAATTGAGGTTTTCCACACAGGCAGGGATCTGGATCGCTTCGCGGTTTTCAAGTGCCAACATGCCCCTCGTAATAGCAAGGGCTCTGCCAGTTCGGGGGAAGGGGCCCAAACGGCCCGTTGTTAGAGTGTCCTCAACCGATGTCCCAGGCCCCTCCTCCGACCCACCCACGCCGGGGGCGACGCCGCGCCCGGAACATCGCGCTGGCCATCTTCTTCTTCATCGTCGGCGTCATCGGGGTCCTGGTCCCGATCATGCCCCAGGTGCCCTTCTTCGTGATGAGCCTGCTCTTCCTGTCGCTCGTCTCCAAGCGAGTGCACAAGGCGGTGCGGCAATTCCTCCACCGCCATCCGAAAGTGGAAGCCTCCTACCACCGCTGGCGGCACAAGCGCCGCGCGAAACGCCGCGCGAAGAATCAAGCGCGCAGAGCGCGGGAGCGTCTAGGCTCCTTTGGACTTTGGACCTTGGACTTTGGACTACTCGGGTGGTCCCTAGTCCATCTGCCGGCGCAACACCGTCGGGATGTCGAAATCGTCGCGCGACGAGGCGTTCGGGCCAAAGCCGCCGGAATCGTCGCCCCGGAGGAAGGGCGCCGGAACCGAGCGCGTGCCCCGCGTCGTCGGCTGAGGCTTGACCTCGTCGTCTATCTGGAGCTGGTCCAGGTCCGCGCGGTCGAAGCCCGTCGCGATGACCGTGACCTTCACCGAGCCCAGCATCCGGTCGTCCGTGACGCATCCGAAGAGGATCTCGGCGTCCGGGTCGGCCGCCTGCTGGATGATCTCCGCCGCCTCGTTGACCTCGAAGAGCGTCAGGTCTGCGCCGCCGGTGATGTTGATGAGAACCCCGCGCGCCCCCTCGATCGACGCGTCCTCGAGAAGCGGCGACGAGATCGCGGCCTGCGCCGCGTGAACTGCGCGGTTCTCGCCCTGCGCGACGGCCGTACCCATGAGCGCGCGGCCCATGTCCGACATGATCTTCTTGACGTCGGCAAAATCGAGGTTGATGTCGCCCGGGCAGTTGATGAGATCCGAGATGCCCTGGATGGCCTGGCGCAGGACGTCGTCGGCCGTCTTGAAGGCGTCGTTCAAAGACGTCCCGTGCTCGACGAAGGACAGCAGGCGCTGGTTGGGGATCGTGATGAGGGTATCGACATGGTCGCGCAGCTCCCGCGCTGCGCGCTCGGCCTGGCGCATCCGCTTCCTTCCCTCGAAGTCGAATGGCTTGGTCACGACGGCAACCGTGAGCGCTCCGGCCTCGGCGGCAATCTTCGCGATGATCGGACCCGCGCCGGAACCGGTGCCGCCCCCCATTCCCGCGGCGATGAACACCATGTCCGCGCCCTTCAGCAGTGTCGCCAGCTTTTCCTGGTCCTCGAGCGCGGCGTTCTTGCCGACCTCGGGATCCGCCCCGGCCCCCAGTCCCTTGGTCAGCCGCGCCCCGATCTGGACCTTGGTGCCGGCGTTGGCCTTGCGCAGGGCCTGGAGATCGGTGTTGCAGGCGATGTACTCGACGCCCCGAACGCCGGCCGCGATCATGCGGTTGACGGCGTTCGAACCGCCGCCGCCGACGCCGACGACCTTGATCACCGCCGGCGCGGCATCCGCGTCTTCGAGCTCGATCGTCAGCCGGTCAGGGATCTCGTCGGCCACGAATTCCATCATCTGCGTCTCCCTCCGTCCCCGCGTCGTTCGGTCGGCCATCAGAAAAACTCCTTAAAAGCCCGGGACACAGAAGCGGTGATGCGCCCGATGCCGGTTCCCCGGCGCCGCGACGGCTTGTTGCGGTTGCCGTAGAGAAGCAGGCCGGTGGCGGTCGCCCATTCCGGCCTCGAAATCACGTCCACGAGGCCTCCGACGCCGGCAGGCACCCCCCGCCGGACCGGACACTCGAAAATGGCCTCGGCGACCTCGACGACGCCCTCGAGCTCCGCCCCGCCGCCCGTCAAGACCACCCCCGACCGGATCTCCTTGTCGAGCCCGAGCCGCTGCAGGTCCTCGCGGACGAGCCCCAGGAGCTCCTCGGCCCTCGGCTGCAGGATGTCGGCCAGGGTGGTGCGCGGGCAGAGCTTGGGGGCCCGCCCCCCGACCATCGGGACCTCGACCATCTCGTCTTCGCCCACGGAGGAACGCAGCGCCGAGCCGAACTTCTTCTTGATCCGCTCGGCGTCCGTGATGGGCGCCCGCAGCACCACGGCCAGGTCGTTGGTGAAGTGGTCCCCGCCGATCGGGATCACGGCCGTGTGGGCGATCGAGCCCTTCTGGTACACGGACACTTCCGTCGTGCCGCCGCCGATGTCGATCAGGGCGATGCCGAGCTCCTTCTCGTCGGGCGTCAAAACGGCCTCGGCCGCCGCGAACTGCTCGAGAACGAGCTGCACGACCTCGATGCCCGCCTTGTTCATGCAGGTGACGATGTTCTGCGTCACGGCAACCGGCGCCGTCACGACGTGCACGTCCGCTTCCAGGCGCGCTCCCACCATTCCGACCGGCTCGGCCACGCCGTCCTGCCCGTCCACCGCGAACTCACGGGGCACGACGTGGATGACCTCGTGGTCCTGCGGGATCTGGACGCCGCGCGCCGCGTCGATGACGCGCGCGACGTCGTCCCGGGTGATCTCCCGGTCCTTGCCGGCCACGGCCACGACCCCCCGGCTGTTGAACGAGCGGATGTTCGATCCCGAGACGCCGACCCAGGAGCGGGCGATCTGCACGCCGGCCATGATCTCGGCCTCCTCGGCCGCCCGCTTGATGGCCTCGATCGTGGCGTCGACATTGACGATATTGCCCTTGCGGGTGCCGCGGTTGGCCGCGGAACCCTTCCCGATGACGTCCAGGGCGCCCGACGGCGTCGGCTCGCCCACGAGCACGCAGATCTTGGAGGTGCCGATGTCACATGCAACGAGAAAGTTCTCCGGTTTAGCCATCGAGAGAAGGGAGCTCCGTCATCAGAGGGAATGGCCCGCGCCGTAGGCGCCCACAAAAACAACGCGATCCGCAAAGCGAAGGTCGATGGCCTGCGCCTCCCATCCGCGACTTTCCAACAGACTCCGCGCTGCGAGCAGCGCGCCGATCTTCTCCGAAGCGTCCCGCCGAAGAACTCGAATCGGTCTTCGGAAGATGGAATCCATCATACCGAATCCGCCGTCTGGCAAGACCGATATTTCCGAGAGCGCGGCAACGTACTCTGGCTGCCGCGCGCGCAGGTCCTCGAGCAGTTGGACGAGCTCCGGCAACTGCCTCGGCTCGCCCCGAACGATGACGTACTCGGCCGAATCGCCGCGCGGGTCGTAGGGCGCGATCGGGCGGCCGGAGAGGTCGAGCCACGAAAGCCGGCCCTCTTCGGAAACGAGGGCGACCGGCCGGCGCTCGACGACGCGCACGTCCAGGCCGTCGGGGAAGCGCTTGGCGAGCGTCACGCGGTCGACCCACGGGTTCTCGGCCAGCCGGTCCGCGACCCCGGAAAGGCCGAGCGTGACGAGGTTGCGTCCTCGGAAGGCATTGAGCGTCGCGAGGATGTCCGCCGTGCGGGCCCGCTCGTTGCCCGAGATGTGGAACCGCTCGAGGGCGAAGAGCGAGCCCCCGAGGAAACGCGCGGCCAGAACCGCGACGGCGATCGACGCGGCGCCCGCGGCAATCAGGCGTCCCGTTCGGTTCCAGCGCCGGCGCTTCGGGGCGACGCGGCCCCGCCGCAGGAAGGACTCGTTGTTATCCACGGGAGAGAAACTCCTCGCCAAAAAGGACGACGTCGCCCGCGCCCACCGTCAGAAGCACGTCGCCCGGGCGCGTCAGCCGCTCGAGCTCGCCAACAACTCTCTTCTTTTCAGGAACATAGACGACCTCCGTACAGCCCGCCTGCTTGGCGGCGTCGGAGATCAGCTCTCCTGTCACGCCGGGCACCGGTTTCTCGCGCGACGGGTACACGTCCATCACGACAGCCAGGTCACAGGCCGTCAGCGCCCGGCCGAACTCCTTTGCGAAATGGCGCGTGCGAGAGAACAGGTGGGGCTGGAAGAGAGCCACGATGCGCCGGCCGGGATAGACCTGCCGGGCCGAGGCCAGTGTCGCCGTCAACTCCGTCGGGTGGTGAGCATAGTCGTCGACGACGAGCACGCCGCCCCGCTCGCCCTTCGTTTCGAAGCGGCGCACCACGCCCGTGAACTCCGAGAGGGCCCGGGCGATCGTCGGGAAGGGGACCGACAACTCGCGTCCGACGGCAATGGCCGCCAGCGCATTGGCGACGTTGTGGCGGCCCGGCAGGGACAGGCGCACCGTTCCCAGAGACCAGGTCTCCCCTTCCCAGACTTCGAAGGACGTGCCCGCCGCGTCCAGGCGGATTTCCCGCGCGGCGAGCGCCGCCCCGGACGACTCGCCGTAGGTCACGACGCGGCGCTTGATGCGCGGGAGGATGGCGTTGACACCCGGGTCGTCGGCGCACGCGATCACGGCGCCATAGAACGGAACGCGATTGGCGAACGTCGCGAACGCGTCGCGGATGTCTTCCACGTCGCGGTAGGTGTCGAGGTGATCGGCCTCGATGTTCGTCACGACCGCGACGACGGGCACGA
The DNA here is from genome assembly GCA_963739435.1 of uncultured Acidobacteriota bacterium. Taxonomy (GTDB): domain Bacteria; phylum Acidobacteriota; class Thermoanaerobaculia; order UBA5066; family Gp7-AA6; genus CAVUAN01. Next base: position 65,008 of record CAVUAN010000012.1, read on the forward strand.
GCTCGAGGAACGACCGGTCGAACTCGTCTGCCTCGGCGACCAGGTAATCGCCCTTGCCGAGCCGCGCGTTGGTCCCGAGGATCCGCACGCGACCCCCGACGACGATCGTGGGGTCGAAGCCGGCCTCCGTCAGGACCATTCCCGTCAGCGAGGTCGTCGTCGTCTTGCCGTGCGTGCCCGCAATCGCGACTCCCTGTTTCAAGCGCATGATCTCGGCCAGCATCTCGGCCCGGCGAATGACCGGGATCCCGCGCTCCCGCGCCGCGGCGACCTCGGGATTGGCCTCGTCGACCGCCGAGGACACGACGACGAGGTCGGCCTCGCGCACATGCGAGGGATCGTGGCCCGTCGCGATGCGGGCGCCGAGCTTCAAGAGGCGATCCGTGTTCTCCGACCGGGCGAGATCACAGCCGGATATTTCGAGCGGTGTCGATAGCAGGAGGATCTCGGCCAGGCCGCTCATCCCGACGCCGCCGGCGCCCACGAAGTGAAGGCGCCGCAGCTTCAGAAACCTCATCCCTCGGCCTCCGCCTCGAAGAGCAGGTCCACGAGCTTCTTGGCCGCCTCCGGCTTCGCGAGCTTGCGGGCGTTCTCACCCATCTTCACCAGGTGCTTGCGGTCCGAGAAGAGCTGCTCGATGACCGCGGCGAAACTGTTGGTCTCGACCAGGTCCTCCCGCATCGTCACGGACGCGCCGGCTCTCGTCAGCGCCTTCGCGTTGGCGAGCTGGTGCGCCTCCGTGGCCGCGGCAAACGGCACCAGGATCGAGGGGCGGCCCGCGGCGGCGATCTCGGCCACGGTCAAGGCGCCGGCACGGGAGACGATCAGGTCCGCCCAGCCGAACTCCTCCCACATCTTCGGCAGGAAGGGCTCGATCCTCCAGCCCGGGGGGATCTTGTAGTAGCGCTTCTTGGCGGCCGCGAAGTCCATCTCCCCCGTCTGGTGGATGACCTGGAGGTGCTGCGTGAGGAGGGCCGGAGCCACCTTGGCCATGGCGCGGTTCAGGACCCGCGAGCCCTGGCTGCCGCCGAAGACCAGGACACGCCGAGTCGTCGCCGCCGGGTCGAGCGGCGGCAGGCCGAAGAAAGCGGCTGCGCACCGGAGTGCCCGTGATGACGCCGGGCCGGGCAAACCGGCCGTTGGCCTCCATGATGCCGACGGCCGTCCGCGAAACGACGCGATTCAAGAGGCGGTTGGCCAGGCCGGGCCGCGCGTTGGGCTCGTGGATCAGCGTCGGAATGCCGAGCGATCGGGCCGCGGCCAGCACGGGCAGGGAGACGTAGCCGCCCATGCCGGCGACGGCCCGCGCCTCGAGCCGCACGAGAAGCCGGCGCGCTTCCCGAAAGCCGCCGGGCAGCTGCCTCAAGGACCGCGAGCTTGCCGAGCGAGGCTCTTGCCCATGAAACCGCTGGCGGAGACGAGCTCCAGCGGAAAGCCGGCAGCCGGCACGAGCTTGCGCTCGAGGCCGCCCGCCGCCCCCACGAAGACGACTTTCGCCTCCGGCCGCCGCGCCCGGATCTCCTCGGCCAGCGCGATGCCCGGGTAGATGTGTCCGCCCGTGCCTCCCGGCGGCGATGACGTACGCGCCGTGGCCCATCAGTGCGCTCCGGTCATGCTCGCTCCGTCAACGGGACCTCGTGCTGGGAGATGTTCAACAGGAGGCCCCCCGCGATCCAGCAGGCTACCAGCGACGAGCCCCCGTAGGAGACGAAGGGCAGGGCAATCCCCTTGGTCGGCACCAGGGCCAGCACGACGCTGACGTTGATGGCGGCCTGCACGACGAGCATCGCGGTCGCGCCCGCCGCCAGCAGAGCCGCGGAGGACTCCGGCGCGCGGCGCGCGGCGCGCAAGCCGCGCCAGGCCACGACGGCGAAGCACGCGACGACGCCGAACGCGCCCAGGAACCCCAGCTCCTCGCCCACGATCGCGAAGATGAAGTCCGTGTGCGGGTACGGGAGAAAGAACAGCTTCTGGCGCGAGGCGCCCAGTCCCGAACCGGTCCAGCCTCCGGCTCCCACGGCGATCAGGGACTGGATCGCCTGGAATCCCGCGCCCAGGGGGTCGGCCTCCGGCCGCAGGAAGGACAGGATTCGCGCCTTGCGGTAGCCGACCGACAGGGCCAGGATCGCCGCGATCGGCAGGAGAGCCAGCATGGCGATGCCGAACCAGCGCAGCCTCGCCCCGGCGAGCCAGAGCACGCAGGCGGCGATCGTCAACGAGGCAGGCCGCCGTGCCGAGGTCCGGCTCGAGCATCACGATGCCCGCCGCCATGGCCGTCAGCACGGCGCACGGCACGAGGGCCTTCTCCGGGCCCTCGGCCCCGCGGGACTTTCTGGCGAGCTGGTGCGCGAGCACGAGCACGAGGCCGACCTTGAGCAGCTCCGAGGGCTGCACGCGTCAAGACGCCCACGCGCAGCCAGCGCCGCGCCGCGTTGACCGGAGGAGCAAAGAGCGCGGCCACGGCGAGCGCGAACGCCCCGAAGAACACGGCATAGACGAGCCAGGGGCGCGTGAAGAAGCGGTAGTCCGTGCGGTACACGACGAAGGCCGCCAGCCCTCCGGCCGCCAGCGCAACGATCTGCTTGACCAGGTAGCGGTACGGGTTGCCGCCCGTTTCCGAAGCCGACACCGCCGAGGCGCTGTAGATCATCACGCAGCCGAATAGAGACAACGCGACCAGCGCGGCGAAGAGGACCTTGTCGCTCGAGAGCTTACGAGCCATAACGCCGACCAGAGTTGGTGTCCAAAGTCCAAGAGCTACCAGACGGGGTGTCCAAAGTGCAAAGTCCAAAGTCCAAAGGAGCCAGAAGGATTTGGCTCATTTGGATCCTGCGGCGGCGCGGGCCAGCTGTGCGAAGTCGTTGCCGCGCTCTTCGAAGTTCTTGTATTGGTCGAAGGAGGCACAGGCCGGCGAGAGCAGCACGGCGTCGCCTGGCCGCGCCAGCTCCTTCGCTCGCGCGACTGCGCGTGCCATCGTCTCCGCCCGCTCGACGGCAACGGCGCCCGCCAGGGCCTTTTCGATGAGAGGCGCCGCCTCGCCGATCGTGAGCACGAACCTAGCGGCGCGCGCCACGGGCCCCGCCAGGGCCGGGAAGTCGCCGTGCTTGTCCCGGCCCCCCAGGATCAGGAGGACGCTGCCCTCGGGAAAGCCTTCGAGCGACTTCAGCGTCGCATCCACGTTGGTGCCCTTCGAGTCGTCGATCCAGCGGACTCCCCCGCCCTCGGCTACGAGCTCCGTGCGATGCGGCAGGCCGTGGAAGCGGCGCAGCCCGTCACAGACGGCTTCGTCCGGCGCTCCGGCGGCCTGCGCGGCGGCCATCGCGGCCAGCGCGTTCTCGATGTTGTGCGCGCCGGGCAGGGCGAGCTCCGCGGCGGGCAGCATCTGGCGGCGCGGCCCGTTGACCTCGGAGACGAGCGCACTCGCTTCGAGCCATGCCCCGCCCAACGCCTCTTTCTTTCGGGAAAACGGCACGCGCCGGGCTCTCCCCGTTGCGGTGCCGCTGGCCGCGGCGTCGTCAACGTTGACGACCGCGACGTCGCCCTCCTGCTGGTTTTCGAAGATCCGCTGCTTGGCGGCCCGGTACTCCTCGAAGTCGGCGTAGCGGTCGAGGTGATCCGGCGTGACGTTGGTCAGGACCGCCACGTGCGGCCGGAAACGTTGAATCGCCTCGAGCTGGAAGGAGGAGAGCTCGCAGACGAAATCGCGAGGCCGGCGCTCGGACAGAAAATCCGAGAGGGGCACGCCGATGTTGCCCGCCAGCGCCACGTGCCGCCCGGCCCGCCGCAGGATGTGGGCGATCCAGGAAGTCGTCGTGGACTTGCCGTTGGTGCCCGTCACGGCGATCCAGCGGTTCTCGCCCTCCGCCTCGTCTTCGGCAATACGCCAGGCGACCTCGAACTCCGCCAGCACCGGCAGGCCGCGCGCCTGCGCGCGGGCAACGAGCGGGGCGCTCATCGGCACGCCGGGTGAAAGGACGAGCCACGCTGCTCCGTCGAGCAGCTCCTCTCCGGGCGTCCCGAAGGAGAACCGCACGCCCGCTTCGCGAAAGAGCTCCGTCCCCTCAAAGTCGGCCTCGGGCCGGTCGTCGCCGATCGACACGGCGACCCCGCGCGACAGCAGCGCGCCGGCGAGCGAACGCCCGCTGCGGGCAAATCCGAGTATCGCAATGCGGGGCGGCAAGTTCATCGCAGCTTCAGGGTGGACAGGCCCAGAACGGAAAAGAGGACCGCGAGGATCCAGAACCGGATGATCACGCGGGATTCCGCCCAACCGGACAGCTCGAAGTGGTGGTGCAGGGGCGCCATCTTGAACACGCGGCGGCCGGTTGTCTTGAAGGACACCACCTGGATGATGACCGACAGGGCCTCGAGAACGAAGAGTCCTCCGACGATCGCCAGCAAGACCTCCTGCTTGGTCATCACCGCCACGGCTGCGATCGCGCCGCCCAAGGGCAGCGAGCCCACGTCGCCCATGAAGACCTCGGCCGGATGACAGTTGAACCAGAGGAAACCGAGAGACGCGCCCGCCAGAGCGCCGCAGAAGACGGCGAGCTCGCCCGACTGCGGAACAAAAGGTATCTGCAGGTAGCGCGCCGCCACGGCGTTGCCGGCGACGTAGGTCAGGATGGCGTAGGTGCCGGCCGCGATGCCCACCGAGCCGATCGCGAGGCCGTCCAGGCCGTCGGTCAGGTTCACGGCGTTCGAAGACCCCACGAGGACGGTGGCCACGAAGGGGATGTACAGGATCCCGAGGTTCCAGACGAGCTTCTTCAAGAACGGAAAGGCGATCACCGTCGAGATGGCGCCGCCTCCTGCCCACTGCTGGATGGCCCAGGCAGCAGCGAAGGCGACGAGGAACTGCGGCACGAGCTTGCCCCGGCCCGTCAGCCCGAGGCTCCTCTTGCGGGAGACCTTCGTGTAGTCGTCGGCGAAACCGACGAGGCCGAGCGAGGCCAGGATGCCCAGAGCGATCCAGACAAACCGGTTCGAGAGGTCCATCCAGAGAAACGTCGCGACGAAGACCGCGAGGAGGATGAGAAGTCCTCCCATCGTCGGCGTGCCCGCCTTGGAGAGATGCGACTTCGGCCCTTCCTCGCGGATCGCCTGGCCGACCAGGCGGCGCTTCAACATCCGGATCATCGGCGGTCCGAGGAAGAGCGAAAGCAGCAGCGCCGTCACCGCCGCCGCCGCGGTGCGAAACGTGATGTACCGGAACACGTTCAGGACCCCCAGGTCCTTGGCGAAGGGATAGAGCAGGCGATAGATCACGCGTCTCGCCCCTTCCCGATCATCTCGGCTGCCACCTCGCGGTCGTCGAACGGAAGCTCCAGGGTCACCGATCACCTGCGTCGTTTCGTGGCCCTTGCCCGCGATCACGACGACCGTGCCCGGGTTGGCGAGCTCGATGGCCCGGCGGATCGCCTCGCGGCGGTCCGCGATCTTCAGGTACTTGGTCGCGCCCGACGCGACGAGGCCCGCCTCGACCTCTGCGAGGATCGCCGCCGGGCTTTCCGAGCGCGGGTTGTCGGAGGTTGCGATGGCGATGTCCGCCATCTCTCCGGCGATCCGGCCCATCGGCGCTCTCTTGCCGCGGTCACGGTCGCCTCCGCAGCCAAACACCAGAATGATCTTCTTGTCCGAGAGCTCGCGCACGGCGCGAGAGGAGCCTCGGAGGGCGTCCTCCGTGTGCGCGTAGTCCACGACGACGGCGTAGGGCTGGCCGGCCTCGACCCGTTCCAGCCGGCCGGGAACGGTCGAGACCGCCGCGCAGGCGCCGGCGATGTCCCCGGGGCGCGATACCGAGCGACAGGCCCGCGGCCGACGGCGGCGAGCAGGTTTTCGACGTTGAACCGGCCCAGCAGCGGCGAGGTGACCCGGAAACGTCCACCCTCGTGCACGACGTCGAGCGACGTTCCGGAAAGATCACATCGCGCGGCCTCGGAACGCACATCGGCCGCCGCGCCCGACGGCGAGTACGAGACGACGGGCGGCGCGAGCTCCGATGCCAGGCGCCGGCCAAACGGGTCGTCGGTGTTGACGACGGCCGCGGCTCCCGGCTTGCGCAGGGCGAAGAGGCGCTTCTTGGCGGCAAAGTAGCTCTCCATGTCGGAATGAAAATCCAGGTGATCGCGCGTCAGGTTCGTGAAAACCGCCACGTCGAATCGGCACCCCTCCACGCGGTCGAGGGCCAGAGCGTGGGAGGAGACCTCGACAGCCGCGGCGGGGAGACCCTCGGCGACCATCTCGGCGAGCAGGCCTTGCACGACCGTCGCGTCGGGCGTCGTGCGGTCGGCCGGGATCTCGCGCCGGCCCGTCCGGTAGCCGACGGTTCCCAGGAAGCCGGACCGGCCGTAGCGCCGCGAAAGGATCGCTTCGAGACAGGGTCGTCGTCGTCGTCTTTCCGTTGGTGCCGGTCACACCGGCGAGCACGAGCTTCTCGGCAGGAGATCCCGCCAGGCGCGCGGCCAGCAGTGCCAGGGCCCGGCGCGGCGCGGGAACACGGACCCACGGCACGGCGGAATCGACGCCGGACGGCCTCGGGCGGTCCGAGACGACCGCCAGGGCTCCGCGCTCGGCCGCCTCGGCGGCGTGGGTCAACCCGTCGGCCTTCTCTCCCCGCATCGCCACGAACACGTCTCCCGGCTTCACCAGGCGCGAATCGCCGGTGACCCGAAGGACCTCGCGGTTCGGGTGATGCCCTGCGACCTCGGCCTCCGGAATCGCCGCCAGGAGATCCACGAGATTCACGGAACCGGAGGCGAGGTGGTCTCCTCGCGGCCGCGGCCGGAGCGAGCCGCCGCCGGGACGCTGTCGGAAAGCGTCAGGACATGAAACGCCCGGCCGGCAATCGGAGCGCCCGCCGGCGGGTTCTGGGAGACGACGAAACCGTTTCCCTGGAGCCGTATGGGAACGCCGAGCTTGCGGAAGACAGCGATGGCTTCGCGCGCTGAGAGGCCAGTTGCATCGGGCGTTTGGCCCGGCTCCAGTCGGAGAGAGATCGGCGCCTGCTCGAAGCCTCGTCGGCCCGCGGGCACGACGCCATCGGCGAATCGCAGCGGCGGCCGTCGGCCGCCACAACCGCAGCCGGCACCGTCTGCTCGCGCGGCGCGACCCGGAGTATCCCGAGCGCCTGGGAGACGACCTTCGCGAAGACGGGAGCCGCGACCTCGGCGGCGTAGTACTTTCCCTGCGGCTCCTCGATGACCACGACCGCGACGACGCGAGGGCTTTCTGCCGGCGCGAAGCCGACGAAGTTGGGCACGTGGCGGCCGGGCTGGTATCCGCCCACGCCCGCCTTCTGGGCCGTGCCGGTTTTTCCAGCGACTCGAAAGCCGGGAATCGCCGCCTGAGTTCCGGTGCCGCGCTCGACAACGCCCACCAGAATGTCGGAGAGCGCCCGGGCTGTCGCCTGGGACAGAACGCGCACGGGTTGCGGCGCGGCGACAAGACGCGTGCTGCCGTCCGGCTCCACGATCCGCGTCACCAGGTGCGGCCGGACCAGCATTCCGCCGTTGGCCACGACCGCCACCACCCGGGCCAGCTGCAGCGCGGTCACGGCGACTTCCTGCCCCATCGAGATCTCGGCGTTCGAGAGGGAGGACCACGCGCGAGAGAGGCCGGAAGATGCCGGTGTTTTCGCCCGGCAGATCGACTCCGGTGTCGCGGCCGATACCGAAGGCCGACGCGCCCGCGTAGAGCCGCTCGGGCCCGAGGCGCAGCCCCACGCGGATGATGCCGATATTCGAGGAGTGCTCGAAAACGCCGGCCAGGGTCATGGCGCCGTACTGATGGTTCTCGCTCTCCGAGATCGTGACGTTGCCGATGTGGATCGTGCCGTCGCCCGTCTCGATGACCTCGTCAGGGGTGACGACACGGTTTTCGAGAGCCAGGCTGCCCGTCACGATCTTGAACGTCGAGCCCGGCTCGTAGGCGTCCCCCACCGCGCGGTTGCGGCGGGATTCGGCCGGTGACTTGTTGAAGGCGTTCGGGTCGAAGCTCGGGGCGCTCGCCATGGCCAGGATCTCGCCGTTGTTGGGGTCCAGCACGATGATCGAGCCGGAGCGGGCGTGATGCTCGGACACGGCCGCCGCCAGCTCCTTTTCGGCGGCAAACTGGATTCCCGAGTCGAGCGACAGAACGAGGCTGGCTCCCTCTTGTGGCGGGCGGCCATTGCCGTTTTCCGCCTCGCCGTAGGTCGAGCGCCTCGCGTCGGTCAAAAGGATGTATTCGCCGGGCTTTCCACCCACGACCTTGTCGTAGAAGTACTCGAGGCCTTCGAGGCCGTGGTTCTCCATTCCCACGAAGCCGAGGACCGCGGCCGCAAGATCTCCCTTGGGATAGAAGCGCTTCGTGTCGGGAACGATCTGGACGCCGGGAATCTTGGCGGCGCGCACGGCCGCCGCCTGCGCCACCTCGAGCTTCGGAACGACCGATACGAAGCTCCGGGAGCTCGTCAGCCGCGCCGCAATCGCCGCCTCGGGCATGCCCGTCAGGCGGGCCAGCGTCCGCGCAGTCAAGGCCGGGTTCTCGATCTCGTCGGGCGACGCGTACACGGTCGCGGCCTCGACCGACACCGCGAGCTCGCGCCCGTCTCGGTCGAAGATGGAGCCGCGCCGCGGCGCAACCTCCACCCGCTTCTGCTGCTGCCGCTCCGCCCGGGCGCGGTACTTGCCGCCCTGAGCGATCTGGAGCTGCACGAGGCGCACCGTTACGACGGCCCCCCAGAGCAGCAGCCCGGCCGCAAAGGCCCGGAGCCGCCCGCGCTGGAGGCCGTTCACCGACTCACCTTTGGCCCCCGGACGGTTTCTCGACAAACTGGACCTGACCCGGCCGCGGAGGGCGCAAGCCCTTCTTCGCGGCCAGCGCGGAGACTCGCTCGGGGGAGGAGGCCCGAGCGAGCTCCGCGCGCAGCCGACGGTTTTCTTCCTGGAGCTGGACCGCCGCCTTGACCCGCGCCTCGCGCTGGTAGCCGACGCGCACGGTTTCGACGTGGAGCGCGGCGTAAACCAGGAGGGCGCACGCCACCGGGACGGTCGCCGCCAGGAGTGTGGCGAGCTCGCGGCCGCGCTGGCGGTCGCGTTCGCGCGTGACCCTCAGGTTCTCGACGCGCTTCGACTGGGAGTAAGCCAGAGAGCTCATGGGGAGGCCGGCAACTCCTTCACTTTTTCCACCACTCGCATCCGCGCGCTGCGAGACCGCGGGTTGGCGCGGACCTCGGCGGCCGACGGAACGATCGGGCGGCGCGTCAAGACCTTCAGGACGCGGCGGGCGCCGCAAACGCAAAGCGGAAGCTTCGGCGGGCACAGGCAGACGCCCGTGTCGCGCCGGAAGGCTTCCTTGGCGATGCGATCTTCGAGCGAGTGGTACGCGATGACGGCGAGGCGGCCGCCGGCGTTCAACCGGGTGACCGCCGCCGCGAGAAAACGCGAGAGGGCGACGAGCTCCTGGTTGACTTCAATCCGCAGGGCTTGAAAGACCTTCGTGGCAGGGTCGATCTTTTCCCGGGTCCCCTTGGCCCCGGCGACGATCCGGGCAAGCTGCCGTGTGTTCGTGATGGGGACCCGGGCCCGTTCCGTCACGATGACCCGCGAGATCTTTGCCGCCATCCATTCCTCCCCGTATTCGCGGAAAATCCGCGTCAGTTCTTGCGCCGAGGCCGTCGCCACGATGTCGGCGGCGCTCGGACCGTTTGGACTCATTCGCATGTCGAGCGGGCCTTCGCGACGAAAAGAGAAGCCCCGCCCCGCTTCGTCGAGCTGCATCGAGGAGACCCCGAGATCCGCGAGGATGCCGTCGGGCGCCGGCCGCCCTTCGAGGACGCTGCCGATGTCCGCGAAGTTCGCCTCCAGGAGCTCGACGCGCGGGCCGAAACGGGAAAGACGGCGGCCGGCCAGCACGAGGGCCGACGGGTCCCTGTCGAAACCGAGCAGTCGGATCCCGTCCGAGCGCTCGAGGAGTGCTTCGGCATGGCCGCCCGCTCCCACCGTGGCGTCGACGAAGAAGCCGCCGCGCTCGGGTTCGAGCCACGCGACCACCTCCTCGAGGAGGACCGGTTTGTGCATCTCACAAGAGGAGCTTCGAAAGTTCGTCGTAGTCCTCGGGCCCGAAGTCCTCCTTCGCGAGGCGCGAGGCGAGGGCGCCGCGGTCCGACACGACGAGGTGGTCGATGTTGCCCGTCACGACGACATCGGGCGGGAGCTTCACGGCGTCGCGCAGGATCTGCGGCACGAGCACGCGGCCCTGGCCGTCCATCGCCGCGTCCTGGCCGAAGTAGTTGACGCGTTCCAAGAACTTCGTCTTCGCACGGTGGATGGCGGGAAGCGAGGCGAGCTTCTCTTCGAGAGCGCGCCAGATCGGGAGCGGATAGAGCAGGACGTTTCGCCCGGAGAGCGACGTGACGAATAGCTCCGCGCCGTACGCCTCTTCGATCTGCTCTCGAAAGAGGGTCGGCACTTTCAGCCGGCCCTTCTCGTCGAGACGGGCCGGCGCGCTTCCCCGAAAGCGATCCATCGTTTCTCACTTGCGGCCTCGATTACGTCAATCGAAACCACTTCTCCCCACTTTTGACCAGATTAGACCACTGGCCGCGATGTTAGGAGCGCCGATGAATGTTCGTCAAGTAAAAGCTATTGCCTAAAAAAATTAGGGGCGCTAATCGAGCGTAAGGCTCTGGCGCCTTCGTGCCAGTGGCGCGTCATGTCGAGCCAGAGAGCGAGGCCCTTGAAGGTTCCATAGCGCGCGTAGCGGCGGGCGATCGAAGCGTCGGTCTTCTTCTTCGGGCCCGGGTGGAGGCGCCGGTACTGCTGCCTGATCCACGAGTCGATGGCCAGAAAGTCGTGGCGGCCGAGGATTCGGAGGAGGCCCTCGGCGGCGTAGGGACCGAAGCCGTGCTCGACGAGGATCGACTCGCGCACCTCCGCGGCCGGGATTCGCGGATCCTCCCACCGCGACAGGTCGAGCTTTCCCGAAGCGACGCGGCGTGCAAACCGCGACAGGGCTTCGGCGCGATAGCCGCAGCGCACCTTTTCGCGCAGCCGGCGCGGTGAAAACCGCGCGACGTCTTCGGGCCCCGGAAAGCCCCGGTTCCGTGGAGGTCGATCAGGCGCGTCGACCATCAGCCGCGTGGCCGCCCACGTGCAGTTGGTCGTCAGCAGCACCTTGACGGCGTCCTCGAAAAGCGGTCGGCGCCCGCAGCATCCGCCCGCCCCCGCGCGCAAGAGAACGTGCCGAGATCCGGCTCGTCTTCGAGCGCTGCCGCAAACGCCGAGAGATCGAGGTCGAGGGAGAAGACGCGCCGGGCCATCCGTTTCAGCTCCGCGGCGCCGAGCGCCCCGACCCTCCGCAAGCGAGGGCCTTGCCCTTCGACAGAAAAGACAATCGCCTCACTCGGCCCCCTCTCCGAGGCCGAAATCCTCAGGACCGCGCGTTCCTTGTCATACGCAAACGGCGGAAGGTCGTACCAGCCGTGCGACCGCACGACGGCATCGAAGGAGAAACCGGGCGGGAGTGCGAGGCGGGCCCGGCCTACGACTTCTTCTCCTGCTTCTCGAGCTTCTGGAGCTCCGGATCGTAGATTTTGACGAACGCCTCTTTGCGGAGCTTTGCCACGTACTCCGCAAAGCGCTTGTCGTACAGGTCGTCGCCGATCCGCTTGCGCAGGTCTTCCCTGACGTCGTTGAACGGCTTGAAGCCCGCCGGCTTCCGCTCGGTCACCCGAAAGAGATGCATGGAGGCAGGCAAAAGCACGGGCGCCGGATACTCGGAGGGCGGAGTGGGAAAGACCGCCGCATCGAGGGCCGGTATCAACTCGCCTTTCAGCACGACTCCGAGGTCGCCGCCCCGCTCCCTGGCCGATCCTTCCGAATACTCCTTGACGACGTCGGCGAACCCGGCCCCGGCCTTGATCTTGGCCTGCGCCTCGGCAATCCGAGACCCGGCGTTCTCGCGCGCGGCCGCGTCATCCTTCGGGAAACGAATGACGATCTCCCACACCCGCGCCTGCTCGGGCACCGCATAGAGCTTGTCTTTTTGCCGTTCGTATTCGAGCCGCAGCATGTCGTCGGTGATCTCGAGGCGGGAGGTGACGTCGCGGCCGACGACTTTCTGGATCGTGATCGTCTCGCGCAGCTGTTTCTTCAGCTCATCGCGCGTCAGCCCCGACTGGGCCAACGCCGCGTCGAACTCGGCGTCGGACGCCAACTTGTACTGTTCCTTGACACGCGCCAGAGCCTCATCGACCTCGGCGTCGGTCGCGGCAATCGAAAGCTCCTTGGCCCGCTCCTCGACGAGCTTTTCCTTGATGAGATCGTCGAGCGACTCGAGGCGAACCTGGTTCATGTCCTTCGAACCCTGCGGCGCTTTGGCCGTGAGATCGACCCGCCTGTCGAACTCCGATTTCGTGATCAGGCGGTCGTTGACGCGGGCCACGATCTTCTCGACGAGCTCGGCTGAAAAAGCAGGGGCGCCCCCGAGCAAGAGGCAGCCTCCCAGGGCCAGGAAAAGTCTTTTCATCGTGGACATTCTTAACACGCTCACCGTCCCTGAATTCCGCCACCCAACCTTAATTTCTCACCTCCAGACTCTCAGCCCGGCCCTAGGCCGCCGCCCGGGCCTCCACCGACGCGAGCAACCCGCGCAGAGCCGACAGAAGCCGGGCGTCTTCGGGGGCCGGCAGCGTCAGGAGGCCCTCGGGGCGAGAGGGCCGTTCCGGGCGTCTTGCGGACCACGTCGAGCACGCGCTCGGGGTCGACCAATGCCTTTTCGCCAAATCGCACGTGGACGCGGCCCGCCTGGCGCGTGATCGAGGTCACTCCCATGCGCTCGGCAAAGAGGCGCAGGCGCGCGTACTCGCAGAGCCTCCGCAAGGCCTCGGGCGGCTCGCCAAACCGGTCCGCAATCTCCCGGGCCGTCTCGTCGAGGGCCGCCTCGTCCGGCGCCCGGGCCACCTTCTTGTAGATCATCATGCGCCAGTTCTCGTCGGCGACGTACTCCTGCGGGATCGCCAGGTCGAGGCCGAGGGACAGCGTGATGGCGCGCTCGGGCTTCGGCTCCTCTCCACGGATCTCCCGGATCGCCTCCTCGAGCAGCTGGAGGTACATCTCGAAGCCGACCGAAGCGATGTGGCCCGACTGCTGGCCGCCCAGGATGTTGCCCGAGCCCCGGATCTCGAGGTCCTTGGCCGCGATGCGGAAGCCGGCCCCCAGGTCGCAGAACTCCTGGATCGACGCGAGGCGGCGCCGCGCCACGTCCGACAGTGCCGCCGTCTCGTGGACGAGCAGGTAAGCGTACGCGGGCTTGTCGCTGCGGCCGACGCGGCCGCGGAGCTGGTAGAGCTGGGCGAGACCATAGTTCTCGGCGCGGTCGATCAGGATCGTGTTGGCCGAGGGGATGTCGAGGCCGTTCTCGATGATCGTCGTGGCGAGCAGCAGGTCCGCCCGACGCGACACGAATTGCGACATCGCTTTCTCGAGCTCCGTCTCCCGCATCGCCCCATGGGCGACGGCGATTCGAACGGACGGCACGAGTTTCTCGAGCTCCTCTTTGACGCGGCCGATCGACTCGACCCGGTTGTGCACGAAGAAGACCTGCCCTCCGCGGCCGATCTCGGCTTCGATCGCCTCCCGCATCACCTCGGACTTGCGCGGGGCAACCTGCGTCTCGATGGCGAGCCGGTCGCGAGGCGGCGTCTCGATGATGGAAAGATCGCGCAGGCCCGAGAGGGAGAGGTGGAGCGACCGCGGAATGGGCGTCGCGGACATGGAGAGCACATCAATCGAGGCCTTCCACTCCTTGAGCCTTTCCTTCTGCGCCACGCCGAAGCGCTGCTCCTCGTCCACGACGAGGAGGCCGAGGTCCCGGAAGGCCAGGTCCTTGCCGAGCATCCGGTGCGTCGCGATGAGGATGTCGATCGAACCGTCGGCGGCTTTCGCCACGATTTCCTTTTGCTCGGCCCGCGAGCGGAAGCGCGACAGCAGCTCGATGGTGACCGGGAAGGCGGCAAAGCGCCTCTTGAAGGTCCGGAAATGCTGGTCGGCGAGAATCGTCGTGGGCGCCAGGACCGCCACCTGCTTGCCGTCCAGGACCGCCTTGAACGCGGCCCGCATGGCGACCTCGGTCTTGCCGTAGCCGACGTCGCCGCAGAGCAGCCGGTCCATCGTCTTCTCCGACTGCATGTCGCGCTTCACCTCGGCGATCGCCTGCGCCTGGTCGGGCGTCTCGACGAACTCGAAAGCGTCCTCGAACTCCTTCTGCCAGGGCGAATCCTTCGAGAACGCAAATCCCGCCGCGAGACTCCGGCGCGCGTAGAGCTTCAAGAGCTCGTCGGTCATGTCGCGCATGGCCTTCTTGACGGAAGCCGTGCGCTTCGCCCACCCGGCGCCGCCCAGCCGGTCGAGGGCCGGGGCGACGCCCTCGACTCCCGAATACTTCTGCACGAGGTCGAACCGCTCGACGGGAAGGATCAGCGTCTTTTCCTCGGCGTAGCCGATCTCCATGAACTCGCGCTCCTCGCCCTCGACGACGATGCGCTTCAAGCCCTTGAAGACGCCAATGCCGTAGTCCCGGTGGACGACCGCGTCGCCGAGCTTCAGGTCCCGCAGGTCGGACAGGAAAGCTTCCGAGAGCCGTCCGCGCGCGGCCGGCGAGCGCTTCTCCTCTCCAAAGATCTCGCTCTCCGCGTAGAGGGAGAGGCGCGGGGCTCGCAGGCGGAAGCCCGCGGAAATCTCGGCCGGAACGCCGACGAGCACGCCCTCCCGGCGCTCGGAGGAAACGTGCAAGCCGTACTCGAGGGCGAAGCGCTTCAGTTTCTCGGCCCCGCCCAGCGGCCGCGTGGCGACGAAGACCTCTTCGCCGCTCCCGAGAGCTTTCGTCAGCTCGGCCGCGGCCTCCGCCGTCCTGCCGGCGTGGCCGGCGATCGCCTCGGCCGCGAGCCGCACGACGGGCCCATCCCTTGAAAGCCCCACGCGGTCGAAGACGAGGGCCGCGCCCGCCAGGAACCCGCGGATCGAGGCCGATCCGTGCATCAAGTCTTCCGGCAGGAACGGGTCGCGCTCGGGGTCGCGGTCGGCGGCAGCGCGCTCGCCCCAGGAGTCGATCTCTTCGAGCACCGCGGGAGGCTCGAGGACCACGAGCACGGATTGGGCAGCGTGATCGAGCCAGGAAGCCGGCATCGGCACAGCCGCGGGAGCGAACACGATCCGCTCGGACTCCGAGGGCGGCCGTCCCAGGCGCTCGAAGAGAAAAGCGCGGGAGTCCTCGGACTCCGGCGCGGCGGCAAAGGCGGGCAGGACGACGCTCGGGAGCCGCTCGGTCGAGCGCTGCGTATCGGGGTCGAAAACCCGCAGCGAGGCGATCGTGTCGCCGTCGAGCTCGACGCGCACGGGCAGGTCCCGGTCCGGAGGAAAGACGTCGAAGAGCCCGCCCCGCACCGCCAGGTCTCCCGTCTCGATGACGAGGTCGCCCCGGCGGTAGCCGACTCGCGTCAGTCGGGCGGTGAGAAGAGGCAGCGAGATTTCGCCGCCGACCTCGAGAAGCACCGCGAGGGCCGCAAAATCCCTGGGGGCGGGCAGCCGGGTGAAAAGGGAGCGCGCCGGCAGGACGGCCGCCCCGACCGAGCCGGGGCTCGCCAGAGCCGAAAGGAGCGCGAACTCGTCGCGCCGGGCCTTCAACGACGGCGGGATGCGTTGGAACGGGGTCAGCGAGGGGGCGGGCGCGTGGTAGACGCGCGCGAGGCCCGCCGCTGCGAGGTCGTTTGCGAGCCGTTCTGCTTCCTTCTCGTCCGAGACGACGACCGTAATCGGCCGAGCGAGGTCGGAGGCTAAGGCCGCGAGCAGCAGTCCCGGGAGGGACCCGACGCCGCCCGACACGACCGGACGGTCTTTTCCCTCCCGGACCTTCGCGAGGAGGTCCGCGTACGCCGGAAGGCTGCGGGCAACCGAGGTGAGCAAACGAACGCTATAAAACTAGAGCGGCGCCATCTCGCGCAGCCGCTTGACGCCCCGGGCTGCGGCCTGGACGGCGAAATCCACTTCCTCCGCCGTGTTGCTCCGCCCCAGGCCGAAACGGATCGACGCGTGGGCCAGCAGGTCGGCAACACCGATGGCTTTCAGGACATGGGACGGCTTGAGTGTCGCCGACGTGCACGCCGAGCCGGAGGAGACAGCGACGTCCTTCATGGCGAGCAGCAGCGCCTCTCCCTCGACGTGCGCAAACGAAACATTGAGGTTGCCCGGCAGGCGCCGTTCCACGGCACCCGGCGCGAGGCCGCCGTCCTCCAAAAGCGCGGGCAGAGCCGGCCCGTTTAGAGTGACACCGTCGATTCCGGAGACGAGGCCGTTTGAGAGGCGCCGGCGCAGGAGCCGGAGCCGCCGGGCTTCCTCCTCGCGGGAAGCCTGCCCGATCTCGGCCGCCTTCCCGAAGCCCACGATGCCCGGCACGTTCAGCGTGCCCGAGCGCATCCCGCGCTCGTGGCCGCCTCCGTGCAGCAGCGGTTCGATCCGGACGCGGGGAGAGCGGGCGCGCACATAGAGGGCTCCCACGCCCTTGGGGCCGTAGAGCTTGTGCGCCGTCAGCGAGGCCAGGTCGACGCGCATCTCCTCGACATCGAACGGGATCTTGCAGAAGGACTGGACGGCGTCGGTGTGGAAGAGGACGCCCTTCTCGCGGCAGACCGCGCCGATAGCGGCGAGGTCCTGCACGACGCCGATCTCGTTGTTGGCGTGCATCAGCGAGACGAGGACGGTCCTCTCCTCGAGCGCCGCGCGGACGGTTTCGGGCGCAATCGATCCGTCCCGCTCGGGCTCGAGGTACGTGACCCGGAAGCCCTCCCGCTCGAGCGCGCGACAGGAGTCGAGAACCGCGCTGTGCTCGGTCGATGCCGTGACGATGTGGTCGCCCTTGCTCCGGTAGGCCCGGGCGGCGCCGATCACGGCGAGGTTGTCCGATTCCGTCGCCCCGCTCGTGAAGACGATCTCCTTCGGATCGGCGTTGATCGCCGCGGCGATCTGGCTGCGCGCCTCATCGACCGCCGCCTCCGCCTCCCAGCCGAAAACGTGGTTACGCGAAGCGGCGTTGCCGAAGATCTCCGTGAAATAAGGAGCCATCGCCTCCACCACGCGCGGATCGACCGGCGTCGTGGCGTGATGGTCCATGTAGATCGGCAGCTTCACGGAGGAAACTATGGCTCCTCCGGGCCGATGGTTTCAACCACCATCAAGCCGGGCGGATGTCCTCCGGCACGCCAAGCCAACGCAGGAAGACCATCATGGGGCAGGTCCTCGTGAAGGTGGACTGCAGCAGGTTGGCGCCGACGAAGGCTGTAAAAAGGAAGAAGGCCGGGTGCACGAAGTACCCGAGCGCGACGGACAGCAGTACGAAGGTCCCTGCGATGCCCCGAAGCCAATCGTTGATTGTTTTCAGGCGAGACTCCTTTCCGGTTCGTGAGAGGGCATGGGCTGCGGTTCCTCGGAGGCGTTCCGCTCCTCGGACCGTTTCAACATGTAGTAGAGGACGGGCACCGCGGCGCGCGACAGGAGCGTCGCGGCGACCTCGCCGGCCATCATCGAAACCGCGAGGCCCTGGAAGATCGGGTCGAACAGCATGACGGAGGTCCCGACGACGACGGCGGCCGCCGTCAGGAGCATCGGCCGGAAGCGAACCTCCCCGGCGTCGAGCACGGCCTCGGAGAGAGGCATGCCCTCGGCACGGCGCAGCTCGATGAAGTCGACGAGGATGATCGAGTTGCGAACGATGATTCCGGCGCCGGCGATGAAGCCGATCATGGACGTGGCCGTGAAGAAGACGCCGAAGAGGCCGTGCGCCGGCAGGATGCCGACCAGCGTCAGCGGGATCGGCGCCATGATGACGAGCGGCACGGCGAAGCTCTTGAACCACCCCACGACGAGGACGTAGATCAGAACGAGCACTACAGCGAAGGCGAGGCCCAGGTCCCGAAAGACCTCGTACGTGACGTGCCATTCGCCGTCCCACTTGATCCCGTAGCGGCTCGTGTCGAACGGGGCCGCTGCCGTCTGCGTCGTGATCCGGTAGCCGCCCGGCATCGGGATCTGCTCGATCCCTTTCGTCAGCGCCGCGATCGCGTAGACAGGCGCCTCCTTCTTCCCGGCGACATCCGCCGTGACGTAGACGACAGGCTTCAGGTTCTTGTGGTACAGCGAGGTCTCGGCCGGCTCCCGGACGAAGCGCCCGATTTCCGAAAGCGGCACCAGGCGCCCCGCGGCCCCGGGGACCGAGAGGGCGCCCAGGGCCGCGACGTCGTTGCGCCGATCGGCTGGCAGCGTCACCACGAGCGGAATTCGCTCGCGGCTGCCCGGCAACTGCACGTCTCCAGCGGACTCGCCCCCGAGGGCCAGGGAGAGCGTGGCGGCGGCGGCGGCCTCGCGGATTCCCGCCAGGCCCGCCTTCTCCCGGTCCAGCCGGTAAACGACTTTCTCGCGCGGGCTCTCGACGTACCAGTCGATGTCCACGACGCTCTCGGTGCGGGCAAAGACCTCACGGACCTTCCGGGCGATCTCGCGCCGGCCGGCGTCGTCCGGACCATAAACCTCGGCCACGAGAGTCTGCAGCACGGGCGGGCCCGGCGGAACTTCGGCGACCTTGACGCGCGCGTCGTATCGGCCGCCGATCGCCGTCACGATGGGCCGGGTTGCCCTGGCGATCTCGTGTGAGGAACGCTTGCGTTCGCTCTTCCGCTTCAAAGTGACCTGTACGTCTCCCTGGTGCGGACCCCCGCGCAGGAAGTAGTGACGGACGAGCCCGTTGAAGTTGTAGGGCGCGGCCGTGCCCGCGTAGACCTCGGTCGAGACGACCTCGGGCACGGCGGTGAGCGCGCTGGCCATCTCCGAGAGCGCCCGATTCGTCGTCTCGAGGGTCGTCCCCTCCGGGAAGTCCACGACGACCTGGAACTCGTTCTTGTTGTCGAACGGGAGCATCTTGACGTGAACGATGCCGAGCGGCACGAGGGCCGCGGCGGCGAGAAGCAGGCCCAGGATCACGGAAAAGAAGACGATTCGTGTGCGGCCGCGCCCCTCGGTCACCAGGGGCGTCATGGCCCGGCGGTACAGGCGCGCGAGCGTTCCACGGGCCTCTCCGTCGTGGGCTGGCTCGCCCGCTGCCCTGCCCCGAAAGAGAAGCCGCGCCGCCCAGGGCGAGACAGTGAAGGCGACCAGGAGCGAGAAGAGCATCGCCGCCGAAGCCCCCACCGGGATGGGCCGCATGTAGGGGCCCATCAGCCCTCCGACGAAGCCCATGGGCAGGATGGCCGCGATGACGGCGAAGGTCGCGAGCACCGTCGGGTTGCCGACCTCGTCGGTGGCTTCGACGGCGACCGAAGCGAGCGACCGTCCCCGCGCGCCCGGCATCCGAAGGTGCCGGACGATGTTCTCGACGACCACGATCGCGTCGTCGACCAGGATACCGATCGAGAAAATCAGCGCGAAGAGCGTGATCCGGTTCAGCGTGTAGCCGAAGAGCTGAAAGACGAAGAGCGTCAGAGCGAGCGTCACGGGCACTGCCAGCAGGACGACACCTGCTTCCCGGAGCCCGAGCGCAAGAGCTATCAAGAGAGCGACCGAGAGGGTCGCGAGACCCATGTGCTTCAAGAGCTCATTGGATTTCTCGGAGGATGTCTCTCCGTAATCGCGCGTGACCGTCGTCCGAACGCTGGCGGCAAAGAGCCGGGGCTCGAGCGCCCTGAGCTTCTTCTCGATCGCGTTGACGACGGCAATGGCATTGGCGCCCCGCCGCTTGCTCACCGAGAGGGTCACCGCAGGAAACCGCCCTGCCAGGCCCGGCTCTCCGTGTGTCACGTATGCCGCGGGCTCCTCCGGCCCGTCCAGGACGCGAGCGACGTCCGAGAGGCGCACCGGCTTGCCGGCGCTCTCGGCGACGACGACGGAGGCGAGCTCCTCGGCCGAGCGCACGAAGCCGCCGGCCTCGACCAGGACTTCGCGGTCGGCGGACACGAGCGGCCCCGCCTGCAGCCGCCGGTTCGCTCCTTCGATAGCGGGCAGTACGGAAACCGCCGCGAGACCTCGGGCCGATAGACGAGCCGGGTCGAGCTCCACGCGGAACTGCCTCCGCAGGCCCCCGATCAGGGCTGTATCGGACACCTCGGGAATCGTCTTGATCTCGTTCTCGACCTCTCCCGCGAGCTGCCGCAGCGTCGCCGGATCCTGAGTCTGGCTCCAAAAGGTCAGGGCCCAGACGGGGACGTCGTCGATCGAGCGCGGCTTGATGAGCGGTGGCGGAAGATCGCGGGGCCAGGCGTCGGTGAGCGCGTCGAGCTTGGAGCGCACGCGCACCGCGGCCCGGTCGGGGTCCTCGCCCACGCGGAACCGGATGACGACGAACCCGCCCTCCGGCGAAGACGTCGAGTACACGTACTCGACGCCCGGGACAGACCAGAAGGCCTTTTCGAGCGGCGAGACGAGCTGGCGCTCGACCTCGACGGTGCTGCGGCCGGGAGCCGAGACGAAGACGTCGATCATCGGCACCTTGATCTGAGGCTCTTCCTCGCGGGGCGTCATCAGGATCGCGAGCGCCCCGAGGCCGAGGGAGAAGAGCACCACGAGCGGCGTCAGCTTGGACTGGACGAACGCACGGGCGAGGCTGCCCGCAGCGCCGAGCGGTCGGCGCTCGGGGGTCGTCACGAACGCACCCTCGTGCCGGCTTCCAGGTCCGCCGGGGGGTCCAGGACTACGCGCTCCCCGGCGGCGAGGCCGGAACGAACTTCGACCCTCCCATCGCCGAGAGCAGGCCCCGTCCGGACGTAGCGCAACGCGACCCGGCCGTCCGGGCCGACGGCCCAGGAGAGCTCGAGACCTCCCCGTTTGACGACGGCCCGCGCCGGCATAATCAGACGTTCGGCCTCGGGCCCGGGCAGCAGCAGACGTGCGAAGGAACCCACTGCCGGCTCGACGCCCGGCGGCAGGTCCACCCGAACGATGCGGCGTCGCGTTTCACGATCGACCGCGCCGACGATCTCGACGACTCGGCCCGTCACGGCCCGCCCCTCGACGACAACCTCCACCTGGTCGCCGTTCGAAAGGCGCGCAGCCTGCTCCTCGCCAGGCGCCGCCTCCACACGCCGTCCCGAAAGCGATGCAAGCCGGACGAGGGGCCGTCCCGGCCCCGCGAGATCGCCCTCCGTGACCATCTTCTCGACGACGACCGCGTCGAAAGGTGCTGTCAGCACCGCCTCCGCCCGGTCTGTCTCTGCGCGGCGCACGCCGGCTTCGGCGCTGGCCACGGCCGCGGATGCGGCCGCCTCCTCCTGCCGGATCCGATCGATCTCGGTCGCGGCGGCTGCGCCGCGGGCCTCGAGCTTGTCGAAGCGCTCCCGGTTCTTCCTGGTCACGTCGAGCGAGCCACGGGCGGCCGCGAGCGCCGCGCGCGCACTCTCGAGCGCGCTCTCCGTTTCGCGATTCTCGAGGAGCACGAGGACGGCGCCCTGGCGAACGGCCTTTCCCGGCACGGCCCGCACCTCGGCCACTGGCGCCGCGAGCCGGCTCGACAGAACGGCCTCGAGCCGCCCGACGACCGTGCCATCGATCTCGATCCGCCCGGCTCCCACCTGCCGTTCGACCTCCGCCGTCTGAAGGGAGATCTCCCGGTCTCGGCCCGCCGCCGCTTCCTTCTTCGCGCAACCCGCCGCGGCGACGGCGAGAACGAGAATCGCCATGGTCGTCTTCATCGATCCTCCTCACCCTCCGGTGGCAGCCCCAGGGCCAGCCGCAGACGGGCCTCGGCAACAGCGAGCTCCGAGCGGGCCGCCGCGGCGCCGAGGCGGGCCGAGAGCTCTGCCCCGCGCGTTTCGAGCAGGTCCGAGAGCCTCGCGACTCCCTCTTCGTACCGCGCTTGCTGGATCTCGCGTGCCCGAGCGGCCGCCCTCTCCGCCTCCGTGAAGGCGGAAAGCCGCGATGCGGAAGCGGAAAGGGCCGCTCGCGCCGAGGCGCTCTGCCTCTCGGCCTCCTGCCGGGTCTCCCGGGCCGCCGCCTCGGCGCCGCGGGCCGTTGCTCCGGCCTCGGCGATTCGGGCGTTGATCGCGCCCGAAGCGAACAGCGGAATCCGAACGCCGCCGAAGAAAGTCGCGGAATCGCCCCAGCGGCCGCCGGGCCGCGGGGCGTTCAAATCGTAGCGAGCCGACACGACGAGCGCCGGATAGCGAGAAGCCGAAGCGGCCTTCGCTGCCTCATGGGCCGCCTGCGCGGCGAGCTCGGCGGCAGCCACGTCGTCGCGAGGCACCGACACCGAGTCGGGCACCGCGTGGACCGCCGGCAGCGCGCCGAGCGGCCGCGAGGCCGCGGCTGTCCCGATGAGCGCGCCGAGCGCCGCCCGAGCCGAAGCCCGGGCGAATTCCTCGGCAGCCAACTGAGCCCGGATGTCGGCCAGCGCCGCCTCCGCACGGGCGGGATCGGCCGCCGTCGTCAGGCCTTGCTCGTACAGCGCGCCCGCCAGTGAAACGTCCTTCTCGGCGTCCAAACGCCGAGCCTCGAGCAGGGCGATCGCCTCTTCTGCACGACGCCCCGCGGCAAAACTGGAAAGCGCCTGAAACGCGACGCTGTCGCGAGCGCGGCTCGCGCCTTTCGCGGCGGCCTCGGCCGCCTCCCCGGCGGCACGCGTCTCTCCGCGCGTCGATCCGAAGACGTCGATAGCCCAGGCTGCAGCGACAGATGCACTCCAATCCTGGGTAAAGGGCGGGTGGTTCGGATCCGAGCCGGCGAACTCCAGGAGCGAGAAGCGCTCCTGCTTGAGCGCCAGGGCGAAAGCGCCGACGGGGTCGTTGGTGGTGAGGAAGCCTGCGTCCACGAAGAGCGTCGGCCCGAGCCGCGCGTGGGCGGCCTTCTCCCGGGCCAGAGCCGCTTCCGCATCGGCGCGGGCGCGCACGACCGCCGGGGCCTCGCCGGCAGCGAGCCGGACGGCCTCGGCCGCGGTCAGCGGCGGCGCAGCGGGCGCAGGCGCGGGCGCAGCGGTCAGGGCGAACAACACGAGAGTCAAAAACATCGTTGCTTGACCATATGCCTATTTAGTTATATAGTCAAGAGGTGGATTCAAGCCCCTTTTTCCGCTACGCTGTCGGCATGCCGCCTCCCTCTCCTGTCACGGACCGGGCCCGCGAGCGCATGGCTGTGAGGTTTCGCGCTCTTGGAGAGCCCACGCGGCTCAAGATCCTCGAACGGCTCTTTCGCTCCCCCGCTTCCGTCACTGAGATCCTCGAGTCAGTCGGCGGGGCCCAGGCCAACGTGAGCAAGCACCTGTCGGTTCTGCGAGCAGGCGGCCTCGTGCGAGCGCGCAAGGAGAAGAACCGCGTCGTTTATTGGATCGCTGACCCCTCGCTCGAGCGTCTCTGCGCCGTCGTCTGCGACGCCGTCAGCCGTGAAGCTCAAGAGGAAGTGAAGGCGCTGGCGCCGCTTGTGGCTCGAAGGAAAGCGAGAGGCTAAAGCGCGGCGGATCTATTGGAGAGATAATCTCTCTCCAAGCAATGTCTTCCCTCCCCCGCACCGACAGACCTTTCGCCTTCACCTCTCCTCCTCCGCGCGTCCGTCTCGTCCACGCCTTCGAGCGGCCGTTTGAAAACGTGGTGGCGACGGCGCGGACATGCTACTCGTCCAAAGGGATCGTGACGGAGGATCAGGCCTCGGCGCGGCCCGAGAAGCGCGACGCGCTCGCCCGCTCGATCTACGGGGCGGGCCACCACACGACGTTCCAGCACGCGCATTTCCAGTTCGCGCTCGAAAACGTCTCCCGGCAGTTCCTCTGGACGTTCCTGCACAGCCATCCCTTCTACAACTCGGAGCAGGTCTCGCAGCGCTACGTCGAGGTCAAGGGCGGCAACTATGCCGTGCCGCCGATGGACCCAACCTCCCGGGACATCTACGAGGCGGCGGCACGGAAGCAGCAGGCGGCCTACGAGAAGCTGACAGCCCTGCTGACTCCCCTGGCGGGCGAGCGCTACTTCGGCCTCTTCCCGGGCCGCACGCGCGGCGACGGGCGCCAGAAGTTCGCCGGCTCGATCCAGAAGCGCGCCCAGGAGATCGCCCGGTACGTGCTGCCGGTCGCGACTTTCGCGTACCTGTACCACACGGTCTCCGGCATCACGCTGTTCCGGTACTGGCGCCTGTGCGAGTCCTACGACGCGCCCCTCGAGCAGCGCGAGGTCGTTGGACGGATGGTCGAGGAGGTTCTCGCGCACGATCCGCTCTACCGCGCGGTGCTCGAGGACCCGATCCCTCTGGAGGAAACGCCCGAGCACGCCGCGTTCCAGGCGCTCGCCGGGAAACCCCGGGCGAGCCGTGAGTTCCGCCAGGAGTTCGACCGGGAGCTCGGAAGCCGCGTTTCGCTTCTCGTCGACTGGAAGGCCAACAACGAGGAGATCCTGGCGTCATCGGTGCGCGAGATCCTCGGCCTGCCGCGCGCGGCCCTCTCGGACGACGACGCGATTCGGCTGGTCCTCGATCCTTCCAAAAACCGGCTGCTCGGCGAGACACTCACTCTGACGACGCACGGCAAGCTGTCGCGGGCGATGTTTCACCCGTCGTACACCTTCCGCAAGAAGCTCTCGCATACGGCCGACAGCCAGGACCAGCGCCACCGGATGACGCCCGGTTCCCGGCCCGCGCTGCCGGCGTACCTCTCCGAAGAGCCCGATTACGTCGTGCCGATGCTGCTGACCGACGTGCCGGAGGCCGACGAGCTCTACAAGCGCACGATGCAGGAGACCTGGGAGGCGATCGCCACGCTGCGCTCCCGCGGCGTCCCCGACGAGCACGCGGCATATCTCTTGCCCAACGCCGTGGCGATCCGATTCACCGAGTCGGCGGACCTGTTGAACCTCCACCACAAGTTCGCCATGCGGCTCTGCTACAACGCGCAGGAAGAAATCTGGCGCGCCTCGCAGGACGAGGCCCTGCAGATCCGCGACGTCAACCCGCGCATCGGCCCGTGGCTGATGCCCCCGTGCACGCTCCGCCACCACGCGGGAGTCCGCCCCGTCTGCCCCGAAGGCGACCGCTTCTGCGGCGTCGTCGTCTGGAAAAAGGACGTCCCGGATTTCGCGCGAACGCTCTGATCAGACCCCCTCTCCCACCGGGAGAGGGTTGGGGTGAGGGGAAAACAGTCGCCTCAGCTCTTGCGCTTGACGGAGAGCGTGAGCGTGAAGCGGGCGACAGGCTCGGCGCCGAAGAGGGTCGGGACCGTCGCGACGACGTGGACGGGCAGGTTCTCCCGCTCGCCGGAAGCTTTCGCTTTTTCAAAGAGCTGACGAAGAGCGCGGCCCTCCACGCAGGAGAAATGCACGTCCGCTTCGGGTCGCTTCAAGAACTCAGCCTGAACGTTCTTGAAGATGAACGAGATCCGGCCGCCCAGTCCCTCGGAAGCCTTCAAGCCGATGATCGCCGCCGCCGCGTCGGCGCCCGTGCAGAGCGCGCCAAAGTACATGGAGCCGAGGTGATTGCGCGTACGGCGCGAGAGGGGCACCCGAATCTCGCAGCTCTCCTCGGTCAACCTGACAACGGACGGGCGCACCCACGCGATCATCGGGATCTTCGCCAGCGCCCAGAGCCGCAGCCGCGCCGTCTCGGAAAGCATGCGGGAGTATAAACTTCGGCGCCAAGGAGACTCGACGAAATGAAGACTGCTCTTCGGGCTGCACTGGTCCTTCTCTGTTCCGCGGCCTCCCTTTCCGCCGCCTCGGCACCCACGCCTTCCGAGTTCCTGAAGATGCAGGTCGGCGCCGACCGGACGCTCGCGGACTACCGGCAGATCAGCTCGTACTTTCACGCTCTCGAGAAGGCTTCGCCGCGCGTTAAGATCGAGGTCCTCGGCAAGTCGACGCTCGGCGAGGACATGATCCTCGCGGTCATCACCTCTGAGGAAAACCAGAAGAACATCAAGACGATCCAGGCCGCGGCGAAGAAGCTCTCCGACACGCGCGGGCTGTCTGAGGCCGACATCGACCACCTCGCCAGGGAAGGCAAGGTCGTCCTGCTCGTCACGTGCAACATCCACGCCTCCGAGATCGGCTCCACACAGATGGCCATGGAGTGGGCGCACGCGCTCGCGACCTCCGACGACCCGGTGACGAAGAAGCGGCTCGACAACGTCGTCCTGCTGCTCGTCCCGTCCCTGAACCCCGACGGCCAGATCATGGAGACGGAGTGGTACCGCAAGAATCTCGGGACCAAGTACGAAGGCGGGCGCCTGCCGTGGCTCTACCACCACTACGTCGGCCACGACAACAACCGCGACTGGTTTCAGCTCACCCAGAAAGAGACCCGGGCGATGACGCGCGCCGTCTACCAGGAGTGGTACCCGCAGGTCTGGCTCGACGAGCACCAGATGGGCTCGACCGGGCCGCGCATCTTCGTGCCGCCCTACGCCGAACCGGTTTCGACCGAGATCCACCCCCTCGTCTGGCGCGAGGTCAACCTCATCGGTTCGAACATGGCGCTGCGCATGGAGCAGGCCGGCAAGACCGGCATCATCTACGGTTCCATCTACGACGCCTACTGGCCCGGCGGGACCAAGAACACCGCCTGGTGGAAGAACGTCTCAGGTCTCCTGACGGAGGTCGCCTCCGTGCGGCTCGCCTCGCCGATCGACATCGCCTCGGGCGAGCTCGTCGGCGGCCGCAAGGGCTTAGTCGAGTATGGTCCGCAGACCAATTTCCCGGACCCGTGGCCGGGCGGCGTCTGGCACCTGCGCGACATCATGGATTACGAGCGCCTGGCCTCTGACGCGCTGCTCGAGGAGTGCTCCGAGCGGCGCGCGGATTTCTTGAAGGACATGGCGACGCGAACGAAGTGGGCCATGGCCCCCTTCGGGCCGCATGACGCTTTCCGGATTCCAATGGGCGCCTCGCAGCGCGACAAGGCGGAGGCTTACAAGCTCGCCCAGATCATGGCAGACCACGGCGTCGAGGTGAAGACAGCCGACAACGGCGACATCTGGATCGCGCTGGCGCAGCCGTATGGCCGCTTCGTCCGCGAGATGTTCACGACGCAACGCTACCCCGAGGTCAAGCTCGTCCCCGGCAAGGACATCGTGCGCCCGTACGACGTGGCGGCCTGGACGATGCCGATGATGATGGGCGTCGCTGTCGAGCAAGCGCCCCTTCCCGATTCTCTGAAGCCCTTTGCGCCCGCGGCTCCGAAGCTTTCCACCGACGGAATGGTGGCGATTGCTCCCGGCAGCCCCGAGAACACAAAGCTCGTCAACGCCGCCCTCCACGGGAAGGGCACCGTCTCAATCGTGCGTGGCGCTGTCCAGGCCGGCGGCAAGTCCTGGCCGGCCGGAACGATCTTCCTGGATGCCGACGCGGCGAAGGCCGCAGCCGCCAAGGCCGCGCCCGGAATGTCGTGGACGAGCGTGTCGTCCGCGCCCGAGGGGGTCGAAGCCATGAAGGCGCCTCGGGTGGGTCTCTACAAGCCCTGGGCGGCCTCCATGGATGAAGGCTGGACGCGCTGGATCCTCGAGCAGTACGGGTTCGACTCGAAGTCACTGGACAACAAGGCGATCAAGGCCGGGAAGCTCTCGAATTTCGACGTCATCATCCTGCCCGACGTCTCCAAGGAAGTCATCGCAACCGGCAAGCCGCGCGTTCAGGAAGGCGGCATGAAGTACTTCGCGGAGCTGCCCCCCGAGTACTCCGGCGGCATCGAGAAGGAGGGCGCCAAGGCCCTGCACGAGTTCGTCGAAGCGGGCGGCACGATCATCGCCTTCGCCGCCGCGACCGAGTGGGTCACCGACGAGTTCAACATCCCGGTCGTCAACACGATCGCTCGCGTGCGGCCCGAGGACTTCGGATGCCCGGGCTCGCTCCTGTGGGTCCACGTCGCGCAGGGAACACCGCTCACCTACGGCCTGCCGGAACAGCTCACCATCTTCCAGGACAAGGCGATCGCGTTCGAGACGGCGCCTCCCGCCTCGGAGCTCACGCGCTGGATACTCGCGTCGTACCCCTCAAACGAGCAGCGACATCCTCGCGTCCGGCTGGATCCGCGGCGCCGACCGCCTCGAGAAGCGCGCCGCGGCCGTCGCAACGACCTTCGGCAAGGGCAAGCTCGTTCTCCTGGGTTTCCGCGCCCAGCACCGCGCCCAAACCCCCGCGACGTTCCCCTTCCTCTTCAACGCCCTCTACTGGTCCACCGCCAAAGTGACCCGCCGCCGGCAGCTTTTCGCCGCCTCCGCCGCCGTGGCCGCGAGCCTCGCGCTCGCCGGCTGCAAAGCGAAGGAGGCCGAGCTGCCGGCCGGAAACTCCGAGATGAAAGTCGAGCAGACGCCCGTCTCCTCGATCTACGACGAAAAGGGCGGCGTCCTCTACGAGCGGCCCCAGAAGACGCCCACGGTTTCCCCTCCGCCGGCTCCTACCCCCTCTCCCACACATTGAGTCCCGACCTCGTCACCCTCCTCGCCCACTTCCGCACGACGTTCGCGGCCAACGCGCCGGCGGCGTACCGCGATTGGTTCCGTGCCCAGGAGGAGCTGCGGGAGAAGGGCGACGCAAAAACCGCCCGCGCGCTCGCGGACGACTTCTGGGAGCGGCTGCCCGGCTTCGCGTTTGACTCGACAGTCGACCGCGCCCGATTCCGCCACAATGTCGCGGTCTTCTTCGGAAGCCCGGGGCCCGCTGCGGATCTTTCCCGGGCGCGGCCGCTCTTCGAAGAGGCTCTCGCCTACTTTGCCGAACACGCCGACGACGGCTGGCGCGCTCGCGTCCAGCACAACTTCGCCACGGCCCTCTCGAACCTCGGGACGAGCACCGGCGAGATCGAGGAAGCCCTCCGGCTCTTCGACGACGCCCTCGCCTGGCGCACGCCCGAGCGCGACATCGCCCGCGGCGTCACGCTCCACAACAAGGGCCTTGCCTGCCGCCGCCTCGCGGAAGTCGCGCCCGATCGGCGGCCGGAGGCGCTCCTCCAAAGCGAAGCCGCCCTGCGCGAATCGATCGCCATCCGCGAGCGCCACAACCTGACCGAAGGCCTCGAAGCCTCCCGCCGCGAGCTCGCCCGCACGCTCGAAGCCCTCCCCGATTAGCTTTTCCGGGCGCTTGACAGGCTGCGCAGATTGAGCTAATAGTTAACCGTATGGTTAACTATCAGGGCAGCCTCGACGCGACGTTTGGGGCGCTGGCGGACCCGACGCGGCGGGCGATCCTGGCGAAGCTGGCGCTTTCCGAGTCGTCCGTGGGTCGAGCTCGCGGAGCCGTTTTCGATGTCTCTGCCGGCCGTTCTCAAGCACGTCGACGTGCTCGCACGGGCCGGGCTCGTCGAGGCCAAGAAGGATGGGCGGGTGCGGCGTTGCAAACTCGAGGCCGCCCCGCTCGCGGACGCCTCCGCATGGATCTCGCACTACCGACAGTTCTGGGAACGAGCGCTTCGGCGCTTTGGAAAAATACCTCGCCGAGACGGCGAAGGAGGAAGAGGCATGGCCACACCGGCATCCGAAACGTCGCAGCTCCATTTCACGCACCGGTTCGCCGCGTCGCGGCAGAGGGTCTACCGGGCCTGGACGGAGCCGGAGCTCCTGATGAAGTGGTTCGTCGAGAGCGAAGGCCGCGTCGACAAGTGCGACGTCGACTTGCGCCCCGGCGGCACGTACCGCATCGAGGGCCGCATGGGCGAAAAGCCCTGGTCGATCTGGGGCAAGTACCTCGAGGTCAAGCCCGCCGAGAAGCTCGTGTACACCTGGCAGTGGGATTTCGACCCCGCAGCGGGGGCGCCGAGTGGCGACACGATTGTGACCGTTCTGTTTCGCGACATAGGCAAGGAAACCGAGCTCACCCTGACCCACGAACGGTTCACCAGCGAACCCGCTCGCGAAGGACACCGGAAAGGCTGGCTCGGATGCTTCGACCGGCTCGAAAAGTTCGTTTGAAGAAGGAGGAAAGCATGAAGACCCTGCGTTTTGCGATCCTGGCTCTGGCCGTTTTGGCACTGGCTGCCCCGCTCTCAGCCGCTGATTCGAAATCGAACGCCGGCTGGGAGAAGTTGAAGTCCCTCTCCGGAGACTGGGACGGCACCGAGGGAGGCAAGCCCTTCCACGCCTCCTACAAGATCGTCTCGAGCGGCACGGCCGTGATGGAAACCCTGGACGGCCCCGACGCGATGCAGATGATCACGGTCTACACGGTGGACGGCGACAAACTCCTGATGACCCACTACTGCTCGATGGGCAACCAGCCGCGCATGCGTTCGACGGGGCTTCAGGGCGACAAGCTCGCCTTCACCTATGTCGACGCGGCCAACCTGAAGTCCAAGGACGATCAGCGGATGACAGGCCTCGTCCTGACCTTCAAGGACGCCGACCATCTCGAGGCCGACTGGACCCACAGCCTGGGCGACAAGAAAGACGTCGGCCGCTTCGAGTTCGCGCGGAAGAAGTAGCTAGCGAGCCGGCTTCGGCCGGCTCGCTTCGTATTTCTCGATTCGGTCCTTGACCTCCTTCATGAGGTCGTTGGGGATCGGAACGGAGAGGTTGTACTGGGCGATCTTCCACCCGCCCTTGTCTAGAACGAGGACGCCCGAGCCGCGGCAAGGCCCGAGATTCGGCGTGTCGAGCATCTCGTCGAACCAGGCGATGGCGCCGTCCGAGCTGAAGGCCACGTGGCGCTCGACGGCCCGAAAGCTCCACGCCTTCCCCTTCGCAAAGAACGGATGGGCGTAGCGCCGAAACTCCTCGACGGTCCACCGCTCCGTCGCGTCCGTGCCGAGAAAGACCGCTGCCGGCGCGAAATGCCCGAAGTACCGCTCCTCCTGCGCCGCCGCGGCAGCCGCGTGCCAGTCATCGAGCACCGCCGCCACACTCGCCTCCGGCGAGGGTGGCGCAGCGGGAGACACGAGAAACAGAGCCAGCCAGAGAGTCTTCATGCGACTCCTCTCCTCCTTCGAGCCTTCAGCTTGCCGGTTGCGCTTCGCTGGGGATCTCGACTGGGACGACCTGCGAGGAGTGGTGCTCCCGGAGGTACGCCTCGGCGCTCATCATCCGCTGCGTCCGCCAGAGCACGCGCGTGAGATACGGGATCTGCGACGGGCGGACCTGCCGCATCCATTCGATCCACGACTTCTCCCCGGAGGTGTTCAGGATCGAGCGGCGCCAGGTCTCGGCGTACAGCTCGAAGAAACGGCGGGCGCCGAGGCGCGGCTCCCACAGGACGTGGTGCATGTCGTACTTGAACCAGGGCTGACCTTCGAGGAGCGGAGCGGATTTCCGATAGAGATCGGTTCCGGGCAGGGGCGTCAGGATCGTGTAGCCGGCTCGCTGGAAGCTGTGCGTCTTGACGAAGTCCCAGAGTTGCTGGAAGTGCGCCTCGTCCCAGTCCGGATCGATCAGGAAGTTGCCGGTGACGCCGTAGCCCATGGAACGGGAGATCCGGGCGGCGTCGATCGAGGCGGCAACGCCGGTGTCCTTCACGACATCGGCGAGCCCTTCGTCGGAAGCCGCCTCGAGGCCGAAGAAGATGTCGAAGTCCTTCGCGAGCGGGCGCCAGGCTTCGAGCAGCTCGGGGTGCCGGCAGACGAGATCGGTGCGCGTCTGAACGAGCAGCCACCGCTTGCGGATGCCCCGCTTCTTCAGCAGCCTGTGCCAGCTCGAGGCTGCGCGCCGGATGGTTGCAGAAGAGGTCGTCCGCGATAAAGACGCTGTCGCCCACTGACGCCAGGTCGTCGACGACGGCGCCGATCGAGCGCTCACGGAAGGAGCGGCCGTAGAGCTGCCAGACCGAGCAGAAGGTGCAGCGGAACGGGCAGCCGCGCGCCGTTTCGACGAGCCACACCGGCTTGAAGAGAAGGCAGTGGTAGCCGTTGCGGTACCTGTCGACGAGCCCGCGGGCCGGAAGAGCCACGCGGTCAAGCGCCGTGCGCTCCGACAGCGCCGGGGTCGAGCTCCATCCATCCTTCCCGCGCAGCCGCAGGGCGGGCACTTCGGCCAGGGACCTGCGGCGCGACAGCGCATCGACGACAGCCGGCACGATCTCCTCGCCGTCGTCGACGCAGATCGCGTCCACGTCGTCGGTTTCGAGCGGCCCGGGGAACGCCGCTGCGGCGTGGCCCCCGATCAGGATGAAAGCATCGGGCACCAGGCGACGCACGACGCGCGCCGTTTCGAGCACGCGGTCGTACTCGAGGGCGTGCATGCACGAGATGCCGACGACGGCAGGCCGAGCTCTTCGAACCACCCGGGCAAGGCCGGGAGAAAAGCGCAGGTCGGCGATCGACGCCTCGTGGCCGCGCGCGGAAAGGGCCGCGGCGATGTACTCGAGGCCGAGCGGCTCCACCCGGAAGAACGGGCCCAGGCCGAAGCGCTCGTTGCCCGGGTCCGGCCGGATCAGGAGAACGTTCATGTGATTTCTGCACACGATTGTATATTCCCGGCTTCATGGGCGAAACGTCCGGACCCCCGGCGGGTGCGCCGCGCGCCCGCAAGAAGTGGGTAGCCCACGGCCTGTCCAACCGGATCGTCTACGGGGGCCTGCACTACGGCGGGCATTGGCTGCCTATGCCTGTGCTGAACGCCATCAACATCGTCGGCAACACGCTGGCCGTCACATTCTTGAGAAAAACGAAGGCCGGGATTCGGGACAACTTCGAAAAGGCCCTCGGGGCGGGCCGGGCCGAGGCGTCGCGCCTCGCCCGGGCGGTCTTCTTCGAGTACGGCCGGCACACGATCGACGCCTGGCGGCTCCGCAGCGAGGCCTTCGAGCCTCGCATCACGTCCTTTGTCGAGGACGCCCGCGTGCTCGCGGCCGGCCGCCGCAGCGGCCGCGGGTTCCTGCTCGTGACCGGCCATGTCGGCAACTGGGAGATGGGCGCTGTGACCCTCCGAGGACACAACCTGACGCCCGCCGTCGTGGGGCAACCCGAACTTTCCCCGCGGGTTCAGGAGATGCGCACCGAGCTCCGCCGGCGCCTGGGCGTCGAGTCGATCGACATCGGCTCCTCGATGGCGACAGCGTTCAAGGTCCGCGGCGCTATCGACGCCGGCCGGGCGGTGGCGCTTCTGGTCGACCGGGCCTACCCGGAAGACCAGGTCCTGGTGCCGTTCTTCGGAAGGCCGACGTCGTTCCTGCGCTCGCCCGCGCTGCTGGCCCGCTTTTGCGATTGTGAGGTGCTTCCGGGGTTCTTCCTGCGCAACCGGGACGGCAGCTACTTCAATGTCTGGGGCAAGCCCCTGGCAGCCGACCGCTCCGCCTCGCCCGATGAAGACGCCCAGCGCATCATGACCCGCGTCGCCGCGGATCTCGAAAGCGTCATCCGCACCCACCCGACCCAGTGGTTCAACTTCTATCGGTTCTGGGATCCCGAGCAGTGGACTTAGGAGGCCTCTGCTCCAAAGAGTCATTCCGAGGAGCGCAGCGACGAGGAATCTGCTCCGTCAGCTGGACACCACCGGGGTAGATCCCTCGACTTCGCTCGGGATGACAGCTGAGTGGCTTGGAGCTCAGCCGGGCTGAGGCTGCTGCGGCCGTTGCCATTTGCCGTAGACCCAGTTGCCGCAGCAGCGGGCGCAGATGGGAAGGGGCTCCTTGGCGAGCTTGGCGCGGAAGCGCTGGGCCTTCTCGCCCGTGCCAGATCTCGGCGAAGGGCTGCTTGCGCACGTTGCCGATGAAGTAGTCCGGGAAGTCGCCGCAGAAGGTGACTTCGCCGTCGGGCTCGACCTGCGCGAAGTACCAGGCCACGGGGCACATCTGGTGTCCGAAGATCTGTGAGAAGTCGGAGAAGTACTCGGGCACCTTCTCGGCGGGCACGTCGGGAACGAAGGACACCCACGGAAGTCCGCGCGCCGAGTCGAGGTAGCGGCGGCGCTTCAAGCCCTTGAGGAGCTTGACGAGCTCCATCATCTGCTGCTCTTTGGAGGCCTTGATCGACGCCCAGTCGAAGTCGAAGCCCTTCCAGGAATCTCCCGACACGCCGAAGGTGTCCTTCATGACGCGCTCGTACTCGGCGCCGACTTCCTTCGGGATGAACCAGCGCAGGCCGACGTTGATCGTGTCGAGCGGCAGCTCGCGGAGGACCTCGACCGCCGGGCCGATCGCGTCCATGTTCAGCTCCGTGATCGGGAGAATCGCGATCTGCATCGGCAGGGCCCGGCCGAGCTTCTTGCGCCAATGGGCGACCGCGCGCACGCCGTCTGACGCTCTCTGAAAGCTGTCGGCCTGACCCCGGATCCCGTTGTGCACGTCGGGCGGGCCATCGATCGAAACGGCGATCGAATCAATGCCGCTTTCGACGAGCTCGCGGGCCAGCGGCTCGAGGCGCCCGCCGTTGGTGATGACAGTGCAGGTCAGGCCCCGCCGCTTGATGTCGCGGATCAACGGAAGAATGTCCGGAAAGAGGAAGGGCTCGCCGCCGAAGAGACTGATGATCGGGCGCGCGGGCTCGAGCTCGTCCAGGAGTCGCACGTAGTCCGACAGAGCGAGCTGACGCTTGGCTCCGATCAGCTCCTGGATGCGGGCCCGTTCGAGAGCGCCGTCAGTCGCCGCGGCGCCCGACTGCGAGCGGAAGATCCCCGTGTCGCCCCACTGGCCGCACATCTTGCAGCGCAGGTTGCAGAGGTTCGTGACGCGAAGCTGCACGAACGTGGGCATGGGCACCGGTGCCTGGCCGGGCGACGCCAGGTGTGTCATGACGTCCCGTCGGCCGCGCTTCATGCGCCCCAGGTGCCGCCGCGCGAAGCTCGCCAGCTCGACGCCCCGGCGAAAGCTCATCGCCGGGCGTAGAGATCGATGACGCGCTCGATCGACCGGCGGCAGACCGCGCAGAAGCCAACGTCGTTGCGCGTGAACATGATGCAGTCGTTCTGGGGCCTGTAGTAACCCTTCGCCTCGTAGATGGCGCCCTCGAAGGCTCCCACTTTGCCCGCGTATGTGGTCAGACGAGAGCAGCTTCGTTTCCTTCTCCTTCTCTTCCCGGAACAGCGCGTCCATCTCCTCTTCGGGCCGGTTCTGCGCGCGGATCTCGCGCCGCCGCTTCTGGATCTCGCGCGACTGCGTCTCGAAGGCTTCCTTCGACCACGGCGTCGGCACCGGCGTGCCGGGAGCGACCAGGTCTCTCCATTTGAGATTAGCGGGATCGAGCAGAGCCGTCGCGTTCGGCTCCCAGGGCTCGAGCTTCTCGCCGCTCGCCTCGTAGGCGACATCCGAGGTGTAGTACTCGTCGGCCAGGCCGGCGAAGTGGTGGCCGAACTCGTGGACGAAGACGTAGGGTGACCAGAGGCTGTCGGCCGCGACGGTCGAGTAGAGATTGAAGATCCCGCCGCCGCCGTAGGTCCGCGTGTTCGTCAGGATCTCCACGAACTCGTACGGAGCGAACGACGCCACGTCGCGGAAGGACCGGTTCTCGAACGTGAGCACGTAGCGCTCCGAGCCGAAGGCGTCGTATGTCGCTCCCACGCGCGAACGGCGGTGGACCCCCGTCGAGGGCCGCGATACACCCGACTCCTCCGAAGCAGGACAGAGAGCCCAGACGTTGAAATCGCCGCGGTGCTCCTTGAAGGGAGCCGTTGCAAAGAGGATCTCGGTCAGCCTCTTCGCGTCCTTTTCGAACTTGCCGCGCTCAGCCGCCGTGTAGCCGTCGCCCAGGATCAGAAAGTCGACCTTGTCGGCCGGCTCGCCATGCCGTTCGATCGTGATGAGAGGGCCCGGAGAGGGCGGCTTCGAGGGATCGATGAACGGGTCCTTCGGATTGACCAGGAACGACGCGGCTTCCCGGAAGGCGTTTTTGGCATCGCGCTTCTTGATCACGACCTGGACGGGGCCCGAGGGCGCGGGAAATCGGAGCGACTCGTGAAAAGTCCGGTTCTGCGCCTTCGCGTCCCCCGTCGTCTCCCACTCGCCGTAGACCGATGCAAATCCCCGGGAGTAGAGGACCTTGTTCGTCCCCCGGTCGACGACCTCGAACAGGTACTTCCCGAGGTTCGTGTCGTCGATCGGCCGGGAAGGGTTTCCGGGCCACTCGAGCGGCTCGATGACGATCCGGTCGAGCGCAAAGCGCTCCTCCGAGGCATTGCCGGAGTGGTAGTAGTCGAGGCGCATCGTGTGCGGGGCGGCTGAAACCCCGGCCGTCCTCAGAGCGTAGAGGACAACGAGGCAAGAAAGGACCTTTCGGCTCATGTGGGCGTATCCTACGCCGACCTACAGAGGAGACTGAGGCAATGATTCACGACAGCATCCTCGGCACGATCGGCAATACCCCCGTCGTCAAGATCAACCGCATGGCTCCCGCGCACGTCACGATGTACGTCAAGTGCGAGGCGTTCAACCCGCTGTCCTCCGTCAAGGACCGGCTCGCCATCGCCATCATCGAGGACGCGGAGCGGCGCGGCACGCTGAA
This sequence comes from uncultured Acidobacteriota bacterium, assembly GCA_963739435.1. Lineage (GTDB taxonomy): Bacteria > Acidobacteriota > Thermoanaerobaculia > UBA5066 > Gp7-AA6 > CAVUAN01. The sequence goes on from CAVUAN010000012.1 coordinate 101,349, forward strand.
ACCCGGCCAGACGGTCGTCGAGGCGACTTCCGGCAACACGGGCATTGCGCTCGCGATGGTGTGCGCCGTCAAGGGGTACCCCTTCGTGGCGCTCATGTCCGACAGCTTCTCGGTCGAGCGCCGCAAGCTCATGCGGATCCTGGGCGCAAAGGTCATCCTCGTGCCCGCCGCCGAGCGCGGCTCGGGCATGGTCAAGAAGGCCGAGGAGCTGGCCAAGAAGCACGGCTGGTTCCTGGCGAAACAGTTCGACAACCCCGCCAACCCGGAGTACCACCGCCAGACGACCGGCCCCGAGATCATCCGCGACTTCGTCGGCAAGCGCCTCGACTGGTGGGTGACGGGCTACGGCACGGGCGGCACGCTGACGGGAGCCGGCGACATGATCCGGAAAGCGCGGCCCGAAACGAAGATCGCCGTGGTCGAGCCGGAGGGCGCGGCTCTTCTCGCCGGCGTCGAGTGGAAGCCGCACAAGATCCAGGGCTGGACCCCGGACTTCATCCCGAGCGTGCTGAACCGGCAGGGCTTCGACCAGCTCGTCACGGTCAGCGACACCGAGGCCCGCGACGCCGCCAGAGATCTCGCCTCGAAGGAAGGCATCTTCTGCGGGATCTCGTCGGGCGGAACCTTCGCCGGCGCCAGGAAGATCGCCGAGAAGGCGCCCAAGGGCGCGTCCATTCTCGCGATGCTGCCCGACACGGGCGAGCGCTACCTCTCGACGATCCTCTTCGAGGGCATCAACGAGGGGACGGACGAAGAGCCGGCTTAGCTAGCGTTCAGTCCTTGCCGTAGCGCTCCTTGTAGAAGGTGTCGATCTTCTGACGCTCTTCGGGAGAGAGCCCCTTCTTCCAGGCGTGGCGGGGGTCCTCCTCGATCGAGCGAATGACGGCGAGGACTTTCTCGTCTCCGTGCGCCGCCTCCTTCGCCTGCGGCAGGAACTTCATGTAGAAGTTCTCGGCCACCTCGAAGAAGCCGTGCCACTGGACGAAGTCCGGGCCCTGCATCGAGGCTCCCATGCGCGCCCGGCGCCCCTCGTGGTGCCACAGGCGGTAGAAGGTCCACTCGAGTTCCTCGTCGAAGGGCGTCGGCGTCAGCTTGCCCGCTTCGCGCAGCGCGCTCATCACGTTCTGCGCCGGCTGGCCGAACTTGGTGTTCCAGAGGTCGATCGTGTCGTCGAAGTTCCGGTAGAAGGCATTGACGAAGTCTGCGCCGTGACAGGCCGCGCAGACGCCCTTCATGGCAGCGCGCTTGTCCTCCCAGCCCTCGAGCTTCTTCGAGATCACGGGCCGCAGAGTCCAGGAGATCCGCGCCCCGACGTCGTGCGTGACCGGCTGATGAGGCGTGGCCGACATGTGGCAGGTGGAGCAGGTCGGAGCGGCCGTGTAGTCGACGCCGACGACCCACTTCTCGGAGTTGAGGTGCATATCGGCCTTTTGCGTCCGATAGGCGATGCCGTGCTTGCTCTCGTCGTAGATCTCGGCCTGGGGATGGTCCGGGCCGAGGTGGCACTTGCCGCAGACCTCGGGCTGGCGCGCCATCGCCTTCGAGAAAGCATGGCGGCTGTGGCAGGCGGAGCAGGCCCCGCGCGAGCCGTCGAGGTTGATCCGCCCGATTCCCGTGTTGGGCCACGTGGACGGGTCGAGCATCGGCGCGCCGGCCGGGCTTTTGCGGACAGAGCCGTCGGCGTTCTTCAAGACGGCGACCGTCGAGCCGTGGCACTGCCAGCAGCCGTTGACGGCCGCCAGGCGCCCCTCGACGACCTCGCCGAGGACGTTGTCGAGCGAGCCGATGAATTTCGAGGCGTCGGCGTGGTGGCTGTGCTGGAACTCCGTCGTGATGTCGCCGTGGCAATTCGCGCAGGCGCCCGGGGTCACGACGGTCAGTACCGTGGATCCCTCGTGGGCAAAGGCGCCCGGCTCCTTCGCGTCTGCGTTGTGACACTCCCAGCAGCCGATGCCCTGGGCGGCGTGACGGCTGCCCCGCCACTGCGCCACGAGGCCGGGCGTCTTTTTCTCGTGACAGGCGACGCATGCGCGGCTTTCCTTCGAGAGCATCGCCTGGGGTTTCACCGCGGGGGCCTTTTTCGGCGCGGCCGCCTGTCCGAATGCGAGGCCGCCGAGCGCGAGAACGCCGAGGAGAGATGAGAGGACGCGGGCTCGAATCATCACAGCCTCCCGTCGGGTCAGGTTGACCCGGCTGACTGAAGGATCGAAGGCTACTCGATTCGCCGGCCGGGCGCCTGATGCCGCTGCTCCAGCAGCTCGTCGTTTTCGGACGGCTCAGACCGGGGCGAGCTCGCGCTCTTCCTGCTTTGCCGGGACGGGGGCGGGGCGCACGTCGAGCTCGGCCGCCTGGGCGAGACCGGCTTCGAGGAAGGCGAATTCGCCGTCCAGGACCCGGCGAGCGGTCTTGTACTTCGAAAGGTCGTCGTTCGAGCGGATTGCACGGAAGTGGTCGGCAATGCGGCGGCGCATCATCCGGCTGAATGTGCTGGCGAGCTCGATGGCCTTGCCGGCTTCGGGTTTTCCGTCGCGCCGCATCCCATGAGCGCGGGAGACGGCCGCAGCCATCGCGAAGAGGTCGGCGCCGATATCGACTGCCCGGAAGAGCAGCGCCTGACGCTTTTCGAGCTTCGGGCCGTTTGCCGCCATCATGTGGAAGATCGCCCGCGAGAGCCTCCGGGTCGTGCGCTCGAGATACCGCGCGTGGGTCGCCAGCGGGCCGAAGGCGCGAAAAGCGGGGCCAGCGCCCCCAGCCGAGCCACCGCGTCGGATACCACCCGGCGTAGAAAGCCGCCATCTTCGGCAGAGCGGCGAGCTTCTTGGAGAAAGGCGCCTTCGGGTTGACGAAGTCGCCCGCAACGGCGAGGTGCCGGTCGAGGGCCTCCCGCGCGATGAAGAGCCGCATGATCTCGGACGATCCCTCGAAGATCAGGTTGATGCGGAAGTCGCGCATCATGCGCTCGACCGGAACGCCCGGCTCGCCGCGCGAGCGCAACGAATCCGCCGTCTCGTAGCCGCGGCCGCCGCGGATCTGCAGCGTCCGGTCGGCGATCTTCCACCCTTCCTCGGAGTTCCACATCTTGGCGACGGCCGCTTCCAGGCGGATGTCGCGGTCGCCCTTGTCGGCCATGCCGGAGGCCAGGTCCGTCACGGCCTCCATCGCGAAGGCCGTCGCCGCCATCTCGGCTAAGAGCTGCGCGATCGCGTCGTGCTTGCCGACCGGCTGGCCCCATTGGACACGTTCGGCCGCCCACTGGCGCGAGATCTGGACGCACCGCCGCGCCACCGCCGAACACGAGGCCGGCAGCGTCAGCCGCCCGGTGTTCAACGTGACGAGGGCGAGCTTCAAGCCTCTCCCTTCGGCCCAGAGGAGGTTCTCCTTCGGGACGCGGACGTTCGTGAACCGGATGACGCCGTTCTCGATCGCCTTCAATCCCATGAAGTGAAGGCGCACGACGACCTCGACGCCCGGCCAGCTCTTCTCGACGATGAAAGCCGAGATCTTCTTGGAGTCCGGGTGGCGCGCCATCACGACGAAGAGCTCGGCAATCGTTCCGTTCGTGCACCAGAGCTTCTCGCCGTTCAGGACGTAGTCGCCTTCGGGCGTGCGCGTGGCGGTCGTCGAGAGATTGGCCGGATCGGAGCCGACATTCGCCTCGGTCAGGGCGAAGGCGGAAACCGCTCCCCGCGCCAGGCGCGGCAGGTACTTCGCCTTCTGCTCTTTCGTGCCAAAGAGCTTCAACGGCTGCGGCACGCCGATCGACTGGTGTGCAGAGAGAAGCGCAATCAGATTCCCGTCGCGGCTCGTGATGAGCTTGATTGCGTCCACGTACTCGCGCTGCGTGAATCCGAGGCCGCCGTACTCCTTCGGGATCTTCATTCCGAAGGCACCCATCTCGGCCAGGCCCTTGATGACTCTCGGAGGGATCTTGCCCTCGCGGTCGATCGCGTCCGAATCCACTTCCTCGACCAGGAACGTCTCGAGGCGGTTCATGAAAGCCGTGAACTCGGGCCGAGCGGGCGGAGCCTCCGGGAAGGGGTCGACCAGGTCGAGGCGGAGATTTCCGAGGAAGATCTCCTTCAGGAAGGAGGGGGCGGTCCACTCCTTCTCGCGGGCGTCCTCGGCAACCTGCCTTGCCTCGGCTTCACTGAGGTGCGCTTTCTTTTCGCTCATCCTGAAGTGAAAACTTTACAACATCGGCCTGCATTCCGGGGGGCAGTGTCTATAGTTGCCGCGTGCCGAACAAGTATCTGTCCTACGACGAGAAGCGGGCGCCGAAGGTCCGGGAGATGTTCTCGCGCCTGGCAAGGCGTTACGACCTCGTCAACGACGTCATGAGCTTCGGGCTCCACCGCCGCTGGAAACGCGACACGGTCGAGCAGGGGCTCCAGTCGCCGGCGCGGCCGCTGCGGTGGCTCGATCTCTGCTGCGGCACCGGGGACATGGCGTTCCTCGCCGAGCGCCTGGCCGGGCAACGACCCGCGCGCGTCATCGGCCTCGACTTCACCCTTCCGATGCTGGCTGTCGCCCGGGACCGCCGACCCGCCGAGGGCGCGGCGGCCTCCTTTGCCCAGGGGGACGCTCTCAGTCTTCCTTTTCGCGACGGCTCGTTCGACGTCATCAGCGTCGGCTACGGCCTGCGCAACCTCGCGGACCTGCCGCGGGGCCTCTCCGAGATGCGGCGCGTTTTGGCCCCCCGCGGCCGCGCCGTCGTCCTCGACTTTGGAAAGCCCGACAACCCGGTCGCCTCGGCTCTCTACTGGGGCTACCTCGAGATCGCGATGCCTCTCATGGGCTGGCTCTTCCACGGAGATCCCGACACCTACGCCTACATTCCCGCTTCGCTCGAACGCTACCCCGCCCAGCGCGGCGTCGAGAAGTTGATGCAGGAGGCAGGCTTCGTCAACGTCCGCTACGAGAACCGTCTGCTCGGAACCATGGGAATCAACGTCGGCGAAGCACCCCTGATGTAGACTGCGCGGCTCTCATGGCTCACCAATACATCTACACGATGGTCAACCTGCGGAAGGTCGTGCCTCCGCAGCGCGAGATCTTGAAGGGGATCTACCTCTCGTTCCTGCCGGGCGCCAAGATCGGCGTCCTCGGATTGAACGGCGCGGGCAAGTCGACCCTCTTGAAGATCATGGCCGGGGTCGAGAAGGACTTCAACGGCGAGGCCTTCCCGGCCGAGGGCACGCGCGTGGGCTTCCTGCCGCAGGACCCGAGGCTCGACACGACGAAAGACGTGCTCGGAAACGTCGAGCTGGCGGTTGCGGGGACCCGAGCGCTCTTGAAGCGGTTCGACGAACTGAACGAGAAGATGGCGGGCGAGCTGTCCGAGGCCGAGAGCGAAAAGCTCATGGCCGAGTACCAGAAGGTCCAGGACGCGATCGAGGCGAAGAACGCCTGGGAGCTCGACCACCAGCTCGAGATCGCCATGGACGCTCTGCGGTGCCCGCCCCCCGACGCCGACGTCACGAAGATCTCGGGCGGCGAGCGGCGGCGCGTGGCTCTCTGCCGCGTCCTGCTCGAGCGGCCCGACCTCCTTCTCTTGGACGAGCCGACCAACCATCTCGACGCCGAGTCGGTGGCGTGGCTGGAAAGGCACCTGGCCGAGTACCCCGGCACGGTTGTCGCCGTCACGCACGACCGCTACTTCCTCGACAACGTGGCCGGGTGGATCCTGGAGCTCGACCGGGGCGCGGGCATTCCCTGGGAAGGCAACTACTCGAGCTGGCTCGAACAGAAGGAGCACCGCCTCGAGCTCGAGGAGAAGGCCGAGACGGCCAAGCGCCGCACGCTCCAGCGCGAGCTCGAGTGGGTGAAGATGTCGCCGCGAGCGCGGCACGCCAAGAGCAAGGCGCGCCTGGAGCAGTACGAGTCGCTGCTCGCCGACAAGGGCCCGGAGACGCGCGGCGAGACGCAGGAGATCTTCATTCCGCCGGGACCGCGCCTGGGCGACATCGTCGTGCGCGCCGAAGGCGTCAAGAAGGCCTACGGCGACCGGCTGCTCATGGACAGTCTCTCCTTCGACCTGCCGCGCGGCGGCATCGTCGGCATCATCGGGCCCAACGGCGCCGGCAAGACCACGCTCTTCAAGATGATCATGGGCCAGGAAAAACCCGACGGCGGAAAGCTCGCGGTGGGCGAGACCGTCGTGGCTTCCTATGTCGACCAGGACCGCGACCGGCCCGACCCCGGCAAGTCCGTCCACGACGAGATCTCCGGCGGTCAGGAGAAGATCATCCTCGGCAAGCGCGAGATCCCCTCGCGGGCCTACTGCGCGATGTTCAACTTCAAGGGGGCCGACCAGCAGAAGCGCATCGGCGATCTCTCGGGCGGCGAGATGAACCGGCTGCACCTGGCGCGGACGCTCAAGCGGGGCGGCAACCTCCTGCTCCTGGACGAGCCGACCAACGACCTCGACATCGACACGCTGCGGGCCCTCGAGGAGGCGCTCGTCAACTTCGGCGGCTGCGCGGTCGTCATCAGCCACGACCGCTGGTTCCTCGACCGGATCGCGACGCACATCCTCGCCTTCGAGGGCGAGAGCCAGACGGTCTGGTTCGAAGGCAACTACCAGGAGTACGAAGCGGACCGGAAGCGGCGCCTCGGCATGGAAGCCGACCAGCCCCACCGGATCAAGTACAAGAAGCTGTCGCTGCGGTAAGACGTGTCGGCCGGGATCTGAGTGTTCGTCACGGTATTGTCATCCCGAGCGGAGTCGAGGGATCTACTCTCGTGGTGGTTGGCCCGACGGGGGTAGATTCCTCGTCGCGTCGCTCCTCGGAATGACAGCAGTGCGGCGAAGGGCTTACTCGTCGCGGCTGAGGAGCACGAAGGCCGACGCCGACGACGGCGAGGCCGGCGAGGACGTAGCGGAGCTTGAACCGGCGCTTGCGCCGCGGGCGCGCTTTCTCGAGCCAATCGCCGCTCTTCTCGGACAGCGCTTCGAGCAGGTCGGCTCCGTGCTTGCGGAGCTCTCCGTAGATCTCTTCGCCCTTTTCGGCGTACTTCTCTCCGAGATCCTTCAACTCGTCCCCGCTCTCCTTCATCCCCTTGCCCAGGCTTTCCTGGGCCTGCTCGATGAAGGCATCGGTGTCGAAGCGGCCGCGGCGGCGCAGGCTGTCGATTGCCAGCGGCAGCGCCACCTTCGTCACGAGGGGGACGATCAGCGGCGCCAGTGCGCGGGCGGTGTCCTTGGGAAGGTTACTGGAACGGGACATGGTGACCTCCGGTGCTTCATATTAGAACAGATACAGGAATTGACTGATTGATTCATCGGATCATTGATTCATTTACCAGGGAAAGTCAGGATTCGCCGCGATGAACCGATGATTCAATGAACCGATGATTCAATTCTTGCTTGCCGCTCTGTTGGCTCTTTCAGGCACCACTCCGGCTCAAACGCCATCCGTGATCGTTCTGGGTGTGACGCAGGACGGCGGCGTGCCGCATGCCGGCTGCCACCAGGCGCTTGTGCGAGGAGGCCCGGCGCGACCCCTCGAAGCGGCGGCTCGTGGCATCCCTCGGCCTGTTCGACCCGGCGGCCGGGAAACGATTCCTGATCGACGCGACCCCCGACTTCGCGGCCCAGATGGAGCTTCTCGGAGGCCTGCCGGACGCGATCCTGCTGACGCACGCGCACATCGGCCACTACCTCGGCCTGGCCCAGCTCGGCCGAGAAGTGCTGGGGGCGCGCAGGGTCCCCGTCTACGCGACGCCGTCGATGGCAAGGTTCCTGCGCGAGAACGGGCCGTGGAAGCGGCTGGTCATGCTCGAGAACATCGTCGTCAACGAGCTGCCGCCGGGGGCTTCGGTTCAACTGACGCCTTCGCTCAAGGTCACGGCGATCCAGGTGCCGCACCGCGACGAGGACTCGGACACCGTGGCATTTCTCATCGAGGGGCCGCGCAAAAACATCCTCTGGCTTCCCGACATCGACAAGTGGGAGAAGTGGGACCGGAAGATCGAAGAGATGCTGCTGCTCGACCCGAAGCTGACGGCGTTCGTCGACGGGACGTTCTTTTCCGCCGACGAGATCCCGGGACGTTCGCAAGCCGAGATCCCCCACCCGCTCGTCCCCGAGACGATGGCTCGCTTTGGCGCAAGCCCTCCGCGCGGGAGGCTGTTCTTCGTCCATCTGAACCACACGAACCGGCTGTTGTGGGATCGAGGCCTCGGCGGTGAAGGACGGCATCGCAAGGACGGAATGGGCTTTGACGTCGGCAGGTGACAGGGGATGAAGCTCGCTCTCGACTGAAACGCTCCCAGCGGGTGCCTCTAGTCGCGGCGTAGTATCGAAGAGACATGGCCGCTCCCCAGCCTTCCCGAAACCCGGTTCTGCCGTGGCGCTCGACACGCGCACCGGCGGCCGGGCTGGCCCGAGGGCTACTGGCGGAAGGTGTGCTGGAGGGGCCTCACGCTCCGCTGCCCGGTCTGCGGCGAAGGCAAGCTCTTCAAGGGCTACTTCACCATGAATGCCAGCTGCGCCGTGTGCGGCGTGGGTTTTGCGCGCGAGCACGGGCAGTGGGTGGGCTCGCTCGACATCAACACGCTCCTGACGGCCCTGGTCGCCATGGGTCTCGTCGGCTTCGGGCCGATGTGGGACTTGACGACGAGCCTCGTCGTCTATGTCTCGTTCACGGTCCTCTTCCCGATCCTCACGTTCCGCTACGTCCGCGGCCTGTGGACCGGGATCGTGCACCTGACGGGCGGCGTCTACTAGTAGCCGGGCGGCTTCTGCAGGTGGAAGTCGGTTCTCGACTGGTACTCCCTGCCAATCCGCGCCAGCAACTCTTCCTGGAACGGCCCGGCCAGGAACTGCAGTCCGGTCGGAAGGCCTTCGCGGCCGAAGCCGTTCGGAACCGAGAGGGCGGGAAACCCGACGGCGTTGCCCGCCTGGATGAGCGTTCCGATGGGTGACACGAAGTCCTTGGGACGGCCCTCGCTCATCTCCGGGTAGGCCTTGTCGAAATCGATCCCGATCGGCAGAGCGACCGTCGGCCGCGTCGGGGCGGCGATCGCGTCGAGATCCTCGAAGATCTTGCTCATCGGTCCGCGCGCCCTCTCGCGCAGGCGCAGGGACTGGATGTAGTCGACAGCCGAGATCATCGAGCCGGCATAACCGACGCGATCCGCCGCCGCGCGCAGGTCCTTCAAGCCCCCCGACTCGATCAGCTCGAGAAACGCCGCAGCCCCCTCGGCGCCGACGATGGGCCCGGTCATCAGGCCAAACGGCAGGTCCGGCAGAGCGACGTCGCTCACGACATCGGCAAAAGACGACAGCACGGTGACCGAGGCCTCGAAGCTTTTCTTCACTTCCGGCTGCGTCCAGTCGGCCGCCGCCTTCGGAATGCCTATCCTCAGCCGTTTTCCAATCTGCTGCGGAACCTTCGGCGCATCGACGCTCGTCGGGTCGGCCGGATCCCGTCCCGCAATCGCCGCGAGGACCAGGCGGCAGTCCTCGGCCGAGCGGGCCATGGGGCCGAGCTTGTCGAGCGTCCAGCACAGCGCCATGGCGCCGTGGCGCGAGACGAGGCCGTACGTCGGCCGCAGGCCCGTGACACCGGAAAAAGCCGAGGGCGTCAGGATCGAGCCGACCGTCTCCGATCCGATCGCAAACACGACGAGCCCGGCCGACACGGCCGAGCCGGGCCCGGAGGAGGAGCCGCCGCTCCAGTAGCCCTTGTTCCAGGCGTTCAAGCCGGGGCCGTTCCAGGCGGCGTCGGCGTTGTTGTAGCCCATGCCGCCGGCGAGCTCGACCATCGAGAGCTTCGCCGTCAGGATCGCCCCGGCCTTCTCGAGGCGCTGGATCACGGTCCCGTCGAAGTCGAACTGTCTGGTTGCGGTAGGGCTGCGCTCCCCAGGTCGTCGGCATCGACTTTGTCGCGAGCAGGTCCTTGGCCCCGTAGGGAACTCCGTGGAGCGGCCCCCGCCAGCGGCCGGCGTTGATCTCCTTCTCGGCCTCGCGGGCCTTGTCGAGGGCGTCAGACGACAGTGTCGCGACGGCGTTCAGCTCCCGGCCCTTCGTGTCGAGGCGTTCGAGCGAGGCCTCGACGAGCGCCACAGGCGATACCTTTCTTGCGCGAAGGCTTCTTGACCGAGCTCGGAGACGGGAATGAAGAGGTCCGCGCTCATCGCTTCACCCGGAAGTCCGTCGTCGGCTCTTCGCCATTGCCGAACTTGAAGGAGCGCAGCCGCACGCTCGTGCGCTCGAGAGCGGCCATGCGCTCATCGAGGAGCGCGCCCTGCTCCTCCGTCAGGTACTTGCCGTAGCGCTCGCGCGCCGCCTGGGCCAGGAGCGAGGGCTTCTTCTCGGCCGCGGGCGTCGGCGTCGGCGTCGGTTCCGCCGCCTCCGCGGGATCCGCCCGCCGCAGCGAGGCCAGCAGGGCCGGAGCAGCCACGACCTTCTTCAAGAGCGAGCGCCGCGTGCTGGTGCCAGACCTTTTCATTTCGTTCCCTCCGTTTTTCGCAGAGTCTGCGGCGAGCAGGCGATGAAAGAGATGCTCCCCGGCCTCGCGGCGCACGGAGAGCCTCCCGGCGACATAGGCGCGCGAGGAGAGCCCGCGTTGCACGGAATGGCAGATCGCGGTGTCCTCGTCCTGGATACGCTGGCCGACCGCGACGCTGGCCAAATTTCGGGGCCTCGCGCCCTCCGAGACGTCTTCGAAGTAGAAGTCGAAGATCACTTCCGTCCGTCCGACGCCCAGGGGCCGGACGAAGTTGGTGTCCATGAGCCCCTCGTACCAGTTGATCATGAAGTTCGGGTAGATCCAGTAGTAGAGCGCGCTCGACCCTTGCCGCACGGCGCCCGTCTCGGCCTCGGCGCCGGCCGAGACGATCGGGCTTTTCTGGAGGCAGTAGCGCTCTCCGTTCTCGATCGAGTAGTTGGCGTAGTCGAGCACGCTGTCGAGACCCTTGTGGAGGTGCGGGACGTGGTATCCGCCGTCGAGGTAGTTGTCGACGAAGACCTTCCAGTTGCAGTCGAAGAGGTAATGACGCCGCTCGAAGAAATGGAGCCGGTCGAGCCGCGAGCGGCTCGAACGCGCTTCGCCAGGTCCCCCAGAAACTCCGGCAGATCAGGCCCCTCCGAGCTCACGCGCACGAAGACGAAGTTCTCCCAGCTTCCGACCGAGACCGGAACGAGGCCGCTCGACGCCTTGTCGAAATTGCAGACGCCCGCAAAGTCCGGCACGCCCTTGAGCTCTCCGGCCAGGGAGTAGGTCCAGCCGTGGTACGGGCAGCGGAAGAGGTGCGTCTGTCCCTCCGCCCGTTCTTCGACAGCCGCGGCATGATGCCGGCAGACGTTGAAAAAGGCCCGGAGCCGGCCGTCGTTCCCGCGGACGACCACGACCGGTTCGCCGGCAACGTCGCTCGTCAGGAATTGCCCCGCCTCGCGAACCTGATCGGCGCGGCCGACGAGCTGCCACGTGCGCGAGAAGACGTTCGAGCGCTCGAGATCCGCGATCCGCGCATCCACGTACCAGCTCGCCGGAATCGTCGAAGCCTCTTCGAGCGGCTGCTCCGCGTCGTAGCCGGCCAGCGATCGCTTCGATCGGTTCGATCACCCGATCACCCGATCGCAGATCACCCGATTCCGACCGCCGCCGTCTTGCGCTTCGGGTTGAAGAACGGCGTCGCGACGACGGTCGCAGGCACCCGGTGCCGGACCGCCTCGACCGTCAGCTCGAACTCGAGGACGGATCCCGGCGCCGTGTGGCGCCGGTCGACGGTCGCCAGCGCGATCAGCTTCTTCAAGGTCGGCGACCAGGTCGTCGAGGTGGCCTTGCCGACCTGCGCCCCGCTCGCAAAGACCGGAACCGCCACGCGCGAGGCGGCCGCGGGAACCTGGGGGGCGAGCCCGACCTTCTCGAAGATCTTCTCGACGGACGGCCAGTCGATCTCGAGGCCCACGATCTGCCGGGGGTGGCCGCGCCGGTTCTCCTCGGCCAGCGCCGCCTGTCCGACGTACCGGGCCTTGTCGAGGCTCACGAGGCGACCGAGCCCCATTTCGTAGGGGGAGTAGTGCTGCGATGCGATCAGCGCCTTCTTGCTGCTGTGAAAGTCGACGTCGATCAGGAGCAGGCCGGCCTCGATGCGCGCCACGTCGAGAGCGAGCATGCCGGCGGGCCGGATGTCGAAGGCGCGGCCCCCGTCCATCAGCGCGTCCCAGACCTTCGCCGCTTCGGCCCATGGCATCCAGATCTCGTAGCCCAGATCGCCCGTGTAGCCCGTGCGGGAGATCTCGACGGGCACGCCGGCAATCCTGCCCCGGGTCACGCGAAAGTATTTGAGGCCCGGAATATCCGCCTCGGCAACCTTCGCGAGCAGGCGGCCCGAGGTCGGCCCCTGGAGGGCGAGCGCCGCGACCTGTTCGGAGATGTCTTCGATCGCAACGTCGAGCCCCTGCGCGTTCTGTCGAAGCCAGCGGACGCTCGGGTCGGCTGCCGTCCAGCGGAAGAGGTTCTCCTCCAGGCGCGACACCGTGCCGTCGTCGATGACCTTGCCGTGCCCGTCGCACCACGGCGTGTAGAAGACCTGCCCGACAGTCATCTTCGCGACGTCGCGCGTGATGATGCGATCGACGAGCCTCGACGCGTCCCGCCCGGAGACCCGGTACTTGTAGAGGGGCGAGACGTCGATCAGCGCGGCGGCGTTGCGGATCGCGTTGTACTCGTGCTCGTGGTGCGTCTCGTAGGCGGAGACGGCGTAGAAGCCCGACCAGTCGCGGTAGTTCAGGCTCTCGCAGAGGGCGAACGTTTTCTCGTGGACGGCCGTCCCGACGGGCACGCATTTCCTCCGATTGTCGGAGCCGGAGATTACCAGTATGCTCGGGCGCTTTCAAAAAGGAGACCGGGCGCGGGATGAGTCAGAGCTACGACGTCATCGTCGTCGGCGGCGGGCACAACGGACTCGTTCACGCCGCCTATCTCGCGCGCGCCGGCCGCAAGGTCCTCGTGCTCGAGCGGCGCCACGTGCTCGGGGGCGCCGCGGTCACCGAAGAGGTCTTCCCCGGCTTCCAGTTCTCCGTCGCCTCCTACGTCGTCTCGCTGCTGCGGCCCGAGATCATCCGGGAGCTCGACCTGCCCCGCCACGGCCTCGAAATCCTGCCCCTGGACGGCACCTTCACGCCGATGCCGGACGGCGACTACCTCTGGCGCGTCAACGACCACGGGAAGACGCGCCGCGAGATCGCCCGGCACTCCAAGGCCGACGCCGAGGCCTACGACGAGTACGGCAAGGCCATGGTCGAGATGGGCAGGTTCGTCAAGCCGATCCTCTCGATGACGCCCCCGGACCCGACCTCGCTCGACTTTCGAGGACTGATGGACCTGCTGCGGCTGACGGGGCGGTTCCGGGACCTCCCGGCCGAGGACCGGTACAACCAGGTGCAGCTCATGACGATGAGCGCCGTCGACTTTCTCGACCAGTGGTTCGAGACCGACGTCCTCAAGGCGACGATGTCGGCCTCCGGCATCATCGGCACGTTTCTCGGGGTGCGCTCTCCCGGCACGGCCTACGTCCTCCTCCACCACTACATGGGAGAGATCGACGGCGCCTTCCGCTCCTGGGGTTTCGCGCGGGGCGGCACCGGAGCGATCTCGAACGCGATCGCGCAGGCGGCTCGCGAGGCCGGGGCCGAGATCCGCACCGAGGCACCGATTACGAAGATCCTCGTCCAGGGCGGCCGGGCTTCGGGCGTCGTGCTCGAAAGCGGCGAGGAGATCTCGGCCCGCGTCGTCTCCTCCAGCCTCGACCCGCGGCAGACGTTCTTCAAGTTGGTGGGCCGCTCGGAGCTGCCGGCCGATTTCGCCGAGGACATCGACCGCTACAAGTTCCGGGGCTCCTCGGGCAAGGTCAACATGGCCCTGGATGCCCTGCCGGACTTCACGTGCCTGCCGGGCCGAGGCGCCCACCTGCGCGGCGCGATCTCGATATCGCCCGGCGTCGATTACATGGAGCGCGCCTACGACGACGCCAAGTACGGCCGCTGGTCGCGCCGCCCCTACATCGACATGGTCATCCCGTCGCTGACCGACCCGTCGGTCGCGCCGCCCGGAAAGCACGTCATGTCGTGCTTCGTCCAGTACGCGCCGTACCACTTGAAGAACGGCAACTGGGACGCCGAGCGCGAGGCCTTCGGCGACACCGTGGTCGACACGATCGCCGAGTTCGCTCCCAACTTGAAGAACATCATTCTTCACCGGCAGGTCCTGACCCCGCTGGACATCGAGCGGACCTTCGGCCTGACCGAGGGCAACATCTTCCAGGGAGAGCTGACGCTCGAGCAGCTCTTCTTCCTGCGGCCGGCGCCCGGCTGGGCGCAGTACCGCACGCCCATCCGCAATCTCTACGTGTGCGGCTCGGCCGCCCACCCGGGCGGCGGCATCATGGGCGCGCCTGGCAAGAACGCGGCGGAGAAAGTGCTGGCCGACTGGAAGCGCGGGAAGGCCTGATGGCGGGCGAGCGGGTCATCGTCATCGGCGCCGGGGTCAACGGCCTGACGGCTGCCGCGTACCTGGCCAAGGCGGGGCTCTCCCCTCTCGTGCTCGAGCGCCGGAGTGTTGTCGGCGGAATGGCCGAGACAGTCGAGTTCCATCCGGGCTACCGCTGTTCCCCCGTGGCGCAGTCAGCCGGGCCGATGCTGCCGGGAATCGTCGAGGACCTCGGGCTCGGCGGTGTCCGGTTTCTCCGTCCCGAGGTGCGCGTCTTTGCGCCGTCCAGGGACGGCCGCCCCCTCTTTCTCTACGACGATCCCAAGCGCACGGCCTCGGAGCTGGCGCATTTCTCCGACAAGGACTCGCGTCGGTGGGGCGAGTTCCACGAGAGCCTCGGCCGCATCGGCCGGCTCGTTGCGCCGCTCCTGTCCACGACGCCCCCCTCGACGGACAAGCCGTCGGCACACGACGTCTTCGGCCTCCTCAAAACGGGCCTGGGTTTTCGCGGGTTGCCCGATAAGGACGCCTGGCGGCTGCTGCGCTGGGGTCCGATGGCTGTCGCCGACTTCGCCTCCGAGTGGTTCGAGACGGAGCTGCTGCGGACGGCGATTGCCGCGCGAGGCATCTACGGGTTGAGCGCCGGGCCGTGGTCCGGCGGAACGACGGCGAACCTCCTGCTCCAGGCGGCCTTCGACCCTCATTCGGCCGGGCCGGCGACTTTCGTTGCCGGAGGAATGGGAGCGCTATCGGACGCGCTCGCTTTAGCGGCGCGCTCGGCCGGAGCCGAGATCCGCACGGGGGCCGGGGCCGAGCGCGTGCGGGT
>CAVUAN010000013.1:0-36609 GCA_963739435.1 uncultured Acidobacteriota bacterium
GGCGGCCGTAACTATAACGGTCCTAAGGTTGCATTCGCTGCCTTAGTAAAATCTGGCCAAATGCTGGAACGTCTGAGCATCTTCGGCTACTCGCCGCGCAAGCAGCAGTGACAATGCCTGGAGTGCAGATAATCAGCAGGAAAGGCCGCATCGAAATGAAGATGCGGAATCCTCAGAGACTTTACGCCAGACGATCTGACCTGGTGAGGTCGGATCGAAGAGAAAGTCCGGACTGCATGGCGACATGCAGAGGTCGGCAGAAATGACCGGCCCCCAGCCAGGCTGGAGCAACAAGATCAAGCGAAATTCCTTGTCGGGTAAGTGACATTGCCCGGGACGGGAGCAATCCCGTCCAGTCAACCGGCTCAAATCGGTGAAGCCCTCCCGGCGCCTGCAGGGGCGTCGCGGGTAATACCGAGGGTAAGGTCGTAGTGATACGATCCCCGTAACGACTCAGGGTTGAGACCCCTGGATGAGGTCGAAAGGCCCCATAACACGCCGGCCCTGACGATTGCTGATGGACATCGCTTCCTACATCTCCGGATTCGTGGATGGAGAAGGCTGCTTCTGCGTCTCATTCCAACCGAGTCGGCGACACCGCCTTGGTTGGGAGGTTCGGCCGAGCTTTTCGGTCAGCCAGAACGCGGACAGAGCCGAACTCCTCGCGGTGATTCGGGAAAGATGGGGTTGCGGCTTCATCCGACCCGATCGATCTGACAAGACTCTGAAGTTCGAAGTTCGAAACATCAGGGATCTTGTCGAACGGGTCCTTCCTCATTTCCGGGCGAACCCCCTGGCGTCCTCCAAGCAGGCGGATGTCGAGCGGTTCGATCGGATCTGCAAGCTGGTCCATGAGGGCCGGCACCAGTCAAAGGAAGGGTTCGAAGAGATCGTTCGGGTAGCGATGGAAATGAATCCATCAGGCAAGCGGAAGTATTCCGGGAGTGAGATCCTCACCTCGCTCCAGTCAGGTGAACGTATAGTCTGTGCCACGGGAAACCGTGGACGTAACACGAAGTTCCGACCTGCACGAATGGCGTAATGATTTGGGCACTGTCTCCGCAACGCGCTCGGCGAATCTGTAGTACCGGTGAAGATGCCGGTTACCCGCACGTAGACGGAAAGACCCTGTGCACCTTTACTATACCCAGGCATTGAATTTTGGTGTTGTCTGCGCAGGATAGGTGGGACGCTTTGAAGCTGGGGTTTCGGCCTCGGTGGAGCGAACGGTGAGATACCACCCTGACGGCACCGGAGTTCTAACCGCAACCCGTAATCCGGGTTCGGGACAATGTCTGGCGGGTAGTTTGACTGGGGCGGTCGCCTCCTAAATTGTAACGGAGGCGCCCAAAGGTTCCCTCAGGCTGATTGGAAACCAGCCGTAGAGTGCAAAGGCAGAAGGGAGCTTGACTGCGAGACCTACAAGTCGAGCAGGGACGAAAGTCGGGCTTAGTGATCCGGTGGTTCTGCATGGAAGGGCCATCGCTCAACGGATAAAAGGTACGCCGGGGATAACAGGCTGATCTTGCCCAAGAGTTCACATCGACGGCAAGGTTTGGCACCTCGATGTCGGCTCATCGCATCCTGGGGCTGAAGCAGGTCCCAAGGGTCCGGCTGTTCGCCGGTTAAAGCGGTACGTGAGCTGGGTTTAGAACGTCGTGAGACAGTTCGGTCCCTATCTCGTGTGGGCGCAGGAAATTTGCGAGGATCCCTCCTTAGTACGAGAGGACCGGGAGGGACGAACCTCTTGTGCACCGGTTGTCGCGCCAGCGGCATGGCCGGGTAGCGATGTTCGAAAGGATAACCGCTGAAAGCATATAAGCGGGAAGCCTTCCTCAAGATGAGATTTCCCGGGGGCAACCCCCTGAAGGCCCGTGGGAGACGACCACGTTGATAGGCTGGGTGTGGAAGCGCCGTTAAGGTGCGAAGCTGACCAGTACTAATCGGCCGTGAGGCTTGACCATAAAATTCTTAAGGCGCGAATCGACAGATTTCAACCCGTGACTTCTCTTGATGTTTGGAAAACTGTAATAGGTTTTCCCGGTGACCTTAGCGAAGGGGCCACACCCGTTCCCATTCCGAACACGGCAGTTAAGCCCTTCAGCCCCGATGGTACTTCGCGGTAGACTGCGTGGGAGAGTAGGACGTCGCCGGGGAATTAGTTTCGGAAGCCCAGGACCCGTTCCTGGGCTTTTCTTTTTTGAGGCCGCGCGGGCCCGGACCGCGAAAGCCCGTCCGTCCGACCTTCGGAGTATCTCTCCCATTGGTGACCGCCTTCCTCGAGCTCACTCCAGGCTCCGAAAAGTGTCTCGTCCATATGGGAAGCAGACCGCTGAACCGCTCCAGCAGACCGGCGACTTCGGCATTTGCCCGTAACGGTTTGGGATGAACTGAGTCGTTTGAACCATACCCGAGCCCTCGTTCTCGGGTTACGGTGCCTCCTCGGCGGCCGTCTCCATGCCCTAGACGCGGCGGGTAGCGGCCCAACCATGCCCTGTGAGATAGCATTGGCAGAAGTTTCGAACTGGAAGGAGGACAGGATGCAGAGCTTCAAGGGCCTCAAGGCATCAATCTCGATTGGCGTTTCTCTTCTTCTCGTCAGTTTTCTCGTCGGTTGTGCGGGGCAGGAGGTCGGCTCGGACGGGATCTGGTATCCGAAGGAGCTGCCCGACGCCGGCAGAGCCGTCGAGGCGGCGAGAAAATCCGGCAAGGACAAGGAATGCCCGGATGACTTCAAAGCCGCCGAGAAGATGAAGAACGACGCGTACACGATTTGGCGGTCCTGCCGCACCAAAGAGGCAATCGCCATGGCCCTCGAGGCGACGAAGAAGGCGAACAGCCTGTGCCCGCCGAAGCCCGTTCCGCCTGCGCCGCCGCCGCCAGCTCGCCCCGCTGCGCCGACCGTGCAAGTGTCGGCGGCGCCCGAGTCGGTCCTGGAAGGCCAGTGCGCGACGCTGACATGGTCGTCCACAAATGCCTCGAGCGTCTCGATCGACAAGGGAGTCGGAAAGGTGTCGGGCTTCGGGACCCGTCAGGTCTGCCCCGGTAGCACGACTTCCTACACCGTCACCGCGACCGGCGATGGCGGCTCCCAGTCGGCGTCGACGACGGTAACGGTACGGCCCAAGGTCGTCGATCGCCTGACCCTGCACATCAATTTCGACTTCAACAAGTCGACGATCAAGTCGGAAGAAGATGCCGACCTGCAGAAGGCCATCGACTTCGCCAAGAAGTACCCGGCTCTCAGGATCTCCCTCGTCGGCTACACCGACAGCGTCGGCACGCCGGCGTACAACCAGAAGCTCTCGGAGCGTCGGGCCGCGGCCGTGAAGGACTACCTCGTCAAGAACGGCGTCGCCGCGGCGAGGATCGAGACCTCGGGACGGGGAGAGAACGACCCCATCGCGGACAACAAGACCGACAAAGGCCGGGCCGAGAACCGGCGGGTCGAGATCCAGGCCCTTTCCGAATAAGCCTCAGAGTCGGAACCTATGGGAGCCCGGGACTGCGGTCCCGGGCTCTTGTTTTTTTAGGTGGCCTGCTAGCGAATGCCGCTCCGGAACGTATCGCATTGGCCGGGGTCGCCGGTCGTCAGGCCGCGGCGCAGCCAGGCGGTGCGCTCCTGCGAGGTGCCGTGCGTGAAGGACTCGGGCGCGACATGGCCCGAGGTCATCCGCTGCAGCCGGTCGTCTCCGATCGCCGCCGCGGCGCGCAGGCCCTCCTCGAAGTCTCCGGGCTCGATCAGTTTGTGATCCCGGTTGGCGCGGTTGCCCCACACCCCGGCGAAGCAGTCGGCCTGGAGCTCGACTTTCACGGACATCGCTTTGTCGGCGCGCGACCGGCCGAGCTGGTCGAAGATTCCGAGCTCGTCCTGGACGTGGTGCCCGACTTCGTGGGCGATGACGTAAGCGTCGGCAAAGTCGCCGGGCGCCCCGAACCGATCCGAGAGCTCTCGGAAGAAGGACGTGTCGAGATAGACCTTCCGGTCGAGCTGGCAATAGAAGGGGCCGGTCGCCATGGACGCCATCCCGCAAGCCGAGCGCGCGGCGCCCGAGAAGAGCACGAGCTTCGGCTCCTGGTAGGGCTTTCCGCTCCTGGCGAAGACGTCCTTCCAGACGTCTTCGGTTGACGCGAGAACGACGGCGGCGAATTTCCCGAGCTTGTCGGCCGGTGCGGCCGGAGCCCCCGGGTTGGCGGGCGCTGCCGGGCCGGGCGCCGTCGAGGCCGACGGAGTATCCGGCGTCGAGCCCTGGACCATCTCCAGGAGCTTCATGGGGCTGACTCCCGTGAGCCACGACACGAGGAGAAGGAGGATGAGACCCCCGCAGCCGAGGGTAGCCCCTCGGCCGGAGATCGGGGATCCGCGCTGGTCTTCGACGTTTTCGCTTTCCCGGCCGTCTTCCCATCTCATGGCCCTGCCTCCAGCCGCTCATTCTCCCCCGACTCTCCGTTTAGCCGTTTAGGGCTCAACACTCCCCGCGGCCGGACAGTAGAAGAAGGCATGGACCGGACGTCACCATGTCGATTGTGGCCGCGCAGGCGCTTCTGACCGGTGGCGTCCGGGGCGGCGCCGAGGCCGGGCAGGCCGGCGGGGCCCTGGCGGCGCTCGTCGAGCGAGCCCGCCTCGGGGACGCGCATGCCTTCGACCGCCTGATGCTCGAGACCCAGGAGAAAGTGCTCTCGGTTTCCTGGCGGCTGCTCGGCTCGCGGGAGGACGCCCGAGACGCCTCCCAGGAGGTCTACGTACGGGTTTACCGGCACCTCTCCCGGTTCCGCACCGGGAAGGACCTCCAAGCCTGGCTCTATCGGATCACGGTCAACGTTTGCCGCGACGCCTTGAGGCGGCGGCGGCGGTCTCCAATCGTGGCTGCTGAGATGCCCGAGCCTTCTGTTTCCGCTACTGCGGAGGAGACGCTCCTTCGGGCAGAGCGGCGGTCGCGTGTTCTCGAAGCGCTCGACTGCCTGCCGGCAAGGGAGCGCGCGGCTCTCGTGCTGCGCGACCTCGAAGGCTTGACGAGCGAAGAGGCGGCCCGCGTCCTCGGCAGCCGGCCGGGGACAGTCCGCGCTCAGGTCGTGGCGGCGAGGGCAAAGATCCGCGCGCACTGCCGCCGGGTCTTTGGCGGGGAAGGGGGAGATGCTCTATGAAATCGGACAACGAGAACGACTTCGAGAAGATCTCCGAGTGGCTTCGTTCCGAGCGCCCGCCCTTCTCCGAGGAAGACCGCGCGGCGATGCGGCGCGCCGTCTGGCGCGAGATCGAGGCCCGTCCCCGGCCGGAAGGCGCCTTCTGGCCGGGAAGGTTCGCATTCGCCGGAGGCGCCGTGCTCGCGGCCGCGGTCGTGCTCGTGGCGGTGCTCTGGCTTCGCCCGGCCACCCAACCCTCCGTCCCGGTGCCGACTCCTGTGGCGGAAGGTCCTTCCGCGGGTCCCGCGGTTGCGGCATCGGCCGCGAAGCCGCCGGCCGAGGAGTCGCCGATTGTTCCCACCCAGCTCGCTTCTGTCGCGCCGCGCCGCCTTCCCGCTCCCGCCCAGGCCGCGCCGGCCGAGAGCGTCCCCGTCAAGATCGAATTCCAAACCGCGAACCCGAACGTTCGAATCATCTGGCTCGTGAAAAAGGGCGAGGCTGTGCCTCACTCGAATCCCTCGGGCCGCAAAGAGGAGATCTCATGACAAGCCTTCGCCGCGCCCTTCCCACGGTGATCCTGATCGCCTTCGGACTCTCCCGGCCGCTCGAGGCGCAGCCGACCCCATCGCCCAAGCCCGACACTCCCAGGGAGGACACCTTCGTCACCGAGAAGGGCTTTTCGAGCCGTGTCTTCGAGGTCAAGTACCGCGATCCGATAGACCTGGTGCAGGTGCTGCGAGCGCTCGGGAGCGGCTACAAGGGTGCGTCGATGATCGGGAGCCGCGAGTTCAAGACGATCACCGTGCGCGATTTCCCCGAGAACATCGCGACGATCGAAGCTGCGCTGAAGCGGCTCGATGTCGCGGAGGCGGCGCGGCCGAACGTGGACCTGCGCCTGTGGGTGCTCGTGGCCGGCAACGGCGAAACGGCTGCCGGCAAGCTCCCGGAGGACTTGAAGGAGGTCGTGGCGACCCTGAAGTCGACGCTCACCTATCGGAGCTACGTCCTGGCCGGCACTTTCGTCCAGCGCGTGCGCGACGGCGCGCGCGGGATCCACGGCGAGGGCGTGACGGACCTCTGGGAGGCCGGGGATGGCAAGAACGCCAAGTCGATGCAGCTCGAGTACCAGATCAACTCCCTCAATCTCGAGCCGGCCGCATCGGGGCCGGCGTCGCTTCGGCTGGACGGGTTCGCACTGCAGCTTTCGGGCCTGGGGCGGGCACAGGTGAAGACCGACGTGACGCTCCGCGACGGCGAGAAAGTGGTCGTCGGCACGTCCACGGTGCAGGACCATGGGCTCGTAGTGGTCGTCTCGGCAAAGGTTCTCCGGTAGCGTGCTGCCCGGGCCCTTCGCGCGCGCGCCGTTTCGGGGTACAACGCTCCCATGACGATCCGGCGCGTGCTCTTTTACTTCTCCATTCTGGCCGCCGCGGGTTATGGCGGCCTTCTCATCTGGAAGACCTCGTTTTCGGTGGGCAGCCCGGACAGCTCCGGTTACGCGATCACGGCGAAGCTGATCGCGACCGGCCGCATCGTCACGCCGGTCGGGGCGCTCGGCATCTTCGAGCTGCCCGACCGCCTCGCCCCTGCCTTCATGCCTATCGCCTTCCAGCCCGGCCCGCGGCCCGGCACGATGGTGCCGTTTCATCCGTCCGGTTTCCCACTGCACCTGGCAGCGGCGGGAACGATCGGCGGATGGGAGTACGCCCTGTTTTTCGTGAGCCCTCTGGCGGCGCTCCTGCTCGTTCTGGCGACGTACTTCCTGGCGCGGGAGCTGGGGCTGTCGCGGGCGTTCGCCTGCGCTGCAGCCGCCATCCTCGCGGCCAGCAGCGTCCTCCTCTTCCAGGCCGTGCAGGCGATGAGCGACGTCGTCTCGGCCTTCTGGGCGACGGCGGCCGTCCTCTTCGCGCTTCGGTCGCGAAAAAGGGAAGCGTGGGCGGGTGCGGCCGGCGCGGCTTTCGGCGTCGCCGTCCTCGTGCGGCCGGCCAACGCGATTCTCTTAGCACCCCTCTTGCTCGCCCTGGCGTGGCGGCCGAAGGTGTTTGTGTACTTCGCAGCCGCCGGCGCGCCCTTTGCGGTGTTCCTGGCTCGATGGAACAGCGCGCTCTATGGCGGACCCTTTCGAACCGGGCAGTCGGGCACCCTCGGCGCTTTCGCCTGGAGCAACTTCCCCGCGCGCTCCGTTCATTACGCTCAAACGCTCGGGCAGATGTTTTCTCCTCTCCTTCCGCTGGGCTGGGCCGGCCTGGCCGCCGACCGGCGGGTGCCGCTGCGCGACCGGGCGTTGCTGGTCCTGTGGTTCGCAGCGTACTTTCTGCTCTACTGCTTCTGGGGGCCGTACGAGGACTGGTCGTACACCCGCTACTTGCTTCCAGCCTTCCCAGCCCTCGTCGTGGGTGCGGTTCTGTTTGCCCGCGAGCTTCTGCTCTTCCTGGCCGAGATGGTCGAGAAGAGATTCTGGACGCCGCGGCTCGCCGTGGTGATTGTTGCCGTCCTCTTTCTGGTCGTTGCCGACGCCGAGCGTCGCCGCATCGCCTCGTGGAAGCCTTTCGAGGTTGCCGAACGTGACCGGATCTACCCCCTGGCGATGGATCTCGTCCGCAGCAAGCTTCCCGACCGCTCGCTTGTCGTCTGTCATGAGTTTTCGGGAGCGCTGCGCTATTACACGGACTTCCAACCGGTTCGCTGGGATTGGCTTGCGCCCGGAGACTTCGGGGTCGTGCGCGCCCAGGCGGAGGAAAAGGGCTACCGTCTCTACGCCCTCGGCGTCCCACGGGAGCAGGAGAAACTGTTTGAGAACGCTCCCGGGAGATGGAAGGAGATCGGCTCCGTTCGCGACGCCAAGCTCTGGGAGCTGGAGTAGGGTCGGCCGGTCCCTACCGGGGCAGCGTCGGCAGACGGACGGCGGCCGGCGCGCCGACGCCTTCGTCTTCGCCCGGGAGCCGGTAGAAGGCCATGCGGCGCTCGCTGCAGGTCGCGCAGGTTCCGACGGGGCGCCCGAAGTGCAGGCCATTGCGGATGCGCGCCAGCGGGGTCCCCTTGAGGAAGGCCGCGCTGTCGCCCGAGGGGTAGAAGCCGATCGGGTCGCCTTCCCAGTAGATGCAGGGATTGACGGCCCCGTTGGGCCGGATGACGAAGTAACGGTCGGGATAGGCGCAGCCATGCAGGCGCTGGTGCCATCGGTAGCTCAGGTGCTCGGCGCGGTCGATGCCCGCCTTGATGCGCCACAATCGCCGCGAGAGGCGGTGCACCGGGTTGCGCGATAACTCCTCCTGCTTCTCGAACTCGGGAAAGGAGAAGAGTCGCAGGCCCCGGCGCACGGCGTCCCGGGCCGCAGTTGCGAGTTCCTCTCGCAACACCCGGGGATCCTCCTCCGACAGCGACTCGGGCCCAATGTCGACACCGACCGTTGGCGAGACGTACCGCACGTCGAGCTCCGAAGCGCCGTACTGCTCCGCAAAGGCAGGCAGGTCGCGGAGCTCGGCCCGGTTGGACTTCATCCAGGTGAAGATGATGCGCAGCTTGGGTTGCCGCGTCCTTCGTTTCGCCTTCGTTTCTTTCAAGAGCTCGAGCCTGGAGATCAACCTCTCCCATTTTGCCGGCACACGGATCTTTTCGTAGGTGTCCTTCGTGACACCGTCAATCGAGGCGGCGACGGTCGCGACGCGGGCGTCAAGAATCGCTTCGGCCGACGCCTCCGTCAGGGCCAGGAGATTGGTCGGAAACCACAGGTCGGGCACGCCGTAGCGGCCGGCGATCGCGACGATCTCCTTGAACTTCGGATGGATCATCGGCTCGGCCGCACAGCCCAGGGCAACGCGCCAGGCGCGGGGAAACAGGTCCGCGGCGATCTTCTCGAAGACGGGCACGGTCATGTTGCCGTCCGGGGGCGAGGCGATGTCGAAGGGCGGGAACTGAAGGCGGTCCGTCGACGAGAAGTAACACATGATGCACTTCAGGTTGCACCGCTCGGTCAGGTCCAGGATGACGTGGAGAGGCCGGCTCACGCGGCGATTATCTCATCGCGGTCCTTTACCATCGGCTACGATCGGCTCGTGCGGGGAAGCCATGGATGGCAGCATGTCGATCGGAAGCGCAAGCGGGAGCTGATCCGGGCGATTGCCTGGGGCAAGCCGACGAAGGGACCCCTCCACGCCGAGCTCGACTTGACGGACCGGTGCAACGTCGCCTGCTACTTCTGCAACCAGCAGGACGTCCGGACCAAAGAGCAGATCTCCTACGAGCATCTCGTCGCCTTGATCGATGAAATGGCGAGCACCGGGTTGAAGTCCGTCCGGCTCTCGGGAGGCGGCGATCCGCTGGCCCACCGCGACACGGGCCGCGTGATCGACCATCTCCATGCCCGGGGCGTCCTCGTCGACAACCTCACGACCAACGGCGCGCTCCTGACCCGCGAGATCGCCGAGCGGCTGGTCCTCTACGAGGCCCGCGAAGTGATCTTCTCGCTGAACTCGCCCGATGCGGCCGACTACGCGCGGATGATGCAAGTCAAGCCGGCGGTCTTTGATCAGGTCGTCCGAAACATCCGTCAGCTGGTCGAGGTGCGCGGGGGAGGCGAATGTCCGGCCGTCATTGTCCAGTTTCTGCTCGACAAGAAGAACTTCCTGACGTTGCCCGCCATGTACGAGCTGGGCCGCTCGGTCGGAGCCGACCGCATCGTCCTGTCGTGCGTGCTCGAGATCCCGCTCGAGCGCATCGACCATTCCCTGCTGCTCGCCCCGGAGGACGCGGCGGCGGCGCGGCCGTTGTTGAAGCAGGTTCTCGCGGCCGACAAGGGCAGGGACCTCCTCGAGATCAGCTTCCCGGTCCAGGGCTGGAACGAGATGGCTCTCGAGCTGCGCGACGAGCTCGGCTACGACAAGTATCTTCCGATGCATCCGGCGGCCGCGTCTTTCCGCGAGGAGAACGGCCACTGCTTCTTCGGCTGGTACAGCGCGGTCGTCCGCGGCAACGGCGAGATGTATCCGTGCTGTCTCCTGATGTCGCCCGACTACAAGCCGCTCGGCAACCCGGTGGGCAGCACGTTTGGCGAGCAGTGGAACGGCCCCGGCTTCAACCGCCTGCGCGTCGAGATGCGCTCGGTCCTCCTCAGGAATCCCGCTCAGTTCGACCCGAAAACGTACCAGGTGATCCGCAAGCAGTGCGTCGAGCCGGGAATGTGCTCCCTGAAGAACATGTACTTCCGCGGGGACGAAGACTTCTACGCCCGGCTCGGCCGCGCCATGAGCTGGGCGCGCCGGCGCTCACGCCTGAAGAACGCGGTTCTCGGAAGCCTCAAGCGGGTGTTTGCGACGACTCCTTAGGAGCGAGCCGATCGCGAGCCCCGCGATCGTAGCGAGAGTGATCGCGACACCCGTGTGCCATCCGGGCGGGCGGTAGGTGAGGCGGACCGTGTGGTCGCCGGGCGGCAGGGTGAGAGACAGAAAAGGGTCTTCAGCGGATCGGCTGGCCACGACAGCCTGTCCCGCGCCGTCCATTGCCGACCAGCCCCCGTCCTGCACGAGGCTCACGGCAAGTATTCCGCTTCCCGGGCCGACGATCCTGGCGCGAAACGTGGCGGAGTTCGTTGTCTCCTGGTAATCGGAGACCTCGGCGCCCGGACCGGACACGCGGGGACGCGCGAGAACGTTCTCGAAGACCGCGCCGTCTGCGCCGGCGTAGACCGGCTTCCATTTCTGTCCCGGCGAGGGTTGGCCCGGACTCACGACGAGATACCGGACGTTCAGTGTGTCGAGCGCGGCGCAGTTCAGATTGCGGATGTGCTTGAAGTAGTCGGCCGGGTTGTACCCGCAGGCCCGGTCCAGGTAGAGGACGTAGTCGCGCCGCTCCACGGGATCGTGCGTGCGGACGTCCTCGATGCCCGCGAAGACGTTCGTGTTCGGAAAGAGAACGGCTTCTTCGCCGACGACACGGAAGACACCCGGCTGCTTCCGGAGAAACGCCGCGAGCGGCCGGTCGGGAAAGAGGTCCCCGGGCGAGCCGAAAGCATGGAACCGCCGTCCCTGCCGGGCAAGCTCGAGGGCGCAGAGGGCGGCGAAGGCCAGCGGCAGTAGGCGCTGCATGCGTCGCCCCGACAGGTCGTTGCCAAGGCGATCGATCCCGAGGGCCGCGAGCGCGGCGCCGGAGAGGGCCACCCACGAGAAGAATCGGAGAGGAAACATCCAGCGAAGCCCCGGCGTTACAGCGGCGATTTCGGCGAAAGGCCACTGCCCGACCGCGACTCCCAGGCCGCAGAGGAGCGCGATGCCGAACGCGAGCTCGGCCGGACGTCGATTCTTGCCTAGCCGCAGCGCGAGGAGTGCCCCCACCCAGGCGACCCAGCCGATCGACCCCAGGGCCATCTCAGGGAAGGAAGCCGCCGCTCCGGCATCAGGCGTCGTCTGGAGCGGATCCCCGAAAAGCTTTGGCACCAGCGGCATCAGGAGCCCCTTCGGCCAGGCGGGCCCATGGGGTGCCAGGGACAGGTTGTCTGCGAAAAACGGCCGGTCGGCCAGGGCCAGACGGTTCGAAGCCGCTATCGCGTGAGCCTGCGGCAGGAAAGCGAAGGCCGAGAGGCCGAGCGCGAGGAGGGCAGCTGAAGCCGTGCGGAGAGCGACCCGCGCCGCGTCGGGAAGGCCGCCAAAGGCCCAACGCGCTGCGAGCCAGACAGCTCCAAACGCGGCGCCCGAAGCGACGCTTTCGAGGTGTCCGCACAACGGCCACACGGCGAAGACCGCAACGAGAAGAGCGAAGGCGCGGCGCGAGCCGTCCTCGCTGCGTTGTCGCTCGATGCAGAGGAAAGCCCAGGGCCAGAGTGCGATGACTGTTGACTGCGGGAAGAGCAGCCACGGCGTCATGGTCAGCGAAAACGAGAAGGCCACGGCTCCGAGAAGAGCGGCGCTTTCTCCCACGTCGAGCTCCCGGAGCCAGAGCCACGTGCCGCAGAGAGCGAGAAGGAGCTTGACGGCGGCCGCCAGCGTGAAGGCGCGCGCGAGCGGAAGGGCCAGCATCAGGAAGCTCAGAGGCGAGAAGGCGGCGGATGTGCCGTTTCCGGCCAGCGGCATGCCGCAGCCGTTCCAGCGATCGCGCAGCGGCAGCTCGCCATCCTTCCAGGCCAGGCGCACGGCCTTGGCCCACGGGAGGAACTGTGTCGCGACGTCGTTCAAGTTCGGGTTGCGGGGGAAAGGTGACTCGGAGGTCTTCCAGGGCGGGAACGCCAGGGCGTGGTCAACCGGCAGAATGGTCCTTTCAGTCGCAAAGCCCGGCAGCAGAAAGAGGATCGGCAGTGCCGTGCAGACAGTGAGCACGAAGGCGGGCAAGGGGCGCCTCAGCCACCGGGCGACGGCCGCGAGTGCAGCCGATGTCGCCAGGTAGAGGGTCGTCAGAAGGAAGCCGGTCGCCATACGGGCTTAATCCCCGTCCTCTGTACGGCTGCCGCCGGCGCTTCGATTGCTATCGGATACCGACGTCCCGCCGGTATTCGTCGATCTCGGCCTTCGGCAGCTCGCCCGGCTCGGCACGCCCCGAGGCCTCGGCGATCAGGACGTGGGGCATCTCGGGCGAGTCCTGCCAGGTCTCGTGCCGCTCGAGGCCGTTCAACTCCGGCACGCCGCTCTCCCCGTACCGGCAGAACACGATCGACGCGAAGCCAGCGCCGCGGAGCGCCGCCGTGAGCATCTGGCGGTTGTAGAGGAACTGGTGGCCCCAGCCGTGAAAGGCTCGATTGAGCTGCAGGCAGTCTCGCATCGCATCCGCATCGCCGGGCCACTGCCCGGGCCGGTAGTGGGTGGCGTGGACCCAGTCGAGGTTGGGTGTCGAAAGCCTCAGGACGCCGCCATCCGAGAGGACGCGCCGGCTTTCCGCAAGAAAAGCGAGGCCTTCGTCGAGCGACAGGTGCTCGAGGAAATGCTCTGCGTAGATCGAGAGGACGTCGCGATACGGGAGACCGGCCCGGACATCGAAGACTCGGTCGACGCCAGGCAGCGCGTGGCTGTCGATGTTGATCCAACCCGGAATCGACTCGCTCCCGGACCCGACGTGCAGGCGCACGGGGCCATCCGGCGCCGGGTTCGATCGGCCAAACAAGCCCATTGGCGCCATGCTACCAAGCCACGGCTGGCCCCTCCTGGCGCGCCAGATCGTGTCACTCATTGAAGCAGCAGCGGTCAAATACTGCCGGCGTGGATTTTGATCTCGGGTAGTAAGCGGTTTGTTTGCAGTAATTAGGCGAGCTCCTGCGCCTGCCGAGAGCGGGCACCGGCCTTGCTCCTGCAGATTCCTGCCTGGCCCGGCGTTTGCCCTGGCAATGCCGGGGGCTCGGCGAGGACTCCGAAAGCAAAAGCGAGGAAGAGAACATGGGAAACCGGAAGTGGACGTCGGTGCGCCTGGTCCTGGCTCTCGCCGTGACCCTGAGCGGGTCACCGGCGCTGGCGCAGAGCGAGATGGAACCGCCCCTCACGAACTGGTCTGCGCCGGCCCTCTGGCATCCGACAGCGGGCTCCCTGGCCCAGCAGGAGTCTTCCGCCGCCGCGAGGTCCGGCAAGACGACGGAGGAGGCGGCAGCCATCACGCCGCTCGTCTTCGTGGCGATCAGCCCCTGCCGGCAGTACGACTCACGCAACTCCAGCTCGCTCCTCAACAACACGCCGAGGACGGTCACGCTCACGGGAGCCCCGTGCGGCATCCCGGCGAACATGCCTGCCGTGTCCGCCAACATCACGGTCTTCAGCATCGTGGGCGCGGCCGGCAACGGCGTCTTCAAGGTCGGCAACACGTCGCCTCCGACGACGGCGTGGATCAACTACCCGCCGACTGAGACCCAGCGGAGTAACGCTGGCATCGTCGCGACCGACGGAAACGCCATCGTCGTGCAGGTGAACCAGGGAGCCGGACAGATCGATTTCGTCGTCGACGTGAACGGCTATTACACGTCGTCGGGCTTTGTGACCAGCCTGAACACTCTGGCTGGAGACCTCACCCTCGTTCCGGGCACCAACATCTCGATCACGCCCGGCGCCAACAGCCTGACGATCGACTCGTCGGTGCCGCAGGGACCTGCCGGTCCGACTGGACCAACGGGACCCACGGGACCGACCGGGCCGACGGGCGCCACCGGCACGACCGGCGCAGCGGGTCCTGCCGGCCCGACGGGCGCCACCGGCGCCACGGGTGCGACGGGCGCTCAGGGTCCGCAAGGCATTACGGGTCCTATCGGCGCGACCGGGGACACGGGCGCGACCGGCGCCACCGGTTCGCAGGGCGCCAAGGGCCTTCAGTGGCAGAACGCGTGGAGCGGCGCGACGACTTACGCCGCGGATGACGCGGTGTCGTTCAACGGGTCGAGCTACATCAGTCTTGTTCCGTCGAACACGGGCAACTCGCCCGACGTGTCACCGGCCCAGTGGAGCCTCTTGTCGCAGAAGGGCGACACCGGCGCTACGGGCTCGACGGGTGACACGGGTCCCGTTGGTCCGACCGGCGCTACGGGAGCAGTTGGCGCGACGGGTGCTACGGGCCCCATCGGACCCACCGGTAATGCGGGCGCGACGGGCGACACGGGCCCTCAGGGTCCGCAGGGTATTCCGGGTCCCGTCGGAGCGACCGGAGACACGGGCGCGACAGGTGCCACCGGTTCGCAGGGCGCCAAGGGCCTTCAGTGGCAGAACGCGTGGAGCAGCGTGACGACTTACGCCGCGGATGACGCGGTGTCGTTCAACGGGTCGAGCTATATCAGTCTTGTTCCCGCGAACAACGGCAACTCGCCCGACTCATCGCCGGCACAGTGGAGTCTCCTGTCGCAGAAGGGCGACACGGGCCCGACAGGAGCGACGGGCGCTACAGGCGACACGGGTCCCATCGGGCCCACCGGCCTCACCGGCGCCACTGGCTCGACTGGTCCGACAGGGGTCACTGGTGCAACCGGTCCTACCGGCCCGACCGGACCAACCGGGGCCACTGGTGCGACTGGCTCCGTAGGCCCGACAGGACCGACAGGGGACACGGGCGCCACGGGTGTCGCCGGTCCGACCGGACCAACAGGCCCGACGGGCCCGACCGGACCAACCGGGCCGCAAGGTCTGGTCTGGCAGCAGGCGTGGGTCAACACCACAAACTACAACCTGAATGATTCGGTGTCCTTCAACGGGTCGAGTTACATCAGCCTCGCAAGCGGCAATACGGGCAACCAGCCAGACCTGGTCACGGCGGCCTGGAGCCTGCTGTCGCAGAAGGGCGACACAGGCGTTACAGGTGCGACGGGCTCTACCGGACCAACCGGTCCTACCGGTCCCACGGGTCCCACTGGCCCCACCGGCCCGACTGGCCCGACCGGTCCCACAGGAGCGACTGGTTCGACGGGAGCGACGGGTGCCACGGGCGCGACAGGAGCAACCGGTGCCACCGGCCCCACCGGTCCGACAGGGCCAATCGGCCCGGCCGGCCCGGCATGGAGAAACCTCGTCGTTCTCGGTGCGGATGTGACCAATAACAACGGGACGGCCAACACCATCGCGGATGTGACCGGGCTCAGCTTCAGCGTGACCGCGGGCACGACGTACCGCTTCTATGCGTTGGTTACCTACACGGCGGCGGCAGCCACGACCGGCTCGCGTTGGTCCATCAACGGGCCGGCCGCTCCGACATACCTGGCCTACACATCCCGCTATGCGCTGACCGCTGCGACACAAACGCTCAATTTTGCGACCACTTACGACACTCCTGCTGCGTCCAATGCGACCTCGCCCGCAACCACGGGGAACATTTCGATCATCGAGGGGATCATCAAACCCTCGGCCAGTGGCACTGTGATCGTGCGATTCGCCTCCGAGGTATCCGGCTCCGCGATCGTGGCGAAGGCGGGCAGCACGCTGGAATGGTGGTAGGAAGACGGCGCGGCCGTTTCAGCGGGTCGAGCAGCTGACGCTGGCGGCCGCCGTGGCTTCGGGATCGCCCGGCGCGATGGTGAGGGTCTCGCGCGCGAGCGAGCAGGCGGCCTCGTTTTCCGCGAGCTCCTTGTAGACCCGCAGCAACAGGTGCCTCGCGTCGAGATCGGCGGGGCTCGCGGCAATTGCGGCAACCAGGCGGGCAGCCGCTTCGCGGGTCCGCCGGTTCTCCTGCAGCCATCGGCCGTAGTAGAAGTTCGCCATCGCGGTGTTGGCATTCAGGGAGAGGGCGCGCTGGAAATGCGCCTCGGCCTCGGCCGGGCGATGCGAGGCGCCTTCGAGAATGCCCAGATTGATCTCCAGCACGTCGTAGTTGGGCGTGAATGTCCGGGCGCGCTCGAAGCAGAAGCGCGCGTTGGGGTAGTCGGCCCGAGCCATGAAGATGAGGCCGTAGTTCATCCACGCTCGCCCGTTCCCGGGGCTCGCCTCGGTAACGC
This sequence comes from uncultured Acidobacteriota bacterium, assembly GCA_963739435.1. Taxonomy (GTDB): domain Bacteria; phylum Acidobacteriota; class Thermoanaerobaculia; order UBA5066; family Gp7-AA6; genus CAVUAN01. The sequence goes on from CAVUAN010000013.1 coordinate 16,502, forward strand.
TCTTCCAGAGAGTCTCTTCGTTGAGCCACACCGGGTTTCGCCGAAAGGTTCCCACGCCATGGGCCGCCAGAATCAGGACTCCCAGCGTGGCCAGGGCACGCTGGCGGCCAGATGCGCGGCCCGGCTCCGCGGCGGCCAGCCAGTCGCCCGTCAACGCCGTCAGGCAGAGGATGAGTCCGATGTACGCCGGGTAGGGGCGGTGCTCGTTGATCATTTCAGACAGAGGAAAGAAGGACGAGGACGGGGCGAGCGCCACGAAGAACCAGAGTGCGCCGAAGAGAACGGCTCTGCCGGCGGCGCGCCTCGAGGCGTAATAGGCAGCCGAAACCAGGAAGAGCAGGGCGAAAAGCGTTCCGGCAATTACGCGTGTGTCGTACCAGGCGGGGATGGCCGCCCAGTCGGCGTCGGCCGAAAGGCCGAAGGGGAGAAAGAAGAGGCGGACGTAGTGGAGCCAGGCGAAGGTCTGCGTCTGGAAGTACGTCAGCGGCGGCGTCGAGCCGTAGATGGCCTGGGGTCCTGCCAGACGGGCCTGCAGGACATAGAAGACCCCTGCCAGCAACGAAAGGCGGCGCCGACAGCGCGAAGCCAGGCCGACCACCGTTTCCCCGGAGGGGATTTGACCCCGCCGCCCAACTCATCCGGGAAGAGCAGGAGGTAGATGGCAAAGAGAGGGGCGAACATGATCGCGGATTGCTTGGCGAAGACGCCTGCGGCGAAGGGCAGGAGCCATAGAAGGCTTTTCCGGAGGCGGGGCGCGTATTGGTAAAAGACGAAGGAGCCCACGACGCCGGCCGTGGCGAGGATCTCGGAGCGCAGCGTCAGGAAGTTCACGCTCTCGGTATTGGCGCGATGCAGGCAGAAGAGCGTTGCGCCGAAGAGCGCGAGCCATGAGCTCCGCGGGCCGAGCCCCACGTTCAGAAGAATGTGCCTGAGGAAGAAGAAGAGCAGGACTCCCCAGGAGCAGGTGAAGCGCCCACTGCGTCTGATGAAACGCGAAAGTGTCGAGTCCGGAGCTACGCCAGTAGTCCAGGGCGAAGGAAACGCTGGTCAATGGGCGGTAGACGGCGTTTGCCGGGAGGCTGGAGAAGGTCGTCGCGTCCCGGAAGAAGAGAGGGATGTTTTTCAGGCTTCGCAGGTACGCGTTGTTCTGGATGACCGTCCCGTCATCGAAGTGAAACGAGTTGTGGAAGTGATTGGAGTACGCCGCCAGCACTCCGGCAACCGCTGCCGCCGCGCAGAGGATGAGCCAACGGCTCGAGCGAGGGCGCGGCGTGGTTGCGCTCGGGCCCATCAATGATCGGGTCTACGCCGAGAGTGCAGGACCAAAAAAGTCGCCGAGGGCGGCGGCGACGGCGCGGGGCCGCTCCATGGGCGCGAGGTGGCCGGCGCCGGGGATCGTGACGAGCCGAGCGCCAGGAATCGCGGCCGCCAGGGCCTGCGACTCGGGCGGCGGCGTCAGCACGTCGAGCTCACCGACGATGACGAGCGTCGGCACGGAAATGGACGGCAGCGACGCCGTCTGGTCCGGGCGGTCGCGCATGGCCGAGAGATCCGCTTCGATCGTCTCGGGCTTCTGGCGCGTCATGATCCGGTTGACCCGCTCGACCAGATCCGCCCTCTTCAGGCTCTCGGGCGAGAGCAGGCGCGGCAGCATCGCCTGAGCGATGGGCGCGACGCCGCCCGAACGGACAGTCGCGATCGCCTCGGTGCGCTTTCCGCGGCCGGCCTCGTCGTCCGCGCCCGAGCGCGTGTCGACGAGGGCGAGGGCTCTCACTTTTTGAGGGAGCCGCTTCATGAGGGCCAGGGCCACGTAGCCGCCCATCGAGAAGCCCGCCAGGCCGACCGGACCTTCGATCTGGCCGAGCACCGCTTCCACGAAATCGGCATGCCCCTCGAGAGAGACGGGCGCCTGTGCCGCGTTTTCTCCGTGCCCCGGCAGGTCCGGCTTCAACACGCGGTACCCGGGCGTCAGAGCGCGCGCCACCCCCGACCACATCGCGCCGTCCAGAGGATAACCGTGCAGAAGGATGACCGCCCGCCCTTCCCCGATCTCCCGGATCTCCGTCTCCTGACCCTGCCACGCAACACGCATCGGATGAGATTCTACGACCGATTCCGGCGCCCTCTCAGGCGGCGGGGCGCGGAGTTGGCGTTTTCTTCGGCACCTTCGTCGGCTTGGGTGTCTGGGTCGTCTTCGAGGCGACCTCCGCCCTCTTGCCGGTCGTCGCGCGCTCCTGTTGCGCGATCGCGCCGAGATTGTGGGAATCCATGGGGTTCAGGACGCGGGGCGTCGGCGTCGGCGTGGGCTCCAGGCCGATCGAGAGGACGTCGCTCTCGGCCAGCGAGTAGGTGCGCCCTTCGAGCGTCGTGTAGACGATGCGGCCCCCGGCGATTTTCGGAGGCTCCTTGAGCCGAATCACGCGCCCGTCCTTCAACTTCATGATGGTCGGTGGTTGTGAAGCGGTGGCGAAGAGCAGGCCGAGGGAAAGCGCCAGCGCCAGGCGGGTGGTCACGACAGAAAGAGAGGATACGCCCTATCGCCCCAAAAAGCCCGCGGCAATGGCGACCTTGCGCGTCAATGTCGGCACCGCGGCTCGGGAGAGGTCCTCGGGCCGGAACCATCGGCCCCACTTTGGATTTTGGACTTTGGATTTTGGATTTGATGCGGCGCGGTAGACGTCGATGGAAAGGCGGCGATTCACGACGGTGTGCGTGGCGTGAGCGAATGGCTCCGACTGCTCGATCCGGAGGCCGTGGGCCGCGAGCGTCCGGGCGAGCCGCCGGCGCGCCTCGCCGGGAGTGCGGCCGTCGGCGGACGGATATGCCCACATCCCCCGGAGCAGGGTCCCTTCGCGACGGAGCAGGAGAGTGCGCCCGCCGGAGCGCGCATCGGCGGCCGCCACCGAAATCCGCAAGGTTCGCGGCCTTGCCTTGTGCGCCGGGTAGCTGTCTGGCCTTCCTTCGCGCAGGGCGGCGCACTCGCTCGCCAGGGGACACCGGGAACAGGCCGGACGTTTCGGCGTGCAGACGAGCTGGCCCAGATCCATCAATGCGGCAGTGAAGTCGCCGGGCCGATCGCGCGGCACCAGCTGCTGCGCCCGGCGGAGGACCGCCTCGCGGTGCGCGCGGGAGCCGGTTTGACCCGTCAGCGCGAAGAGGCGCGAGAGCACGCGCGTGACGTTTGCGTCCGCTGCCGCCGCGGGCACACCCCAAGCCAGGGCAGCGACGGCGGCCGCGGTGTAGGGTCCGAAGCCCGGCAGCTTTCGAAGGGCAGCCGGTTCTCGAGGCAGCCGGCCGCCGTGCTCGCGGGTGAGGATCCGGGCGGCTTGCCTCAGGTTGCGCGCCCGGCCGTAATAGCCGAGGCCCGACCAGGCCGCCAGCACCTGCTCGTCGCTCGCCCGGGCGAGCGACGCGACGTCGGGAAAGCGCTCGAGGAAGGGCTCGTAGCGGCCGAGAACGGCTTGAACCGTCGTCTGCTGGAGCATCACCTCGGAGATCCAGATGCGGTAAGGGTCCCTCGTGCCGCGCCAGGGCAGCGATCTTTTCTCAGCTTTGTACCAGGACAACAGCCTCGCAGTGATGGCACTGCCTGGCGTTCGAATCGATTGGTTCATTTGTTCATTGAATCATTGGTTCATTGGGATGCGCGGCGAGCCGACTCCGCCGAAATCAACCAATGAATCAATGACCCAATGAATCAATTCTTCAAGAGGCGAGCGCGCCGGCGGCCGTCACCTCGTCGCGCGGCGCGATCCAGCCGGGTTCCCGCATCAGGGCGGTGATGAACTTCTTCTCCTCCTCCGACGGCAGGACCTCGGCCAGGTGCTTCGCGTGCGCCTCCGGCGACAGCAGCGAGCCTTCGACCGACCAGGTCTGGCCGGCGTACTCGCCGATGGCGCGGTGGAACCGGATGTCGGGCGCGGTCAGGGGCTTTTCGCCCTCCGGGAGCTGCTTGGAGATGGACTCGAGGAGCTTGACGACCTCCTGGCGGTAGAGCTCGCGGGAGAACTCGTTCAAGTGCTGTTTGTCGGGCTCGCTCGTCTGGCGCGCTTCGTCGTAGCGGCCCTTCAGGCCCCAGACATAGAACCACTCGGCGGAGGAGGAGGAATCCTTGCCGAAGAGGTCGTAAGCCGTCGAAACCCACTTGTTGACGTATTTCTGCAGGAGAGCGGCCGGCACGCGCCCGCGGCGCGCGATCCGCTGGAGCCCCATGTGGCCCGTGCCCATGTGGAAGCCCTCCTCCCGGAGCATGGGTCCCATCGACCGGGCGAGGGGGGCGAAGCCGGAGGTCGAGAGCATGTTGAGCTGAAACTTTCCGTCGCGGTCCACGAATTCCGTGTACGTGAAGAAGTCCACCCAGTCGTCCACGTCGACGTTGAAGGAGCCGAGCAGGCGGTTGTTCTGCCACGAGCGCCGCTCGAGCAGCTTGCGCGCCTCGATCTTGCCGGTCTCGCCGAAGTTGTTGACGAGGAGGTGGCACATCTGCCAGCCGTGGCGCATCTCCTCGGTCATGATCCGGCAAACGCTCTCGGTGTCCTCCTCGGACGGCGAGGTTTCGAGCAGGTGGCGCTGCTGCTCGACGGACGCGAACTCGGTGTCGCCCTGGTAGACGATCAGGTTGAGCAGGGCGTCGCGGATCTGCTGCTGCGGGATCTGCGTCAGCCGCTCCCACTTCTTCTGGCCCTTGAAGTCGCCATACTCGATCGTGTCGGTCTTCAGGTCGCCGTACTTGGCCTCGAACGGGTAGTCGGCGTACTTGGGAAGGCGCAGGTCGATGTCCTTCTGCCACGCCCGGAAGGCGTCGATCCAGTCGTCGAACGTCGCGATCTTTTTCACGCTCATAGGAACTGCGTATCATACCGGTTCATGCCCGTTCAAATCGACTGGGAGGGGTTGATCGTGGGGTTCGAAAGCCGCTCCCACCAGATCACGCATTTCTTCGACCGCGAGACCGGGGACGTCGAGCAGGTGCTCGAGCGCGACGCCGCGCGCCATGCCGCGATGTCGGCCGACCCTCGCTTCGTCGCCCTCCCGCGCGACAGCGGGGAGCGCAGCGTCGGCGACCTCGAGGAGTTCCTGGCGGAATGCGAGGACGAGGCCTGCCGCGCGAAGCTCAAGGCCGCGCTCGAAGCGCCGGGATCGGTGCCGCTCTACCGCGAGACCCTGCTGCGCTACCCGAAGGAGGAGGCGCGCTTCTTCCACTTCAAGGAGAAGCAAGCCCTGAGACGGGCGCAGGAGTGGCTCTCGGCCGAGGGGATTTCATTCGGAAAGAGGATGTAGGTCCTCCATCTATAGGATCAACGTGCCAAATCTGTCCGGCACGTGAAAATCGGGCGGATCGGCGAACGTGGGCTGCCAGGCGGTGTACTCGTCGGTTGAACCGCGGTCGATCCTGAAGAAGTTGGCGTTCCAGAGTCGGACGTCCTTGCCCGAAGCCATGGGCGCAAGCGGAATCGTGACGACCGCGGACCAGCGATCCGGGCGGACGCGGACCCGGGCGCCGAAGCCCGGGCAATTCCAGGAGACGTCGGCGGTCATTGTCGCGCGTTTGCCCTCCGGCGATGCCACGCGGGCGTCGAAGAGAGCGCCCTTCGGGTTGACCTCGAACTCGTAGTAGACGGAGGGCGATTCTTCCGGCGAGAGGAACACCTCGAAGACGTCCTCCTTCCAGAGCGGCTCGTCCCGGCGGGTGTACGTCGCCACGACTCCGGCGTCGCGACCGTCGAAGCGCACGAGCAGGGCGCCCGCGCGAAACCCGACCCGCACCGACGTCCCCAGTCGAGGCTCTCGGCCCGTGACGGCGTCAGAGAGCGTCATCGCCGGGAGTTCCACCAGCCGATCGGTTGCCGCGAGCGTCGGCACCTCGAGTGCCGCTCGGCCTTCGTCGATCACCCGATCACCCGATCGCAGATCACCCGATTCCTAGAGCTTCCACTGCCGGATGATGTTGAACCCGAGGTAGACGTTCGACGCCGCCTTGCCGCCGAGGTCCGGCCGGATGTACTGGTCCACTGTCATGGGCCTGAGGTTGCCGGCCGTGAAGGAGAAACGGTGCTTGGGCAGCGTTTTCTCGATCGCCACGATCCAACCTGTCCCGCGGGACCCGTCATGCCGAGGGACGACCTCGGCCTGCAGGTTGATCGTGCGGGTCACGGCCCCGCTGACGGCAAACAGCACGTTGAAGACATTGTCGCGGGTCTCCAGTATGAGCCCCGACCCGCCGTTGTCGAAGCCGCTGGCGGTCTTCGTGACGAAGCTGGGGATGACCGAGACGTTCACGCGGTCGAAGAGATAGAGCGCCGCCACCGCCTGAGCAAAGAAGGTGAAGCGCTCGGGGTAGTCGACCACGTTGCGCCAGTCGCCTCCGGCGCGCAGGGCGAAGTGGAAGGGAGAGTCCCCCGAGAAGACGGCGTATTTGGCCGACAGCTCGTAGTCCTCGAGCGACGTGTCGTACAGCAAGCCGACCTCGAGGTCCTTGACCGGCGTGTAGGAGAGGCTGATACCGAACTCGGGGTTGGAGGTGAAGGAGAAGAGATTGTGGATGTTGCTTCCCTGCACCGGGTCCGAAAAACGGTGCGCGAAGAAGAGCTGAAGGGTTTGCAGCGGCGGGGTCTGCGCCGAGGGGAAGTCGATGATGCGCGAGCCTTCGGGCCGCCGAACCGGCGCGGCGCTCTCTGCGGGCGGCTCCGGCGTGTCGGGAGTCGCCGCCGGGGTCTCGACCGGAGCCGCCGCGGGCGTCGGAGTGGGCGCCGGAGCGCCGGGATCCTGGGCTGCGAGGGGAGCGGCGACGGAGAGAAGCGCAAACAGCAGGCCGAGGCAGAGAGGGCGACGGGGAGTCTTCATGGACGTGTCCTCCGTGCGGAAAGAAGCCGCCGGGCGAGTATAGCGGCGCGCTGCGCGCCCGATGCGCGGCTCAGGATTCCTTCAGCCGGGTTCGGTCAGACCCGCAGGAGGCCCGCGCCCCAGTGGAGCCCGGCGCCGAGGGCAGTGAAGCAGACGAGGTCGCCCGGCTGGATGCGGCCGGCCTGTTTCGCCTCGTGGAACACCAGCGGAAGCGTCGCGGCGGTCGTGTTGCCGTACCTCTGGATGTTGTTGAAGACCCTCTCGTCCGGCAGGTCGAGCTGCTTCTGCACGGCCTCGTTGATGCGCAAGTTGGCCTGGTGCATGAGCAGCAGCGAGAGATCCCCGAGCGTCTTGCCGTTCTTCTCGAGGACCTCGCGCACGATCGCCGGCATCGCCGTCGTCGCGAGGCGGAAGACCTGACGCCCCTCGACGATCGGGATGGTCCTGTTGTCGGCGAACATCTCGGGCGAGAAGTAGGGGAACGAGGCCGACCCGCCGCCCGGCACGTAGAGCTTGTCCCAGTGGTTGCCGTCCGTCCGCATCTGGAAGCCGAGGAATCCGCGCTCCTCCGAGGACTCGACGCCCTCCAGCACGAACGCTCCGCCGCCGTCGCCGAAGATGACGGCGCGGTCCCGGTGGGCGGTGCCCCAGGCGAACGACTCGGGCGAGGGCGGCCCTTCCGCCTCGCCGAACAGGACTTTCCAGTCCTCTTCGGTCCACGGGTAGAAGGCGGCGTGGCACTCGGCCCCGACGAGGAGCACGCGCCGCGCCTGGCCGGAGCGGATGAAGGCATCGGCAACCTGCAGGCCCGAGAGAAACCCGGCGCATTGCATCCGGATGTCCAGGGCGTGCGTCGTCGTCAGGCCGAGCCTGGCCGCCAACAGCCCGCCGTTGCCCGGAAAGTAGTGGGCGGGCGTCATCGTGGCGAAAACGATGAGATCGAGATCGGCAGCCACGAGTCCCGCGTCGTCGAGGGCGCGCCGGGCGGCTTCGTAACCGAGGTCGCAGGAGGACGTGCCGCGCCGGGCGTAATGCCGCTCCCGGATGCCCGTGCGTTGGACGATCCAGTCGTCGGTCGTGTCCATGATCTTCGACATGTTCGCGTTCGTCACGACGCCGTCCGGCACGAACATGCCGGAGCCGCGAACGACGGTGCGGGTCGCGAGCACGTGCGCGCTCGGCCTACCTGTGCGGGATGTCGGCGGGTCTGCGGGCAGGGCCGGGGTTCGAGACGACCCGGTCCCGGCCGGCGCTCGAATTGGAGACGCCGCCGGCCGGCGGCAGAAGCGTCGGCGCGACGAACTCCACGTCGCCGGTGGCTGTTTCGGTCACGGCGAACGCGGCGTAGAGCTGAGACCCCGCCGGAGCGTCGAGCCGGATCCGCCAGTTGCGGATGTCGCCCGGACTGTCGGTGGCGAGCGCGGTGAGGATGGCCGTCAGCCTCTGGGACTGGCCCGCTCCGAGCTGGACGGGGATGTTGTTGAATTCATTGCCGTTGCCGTCAATACCGACGACGTTCACGGTCGTCGCTCCCCCCCGGTTGAAGAGGACGAGATCGGTCGAACGGAGATCCTGGATTTCCTGGAGGCCCGACGCCAGGGCGGAGCCCCCCGCCGGAATCGCCTGTGGGTACGCGTTGACCAGTGTCGCGTAATCGCCTTCCGTCTTGCGGGCCGCGATCCGCACCGCGCTCGCGATCGACGTGTCGGAGGAAACGACGAGAGCGCCCGAGCCCGAGGTCACGCTGAAAAGGTTTGCCAGGACGTCCGCGACGACCTGCGTCGTTCCCGGCGCCAGGGTTATCGTCGTTGAACGGGGCGCGGCCGGTGCGCCGCTCGCCGAGTAGGAAATCGTGATGTTGGCCGGATTTGCGGGGTCCGGGTTCGAGAGGTAGAGATCCGAGACCGGGCCCGTGCCGTCTTCGCCGAGGCCCGTTTCCGCCCAGGGAAGGACGGCGTCGCCCCACGCCCTGGCCGGTATCGAGAGGGCTTCATCGGTGCTGCCCGAGTCGATGATGCGGGAATAGGCGCGGAGCGAGCCCGGTCCGCCGATGATCTGCACGGTGTCTCCGGCCTGAGCAGAAAGGCCGAACGCGGAGGCTGCCGGCGTGTACTCCTCGAGCGTGTTGTTGGCCAGGTTGAAATCGCGTGTTGCCCGCACCGTTCCATCTGAGGCGATGAGCCTCAGGGTCGACTGGGAACCCATGCCCGCCGAGGACGTGAAGAGGACGAGGCTCGATGTCTCGGTGTCCCGGATCGCCGTAAAGAGCGTCGCCTGGTCGCCGGTGCCGAGGCAGCCCGTCGTGTCCACGGCCGGCAGCACGAACCCGAAGCTGTGGCCGTCCGCGTTGGTGTGCGTGGTGCGGACCGACGCGGTCAGGTCGGACGCCGTCCCGCCCGTGACCTGGATGCGCACCGGGCCATGGACGGAGAAGCCCTGGGCGACGACGTTCTGAAAGACGTCCTCGACGACGGCGGTGGCGCGCGGGTTGACCGTGAAGGGGATCGATGCCGCCAGCGCGGACGGGGAGTAGAGGTAGATCAGGTTGCCGGAGATCGTGGAATCGCCGGCGTTGGCGAGCGCGACGTCGACGCGATTTCCGACGAGGGTCAGCGGTCGGGTCGTTCGCGTTCTGGTACGCGACAGGCACGGCGAGGTCCGAATCGGCTTCCGATGTTCTGGAGCTGGAGCTTGACGATTGCCCCGTTGGATCCGACCCAGACGTAGCCGTCGGCCACGCGTGATTCCCCAGGCGTTGATGCTGGCGAACTCCGTCCGCAGAATCGCGCTGTTGACGACGCCGGGGTTGACGATCAGGTCGGCGCTGGCGAGCGACTTGGCCGTCGAGGTGAAGGTTGTCGGGGTGATGACCGAGTCGCGAATGAGCGCGGGTTTCAGGTTGGTCACGTGATGGACCGGCACCGTGACGGGCGTGAGCACGACCCCGGTCGGGAAGGCGAGGGCGGATCGAGCACGGCGACGCTCCCGTTGCCGGTCGAGGCCTCGGCGACGTAGATCCTTGCCCTGGAACATGTCGAAGTGGATCGGCGTCAGGAAGCCCGTGTAGGCCACGAGGCCGTTGTTCGCACGGGTCGAACACGTCGATGGCGGCGCCCGCGAGCATGCACATCCAGAGCCTGCCGTCCGCGTCGAATTGGATCTGCGACGGGTTGAGCCGCCCGCCGGATGGGATCGAGGAACGTCCAGGAGGTCTCGGTGTCGGCGTCCGGCTCGTAGCGGACGATGCGGTTGTTGCCGAAGTCCGTCATCCAGAGCGCCCCATCCGGGCCAGGTGCGACGCCCGAATAGGCGAACGTGAAGATCGTGCCGTCGGCGCTTCGCGAGCGGTAGTCGGTGACCTGGAGGGTGGCAAGGTCGAGGGACTGGAGCCGGCCGTCGGTCTGGGGTATCCAGACCCTGCCGTCGGGCGCCCGCCAGAACCCGGCCGGCTTCGATCCCGGAAGGACATATTCGCGGAGCGCGCCGGTGACCGTGTCGAGGCGCGCGAGGATGGAGCGGCCGGCGTCGATGAGGCTCTCGCCGTTGCAGATGAACCACATCACGTCGCCGTCGAACTCGAAGATGCACGGGGTTGGCGCCGATCGACTTGTCGTCCCGGATCTGCCACTGTTTGAACGTGGTGCCGTTCATGGAGACGATCCGGTCGCTCGACGGGATCATGAACCAGACCGTGCCGTCGGGAAGCGCCTTGATGGTCACGCCCGAGACGGCGTGGGCGCCATCCGTGGAAAAGGTCGTGCCGACCGGAACGTTGGGAACGGTTGCGGTCTGCGCCGCGAGGGTCGCCGCGGCCAGGGCCAGGGCGGCCGCGGAGATGGGGGCTTTGGGAGCATCGGCGCAAGGATAACGCTTGTGCCGGCGGAATATTTCGCGCTCCGCTTCGTCCTCCCGAGCGGACAGGCTGAGGTACGCGGCGGCGTATGCTCGATGCCGATGGCGGGCGCCTCGCCGATTGCGCAGGAGCTGGCTCGCCGCACGGCAGGAGCGGCGGCCGAGCTCGTCGTGCGTCTTCCGGACGGAAGGCTGCGAGTGCCTCTCCTGCGGGCACCGCTGCCCGATCCCCGAGGGCCGCGAGGGCGTGTGCCGCGTGCGGTACAACGAGGGAGGCGTCCTGCGCGTCCCCTGGGGCTACGTCGGCGCGCTGCAGTGCGACCCGATCGAGAAGAAGCCTTTCTTTCATGCTTTGCCCGGCTCGGATGCCCTCTCGTTCGGAATGCTCGGCTGCGATCTGCACTGCGCGTACTGCCAGAACTGGTTCACGTCGCAGTCGGTTCGCGACCCGGAGGCCGCCGGGTGCGCCGCGCGATCTTTCGGCCGAGGAGATTGCCGAGCTGGCGGTCGCAAGCGGAGCGCCGACGGTCGTCTCGACGTACAACGAGCCGCTCATCACGTCGGAGTGGGCCGTCGAGGTCTTCCGCGCGGCCCGGGCGAAGGGTCTCTCCACCGCGTACGTCTCGAACGGAAACGGCACGCCCGAGGTCCTCGACTACATCCGGCCGTGGACCGACTTCTACAAGGTGGACCTGAAGTCGATGGACGACAAGCACTACAGGCAGCTGGGAGGCGTGCTCGCCAACGTGCTCGAGACGATCGCCGGTATCCACGCGCGCGGCATGTGGCTCGAGGTCCTGACCCTGACGATCCCCGGCTTCAACGACTCCGACGAGGAGCTGAAACGCGCCGCGGAGTTCATCGCGTCGATCTCGCGCGACATCCCCTGGCACGTGACGGCGTTTCATCCGGACTACAAGATGCTGGACCACGGCGCGACGCCGGCGGCGACGCTCCTGCGCGCCGCTTCGATCGGCGAGCGCGCGGGGCTGCGCTACGTCTACGCGGGCAACCTCCCCGGGCGGACGGGACAGCCTCGAAAACACGCGGTGCCCGGAATGCCGCGAGACGGTCATCGAACGGATCGGTTTCCGGGTCCTCGTCGAACCGCCTGGTCAACGGCGCCTGCCCCAGGTGCCAGACGCCCATCCCCGGCCGCTGGGACCCTTCCAGGGAGGGAACTTCGAGAACAAATGGCATCCCGCTGCCCGTCCTCTAACGGCAGGCCCTTCAGCGACTTTGGACTTTGGACTTTGGACTCTCCAGTCGGTTTGGACCCTCGGACCGCTGTAAACCGCCAGAGAGGCTCTATCGTCTGACCGTTGTTCATCAACGCCGGAGGGGGTCCCATGAGCGAAGAGGCAGTCAGCTGGACCCGGGATGCGGCGGCGCACCTGCTCCGCCGGGCAGGCTTCGGCGGAACGCCCGCCGAGGTCGACGATTTGTACGGGCGGGGTCTCACGGGGGCCGTTTCGAGGCTCCTCGACTACGAGGTCGATCGACACGACGGCGTACGAAACGGCGCTCGCCGGCCGGGGCTACAACCTGACGACCAACCGCGGCCTCCAGCAGTGGGCCCTCGACCGCATGGCGTTCTCGCCGCGGCCCCTCGAAGAGAAGATGACCTATTTCTGGAACCTCCACTGGACCTCGGGTCTCGCCAAGGTGCAGGGCGTCACCCTGATGCTCAACCAGAACAAGACGATGCGGCAATACGCGGTCGGCCGCTTCGACGATCTCGTCGTCAAGATCTCGCAGGACCCGGCGATGCTCATCTGGCTCGACAACTGGCTCTCGAAGGTCGGCCGCCCGAACGAGAACTACGGCCGCGAGCTGATGGAGCTCTTCACGATCGGAGTCAGCAGCGGATACACACAAACCGACGTCACGATGGTCGCCCGCGCCCTGACCGGCTGGACGCTTCAGGGAGTCGGCCCCAACCAGAACAACGATGCGACGTTCTTCGACAACACGGCGCAGCACGACAATGGGGTGAAGACCATTCTCGGGTCTACGGGCAACTGGACCGCCCTCGACGCGATCAACCTCATTTTGAACTGGAGCGACGCGTCCGGCTCGAAGTCGGGCCGGTTCATGACGGAGAAACTCTGGACCTTCTTTGCATACGCCAACCCGCCGGACGCGATCGTGGATCAGCTGACCGCGGTCTGGACCTCCTCGAACCGCTCGATCCGCGAGGTCCTGCGCGCCCTCTTCACGATGCCGGAGTTCTACGAGCTCCACACGCGCAAGAAGTGGGTGCGCAGCCCCGTCGAGTACGCCGTTGCGGCGATTCACATGCTCGGGAGCCAGAGCGATTTCGTGGCCGTGTTCAACTCCCTGCCGGGCATGGGCCAGGCCTTCTTCAATCCCTCAGACGCCAAGGGCCCGGACTGGGGTCTCGCCTGGATGAACACGGGCACGCTCTTCGGTCGCGCCAACTTCGTCAACACCCTCTGCACCAACCGGGGCACGACGGGTACATGGTTCGACGTCAACGCGGTGCTGGCCGGCCACGACGCCTCGACCGCTGACAAGGTCGTGGACTTGCTGGCCGATCGGCTGAACATCTCGGATGCGCCGTCCACGACCAGGCTTGCCTGGATCAACTACATGAATCGTGACAACAGCGGCAACCTGGTGCCGTGGACGAACACGCCCACCAACGTCGACACGAAGGTCCGGGGACTCGCTCACCTGATGCTCACGTCTCCCGCATTCCATCTGGCTTGAAGAAGGAGTCCGCCATGCCGATCTCGAGACGCGATTTCCTGCTCAAGTCCGCCGGCTTCGTCAGTGTGTCGGCCATGGCGCCCCGTTTCCGCGTCGAGGGGGCCGAGGCTCCCGAGGAGTCGCTCGGCGCAGAGGCCGCGGGCCGCACGCTGGTCGTGCTGGAGCTGATGGGGGGCAACGACGGCTTGAACACGGTCGTCCCGTACGCCGACTCGAAGTACCCGCAGCTGCGCTCGCGGATCGGGATCCCCGTGGGCTCCGTCCTGCAGCTCGATTCGAAGCTCGGGTTGAACCCGGTGATGAGCAGCATGATGTCTCTCTGGAACGCCAACCGCCTCGCTCTCATCGAGAACGTGGGCTATCCCAACTCGAGCCTCTCGCACTTCTCGTCGCGCGACATCTGGCACACGGCGGACCCGACGCTCGCGCAGCGGCGCGGATGGCTCGGCCGGTGGGCCGACGAGTATCTCGCGGGCGATCCCAACCCCTTGAAATGCACGGCGATCTCCCAGACGCTTCCGAAGACCCTGCTCGCCGACAACGTCCAGGTGCCGTCCTTCGTGAGCCTCGCGACGTACGCGTACCAGACCGACGGCAAGTACACGGGCGACCGGACGAACCAGATGAACGCATTTCTCGGGGAGAGCTCGGCCGAGTACGAGACTCCGGTGACGGTGGACACGCTCGGGCAGATCGGGGAGGACGCGGTCAACTCCTCGGCCCTGCTCCAGACCGTCGGCTCGGGCTACGTCGCCGCGGGTGCGTACCCGGCGGGCAGCCTGGCGCAGGGGCTTCTGCTTTGCGCGCAGATCATCAATGCGAACGTGGGCGCGCGCATCCTCTACGTGACGTACGGCGGCTTCGACAACCACGCGGGCGAGGACAACGACCACGATCCGCTGGTCAAGAACGTCTCGGACTCGATCAAGGCCTTCTTCGACGACCTCGACGGGCACGGGAAGTCCCACGACGTGCTGCTCATGACCTGGTCCGAGTTCGGGCGCCGCGCGCAGGACAATGCTTCGAACGGGACCGACCACGGCACCTCGGCGCCTCACTTCGTCGTGGGCGACGCGGTGAAAAAGGGCATCTACGGCAGCTCGCCGGACCTGACGAACCTGGACGCCAACGGCAACCTGCACATCGAGAACGATTTCCGCTCCTACTACGGGACGGTCCTGGCGGACTGGCTGAAGGTGCCTGACGTCCCGAACATCCTCGGCCCGGGTTGGCCAAATCTGGGCTTCCTGAACTCGGCGTACGTCTAGCTTTGGCGAACTAGCCGGGCCTTCGGGGTCCTGGCGGGTGCGACCCCGTCGGTGTTTCTCGGCCGGAGTACCGGCCTGCGATACATCGACGGGGGCCTCCGCACCCGCCACCCCTGCGGCCCTGGCATTTGCCGAGCGTTTTTGGCATTTCCTTTTTGGAGAGTTTTGAGCTAGTATCCTGCTTGTTCCCGCCCGGACGGTCAGTCAGCGCGGCGGGGTGAGTTGGAGCCCATGTCCGAAGATCCCCTGGGGCCTCAAGAATCTACGTCCGTTTCCGTTCAGAACGCGCCCTCCGGCGGTGAAGGCCAGGCGCCCTCCTCGGGAGACGGCCAACCGCGCCCGCATCGGCGCCGGCGCCGGCGTCGGCGGCGTGGCGGCGGTGGTGGCGGCGGCCGGCCTCCCGGCGGCAACGGATCACCCGAGCGGTTAGACGATCTCGTCGCGGCCGGCCCCGAGCGACCGGTCGAGGGCGTCCTTTCGCTGCCGGCCCGCGAGAACGCGCCGGGCGTGCTCGTCTCCTCGAAGGCCAACTACCTGCCGTCTCCCAGGGACCCGCTCGTCCCGCGCGAGCTCATCAACCGGGAGGGCCTCGAAGCGGGCGCCCTGATCTCCGGGTTTCGCCGCCGACGGCAACCGCCCCGTCGTCAAGCGCATCGAGACGGTGGAGGGCCTGGCGCCCGCGGCCTTTCGCCAGCGGCCCACTTTCAACGACCTGATCTCGATCGATCCGCACGACCACCTGAAGCTCGAGACCGAGCCCGACGAGATGTGCGGCCGCGTCACGGATCTGCTCACCCCGATCGGCCGCGGACAGCGGTGCCTGATCGTGGCTCCGCCGAAGGCCGGCAAGACGACGCTCCTGAAGCGGATGGCGCACGCGGTGTCCGTCAACGATCCGGACGTCTACGTCATCGTGCTCCTGATCGACGAGCGGCCCGAGGAGATCACCGACTTCCGGCGCAGCGTGCGGGGCGAGGTCATCGCCTCTTCCGCGGACCTCTCGGCAGAGAACCACATCGCCGTCGCCGAGATCGTGGCCGAACGCGCCCGGCGCCTCGTCGAGTGCGGCAAGCACGCCATCATCTTTCTCGACTCGATCACCCGCATGGCTCGCGCCTACAACCACATGCAAAAGGGCGGCGGGAAGATCATGTCCGGCGGCATCGACGCCCGGACGATGGAAAAGCCGCGCCGGTTCTTCGGCGCCGCGCGCAACGCCGAGGGGGGCGGGTCTCTCACGATCATCGCGACCGCCCTGGTCGACACGGGCTCGCGGATGGACGAGATCATCTTCCAGGAGTTCAAGGGGACCGGCAATACCGAGATCGTGCTCGACCGGGACCTTTTCAACAGGCGCATATTCCCGTGTTTCAACATCCCGCAGTCGGGGACGCGCAAGGAAGAGAAACTGTACGAACCGGAGGAGCTGCCGAAGATCGTCAAGCTCCGCCGGGCGCTGGCGGCGGTGGACAAGATCCAGGCTATGGAGCTGGTCCTCGGCCGGCTTTCGAAGTTCAAGACGAATGCCGACTTCCTGAAGAGCTTCTAGAAGACCATGCCCCGCGCGGCGGCAGCCTTTTTGAGTTAGCCTAGATCGGCCCAACAGCCGGTATGAGCGACGCGACTCCAAGCCCCGAGGTCCGTGAGGCGCTCGAGGAACTGCAGCAGTACCTCGCCGACCTCCTGCCGCCGCTCGTCGTCGCGGATTCGCTCCGTCTGCTCCTGCGCTACCCGCCCGAATTGATCGCGACGTCGATCCACGCGTGGGGCCTCGGCCAGCGCTCGCAGGACGTCGCTCTCTCCGACTACCTCTACCACGGCGCCAAGAAGATTTACATGATGAGCGATTTCCGGCTCCTTCCGCAGGAGCCGTTCGAGAACTTCATGACCGGGCTGAAGAACGCGCTCCTCGACTATTGCCCGGATGACGACCGTGGGATTCTCGCGACCAGCCTGGAGACCCTGAGCGAATCCGCTAGCGTTCCGACGACGCAGGTGGACCTGATCTTCCGGCAGTCCGTGGGCGTCCGGAGACCGATGGCCTCGACCGGGCGGGAGAGCACGAGCGCCCATCGCATCGCGGGCACTGGCAACTATGTCGGCCCCAAGGGCGAACCCATCAGCGAGGAGCAGTTCCGGGGCCTGCGCCGGATCTCGATGCTGCTCGAGCGCCTCGAGGCGGAGGCCGTCGAAGGAGATCTCTCGAAGTCGAGCAAACAAGGACAGATGCTGGCCTCGCGGGCGCTCACCGTCACCGCCCGGCATTCCGAGACGACCGAAGAGCTCGACCACAACCTCGACCGCCTGCGGAGCCTCGGCCTCGACGTTTCCACGCAGGACATCTTCAACGCCCTCGGCCAGGTGACGCCCGCGTGGGTAGCGCCCGCCGCCGGCCCCGGCGCGGAAGCCCTGCCGCCCCGGCCGCACAGCGCCCTCGAGAGCATGCGGCGTTTGGTGACGCAGACCGACGACCCTTCCGAGATCGACAAGCGCTACCAGGAGCTGGTGCGCGCCGCCGTCGAGCGGCTGAACGAAGGCTCTCTGGCACAGGGTGTCGCGATGATCGACCTGGCCGAGCAGCTCGCCACAGAGAAGAAGGTCGAGCAGAGCGCCGTCGAGTCCGCCCGGCGCAAGGGAGACCAGGGGCTGGACCTGGAGCGGCTGAGGAAGTTTGCCGAGATCCCGGAGCAGCATCCCGTTGCTGCGGCGCGTGCTGAATTTCTTCCTGAACCTGACCCCGTCGGCCCTCTTCGATGCGCTGGTGGGAGAAGGCAAGCGCGACCGGCGCCGTCTCCTGCTGCTGCTCCTCGAAGTGCACGGCGAGCCGGCCCGCGAGGCCGCGATCGACAGGCTGCGCAGCCCGCTCACCCCCGGCTCGGGCGACGAGGAGTTCTATTTCCGCCGGAACATGCTCTACATCCTCCGCCGGCTCCCGCGCCCCGCATCCGGATCCTTGGACGAGGAGATCGCTCTCTTCGTACGGCATGCGGATCCGCGCTACCCGCAGCACATGGTCAAGGAGGCGGTCGCCGGCCTCGGGCTCATCAAGCACGAGAAGGCCGAGAAGGCGCTGATCGCGGCCATGGAGGAGATCGAGCTGGCCCTGAACGTGACGCAGGATCCGCCTCCCAATTCGAAGGACATGAAGGCGGCTCTCGACCGGATCGCGGCCGCGCTCGCGCGCTTCGGATCTTTCGGCGCACACAAGGCGCTCATCGACCACGCCTTCAAGAAGAAGACGGAGTACGGCGCGACGATGGCGCGGCTGGCCGAGTTCGCCGGCCAGGACCTCACGAACGACGAGGAAGCGGTCAAGAGGCTCCTGGAGGCGCTGCGAACCGCCGCGCCCTTCAAGCTGTTCGGGCTGACGCTCCACCAGAGCTACGAGGGCGTGCTCTACCTCGTGCAAGCGCTGTCCTCGACGCCGACCGAGGGAGTCCGGAAGATCTTCGAAGAGCTCGTCAAGAAGTTCCCCGACCAGGAATTCGCGAAAGTCGCCGGAAAGGCGCTCCAGAACTTCCAGACCGGCAAGCCAACGCCCGAGGCGGAGGGGGCGAGCAGCCTGTCGGGCGACCTGTCGCTCTTCGGCGTGCCGGCCCTCGTGCAGAGCCTGGCGGAGGCGCAGGTCTCGGGGACCCTGTCCTTGAAGAGCCCCAAGGGCGAGACGTTCGCGACCGTCGTTCTGCGCCAGGGCAAGCTGAAGACCTGTCAGACCGGAAAGATCTTCGGCGACGAGGCCTTCTGGCAGCTCCTCGAGAAGCCCCTGCCCGGCAACTTCCTGCTCGTGCGCCAGGCGGAAGGGGCCCGCGAGACGCAGGTGGGAGCGTTGAAGGAGATCCTGCCCCTGACACTCGAAGGGTTGCGTCGGTACGACGAGTTCCAGCTCGCCTGCGCCATCGTGCCCGACGACATGATGTTGAAGCCGACGGAAGTCAAGCCGACGGCCCACAAGGACGAGAAAGACGGCATCCTCGTCAAGGATCTCTGGACTGCGATGGGTCCCGGCGCTACTCCCCGACAGTGCGAAGCGGCTGTCTCGGCCGACTCCTACCGTGTCCGCCGCATGCTCGTCCACTGGGTCGAGCAGGGCTCGCTCGTCGCGGGATAGCTCCTAGCGCCGGCGGGAGGGCTTCTTGGTCCGGCCGAAGCCACCGTCGGCGGCGGCTTTGCGCGGCGGGGCACCCGGAGCACTCAGTCGCACCGAGGATTCCGTGGAGCGGGGAGGGGGCCGTCGG
This sequence comes from uncultured Acidobacteriota bacterium, assembly GCA_963739435.1. Classification (GTDB taxonomy): domain Bacteria; phylum Acidobacteriota; class Thermoanaerobaculia; order UBA5066; family Gp7-AA6; genus CAVUAN01. The sequence goes on from CAVUAN010000013.1 coordinate 35,433, forward strand.
AAGACGCTCGCCTTGGGCGCCGAAGACGACCTTGCCGGCTCGGAAGAGGCTCTTCGGCCGGCCACTCCTCGGGGATCGTTCGGCCGATCAGCTTCTGGATGGCGTCCAGGGAGAAGACGTAGTCGTCGCACGCAAACGACAGGGCCGTGCCCTCGGCGCCGGCCCGGCCGGTGCGCCCGATGCGGTGCACGTAGTCCTCGGCGTCCTGCGGCAGGTCGTAGTTGATGACGTGCGACACGCCCTCGATGTGCAGGCCGCGCGACGCCACGTCGGTCGCGACGAGGACCGCGAGACGCGCCTTCCTTGAAGTCGGACAGGATCTTCAGGCGCCGGTCCTGCGGGACGTTTCCCGCGAGCGCGCGGGTCGGATAGCCGTTGGCTGAAAGGCCATGCACGAGATCGGAGGCCGTCGTCCGGCGGTTGACGAAGATGAGGACGCGGCGTGCCGCCCTCTTTCTCGAGAAGGCCGAGCAGGAGGCGGAACTTCTCCTTGCCGCGCGACGTGGTAGAGCCGTTCGGTGATGCCATGTGCACCCGACCCGCTCGGGCTCGACTTCCACCTTTTGGGCGTTGTTCGTGTGCTCGTAGGCGAGCTCCATGACGCGGACCGAAAGCGTCGCCGAGAAGAGCAGGGTCTGCCGGCGGTTGTAGGGCGGGCAGCGCCGCAGGATCTTTCGCAGGTCCCGGATGAAACCCATGTCGAACATCCGGTCCGCCTCGTCGATGACGAGGATCTCGACGTCTCGAAGGTCGTCGCGCCCTGGTGTTCGTAGTCGATCAGGCGTCCGGGCGTGCCGACGAGAAGGTCCGGCACCGTCTTGACGGCCTCGCGCTGCAGCCGGTAGTCGATGCCCCCGAAGACGGCCAGCGTCGAAAGGCCCGTGTGCCCGCCCGAGGACCTCGGCGTCGGCGCGGATCTGCGCGACGAGCTCGCGGGTTGGCGCGATCACGAGTGCCCGCGGGCCGCGGGCCGGCCCCGGCCGCGGGCGGCGCAGGAAGCGCGTCAGGATCGTGATCAGGAAGGCCGCGGTCTTGCCGGTGCCGGTCTGCGCCTGGCCCGCCACGTCTTTGCCGGCGAGGGCGATCGGGCAGCGTCTTCTCCTGGATCGGCGTGGCGAAGACGAAGCCCGCCTCGGCGAGGCCCCAGCGAACCTCGTCCGGCAAGTCGTAACTCGTT
>CAVUAN010000014.1:0-11459 GCA_963739435.1 uncultured Acidobacteriota bacterium
CAAGCTTTCCCGAACCATCTCCGCTGCCGATGACGGAACGAAGTTCATCGGGCCGTCGGGGCTCGCCATCGACCGCAAGAACCGCGTTCTCTACGTCACCCACTCGGGCAAGCTCCCCGTCCTGAAGGTCAAGCTCGGCAAGTGAGCGCGTGACCGAGATCCTTCCACCGGAACCAGCCCCGGCCCCCGCCGCGGCGGGGGGCCTTCGCGTGCCGCCCCGCGTGGCCGCCGCTCTCGGCCTCTTCATGATTCTCGCCCTGGCCACGCGCTTCGCCCGCCTCGGCGACCGCGCTTTGCATCACGACGAGTCGATCCACTCCTACATGTCCTACACGCTGGCCAAGGACGGGGGCTGGCGGTACGACCCCGCGTACCACGGCCCGTTCCTCTACTACGTCAACGCTCTCGTCTACAAGATAGCAGGCGCCTCGAACACCTCGGCGCGCGTGATGCCGGCGTTCTTCGGGTTGATCCTGATCGCCTTCGCCTGGCCGCTCTCCCGTTGGCTCGGCAAGACGGCGGCAGCCTTCTTCGCCATCTTCATCCTGCTTTCGCCGCACATGGCGTACTTCTCGCGGTTCATCCGAGAGGATCTCTATTCCCTCGTCTTCACCCTGGGGACGATCGTCGCGTTCCAGATGTATCTCGAGGCGGGCCGCACCCGATGGCTGACGCTTTCAGCGGTCTCCTTCGCCCTGGCCGGGGCCACCAAGGAAAACGCCTACATGACGGGCGTTCTCTTCGTCGCCTACGGGCTGTGGGCCCTTTTCGACCACGCCTTCCGATCGACGCCGCGCGTGGCGGGAGCCAGGCAGGCGGCTGCCGCGGCGATCGCCTGGACCCGCGAGCGGTTTGCGCCGCTTCTCTCGGCGGCATTCGTCTTTCTCTTCATCTGGGCGTTGCTCTACACGGCCTTTGGGCGATACCCCGGCGACTGGCTGGCGATTCCCAAGGCGGTCAAGTACTGGATGGGCCAGCACGCCATAGCGCGCATCCCGGGACCCTGGTACTACTACTTCCCGCAGCTGCTGGAGTACGACACCGCCATTCTCTTCTTCATCCCGTTCGCTTTTTCGGCCCGGCAGTGGAAGAGCGACCCGCTCCTTCGGTTTGTCGGGCTCTTGATGCCGACCCTCTTCCTCCTGGCCCTGGCCGACGTGCTGGACTGGTTCCATCCCCTGTCGCCCTGGCGGTGGGTCGGCGGCGCCGCGGTCCTGTGCCTGATCGTCGGCTACGGAGGCCGCAAGAGCGAGCCCGAGGCGCCGGCCGTTCCCGCCTTCCAGCGTTTCTGGGCCTTCTGGTCGATCGCCTCGTTTCTGATCTACGCGTGGGCGCGCGAGAAAGTGCCCTGGCTGACCGTCCATCCCCTCCTTCCATTCTGTGTGCTCGCCGGGATGGGCGCCGCGAACCTCTGGGCCCGCCGCGCCGAGCTGCGGCCGCGCCTGGCGCTCGCCGTGGGGGCCGCCCTGCTCGCCGCGAACTCCTACGGGATGTACCTGGCCTGTTTCCGTTACGGCGCGCAGGATCTCGAGCGTCAGCCCAACCACGCCGAGATGATGGCTTACGTGCAAACGAGTGAGGACCTCGTGCGCTCCTTGAAGCCGGTCGGGAAAGCGAGGGAGCGGGTGCCCGGCGGCGAGCCCCTCATCACCGTCACCGGCGAGGCCGCGTGGCCGCTCACCTGGTACCTGCGCGAGACACCCACCAAGTGGACCTCCCGCTTCGAAGAGGCGACGACGCCGGTCGTCGTCGTGGACTGGGACCCGGAAGGCGCGATCGAAAAGCAGCTTGCGGATCGCTACGACGCGAAACGGGTGCCGATCCGTGCGTGGTGGTTCCCGGGAGTCGTGCCCGGTTCGGGCCCGAACGCCGTCACCCGCCCGACGCTCTCTGATCTCCTCCGCCTCTGGCTCTTCCACGAGATCTGGAGCCCGATCGGCTCCCAGGACGCCACTGTCCTCGTCCGAAAGGACCTGAACGGCACCGGCCCGCTGGCGCCCCTGACCATCCACGTGCAGGACTCGACCTCCCACGATTACGAGACCTCGGCCGAGACCATCGCTTCCGTGCGCTCGTTCGGCCAGTCCGGCGCCGAGGCCGGCAGCTTCAACGAACCGCGCGGCCTCGCCTCAGACGCCTCGGGCAACCTCTACGTCGCCGACACGAAGAACCACCGGATCCAGGTCTTCGACCCGACCGGCCGGACCCTGCGCGCTTTCGGCTCGAAGGGCCCGGGCGACGGCCAGCTGAACGAGCCCTGCGGCGTTGCGGTGGATCCTCAGGGCGACGTCTGGGTGGCGGACACGTGGAACGGCCGCCTGGCGCACTTCTCCTCCGACGGCGGGTGGCGGGGAGCGATCACCGACCCCGAGAAGGCGCTCTTTGGTCCGCGCGCCGTCGCAGTGTCGCGGGGCATGGTGTACGTCGCCGACACCGGAAACAAGCGCATCGTGCGCTTCGACAGGGACGGGCGGAAGCTTTCCGATTGGGGCGGCAACGGGGCCGGGCCCGGCCAGTTCGTCGAGCCCGTTGGCCTGGCAGCCGACGCGGCGGGCAACATCTACGTCAACGACACCGGCAACCACCGCATCCAGATCTTCGATGGGGAGGGAAAGTTCGTCCGCCAGTTCCCGGTGTTCGGCTGGAAGGACTTTTACACCGAGCCGTACATCGCTCTCGGGCCCGCAGGCACCATCCTGGTCACGGACTCCTCAAAAGATCGAGTGGCCCTCTACGACTCCCAGGGAACCTTGAAGCGCTCGTGGAAGCCCAGCGAGCCCTTCAAGGCGCCCATCGGCATAGCCGTCGATCCCTTCGGCACCGTCAGTGTTTCCGACCGCGGTCTCGACCGGATCGTCTCCTGGAGCCTATCCACGATCATGAAGTGAGCCCGGGCCAGCCCGGGCGGTTCATTTCGCCTGCCACTCGGCCGTGTTCGAATCGAGAGAGGGATTGCCCCAGGCATCCACGAAACCCTCGCCGGCCACCGCCTTGAGGCGGCAGCGGTAGCGGCCCGGGCCTTTGACCATGAAGCGCACGCTCCCTTTCCCGGGCGGCGGAGAGGGCAGGTCGATCGCCTGGCTTTGCTCCGGCCGCCAGCCGTCGTCGGCGCTCGGATCGAACAGCGCGTCGGTCGTCAGAACGATCGTGTCGAGGAGCATGGCGCTGAAGTTGCGCGAGTCGTCGTTGTACGGCCGGTGCAGGGTCCAGTCGGATGGACGATCCGCCGGCACCTTGTAAGGCCCGAGCCTCTCCCAGACCCAGGTGCCGAAGCGGTCCTCGGAGTAGTTGAAGAACTCGTGCTTCTGCCCCGCCACGGAAAGAAACGCCGGAGAAGTGTCCTTTGCTCGCTTCCAGGTCCGCACCCACGCGTAGACCGGGCCGCCCGGAACGGGAGGAAGCGCCACGGTCAGGGGCGTTCCCTGCCTGCCCCACGTGTCGATCAGGTAGAAGGATCCCGAAGGATCGGGCGCGTGCCCTTGCGCGGTCTCCCAGCCGTCACCCTTCAAGGTCTCGGCCTCGACGAAGAAGACATCCGGCCGCCCCTTCTCGCAGGTCAGCATCAGCTCCGTCGCGCTGGCGCCCTGGAGCTTCCAGCCGAGAGTCGCGATGCCCGGCGCGGCGCTGGCCGAGGGCGGCTCGAGTGTGAGGCGGCCGGCCGAGCACTGCCGCTGCGAGAGGGCCTCGGCGGACAGCATCCAGACATCGAACGTGGCGCCCGTCTGGGTCTTCACAGCCTTCGGGAAACAGCGCTCCATCGCCGTGAGGACCTTCTGGCGATCCTCGACCCGCCGCGTGGCCTGCTTGTCGAACACAACGAAGGCCCGTTCCCGCGACGGGTCCGGGCGCGACAGCTCTGGCAGCAGCTCGCCAAACGACAGGACCCTGTAGGCGGCGATGCCACCCGGCACCTTTTCGCGCCAGCCCGCCGCCCGGGCACCGAATCGGACGGTGTAGGTCGCCTCGATGTTGATCGCATCCTGGCCATTGGGCATCGTCGGAAGGTACACGACCGAGCGAGCTCCGGCGTTTCGCGCCAGAGCGTCGTATAGCTCGCGGCGAGCGATCCGGTCCGGGTAGTCGAGCACCCTGTTGAAGGTCAGAAAAGCATTGGCGCCGACATAGAAGGCGAGGCCGACGCCCAGCACGCCAGAAGAAATCACGCGCCAGGCCGGCCCGCAGGCGGCGACCTCGGAGAAGACAAGCCACGCCCCGATGCCCGCCAGGAAATAGAGCGCCGGAAGATTCGGATACACGACGCGCGTCAGCGGAAAGTGAATCAGCACCGGGATCGGAAAGAAGCCGAAGAGGAACCAGAGAGCTCCCCATGCCGCGCGGGACCTCCGGACGTTGACGAGGGCATAGGCCAGTCCCAATACGAGCAGCGGCAGGATGAGGCTGTTCTCGATCGGGCCGTTCCGGTTGTAGCTGAAGTCGTTCAGGGGCAGCTTCTTGAAGAGAAGGCTCGCCGCGTCCGATGCGTTGCGGGCGAGCGTCCGGAGGGTCTCGCTCGTCCACTTCTGGTTCTTGACGCCGTAATACCCGAATCGCGACAGGAAGTTCGTGGCCACGGCTCCGGCGGTCAGCGCGAACGGGATCGCCAGCGCCACCGCGAACCGCGCCTTCGCGACGCCGGGCTCGTCCTTCATCTGGACGAGCTCCCAGGCGAAGATGACGAGCAGCGTGCCCGCCACCGGGATGAAGGTGTCGAGCGTCAGCAGGCCGAGGCAGGCTGCCAGGCCCGAGAGGGCGAAGAAGCCCGCCCTCCGCTTCCGAAGCCCGAGAGCGAGCAGCGCCAGCGCCAGCGATGACCAGAGGGCTACGAAATTCTCCAGGGCCCCATGGCGGGCGGAGCTCGCATCCGGAACGGATACGGCGAGGAAGAGCGTCGCCAGCAGCGCCACGGGCGGCCGAAAGAGCTGCCGCATGAGCCAGAAGAAGCTGGCGACGCCGAGCAGGTTCCAGAAGGCCTGCGCGGCCCGCGCCGAGAACATGGACGGCCCGAGGATCCGGTGGAAAGGAAGCTGCATGTACGTGTTGAGCGGCGCCTGTCCGAGGTTCCACTCCGAGTATTCTTCGTGGCGGCCATCGACGGTGACCAGGGCGCTCAGCATCGTGTATTTCAGCTCGTCGCCTTCGTAGCCGTACGGGTAGGCGCCGAGCCTGTAAGTGCGGAAGAAGACGGCCAGCGCCAGCACCGCCAGGAGCCAGAGCAGCTCGGCCGGCCAGCCCGACTCCGGCGCATCCGGCGGATGCTCGCGGCGCGAAAAAGCGAAGGCCCAGGCCAGCATCAACAGAAACGCGGCGCCGTACAAGCCCGCGCCAACGGCCGTCTTCCCGTCGGCGATGAAGAGCTGCGCCTCCACCGCCGCCGCCGCCGATGTCACGAGCCCGGCTGCGCGCAACCCGCGCGGCCGGTCGCGCCTCCAGAGCGACGCGAGGAGGATCGCGGCCGCGAGCAGCGCGACGGCCGGCCAGATTCGCAAGAGGGTCGGCACGTGCGAAACGAGCATCTCCAGCTGCCAGTGCAGGGTGCGGAAGGGTTGGTCCGCGGCCTCCGGCGGAGGCGTCCCGCCCGGGTTGGCCGGAGGCAGGCTGAACACGAAGAAGGCGGCCACGGCGATCCCGGCTGCCACAGCCATCCACTCGGGCCAGCTCGTCTTGAAGGAGTCCTGAGCCGCCCGCCAGGCCGCCCGCGCGGGTTCGACCGGCCCCGGCCAGGGCTTCACGCTGCCCTCCGCGGCCGCCCCACGCAGAGCACGTACTGGTGATAGATCTGAAAGTCGTCCACGTCGGTGAGCTCGAAGCGCTGTGAGAGCGCCGCGAGGATCTGCTCCTTCGTCCGAGGGTTCCGGCCGCGATCGTAGCGCCAGAGCAGGCGCGAGATGGCGCGCCGGTCGTTCCTCACGCCATCCACGAAAAAGAGGTTGCCTCGCGTCACGCGGGCGAGCTCCGCGACGACGGGCGCCAGCTCCGCGTCCGCCAGGTGATGCGACACGAAGAAGCAGAGCGCGAGGTCGAAGCAGCCCGCCGGAAAGGGCAGCCGGCCCGCGTCGGCGCCCACGAGCGCCGCTGCTCCCCCGCGCCGCCGCCGGGCGTTCAAGGGCCGCACGTCGATGTCCACGTAGACGGGATCGATGCCCAGGCGGTCGGCCAGCCGGCCGCCGGAACTGCCGACGTCCACGGTGCGGCCCTTCGAGAGGCCGGCGAGCGTGCTGCGCATCCGCTCGGCCATCCTCGGCTGGCCCGCCAGGTCCTGCACGAAATCGTACACAGCCGGAACGGACACCAGGGCCCTCGCCAGGTTCTTCAGCACGGCCGTCAGAGGCTCCCGCCGCCGGCCCGCAGCGGCCGCCGGGTCTTCTTGAACCGGCCGGAGTGGAGATCGTCTCCCGCAATCTCGATCTTCGCGGGGACCTGGAAGGCGGGCAGGCGTTCGCGGCAGAAAGCGCGTACCCGCGCCCGCAGGCTCGCAAGCTCCTCCTCCTCCTCGAGGCGGAAGGCCGCGACGATCATCTGGCCCGTGATCGGGTTGGGCTCCGCTCGCACCGTCACGTCTCGAACGTTCGGCATCTCGAGCAGGACATTTTCGACCTCGACGGGATAGACCTTCTGCCCGCCCACGTTGACCAGCTCGGACCGCCGCCCGAGGATCCGCAGGTAGTCGCCGTCCACCTCGACCGCGTCGCCCGTGTTGAACCAGCCCTCGGCGTCGAACGGGGAGGGGGCGTTCAGATAGCCGAGCATCGCCGAACGCGCCCGGACCCAGAGCAGGCCGTCCACGACCTTCGTCTCGAATCCTTCGCCGCCGACCCGGACCCAGAGCGAGTCCGACTCCTTCGACTGGGAGCGCAGGATCCCCAGCTCCGAGAGCCCGTAGGTCTGCAGGAGCTTGACGCCCGGGAAGAGAGCGTGGACCCGCCGGAGCGTCGTCGGCGACATGGGCTCGGTGCCGTAGGTGATCTGCTTCAAGGACGAGAGATCGTGGCGGGTCCAGACCTCTGACAGCAGCAGGAGGTTCAGGAATGTCGGCGTCGTCGGCAGAAGCTCCACGCGGTAGCGTTCGATCGCCGAGGCGATGTCGTCGGGCGTCCGCCCCTCCGGCGTGACGACGACACCCGTGTTCGAGAGGATGTAGAAGAGCGTGTTGATCCCGCCGATGTGATCGAGGAGGAGGAAGGCGAGCGTGACGAGCGAGTGCCGGCGCTGCGTAAACTTCTCGAGCAGGCGCTGCATGTCGTGGAGAGCCGCCTTGGGCTCTCCCGTCGAGCCGGAGGAGAAGAGAACCAGGCCGGGCGCGCCGGAGGCCGCGAGCGCGAGGGTCAACGGGTTCTCGGGAAAGACGTCCTTCCGCTCGAAGGCGGCCGGGCCTTCGCCCGAAGCGCCGTAGCGAACGATCCACTGAACCTCGGCGATCCGATGGAAGCGGGGCTTTGAGGATTCGACCGCCGAGGACAGCGGCACGATCACCGCCCGCCGTTCGACGAGCGCGAGCAGCATGGCGCAGACTTCGGGCGAATAGTCCCCTTCGAGAGCGACGACGCTGCCCGGTAGAACGCCGCGTGACTCGAGCTCGGAGCGCGCGGCGGCGACCTTCTCCAGCAGCCACGCGTAGTCGTGGGAGCGGCCCCTCCAGACGATCGACGGTTTCCGGCCCGCCTCCCGGAACCTGTCGAAGAGCCAGTCCATGCCCTACGGACCTCCCAGGTACAGCGTCTGTCCGGTCAAATAGTCCGTCTCCGGCGAGACCAGGAACTCGACGGCCCGGCCGACGTCTTCCAGCGTGCCGAGACGTTTGACGGCCAGCCGGGCGACTAAGGCCTCGATCTTTTCCTTCGGCACCGAGGCCACGAGGTCGGTCGCGATCGGGGCCGGGCCGATGGCGTTGACCGTGATGCCGAAGCCCCCCAGCTCGTGGGCGAGGATGCGTGTCAGGGTCTCGACGGCGCTCTTGGACGCGGCGTAGACCGCCTCTCCGTCGAGAGAGAGCGGCACGGCGACCGTCGACAGGTTCACGATGCGGCCGCGCCGGGCCTTCATCATCAGCTTGGCCGCCTCCCGGCAGACCAGGAAAGTCCCCAGGACGTTGGTTCGGAGGATGCGCTCGGCCGTCGCGCCCGGCGTCAGGAGCGCGTGATTCATCGAGGCAATCCCGGCGTTGTTGACCGCAGCGTCCAGCCGGCCGAAGCGCTTGCCAATCTCGTCGAACAGGGCCATGACCTGCTTCTCGTCGGCGACGTCGGCCAGGATGTGCGTGTAGCCCGAAGCCGCCAGGTCCGACGGCCCCCGCGAACAGCCCACGACCGCGTAGCCGCGGCCCGTAAATCGCTCGGCCAGGTGGCGACCGATCCCCTTGCGCGCCCCGGTGACGAGCATCACCGGGGGCTTTCCGCCTCCCTCGGTCATGGATCCGGCGCCTCCGCCAGGAGGGCCAGGATGTAGTCGGCGATCGTCTCGGGCGTGCGGAATGGGCTCCGATCGCTCGCCATCGCCCGGTCGTCCATGAGCGAAACGGAGAGGCCATGCACGTCCTTCAACTCCTGCTCCAGGGCCACGACCACGGAGACGAGGTCGAAGGAGTCGAAGGCTCCGTCCGGCCCGACGAGGACCGTCGTCGCCGAAGCGGGCGTCGCCTGGCTGCGGCCCGAGGTCTGGTAGTCGCGGACGGCCGCGACGACGATCTCAACGAGCCGAGCTTTGTCCATGCGCCTGTGCCAGAGCCGCCGCATCCGCGCCGATTGAGACGAGATGGGTAGCTGCCGGGAAATGCCAGTGAAGCACCACCTCGGGCTCTGCGAAGCGGAACCCGAGAGCGGCGCCCAGATTGACGGCCGGCGTGTTCGTGGCAGTCAGGCGCATCGTGGCCCGCCGCACGCCTTCGGCAGCCAGGGCTTTGAGGACGCCGGTGTAGAGCGCAAAGCCGGCGATCCCCGGCGTTCCGGCCTTGTCCACGGCCGCCAGGCGAAGGTCCGCCTCGCCCGCTTCGACCTCGACGTGGAAAAACCCGGCCGGGCGTCCCGGCTCACCCAGCACGAAGACGCGCGTCCCCGGCCCCGGACGGGCGAGCGCATTGTCGAGCCAGAAACGGTAGCGGGCATTGGCCAGCTCGCGGGGCACGCGCGGGTCGGCGTGGTACCGGCCCGAATCGAAGGCCGATCCGGCAATCGCGAGAAGCCGTTCGCGGTCCTGCGCTGCAGCCGGCCGCACGGGGACCTTGACCTCGGGAAGCCGATCCGCCGAAAGCGGGGCCAGGCTGGCGCGCAGGCTCGCCTCGACGAACCGGAAGCCGGAGCCCTGAAGCAGGGCCGACAGCCCGTGATCCGCACCGGAAAGCCGGCAGCTGACGATCTCGACCTGCCTCTCTCGCGCCCAGCTGTCCAGCCGCTGTGCGAAGTCCGCCTGCCGGGCGCCGATCTCTGCCGCGTTCCCCGGCCGGAATTCCGCCACCGGGAAGGAAAAGACCTCGAAATCCCAGGGCAGCAGGGCGATTGTGCCCCAGCCCGGCGTGGCCCGGTCCAGTGGAAGGTTGTCGGCGCGGAATTCCAACAGGTCGATTCTAACTCGCGAAGTCGCGGATCGCTCCGATGACCCGCTCCTGGTCGACGGGAGAGAGGTCGTTGTAGAACGGCAGACGCACGAGTCGGTCCGAAACGTCCTCGGTCACGGGGCAATCTCCGACCTTGCCGCCGAGCTGGCGGCCCATCGCCGAGAGGTGCAGCGGCAGGTAGTGAAAGACGGCCAGGATGTCCCGGGCCTTGAGGTGAGCGATGAGAGCCTGCCGATTTCGCCAGCGACGGCAGCAGGAGATAGAACATGTGGAACGGCTGCGCAGGAATCGGCGGGCACGTGCGGCAGCCGCACGCCGGCCTCCTCGGCCCAGTCCGCGAGGCCCGCCCGGTAGCTCTCCCAGATCCGGCGCCGGCTCGCCTGGATCTCGTCGCGCTGCTCGAGCTGCGCCGCACAGGAACGCCGCGAGGACGTCGGACGGCAGGTAGCTCGAGCCGAGGTCGACCCAGGTGTACTTGTCGACCTGGCCGCGGAAGAACCGGCTGCGGTTCGTGCCCTTCTCGCGCAGGATCTCGGCGCGCTCGACGAGCGCGGGGTCGTTGACGAGCAGCGCGCCGCCCTCGCCGCACGTGATGTTCTTCGTCTCGTGGAAGCTGACGCGTCGCGAGCGCGCCGAAGGTGCCCGAGCGCCGGCCGTCGCTAGCGTCGCCGAAGAGGCCGTGCGCGTTGTCCTCGACGACGGCGATGCCCCGCGGCGCGCGCGATGTCCAGGATCGCGTCCATCTCGCAGCCGACGCCGGCGTAGTGGACCGGCGACGATCGCCTTCGTCCGCGGCGTGATCGAGCCGCTCGAGCTGCTTCTCGTCGAGGTTGAGCGTGTCGGGCCGGATGTCGGCGAACACCGGCCGGGCGCCGCGCAGCACGAAGGCGTTGGCGGTCGAGACGAACGTGAACGACGGGACGATCACCTCGTCGCCGGGCCGAGCGTCGAGCAGCAGCGCCGCCATCTCGAGGGCGTGCGTGCAGGACGTCGTCAGCAGCGCCTTGCCCGACCCGACCGTCTGCTCGAGCAGGGCGTGGCAGCGTTTCGTGTAGAAGCCGTCGCCCGAGATGTGCCCGCGCCGGAGGCTGTCGGCCGCGTACTCGAATTCCCGCCCCGCCAGGCCCGGACGGTTGAACGGGACGGGTTCGGGTCATCGACCCAGGGAATCGGGGCGCACGACGTAGGTCGGCCTCTCCATCGACCGGAAATGCATCCGAGCCAGGTACTCCCCGATGATGCCGAGGGCGAAGAGCTGCGCTCCCGCGAAAATGGCGATGATCGAGGCCAGGAACGGGAAGCCGGCGACACTCTCGCCGCTGACGAGATATCGCCCGAGGACCCAGGCCAGCACGAGGCCGCCAAAGAGCGTGAACGAGAAGCCGACCATGCTGGCCAGCTGCAGGGGCAGCGTCGAGAACCCGGTCATCATGTCGACCGCGTGGCGCACAAGGGCCCGGAAGGTGTAGTTCGACTCGCCCGACGGGCGCGGCTCGTGCCGGACGGCGATGGCCGTGAAGCGCGTCGTTCCCCAGGTCAGCAGGACGTCGATCGAGACGAAGGGGCTGCGGTAGGCCGCGAAGGCCTCCCGCAGGTCCGTCCGGAAAGCCCGGAGCGCGGAGACGCCCCGCGCGGTATCGACACCCATGGCGCTCTTCAAGGCGATCTTCGTGATCGGCGAGGCAACGTCCCGGAAGAGCCCGTGCGTCGTCGTCTCCGGCGTTCCGTAGACGACGTCTGCCCCTCGGCGAGCGTTTCGAGCAGGATCGGGATCTTTTCGGGGGGGTGCTGCAGGTCGTCGTCGATCGTGACGCTGACGGGGTTGCGCGCCGCCCGCAGTCGCAGAGCGTGGCGGTGTGCTGGCCGTAGTTGCGGGACAGGTGAATCGGCCACCGGCACGGATAGCGCGCCG
>CAVUAN010000015.1:0-169964 GCA_963739435.1 uncultured Acidobacteriota bacterium
GGAAAAGGTCGCCATCGGAACGGAGCTGAACTGGACGGGATACTTCCGCGCGGGCTTCGGGGTTGGCGCGGCGGTGCGGTTCGACCTGCGCCACCGCCGTGGGCAGGGCTACGGCGGCCCGCGTGGGCTCGGCCGAAGCCGCGTCGACTCCGACGACCGGCTGCGGGAAGGCCGCCGGCGTCGGAACAACGGGCGCGGGGGAAGCGGCCGGAGGACGGGCCGGCGGCGGCTTGACGGGCGCCGTCTGCTGCGTGGCGTACCATGCCCCTCCCGCCACAAGAGCCAGGATGACGGCCGCCGCGGCGATCCAGGTGCCGCGCCGACCGCTGCGTTCCGTCTCGCCGGGATGGCCCCCGCGGTGCGGCCGGTCTCACGCTGCGAGGGATCGCGGAAGTTCACGACCTCGAGGCCGCCTCGACCCACGGTCAGGGTGGCTCCGGTCGGAGGCGTCGGCTCCTGCGGGGCGGCGCTCTTGCCAGCGCTCCCGAGGGAGGCGGCGTGATGTGGCTCGGCGTCATCTGCGTCGTGGGAAGGCCCCCGCTCGGCGTCTTGAGCGTCGCGTCGGGGTCGAACGGCTCCGCGCTTCGGATCGCCTCGCGTGCTCGGGTCCGAGGCACGGTCGCGAACCGAGCTGCCCGTCAGCTGCCTGTAGACGGTCGCCAGCTCCTGGTTCAGGGCCTCCATCGAGGCGTAGCGGCTCCCCGGGCTCTTCTCGATCGCCGGGAGACGACGGCCGACAGGGAGGCCGGGACCTCGGATTCGAAGCCTGGATCGGCTCGGGCGCCTCGTTCAGGATGCGGTAGAGCACCGTCGAGAGGTGCTCGCCGCGGAACGGCTTTCGGTTGGTGAACAAGCTCGTACGCGAGGATGCCCGAGCGCGAAGATGTCGGTTCGGCCGTCCAGCGGCTCGCCGCGGATCTGCTCGGGCGCGAGGTAGGCGGACGTGCCGAGGGTGATCCCCGTCTGCGTGAGGTTCGAGGACGTCGCCAGGGACTTGGCGATCCCGAAATCCATGATCTTGACCGAGCCGTCTTCGAGGATGCGGATGTTGGCGGGCTTGATGTCGCGGTGAATGATGGAGTGGCGGTGCGCGTAGCCGAGCCCTTCCGCAACCGCCATCAGGATCTCGACCTTGCGGGGAAGCGAAAGAGGTTCGGCTCTCTTGATCTTCTTGTCGAGGTCCTCGCCGGTCAGGAATTCCTGGACGATGTAGGGGATCCCGTTCTCGACGCCAAAATCGTAGATCGTCGTGATGTTGCGGTGGTGAAGGTTGCCCGCCAGCTCCGCCTCGCGAAAGAAGCGGCTCTTCACCTCTTCGTCGTTCAACTGGCAGGTTTTGATGGCGACGGTGCGCTTGATGAAGGGGTCGCGGCCTTTGAAGACGGCGCCGAAGCCGCCGACGCCGATCTGCTCGGAAATCTCGTATTTGCCGATCTTGTCTGCCATGTGAGCCCGAAGGTCGCGACGTCGATTTTAGTCCAAGAGGGTCGGTTCCGCCGTGCGAAGGTGCGTAAACTGCCGTCTCGTGCGGACCGAAGAAAAGGGCTGCCGGCCTCGCGCTGTTCTGCGTCGCGGCGTGCGCCTGCGGCAAGAAGGAGACGGCCGGCGGCTCCGGCCAGGCCCGGCGGCCCCGCGGATCGCTCTGGTCCGAAGTTTTCCCCGCCCTCCGACGGCCTTCTGACCGACAGCGCAGATCGACCGGTACATCGCCGTGCGCCGGGCCGCGCGCGGCCGGACCGAGGCCGACGCGGCGCGGGCGCTCGGCGTCGACCCCGATGAGCACGCCTGGGTGCGGGCGCGCGCTGCTCGAGGCCATCGTCGCTCTCGACGAGAAGCGGATCCGCGCCTCCTCCTCCGAGACCTACGCGCGCACGCTCGCGCAGCTCCACGAAACGCGCGCGCGCCGTGCGGGACGCCGCCGACCGCGCGAACCATCGACGAGCAGATTGCGGCCCTCGAAAAGGAGCGCGCGGCGTGGAAGAAGCCGGAGCCGCCCCCTCCGGCGATCGCGGCCAATGCCCGCCGGGTCGAGAAGCGGCGCGCCGAAATCGACGCCGCGGCGCCGTGACGCTTTCCGAGTTCCTCCGGGCTGAGATCGAGTCGGGGCAGTTTCCGGGCGGGTCGGCCCTCGTCGGGACAGCGGACCGCGTCCTCGAGTCGGCCTCCGAAGGCCGCGCGGCAATCCTGCCGGAGGAGGCGGTTCTGGTGCCGGAGACGCTCTTCGATCTGGCGAGCCTGACGAAGCCTCTGGCGACGGGCGCTCTCTTCGCCCTGTCGGGACTCGATCCGGAGCGACTCTCCCGGAAGGTTTCTTCCCGCGTGGAAGGCGACGCGCTACGCGGGCGTCACTCTCGAGAAGCTTGCTCACCCACACGTCGGGGCTGCCGGCGTGGTACCCGCTCTACGCGCGGGGCGAAGGCGCAACGGCCTATCGCCGGACGCTCGCCTCGATCGAGCTCGAAGCGCTGCCCGGGATCCGCCGTGATCTACAGCGACCTGAACTTTCTGCTCCTGGGCGACATTCTCGAGCTGCACTACGCGGCTCGCCGCTCGACGCCGCCTTTGCCGAGCTCGTCGCGAAGCCGGCCGGCTCCTCGGCCCGCTTCCTGCCGCCGGATGCCCGCTCGACCGCGGCGACAGAGGCCGGCGACGCGACCGAGAGAAAGATGACGGCGGATCTCGGCCTCGTCTACCCGCACTTTCGGACGGGCGTCGTTCGCGGAGAGGTTCACGACGGCAATGCGCTGCGCGCGCGGCGGCGTCGCGGGAAACGCGGGGCTCTTCGGCACCGCCCGCGACGTGTGGATGCTGGCCCGGACCGTGGCTCGACGCGCCGCTCGCGGCGCTGGGACGGGACCACACGCCGGACTTGGCCGAGGCGCGCGGCCTGGCGTGGCAGGGCCGCCGCGGCGCCGGCTCCGCCGCGGAGGCGATGTCGGATCGCGCCTTTGGGCACACGGGTTTCACGGGGACCTCCATCTGGATCGATCCGGAACCAGGCTTGATCGCGGTGCTCCTGACCAATCGTGTGCATCCCGAGGTCCGGGCCGGGAACTTCCACGAGGTCCGCCGGCGGTTCCATTCGCTGCGTGTTTGGCCGCGACGGGGCGCCCGCCGGGTCGTACTAAAATGGCCGTTCGAGGTCACTCCATGGAAGACAAGCAAATCGTGATCCTGGACGGCGCGCGGACTCCCATGGCGGAGTACAACGGCGCCTTCGCGGACGTCTCGGCGATCGACCTGGCGGTTCACGCGTCGCGGGAGGCCCTCGTCCGCAGCAAAACGGCTGCCTCGGAGATCGACCACGTGATCTTCGGCAACGCCCAGCAGACCTCCGGCGACGCCATCTACGGTGCCCGGCACGTGGCCTTGAAGTCCGGGATCCCGAAGGAAGTCCCGGCTCTCACGGTCAACCGGCTCTGCGGTTCCGGCTTCGAGTCGATCCTCCAGGGCGCGCGCCGGATCCTTCTCGGCGAGGCGACGACGGTGCTGGCTGGCGGCATGGAGAACATGTCGCAGGCGCCCTTCGTCATCCGCGGCGCCCGAAAGGGCTTGAAACTCGGACAGGGCCAGCTCGAGGACTCCCTCATGGTGGCTCTGCTCGATTCCTACACGGGCCTCTACATGGCGCAGACATCCGACCGCGTGGCCGCCAGGTACGGCATCACCCGGAAGGAGCAGGACGAGTACGCGCTCTCCTCGCAGCAGCGGGCCGCGGCGGCGTGGGCCGCCTGCCGGCTCTCCGAGGAGGTCGTGCCGGTCGAGGTCAAGAGCGGGCGCAAGACGGTTTCGGTCGGGAAGGACGATCACCTGCGGCCGGACACGACCCTCGAGGGCCTGGCAGCCCTGCCGGCCTCCTTCGGCAAGGACGGCATGGTCACCGCCGGCAACGCGTCCGGGATCGTGGACGGAGCGGCCGCCGTCGTCGTCACTTCGGCCGACAACGCCCGGGCGAAGGGAAGGGCGCCCCTCGGCCGCCTCGTGTCCTGGGCCGTCGTGGGCTGCGAACCCGAATTGATGGGCCTGGGTCCCGCTCCGGCGGCCCGCGCCGCACTGGAGAAGGCCGGACTCACGAAGGACGACATGGACCTCTGGGAGATCAACGAGGCGTTCGCCGGGCAGATTCTGGGAGTCATACGGGAGCTCGGCCTCGATCGCCAGAAGCTCAATGTCAATGGCGGGGCCATCGCCCTCGGCCATCCCCTGGCGGCCAGCGGCACCCGCTGCACGTTGACGCTCTTGAAAGAGCTGCGCCGGCGCGGGGAACGCTTCGGCCTGGCCGGAGCTTGCATCGGGGGAGGCCAGGGCATCGCGGTCGTCGTCGAAGCACTGCCGGCCGCCGGGGCTGCGGGAGCCGTCCGCTGAACTGGACGGAGCGCATTCTGTCCTTTCCCGTCCGCGCTGCCGCGGTGCAGGACTTCCTGCAGGATCTGAAGGCGAACGGCTCGGCCGACCTGAACGCCGTGATGACGACTTTGAACGACGGAGGCCTCTGCCGGGAAACACTCGAGCGCTGGAGGGAGAAGGGTTGGGTGGACGTGGCTCGGTCGATGCCTCTCGTGGCTCTGCGAGGCGAGCGGTTCTCGAGGGATCTCACCCTGCGTGTCTTCTGCGGGGAAGCGCCGGAGGAGGAGCCGGTCAGTCCGGCACCGGAGGCGGAGGCGAACGCAACCATGGCGGCATCCGAAACGACGGAGGAGCGACAGACCGATGACAATCCATAAGGTGGGCGTTCTCGGCGCCGGGCTCATGGGCGCGGGAATCGCCGAAGTTGCCGCGAAGGCCGGTTACACGACCGTCGTGCGCGAGGTGTCCGAGGATCTCGCCCGGAAGGGCCTCGCGCGCATCGACGCTTCCATGGCCAAGGCCGTCGAGAAGGGAAAGCTCTCGGCCGCCGACCGGGATGCCGCGAAGGGGCGTCTCACGACGACGACGCGGCTGGCCGATCTGTCCGACTGCGACATCCTCGTCGAAGCGATCATCGAGAACCTGGACGTCAAAAGGGACACGTATCGCGAGCTCGACAAGCTCTGCAAGGCGAGCACGATCTTCTGCTCCAATACGTCGTCTCTCACGATCACGGAGATGTCGGCGGCGACGCAACGGCCCGACCGGTTCGCCGGCCTGCACTTCTTCAACCCGGTGCCGGTCATGAAGCTCGTCGAGGTGGTCCGGACGATCGCGACATCGGACGCAACCGGGGAAGCCGTCTTCGGATTCGCGCAGTCGCTCGGCAAGGAGCCGATCCGCACCCGCGACAACTCGGGCTTCATCGTGAACCGGCTGCTCGTGCCCTATCTGCTCGATGCGGTCCGGGCGCTCGAGGAGGGGGTCGGGACGAAGGAAGACATCGACAAGGGCATGGAGCTCGGGTGCGGCCATCCGATGGGACCCCTGAAGCTGCTCGACTTCGTGGGCCTCGATACCACGTACGCGATCTCGGAGATCATGTTCCTCGAGTACCGCGAGAAGCGATTCGCGCCCCCGCCCCTCCTCAAGCGCATGGTTCTGGCCGGACGGTACGGAAAGAAATCGGGCAGGGGCTTCTACGAATACGGAGGCGGGAAGTGAGCGGCTTCGTTCGCGTCGAGACAGTCGAGGGCGTGCGCACGATTACGGTGAACCGCCCCGAAAAGCTGAATGCCTTGAACGCCGTGGTCCTGGGCGAGCTCGATGCGGCTGTCGCCGGGGCCGAAGCGGACGCCTCCCTGCGGTGCGTGATCGTCACGGGAGCGGGGGAGAAGGCCTTCATCGCGGGCGCCGACATCGGGGAGCTCGTCCAGCTCGGCCCCGTCGGGGGGCGAGAGCACGCGCGGCAAGGGCAGGCGGTCGTCGGGCGGATCGAGCGTCTGCCCGTGCCTTCGATCGCGGCGATCAACGGCTTCGCCTACGGCGGAGGGCTGGAGCTCGCCATGGCGTGCACGCTGCGCGTCGCCTCCGAGAACGCCCGAATGGGCCTGCCCGAGACCTCCCTCGGGATCATCCCCGGCTATGGGGGCACACAGAGGCTCGCGAGGCACGTCGGACGGGCCAGGGCTCTCGAGCTCGTCCTGACCGCGGAGAAGGGAATCACGGCTGCCGAGGCGCACCGGATCGGCCTCGTCAATCAGGTGGTGCCGGTCGGGCAGGCGCATGCCGCAGCCGTGGCGCTTGCGCGAAAGATCGCGGCCAACGGCCCCGTGGCAGTTCGGTACGCGATGGAGGCGATCCGCACGGGCCTCGACATGACGCTTGCAGACGGCCAGGTCTTCGAGGCCACCCTCTTCGGCCTGTGCGCGGCGACGGAGGACATGAAGGAAGGCATGACCGCCTTTCTCGAGAAGCGGCCCGCGCGCTTCACGGGCCGTTGATTGAAATAGCCAAGAGGGAGGCTTAGACTGAAGAGGAGCGAAGCCGCCGTGCACCCCCCGGAATCTGACCTTATCTACGACTGGAACCGGGCCGGAGGCGCGGTTTTGCCCGCACGCGGGAAAGTCCAATTGGACGACGAGACCCTGCGCGATGGCCTCCAGTCGCCATCGGTCAAGAGCCCGTCGCTCGACCACAAGGTGCGCATTCTTCACCTCATGGAGTCCCTCGGCATCGACTCGGCTGACATCGGCCTGCCGGGAGCCGGGCCGCACGTCGTGGCGACCGTGACACGTCTGGCGCGCGAGATCGTCGACTCGAAGATGAAGCTCCGGCCCAACTGCGCAGCGCGAACGGTCGCCGCGGACATCGTGCCGATCGTCGAGATCTCGCAGAAAGTCGGCATCCCCATCGAGGTCGCTTGTTTCATCGGATCCTCCCCGATCCGCCAGTACGCCGAGGACTGGGACCTGGACCGGATGGTGCGCCTGACCGAAGAGGCCGTCTCGCTGGCGGTCCGGGAAGGCCTCCCCGTGATGTACGTCACGGAGGACACGACGCGCGCCCATCCGGACCACATCCGGCGGATGTACACGGCCGCGATCCGAGCGGGGGCGCGGCGCGTCTGTGTGTGCGACACGGTCGGCCATGCGACTCCCAACGGCGTCCAGAATCTGATCCGCTTCGTCTGCGGCCTGGTTGCAGAGATCAACCCCGATGTCCAGGTGGACTGGCACGGCCACCAGGACAGAGGCCTCGGCGTCACCAACGCCCTCTGGGCTCTCGAGGCCGGGGCGCACCGCGTCCATGCCTGCGCGATCGGCATCGGAGAGCGCGTGGGCAACACGCCGATGGACCAGCTCCTCGTGAACCTGCAGCTCTTGGGCTGGATCGACCGCGACCTCTCGAAGCTCCACGAGTACTGCGAGCTCGTCTCCCGCGCAACCGGCGTTCCGATCCCCGACAACTACCCGATCGTCGGACGCGACGCTTTCCGCACCGGGACGGGAGTCCACGCGGCGGCCATCATCAAGGCGCGCAAGAAGGGCGACGATTGGCTGGCGGACCGGGTGTACTCCGGCGTGCCCGCCGCGATGGTCGGACGCCGCCAGACGATCGAGGTCGGCCCGATGAGCGGGTTGTCCAACGTGCAGTGCTGGCTCGAGAACCACGGAATCGAGCCCCGACCGGAATTGACGGACGCCATCTTCCGCCGCGCCAAGCAGAGCGACCAGGTGCTTTCCGACGAGGACATCCTCGCCGCCGTGCAGGCTTTCGCTGCCACGCCCGTCGCCCACTAAACGGCCCGCGCCTTCCGCGCGGAAGGCTCCCCGGCGGGGCGGCGTAAGCGACCTGTGGCTGCGATCCGTGCCGGCCTACTGCGATCATCTCGCCGTCGAGCGCGGCCTTTCTCCCGCGAGTGTCGAGGCCTACCGGAGAGACCTTGCGGGGTTCTGCGCCTGGCTCGATCGCGAGAGGGGAAGGCCCGACAAAGAGGCACTGCGCCGCTACCTGCGGGCCCTGCGCGAACGGGGCCTCTCCTCCCGCTCCGCGGCGCGGGCGCTCTCAGCCCTGCGGGGATTCTTTGCTTTCGCATGCGCCTCGCTCGGCTGGAAGGAGGACCCGACGGCGAATCTCGTCAGCCCCCGGGCGGGTCTCTCCCTACCCAAGGCGATCTCCGAAGAGGAAGTCGATGCCCTGCTCGCCGCTCCGGACGCGGCGACACCCCTCGGCCTGAGGGACCGGGCGATGCTGGAGCTGCTCTACGCGTCGGGCCTGCGAGTCTCCGAGATCGTCCAGCTGCCGCGGGACAGGGTGGACCTCGACCAGGCGTTCCTGCGGGTGACCGGGAAGGGCGGCAAGGAACGGCTGACCCCTTTCGGCAAGTCGGCGGCCCGGTGGCTGCGGCGGTACCTCGCGGAGGCCCGGCCGGGCCTCGACCGCCGCCGCTCGCCGGCCCTCTTTCTCTCGGCGCGCGGGGGCGCGATGACGCGGCAGAGGTTCTGGCAATTGATCGAGCGGTACGGCCGCGCGGCCGGAATCCGGGGCCGCCTGTCGCCGCATTCCCTGCGCCACTCCTTCGCGACACACCTCCTCGAGCACGGCGCGGACCTGCGCGCCCTCCAGATGATGCTGGGCCATTCCGACATCGCGACAACACAGGTGTACACACAGGTCTCTCGGTCGCGCCTGCGCGGCGTGTACGACCGTTACCACCCGCGGGCCGGGCGCAAGGCCAGCCGGTGATCGCCAGGGCGTGGAGCAAAGTGCGGCTGGCTCTCCTGATCGGCGTGCTCCTGTGCGCGGAGCCGGCCCGCGCCGACCTCGTCGTCTTCGAGGATGGCCGCGTGGTCAAGGCAACCTCGTGGCGACTCGGGACCGACACGATCGAGATCGGCCTGCCCGGCGGCGGCAGCTTCACGGCCGATCTCGCGAGGGTGGACCGAATCGTAGAGGATGAGGTCGTCTCGAAAGAAGAAGTCGCCCGGGAACTGCCGCGGCTGCCCGCCGTCGCCTACGACCTGTCGTACCGGCCCGACCGCAAGCCCCTCTTCGCGACGCCCTGGAACGCTCTGATCGAGCGCGAGGCGAAACGCCAGGACGTGGACGCCGCTCTCGTGTCGGCGGTCATCCGGGCGGAGTCGAACGGGAACCCGCGCAGCGTCTCGCGGAAGGGAGCTCGGGGACTCATGCAGCTGATGCCCGCCACGGCGCGGCGCTTGAAGGTCGCCTACCCGTTCGACCCGATGGAGAACGTGCGGGGTGGCGTGCAGTACTTGAAGGAGCTGGCCCGGCGTTTCGAAAACGACCCCGAGCTCGTCCTGGCGGCGTACAACGCCGGAGAAGCCGCTGTTGCGAGCTTCGGCGGCGTCCCGCCGTACCGCGAAACGGTCGGGTACGTGAAGCGCATTCTCGGCTGGTGGACGCCGGCGGCGGCGCCATGACGGGTGTGCCGGGGGCCTGGCCGATCGCGCCCGCCGATGTCCTCGCGGCGCGCCGGCGGCTGCTTCCCTACCTCGCGCCAACGCCCCTGCGGAGGTATGCCGTTCTCGACGAGGCCGTCGGCCTCGGGATATCCGTTTTCGTGAAACACGAGAACCACAACCCCACGAACTCCTTCAAGGTCCGCAGCGCCCTCTCCGCGATGTCGGCCCTTCCAGCCAGAGGCGCGGAAGCACGGGGTCGTGGGCGCCACGCGGGGCAACTACGGCCAGGGGCTGGCCTATGCGGGCGCCCTGCTCGGCATCCCGGTGACGATCTGCGTGCCGCTCGGAAACAACTCCGAGAAGAACGCGGCCATGCGAGGGCTCGGAGCGGTCCTCATCGAGGAGGGTCGCGACTACGACGAGTCTGTGACGGTGGCCGGCCGCCTGGTTGCGGAACGCGGCTTGACGCTCATCCATGCGACCAACGACCGCGGCATCCTCGCCGGCGCGGCGACCCTCTCCTTCGAGATGCTCGAGGAGGCGCCGGACCTCGACGCGATGGTCGTCTCGGTGGGCGGCGGATCGCAGGCCGTGGGCGCGCTGACGGCAGGCCGCGCCCTGCGGCCGAAGCTGCGCGTGTTCGGCGTCCAGGCGGCTGAGGCATCTGCAGCACACGATTCCTGGCACGCGGGCAGAATGCTCCAGACAGCCTCCGCCAACACGTTTGCGGACGGCCTGGCGACCCGCAGCGCCTACACGATGACGTTTCCGACGCTCCAGGAGGGGCTGGCGGGATTCCTGACGGTTGCCGAAGGGGAGCTGGCCGAGGCGGTCCGCCTGCTTCTCATGTCGACGCACAATCTCGCGGAGGGAGCGGGAGCTGCGGGTCTGGCCGGGCTCGTTCGGCTGGCCCCGACTCTTGCCGGAATGAAGGTCGGGATCATCCTCTCCGGGAGTAACATAGACACACCGACCCTCGGGAGGATCCTCAATCGGGAGATTTGAAATCCGTCAACCCGGAACCGCGAAGGATCGTCTGAGAGACGAGCACACACCTGCTCGAAGCGGACAAGGAGATCGAAAGATGAACAGATTGTCAGGTTCCCGGCTCCTGGTTGCCGCCGCCGCCTTTTGCGCCACCCTGGCGGCCCCGCCGGCCCTCGAGGCCGCGACCGTGTATGTGAAGGTCGCGCCGCCTGCGCCGATCGTCGAGGTCAGGGCCGTCGCCCCCTCGCACGCCCATGTCTGGATCGGTGGTTACCATCGCTGGAACGGCACGGCCTACGTCTGGGTTCCGGGCCGCTACGCCTTGCCGCCCCACCCGGGCCAGGTCTGGGTGGCCGGCCATTGGTCCCATCACCATAGCCACGGCTACTACTGGGTCGACGGACATTGGAGATGACCGTAGCTCACACTGCGGAGTGAAGCCGGAGAGCGAGGGCCGCAGGGGTGGCGGGGGCGGAGGCCCCCGTCGCTGTATCGCAGGCCGGTACTCCGGCCGAGAAACACCGACGGGGTCGCACCCGCCAGGACCCCGAAGGCCCGTCTAGAACGTGAAGCGGAGCTCGCCGATGTACCGCTGGCTCTTGCCGTACTGCCCGAAGTAGCCGGTCACCGGACCGCCGAAGGCGTCGGCACCGATAGCCCAGCCGAAGGTCCTTGCGGAAGCTCCACATCAGGAGGAAGCGGGCCATCCAGCCCTGGTCCTTGAAGCTCGTGATGCCCAGGATCTCCGCTTCGAGGCGGTCGTCGAAGGCCTTGGAGGAGACCTGGAGCGAGCCGCCCGGATCGAACGCGGGCGCCGCGAAGAGGTCGGGGTTGCGATTGAAGATCCCGCGAGCGAACAGCTGCACGTTGGCCTGGGCGCCCTCGGCAAACGGATACTCGACGGACACGACGCCGCTCATCGTGTTCTGGGCGACGAGCCCGTCGGCATCGCTCAAGGTCGTCACGGGCAGGCGCTGGCCGGAGGTGTAGACCGCCTCGGTCTTCAAGACGACAGCGCCGACGTCCTTGGCTAGCGTCGAAGCCGGCCTGGCGGATGCGCGAGTGGGTGGCCTGGTAGACGAACGTCGGAGCGGGGCCCGGAACGAATCGTCCGCGTGAAGGCGGCCTGAGAGTCCACGCTGTCGTAGTAGAAGAGCGCGGTGTCGAACCCGCCGGCCAGAAGGGAGAACCGCGCTCCATAGGCGCCGTTGGCGAGCGTGTTCGGCGGCATCTGCTCGTTCAGAATGACCTCGTTGCTGCCCGGCGGGGGAGGCGGGGGCAGGGGGTAGAAATCCTGCCCGGGAACGCCGATGCGGTCGTATGTCATGTAGGGGATGCCGATCGCCTCGGCGTGGAAGTTGCCCTTCGTCCACTCGAGGCGCAGCGCCCACTGCGGGATTCGGATGTAGTCGAGGTCGCGGGCCAGAAACTCGTGGAGCTCGCGGGCCGAAACGACGTCGGCGAAGAAGAGGCCGACGACTTCACCCCACACGATCTGCTGTCGGCCCGCCCGGATGTCGAAGTCGCCGAGCGAGGCGTCGATGTAGGTCTCGCGAAAGTCCGTAGAACCACTGTCCGTCGTCCTTGGCGCGCTGGGGATAGAAGCTCGTCACGTCGTAGATCGCGTCGTACCAGAAGCGGCCGGAGATCTTCCACTTGACTGCTTCGGAGAAGCTGCCCGACGCGCCGACCTCGAGCAGGCTCTTGAACTTGGAGCCGTGGGCCGGCGCCGGAGTCGTGTAGGCGCCCTGCTCCTGGAAGCTCCCGAAGAGCTTGAAGGACTCGCCGCCGCCTGCTCCCGCGTGTTCTTCCGAGGGCAGAGACAGCGCCGGAGCGGGAGCCGGGGGAGGGATCGGCACTTCCGCGGCGGCGCCGGCGCGTCGGCCGGCGGCGGCGTTGTCTCGGGGAGGCGGGGCCGCTGGCCCGGCGGGAGTCGGGACCGGGGTCGGCGCCGGTGTGGCGCAGCGGCGGCGAGCGACTGTGGGAGTTGGGGGCAGCTGGCGGCGTGTAGGGCCGATCAGCGACTAGCCCGGCCAGCCCTGCGCTTTCAGGCGGACCGCGATGGCCTCCGCGGTCTTTCGGTCGAGATAGGGTCCGACCAGCAGGCGGGTGAGCGGCCGGCCGACCTTGGGGCGTGAACTCTTCGGTAGCCACGGGGAAGCCCGCCTTCTTCAATCGCGCGGCGCCCTCGGCCACGTACTCCCGCTCCGCATAGGCCGCGACCTGGACCACCCAGTCGGCCCGGGCGGTTCCCAGGCCGGAGACGCACGAGCGCCAGCGTGAGGGCCACGCGGCGCAGCCGATGGAGGTCTCATCGCATCAAGGTCTGATCGGCCCAGTCGCCGCCGGCCGCTGGGCACGCGTCGTGCGGCGGCGTATCTCCTCGCGTTTCTTCTCGGCCAGCGGCTGCGGCATTTCGGTGAAGGCCTGCGACAGCAGGTCGTCGAAAGCCTTCTCGAGCGATGCGAGGTGCTCACGGACGTCCCAGGTCTTGAAGATGCCCTGCTCGGTCAGCACGCCGTCGTTGACCTCCACGACCCAGTCGGCCATGTCCATCACCGACGGATCGTGGGTCGAGAAGATGAACGTCATGCCCTGGGTTCGGTTCAGGTCCTTCATGAGGGCGAGAATGCTGCCGCCGGTCTTGTGGTCGAGGTTGGCCGTGGGCTCGTCGGCCAGGATGATCTTCGGATGGGTGGCGAGGGCACGCGCGATCGCCACGCGCTGGCGCTGCCCGCCCGACAGCTCGTTGGGCCGCTGCCGCTTGTGCCTTTCGAGGCCCACGACTTCGAGGTACTGGTCGACCCGTTTCCGGCGCTCCGAGCGGGAGAGCTCCTTCATCTGGAGCAGCGGATACTCGATGTTCTCGGCCGCCGAAAGCACGGGCAGCAGGTTGAAGGTCTGAAAGATGAAGCCCATCGTCCGAAGCCTCAGGTCCGCCAGCTCGTCGGGCGTGCGGCCGGCCACCGACTCGTTGCCGATGACGAGATCGCCGCTCGTCGGGGTGTCGATGCAGCCGATGAGGTTCAGGAGGGTCGTCTTGCCGCTGCCGGAAGGCCCCGCGATCGCGAGGAACTCGCCCGCGTTGATGGTGAGATTGATGTCGCGAAGGGCGGCAACTTCCTGCTTGCCCGAGGGTGTAGGTCTTGCAGAGCTTCTCGACGCGGACGAGGCTCACGGCCGACCCTCCCCGGCCGGTCCACGCCATCGGAAGTCATTCATGGCGCTGATGTTCCATGGTAGCCGACCGCCGCCCCCTTCGCAAGTCGCGGGTGCCCGCGTGCTACGATTTTGAACATGCGCATCCTCGAGGCGGCGGCGCTGGCCGCGTTGCTCGCCGCCTCGCCGGCTGCCACAACAATCGGCGCCGAAGAGCCGCCCCCCAAGGAGATCGTTCAGAAAGCGGACGCCATCCGGTTTCCGCAAACGGATTACGAGGTCTCCGTCGCCGTGACGTCTGTCGCGGCCGGCCGGCAGCCCGACCTGCGACGCTACGAAATCCTCTCCAAGGGAAACGACCGGACGCTCGTCATCACCACCGATCCCGTCGCGGACAAGGGGCAGGTCCTGCTCATGCGCGAGAAGGACCTCTGGATCTACATGCCGAGCCTCTCTCAGCCGTTGCGGCTGCCATTGTCCCAGCGGCTCACGGGGCAGGTGGCCAATGGCGATCTCGCGCGCTCCAACTTCTCCGGCGACTACAACGCCACGATCGCCCGAACCGAGGACGTTGACGGTGTCTCGTACTGGGTTCTCGAACTGTTGGCCGCCGACAAGGGAATGACGTACAACCGGCTGCTCTACTGGGTGAGCCGGTCCAACTTCCGGCCCCTCAAGGCCGAGTTCTACGGGCTTTCCGGCAAGGTCCTGAAGACCTGCCGTTATGAGAACTACGTGGATGCCGGCGGAGCCCGCCGCCCCGCCCGCGTCGTCATGGAGGACGCCCTGGCCGCCGGCGGCAAGTCGGTCCTCGATTACTCCAATTTCCAGCTCAAGAGCCTTGCGGACAAGATCTTCACCAAGGACTACCTCAAGAAGCTGTCCTAGTTTTGCCGGAGGGCGTCGACGACGGGGAGGCGCGAGGCCCGTCGGGCGGGTAGCAGAGCGGCGAGCGCCGTCGCCAGAAACCCGGCCAGGGAGGCCCGCACGACGATCTCCGGCACGATGCGGATGTAGGCCGTGTAGCCGGCGTCGGAGTTGGGGGGCGGCGGCATCGGGATCCCGAGGGCAGAAATTCCGGTGGCCAGGCCCAGGCCGAGTCCCACGCCGAGCAAGGCGCCGATCAAGCCCATGATCACGTTCTCGAGCACCACGAGCCTCCAGACCTCGTTCTGCCGGTTTCCCAGGGCCATCATCGTGCCCACTTCTCCCGTTCGCTCGAAGATCGTCATGTTCACGCTGTTGGCCACCGTGAGCAGGACCATGCAGAGGGTGATGAGCTGGAGCACGCCGAACTGCCTCCGGTAGAGAGCGACGGTCTTCTGGTAGAAGTCCGCCAGCTCCAGCCAGGTCTTGACCTCGTACTCCCTGGGCGGCAGGTCACGGCGCAGGGCGGCCGCCACGGCATTCGTTTGGGCGGTGTCGTCGAGCGACAGGACGAGGGCGTGCACGGCCCTGGTCGCGACGAGCTCCTGGGCCGCGGCCAGGCGAATCCGAACGGCGCGGTCGTCGTAGTCCTTCGAGAAGGTCCGAAAGACGCCGACGATCTGAAAATCGAGGCTGTTCAGGGCTCCGTCGGGTGTGTTGAGGAGAATCGTCGCCGAATCTCCCGGAGCGAGCTTCATCGAGGACGCGACGCCCTCGCCCAGCAGGATTCCATATGTGTCCGTCGCCGCGAGCTGGCGTCCGGCCACGAGAGTGAACGCCCGCTGCTGGGCCTCCCGGACGCCCTTCTTCATCCAGGCCGGCACGTAGCTGCCGAGGCGAGCCTCTTTCTCGGGGTCGACACCGTCCCCGATGACCGAGTAGTTGGCCCTGCCGTTCGAGAGCAGGCCCGCAAACTGCAAGCGGGGGAGCACGTCCTCGACGTGCGCGACCTTGCGGAGGCGCTCCATCTGCTCCGTGGCGTCCGAGATCATGTACTGGTAGGGAGCGCCCCGGCCGAACGTGGTGAAGCCGGCCCGATAGACCTGGACGTGGCCCAGGCGCGCGTGGATCGTGGCTTCGCGCAGCTGCACGAAGATGTCCTCGACGAATCCGCCCGAGAGAATCAAGCCGGCCACGCCAAAAGCGATGGCTGCCAGCGTCAGGGCGGTCCGCATTTTCTGGCGGAAAATATTTCGGAACGCGAGTTTCAGCATGGGCTACCGGTTGTGGCGCAGGGCGTCGACGATCTTCAGGCGCGAGGCCCGCCATGCCGGGTGCAGGCTCGCGAGAAGGGCGGTTCCCACGGCGATCGAGAAGGCGCGCGCGGCCAGCGGGGCCGTGACGAGGATCTCGGCCCGGTAGCTGCGGTTCGAACCGGGAGGCGGGGGCATCGGGATTCCCACGGAGGAGATCAGGTGAGCAAGGCCCAGGCCGATGAGGACGCCCGCGACCCCGCCGACGAGGCCCAGGAAAAGGCCCTCGAAGAGGAAGAGTCTGAGGATCCGCCGGCTCTGGGATCCCGTGGCCATGAGGGTCCCGATCTCGCCCGTTCGCTCGAGCACGCTCTTGGTCAGCGTATTCGAGATCGAGAGGATGATGATGAGCGCGATGATGAGGTCCACGACGCCCATTTGCCGCGAGAAGAGCTTTACCGTCTTGTTGTAGAAGTCTGCCATCTCGCTCCAGGGGCGGAACGCGAGCCGCGAGGTTGCCTCGGGGAACCGGGCGCGAAACTGTCGCAGGACCTCGGGGGTGTTCTCGGTCTTGTCGAGCAACACGACCCAGGTGTGGGCTCCATCCACGCGCAGGAGCTCCTCGGCCGCGGCGATCGGCAGGCGCAGCGCGACGTCATCGAACGCTTTCGTGTAGGTCGCGAACAGGCCGAGGACGCGCAACTCGACCGCGTTCATTCCTCCCGAGGCCGTCGCTGCCAGCAGAACGACAGAGTCTCCCGGGCGAGCTCCCACGGTGGCGGCCAGCCCCTCCCCGAGAATGACTCCCTTGGGCTCGCTCGCCGACAGGTTTCTTCCGGAGGTGATCGACAGCAGCCCGCTGACGGCGCTCTCTTTCTCCGGGTCGACACCCTCGCCGAGAAAGGAAACGGTTACGTCCCCGTGCGAGAGAAGCCCTCCGAACGACAGCCGCGGCGTGACGACCCGCACGCCCGCCGTGGCCTTGATCCGCTCGAGCTCGTTGGCCTGGCCCGACAGGAGGAAGGCGAACGGGTCGGCCGTGCCGTCCGTGAAGTAGTTGGGGCGCGTGACCTGGATATGGCCCAACCGGGACTGGATCGTCGTCTCCCGGAGATTCAGAAAGATCCACTCGATGAAGCCCCCGCTCTGCAGCAGGGCAGCCACTCCGAAGACGATCGCCGACAGCGCGATCGCCGAGCGCACGCGGTGTCGGAAAATGTTTCGGAAGGCGAGGGCAAGGTCTTTCACCTCCATGAGGATACGATGAATCTGCTATCATTCCGTTCAACCAACACCGACACGATGCTCTGGACCGGAGTCACTCTCTTTCCGACGTTCGTCTGCAATTTCACGTGTCCGTTCTGTGCCTTTTCCGCCGATTTGAATCAGCACCGCGACGAGCTGACGCTGGAAGAGCTGGAGACAATCGCTCGAAAGTTGGGCAGGGTTCTCGTGCTGCACATCGGTGGGGGAGAGCCGTTCATCCGGCAGGATTTGCCGGAAGTCATCGCTTCCTTCCACCGACACACCGGCGTCACGAAGGTCGAGATCCCGACCAACGGCTGGAGCGCGGAGCGCATCGGCAAGCAGGTCGCCCGAATTTTCGAGCTCGTGCCGGGGATTCGCCTGAACGTCCGGATCTCGCTCGATGGTGTCGGGGCGCTGCACGACCGGGTCCGCGCGCGGCCCGGCTCCTACAAGGCTGCCGTCGAGACGATCGGAGCTCTCGGGGAAATGGCGCGACAGCGGCCGGGCCTCTCGACCGGCGTGTGCCAGACGATCACTGCGCACAATCAGGAGGCCGCCCTTTCCACCTACCGCACGATCCGAGACGAGCTCAAGCCCGACTCGGTCGTCGTCAATGTCTGCCGCGACGGCAGCCAGGAGGACCGACAGTCTCTCGACGTCGTCCCGGAACGCTACGCGGAGGTCATCGGCGAGATGAACAGGGACGTGGCGGCCGGCGCGTGGTGGAACTACCCGCGTAAGCGCTGGTTCCAGTCGGCCTTCTTGAACGGCCTGCACGCAACGGTCTGGGAGCTCATTTCAGAGGAGCTGTCGAGCGAGAGGCCAGCTATCCGCTGCGCGGCCGGGGCGGGGCGGGCGCTGATCATCTACAGCACCGGAGAGGTCGCTTTCTGCGAGCTGGACGGGGTCGTCGGCAACCTGCGCGACCATTCTCATGACGTCGGCGCGCTCCTCGAGACGGCAAGAGCGCGGGAGGCCGTCGAAGCGCTCTCCCACTGCGCGAAGCGTCACGAGATCTGCTGGCACACGTCCGCGCCCGACCCGCGCCTCAATCCGGGTCTGGCTGCGCGCGTGGTGGGGAAGGCAGTCCGACTGGCCGCTTCCCGGCTGGCTGCCTCGTTCTCCGGGCGTGCCTGAACGGTGCGGGTCCTCGTCGTCACGGCTGCCACGGGACAGGGGCACGTCAGCGCCGCTCGCGCGCTGGCCGAGGCTCTGCAGGAAGCGGGTGCCGAGTCGCGTATTCTCGACGCCGGAGAGCACCCCTTCATCCGCGGCGGCGCCGCCAGCTACAACTTCTTCCTGCGGCGCCCGCCCGGATGGATGCGCGGCTACTACGCCGCCATCCACGTCCTCCAGGTCGCCCGCACGGGCGGGTTTCTCATGCGCCGGTGGGTCGAGCAGATCTACCGCCGGGAGGAGCCACAGGTCGTCGTCTCGGTCCATCCGATCTTCAACTTTGCTATCGCCAGCGCGATCGCCAGGATCGGCCTGCCGGCGCGCTTCTTCGTCGTGTTGACGGACCTGGCGCCGCCTTTCTGGACGGGGTGGGCCGAGCCGCGCGCGGAATTGACGGTCGTTCCCACCGAGGCCGCCGCGAGGCAGCTCGGGGTTCTGGGCGTGCCGTCCGAGCGCATCGCCGTGGCCGGCATGCCCGTCGCCGCCCGTTTCCGCGTGCGGGCAAGCCCCGAGGAGCGAGCAGCCATTCACCGGCGCTTGGGCCTCGAGGCAGAGCGCTTCACGCTTCTCGTCTGTGCCGGCACCGCCGGGCGGCGGACGACGCTGGCGGTCCTGGAGGCGCTTGCCGGAGCCTCCGAGCTGAAAGCAAGAATCCAGGTCGTGTTCCTGGCCGGAAGAAACGAGGCGCTGGCGCGATCGGCGGCTGCGGTGAAAGCGGCCTTTCCGGTGACTGTCCTGGCATGGCAAGACGGCATCGCCGAGCTCCTGACCGTTGCCGATGCAGTCTTCACGAAGCCCGGCGGCCTGACAGTGTCCGAGTCTCTGCTAAAGGGAGTGCCGCTGCTGCTCGACGTCATCGCGGGCGTCTTTCCGCAGGAGAAAGGCACCGCCGACTGGATCGAAGCGCAGCGCCTCGGCTGGCAGGTCCGCCATCCGGAAGACGCCGTCCGCGTCCTTCGGGAGACGCCGACAACCGAATGGACGGCACGCCGCGAACGCTGCCGGGGGGCCCTGCCCGGCGACGCCGCGTCGATCGCCTCGAGAATCCTCGCTTCCTCATGAAGACCCTCTTCTTCACCGGTGCAACGGGAGCCCTCGCTCCGTTCCTCATCCATCGGCTCCTTCACGGAGGCGGAACCGATCACTTTGTGTGCCTCGCGCGCGACGGAGGAGCGGAAGACCGCCTGGCGCGGCGCATCGGCGCGATCTGTTCGAAGTGCGCCCGCAAGGTGGTTCCGGCGCGCTTCACCTTCGTTGCCGGCGACGTGACGGAGGCCATTCCGGACAGCGGCCGTGTGGACGCCGTGTGGCATTTCGCGGGCGACCTCCGGATGGACCCCGATTCGGAGAAGGAGGTCTTCGCGACGAATCTCGGTGGAACGCAGCGCGTGCTCGACCTGTGCCGCAGGACCGGCGCGACTCTCTACGACGTTTCCACCGCCTACGTGTGCGGGACGCGCTCCGGCAGGATCCGAGAGGACGAGCTTTCGTGCGGCCAGACCTTCCGCAATGCCTACGAGGACTCCAAGGCGCGCTCCGAGGAGCTGGTGCGGGAGCATCTGCGCCAGTCGCCAGGAATGGTCTTCCGCCCCTCGATCGTCCTGGGCGACACCCGCACGGGTGTCTCGCTGACCTTTGCCGGCTTCTACAAGGTGCTGTGGGCGGCTGCCCGCCTGCGCGACCGGCTGACGGGCCTCCCGGGCGCGCTTCTCTCTGTTGGAGGAAACGGCCTCACGTTCACGCTGCCGTGCGCTTCGCTCGAAGAGAAGGTCAACCTGGTGGCGGCCGAGTACGTCACCGATCTGTTCGTGCGCCTCCATGCCGATTCCAGGGCTCTCGGCAGGACATTCCATCTCGTCAATCCGAGACCGCCTTCGATCTCAGAGCTGCTCGATGTCCTGACTGAAGTGATCGGAATGAAGGGCGTGAGGCTCGTGCCGGAGGGCCCCGGGGACGAGGAGGCCCGCGCGAGCGTGCGCGACCTGGCCGGGACCCTCGGAGATCATGCTCTGGTCTACTTCCCGTACCTGGCCGGGAGCCATCCGGATTTCGACATGAGCAACGTCGCGGCGGTGTGTGGCGCCATACCCCCTCACGCACCGCTCGATCACGCGGCCTGGGACCGTCTCTACAGCTACGCCGCCGACAGAGACTTCGCCGCGGTGTATTGAGCTGGCAGGCTGCTAGAAGATCGTCGACTCGAGATCTTCGGTTTTCACGGCGATCGCCGTCACACCGGGCCACAGGTTGCCCGACGGCTCCGCCAGCTGGTCGGAGAGCCAGTGGATGGGCTGCGGCCTGAAAGCCGCCTCGAAGTACCGACGACATCCCGCGGCGTAGGAAGCGCGCACGGCCTCGAGGTGGTGCTCGCAGGAGGATGGCTGCAAGGCGAGCAGCTCGCGGATGCGCGCGGGGTCGGTTTCTGCCTTCCCGGAGGTGCCCAGGAACACGGGCACCTCGGGGGGGTGAACGGCGAGCCGATCGAGTACGGCTCGCAGGCGCTCGCGGCAGGCCGAGAAGGCCGCCGTGTGGTACGGGCCCTGAACCGAAAGGAGCTGGACGCGCAGGGGCATCCCTTCGGCCCGGGCCTTCGCGGCGAAGGCCTCGAGGTCCGCGATCGGCCCGCCCACGGCGCCCTTGCCGACGCTGTTGCGGAGGGCCAGGGCCAGGCGCGGGAAGGCTTCGATTTCGGAGAGGGCGTCGTCCAGGTTCTCCGTCGAGAGTGCCGCCAGGCCGGAGGGCTCGGGCAGAGCCGCGCAGACATCGGCGAAGGCGCGCGCACGCTCGGCAACGAAGGTACCGGAGTCCTCGACGGACAGAGCTCCGGCAGCCACGAGCGCCGCCACGATTCCGACCGAGTGGCCGAGGGCGCCGTCGAGCAACACGTCGGGGTGGGCGGCCTTCCAGGCGAGCCAGTGCCCGACGTGGTGAGCATGGATGGCCCGCTGCGCGTGAAACGTAAGAGCGAGCTCTTCGGAGGGCATCCGCGTCGTGACGAATTCGAGGTCATTGCCCAGCGCCGGTGAGAGCCGCTCGAGGGCCTCTCGCGCCGCCGCGTTGCGCCACAGCTCGCGGCACATGCCCTCCTCCTGGATGGACTGGCCGGCGAAGAGGACGCAGGCGCGCCCGTTCACGTCAGGAGAGGAGGAGGCTCGCGGCCGCGAACCGGCCGGAGTGAGAGAGCGAAACGCTCCAGTCGAGCCAGACCCCGGATTCCAGAAGGGCCGGCACGCCGCCGCGCGTTCCAACGGCAAACCGTGCGCGGCCGCCCGGGCCGGGGGCCGCCGCAGCCGCCAGGCCGAGCAGCGCCTCGCGGGCTGCCTCGCCCGGATCGCCGCCCGGGGGCACCACGCAGACGATGGAGCGGGGCAAAGCGACAGTCTCGCCCTGGCCGTAAACGGCCACGCAATGCACCTTGTCCGGGTCCGCCTCGAGCAACGAGACGCGCGCACGGGCTCCGGAAGGCACGTGTGTCACGCGAAGCGCCGTGAGGTCCACTTCCAGATCCCGGAAGGCTCCGGGCGGCACGCCGACGCCGGCCTGCGCGAGTGCCTTGGAGGCGGCCTCCTTGGCGGCGAACAGACTCCAGAATGGCGTCGTGTCAGCGCGTTCCCGCTCCGTCAGGTGCCTTTCCCGAAACTCGCGCTCGGCGCTGGAGTCCCGGTTTGCCCGAAGGTCGGGAGAGAGGTCGACGACGTCGTTTCCAGCGTAAGCGCGGGCCATGCGCGCTATCCGACCGGTGTGGCCGTGCTGTCCAGCGCCTTTCCGGCTTCGGCGACGCTGCCCAGGAGCAGGTCGCGGACGTCCCGGACTTTCCGCTCCTCGACCGGGAGGCGCGCGCCGGGGTGCTTGGCCACCTCCTCGGCGACGCGAAGCCGCAGGCGGTTCGTGTTGAGGCGCAGGCGCAGCGCGGTCTGTTCCGCCCGAAGCTTGTCCGTGGCCCCCGTGTCGTCGGAGAGCGCGACCTGTTTGAGCTTCTCGGAGACGACGGCCAGCTGCCTCTCGACCCCCGCGGCGTCATCGCGCTCCCGGTCATAGGCTTCCCGCCGCGCCCTCACGACGGCGGCCGGATCGGCGAGCGACTCGGCGAACGCGCGAGCCTGCTGGACCAGTGCCTTGAGGTTGGCGAGGATCTCCTCCCGCACCGCCGGCTCATTGGCCGAGCCCAGCTTGCGCAGCGTCTTGCGGACGGTCTCGTTCAACCGGTAGGCCTCTCCGACGACCACGACGTAGGCGAAAGAGACGATGTCCTCCAGGTACTCCGCGTCGCGCTGCATGTGGCCGAGGTCCATCAGCATCTTGATGGCGAGGCCCGGGGTCGCCGCGTACGTATCCTGGCCTTCCAGGATCACCAGCTTGCCGAGCTCGCCGTCCTCCAGGCGAAACACGGAGCCGTCCTGGCTGACGGGCACGCGTTTCGTCTTTCGCGTCAGGAACTGACGCTCGATCGACATCGTGATGTCCACGAGATTGGCCGATTCGATCCCCATCCCCGTGATCTGCCCCAGAAACGGCGTGTTCTTGTCGGCCTTGGCCCAGTTGTCCGGGCGGGTGGCGTACCGGCGGACGCCGTCGATGATGCGGCGCTCCACGACGGCGGGGGAGGCCCCCGCAAGGTCCATCGGCTCGACGGCCGTCTCGGTGCGCTTGAATGCCATGCGTCCTCCCGGGGTCAGCGCTCCACAGTCTGCGTGTCTCCGTCCCACCGCGTCAAGAGGAGACAGCCATTGACGTCGCCGAACCCGAACGAAGCCTTGATGACGGCGTTGACCTCGCGCTCGAGGACCTCGTGCGGAATGCAGTGAGCCACACTCGCGATGCGCGGGTGGACGTCCTCGCAGTTGATGGACGGGTGCACGTAGCCGCGGGCAATCTGGTCGACCGCCGCGACGGCCTCGAGCGCCCCGGCGGCACCCAGGGCGTGGCCGGTCATGGACTTGGTGGACTGGATGAGGGGAAACCGCTCGGGAGGCAGCTGGAGGGCACGCATCCAGTTTTCGACCTCCAGGGAATCTGCCGCCGTGGATGTGAGGTGGCCGTTGATCAGGGTGATCTCGCTCGCGGGGATTGTCGCCTCGGAAAGGACGCGGCGGATGCAGCGGAGAACGCCCTCGGCGTTCGGAAAGGTCATCGTGCCGCCGTCGCGCTGTCCGCCCGAGTTGCAGAAGACAGCATCGATCTCGCAGAGGATCGTCGCCCCGCGCGCGAGGGCATGGTCGAGCGCTTCGAGCCGCAGGACGCCGGCCCCGCTTCCGGGCACGAAGCCGCAGGCCGTCGCGCTCATCGGCCGCGAGCCCGCCTCCGGCATTTCGTTGTAAGTCGAGCAAAGGACGTCGCGCATGGCGTCAAAGCCCGCCCACAGGCCGTGGTGCGAGCCCTCCGCGCCTCCGACGTACATGGAGTCCGCGAACCCGAGCACGATGTTCTTGTATCCATCGAAGATTGCCTCGGTGCCCGTCGTGCAGGCAGCGGCGTTCGTCGAGACCTGCCCGCCGAGGCCCAGCAGCTTGCCCACGGTCACGGAGACACCCGAGCCCATCACCTTGAAGACACAATCGGATCCGAGGGGCAGGGCTCCACGCCCCGGCTCGGCATCCGGAGCTCTCTCCAATGTCGGGAAAAACTGGTCGATCAGGAAATCCATTCCGCCGCCGAGACCGCTTCCGATGATGGCGCCCGCATCCCACGTGACGGGCGTCTCGGGCGCTGCGGGGTCGATCGACTCGCCGGAGCTGGCGGCGCACTCCAGGGCTGCCAGCGCGGCATAGACCATGGCTTCCGAGAGCTTGTGGTAGGTGGCGTAAGGAAGGATGCGCAGGATCTCTTCCTCGGTCAAGGAGGGCACGCCTCCGATCTGGCAGGCGTAGTTGAGCTCCTTCATCTTCTCGAGCCACGCGATTCCCGAGCGGCCGGCCTGGATCGCCGCGCGGAAGGCCGGGAGCCCCACGCCGTTGGGCGCCACGACGCCCAGTCCCGTGACGACGACCCTCCGGCGCCGCGTTCTCAAGCGACGCGGCCCTCAGAGTCCTCGACCTGGGCGCGCGGAATCCACATGCCCGCCAGGACCCCCCGGAAGACCTCGTCGCCGTCGCAGGGGCCCCCTTCGCAGCGCACGGCCACCTCGCACAGGATCTTGTTGCCGCGGAAATACCCGTCCTCGCCGAAGGAGCCCTCGACGCGGACGAGCTGCCGCGGGCGCACGGTCTTTTTGAATACGGCTCGCTCGACGGATGTGAAGAGGCCCACGTACTCCGCGATCTCTTCCGGGGCAACCGAGCGGGACAGGTGGTAGAGGCCCCAGGCAACGCACCCTGTTTGGGCCGCGCACTCGAGAATCTTGACGCCCGGAACGATCAGGTTGTCGCGAAAGTGCCCGGCGCAGTCTTCCTCGGTCCACTCGTAGCAGCCCACGATGTGGTCTGCGTCCACCTCGCGGATCTCCGTCACAAATCGCATGGGCGGCTCGTAGGGAAGCTTGGCGAGCAATGCGGTCCGGCTCAAGGGCGTCACAGCGTCATACCTCCGTCCACCTCGAGGATGGCCCCGTTGATGTGGTCGTTCTCGATCAGGCTGCAAACGGCCTCGGCAACGGCATCCGGCTGGCCGAACTGGCCCACGGCGATCTGGCCGCGGACCTTCTCGCGCAGGTCTTCCGGTATGCGCTCGGTCATGGCCGTCTCGATGAAGCCCGGCGCCACGGCGTTGACGCGCACGCCGCGCGGCCCGAGCTCCATGGCGAACTGACGCGTCAGGGCCTCCAGGGCCGCCTTCGTGGCGCGGTAGACGGCGCTTCCGACGAGAGCGCGTCGCGCCAGCACGCTCGAGACGTTGACGATGGCCCCGGCACCCGCTCGCGCCATTTCATGGCCGAACATCTTCATGAGGAACAGCGGAGCCTTCAGGTTGATCTCCACGAGGTGATCGAAGCTGGACTCTTCGATCTGGAGGGCGGGCTCGTGCGGCCGATCGTCCCCGGCGTTGTTGACGAGAATGAACGGCGTGCCGCGGGCGATCGTCTCGCCGACGAGGCGCTCCCGGCCGGAGGCGGAGGACAGGTCCGCCTGCAGGAGAAATGCGCCGGGCAACTCGGAGGCCAGGGCCTCGGCGGCCGCCCGGTTCGTGTGGTAGTGGAGCCCGAGCAGGATCGCTCCCTCGCCCCGCTGGTGGAGCTTGCGGGCGATGGCCCGCCCGATGCCGCCGGAAGCTCCGGTGACGACGGCGACGTCCATCGTCAGGCGGGCTGCGATTCCATCAGGCCGCCACCCCAGGCCAGTCCCGCCCCGACGACGGCGTACAGGATCCGATCGCCCGGCCGGAAGCGTTCCCAATTCTGGGCGATGACCGACGGGCAGCCCGCGCCGGCGATGTTGCCCTGATTCTGGACATTGCGCAGGTGGCGTTCCTCGGGAATGCCGAGGTGCCCGATGACGGAGTCCTGCATGACGGCGTTGGCCTGGTGCGACACGGTGAAGACGGTCCTCAGATCGAGGCCGGTTTCCGAGGCGATCGATTCGAAGATCTCGCAGGTCTTGCGAACCGAGAACTCGCGCACCTTCTCGCCGTTCTGGACGAAGTGACCCACGCTGTCGATGACGATGTCCTCGGCCCCGGTCGGGTCCGTATCGAAGATCATCGGCTGAACGCGGAGGCGCCCGGCGTGGCGGGTCGAGAGGATCTGGGCCGCGGCGCCGTCGCCCAGAATGTACCCGTCCGCGTTGTCGGCGCTGTAGTCCACGCGGACCGTGCAGGCGCTCGTCTGGACGCAGAGCACGAAGTCCGGGAGCGCCGAGTCCTTGGTGTCCTCGACGACCTGCAGGTGCCTGGCAAAGCTGCTGCACGCCGTGTTGATGTCGCAGTGCGGGCCGTCCTTGATGCCGAGGTCGCGGGCGATCGTGATGGCCGTGCCTGGCGCCGTTTCGAACGGCGTGTCGTTGCTGGCGATCACCCAGCCCACGTCCCCTGGCGAGAGTCCGGCGCGCTCCAACGCGCACCGGGCGGCGTGGATGCCCATCGTGGCCGGTGTCGAACCGTTGGCCCGGGCGTGCTGGATCGCCTGCGCCGGCTTGCGGTTCTTCGTTTCGAGAATGTACTCGTTGGTCAGCACGGAGAATCGGCGGAAGATCCCGAGCCGAGAGCTGACCCAATCGGGTCCCTTCTTGAGCCCCACACGTTCGTGGAGGAACTCGTTGGTGATCTCGTTGGGGGGCAGGCTCCAGCCCATCCCGTGGATGGAGAGTGTCACGCTCCCGACCCCGCGATGGCCTCTCCGCCGTCGACGCGGATGACGGTGCCGTTGGCCCAGTTGAAGAAGGGGAGCGCGAGGGCGTAGAGGGCGTCCGCCACGTCCTCGGTCGAGGTCAGGCGGCCCAGGGGATTGCGCAGGCGCGCCTGGGCCTTCATGAGGTCAAAATTCGGGATTGCGTTGCCGGCGGGCGTGTCGGTGATGCCGGCCTGAACGAGGTAGGCCCTCACGCCGTGCGGCCCGAGCTCGACGGCCATCGCTCGGCAGAGGGCTTCGAGAGTGGCCTTGGCCGCGGAGACGGCAGCGTAGCCGCGCCAGGCGATCTCGCTTCCCTGGGATGTCAGCGCCACGAGGCGGGCCGCTCGGGCCAGCAGTCCCCGGGAAAACAGCTCGCGGCCCCACAGGAGATAGTCGTAGCCCATCAGGGCGATCGTTCTGGCCAGATCGTCCTCGGTGAGCGGATCCTCGGAATGAGGGATCCTCGTCTCCGCCAGCGTGAAGAGAGCGTCGCATCCCTTCTCGTGAAACGCGACGTCCACAGCCCGGCGCACCGCCTGCGCCGAGGCGGCGACTCCCTGGGCGCGCAGGGCCTCGGCCAGCCCTTCGAGCGCCGTGCTCCGGCGGGGATCGGCAGGAATGTCGACGATGAGCCGGCAGCTGCCGGCAGCGATCGAGTGGAGAAAGACGTGCACGTGTCCTTTACCCGCTCGCCGCTCGATCGCGTCGATCAAGGCGCCCCTCTCCTCGTCTTCTGCCAGGTTCCCGTTGTGCGTCAGGAGCTCGACGCCCTGCTCCCGGATGAACTCGAAGTGGGGCTCGAGCTCCGTGGCGACGACGGCGGCGGTGTCCCGGTGGCCAATGGCGATGTGGAGGCCCGCTCGGGCGAGCCGCCGGGCGGTGGCCAGACCAAAGCCCGAGGAGCCGCCCAGGATCACGGCCCACAGCCCGGAGCCGTGGAACCCGAAGCTCTCGCCGGTTGCCGCCCCCCTGTCCTCCATTTTGGTGTATGGAGATTGTAGCGCCGGATCAGCGCCCGTGCTCAGTCCAATGTCAGAAGGAGGAGCGTCCGGTCGTCCTCCAGCGGGGCATCTTTCACATGGGCGGACACCGCCTCGAGGATCGCTCGCAGCAATTCGTCCCCGGTGCGCGACGACTCCCGCGCCAACAGCTCTTCGAGACGCTCGTAGCCGAAAGGCTCGCCGCCGGAGTCGACCGCCTCCGGGATCCCGTCGGTGAAGAAGACGATCCGGTCACCCGGCGCAAAAGAAAACTCGCGCGAGGGGTACTCCTTCTGCTCGATGAGCCCGATCGGGAAGGCCGGAAGCGCCAGGCGCTCGACACGGCCGGCCGAGACCCGGTACGGGGCCGGATGCCCTGCGTTCGTGAGCACGCCGGAGTGCCGCGCGGCATCATACGCAAAGAGGGAGAGGGTCATGTAGAGCCGGCGGTCGCGGCCCCGCAGGGATCGCCGGGCCAGCTTGGCGCAGATCTCGGGCCCGCTGACTCCCATCTCGACGAATGTCACGAGAGAGGCTTTGGCCGCCGCGGCCACGAGTCCGGTCGGCAGTCCATGGCCCGCCACGTCGCCGACCGCCACGGCCGTGCGGCCGTCCGGCATCGGCAGGATGTCGTAGAAGTCTCCTCCCACTTCAGCGACCGGCTCGAAATGCGAGACGGCGACGAAGCCCGGCCAGGTTCCTCCGGATTCGGGAAGGAGACTTTGCTGGATCGTCCTCGCAACCGAGAGCTCGGCGTCGAGCTTCTCCTTCTTCGCGGTCTCGACGAGCAGGTTCTGGATCGATGCCGCCATCCCGTCGAACGAGCGGGCCAGGTCGCCGATCTGGTCGCGCGACTTGGATCGGATGCGGAAGGAGAAATCGCCCTCGCCGATCGCTCCGGCGGCTCGCGTCATCCGGTTGACGTTGCGCGCGATCGACCCGACCAGGACGAAGGCGATGATCAGCGCGACGAGGTAGACGGAGAAGATCAATCCCGCGGTCACCGCGAGGATGCCGATCAGAACTCCCCCAACCTCTTTCTTTCCCTGGCGGAAGAGCGATCGGACAAAAGCGCGGGGCGACGTCTGAGCAAGAAACACGGCCACAGGCCGCTCGACCTCGGGCGTGAAGGACGCCGCCGCAGGCTCGAGGCGGACCGCCGTGAGCCACTCGCGATCCAGCCAGCCGGGGCCCGAAGGCGGCGCGGCGACCGGGCGCACCCACCCGGTGTCGCTGCTGCGGCCTTTCGCGGGGCTGTCCATGTCGATGTCGATGTCGTCGCCCTGCTTTTCGGCCGACTTCCCGATCGTGAGGCCCGATTTCTTTCCTCCAGTCGTCCCGCCTTCGAGCCGCACGGAATAGCCGCTGCGGTCCGCAAGCGTCTGGAGCCGGCCAGGATCCAGGAGAACGAAGAGAATGCGTTGTCCTTTGGCCTCCGGGCGAGCCGCCGCAAACCAGACGCGGCGAGCGACGAGAACCGGGCGGGCCTCGCCGAGATGCTCGGTCCACGGAGCTGCACTGCCTTGCGGGAGCCACGGCGCCCCCGATTCGGTGACCTTTCCTGACACGACGCGCGCGACGACGGCGCCGCGGTCGGCCGCCGCCGCCTGCTCCGCCTCCACCTGGGCTTCCCGAAAAACCTGGCGGCCCATGACCTGGTTGGCGACGATGTATGCGAACACGAGCAGGAAGCACGCCAGCAGCGGTATCGGCACGATGCCGATCAGGAAGTACGAGAACGCGAGCCGCAGGGTGAGGCGCCGGACGATCGCCCGGAAGACGAAAACCAGCGCCTTCGCAGCGAGGATGGCTCCGGCGAGGACGGCGGCCAGCCAGAACGGGATGGCGGCGCCGCCTAACCTGTTGCCCGCGCCGACATGGTCGACCACGATGCCGGCGACACCGACGCCGAAAACGGCGAGCCAGACCTTCGTCGATTTGCGAAGCGTCACGGCGCCGAACATTAGCAGCTCGCCCGAGCGCGTTGCGCTACAATCGTTCGGGACGTGACGTTCCTCCGCCAGACGGCTCTTCTCCTGCCATCCGCCTTCCTGGTCGCCTTGCTCCTGTTTCTGCTGACGCACCCGCGGACAGACCCCGGGTTCGGGGCTTATACCTTTTTCACGGAGCGGGCGGGTCCCGGTGCGGCCGGAGTGGCGCCCGAAGTCCGTTTTGCCGCCCAGTCGTTCGTGTTTTTCGCTCCGGCCTACGCTCTGACGCTTCTCTTCATTCTCTGTATCGCCGTGGCGGAGCGCGCGGCCCTCGGGCCGAAGCCGAAGGGGAAGAGCAACGGTTTCAAGAGGTCCTTCGGGCCCGTCTACAACGTGCTCTACCTCGCCGCCAGTGGCGTGTTGGTTTACCTCGCAGACCGGCTGGCCAACAAGCACCTGCCCGGCGTCCTCGTGGCGCCCCTGCTCGTCGCAGGCGCGCCGTTTGCGGCGGCCGCCCTGGCCGTCGTGCCGGCGGCCGTGCTGGCGGCGCCGCTCGCCCTCTTCCGGCGGGTCCAGGCAGCGTGACCGCCCCTTCGCGTCCGATCGTCGTCCTCGACTTCGGCTCTCAGTACACGCAGTTGATCGCGAGGAGGATCCGCGAGGCGCGGGTCTTTTCGGTCGTGCTTCCCGGAACGGCTCCGTTCGAGGAGATTCGGAAGTGGAACCCGGCCGGCCTCATCCTGTCGGGAGGACCCCAGAGCGTTTACGAGAAGGACGCGCCGCTCCCGTGGGCCGACACGCGCGCCCTTCGCCTGCCGACGCTCGGGCTCTGCTACGGCATGCAGTGGATGGCCCACGCCTGGGGCGGCAAGGTCTCGCCCTCGGACACGCGCGAGTACGGGCGCGCGACAGCCCGGCTCTGGCGGGGCTCCGAGCTCTTTGCCGGTCTCGATGAGCAGGAGACCGTCTGGATGAGCCACGGGGACACGGTGATGGAGCCGCCTCCGGACTTCCGCGTCATCGCGTCGACGGCGTCCTCCTCGATCGCCGCCTTCGAGAACGCGGCCGAGAAGATCTACGCCCTGCAATTCCACCCCGAGGTGCGTCACACCGAGCACGGCTCCGAGATCCTCCAGAACTTCCTGTTTCGCGTCTGCGGGGCCAAACCCGACTGGACGATGGCGTCCTTCCGGCAGGACAAGGTCGAGGCGATCCGGCGGCAGGCGCCGGAGGGCTCCGTCGTGTGCGCGCTCTCGGGCGGCGTCGACTCCTCCGTGACCGCGATCCTCCTGCGCGAGGCGCTGGGCGATCGGGTCCACCCGATCCTCGTCGACCACGGTCTCATGCGGTCGCGCGAGCGGCAGCAGGTCGTCGAGGCTTTCCGGCACCTCGGGATCGCCGTCCGGGCCGTGGACGCGGCGGATCTCTTTTTCGCCCGCCTGTCCGGCGTGACGGACCCGGAGCAGAAGCGCAAGATCATCGGCCGGACGTTCATCGACGTCTTCGAGCGGGAATCGAAGTCCATTCCCGACGCCCGGTACCTCGCCCAGGGCACGCTCTATCCCGACGTCATCGAGTCGATGTCCATCAAGGGGCCGTCCGCCGTGATCAAGACGCATCACAACGTGGGCGGGCTGCCCGAGACGCTCGGGTTCGAGCTGATCGAGCCCGTGCGGGAGCTGTTCAAGGACGAGGTGCGCATGCTCGGCGCCGAGCTCGGGCTTCCGCGGGAGTTCCTGGCGCGCCATCCCTTTCCCGGGCCGGGCCTCGCGGTGCGCATGCCGGGCGAAGTCACCAAGGAGAAAGTCGCGATGCTCCAGAAAGCCGACGAGATCGTTTTGGACGAGATCCGCAAGGCGGGCCTCTACGACGCCATCGCTCAGGCTTTCGCCGTGCTCCTGCCCGTCCGCTCGGTCGGTGTGATGGGCGACAGCCGGACGCACGACTACGTCGTGGCGGTTCGCGCCGTCCAGACGTC
The DNA here is from genome assembly GCA_963739435.1 of uncultured Acidobacteriota bacterium. Taxonomy (GTDB): domain Bacteria; phylum Acidobacteriota; class Thermoanaerobaculia; order UBA5066; family Gp7-AA6; genus CAVUAN01. The sequence goes on from CAVUAN010000015.1 coordinate 31,115, forward strand.
GGACTTCATGACGGCCGATTGGTTCCGCATGCCCCACGAGGTCCTGGACGCGATCGCCGCGCGCATCGTCCGGACGGTGCGCGGCATCAACCGCGTCGTCTACGACATCACGTCGAAGCCGCCGGCGACGATCGAGTGGGAGTGACTCGCGAAGAAATCCGCCCGTTTGCCTCGGAGGAGGACGAGGAGTGGAGCGCCCGCCTCATGGCGGCCTCGGAACCGTGGATCACGCTGGGACGGGGCTACGAGGCTTCCCGCAAGCTCCTGGCAGACGCCTCGAAGGAGCGCTACATCGCTTCCGTCGGATCGGCGAGAGCCGGATTCCTGATCCTGAACATGGCGGGCGCTCTGTCCGGCTATATCCAGACGATCTGCGTGGCGCCCGAGCGGCGCGGCTCGGGCGTAGGCACGCGCCTGATGCGGTTCGCCGAGGAACGTATCTTCCGCGATTCGCCCAACGTTTTTCTTTGCGTGTCGTCGTTCAACACGGGGGCTCGCCGGCTCTACGAGCGGCTGGGGTACGTCCCGGTCGGCGAGCTCGCGGATTTCCTCTCGACCGGCCATGCCGAGCTCCTGATGAGAAAGACGATCGGCCCGTTGAACGGCTTTGTGCGGCGCGGCGGATGAAAGCCCGTTTTCTCTACCGGGCCCTCAAGGCCCGCTACCGCGACCAGCGCTCCGAGATCGAGGCTGCGGTGGCGTCTCTCGCGGAAGGCTCCCTCGCCGTCGACGTGGGGGCGAACAAAGGCTCCTACCTGTACTGGCTCCGAAGGGCCGTCGGGTCGTCGGGGACGGTCTTTGCCTACGAGCCGCAGCGGCACCTAGCCGACTATCTTCGGTCGGTATGCGCTCGCATGCACTGGCAGAACGTGCTGGTCAGAGACTGCGCCCTGTCCGATTCCGCCGGAGCCAGAACCCTGCACATCCCCGGGCTGGGCGACTCCCCGGGAGCCTCGCTCGAGGAGGCGATCCTTTCGACTTCCGCGTGCCGCGACGAAACCTGCGAGGCGGACACCCTCGACCACCAGCTGGCGGGGGAGCGCCCGGTCTCGCTGCTCAAGGTGGACGTCGAGGGCCACGAGCTGCAGGTCTTCCGCGGGGCCGCGGGGATCCTGGCCCGGCAAGCGCCGGTTCTGCTCTTCGAATGCGAGGCCCGGCATCTGACGAAGCATTCCATGCAGGATGTCTTCGGGTTCCTGCTTGGCCTCGGCTACTTGGGCTCGTTCTTCTCGCCGCAGGGCCTCCTTCCAATCAGCCGCTTCGACCCCGCCATCCACCAGCGCCAGACTCCCGGCCGCTTCTGGGACGCCCCCGACTACTGCAACAACTTCCTCTTCCGGCGAGGGCGTTAGCGGCATCAGCCGTCGAGGCAGCGGCCGAGGGCTTCCAGACCACGCTCGAGCTTCTCGGTCGCCAAGCCGAAGGAGATTCGGAAATGGGCCGGGGCATCGAAGAAGGAGCCGGGCACGATCGCGACGCGGTGCTGGTTCATCAGGCGCTCCGCCAGAGGTCCGGAGTCACGGCCGTCCCGAAAGCGGGGAAACGCGATCGTGGCGCTCGAGGGGACCGAGTCGATCTCCGGACGGCTCGCAAGAAACGCTCCGACGAGGCGGGTGTTAGCTTCGATCAGGCCGCGCGCGCGCAGGGCGAGGGCCTGGAGGTTCGCAAAGGCGAGCACTGCGAGGCGCTCGGCCGGCATCGGCCCGGATCCATCCACGACGTCGCGCGCGCGTCTTATCCGGCGAGTCATCTCCGGCGAGGCGAGGGTCCAGCCGCTGCGAAGGGACGAGAGCCCGTAGGCCTTCGTCAGGCTGTTCGAGGTGATGAACGCTGACGAAAGGGTCGCGGCCGAGGGCGGTCGGCGTGTCAGGACGCAGTCGCGGTAGACCTCATCCACGAGGACGTGGACACCGCGGGCAAGGGCTACGCGGCCGACGGCTTCCAGAGCGTCCCGTGAGGCGAGGGCCCCGCTCGGATTGTGGGGGCTCGAGAGGATCACGAGCCGCGTGCGTGCAGTTAGGGCCGCCTCGACGCGCGCGGGATCGAGTGCGTAGCCCTCCTCGAAGCGCCTCTCGAAGAACCGGACGTTTGCCCCCAGCATCCGCGCGGCGGCTGGAAGGGGATCGTAGACGGGGCTCTCGACGAGCACGTCGTCGCCGATGTCGAGCAGCGCGGCGCAGGCCAGAAAGTTTGCGCCCGCGCATCCTCCTGCCGTTGCAACGTGGTCGGGCGTCACTCCATAGGTGGCGGCGATCGCCGCCAGCAGGGGAGGGTAGCCGTCAGGGCTCTCGCCCGCGAGATCGATCGCCTCCCGGGCCCCTGGCAGATCCGCCAGGGTGCAGGCGGCCAGATTCGAGCCGGCGAGATCGACGGACGGGGCGGGCCGGGTCTTGGCCCATTCCATGTAGGGCGCGCGGGAGAGGGCCATCTACGTCTTCCGCCTCCGCGCATAGAAGAAGTACACCGGAATGCCGCTGCAGAGAAGAAGGGCGCCGAAGAGCGCTCGCCTCGGATCGGACCAGACGGTGCTCACGACGACCAGGGCGGCGGCCGCGACGAAGACCGCCGGGACGACCGGGTAACCCGGCGTCAGGAAGGCCTCTCCCTCGCGCGAGGCGGGAGGCAGGCGGCGGCGGAAGACAAAGAGTCCGGCGACGGTCAGCCCGAAGAAGATCCAATCTCCAAAGACCACCGTCGAGACGAGCTGCGCGAACGTGCCGGTCGAGATGAGCACGATCGCCCAACCCGCCTGAACGGCAATCGCCAGGCCCGGCGTTCCGAATCGGGGATTCACTCTGGCCAGGCCGGGGGAAAGCAGGCCATCGCGGGCCATGGCGAAAGTAATCCGGCTCGGAGCGAGGAGCGTCAGGTCGAGGAACCCGAAGGCCGAAACGGCGATGGCTGCCGCGATGAAGCGGTCAGCCCAGGCTCCGCCGAACTGGCGGACAGCGTCGGCGGCGGGCGTCATCGTGGCTGCCAGGCCGTCGTGTCCGAGCGTTTGCAGGTAAACGATGTTGGCGGAGAGGTAGACGAGCAGGACGATCGACATCCCGAGCACGAGAGCGAAAGGAAGGGTCCGGCGCGGCTCCCGCACTTCCTCGGCGACGATGTTGACGCTCTGCCAGCCCCCGTAGGAAAACAGGATCGGCACCAGCGCCGCGCCAAAGGCCAGCAGGCCCGCCCCGCCCGGGTGGGCCGAGGCCGCGCCGGAGACGGGCCCCCCGGGCCCGAACACCCAGCCCGCTCCGATCAGCAAGGCAAGCGCGGCGAGCTTTGCCACGACGAGGACGTTCAAGAGCCTGCTGCCCGGCTTGACGCCGACGTAGTTGACGGCGCCGACGACGGCGACGGAGGCGATCGCGAGCGGCACGGCTCCCTCGGGCCCGCGGCCAGCCAGGCGCAGGGCATACTGCGCGAACGTGATGGCGACGGCGGCGAGGCCGCCGCCCTGGATCATCAGGAGCGACGCCCAGCCGAAGAGGAACCCGACGATCGGGTGCCAGGCCTCCCGGAGATAGACATATTCGCCGCCCGTCTTCGGAAAGAGCGTCGCGAGCTCGGCAAAGGCAAATGCCCCCGCAATGGCGATCGCTCCGCCCGCTGCCCAGGCGGCCAGCACGAGGCCCCCCGTGGGCAGGCGCTGGGCGACCAGGGAGGGGTTGATGAAGATGCCCGCGCCGATGATTCCGCCGACGACGACCATGGTGGCGTCGAACCGGCCGAGCTCGCGCCGCAGGCTCGAAGGCTGGCCGCTCACCAGGTCCCCGCCGCGACCGAGGCCTGAAGCTCCGGCAGCGACCAGACGGCGCCCCCCCGCACGACGAAGCGCAGCTTGCGCATGTTGTGTATGTCGGCGGAGGGATCCGCGGCCACGAGAAGGAGGTCCGCGTCCTTGCCTTTTGCGATAGTCCCAAAGTCTTTCTCCCGCCGCATGGCCCAAGCGCCTCCCTTTGTGGACGCGACGAGGACCTCCATTGGCGTCATGCCGGCCTCCTGCATCGCCTCCATCTCCACATAGACCGAGGGGCCGTGGAGCGTGAGGGGATTTCCGGCGTCCGTGCCCATGGCCACGGGGATCCCGGCAGCCATGACCCGTTTGAGGTTCTCGTAGCCGGTCTTTCGGGTGGACGCCTCGCGCTTCGTCAGAGCCGCCACGCTCTCGGCGGTGACCGCAGAACCGGCTTTCGCCGATTCAGCGACATGGGCGAGGGTCGTCGCGTCCACACACCTGTTGGGATCGTCGACTGTGGGCGGAATCCCCGAAAGGGCAGCCTGGTTCATGCGCAGGTAACCCTCGAGCACCGCCAGGGTGGGGCAGTAGATCGTCCCGTTTCCCTTTGCGAGGGACAGGAACTCCTCGTCGACCGGCAGGTCCCAGACGCTGTGCACGAGAAGGGCCGCCCCGGCCCGGAGCGCCGCCTTCGCCTCGGCAAGCCCCGTGGCATGCACGATGAGCGGCAGGCCGGCCTTCCTGGCCTCGGCTCCGGCTGCCAGAACGGCGGGCGCCGTGGCGTCGACGGGAAGAGTCGGCGACACGATGTACCAGACTTTGACGGCGTCGGAGCCGATCGAGGAAAGGTAGGACACGCCGACCCGCGCCGTTTCCGCATCCTTCAACACCATGAACTGCCGTTCGGCCGGCAGATTGAGCCAGTGGTCGAGCGTCGAAAGAAGCGGCCCGGCGGCAGCCACGTGGGGCGCCCGGCCGCCGGGGTTATGTGCCATGGCCACTGTCCAGGGGTAGCCGCCGACATCAAAGACAGCCGTGATTCCCGAGCAGAGCTGCGAACGAAAGAACCGCTCCGGATGGGCCTTCAGGCCCGCGCTCACCCGGTCGTAAGGGTAGCGATCCCGGACATCGAGCGAGTCGGGCCGCCCATCCGCCCAGCCCGTCTGCGAGAAGTGGACGTGCGCATCCACGACGCCGGGAGTGATCCACAGACCTTTCGCGTCGACGATCTCGGCTCCCTTCGGGACGAGACAATCTCGGCCCGCGCACTCGATTTTTCCGTCCCGCATCACGACGGTGGCATTCGCGATCGGAGACGCCCCGGTGCCGTCGAGCAGCGTGCCGCCGACGATCGCCCGAGAGCGGGAGAGATCCGGCGGCTCGGCACCGGCCGCGCGCAGCGAAGACAGGGAGAGAGCCATCACACCGAAGACGGTTGCGAGCCGACGTTGCAGGCGGCGCCTCATCACGGTGACCTCCTCGGAGACGAGTTCTGGCGCGCATGATACGCGTGTCGCAGCGGAGCTGTAGAATCCGGTTCGATGCCCGGCGATTTCGTCCACCTTCACCTTCACAGCCAGTACAGTCTTCTCGACGGCGCCAATCGGCTGCCCGAGCTGTGCAAGCGCGTGGGCGAGCTCGGAATGAACGCCGTGGCCGTGACCGACCACGGCAACATGTTCGGCGCGTTCCATTTCTTTCACGAGGCCGTCAAGCAGGGGGTGCGCCCGATCATCGGCGTCGAGGCCTACATCGCTCCGGGCGCCCGGACCGACAGGGACGCGCGGGCTGCCAGCGAATCGGGCGAGGGGTACGCGTACCACCTGACGCTGCTCGCGGCGAGCCAGAAGGGCTACAGAAACCTGGTCCAGCTCGTCTCCGAGGCTTACATGACGGGCTTCTACCACCGGCCGCGCATGGACAAGGCTCTCCTGCGCGAGCACGCCGAGGGATTGATCGGCCTGTCGGGATGCCTGAAGGGAGAAGTCGCCGGGGCGCTCTCTCGGGGCAACTACGGCGCCGCCAAAAAGGCGTTCCTCGAGTACGAGGAGATCTTCGGCAAGGGCAACTTCTTCGTCGAGATCATGGACCACGGCCTGCCGCAGCAGACGGCAATCGTGCCGGACCTGCTGCGGCTCGCAACGGAGACCGGAGCACCGGCTGTCGCCACCAACGACAGCCACTACCTGCGCCGCGACGATGCGTTCGCCCACGAGGTGCTCCTGTGCATCGGCATGGGAAAGACGCTCGAGGACGAGCGCCGGATGCGCTTCTACAACGACGAGTTCTACGTCAAGAACCCAGACGAGATGAAGGCGCGCTTCGCCGGCTGGACGGCCGAGGCCGTGTCCAACACGGTCGCCGTGGCCGAACGCTGCGCCGTGTCCTTCGACACGGAAGGGCTCCACCTTCCCACGTTTGCCGCTCCGGACGGCAAGACCCCGGCCGAATACTTCCAGGACCTCGCGCGCGAGGGTCTCTCCCGGCGCCTGCACGAGATGGCGGCCGATCCCAGGGGTGGAAGCGGCATACCCCCCGAAAAGTACGCAGCGAGGCTCGAGTACGAGATCAACGTCATCGAGAAGATGGGGTTCCCGTCGTATTTCCTGATCGTCTCGGATTTCATCCGGCACGCCCGCGAGAAGGGCATCTCCGTCGGGCCGGGCCGCGGCTCCGCGGCCGGCTCGATTGTCGCCTGGGCCCTGCGGATCACGGAGATCGACCCCCTGAGATACGACCTCCTGTTCGAGCGGTTCTTGAATCCCGAGCGCATCTCCATGCCCGACATCGACATCGACTTCTGCCAGGCCCGGCGCGGAGAGGTCATCGACTACGTCACGAAGAAATACGGACGGGAGAACGTCGCGCAGATCGTCACGTTCTCGCAGCTGAAGCCGAAGCTCGCCGTGAGGGACGTTTCGCGGGTTCTCTCGCTGCCCGTGTCCGTCGGCGACCGGATTGCCAAGCTCATCCCCGACGGCCCGGACGTCAACTTCGAGCGGGCGTTTCGGGAGTCGGCCGGGCTGAAAGAGGCCATGGAGGCCGACGAGTCAGTCGCCAAGGTCGTGCGGATCGCCGAAAGGCTCGAGGGCCTCTCGCGCCACGCCGGTATGCACGCGGCCGGCGTCGTGATCGCCCCGCGGCCCATCACCGAGTACCTGCCGCTCTACCGCACGAACAAGGACGAAATCACGACCCAGTTCGACATGAACGCCGTCGAGAAGATGGGTTTGCTCAAGATCGACTTCCTCGGCCTGATCACCCTCGACATCATCGATGCGACGCTCGAAGCGATCACGAAGCGGACGGGGCAGCGCCCCGATCTCGATCATGCTCCCCTGGACGACGAGCTGACCTACGAGCTGTTTCGCGCCGGCAAGACGGCATGCGTCTTTCAGTTCGACTCGGGAGGCATGCGGGACCTGCTGCGCCGCGCCAAGCCGCGCGTCTTTGCCGATCTCGCCGCCTTGAACGCCCTCTACCGTCCGGGCGCGCTCGATGCCGGTACCGTCGAGGACTACGTGCGCCGCCGCAGCGGCACCAGCAAGGTCACCTACCCCTTGCCCGAGATTGCAGACATCCTCGAGGAGACCCTCGGCATCCTCGTGTACCAGGAACAGGTCATGCGCATCGCCCAGCGGGTGGCAGGCTACTCCCTGGCCGAGGCTGATCTTCTGCGCAAGGCGATCGGCAAGAAGAATCGCGACATCATGCAGGCCGAGGCGGAGAGGTTCATCCGCAAGTGCGTCGAACAGGGCACGCCCAAGAAGAAGGCCCAGGAGCTGTGGTCCCTGATCGAGCCCTTTGCGCGGTACGGCTTCAACAAGTCGCACGCGGTCGCCTACGCGATGGTCGCCTACAAGACGGCGTACCTCAAGGCGCATTTCCCGGTGGACTTTCTCGCGGCGACACTCTCGGCCGAAATCGGCTCGACGGACGGGATCGTGAAGGTCCTGGGTGATTGCCAGGAGATGGGCATCCCGGTCCTGGCACCCGACATCAACGAGTCCCAAAAGAACTTCGCCGGCGTCGGCGGCTCGATCCGCTTCGGCCTGGCGGCCATCAAGGGCGTGGGGGACGCCGCAGCCGTGTCGATGATCGAGGAGCGGGAGAAACGGCGCTTCACCTCGTTCACCGATTTCGCCGTGCGTCTCGATCCCCGGCTCGTCAACAAGCGCACCCTCGACACCCTGATCGCCGCGGGAGCTTTCGACTCGCTGGGCAGGAACCGGGCGACGCTCGCAGCCGCTTCGGAAAAGGTCGTCGCCAGCGCGCAACGCCGGCGCGAGGAGGCCGAGCAGGGCCAGGAGAGCCTTTTTGGCGGGCAGGATGCCGAGGGCCCCCCGCCAGACGACTTCCCCGAGGAGGCCGACTGGTCGCTCGACCGCCGGCTGCAGGGTGAGAAGGACGTCCTGGGCTTCTATGTCACCGGCCACCCGCTCACGCGTTTTGCCGAGGAGATCGAGAGGTTCGCCGACGCGCGCGTCAACGATCTCGCCGCGCGGACGGACCAGCAGGTTCGGGTCGCCGGCGTGCTCGTGAATCTGAAGAAGCAAAAGATCAAGAAAGGCGCCAATGAAGGCAAGACGATGCTGAAGGCCTCGCTCGAGGACACCAGCGGGAGCATTGCCGTCACCATCTTCGCCAGCCTCTTCGAGAAGGTCGGCGGATGGGTTCGGGCGGACCTGCCTGTCCTCGCGATGGCCACCGTGCGCGAGTCGGGCGGAGCCCTCGAGCTGACCATCCAGGACCTGACTCCGCTCGAGGGGATTCGCGAGCGGCGCGCCCGCGAGCTCGAGATCCGCGTCAACCTGGCGTTTGCCGACGAATCGGTTCTGGCGCGCCTGCAGGAGCGGCTCCGAGCTTCTCCCGGCCCGACTCCCGTCTCGATCCGCCTGGTGCGGCCCGGCGAATTCGAAGCCACTCTTCGCGCCTCCGCCTCGATGAGCATCGCTCCCTCGCCCCGGCTCACGAGCGAGATCCAGGCTCTGGCGGGGGAGGGCTCGGTGGCCTATATCTTCTAGGCTCGATCGCCTTCCCCGAGCCCTTCGAAGGAGAGTCGGCGCGGCTCGCGCCCTGGCCCGCGCCGAGGACGTCCCGCTGTTTCTGGCCGGCGGAGCCGTGCGGGACCTGCTGCTCCGCCGACCTGTCCGAGATGTCGATCTGCGTCGTCGAGGGAGACGCTGCCCTTTTCGCGCGATCCCTGGCGCGAAAGCTCGGCGGCCGGGTTCGGGAGCATGGCCGCTTCGCGACCGCGACGCTCGATCTGCCCGGGGGCAGCCGCTTCGACGTCGCCTCCGCCCGGCGCGAGAGTTATTCGAGTCCGGGAGCGCTGCCCAGCGTCCGGCCCGCCTCGATTTCCGAAGACTTGTCCCGGCGCGACTTCACGATCAACGCGATGGCAATCGAGCTCTTTCCCGCCGGCCGGCCCCGGCTTCTCGATCCTTTCGGCGGGCGGCGCGACCTGGCGGCGCGCGTCCTGCGTTTCCTTCACCCGCTCTCGCCCTGCGACGACCCCACCCGGGCCTTTCGGGCCGTCCGGTATGCGAACAGGCTCGGGTTTCAGATCGCTCCGGGCGCCGTGAGAGCGATCCGCGTGGCGGTCAAGCAGGGCGCCTTCGCCAGTGTCTCGGGCGACCGGCTGTGGCGGGAGCTCGAGCTCATTTTTGCTGAGGCCGGCCGCACGGGCGCCGTGCGCAAGATGTCGGCCCTCGGCCTCGCCGGAGTTCTCGGCGGAGACCTCGCCGCCGACTCCCGGACCCTCTCCCGATTGCGCCGGGCCGAAGCCCTCGTCGAAGGCGGAAGCGTCGAAGGGTGCGCGCTCCTGTTCCTCCTGGTCTGGGCCGCAGGGAGGTCGGAACGAAACCTCGGCCAGCTGGCCGACCGCCTGGCTCTCGCCGGAGCCGCAGGCCGATCGCTTCGGAGCTGGCGCAGGACCTGGCGGCTTCTGCCGAGCCTGCGCCTGCAGCGGCGCCGGTCGCGGATCCAGCGGCTCGTCGCGGGCCTCTCTCAAGCCGAGATCGGCGCGCTGGCGGCCGGGCTGCCTGCGCGGGCGGCGGCACGGCTCTGCGATGCCGCCAACCAGCCGGTGCGCCTCTCGATCACAGGCCGCGATCTCGTCGCCTCCGGTGTGCGGCCCGGCCCCGCGCTCGGAAGGGCGCTCGCCGTGACCCGGGAGGCCCGGGAGGACGGAATGATCGGCGCCGGGGAAGAGTTGGAATTTGCATTGCGACGCGCGGGCCTGCGGAACCGTATGCCATGACGTGGGCGCCAGCCTTAGCCTGGCTCGGGATCGCGCTTTACCAGGCGGCCGCGCCCACGCCAACACCCGCGAACCGGACGGGCCCGACCTTTTGCGCCGAGTGGATTCGTCAGACGAAGGAGGGCTACGAGCGGCTGACCCTTTTTGCGGACCGCACGCTCGTGTGGAAGACGAGTCACGACGGCCACGAGGAGATCCGCCGCAAGGCGATCTCCGTGGACGAAACGAACTTCTACTGCGACTACTTTGCCCGCAACGAGTTCTTCAAGCTGTCGGCGGACCTGAGGTCGGGCTTGAAGGGCAGCGACGTCGTCCAGTCGCGGGTGACGCTCACCCGGCCGGACGGCTCACGCAAGTCCATCCGGTTCGACGAGTTCTCGAGCCTCACTCCCGAATCGATCGCCCTCAAGGCGTCCCTGCTCGGCCTGCGCAATCTCTTCACGGAGAAGCTGGCTCCCGCGACGAGCTTCACGCCGGAGACACTGAAGCCGGGAACCCTGCTGAGGCGATTCGATGGCGTGACATTTCGCGTGGTGAGGGTGATACCCGAGAAAGAGGTCGTCGAGCTGGAGGGTTTGAAGGATCCGATTTCTTTCTTCATGAGCCTCAAGGACCTCCGCACCCAGTTCGCGGCCCCGGAATGAAGCGCAAGGCGCCGCCCTTGCGCATCGGGAGCGGGGAGTGGAAGGGCAGGGCCCTGGAGGTTCCGCGAGCCGCGCGGCCCACGTCGGGACGAGCCCGCGAGGCCCTCTTCTCGATCCTTCACGATTCCATAGCCGGCGCCTCGGTCCTCGATCTCTATGCGGGCAGCGGCGCCGTGGGACTCGAGGCGGTCTCACGCGGGGCGGGCCGCGCCGTTCTCGTCGAGGAGGATGCCACGGCCCTCCTTCGCAACGCCTCGCGCCTCGACCCCGCCGGAAAGAGGCTGCGCGTCGTCCGCAGCGATGCCGTCCGGGCGCTCCGGGAGCTCGAGCGGGGGCGAACGCTTCGATTTCGTCTTCGCCGATCCCCCTTACGCCGAGGCCCTTCCCGAAGGCCTGCTCGCCGGAGCGGCCGCCCTGCTCTCTCCGGGAGGCCTCGCCGTTCTGCAGCGGGACAGCCCTTCCTCGACCCCTGGCGAGCCTCCGGGAGTCACCCTGGTCGAGCGGCGCCATTACGGCCGCAACGTCTTCTACTTTTTCGCGCGCGCGGGCAGCTCGCTCGATCTCTGCCTGCCGGAGAGTTTTTGACGAAGACAAGCTAAAATGCTACGGTTTCGCGCTTCGGTCCGCACACACTTCCGCCTCCAAGGAGGGGTTTCATGCTGCAGAACGGCAGGCACTACTTCACTTCGGAATCGGTGACCGAGGGTCACCCCGACAAGATCGCCGATCAAATCTCCGATGCGATCCTGGATGCGGTCCTTCGGGAGGACGCGACGGGCCGGGTCGCATGTGAAACGCTCGTGACGACCGGCCTCGCGTTCATCGCCGGCGAGATCTCGACCAAGACCTACGTCGACTTTCCGTCGATCGTGCGCCACACGATCAAGGAGATCGGCTACACGCGCGCGAAATTCGGGTTCGACTACGAGACCTGCGCCGTGATCTCCTCGATCGATCCCCAGTCCCCGGACATCGCCCAGGGCGTCGACACGGGCGGAGCCGGCGACCAGGGCCTCATGTTCGGCTACGCCGTCCGCGAGACCGAGGAGCTGATGCCCCTGCCGTTGACACTCGCGCACAAGCTCGTCATGCGCCTCTCCGAGGCCCGCCGCAAGGGAGAGCTGGAGTTCCTTCGGCCCGACGGAAAGTCGCAAGTCACCGTCGAGTACGAGGGCACCCGGGCGATCTCGGTCGAGGCCGTCGTCGTGTCGACGCAACATGCGGAGGCCATCAAGCACGCGGCCCTCAAGGAAGCGATCATCGAGGAGGTCGTCAAGCCCGTCATCCCGGAGCACCTCCTGACCCCGAAAACGAAGTTTCACATCAATCCGACCGGCCGGTTCGTCGTCGGCGGGCCCCAGGGGGACACCGGCCTGACGGGGCGCAAGATCATCGTGGACACTTACGGCGGGAGCGCGCCCCATGGCGGCGGCGCCTTCTCAGGCAAGGACCCCACGAAGGTGGACCGGTCGGCCGCTTACATGGCGCGGTACGTGGCCAAGAACATCGTGGCCGCCGGCCTGGCCGAGCGCGCGTTGATCCAGCTCGCCTACGCCATCGGCGTTGCGGACCCGGTCTCCGTGCACGTGGAGACCTACGGCACGGGCAAGCTTCCGGAGGCGAAGATCGTTTCTCTCATCCGGGAGAACTTCCCGCTGACGCCCAAGGGCATCATCGACAAGCTCAACCTGCGGCGGCCGATCTACAAGCAGACGGCGGCGTTCGGCCATTTCGGGCGGAATCTACCCGACTTCACGTGGGAGAGGGCTGACGTCGCCCTGACTCTCGCCAAGGCGGCCGGCGTCGAGCCCGCCGCGGCGGTGACGCGATGAAGGCAGGCATGGCCACGGCGGCGGCAAAACACGACATCAAGGATCCGGGCCTCGCCGACAAGGGGAGACTTCGGATCGAGTGGGCCGAAAGGACCATGCCGGTCCTGCGCCAGATCCGGGAGCGCTTCGCCAAGGAGAAGCCGCTGGCCGGAGTCCGCCTCTCCGCCTGCCTGCACGTCACGACGGAAACCGCGGCGCTCGCGCGCACATTGGCCGCCGGCGGCGCGGACCTCGTTCTCTGCGCCTCGAACCCTCTCTCGACCCAGGACGACGCCGCGGCCTGCCTGGCCGAGGACGGCATCGCCGTCTACGCCATCAAGGGCGAGGACCACGCCACCTACTACGAGCACATCCGCTCGGCGCTCGCGCACCGGCCCAACATCACCATGGACGACGGGGCCGACCTCGTCTCCTCGCTCCTCTTCCTGGCGCTCGGCAAGGACTCCGACGTGGACCCCACGATCCGCGCCTGGGCCGCGGGGCTCTCGCCGGCAGACCGCAAGAGCCTGCTGGACGGCATCACGGGCGGAACCGAGGAGACGACGACGGGCGTCATCCGCCTGAAGGCCATGGAGGCCTCGGGTGTCCTGAAGTTCCCGGTCATGGCCGTCAACGAGGCGAAGACCAAGCACCTCTTCGACAACCGCTACGGGACGGGGCAGTCGACGCTGGACGGCATCGTGCGGGCGACCAACCTCCTCGTGGCGGGCTTGAACGTCGTCGTGGCCGGCTACGGCTGGTGCGGGCGCGGTGTCGCCATGCGCGCGCGCGGACTAGGCGGCCAGGTCATCGTGACCGAGATCGACCCCACCAAGGCCATCGAGGCGGCCCTCGACGGCTACCGCGTCATGTCGATGGAGGAAGCCGCCCCGCAGGGGGACATCTTCGTGACCGTCACGGGAAACAAGAGTGTCATCCGCGGCGAGCACTTCGTGGCGATGAAGAGCGGAGCCGTCGTGTGCAACTCGGGCCACTTCAACGTCGAGATCGACATTCCGGCGCTGGAGAAGCTCTCGGCCTCGCGCCGCGCCACGCGGGAGTTCGTGGAGGAGTTCTCCCTCCGGGACGGCCGCCGGATCAACCTCCTGGCCGATGGGCGCCTCGTGAACCTGGCTGCAGCCGAAGGGCATCCGGCATCCGTCATGGATATGTCGTTTGCCAACCAGGCGCTGGCGGCCGAGTACATGGTCAAGAATCACGCGCGCCTCGAGAAGAAGGTCTACACCGTCCCCGAAGAAATCGACCGCGAGATCGCCCGCCTGAAGCTCGCCTCGATGGGCATCGCGATCGACACGCCGACCCCGGAGCAGAAGAAGTACATGAGCTCCTGGGAAGAGGGGACGTAATCCGCCGGGCGATCTTCGCCCTGGGCCTTGCCACACTGGCCCTGAGCGCCTCGCCGGCGGTCCTGGCCGACGAACCGCTGCGGGTCGGCGAAATCCGCATCCGCAGCCTCAACGTCTTTTCGCCCGAGGAGGCGGCCAGGGGCTGGTTCTACCGCGCGGCCGACGCGATCCATTTCGAGACCCGCACCAACGTCATCCGCCAGTTCCTGCTCTTCCACACCGGAGATCCGTTCGACCGGCTCCTCCTCGAGCAGACGGAGAGGAACCTGCGCCAGCTGCGGTTCATCAAGTCAGCCGAAATCAGCTATGGAGCGCCCCACGATGGGGTCGTGGACATCGACGTCGTGACCCAGGACTCCTGGACGCTCGACCTGGGAGGCTCGTACGGCGTCCGCGGAGGGGTGACGACCTATTCTGTCTCGCTCTCGGAGCGCAACCTCTTTGGAACCGGCAAGGAGGCGGGCATCTCCTACGCCCAGGGGACCGAGCGGAGCTACCGCGCGGTCGCCTACCACGACCCCGCGATCGCCGGCTCCTTCTGGACAGCCGACCTCGCCTATTCGCTCAATTCCGACGGCGAACAGCAGCGCGCCTTCATCCAGAAGCCGTTCGTGTCGTTCCAGGACGCCTTCGCCTCGGACCTCCTCTTCAACCACCTGATTCTCGAACAGAACATCTACGGCGGGGGAGAGGCGATCTCGCGCTACGCGGAGAACAACAAGATTGCCCAGGGCGCCTACCTGCGCGCTCTCAAGGCAGGCGACACGTTCGCCAGGCGCCTCGGCCTTGGGCTCGCCTACATCGACGAGCGCTACGCTCCGACCGACGCCTATCCCCTCGAGATCGTTCCCGACGACCACTCTTTTCGTTACGTCTCGCTGATCTACCAGGAGGCGCACAACGACTTCCTGAAGCTGAACTACGTCAACCGGGACATGCGCTACGAGGACTTCAACCTCGGGGCGACGTTCACAGCGGCCTTTTCCGTTTCTCCCGAGGCGCTCGGAGCTCCGAAGACCACCTTCCAGGCCTTGGGTGCCGCATCCGGCGGAGTTCGGCTCGGGGGTTCGAGCTTCCTTCTGGGCCGCGTCGGCTTCTCGACGCGCCTCGAACCGACCGAGAACACCCTCTTCGGGGCAGCGCTCAACTGGGTACTGAAGCACGACACGGACTATCCGCAGACGACCGTGTCCCGCGTCATTTTCGACCGCGGGTGGAAGCTCGACAAGACCATCCAGTTTTTCGCCGACGGGTCGACGGGGCTGCGGGGCTACCACCTGTACGCCTTCGAGGGGGACGAGCGTCTCATCTTCAACCTGGAGCACCGCATCTTTTCCGGCAAGGAGATCCTGCAGCTCTTCTCACCGGGCCTGGCGGTCTTCTTCGACACGGGGCTCGCAACCCCTCGGGGAGTGCCGTTCCGCCTCTCCAATTTGAAGAGCGACATCGGCATCGGCCTGCGCTTCGGGATCGCCCGGGCGGCGAACAACAACATCCTCCGGCTCGATTTCGCCTATGCCTTGGATACCGATCAACAGGGCAGGAAGGGCTGGCTGGTTTCGTTCTCGAGCGGCCAGAGTTTCTGATTCGGGACTGTCCTTCTCACGTCCTCAAGCGCAGCAGGAAGTACGCCGTCCCCGTGGCAAAGAGGATGTCTGTCGACCAGGCGGCCATGGCCGGGGGCAGCGCGCCGACGGCCCCGAGCCTCGTGAAGAATTCGCTCGACACGACGAACAGCATGCCGAGGCCGAGGCCGACACCGATTCCCGCCAGCGTGCCGCGCTTGCCGATGCGGAAGGCAAAGGGGATGGCCAGCAGGGCCATCAGAGGAATCAGGGCAGGACGGGAGATCTTCTGGTGGAGGGCCGTCACGAGCGAAGCGGTGGGGTAGCCCGTTCTCTCGAGCCGCCGCGTGTAGGCGTTGAGCTCCCCGAGCGTCATCTCGTCGGGCGTCCTTCGCTCCCGCGTGAAGGCGGCCGGCAGCTCGCCCTCGATCCGGCGCTCGGCAAACGCCTGGTACCCGGTTTCGGCCGAACCGTCGAAGGTTCGGGTCCAGCCCCGCCGGAACACCCAGTCCCGGCCGCTCCACCGAGCCTCAGCGGCCGTGTCCCGGCGGACCAGGGTGAACTCCGGACCGAACTCGAACACCGTCGGCGCCACGAGGACGCCGCCCCGCGGGTCGGTCTCCTCGCGGAACCAGATGCGGCCGTCCTCGCCGTAGAACCAGTTCCGCTCGGAGGCGTAGCGCATGCCGTAGTCCACGGGACGGCCGTAGATGACGTTGCGGAAGCGCGCCTCCCGCTGCTGCGCGATCGGGCCGATCGATTCGCCCAGGGCGAAGACGAACAGGGCCGTGGCAAACGCCGCCACCAGGACGGGGGCCCCGAGCCGGTAGAGGGAGATGCCGCTCGCCTTGAAGGCCGTGTCCTCGTTGTTCCGGGACAGGGCGCCCAGGCCGACGAGGGCCGCGATGAGCACCGCGAAGGGGACCAGCTGGATCGTGATGTTGTAGAGGAAGTAGCGGTAGTACCCGGCCACGGCGGATGCGGGCGGCTTGTTGTGGATGATCTGGTCGACGCGCTCGGCGTAGTCGACGATCGAAGCGATGAGCAGGATCGAGAGGAGGACGAGGGCGAGGGCCGAAAGAAAGCGCGCGAGGACGTAACGGTCGAGCACGGCGGGGAAGCGCAGCAGGCCTGCGAGCCAGGCGCGCCTTTCCGCGCGGACAGGCTCGGCTCGGCCGGCTCTCCGGAGCCAGAGGGTCCAGCGCCCGCGCTCACGGCGGCCGCGCCACATGGCGGCCAGGCCGAGGAGAAGGACGAGCCCGTTGGGCAGCCACATGGCGAGGCCCGGAGACGCTTTCCCGTTCTCGGCCCAGGATTCCCCGCTCGAGAGAAGTACGTAATAGCCGACGAGGATCAGGAGCGACAGGGCGAATCCGCCGCCGCGCCCGCCGCGCCGCGAGGTCTCGGCCAGCGGAATGCCCACGACGGCAAACGCGAGGCACGCCAAGGGAATCGCGAACTTCTTGTGGATCTCGACCCAGGCGAGGCGGTACCGGCCGGGGCCCTGGGCGGCGCCCCTCTCGCGATCGGCCGTGGCGAAGAGCTCGCCCAGGGACTGCGAGCGCAACCCCTTCTCGTAGCTGATCTGGGCCCTCGGGCTGTTCCAGATGTCGCCCGCGAAGAGAATGCGGTGCGCCGCGTTGCGGTCGATGCGGTAGCGGGCGGGGTCCGCCGGATCGAATTCGTGGGCGACAGAGAAGTCGAGATCGAGCCACAGGTTCTCTCCCTCGAGCGTCAGGCGCCCGGTCCGAGCCATGACCACCCGGTTCCCGCCTTCCTCGGCAAAAGACAGGAAGACGCCCTCGAAGGAGCGGTTGTCGGCTCCGACGCGGTCAAAGAAGAGGGTCACCCCGGGCCGGATCTCCCGGAAGATGCGCGGCTGGACGAGATTGACGGCCGAGGTTGCGGCCAGCCTCGTCAGGGCGTGGGTCAAGGCGTCGTTGGCTCTCGGCAGGACCCAGTTGTAGAGCCCGAAGACGAAGAGCGAGAGGGCTCCGGCCGCCGCGAAGACGGGCCGGAAGATGGCTCGGGGCGCGACCCCGCAGGAGCGCAGGGCGACGATCTCGGAGTCGGCCGCCAGCCGGCCCAGGCCGATCAAGAGGCCGAGCAGGTATGCCATGGGAAGCGTCAGCACGACGATCCAGGGCAGCGACAGAACGACCAGCCAGACGACTTCCTTGAAGGTGGCTGCCCGGCGCACCAGGAAGTCCGTCATGAGGATGATCTGGCGGACCAGGAGGATGAAGGTGTAGGCGGTGAACCCGAGGAGGAAGGGCGGCCAGATCTCGCGCAGGACGGACCGGGAGATCAGGCGCATCGGGACTCCATAGTCGGGAGTCGAGGGGGGAGAGTCAAGGGCGGCGGGAGGGGTACATTGGCTGGGGCAGATAGCGTCCGATAAGATATATTATGTAAAATCGCAAAGCGATTTTGCATAATATCCGCGCTGCTTATGTAAAGCGCCCACCCCCTGCCGGACTGCTGCGGTTGCCTGCGCTTTACATAAGCGCGCGGCATCCGCCGAGGTACCACTCAGCGCTTGCCGAGCTTTATGTCGCCGGATTCGAGCTGGCGGAGGACTTCGCGGAGGCTCTGGATGAGCTCCTGCTTTTCGACGCGGGCTTTGGCGAAAGACAGGTTGAGTTTGAAGGGGCCGCCACGGGGCTTGAAGACGAAGGTGAAGTGCTTGGCTCGCTTCCCTTCCTTCGAGTCCCTCTTGTCTCGGCGCAGGTCGTCGCGCGTGGAGCCGGCGATGATCCGCTCGATCGCGGCTCGCATCTTGGACTCGTCGCCTTGCCGGGCCACCTGGAGAAGGACCGACCGGGCCTCGATGTCGGCGCGCCGACATTCGACCCGGAGCTCCTCCGGGATTTGCAGCAGCGAGAGGGCCTCCGTGACGGATACCCTCTTCTTGCCGACGGCGTCGGCCACCTGCTGCTGGGTGTACGCAAACCGGTTCTGGAGTGACGCGTAGCCTTCGGCCTCCTCGAACGGGTGGAGGTCCTTGCGGTGCAGGTTCTCGATCAGGGCGATCTCGATGACCTCGTTTTCGGGCACATCGAGCTCGATGCACGGGACCTCGCTCAAACCGGCCGCGATGGCGGCGCGGTACCGGCGCTCGCCGGCGATGATCTGGAGGCGGCCGTCCTCGAGCTGCCGGACGAGGAGAGGCTCGAGGACGCCCTTGGCCTCGATCGACCGGGTGAGCTCCGAGAGGTCGCCCAGGCTGCTGCGCGGCTGTCCGGGGTTCGGCTCCAGCTCCTCGATCGGGATCAGCCTCCCCACCGCCGCACCGAAGCGCTCGGAGAGAGAGTCCACGAAGTGGGAGTCGTGACGCATGTGAGCTGCCGTCGGGAGTCCGCGCTTCTTAGACACGCGAAAGGACCTCCTCGGAGAGCGAGTAGTACTCCGCGGCCCCGCTCGAGCGGGGCGCGAAGGTGAAGATGGACTCCTGGTGCGCCGGGCTCTCCTCCAGGCGCACGCTCTTGGAAATCGTCGTCTTGAAGATCTTCTTGCCGAAGACCCCCTTGATCTGGTCGTAGACGTCCTTGCCGATCACGGTGCGCTTGTCGTGCAGCGTGATCACGACGCCGAGAATCTGAAGGTTCGGATTGGGCCGGGCCTTGATCTTGTCGATCGTCTCGAGGAGATCGTCCGTTCCCTCCAGGGCAAAGAAGGAGGACTGAATCGGGATCAGGACATGGGTCGAGGCGACCATCGCGTTGACCGTGATCATCCCCAGGGTCGGCGGCGTGTCGATCAGGATCGCATCGTACCGGCGGCGCACGCTGTCGATCTTGTCGCGCATGCGGAAGTGTCCGTCGATCTCCCCCAGCAGCTTCGACTCGATCTTGGCCAGCGAGATGCGTGCCGGAGCGATGTCGAGGTTCGGCAGACCCGAGGGCCGGACGATGTCCGAGAGCTTCACCTCGGGCTCGGTCAGCACGTCGAACATCGACTTCTCGACGCTCTTTCGGTCGAGATACGACATGGTGCTGTTGCCCTGGGGATCGAGGTCGATCAGGAGAGTCTTCTGGCCCTTTTGCGCGAGCGCCGCCGCCAGGTTGATGGCGGTCGTCGTCTTTCCGACGCCGCCCTTTTGATTTGTGATGGAGATGATCACGAGAACCGGAGTCTACCCCCGAAGGCGGCTCTCTACATCCGGTACTTGCCGAGGTCTTCCGGGTTGACTTCCTCGAGCCACTTCTTGAGACGATCGGGATCCGTCGTGCCCTCCGTCGCGCAGGGTGCGGCTCTTCTCCAGGACTTCCTCCTCGACGAAGATCTCGGCCTTGGAGCGAAGAGCCAGGGCGATCGCGTCGCTCGGCCTGCTGTCGACGTCCCAGGACGCCTCGCCGTGGGTCAGGCGGATGCGCGCGTAGAAGGTGTTGTCCTTGAGCTCCGTGATGACGACCCTCTCGACCTGGAAGCCGAGCTCGTTCAGGACATTCTTCAGAAGATCGTGGGTCATCGGGCGCGGCGTCGCGATCTTCTCCATCTCGAGGGCTATCGCGTTGGCTTCGAAGATCCCGACCCAGATCGGCAGGAACATCCCGTCGTCCTGGTCGCGCAGGATCACGACCGGCATGTTGGAGACCGGGTCCATCAGCAGGCCCTTGATTTCCATCTTGATCATGGCGTCCCTTCAGGCCACCCGTTCGCCCAATAGCGAGTTGGGCAGGCCGCGCCCGATACGAACGAGAGCATAGCTGCCGCCGGGCAGGGGACTCTCCCCTTCCGGGAAATGAACGATGCGGTTACAAGCCGTCCTCCCTGTCGCCTGGCCCTTGACGTCTCGCCCCTCGACCAGGACTTCGAGGCTCAAGCCGACGAGGCCTCCGTTGGATTCGGACTGCAGCTCGGTCTGCAGGTCGAGCAGGCGTTTCAAGCGCTCGGCGGAGACCTCCGCGGGAACGGCCGAGCCACTCCCCCACCGGAAAGCCGCCGTCCCTGGCCTCGGGGAGTAGACGAATCCAAATAGGCTCGCGAACCGGACGTCGCGCACGAGGTCCAGGGTTGCGGCAAAGTCCTCCTCGCTCTCGCCCGGAAAGCCCACGATGAAGTCCGAGGACATCGCGATGCCCGGGACCGCCGCCCGCACCTTCGCAACGGTGTCGCGGTACTGCGCGGCGTCGTAGCGCCGCTTCATGCGGAAGAGGATGCGGTCGGACCCCGACTGCGCCGGCAGGTGCAGGTAGGGAGCGATGGCGCCCCCCGAGGCGAGGGCGTCGATCAACCCCTCGTCCACGAATCGGGGATGCGAGGTCAGAAACCGCACGCGCTTCAAGCCCGGGACGGCTGCAGCCTTCCGCAGGAGCTCTCCGAGCCCGAAGCCCTCCTCCGGGTCCCGGTAGGCGTTGACCGTCTGACCCAGGAGGGTGACCTCGGTGTAGCCGCGGGAGGCGAGCTCCGAAAGCTCGCGGAGGATCTCGGAAGACCGGCGGCTTCTCTCCCGGCCTCTCGTGAAGGGCACGACACAGAACGTGCAGAACTGGTCGCAGCCCTCGATGACGGTGACGTAGGCCTGAAAGGGAGAGCCGCGGGCGATCAGGCGGAACTGGTCGACCGGCGATTCCCCGGGCAGGTTGAGGGCCGTCACGCGCCGACGCTCCGATCGAACCTCGGCAACGATCTGTCCGACCCGCTCGACTTCGCCTGTTCCCACGACGAAGTCGACGAAAGGGGCCCTCTCGAAAATCGCTTCGCCCAAAGCCTGGGCGACGCAGCCCGCAACGCCGATCACCAGGTCCGGCCGCTCCCTCTTTTCGCGGGCCAGCATTCCGAGTTCGGTGGAGACCTTGTGATCGGCCTTGTCGCGGATATGGCACGTGTTCAGGACGATCACATCGGCAGGTCCGCCCGGAGCGGCCCGGGCGAATCCCCGGGCCTCGAGTTGGCCCGCGATGCGCTCGCCATCCAGGACGTTCATCTGGCAACCCCACGTCTCTACTCGGTAGAGTCCGGCTGTATCGCTGCAACCCATTGCATTTGTATGGGTTAGCGATGGAAGCGTGAGATCGCTCATTCTCGCAGCCAGCCGGGCAAGGCGCCCGCCTTCCGGGCCCGCTCGGGCAGGTCGGCCAGGTTCTTCTCGGCATCGGCGAGCTCCTTCCTCGCCGCTTCGAGATCCAATTTCGTCTTGTCCCAGGCCGGCTTGATCACGCGGTCGCGGTACTGCCCGTCGTCCCAGGCATAGAAGTCGTTCTCGAGCTTGTGGGCCGCCGCGTCGAGCTCCTCGACGTGCTGCTTTGCGTCCTCGACGCGCTTTCCTGCCGCGCGCGCCGCATCGCGCCACTTCTGCTCCTCGGCCGCCGCCGATGCCACGCTCGGAGGGGGCGTCGCGGCCGCCGCCGGAACCGCTGGTGTACCCCGCGCGGCCGGCGTCGTGGCGGCCGGCCGGGCTGCCGGCTGGGCGGCCGCCTGGGAAGTCGACACACGGCCCTTCGTCGGATCCGTCACCAGCGAGGAGTTGTCGATCGTCACGCCCGCCTTCTTCTGACCGGGTTCCGCGGTCTTCGCCGTGCCGGCCGCCCGAACGACGTCGGCCATGCTCTGCCCGCTGGCTTCTCGCGGCACCGGGGTCGATGCGGCCCTCCCGAAGCCCCCTCCGAGCCGGGGCCTCGGCGTGGGCGTGGGCGTCGGCGTCGGCGAAGCGGCCAGCAGCGGGGACGCTGCGACTGCGCCGCCGAGAGCAGCCCCGAGAATCCATGCTTTCACGGCGTTTTCGTCCCGGCCCGCCCGTAGCGGTCTTCCAGGCGGACGACGTCGTCGAGCTCGGGCGATGAGACCTCGACGATCTCGGCGGTTCGATCCGCGCTCAGGCGGTGCCTCACTCCCGGCCGGATCCGGAAGGCCTCCCCCGCCTGCAGCCGCATCTCTTTCATCGCCCCGTCCTCTCCGACCTCGAGCCGCACCTCACCTGACAGAACGTACAGCGTTTCGTCTTTTCTTTCATGGTACTGGAGAGACAGGCACTGGCCCGCGTCCAGGTGCAGGATCTTTCCGGCGTACCGCTCGTTTTCGGCGAAGACCAGCTCGTGCCCCCACGGCTTGGAAACTCGTCTCACATGCGTCCCCGGAAGATTCTCTCCACCTCTCCCGCATCCGCCGCGTCCAGCGCTCTCTCGGCTAAGCCCGCGACCTTGGCGGCGTCGAGCCCCGCCAGGTTGTCCCGAACCACGGCGATCGAAACCGGCGTCACGGAGAACTCGGTCAGCCCGAGGCCGACCAGGACCGCGATGCCGACCGGGTCGGCTGCAACCTCGCCGCAGATGGCGACCGGGCGCTCGTGGGTCCTTCCTGCCTCCACGACGAATTTTATCATCCGCAGGATGGCCGGATGCAGCGGCCGGTACAACGCCGAGACCTCGGGGTCCGCTCGGTCGACCGCCAGAGCGTACTGGGCGAGATCGTTGGTGCCTATCGAAAAGAAGTCGGCCTCCGGCGCTATCCGGTCGGCCATGAGCGCGGCCGCGGGCACCTCGATCATCACGCCGAGCGCCGGGGGGCGCGGAAGGCCCGCCGCATCGGAGGCAAGGACCAGGCGCCTCCGCGCCTCCCGGAGCTCCGAGAGAGAGGTCACCATCGGCAGCAGAATCCGCAGGTCTCCCCGCCGCGAAGCCAGACAGAGCGCCGACAGCTGGGCGTCGAAGATCTCGGGGTGGGCCAGGCAGTAGCGCAGCCCCCTCAGGCCCAGCGCCGGGTTCTCGCCGCGGGCGGGCCCAATCCCCTTCTCGCCGCCGAGGTCATAAGTCCGCACCACGACCGGCTGACCCTTTGCGGCTTCCAGCAGCTGCTCGTACACGGCCTGTTGCTCGGCCACGTCGGGCTTTCGGGGCGCCGCCTGGAGATACACGAACTCGGAGCGGAAGAGGCCGACGCCCTCCGCGTGGTAGCGCTCCAGGGACGGGAGCTCCTCGGGCAGCTCCAGGTTGGCCCGCACGACGACCCGCACGCCATCCTGCGTGGACGCGCCGCGGGCCGTGCGGGCCCGCAGACGGCGGCTCCGGTCGCGCTCTTCGCGCTCGCGCAGGAGGCTCCGGCGCAGCTTCTCCTTGGACGGGGCGACGTCGACGGAGCCCTTGTCGCCATCCACGACGATCGGCCGCTCGGGCGACACGGCCTCGCAAAGGCCCGCCACGCCGACGACGGCGGGCAAGCCGAAGGAGCGGAAGATGATCGAAGCGTGCGACGTCGGTCCTCCCCTCTCGAGCGCGATCGCGCGCACGCGCCGCGGATCGAGCCGGGACGCATGAAGCGGAGACAGCTCGTCGGCGACCAGGATCGAGCCGCGGGGCAGCTCATGGGGCTCGAAGACAGCCCGGCCGGAGAGGTGCGCGGCGATCTCGCGGGCCACGTCGGTCAGGTCCGCCTCCCTCTCGCGCATGGCCGCCGAGTCCGCCTCGGCGAGGCGCCGCGAGAGCTGGACCGTCACGGCCGCGAGCGCCCACTCGGCGTTCACGCGGTCTGCCCGCATGTGCTCGACGATCGATCCGAGGTAGGTCTCGTCGACCGCGATCAGGCCGTGGGCTTCGAGGATCGCGGCGATCTCGGAGCCGACTTCGCCGCTGACGTTGCGAGCCTGGTCCCGGAAGCTCTGGGCTGCCTGCGCCGCCGCCTGACGCAGGCGGGCCTCCTCGCGCGGCAGCTCCTCGGCGGACATGGCCCGGCGAAACGCCGGCAGCCCTCCAAACCGAAAGACGACGGCGCGGCCCACCGCGACGCCGGGGGAAACAGGAAGGCCTTGGAGCATTAGAGCGATTGATTCATTGGTTCATTGATCCATTGACTCATTGGTCCGGGGCGGCAATGACCCAATGTCTCAATGATGCAATGAGTCAATTCCTCTCATTCTTCCTCGTCGAACCGGCGGGCGACGAGGTCTTCCACGGCGGCGAAAGCTTCCTTCTCGTCGTCGCCTTCGACGGCCACGATGATCCGCGTGCCCTCGGAAGCCGCCAGCAGCAGGATGCCCAGGATGCTCTTGCCGTCGACCTCCTCGCCGTTCTTGCGGATCTTCACGGCCGATCGAAAGCGGCTCGCCGTCTGGACGAACTTGGCAGCGGCGCGCGCGTGCAGGCCGAGGCGGTTCTGGATCGCGAGCTCTCGCTCGATCACCGTTTCCGCTCCACGGAGAGTGCCTCTCCGCCCGCCGGGTCGTCGGCGAGCAGGTCCGAAGCCACGCAGATGGAACGCTGTCCCCTGTCCTTGGCGATGTGAGCGACCTCGACCACGGATTTCCCGCTCGTCTGGAGGGCGGCGCACTTCAACACGATCGGCAGGTTGACCCCGGTCACGATTTCGACACGGTCCTTCTTGAGAAAGGGCAGGGCCAGGTTCGACGGCGTGCCGCCGAACATGTCCGTCAGGATCACCGCACCGTCCCCCTGGTCCGCCTCGGCGAGGCCGGCGGCGATCCGCTCGCGCGCGTCTTCGCCTGTCTGGTCCCATTCCAGCGCCACGGCCGAGATCCGGCCGATCGAGGGCTCGATGGTCCGGGCGGCGTCGCGCAGCTCTTCGGCGAGGCGGCCGTGGGTCACGATCAGGATGCCGATCATCGGGGGGCTATCTTATTCGGTTCCGCGGCGGCTATTCCCGCGTGGCGTCCCGATGGGAGACGCGCACGGGGATGCCCCGGTCGTGAAGAGCCGAGGCCAGCCGTTCGGCAACATAGACGGAGCGGTGCTTCCCGCCCGTGCAGCCGATGCCGATCGAGAGATAGCTCTTGTGCTCCTTCTCGTACAGGGGCAGGAGGTACTCGAGGAAGCCGAGCAGGCGGACCAGGAACGGCTCCGTGTCGGGGTCCTTCTCGATGTAGGCGGCCACAGCCGGATCGTTGCCCGTCTTGGCCTTGAGCTCGGCGACGAAATGCGGATTGGCCAGGAAGCGCACGTCGAAGAGCAGATCCACGTCGTGGGGGATTCCGAATTTGAAGCCGAAAGACGTGGCCGACACGATCATCCCCGCCCGCTCCGGATCGCCCACGAAGGTCTTCTGCACGAAGGAGCGCAGCTCGTGAACGGTCATGCCCGACGTGTCCACGACGACGTCTGCGAGCGATCGCAGCTCTTCGAGCATCTCCCGTTCCCGCCGCAGGGCTTCCAGCAGCGGCCGGTTCCCGGCGAGCGGGTGCGGCCGCCGCGTTTCGGAGAACCGGCGTATCAGGGATTCCTCCGAGGCGTCGCAAAAGAGCACGCGCGTTCCGGGCACGCGCCCCCGGACGCGGCTCAAGATCGCCGGAAAGCGCGCCGCGAAATCCGGGTTGCGCACATCGAGATTGACCCCCATGCGCGCTGCCGTGGCGGTTTCCAGAAGAGGCTCCACGAGCTCGAGCGGGAGGTTGTCCACGCACGAGTAGCCCATGTCCTCCAGGCACTTGTTGACGAGGCTCTTGCCGGAGCCGGACAGTCCCGTCACGATGACGAGGCTCTCGAGCCGGCCGGGCGCAGCCGGGCCCGGAGACGGGTCGGCCGAATTGGTCAAGGGCGTCGGCCTGCCGGGCTCATCGCGTTCTTCGCGATCTGCTCGTCCACCCGGAGCGCAAATTCCTTGGCGGCGTCGTAGCCCTGGCTCTTCAAGAGCTCGTTGCGGGCCGCGATCTCGATCAAGAGCGCGATGTTGCGCCCGGACGCCACGGGGAGGCGGAGGAAGGGCCGCGGCCTGTCGAGGATCGAGTACGTTTCGCCATCCAGGCCCAGGCGGTCGTACTTCTTGGTGGGGTCCCACCGCTCGAGCTCGATGACCAGCTCGATCGACTTCGAGGCCCGCACCGCCGAGACCCCGAAGAGGTGCTTGATGTTGATGATCCCGATGCCGCGCAGCTCCATGTGATACCGGATCATTTCGGCTGCACGGCCCACGAGCGAGCCGCTCGGATACTTGCGGATCTCGACGACGTCGTCGGCCACGAGCCGATGGCCCCGCTGGATCAGGTCCAGGGCGCATTCGCTCTTGCCGATGCCCGAATCGCCGAGCAGCAGGAGGCCCATGCCGTAGACATCGACCAGGACGCCGTGCAAGCTGGTCGATGGGGAGAGCTCGTCCTCGAGAACGCGGGTGATCGACTGGATGACGACGGAGGTCGTCTGATCGGAGACGAGCAGGGGCACGCGATGCTCCCGGCAGGCGCTCGCCAGGTCCTGAGGAACCGGCTGGCCCTTCGTCACCACGAAGGCCGCGACCGGCAGACGGACGATCGAAGCGATGCGATCGCGCCTCACGTCCGCGGGCATCGTGTCGAGGTAGTTCAGCTCGCTCTCGCCCAGGATCTGGATGCGCCCGGGCTTGATGAACGCCAGAAAGCCCGCAAAAGCCAGGCCGGGGCGCTGGATGCGGCCCCACGAGATGCGCCGGTTCATGCCCGGCTCGCCCGCCACGACCGTGAGGCCGAGGTCGGAAAGCAGCGGCGAGCGGAGGATCTCGACGGTGAGAATGGGAGTCGGCCGCGCCTCGTTGGGGTTCGTCATGTCAGGCCTCCTCCGGAACGATGAGGCCGAGATCGCCGTCGCGGCGCTTGTAGAGCACGGAGACGCGCTCCGAGTCCGCGTCCCGGAACACGAGAAACTCGCGGCCGGCGTCGTCCAGCGCGAGAGCCGCTTCCTCGACGCTCATCGGCTTGATCGGGAGCCGTCCCGCCCGGACGATCCTTCCTTCCGTCGGGAGCATCCTGCGGCTGACTCGGGAGCCGCCGCGCTTCGGCCCCCGGGCGCGCCCGTTTCCCCCGCCGTCCTGCGCCCCCCGGTGCTTCTGGTCCCGCCGCCGCTCCGTGTCCTTGCGAGCCTGGGCGTCGATCTTCTCGAGAGCGAAGGCGACGGCGGCCTCGGGGTCGTCGCGCTCTTCCAGCGCCGTCCACTGGCGGCGCCGGTGCGTCGCGAGGACCTCCGCCTTGAAAAGATGCTTCTCCCGCCAGACGACGACCCGGACCGTGGCGGGCCCCGCGAGGTGTCGCTCGAGGCGCTCGATTCGCTTCAACGCGAGCTTCTTCAAGGCGGCGCTCACGGTCACGTTGCGGCCGGTCAGCTCGACAGGCATCGTCCCTCCTGTGATCGGCGGTCAGTCAAAAGCTCTGCTTGCGTTGCGAGGACGACGGGATCCGCAGCTCCTCCCGGTACTTCGCCACCGTGCGCCGCGCGATCTGGATGCCCTCGCCCCGCAGCTTTTCCATGATGTGCGCGTCCGATTGCGGCCGGCGCGGGTCCTCGTCGCCAATGATCTTCGCGATCTTGTTCTTGATCGAGAGGGAAGACACGTCGGACCCGCTGGAGGAGTCGATGCCGCTGTGAAAAAAGTACTTCATTGGCAGGAGGCCGCGGGGCGTGTGGATGTACTTGTTCGAGACGACCCGCGAGACGGTCGATTCGTGCATCCCGATGTCGTTGGCCACGTCCCGAAGGACGAGAGGCCGCAGGTGCTCGATGCCGTGATCGAGAAACCCGCGTTGGTGCCGCACGATCGAGTCCGCCACCTTGTAAATCGTGCGCTGCCGCTGGTCGAGACTCTTGATCAGCCAGACGGCCGAGCGCATCTTCTCCTTGAGATAGTTGGCCGCCTCCGCGCCGATCGCCCCGTTGCCGCCCCGCAGCATCCGCCGGTAGGCCGCCGAGATGCGCAGGCGCGGCAGCCCGTCCTCGTTCAGCTGGATCACGTACTCGTCGCCGATCTTGCGCACGGCCACATCGGGCTCGACGTAGATCGTGCGCTCGTTGGAGAAGCGGCGCCCGGGATTACGCTCGAGGTTCTTGACGATCTCGAAGACCGCCTGCAGCTCCATCATCGTGACGCCCAGCGACTTCGTCAGCTGCGCGTACTGGCGGTTCAGGAACTCCGGCCAGTGCTCGGCGACGACCTTCTCGACGAGCGGGTTCTCGATGCCGAGGGCGCGGACCTGGAGCATCAGGCAGTCGGGCATGTCGAAGGCGCAGATGCCCGCCGGGTCGAAGGCGCGCACGAGCGTCAGGGCGGCCTCCACGTCGGCATCCTCGTCGTACCCGGCCGCCCGGATCTCCTCCCGGGACACGCGCAGGTAGCCGTCTTCGTCGATGTTGCCGACGAGATACGCCGCGATCTCCTTGACGCGGGGAGCCGCGTCGGCCATCCCCAGCTGCCAGTTCAGGTACTCCTGCAGGTCCTGGGTCTGCGAAAGCGTGTTCTCGAGCGGCGATGCCTCGCCTTCCTCGGCGTACTGGCGCGGGTTGTATCCGGTGTCGAGGTAGTCCTCGAAGAAGGAGTTGAAGTCGATCTCCTCGAAAGAGTCCCTCTCCTCTCCCGCGGGGGCGTCGGCTGGAGCGGCCTCGGCCGCGGCGGCGGCCGGTTCGGCCGGCGCCTCGGGCGCCTCCGCGGGGTCCGCCTCAGCGGGCTCCGGCGGCTCTTCCTGGTCGTCCTCGAGAAGGGGGTTCTCGACCATCTCTTGCGTGATGGTCTCCTCGAGCTCCAGCTTCGACATCTGCAGCAGCTTGATCGCCTGCTGCAGCGACGGCGTCATCACGAGCCGTTGCGAGAGGCGCAGGTTGAGCTTTTGTTCGAGAGCCATGCCTAACGGAGCTGAAAAGCTTCTCCCAGATAGATCTTTCTGACCGTAGCGTCGTTCGAGAGAGCAAGAGGCGTGCCCGCCCGGAGGATTTCGCCGTCATTGATTATATAAGCCCGGTCGACGATCGACAGGGTCTCGCGCACGTTGTGGTCGGTGACGAGGACCCCGATTCCCGAGGCCGCCAGCCGGCGAGCGATCGCCTGGATGTCCAGCACGGCTATGGGATCGATCCCGGCAAATGGCTCATCGAGAAGGAGAAAGTCCGGGCGACACGACGAGGCTCCGGGCGATCTCGACCCGGCGGCGCTCGCCGCCCGACAGCGAATAGGCCCGGTTCTTCCGCACGCCCGGTGAGGCCGAACTCGGTCAGGAGCCGGTCGGCTCGTTCCTGCCGCTGGGCCGGCGAGAGCTGCAGCGTCTCGAGGATGGCCAGGAGATTCTCTTCGACGGTCATCTTCCGAAAGACCGACGGCTCCTGCGGCAGGTACGAGATGCCGGCGCGCGCCCGCCGGTACATGGGCAAGATCCGTCAGGTCGCGGTCGCCCGAGCTGAACGACTCCGGAGTCCGGAAGGACGAGGCCCACGACGATCGAGAAGGTCGTCGTCTTGCCGGCGCCGTTGGGGCCGAGCAGGCCCACGATCTCTCCGGCGCCGATCTCGAGCGAGACGCCGCGCACCACCGTTCGACCGCCATAGGCCTTCACGAGATCCCGGGCAGTCAGGACCGGCCGTTCGGCGAGGAAAGGAAGCGCTTCGCTCAATCGCGTTTCGTCTTGTGGAAAGTCTCCGTTTTGCCTCCCTCGGGAGCCGTCACTTCGACCCTACGCCCGCGCTCGGTGATCGTCAAGGTCGCCCCGGAAACCCGGTTGCCGCCGTTGGCGTCGGTGACGCGCGCTGGCTTGCCCTCGAGAACCGTGCGCCCCTCGGGCGGATAGTCGACGGCCCGGTCGCCCTGCCCCGAGCGGCCTGTCGCCGCGTCGCGGAAGGCGACGTCGCCGGAAAGCTCCACGCGCTCGATCTTCCTCTCCTTGTCGAGAAACACGGTGCCGGCCGACGCCGACGCCTGCCACGCTCCCCGGGAGAAGACGACGCCGCCGTCGAAGCGAGCCTCGGAGGCTGCCTCGCGATAAACGAGTCGTCGAGCGGTGACGACGCTCGTCTCCGCCTTCGCGGCTTCGGCCTGCTGGCCGGTTTTTTTGGCCGGCGCCGCGGTGGCCTTGTCCGCCGCAGCCGCGGGAGCGGCGGAGGGGACTGCGGAGGCATCACGGCGCGGACGTTGCCGGTCGCCACCAGGGTTCGCTCGACGTCGTTGATCGTGATGTCGTCGGCGGCGAGCGAGGAGGCCTCCTGCCAGAGCGAGGCGGCTCCCGACAACGTGGCCACGTGCAAGACGTCGTTGAGCACGATGCGCGAGGCCTTTCCGTAGGTCGGCTGGGAGGGATCGCCGAGCGGAGTGGAGCTGACGGGCTTTCCCTTCTCGGGCGCGAAGACGGCTCGGGCTCCCCCTTCCGCCGTCAGGTCGCGCCGCTTCTCTCCGATCTCGATCCGGGGGGCCGAGATCTTCGATCCGCCGCTGACGACCGTTGCCGAGGCGGAGGCGCTTCCGGTCAGCAGCCACACGCTGCGGGCGGGCACCTGGATCGCCGTCTGCGCTGTCCCGGCCTTCCCGTCGCCCGACATCCGAACGTTGCCCGAGAGCTCGAGCGACGTAACCGCGCCGTCCGGGCCGTAGGCAACGGTGGCCTTGTCCGACTCCGAGCTGTTCGGAGGCGCGTCCAGGCGCACGCCTCCCTGCGCCCGCGCGGCGGCCGGCTTGCCTCCGGCAAGGTCGAGATCGATCGTCTCGGCCGTAATGCGCCGCTGCGCCTCGGCCACGCTGGCGGGGTGGCCGGCCAGCGACATCGATCGCGCGAGGCCGTCTGGCCCGAAGAGCAGGATCCCCAGGTCGCCCGCGTAGTCACGGGGCGGATCGGGAGGAGCCGATGCACCGGGGGCGGGCGTCGCGCCGGCCGCCGCGGCGGCAGCTCCGGCCATCCGGCCGCGGACGCTTCCAGTGGCCCGCGCCCACTCGAGGTGCTTGCCCTCCGGGTTCGTCTTGATGAGAAGGCGGTCGCACTCCAGGCGATCCCCCTGGCGCGCGGACGTCTTGACGTGCCCTTCGAGCTCGATCACCTGCTCGTCGCGCTTGTAGGTCGCGGAATCGGCTTCGACGTGCGACAGGCCGCCCGTGCCCTCGCCTGTCCCGCTGCCCCGCACGGGGCCGGAGAGAATCGTCTCCCGGCGGCCGAGGTCGTAGCGGCCGGACGAGCCGACCACATCGAACGAACCCTGGGAGAAGTGAATCTTCTTCGGCGCCTCGAGCAGACGCTTTTCGGGATGGAATGACACGGTCTCGGTCTCACCCAGAGCGCCTTTCTCGTCGCTCCAGCGGACGTTGCCGTTGAGCAAGGCCGCCTTCGTGCGCATGTCGTAGTCGGCCCGATCGGCGAGAACGTCGAGGGGCTCGCCGTTCTCGGGATACAGCGTGAGCGAGACCTTCTCGAGGGCATAACGGTCCGGAGCGAGCCCGGCGACCGGGCCGAACCCGACTGTCCGCTCCGACCGGATCCTGAAGGCCGGCTTGCCCTTCACGGTCTCCGTGTAGTCGAAGCCCGAGAGCACGGTCGTCGGGTGCCCTCCCTCGGAACCCGCGGGCAGCGGCGCGTTTGTTCCAGAGGCCGATGCGGACGGGCGCATTCCCCTCTTGACCGACAGCACGACGACGGCCGAGAACACGACCCCGAAAACGAGAACCGCAACCTCGATCCGGCGGCGGTTCATGCCGAGGGAGCCGGCCTCGCCGCGAGGATCTCGGCCTGGATCGAGCCCGCGCGGTCGCGACCCAGGCGGTAATGAACTTCGAGGGGCAGCGGCCGGGAGAGAAGGGGCTCGAGCAGCTCCCGCTCCCACGTGATCGCTTTCGTCGACTGGCGGCCGTTTCGCAGGCGCCCCCGAAGCCCCTTCTCACCGAGCTCCCGGAAGGGACCCTCGGCCTCGACCGGGCTGGCGCGGAAGACCGGGCGGGGATTGGCCATCCCGTGGGGCTCCAGAAGCGCGAGCGAGCGGAGAAGGCCGTCGTCGGCAGCGCCCAGCGGCAGGTCCGCATCGGCCTCGCGCACGCGCGTCAGGGCTCCCCGAGGCACACGGGCCGCAAAGACAGCGCGGGCCGCTTCGCGCAACGCCGGCAGCCGGGCGGCGGGCAGGCTTCCGCCGACGGCCTGGTCGTGGCCGCCGAATTCGTCGAAGAGATCCTCGATCTCTTTCAGCGTGCCGTGGAGCGACACCCCCGGGATGCTCCGCCCGGAGCCCGATGCCCGGTCCCCGTCGATACCGAAGAGCAGAACGGGTCTGTGGAATTCCCGCGCCAGGCGCGAGGCCGCGATGCCGAGCACGCCCCGGTGCCATGCCGCGTCCCACTCGAAAAGGAGGACATCAGCTCCCGGATCGAAGTTCCGGGCGATGCGCTCCCTCGCCTCCCGCGCCACGCGCCGCTCGAGCGCCTGCCGCTCGACGTTGCGCGCCGAGAGCTCGCGCGCCGCTGCGGCGGCCCGTGCCGGGTCGCGCTCTTCGAGCAGCGCCAGGGCGATGGCGGCGGTATCGAGCCGACCCGCCGCGTTCAGCCGCGGGGCGACCCGGAAGGCGATCTCCTCGGAGGTGGGCGCGCAGCCCTCCTCGACTCCCGCCTCGAGCAGGAGAGCCCGGAGCCCCGGAGCGCGGGCCGAGGCGAGGGCAGCGAGCCCGGCAGCCGCGATGATCCGATTCTCCCCCGAGAGCGGCACGAGATCCGCGATCGTGCCGAGGCAGGCCACGCGCAGCAGCGACTCGGTCGGAAGCTTTCGTCCGGCCCTCCGCGCGACGGCCTGCGGAGATCTTGAGAGCCACTCCCGCAGCCGCCAGGTCCTTGAAGGGATAGCCGCATCCCGGCTGCCGGGGATTGACGACGACGGCCCCTTCCGGCAGCTCGTCCGGGACGAGGTGATGATCGGTGACGATCACCTCGACGCCGGCCGCCCGCGCACAGGCGACTCCCTCGACGGCGGTGATGCCGCAATCGACGGTCACGATCACGCCCGGCCGATGTTCGGAGAGGACCCGCTGGACCGTTTCGGGCCTCAAGCCGTAGCCGTCCTTCAGGCGGTGCGGAAGAAAGGCGACGGCGTCGGCGCCGGCGAGTACCAGGGCGGCGCGCAGCTGGGCAACCGAGGTCACGCCGTCCACGTCGTAGTCCCCGAAGACGACGATGCGCCGCCCGGCCCGAGCGGCAGCCAGCAGAACGTCGGCGGCCTCCGCGACGCCCTTCATGAGGAATGGATCGTGCAGCCGGGACGGGTCCGGGTCCAAGAACTCGGCTGCGTCTCCAGGGGTTGCAACACCTCGGCCGAGCAGGAGGCGCGCCACGACCTCGGGCACTCCGGCCCCGCGGGCCAGCGCGCCGACCAGCTCGGGGTCGCGGCGGGGCAACCCGCCACTCTTCGGCGGAGCTCACGAATGACGAAAGAGCCGTGGCTTCAGGCACCCGCCGCGATCTCGAAGCGCCCGATCGCGCGCCACTTCCTGTAGCGGCGCTCGCGCCGTTCCTCGGGCGTCAGGTCCGAGACGGCGCCGAGGTGGCGCTCGATGGCTTCTCCGGCCGCGGCGATGGCGCCGGCCGGGTCGGCATGCGCGCCGCCCGGCGGCTCGGCCACGATCTCGTCGATCACACCGAGCTCGGCCAGATCGGCGGCCGTGATGCGCAGGGCCTCGGCCGCCTCTTTCTTGCGCGCCGCGTCCTTCCAGAGGATGGCCGCGCAGCCCTCCGGGGAAATGACCGAGTAGACCGCGTGCTCGAGCATGAGGGTCCGGTCTCCCACGCCGAGAGCGAGCGCGCCGCCGGATCCCCCCTCCCCTGTCACCGTCGCGATGATCGGAACGCGGAAGGCCGCCATCGCTTTCAGATTCACAGCGATCGCCTCGGCCTGGCCCCGCTCCTCGGCGTCGATGCCGGGATAGGCGCCGGCCGTGTCGATGAACGTGAGAATCGGCCGGCCGAACTTCTCGGCCAGCTCCATGACCCGCAGCGCCTTGCGAAAGCCCTCGGGCCGCGGCATGCCGAAATTGCGCCGTATCTTTTCCTTCGTGTCCCGCCCCTTCTGGTGGCCCACGACGGCGACCGGACGGTCGCGGAACATCCCGAAGCCCGCCACGATGGCGAGATCGTCCGCGAAACGCCGATCTCCCTTCAACTCGACGAACTCCGTCAGCAGGCCGGCGATGTAGTCGAGCGTGTAGGGGCGCAGCGGGTGCCTCGCCACCAGCGTCTTCTGCCAGGGAGTCAGGGCCGCGTAGACTTCGCGCGAGACCTTGTCGAGCTTTTCCCTCAGCTTCTCGACCTCGCGGCGGTGGGCCGCGTCGTCCGGGAGAGCCGACAGCTCATCGATCCGCTGCCGGAGCTTTGCGATGGGCTCCTCGAAGTTGCCGTTGTCGCCGTTCATGCCACCGCGATTGTACCCGCCGCGCCGCCGGGGCCGGGGAGTCCAAAGTCCAAAGTCTAAAGTCCAAAGGAGCCCGGAGCCTTCCTGCTCTTCGGACTTTGGACTTTGGACCCTCCAGTGCGCGCCCAGCCGATTTCTCACATCAAGTCCTGGGGATCCACGTCCACGGCGACGCGGACGCCGGCGGCGGGCCGGTCCGGGATGCACGCCTCGAGGGCCTTCAGCAGGGTGCGGCGGTCGGCAGCCCGGAGGAGGACCTGGAAACGCCAGCGTCCCTGCAGGCGCTCGAGCGGCGCCGGCGCCGGGCCCGAGATGCGCAGCCCCCCGGCCTGGCGTCTCACGGCTTCTCCGATCCCGGCCGCCTCGGCCTCCGCCCGCTCCCGCGCGGGCGACGAAACGAGAACGGCCGCGAGCTCCGAGAAGGGCGGGTAGAAGAAGGCCCGCCGGAACTCGAGCTCCTTCTCGGCGAACCCGTCGGTGTCGTGCGCGGCGGCGCTCACGATGGCCGGGTGATGCGGATGGAACGTCTGGACGTGCACGGTGCCCGGCGCATCGCCGCGCCCGGCTCTTCCGGCCACCTGCGCCACGAGCTGGAATGTCTTCTCCGCCGAGCGGAAGTCCGGGAAGTTCAGCAGCGAATCGGCCGAGAGGACGCCGACTGCCGTCACGCCGGGAAAGTCGTGGCCCTTGGCGACCATTTGCGTGCCGATCAGGCAACGGACCTTGCCGGACAGCACATCCTCCACGACCGCCTCGACCCCCCGTTTTCTGGCCGCGTCGCGGTCGAGGATCGCATGCGGTACGCCCGGGAAAAGCTCGGCGAACCTCTCGGCAACGCGCTCGGTTCCCGCGCCAATCGCCTCCAGCACGGCCCCGCCGCAATCGGGACAGCGGGCCGGCCGGGCAACGCGCTGGCCGCAGTAGTGGCATACGAGAGCGGCCCCCCGGTTGTGGACGGTTCGGGCCACGCTGCACTGCGAGCAGCGGAAGTCGTGGCCGCACTCGCGGCACAGCAGGAACGGCGCATATCCCCGCCGGGGCTGCAGGAGGATCGCCTGCTCCCCGCGGGCAAACACTTCCGCCAGGCGCTCCTGGAGCGGCCGCGAGAAGAGCGGCACTCCCTTTTCGGCCGGCGTCGCGACTTCCCGGCGCAGGTCGACGAGCGTCACCCGCGGCAGCGGACGGTCGTCCACGCGCGAGGAGAGGACGAGCTTCGTCAGGCGGCCGCGGCGAGCCGCCTGCTCCGCCTCGACGGAGGGCGTGGCCGAGCCGAACACGAGCGCCGCTCCCGCCGCTTTCGCTCGGATCGCCACGACCTCGCGGGCATCGTAGCGCGGCGCCTCGCGCTGCTTGTAGGAGGCGTCGTGCTCCTCGTCCACGACAAAGAGGCCGGGGTTGACGACGGGAGCGAACGCCGCCGAACGCGGGCCGATCACGGCCAGGGCCGAGCCGCTCCGAACGCGGTCCCAGGCTGCGGCGCGTTCCCGCTCCGAGAGGGCCGAGTGCAGCACGGCCGCGCGATCGCCGAACTGGCGCCGCAGCTGCCTCGCGAAGACCGGCGTCAAGGCAATCTCGGGCACGAGCCAGATGGCGCCGCGACCGGCCTCGAGCGCGGCCGCAAACGAGCGCAGGTAGACCTCGCTCTTGCCGCTGCCCGTGACTCCCTGGAGCAGGGCCGGGAAATAGCGGCGCTCCCGCACGGCCGCGGCGATCGATTCGCAGGCCGCGCTCTGCTCGCCGGTCAGGGTGAATCGCGGGCCCGAGGCGGTGGCCGGATCCGGCGCCCCGTCCTGCGGGCGCTCCTGCTCGAAGGAAAGGATCAGCCCGCGGTCCACCAGGGTCTTGAGAGCCGCCCCCGATGCCCCCGTCCTGGAGCGAATCTCCGCGGCGGTGGCCGGCCGCCCGAGCGCATCGAGCAGCTCCAGCACCTCGCGGCCGCGGCGGCTGCGGCCCAGCGCCGCCATGCGTTCCGGCGCGGTACGTCGAACCGGCAGGTAGGCCAGCTCCACCCGGCGTCGGCGCGGCTTATCCGAGGCTGCAGCGCGAACCAGGCCGCGCTCCTCGAGAGCCCTCAAGGCCTCGCGCCTCGGGCCCGGGTCTCCGGGCAGCTCGGCCACGCGCACCGCCTCGCCGCCCGAAAGGACTCCGAGAATGCTGCCCTCCAGGCCCACGCACCGGGACAGCGCCCCCTTCTCCGTGATGCGGTACCGCACCGCGCCCGCGGCAGGCAGCCGGGCCGGCAGAGCGCTGCGGAGGACTTCTCCGGTCGACGCGAAGAAACGCTCGGCGATCCGCGCCGCCGTGGCGAGCAGCTCCGGAGGGCACACCGCCTCCTCGTCGAGGACCTCGAGAACGTCGCGCGTGCCCTCGGCCGGAGGCGCCGGGCCTTCCAGAACGACCCCGGTCAACGCTCTCTCGCCGAACGGGACCCGCACGCGCGCTCCCGGCACCGGCATCGGCCAGCCCTCCGGCACGTGGTAGGTGAAGGCCTGACGCATGGGAAGGGGCAGGGCGACGGGAACGAGGCGGTTTGCCGGCTTGGCGTTGAGAATCAACGCCCGACTCAGGTTCGTGAAACCGGCGGCGTCTCGGGCGATTCGTCGTCGTTGACGAACGCAAATTGCTTGTGCAGGGCATCCCACCGGTAGCGCCGGTTGGGATCGTCGCTGGTGTCGGGCGTGATCACGACGGAATCGCGATCGACCGAGATGTCCCCGTCCGCGAGCGAGATGTCTCGCTCCAGGAACGTCCCTGTTTCGAAGCCTCCGCCCGCGCGGCCGGCGAACACCACGACCGAAAACCACGGCGTTCCAGCCGGAGAGTCGCGGCGGACGAAGGCCGTGACGATGTCGAGCAGCCCGTCGTCGTTGACGTCGCCCCGCAGGAAAAAGGGGTGATAGACCCCGTAGAGGCGGATCAAACCCTCGTCCGGCACTCGTGCGTCGGCGTCGGTGGACAGGCGCAGGTCCGTATGCGCCTTGAGGAACGCCTCGATCGCGCTCTTTTCGGCGGGCCGCAGTCCATAGGGATCGGCGGCCACGGCCGCGGGTGGCTGCGCGGCCGGGGGCGTCACGCGCACCGCTTCCGCCTCCGGCTTGCGGGCCTGCTGGCACGCGCAGGCATACGCGCCGAGGGCGGCGAGGGCGACAAATCCGAAACCATTCCGGCGCACGGCGAGCATTGTAGCCGCCCCCGATCTGCTAATGTTTCGGCTCGGTCCCTGCGGTTGGCGAGGAGGAAGACCTGAGGCAGGAGAAAGACAGCCTGGGAGTCCGAGAGATTCCAGACGAGGCCTATTGGGGAGCCCAGACCTCCCGGGCCGTCGAGAACTACCCCATCTCCGGCGAGCGGCCGCATCCCGAAACCGTCCGGGCCTTCGCCCGGATCAAGCGCGCCTGCGCCGAGGTGAACCGCGATCTCGGCCGGCTGCCGGAAGACAAGGCGCAGGCCATCGTCGCCGCGTGCGACGAGATCCTCGCGGGCCGCCACGCGGAGCAGTTCGTCGTCGACGTGTACCAGGCCGGCGCCGGAACGTCGTTCCACATGAACGTCAACGAGGTCCTGGCCGGGCGGGCCGCCGAACTGCTGGGCCGGCCGCGCGGCGACCGGCTGGCCGTCAACCCGAACGACGACGTCAATCTCGGACAGTCCACCAACGACACGTTCCCCACCGCACTTCACATGGCCGCACTGGCCGTGGGACGGCGTCTCTCGGCCGAGATCGCCCTCCTGGCGGCGTCCTTCGGCCGGAAGGGCCAGGAGTTCGCGGGCATCGTCAAGTCGGGCCGCACGCACCTCATGGACGCCGTGCCCGTCACGCTCGGCCAGGAATTCGGAGCCTTCGGGGCTGCCCTCGGCCACCGGCGGGAAGCGATCGACCACTCCCTCGATGGGTTGCGCGAGCTCGCCCTGGGCGGCACCGCGGCCGGAACGGGCCTGAACACCCCCGCTGGATTTCGCGAGAAGGCGATTGCCCGGCTCGCCGCGCTCGCCGGCGAGGCCTTCGTCCCGATTCCCGACGCGCGCGAGGGCCTCCAGAGCCGCGCTGCGGCGGGAGACTATTCGGCCGCGCTCCGTTCGTTCGCGGTGGAGCTGTCGCGCATCGCGAATGATCTGCGCCTGCTCGCTTCCGGGCCCTCGACGGGTTTCGACGAGATCCGGCTGCCGGCCGTCCAGCCCGGCTCCTCCATCATGCCCGGCAAGGTCAATCCCTCGCTCCTCGAGTGCCTGAACATGTTGTGCTACCAGTTGATCGGCTTCGACGCCGCCAACTCGCTCGCGGTGGGCGGTGGCCAGCTCGACCTGAACGTCATGATGCCCCTGCTCGCCCACAACCTGACACGGGGGCCGCAGCTTTTTCTCAACTTCCTGCCTGTCGTCCGCACGCGCTGCATCGACGGCATCACGGCCAACCCCGAGAAGTGCCGACACTACCTCGAAGAATCGCCCTCCGTCATCACGGCGCTCACTCCGAAGATCGGTTACGCAAAGGCGGCCGAGGTCTTCAAGGAGGCCGTCGCGCGCGGCGTGCGGGTGCGCACGATTCTGCTCGAAAAGAAGATCGTGACCGAGTCCGAGCTCGACGCGGCGATGACGCCGGAAGCGCTGCTCGGACCGCTGAAATAGCGTTTCGCCTTCATCGCAAGGAGGGATTCATGGGCTGGCCCGAAGATTTCAACACCAACTACCAGTTCCTTCTCCGGTGGCTCCACTTCCTGGGAGGCATCACGTGGATCGGGATGCTCTACTTTTTCAACCTGGTCAACGTGAAGTTCCAGAAGGAGCTCGACGCGTCGATCAAGGGCAAGGTCAACCCGCCCCTGCTCACGCGGACCCTGTGGTGGTTCCGCTGGGGCGCCGTGGTCACGTGGGTGACGGGCTTCCTGTATTACATGGCGATCATCCAGACCGAGACGCCGGGACACAAGATCCTCGTGCTCCTGCTCGGCTGGGTCGTCGCTTACTACATCATCAAGATCCTGATCGGGATCTCCGCGAAGGGCGGCGCCCTCAAGGACGGCCGCGTTCTCGCTGTCGCCATCGCCGTTGTCGTGGCCGGGATTGCCTGGCTGGTCGGGTGCTACGGCCGCGAGTGGGGCGCTTCGAGCCGGTCGCTCTCGATTCTGATCGGCGGCGGGATGGGCACGGTCATGTTCATGAACGTCTGGATGATCATCTGGCCGATCCAGAAGAGGCTCATCGCGGCCATGAGAGCCACCGCCGAGACGGGGGCTGCACCCTTGCCCGACCAGGCCCTTCTGGCGCGCCGCGCGTTTCTGGCATCACGCACCAACACCTGGCTCTCCGTCCCCATGCTCTTCTTCATGGGCGCTGCAAGTCATTTCCCCATCTTCTCCGTGATCGGCAAGTAGCGGGACGCCTCGCGCCGAAGAGTTTTCGGGCGGCCTTCGGGCCGCCCTTTCTATTTGCCGGCCAGGTAGTCGCGGACGAGTTTCATGTCCTCCCACACGTCCTTCTTGCGCTCGGGCGAGCGCAGGAGGAAGGCGGGGTGGAAAGTCGGCATGACCCGTGTCCCGTGCGCCGAGCGCCAGTGTCCGCGCATCCGGCCGATGGGCTCGTCGGTTTCGAGCAGCGCCTGGGCGGCGAAGGTTCCCAGGGTCACGATCGCTTTCGGTGAGATGAGGCGGATCTGCTCGTCGAGGAACGGTCGGCAAGAAGCGACCTCATCTGGCTCAGGGTTGCGGTTGTTGGGGGGGCGGCATTTCAACACATTACAAATCCACACCTCTTCGCGCTTCTTGCCCATGGCCTCGATGATCTTCGTCAGGAGCTGGCCGGCGCGGCCGACGAATGCGAGGCCCTGCTCGTCCTCGTCCCGGCCGGGCGCCTCCCCGACGAACATCAGCTCGGCCTTCGGGTTTCCCTGGCCAAACACAATGTTCGTCCGCGTCTTCGAGAGCTTGCATCGGGGGCAGCCTTCCAGGAACTTCGCGAGCGCCTTAAGATCGGGCATCGACCCCTGGGAGAGCTCGGGCATGCCGGCCGAATCGGCCGCATCGACGAAGACGTCCTGGACGCCGATGTCGCGGAAAAACTCGAACTCGTCCTTCACGCGGCCGACTCTATCTCCGCGCGTGGCGGTAGTTCACCCCTCACCCTAACCCTCTCCCGGAGGGAGAGGGGACCCGGATCTACTCCCTCTCCCCCCGGGAGAGGGCCGGGGTGAGGGGCGTGCCTTGCCGACCCGATGACTTCCGAGCCAGTAGGAAGGCGTCCCAGATGCGGTCGGCTACCTGGCGCTTGCTGCGGAGGGTGACGGTCTCCCGGAGGCCGTCGCGTCCGAGAATCAAGACCTCGTTGTCGGGGGACTCGAAGCCGATGTCGCTGCGGCCGATGTCGTTGACGACGACGAGGTCGGCCCCCTTCGATTCCATCTTCCGCCGGGCTCCCTCTTCGAGATTCCCGGTCTCCGCTGCAAACGCCACGACCGTCTGCCCGCGGTTCAAGGGGCGAAGGCTGGCGAGAACATCCGGCCCCGGCGAAAGCAGCAGCTCTTTCGGTCCATCGGCTCGGTGGAGGCGCTCGGCGGTTTCCTGCGGAATGAAGTCGGCCACCGCCGCGGCCATCACCAGGCCGTCGCACTCCGGGAACTCGGCTACGAGCAGGGCGTGGAGATCGTCGGCCCTCAGGAAGTCGAGCACGCGGATGCCGTGTGGCCGGGGCAAGCCCGTGGCCCCCGCGAGCAGGGTCACGCGGGCCCCGCGATCCCGGGCAGCCTCCGCGAGGGCGTAGCCCATTTTCCCGCTCGAACGATTCGATACGAAACGAACCGCGTCGATCGGCTCCCGGGTAGGGCCGGCTGTCACAAGGAGCTTCAACCCCTCGAGATCCTTGCTGGCTGCGGCTATCCGCAGCGCTTCGGCGATGATCTCGGCGGGTTCGGCCATACGGCCCACCCCAACGTGACTGGAGGCCAGGGGCCCGGAATTCGGGCCGACGAAACGGACACCGCGCGCGCGGAGCATCCGGCAGTTCTCCCGCACGGCCTCGTTCTCCCACATGCGCGTTTCCATCGCCGGCGCGACGAGCACCGGCCCCCCATGCGCCAGAAAATAGGTCGACAGGAAATCGTCGGCGAAACCCCGAGCGAATTTCGCCAGCGTGTGCGCCGTAGCTGGCGCCACCACGAGCAGATCCGCCCAGTCGGAAAGAAGCACGTGGTCGACCGTCGGCTTCTCTCCGGTACCCCAGACCTCTGTAAAGACCTCGGCTCCGGAGAGAACTGCGAACGTCAGGGGTTGAACGAACTCGCGGGCACCGCGCGTCATGACGACGCGCACCTCGGCGCCGCGCTCCTGCAGGCCCCGCAGAACCTCGACGGCCTTGTAGGCGGCGATACCGCCCGAGACCCCGAGGAGGATGCGGGCTTTGTGGACGCTGCGGCCGCTCACGGGAACAGACCCTGAAGAGGCCTAGCCGGCGGCTTCTTCTTCGGCGACCTCGTCGAGGACGGACTCCTCGCCCGCCGCCTCGAGCACGCCGCCCTCGGGGCCCAGTGCCCATTGGACGCGGCTCTCTTCGAACTCTCGGGCGGCCAGCCGCGTGGGCTTGACGGCCCTCTCGAGCTCCATCTTCGGACGGGCGCCCCTCATGAGC
The DNA here is from genome assembly GCA_963739435.1 of uncultured Acidobacteriota bacterium. Lineage (GTDB taxonomy): Bacteria > Acidobacteriota > Thermoanaerobaculia > UBA5066 > Gp7-AA6 > CAVUAN01. The sequence goes on from CAVUAN010000015.1 coordinate 73,150, forward strand.
TGTTCGGCTCGCCTGGCCAGCAGAAGGACCATGCGGAACTTGCTGTCGACTCCCTCGGGCATTTTCTGGATCATGGCAGTTGGGTCTCTCTTTCTTGGGCGTTCAGCGAAACTCGCGGCGGATCCGATCGATACGGGCCGCCTGCCGGGACGCCGTTGCGCGGCGGGCCCGAACTATTGATTCTAACTCAAGTGTGGCCCTTTCCAGGTCATCGTTCACGACAATGTACTGGAACGAGAGGGCTTCCTCGATCTCCCGGGCCGCGTTGATCAGCCGCTTCCGGATCGACTCCTCGCTGTCGAGACCCCGCGAGCGAAGGCGCTTCTCGAGCTCGCCTAAGGAGGACGGAACGATGAACACGGTCACGGCGTCCGGCCAGGCCGTCCGGATGTCCCGGGCGCCTTTGACATCGATGTCCAGGATCACGTCCTCCCCCGCGGCCAGGCGCGGCACGACCTCCGCTCGGGAGGTGCCGTAGATGTTGTCGTGCACCTCGTTGTGCTCGAGGAACTCGTCGCGCTGCACCATGCCCTGGAACTCCGAGACCGAAACGAAGTGGTACTCGCGGCCGTTCTGCTCGCCCTGCCGCATCGGCCGCGTCGTGTGGGAGACGGAGAAGTGCAGCTTCGCGCCCGGGGGATTCTCGAGCAGCCTCCGGATGAGGGTCGTCTTGCCGCCGCCCGAGGGGGACGACACGATGAACAGGTCGCCGCGGGCCGGGGCTGTCATTCGACGTTCAAGACCTGCTCGCGGATCTTCTCCGTCTCGGACTTCATGTCGAGCACGTCGCGGACGATGTGGAGGTCCCGTGCCTTCGAGCCCAGTGTGTTGAGCTCGCGCAGGATCTCTTGAGAGAGGAACTCCAACCGCTTGCCGACGGGCCCGGGAGGCTCGGCGAGCAGCCCGGAGAACTGGTCGAGATGCCCGGACAGGCGCTGCAGCTCCTCCGAGACGTCCGACTTGTCGGCCGCGAGAGCTGCCTCCTGCTCGAGGCGGCCCGGGTCGATCGGCACCTCCGGGAAGAGAGCCTTGACCCGCTCTCGAAGAGTCTCCGCCAGCCGGCGAGCGATCTCCTCCCGCCGCGCCTCGAGCTGGCGCGTCTTCTCCTGGAGAGTCGTCACCCGCGCTCCGAGGTCGGCGCCGATCAAGGCTCCCTCGGACTCGCGCATCGCGACCAGGGCGCGCGCCGCGACCTCCGCCAGAGCCTCGAGCGCCGCAGCCTCCTCCTCCGTGAAGCCGTCCTCCCCGCCCTCGACCGAGATGATCTGCGGCACGGAGAGCAGGTCGCGCACCTCGAGTTTTCCGGCCAGCGGGTACTTTGCCGACAGCGCCGCCAGGCGGGAGATCAGGGCTTCGAGCAGCCCCTCGTCGACTGTCACGGTGTGCCCGGCAGCCGAGATCCGCCGGACGCGGAGCGCCACCTCGACTTTTCCCCGGCTGACGTGCCGCGCCAGCGCGCGCCGCACAACCGGCTCGAGCGACGCCTCGCTCTCCCGCGCCTTGACCGTCAGGTCGAGAAACCGGTGATTGACGCTCCGCACCACGACCTCGGCCGTGCAGTCGCGTCCGAGCGGCCCGTGGGCGCGCCCGAAACCCGTCATGCTCCGGATGTTCAACGGCCGACGGGCTCCGGAGCCGGAGAAGCTTCCTTGTCCACGAAGAACTGCATGTCGTGCAGCCTGCGGTATAGGCCGTTCTTCGTCAAGAGCTCGGCGTGCGTGCCGGACTCGGCGATCCGGCCCTTGTCCAGGACGAGGATGCGGTCGGCCCGGCGCACGGTCGAAAGCCGGTGGGCGATGACCAGCGTCGTGCGGCCTTTCATGAGGTTCGTGAGAGCTTTTCCCAGCAGCGACTCGGATTCGGCATCCAGCTGCGAGGTTGCCTCGTCGAGAATCAGGATCGGGGCGTCCTTGTAGAGGGCTCGCGCGATGGCGAGGCGCTGGCGCTGGCCTCCGGACAGGCGCGCCCCGTCTTCCCCCACTGTCGTGTCGTAGCCCAGCGGCAGGCTCTCGATGAACTGATCGGCGCATGCCGCCCGCGCCGCGGCCCGGACGCGCTCCTGCGGCGCTTCGGGCTGGCCGTAGGCGATGTTGGCGCGCACCGTCGTGTCGAAAAGAATCGTCTCCTGCGTGACCAGACTGATCTGGCGGCGCAGCGACGCGAGACTTGCGCCCTTGAGGTCCGCGCCGTCGAACGTCACTCGCCCCTGCGTCGGGTCGTAGAACCGGGGCAGCAGGTTGGCGAGAGTCGTCTTACCGGCGCCGGAAGGGCCGACGAGGGCGACCGTCTCGCCGCGCCGGATGACGCAATCGACCTCCGAAAGAACAGGCTCGGCCCCATAGCGGAAGCCGACACGCTCGAAGGCGATCTGTGCCGAGAAAGGCGGGAGCTCGGAGGCCGACGGCGCCTCCACGATCTCGTTCTCGCTGTCCATGACATCGAAGATGCGCCGGGCCGACGACAGGCCGAGCTGGATGGCCAGGTTTGTCCGCGTGATGTCCTTGATCGGCTTGTACATCATCATGAGAGCAGCCAAGAAAGAGATGATGCCCCCCACGGTCATCGCGCCGGCTTTTATCTGGGTGGCCGCGTAGACGAAGAGAACGGAGAGCGCAAGGCCGGCCAACACCTCCATCAGCGGCGAGCCAAATGCCACGGTGCGCATCGCCTGACGGCTGGTGCGCAGGTAGCGGTCATTCGCCTCTCCAAATCGCTTCTCCTCGAAGGGCTCCATGCCATAAGTCTTGATCACGCGCTGGCCCTTCAGCGTCTCCGACAGAATCGAACCGATCTCGCCGATCCGCTCGCGGGAAGAGAACGTCGTCTTTCCCAGGCGCCGGGTGATTTCCATGATCGGCAGGAACAACAGCGGCCCGGTCAGCAGAACGATTGCCGTCAGCCTGGCATTCAACGAGAACAGGTAGACGAGGATCAGGGCGATCGTGACGATGCCCTGAAAGAAATCGGCGAGCCGCGTCCCGAAGGCCGACTGCACCTGCTCGACATCGGAGAGCAGGCGCGAGAGAAGGTCCCCCGTGGATGCTCGCGTGTAAAAGCGGACCGACTGCGCGAGCAGGCTCGCGTACGCGTCGCGCCGGAGGTCACGGACCGTTGCCAGGCCGATACCGTTCAACTCGAACTCCGAGAAGTACGAGAAGACGTTCTTGGCCAGAAGAGCCAGAAAGAGCAGCAGCGGGACGGCGACGCGCTCGGAAACTCCCGCCGTCCGGGCCTCCGCGACGGCAGCGTCGTAGCCTCTGTCGAGCCACCGCAGGGCGGGAGCCACGTTCACGGCCGGGGTGGGCGCCTTCTGGAATTGAGCCAGGGAAGCCGCGGCTCCGGCTCCGAGGGTGTCGTCCACGACCTTGTGGAGCAGAAAGAGAAGCAAGACCGTCGCGAGGGAAACGGCCAGCATCGAGGCGAGAGCGATCAGGACGCGGCCGCGGTAGCGGCCGAAGTAGCCGAGAAGGCGAGCGAGCGCCGTCCGATTCTCGGCCGCAGCGAGACTGCGGTCTCTCATGGCAGAGCGGCGCCGACGGGGATCGGCCGTGCGCCGTCGATCGCCGCCAGGATCGCTTCCGCTGCCCGCCCGGATGCACCCGGGGGTCCCAGGAGCTCGGCCACTCGCGCCAGATCCGCACGCATCCGGGCCTGCCGCGCCGGCGACGCCAGGATGGCCTCGGCTTCCGCGGTCAGCCGCTCGCCCGTGAAGTCGCCCTGAAGCAACTCCGGGACCACCTCGGCTCCGGCCACGAGATTGACGAGCGAGGCCCAGGGCACGCGCACCATCAGCTTCGCGATCGCCCAGGTCATTCGGGACATCCGGTAGACGACGACCATCGGGGCGCCGCAAAGGGCCGTCTCGAGAGTGGCCGTGCCCGAGGCCACGAGCACCAGATCGGCCGTGGCGAGCAAGGGGTGCATCCCCTCCGTGACGATCCGCACACCCGCATCGGAAGCCCCGGCAAAAAGCTCCTCCGGCAGCCCCGGAGCGCGGACCGCGACAACCTCGAGCCCGTGGCGGCGCGAGAGCGCGTCGGCGGCCGCGAGCATCGCCGGCCAATGCCTCCTGAGCTCCGCCGAGCGGCTTCCAGGCAGAAGGACCAGCCGGCGGCGCGTCTTGGGAGGCAACGGGCTTTCCCGCGAGAGACCCTCGCGCACGTCATCGACGATCGGGTGCCCCTCGCAAACGGCGTCGGCCCCGAGACGCCGGTAGATTTCCGCCTCGAACGGGAAGAGCGTCACGATGCGCCGCGCTCGGCGGGCGATCACCGCGGCTCTCCCCTTCCTCCACGCCCAGACCTGGGGGCTGATGTAGTAGACGATCGGGACGCCGGCGCTCCTCAAACGGCGGGCCAGAAGAGCATGGAAATCCGGGAAGTCGATCAGGACGGCCGCCTCGGGCCGGCGGCGCAGGGCTTCGCGGGAGAGGACCTTCAGGGCTCGAAAGAGGGCCGGCGCCTTCTCCAGAACTTCGGAAATGCCCACGACCGACAGGGACTCCGAGCGCACGACGGTCTCCAGGCCGCTCGACGCGAGGCGTGCCCCTCCCATACCGAACGCGTGCACGGGCCGCCTTCTGCCGAGCTCGTCGAGCAGCCGCGCTCCGTGCTGATCCCCCGAGGCTTCTCCGGCTGACAGGAGCAGGTTCAAAGCCCCGCCATTAAAGCACCGGACACCGGGACCAGACCGGACACGGCTCGCCGGTCACCCACGATCCAACGCCGGTACCAGGCCTCCAGGCAGAGCAGCAGCCACAGCTTGCCGTGGCGCCGCTGTGTTCCCGCCTCGATCAAGGCGCGCACGCCTCGCGGGTCGATCACTCCGTCGGCAGCGAGACGCCCCCGCTCGAGAGCGGTGAGAGAGGCCTCCCGTCCAGCGCCTCCCACCCAGCGCTTGAAGGGAGGGGAAAAGCCGGCCTTGGGCCGCGTGGCAATCGCTTCGGGCAGCCAGGGGGACACCGCCTCGCGAAAGGCGACTTTCGTCGCGCCGGGCCGCATGAGGCGATCGGGCGGCAGGGCGAAGGCATACTCGATCAACTCGCGGTCGAGGAGAGGCACGCGGGCTTCGAGCCCCAGCGCCATCGTGGAGCGGTCGACGAGGGCCAGGCCGTTGTCGGGCAGGTACGTGTGCAGGTCCAGGTAAAGGAGCCGGTGAACCAGCGGCAAGTCCGGACGGTCGAACCGTCGGATCAGCCAGGCCGGATCCTCGGGCGCGCGGCCCAGCACCCGCTCCTGCTCGGAGCGGTAGAAGAAGCCGCGGACCGGAAAATACCGGGACGGAAAATCCGGCCCGATCAAGCGCGCCGCTCCGGCCGCGCGGGACAGGCGCGGAATCCGGGAAGCCGGACCCTGGAGCGCGCGATCGGCGAGCGTGAAGAGCGGATGGAGAGAACCGAGCCGCCGGCGCATCTCTTCGTAGCGCAGGGCCGTCTGGTGCCAGCCGTAGCCTCCAAAAACCTCGTCTCCCCCGTCGCCGGAGAGCACGACCTTGACCGACTCCCGGCAGATCCGGGACAGCTCCACCATCGCCAGCGCCCGGGAGTCGTACAGCGGCTCGTCGTAGATCTCGGCGGCGCGTTCCAGTGCCGTCGCGAGATCCCCCACGTCCAGGAGCTTCTCGCGATGCTCGGTGCCGAAGGCCTTTGCCGCAAGGCGCGCGTGCTCGACGTCTGAAAGGCTGCCGTCCCGATAGGCCACCGCGAACGTCGGCAGCGGCCGGGGGGATTGCCGGGCCGCGAGGGCCACGACCGTGGAGGAGTCGAGACCCCCGGAGAGAAACGCCCCGACCGGCACGTCGGAGACGAGGTGCGAGCGGACCGCCCCCTCGAGGCGCTCTCGCAGGTCCACAACATCGTCGCCGCCTGCTGCGGGGGTGAACCGTTCGAGCCGCCAGTACGGCTCTATTTCGAGCCGTCCCGTAGCGGGCTCGTAGAGAAGCCGGTGTGCCGCCGGAAGCTTGCGGATGCCGGCGAAAATCGACCGGTCAAACGGGACATATCCGTAGGAGAGGTAGTCCGAGAGCGCTTCCGGATCGAGGCGTGCAGAAATCGATGGCAGCGTGAGGAGGGCCCTGGGCTGGGATGCGAACGCGAGCCCTTCGGGTCGGACGGCATAGTAAAGGGGCTTGATGCCGATTCGGTCCCTCGCGAGGAGGAGCCGCCCCTCCTCTTCGGTCCAGAGCGCGAGAGCAAACATTCCCTCGAGTCTCACGAGACCGGAAGCGCCCTCGCGACGCAGCAGGCGGTGAGCGACCTCTCCGTCGCTCTCGGATGCGAATCGCTCTCCCAGTGTTTCGAGGCCGGTTCGCAGCGCGCGGAAATTGTAGATCTCGCCGTTGTGGATGAATCCGGAGCGGCCGTCCCATCCGACGGAGGGCTCCTCGCCCCGGGGCGAGGTGTCCAGGATGGCGAGGCGCCGGTGGCCGAGAACGGCATGACCGCCGGGTGAATGCCAGACTTTGCAGCCGTCGGGGCCGCGCAGCGCGAGGGCTTCGAGCGGGCGGGCGAGGATCTCGGGGTCGGCCCGTTCCCTCGAGACCCAACCCGCGATGCCGCACATAATCCGTTATCCGCGGTCGAGCGGCCTCTTCGGCAGCCTCGGCATCACCGGTCTCACGCCGGGAAGGGGTACATGAGCCAGGCCACCGCGAGGCCGCCCAGCACGAGAGAGCCGAAGATGATGCCGAACAGGCGCCACCGCTCGCGCCGGCTCTCCCGCCAGAGGATCGCGAAGAAAGCCGAAACCAGAAGGGCGTAGGTGCACATGATCAGGAAGTGGTCCGCGGGCAGGAGCTTCGTCACGATTTTCTCCCGCTCGCGATGTCCCAGGCGTCGAGCATGAGCAGCAGGTTCATCAGGCCGGCCGTCAGCAGAAAGGCGCAGCCGTATTCGAACGTCACCGAGAGGATCGATCCCCCCGGGTTGTCCAGGAGGGCCCGCGCCGCGATCGGCAGAACGCCCGCCCCATGGATGGCGAAGGTCGCGAGGATCGTCAACGGCTGTCCCGCCTCGACGGCGTAGAGCCGGCCTTCGAACTGCAGGCCGAGCAGAAACGTGGCGACGACGATTGCCGCGTACACCAGCGCCCGGCGCCTTCTCCCGAGATAGAAATGTCCCAGTCCCGGAAAGACCCAGGCGAGCGCCGCGGCAACCGACCGATTGCGTGCCGCGACAGCCTCCGCGGCACGGGGTGTCGCGTCCGTCACGAAGCCGTCCCGGCGAAAAGGGGCTTGAGCCTGCGCCATGTCGTCGCGAGCTCCTCCGGAACGATACGGACGTCGCTTGCGACCGTCATGAAGTTCGTGTCGCCGCTCCAGCGGGGCACGACGTGCACGTGGTAGTGGCCGGCGATTCCCGCTCCCGCAGCGGCGCCGAAGTTGATGCCGACGTTCAAGCCGTCGGTCCGGAAGGCGGATACAAGGATCTTCTGGGCGCGGGACACGGTCTCGATGAGCTCGTGCAGCGTCTCCTGGCCCGAATCGGACAGCCAGCCCTCATGGGCATAGGGCGCCACCATGACGTGCCCGTTGGTGTAGGGATAACGATTCAGGATCACGAACACCTTCTTTCCGCGATGGACAACGAGCGAGGACTCGGCGTCCGGAGACGCCGCGGCGTCGCAAAAAACACAGCCATCCGGTTTCGCCGACACGAGATATTCGTAGCGCCAGGGAGCGAAGAGAACAGCCGGCATCGGCACCCCCGCTACCGGTTGATCAACTCCTTCAACTCTTTTCCGGGCTTGAAGTAGGGAATCTTCTTGGCGGGAACGGCCACCTTGACACCGGTCTTCGGATTTCGGCCCATCCTCGCCCCCCGCTCGCGCAGGCGAAAAGAGCCAAACCCCCTCAGCTCGATTTTCTGCCCCTCCTTGAGGGATCGCACGATGGCATCGAAGACGGTGTCCACGATGGACTCCGCCTGCTTCTTCGTCACGTCAGTCGCGACGGCCACGCGTTCGATGAGCTCCGCCTTCGTCATGAAACGTCTCTCCCGCTCTATTCCGCCTTCTTGCGAGAGACGCGCTTCTTCTTCGGAGCCGGCTCCGCGTCTGCCGCGGGCGTTGCCCTTGCTTTTGCCTTGGACGCCGGTTTCGGCGCGGCGGACGATGCGGCTGCCGCCGGGGCCGCGGGTGCCTCAGGTGCCGGAGCTGCCGCGACGGGCGCAGGCTCGGGTTCGGCTTCCGGGGCCGGAGCTGCGGCCGGCGCCGCGCTGGCGGCCGGCGCCGCTTCGGCCGCGCCTTCGAGGTTCAGGCCCGAAAGGCCGACCTTCATCTCCGCGTCCTCGATCCGGAGGATCCGCGCCCGCACCGCGTCGCCTTCGTGAAAGTGGTCCTGCGGCTTCTCGCCGCGGGGCATCGTGGTCTCCGAGACGTGCATCAGACCCTCGACCAGGCCTTCGATCTGGACGAACACGCCGAAGTCGGCCACACGCCCCACCACGCCGTTCACAACGTCGCCGACCTGGTGGCGCTCCTTGAACGTCTGCCAGTCGTTCGGCTGGAATTCCTTGATCGAGAGCGAGATCCGGCGGTTCTCCTGGTCGATCGACGTGATGATCGCCTGGACGTCGTCGCCCTTCTTCAGGACCTCGGAGGGGTGCTTGATCCTCTTCGTCCACGACATGTCCGAGACGTGAACGAGTCCGTCGACACCCTCTTCGATCTCGACGAACGCGCCGAAGTCCGTGAGGTTCCTGACTTTGCCGGAGACGGTCGAGCCCACGGCGTACTTCTCGACGACCGAGTCCCACGGGTCGGGCAGCGTGTCTTTCAGCGAGAGCGAGATACGCCGCGCGTCGCGGTTCACGTCGGTCACCATCGCCTCGACCTGGTCGCCCGGGGACACGACCTTGGATGGGCTCTTGACCTTCTTCGACCAGGACATTTCGGACACATGCACGAGGCCTTCGACGCCTTCCTCGAGCTCCACGAAGGCGCCGTAGTCGGTCACGTTGGTCACGCGGCCGGAGACGCGGGAGCCGGTGGGGTACTTGTCCGGCACGTGGGCCCAGGGGTCTTCGGTGAGCTGCTTGGTGCCGAGCGAGACGCGCTCGGTGTCGCGGTCGAACTTGAGAACGACGACATCGATCTCGTCGGCCACCTTGACCAGATCCGAGGGGTGGTTGACGCGGCCCCACGACATGTCGGTGACGTGCAGGAGGCCGTCGAGCCCGCCCAGGTCCACGAAGGCGCCGTAGTCCGTGAGGTTCTTGACGACGCCGCGCAGGACGCGTCCCTCCTCGAGCAGCTGCAGGGTCTCTTTCTTCTTGGCTTCCTGCTCGATCTCGACCACGGCCTTGCGCGACAGGACGATGTTGCCGCGCTTCTTGTCGACCGAGATGACCTTGAAGTCGAGCTCGCGGCCGCGGAGGGCCTCGAGGTTCTTGACCGGTTTGACGTCGACCAGCGAGCCGGGGAGGAAAGCCTTGACGCCGATGTCCACGGCGAGACCGCCCTTGATCCGGTCGATCACCCGGCCCCGCACGGTCGTTCCGAGGCGATAGGACTTCTCCACCTCGTCCCAGACCTTCATCTTCTCGGCCTTGTCCTTCGACAGGACGACGTAGCCGTTCTGGTCTTCGGTGCGCTCGAGGAGGACGTCGACGGCGTCGCCCTGTTTGACGGTCACGTTGCCGGAGAAGTCGGTGAACTCGGTGGCGGGGATGATCCCTTCCGACTTGTAGCCGATGTCCACGATGACCTCGGAAGCGGTCACCGCCAGCACCCGGCCGCGGATGATCTGGCCCTCCTGCAAGTTCTTGAAGGAGTTCTCGTATTGGGCCAGGAGGTGCTCGTACTCCTGGGGCGTCAGTTCCTGTTCTGTCTCCATGGGCTCCGCTTTGCGACCTCCGCGTGAGTTTTCGACCGTCATGAGGATAGGGGGTCCCCTCTCATAAGTATTTGAACCGCAACCGCATACTGTATGTTGGGCTGGGATCCGAGTCAACCGCCCGCCCGGATGCGCCCCTCCATCTCGGCAACGATGTCGTCCACGTCCCGGCCGCTCGAATCGATCACGGCATAGCTGCCATCCAGGGTCAGGGGCGAGTCCGCCCGGGTCGAATCGTCCCGATCCCGCTTTTTCATGTCGGCCAGGACCTCCTCATAGGGCTGGGGGGTTCCCCGGAGGGCCAGCTCGCGGGTGCGCCGCTCTGCCCGCACACCGGCCGGGGCGGTGAGGAAAAACTTGAAGGGGGTTTCAGGAAACACCTTCGTCCCGATGTCCCGCCCCTCCATGACGCCTCCCGCGGAGCGGCCCAGGCGCTGCTGTTCGGTTACCAGAAGCCTCCGGACGGCTGGAATCGCCGAGACGGCCGAGGCGTACCGAGAGATCTCGGGCTGACGGATTTCCTCGGTCACATCGCGCCCGTCCAAAGAGATACGGTTTCCATCTGCCGAAAGCTCGATGCCGAGGCGCACGGACCCGGCAACCGCCGCCACGGCGTCCTCGTCTTCGAGGGGAAGGGCAATGCCGCCGTCGCGAACCGCCAGCCCGATCGCCCTGTACATGGCGCCGCTGTCGATGTAGGGCACGTGGAGTCGCTGTGCGAGGGCTCGGGCCGCCGTCGACTTCCCCGCGCCGGACGGCCCGTCGATCGCCACGATCAGCGGGCCTGTCACCGCGATTTGGTCCCGGGCTTGAGACGCGGAGGCGGGGATGGGCGGCGAATGGCTCCCACTCCCAGACTCCGCTGCAGAGCCTCGACTTCCGCCTCGCTCAACCTTCGAAAGGCCCCGACAGGCAGGCGGTCGTCCCGAATCGGGCCGATCGACACCCTCTTGAGCTTGGACACGGGATGCCCGATCAGCTCGAACATCCGCCGGATCTGGCGGCTCCGGCCCTCGAGAAGGACGACCGAGAACCAGGCGTTGCCCTCCCCCCGGCCCGCCGTCGTCGACACGCGCCGGACTTCGCAGCGGCGCGTGCGCACTCCGTCGAGCACGATCCCGCCTCGCAGCCGCTCGATCTGCCGCTCCTCGGGGACCCCGGAGACCTTGACGCGGTACTCCTTGGGACATCCGCTCGAGGGGTGAGTCACCCGGCTCGCCAGGTCGCCGTCGTCGGTCAAGAGCAACAGGCCCTCCGTCTGGACGTCGAGGCGCCCGACGGGCTTGACTCCCCGGCGCAGCTGTCCCGGGATGAGGTCGAGCACGGTGTCGCGCCGCTCGGGGTCGGAGACCGTGGTCACGAACCCCTTGGGCTTGTTCAGGAGGAGATACGTTCTCGCGCCGGTCCGGGGACGCACCCTCTTGCCGTCCACCTTGACGGCGTCGCGCTCGGGCTCGGCGCGGTCTCCCAGGGCCGCGACGCGGCCATTGACCTCCACGCGCCCCTCCCGGATCCAGCCCTCCGCCTCCCGGCGCGAAGCCAGCCCCGCTTCGGCGATGAGTTTCTGGATTCGGATCGAAGCCATGGACGAACTCAGTCCTCGTCCTCGCCGTCCTCATCGTCGCCCTCGTCCTCATCGTCGCAGTCATCGTCGTCGGCGGGGAGAGCGGCATCCTGGACGAAAGCCGTCTGCGGTGATTCGGCGGCCGTGGCGGCCAGGTCTTCGGCCAGCTCCTCGGGCTTCGGCAGCTCCTCCAGCTCGCTCAATCCGAAACGAACGAGGAAGTCGGGCGTCGTCCTGTAGAGAAACGGCGTGCCGACGACGGCCTTGCGGCCCGCCGTCGTCACGAGCCTCTTCTCGAGCAGTGTGTTGAGCACGCTCGCGGAGTTGACCCCCCGCACCTCCTGGATCTCGGGCAGGGTGATCGGCTGGCGGTACGCAATGACGGCGAGCGTTTCGAGTGCGGCTAAGGACAGCCGGCTGCGCTCGGTAATCTCGTGAAACTTGCGAAGGAGCGAGTCGAACTCCGGCCGCGTGACATAGCGCCAGCCGCCCGCGACCTCCTCGAGGCGAACGCCCCTTTCATCGACATCGGCCTGCTTCTGGAGGACGGCGATCGCCTCGCTGACGGCCTGCGGCGTGGCCTCCAGGATGTCGGCCAGCTCCTTCTTCTTGGCCGGGCCTGGCGACGAAAAGAGCAGCGCCTCGAGAGCAGCCACGATCTTCGCGGCGCGCGTCTCGCGAGGTCTCGCCGGAGCGGGCGGAGCGCTTTCGACTTCGGGACCTGGGGTTTCCGCGGCCATCAGCGGTAAGTATCGCGGATCTGCTCCGCTGAAAAGGCTGCCTCCGTGCGGCGGGCGTGGATCTCCCCGAACGCGACCGCCTGGAAGACCGTCACGATGCCCAGGCGGATCAGCTCGAGAGCCGCCAGGAAGGACGTCACGGCCTCCGCCCGGTAGTGCATCTCGCCCAGGAACTCGAGCAGCGGCAGGTCGCCCTGGCGCTCGAGCCGCTCCACGAGCTCCACCATCTTGTCCGCGACGGAGAAGCGCAGGTGGTGGATCTCGAGCGCGGCCGGGTGAGCGAACTTGTACCGCTCCGTGACCTTCCGAAAAGCCTCGATGAGGTCGAAGAGGGAGACCTCCAGCGTCTCGGGCGCTCCTTCCGCATGGGGAATGGCCGTCTCCGGGCGCGCCCAGAGACCGGCCCGGAGGTTGTCGATTTCGTGCAGCGTTTCGGCTGCCTTCTTGATTCGCTCGTACTCCTGAAGCCGCCGCGCCAGGTCGAGGCGCGGGTCCTCCTCGGGCGCACCCGGCAGGCGCGGCAGGAGCATGCGGGACTTGACGAAGATCAGCTCCGCCGCCAGGGCGATGTAATCCGAGGCGATATCGAGATCGAGCACCTGCATGGCATCGAGGTAGAGCGTGTATTGCTCGGTGATTTCGGCGATCGGGATGTCGGAGATCGAGACCTCGTTGATCCGAATCAGGTGCAGGAGAAGGTCGAGGGGGCCGTTGAAGGCCTCGATCGCGACGGGCGGCAGCCCGTTCTCCGCCTGCTCGTCGGTCATCATGGCGCCGGCGAGAGGCGTACGGCCGCGCGCACCCTCTCCATCGTCTCCTCGGCGACGATCCGGGCCCGGGCGTCGCCAGCGTGCAGGACGTCCCGCACGACGTCCCCGGGCCGAGCCTGCAACTCGGCCCGCTTCTGCCGGAACGGCTCCAGCGCCGCATTCATATTTCCGATCAGGTGTTTCTTGCAGTCGACGCACCCGCGCGCCGCCGTGCGGCATTCGAGATCCACGACCTTGACCTGATCCGGGGGAGAAAAGATCGTGTGGAAGGGGAAGAGGTTGCAGTTGTCGGGATTGCCCGGGTCCTGCCGCCGCTGCCGGGCCGGATCAGTCACCATGGCCATGACCTTCTGGGCGACCGCATCTGCCGCCTCGGTGATACCGATCGTGTTGCCGTAGGACTTCGACATCTTCCGTCCATCGATGCCGTTGACCTTCGGCGTCGGCGTGAAGAGCGCCTTCGGCTCCGGAAAGACCTCCCCGTAAAGGCCGTTGAACCGCCGCACGATCTCGCGGCAGATCTCGAGATGGCTGGCCTGGTCCTCGCCGACCGGCACATGGCTCGCCCGGTACACCGCGATGTCCGCCGTCATCAGGACCGGGTAGCCGAGAAAGCCGTGCGTGCCCAGATCCTTCGAACGGAGCTGCTCGATCTGGTCCTTGTAGGTCGGCACGCGCTCGAGCCACCCGAGCGGTGTGATCATGGAGAAATACAGGGCGAGCTCGGCGTGCTGCGGAACCCGGGACTGCAGAAAGACGGTGGCTTTCTCCGGGTCGAGCCCGACGGACAGCCAGTCGAGGACGGCGTCCCGCGTGTTCTGGGCGAGCTGCGCCGTGTCGGCGTAGTCGGTCGTCAGGGCATGGAGGTCGGCCACGAAAAAGAAGCAGCGATACTTGCCGCCCTTCTCGAGATCGACCCAGTTCTTCACGGCCCCGAAGTAGTTGCCGAGGTGAACGCGCCCCGTCGGGCGCAAGCCGGAGAGAACGGTTTCCGTCAAGGCTTCATCCGAAGATAGTCCGCACGATGAGATTCTGAACCGGCCGGAAGATGCCGTTCAAGATCCGCGTCGAGAGGAGCATGATGAGGATGAGAAAGCCGAACGGCGCGATCGTCGCCAGGAGCCGCTGGACCGAGGGGCCTCCCACGGACGCGAGCACCCCGCTGCCGTCCAAAGGAGGGATCGGGATCAGGTTGAAGACGCCGAGCATCGCGTTGACGAGCACGAAGTAGAAGAGCAGGTACGTGATGGGGGCGAGGGCCCCCGCCCCGAACCGCTCGCCCTGCAGAGCCTGCAGCAGTTCCATCAACGCCCCGGGATTCCCGGCGCGGATGATTCGAAGCAGGAGGATCCCGACCAGAGCCAGGAGGAAGTTCGACAGCGGACCGGCGGCCGAGACGACCAGGTTGGCCAGGCGCGGATCCTTCGTGTTCCGAAGGTCCACCGGCGTGGGCTTGGCGGCTCCAAAGATGAAGCCCGACACCACGTACAAGATGATCGGCAGGATGATGCTGCCGAACAGGTCGATGTGGCGCAGGGGGTTCAGGCTGATCCGGCCGAGATCCCGGGCGGTCGTATCCCCGAACTGGAGCGCGGACCAGGCATGGGCCGACTCGTGGAACGAGATGGCGAAGAGGATGACCGCGAGCTGGATGGCGAAATCGACGATTTTGTGGGTCAAGCCCTTCAAATATACCGGAATGGGGAGAGCGAAACCTTTGCCGCCAAAGGGCGTCTCCCCTGTTGTCGTGCCGATCGGAAGAAAGGGACAATGGCCGGCGGGTTGATCGACGACCGCGGCCTTCTCGACCGGATCAAGAGCGGAGACACCTCCGCGGCCGGAGAGCTGTTCGAGAAATACGCCCCGTCCCTGCTCCGGTTCACCGACCGGCTGCTTTCCGACCGGGCCACAGCGGAGGAGGTCACCCAGGAAGTGTTCGTCAAGGTCATCTCTCGAGCCCATCAGTACGACGGCCGGGCCGAGGTCGCATCCTGGCTTTTCGCCATCGCGGCCAACGCTTGCCGAGACCGCCGCCGCCGCGACCGGCGCGCGACGATCGTCCCGCTGGATGGCCTGCCCGAACCGGCCGCCCGGGGCGAGGGCAACGAGAAGCGCCTGATCGACCGCCAGCGGCGGGACGCCGTGCGCCTCGCCCTGTCGCGCCTGTCCGAGGAGCAACGCGAGGCCCTGGTCCTCGCCCGCTACCACGACATGCCTTACGCCGAGATCGCCCTGACCCTCGGGATCTCCGTCGGGGCCGTCAAGACTCGCATTTTCCGGGCCGTCGAGACCCTGAAGGCCCATTTCACAGAGGGAAACGAAGGAGCCGCCACATGGAATGCAGCGAACTGACCGAGCGCGTCGTGGGCCGTCTCGCGGGAGACGCCGGGGCGAATTCTCCAGGTGACCTCGAACGGCACCTCGATTCCTG
Source organism: uncultured Acidobacteriota bacterium (assembly GCA_963739435.1). GTDB lineage: Bacteria > Acidobacteriota > Thermoanaerobaculia > UBA5066 > Gp7-AA6 > CAVUAN01. The sequence continues at coordinate 88,486 of CAVUAN010000015.1, forward strand.
CGCCGCCTGCCGCGCCGAAGCCTCGAACATCGAACGGGCCTGGAAGGCTCTCGGGGAGGACCCCGACGCGCAGGTCACGGGCGACTTCCGAGACCGCACGCTGGCGCTGCTCGAGGACGAGATGCTCCGAGCCCGGATTCGCGAGTTCAAGCCGAGGGCGCGCTGGCCGCGCCTGGCCGCGCAGGCGGCTGCGCTTCTCGTCGCCGGCTCGGCAGGATTCTTCGTCGCGCGCCGGGGGCCGGCCGCGCTCACGACCGCCGAAGCCTCGAAGGCGAAGAGCCCAAGTCCCGAGATGATCCTCCGCGACAACCCCCGACTCAACAACGTCTCCTACCGCGCCGCGGCCGACGGAAAGCTCGAGGTCGGCTTCGACATGACCAACCGGCAGACGATCACCGGCCGGCCCGACGATCCAGCGATGTCGAAGCTGCTCGCCTACATGCTCTCCCACAACGCCGAGACGGCCGGGGAGAAGTCGCGGGCGATCGAGCTCGTCTCCGAGCACTACAAGGGGGGCTCCGGGGCCGCCGCCTCGCCCGAGATCGTGGCCGCCTTGACGTCGACGCTCAAGAAGGACCCGAACCCCGGAGTCCGCAAGAAGGCCGCCGACGCCCTCGCGGGCTTCACGACCACGCCCGAGATCCGCGCCGCGTTTCTCGACGCGCTGCGCAACGACCGCAACCCCGCCGTCCGCCTGGCGTCCATCGAGGCCCTCGCGGCATCCGCCAAGGAAGCGCCGGATGCGACGACCATCGAGTCTCTGCGCGAGAAGGCCCAGGATCCGGCCGAGAACGGCTTTGTCCGGGCCAAGGCCGCGTCGGCCCTGAAGAACTTCTGATGTCCAACCCGAAAGGAAGCGAAACCGCACCGGCGACGGCGCGTCTTACGGAATGATGAACAAGACACTCGACATTCGCAGACACTCCCTCTCGACCGCCGAGCGATACGAGCGGATCGGCCTGGCTCTTCTCCTCGCGTTCGGCGCCGTCCTCATGCTCGTCGCCTCCGGGGCCTCCGGCGAGGATCGCCTGCCCTTCTCGGCCAGCCGCACGGACCGATTCAATGCCACTCTCGGGTCTCGTGCCACGGTCCGGATCGAAAACGTCTCGGGCGACATCGTTGCCTCAGCCGGTAAGAACTTCTCCGCCGTCGCCACGATCTCGATCAACGCCGCGACGCAGAAACGGGCCGACGAGATGCTCTCCCGCACGGTTGTCGAGCAGACGCAGGACGAGGACGGCTACACCCTCGAAACACGCTGGCCCGATTCCTCGTCCCGGAGCGGGCGCGGCCACCGTTACACGTCGATTCGCCCCTCGGACGCCCGGATCACGGTGAAGTTCGAGGTGACGGTCCCGGCGGGAGTGACAGCCGTCCTGAAGACCGTCAATGGCGAGGTGCGTGTCACCGACGTCGACGGCGAGCTCGAAGTCTCCTCGGTCAACGGCGACGTCCGCGTTAGCGGCACACGCCGCTCGTTCAAGGCCCGGACCGTCAACGGCCGCGTCGAGGCGGTCGGCCGCGCTGCTGCCGGCCGGCGCCTCCGTCGACTGCCGGACGGTCAACGGCGCCGTGACGCTGACCCTGCCGAAGGACGCGAAGTTCGATCTGTCCGCTTCCACCATGAGCGGCGGCATCGCATCCACGTTTGCGCTGCCCGCGCGGATGGACATGGAGGCTCTGCCGGCGAAGGAGCCTCGCGAGAAAGACAAGAATAAAGACAAGGAAAAGGACAAGGAGAAAGACAAGGACCGCGAGACGCCGCGTCGCCGCATCGTCGTCAAGGAGGCCGGCGGCGAGGATGTCGTGGTGGACATGCACGAGGTCCAGCTCGAAATCGAAGAGTCGATGAAGGAGGTCGAGATCGCCGTGCGGCGGGGCCTCCAGGAATCCGAGGCTCAGATCTTCACCCTGATGCCCGGAAGGGAGTATTCGGGCTCCGTCGGGCAGGGCGGCGCCTCGATCCACGCCTCGACGCTGAACGGCTCGATCAAGGTGCTCTCGGCCGGCACGCGCGAGGCCGACGCGAAGCCGCTCGTCTCACCCCGCCGGACCTTCACGTATCCCCGCATGCGGATGGTGCAGACATCCCCGGAGTTTGTCGTCATTCCGCCGCAGCCGCCTGCCCATCCGCGGCAGGTCGCCGTCGTGCGTCCGGTCGTTCCGCGCCCTCCCGGCGAGGACGACGAAGACATCCAGAGGGGCGACATCACGGGCGACTTTCTCTCCACGACGACCGGGTCGGGCTACCGGATCGGGCACGTTTCCGGGAGTGTCCGCATCCTGACGCACGGCGGCGAGATCCACGTGGGCTCGGCTGGCTCCACTGCGGACCTGAAGACGTACGGAGGCGACATCCGGATCGGGCCGGTCGGCGCCGACCTCCGGGCTCTCACGATGGCCGGCGACGTCAAGGCAGGTACCGTGGGCGGGTCGGCAACGGCAGAGACTTCCGGGGGCGACATCCGCATCGATGGCGTCAAGGGCTCGCTCGAGGCCCACACGGGGGGCGGAGACGTGATCGTCCCGTCGGCCGGCGGCTCCGTGAAGATCGACACGGGCGGCGGAGAGGTGCGCCTGGGCCTGGCGGTCAAGCAGGCGTCCATTGTGATCAGGAACGCGGGAGGCGACGTGATTCTCACGCTGCCTGCGGACTTCAAGGGCGACTTCGAGCTGCAGGTCCTGGATGCCGCGGAGGAGGGATCGGCGATCCGCTCCGAGTTTCCCGAGATCTCGGTCACCCGGCGGCCCGGCTCCCAGCAGGCATCGGGCTCGGTCAACGGCGGCGGCCCGAAGGTCGTCGTCAAGACCAGCTCCGGGACGATCCGAATCCGGAAGAGTTAGCCCAGCTCGGCCGGAGTCTTCGGCTTCAACGCACCCGGAGCAGGGCGACGTGCTCGAGGTGGACCTCGCTCCCGATGCCGGCGCGCGGGTCGTGGTGCCGCCCTCCCGGCAGGTACTCCCGGATGCCCTCACGGAACGGTTTCCAGGGGCCCCCGAAGACGCGCTCGGTCTCGGACACGTCGGCGACGCTGTCGCGCGAGAGACTGGCGAGCTGGTCGCCCGTCAGCGGCGGGTCGTGGAGGATGCCCCGGCGCGCGGCCCATTCGAAGAGAGCGGCCAGAATCCGCCCATACCAGATCGGCAGGTGCAGGAGCGGTTTGCCGGGTTTGCCGACGGCGGCGGCGATTTCCCGGTAGATGTCGTTCAAGGCAAACGCCTCGGGTCCCCCGACTTCAAAGCTCTTCCCGGCTGTCGCGGGCTTCTCGAGAGCCTCTCCAAAGACCCGGGCGACGTCGTACACCGAGACCGGCAGGAACTGTGTCGTGCCGGGGCCGATGACCGGGATGAATCCCGGGTTTGACCGCACGATCGTGGCGAGGAGCGAAACGAACCCGTCTCCCGGGCCGAAGATGATCGAAGGCCGGAAGATGGTCCAATCGAGCCCCGACGCCCGAACGGCCTTCTCGCCCGCCGCCTTGGTCCTGCCGTACTCGGACGGCGATTCCTCGGCCGAGCCCATAGCGCTCATATGCAGAAAACGCCGGGAGCCGGCGCTCCGGGCGGCCGCCAGGACGTTCTCCGTCGCCTCACGGTGCATGCGGTCGAACGTCTGCAAGCCTTTCTCGTTGATGATGCCCACCAGGTGCACGACCGCCTCGCGTCCCTGGCAGGCCGCCAGGAGCGAGGCCGGGTCGAGGACGTTTCCCGGCGCCGTTTCGACCGGCCGGTTGTATCGGTTGCGTGGGGCATCGGGATCGCGCGCCAGGACGGCGACCGCATGACCCCGGCGCAGGAGCGCGTTGACCATGTGTGTGCCGACAAACCCGGTGCCGCCCGTGACGAGAATCTTCAAATGTCTGTCCCTCTTTGGTGTCGCATTCTTTCACGGATAGCCAAACAGGTCGCTGACGATCGGCTCCCCCGCCGCCCGGCGCCGTACAACTTCACGCCGCATCTGGCCGAGCCGCGCCAGGTCCTTCACGGGATCGGCAACGCGAAGCTGCGGCAGCCCCGACTGCCGCACACCGAGCAGGTCGCCGGGGCCTCGCGCTTCGAGATCCTTCTCGGCGATCTCGAATCCATCCGCCGTCCTTTCGAGAACGGCCAGGCGGGAGCGCGCTTCCTCGGTGGCCGCCTTGCCGACGACCAGGGCACACCACGAGGGCCGCGAGCTTCGGCCCACGCGCCCGCGAAGCTGGTGGAGCTGCGCCAGCCCGAAGGCCTCGGCGTTCTCGATCACCATGAACGTGGCCTCGGGCACGTCGACGCCGACCTCCACGACCGTCGTGGCCACGAGGACTCCCACTCGCCCGGCTGCGAAGTCCGCCATGACGCGGGCTCGCTCCTCGGCGGGCATCCGGCCGTGGACCGATCCGACCCGGACGCCCGGAGCTGCCGCGGAGATCCGGGAGGCTGTCGCCTGGATCGCGGCGACTTCCCGCGCGCCCCGCTCGATCGACGGCACGACGACGTAGACCCTCTCTCCCGCGGCGACGCGCTCGGCCGCGAACCGGTCGATCGAGGGCCGGGCGTCTTCGCCCCGGATGCGCGTGACGACGGGAGCTCGCCCCGGCGGCTTCTCGTCGAGCACCGAGACGTCCAGCTCGCCGTAGATCGCCCAGGCCAGAGAGCGCGGGATGGGAGTAGCCGTCATGACGAGGACGTGGGGAGTCTCGCCTTTTCCGAAGAGCTTTGCCCGGTGGGCCACGCCGAAGCGGTGCTGCTCGTCGACCACTACGAGAGCGAGCCGGCGAAACCGCACGGGCGACTCGATCAGGGCGTGGGTTCCCACGAGTACGTCCACATCGCCCCGTTCGACTGCCGCAAGCAGAGCGGCCCGGGCGCGGCCCCGGACCCGGCCCGTGAGCAGGCCCATCCGCACTCCCGCCTTCTCCATCCAGACAGCGAGACTCGCGGCGAGCTGTTCGGCCAGGATTTCCGTAGGCGCCATCAGCGCCCCTTGCACGCCGTTGACGGCTGCAAACAGCAGGGCCAGTCCCGCCACCACGGTCTTGCCGCTGCCGACGTCGCCCTGGAGCAGCCTCGCCATCGCGCGGCCCGAGCCCATGTCGGCGGCGATCTCCCTCGAGGCGCGCCGCTGGGCTTCGGTCAGGCGAAAGGGAATCGCCTGCCGGGCGAGGGCCCGGCGGCTCTCGTCGGCCACGAGGACGAGGCCCCGGCGCTCGAGCAGACGCGCCCGCTTGTCCTCGATCCGAGCCGCCAGGACGCAGAGCTCTTCATCCGCCAGGACCCGCCGCGCCTCCAGGGCGGCCTCGACGCTCCCGGGGAAGTGCGCCTCCTCGAGAACGGCGGAGAGCGCGCCGGAAGCAATGGTCGCGGCGAGGCCTCCTCCGGAGGTGTCGAGACGATCGAGAGCCCGGCGCACGAGCGTCCGCCACGGCCTCGGCGCCATTCCCGCCACGCGGTGGTAGACACCCACGATGCGCCCGGAATGGACAGGATCGGTCTCTTCGCCCTCCTCGAAGAACTCCGTCTCCGGGTTCTCGACGCGGAGCTCTCCCCGCGGCGTCACGGCCGGTGCGCCGTAGAGCACGACCGGTCTCCCGGCGGCGGCGGCTCGGGCAAAGGACGGGTACCGATTGTGCCAGACGATCCGGACGGCGCCTGTCCCATCGTCGGCTGCCGCCTCGATCCGCATCCCCCCGCGGCGCATCCGTGTGGACCGCACTCCCGCCAATCGAACGAGGAGCGTTGCGGCAACGCCAGCGCGCAACGCGGCCACGGTCGTAAAGGCCCGACGATCCTCGTAGCGGAACGGGAGGGCGAGCAGGAAGTCGGCAACCGAACGCACGCCGGCCTCGGCCAGCCGATCGCCGCGCGCGGATCCCACGCCGGGAATGGCTCCGACAGGGTCCCTCAGCGAGAGTCTGGCGTTCGGGTTCAGGCGCCCGTCTTGAACTGCAGGGTGACGAGACCGAATTTCAGGACGTCTCCGTCCTGGATCGGCACGGGAGTGCCTGTGGCGACCCGGTTCTCGTTGACGAATGTTCCGTTCATCACGCCGATCTCCTCCATGACGTAGAAGGTCGTGCCCATCTGGTAGATCTTGGCGTGGCGGCGCGAGGTCGATCGTTGCGTGTCGAGGGGTGAGAGGTCCACTTCCGGCGTGATGCCCGTGACGGGATCGCTGCGCCCGACGAGGGTGTCGCCCTCGCGGTTGAGGAAGAACTCCTGCTTGCCGTCGCTGGACAGCAGGCGCACGGCGCTGCGCGCCGACACGGGGCCCGGCGCGGCCTTACGCTGGGCCGGGGCCGGGCGCTCTTCCTCCTGGACCTGGCGGCCCAGCGCCTCCTCCAGCATCGCGGTGACCTCGCGCAGCCGGCGCGACAGCTTGCGCATCATGCGGATGGCTATCTCGGTGTTGCTCTTCAACATCGTGTCGAAGGTCGCGCCGTTGATGTGCACGACCTCGACCTCGGTCTTGGCGCGGGCCGTCGCCGTGCGGGGCAGATCTTCGAGAACGCTCATCTCGCCGAAGAAGTCGCCCTTCTCGAGTGTTGCGAGGACCTTCGTCTCCCCGCCGATCTTCTTGATCAGCTCGACTGTTCCGGACTGCAGAATGAACATGTCGTTGCCGATCTCGCCCTCCGAAAAGATGATGTCGCCCATGGGGTGCTGAGCGACATAGCGCTCAAAAGGACTCTTGCCAGCAGAGCCGGACTTGAAGACGGCTTTCATGCCCGCTCCACGGCCGGCTCGAGACAGGTCAGTTCGCCCTCGAGGTCGAGGGCCAGGCGAACAGCAGGGCCGAGCGGCAAGGTCCGTGGGTGCGGGAGATGGCCGACCTGAAGATTGATCCCCACCGGAAAGGGCGCTCCCCGAAAGCGATCCGCGAGCCAGCCGCGCACCGTGTCGGGACCTTCCGTCGACGAGGGGGCTACGGAGCCGATGACCATACCCTTCAGTTTATCGAATGTGCCGGCCTGTTCGAGCTGCGTGATCATCCGATCGAGGCGGTAGGCAGGCTCGCCGACGTCCTCCCAGAGGAGAATGGCCCCGTCTCCGACGACGGCCTCGGGCGTCCCGGCCAGGGAGGCCAGGAGCGAGAGGCATCCCCCCACGATCGGGCCTTCCGCCAGGCCGGGGGTCAGGACGTCTTCGGGCGCGAACCGGTGGGATGGCAGCAGCGATCCCGACAGGACGCCCTCCCAGTCGAGGCCATCCTCGGAAGGCATCTCGACAGCGACCATCGGTCCGTAAAAAGCCACGAGACCCGCTTGTCGGTGGAGCCAGGAAAAGAGCGCCGTCAGGTCTGAGCCGCCGAGGTGGATCTTGGGTCTCGCCCGAACCTCCGCGGCATCGAGCCGCGACAGCACCCGGACAGCCCCGTAGCCACCCCTCGCAAAGAAGATCGCATCGACGTCCGGACTCCGGACGAGCTCGAGGTACCCCTTGGCCCTCTCTTCGTCCGTTCCAGCGAAGAGCGAGCCGCGCTTGCGCAGGTTCGAGGCCTCGACGACCCGATAGCCCCTGGCCCGCAGCCTCGCGATCCCCAGGTCCAGGTCGAGCTTGCCTCCGTACACCGGCCCCGAAATCGCAGCCACTCCGATCGTCGCGCCCGGCTTCAGTGCCGGGGGCCTGATGAGTTGCGCCATGGCTACGAGTAAGAGTCCGAGCGGACCGGTAAGCCGAATTCTGTTCCCCGCTTTCGCGGGACCGCGATCATTCCTCTGGGCCCGAAGTCGCCCTCGGGCTCAAGCAGCCGACCCGGAGACAGCCCGCTTGAGGCGGAACGGGACGGGCGCCCTCTGTCTCCCTATTTGGCCTTGCTCCGCATGGGGTTTACCGTGCCCCCGGCGTTGCCGTCGGGGCGGTGCGCTCTTACCGCACCGTTTCACCCTTGCCGTCCGCTCCCGAAAGAGCGGAAGGCGGTTTGTTTTCTGTGGCACTTTCCTTCGCGTCGCCGCGACCGGGCATTACCCGGCATGCCGCCCGTATGGAGTTCGGACTTTCCTCCCCGATTTCTCGGGACGATCACGTGGTCCGCTCGGACCACGTGGATGGTAGCAAATTCTACGGGTCCCTGTTTCGGTCATCTCCGAGGTACTTCGTCCATTCCTCGACGTCCACCGGAGCCTCGCCGCCGCGGGCCTCCGAACCGGCTTCCTTCCCGAAGCTCTTCCAGAAGTCGTCCGGGCGTACGGCCTTCCCGCCTCGGTCCCGCACGCGCCGCGCCAGCCCCTGGTCGGCCGTGACGACGGTGTACTCGCGGGGCGCTCTCGCGTCCGCGATCATTTGGACAATCAAGTCGTCCGCGCTCGACCTCTCCGAGTAGCGGATGGTCAACGGCCCGAGGGAGCCCCCACGGCGCCCCGGGCCATCGAAGAAGAGGACCGCCCGAGCCTTCGTCCGCCGCAGTCGGTCGGCGACTTCCCTGATGAGCGCTTCGCAATCCTCCTCCGAGGGGCGGGACGTGCGGCGGGCCGACCCGACGAGATTGTTGCCGTCCAGGAGATACGGCATGCCTTCTCCGGACTCCTTTACCCCGACACCTCGGGCTTTGGCTTGCTGCGCGGATGCTGGAGCCGGAAAAAGAGGATCGTTATCCCCCGGCGCACGCGCGGCCAGTGGGTCACGAGCGAGATCACGAGCGCGCCAAGAAAGACCAGGGTGATGCGGGGCTCGAAAAACATCACCGCCGCGAGCATGACGGCGAGCAGGTCCTCGGCGATCGACATCGCAAACTGGGAGCCGAACTGAAGGGCGGCCGTGGAGGTGAGGCGCGACGTCGACTTGGCCAGGTGGGCCGCGAGTGTCGCGGCAACGCCGGCAAGCCCCACGCCGAGCCGGCTGGCGAGCGGCCACTCTCCGACAAAGGCCATTGCCAGCGCGCCTCCGATGACGGGGCGCAGCAGCGTGTGGGCGACGTCCCAGAAGCGATCCACAAAGGGAATCTTGTCGGCCACGAACTCCAGCAGAAACATCACCAGCGCCAGCTCGAACATGAACGGGTTGGCCAGGAAGGCCGCGAGCGGGCCCGGGAACTCCTGGGGCGAGAGCCGGTAGAGGCCGTTGTAGAGGAGCAGGACCGCCCAGCCGTTCAGTCCCGACGCGGCAGCCAGGCCGAGACCGGTGAGGAGAGAGGTCAAGTCCTGGGCCGGAAGAGGCGCGAGAAGAGCGTGGGCCGGCTGTCCTCTCCCTCCACCGGGACAGCCTCGGGCTCGACGGATGCCAGGCCCTTCTCCGCGGGCGCCGTCGCCGTGCTTTCGGAGTGCCGGGCGGCACCGACCCGGGCCGCGGGAGGCGCCGGTGCCGCGGGCTTCTCCGACAGCCCCTTCAGGATCGACTCCAGGATCTCGTGGTTCTCCGGTGTGGGATCGAGAGCGACCAGACGCTGTGCAAACGGCTCGGCGTCGGCGAACCGTCCGTGAATGCACATGTGGCGGGCTGCCTCGCGCAGGTAGTCCTGCCGGCGGGGGGCCAGGCGCGCCGCTTCCATCAAATTCTCGAGCCCCCGGTCGACCCACTTGGCGTTCTTCAGCTCCACCTGGGCCAGAGTGAAGCGGTACTCCGGGTTGTCCGGCACGAAGCGGATGGCTTCACGCAGCATTTCGACGGCGGGATGGAAGTCCTTCTCCTCGATGAGCCTCTTGGCCCGCTTGAAACTCTCCGCCGCCAGTTGCTGCCGGGCTCTCGGGTCCGACGAGGTCTCCGCGACCGCCATCGGCGTCGGCGCTTCCACCACGCTCTGGTCATATTCCTGGCGCTTCGCCGGGTCGGAGAGGACGCCATAGGCGATCTTCAGATGCTCGAAGACGGCGTTGAGTTCTTTCTCGAAGGTGGCCAGGTCTTCGCGGTGGCGCAGGTCGGGGTGAAAGAGTCGGCTGCGCTCGAAGTACGCGCGGCCGATGTCCTCCTGCGAAGAGTCAGGCGGAATGCCCAGGAGCTCGTAGTGCGTGAGCCAGTCGATGCGCCGGTAGGTGTTCTTGATGAGCTCGGAGTGCGCGGGCGTGCGCATGGTGGGGCCCGCCTGAACTTCGACGTTCAAGCCCGCAAAGCCCCCTCCCGCCTCGCGGGGCGCCGCGATGCCCTCCTTCTTCCATTCCACGATGCCGCAGGACAGCAGCGAATAGAGGGTCTTGGCCGTGGCCCCGCGGGAGGTGCCCCCGATCTTCAGTAGCGACTCGACGTCGAAAACGCCGTCGATGCGCGAGAGCAGGTACGCTTCCTGCGGCGCCAGCGGCAGGTACTGGTATCGGGACATGGGATCCGCCGCCAGCATGGGAACGTGACGCCCGTCACCCAGCCGCTCGCGGAAGACTTCATTCTCGGGCAGCCGGCGGATGCCCTCGACGATGATCGCCGCCGTCGAAAGCGTGAGGGCCACGTCGGGATCGAGCACGCCCGTCGAGGGTTGGAAGCGGTAGTCCCCGGCGTCCCACTCGAAGGTCGAAAAGACGATCTCCTCGACCAGCCGGCGAATCTCCGTGTCCAGCACGGCCCGCGAAACGAGCCCCTTCTCCACGAGTATTTTGCCGAGGCGCGCGCGTCCCTGCTTGGCAACTGTCTCGAGCGCCCAGGCCAGCTCCTCGTCCGTGATCCAGCCGCGCCTCTTCAAGAAGGCGCCGATGCGCTGCCCCTCGCGCGAAGAGGTCGCGGTCCGCAGCTCGCCCTTCTCGAAGAAGAGGTGGCGCGTCTCGTCGCCCCGGACGAGCGACAACGTCCCTTTCAATTGTTCGAGAAAGATCCGTCGGAGGACCTGTGGCAGCGGGGTCTCGGCGAGCGAGCCCCGGAATCCGGTGTTCGTCGTCTGCATATCAGTCGGAATGGTCTATTCCCATCAAGGGTAACAGAAACTACCGGACCCCGACGACCGCGGGGTGGTTGGAGAGCGTCACAAAATGCAGTGGGACGCCGTCTTTAGCCTTTCGCGCCTCCTCGGCGGTCGCAAATCGGCCCCAGAGCACGCGGAAGCATGTCCGGCCCCGATGTTCGGTCGTCTGCAGCCACAGGGAGCCTGTCGGGTGGTCGTGCTTCCACGCGTCCTCGAGTGTCGCAATCTCGCAGGCAAGCAGGAGTTGCACGGCGTAGCGGGTGCCCGGCTCGGAAGCGAGACGCCGGCGTCCCGCCTCCGCCCGGTCGAGCCACACCTTGCGCCCCGGCCCGGCCGGCGCGGCAGCGGCTGCCGCGGGCCGCGCCGTCGGCAGCGGTCGCGTCGTTGGAGCCGCGGCCGCCTTCCCCGGTGCCGCCGGAGCTTTTGTCGGGGCAAGCACCGCGGCCGCTGTTCTGGCGGGGGTCGGATTGGGCGGAACAACCACGGCAGGAGCCATCTCCGTGGGCCTGGGAGCCTCGGCCGGCGCCGTCGGAACGGAGGCTGCGACCGTCCGCTCTGGAAGGACAGACGTCGAGCTTCCGGAGGGCCGGCTCCTCAGGTACAGGACGGCCGTTGCCGCGACAGCCAGGAAAGCCAGCACGCCGAGGAGAATGGGTCCCTGGCTCTTGCCGGGCCGGCCGGGGACCGGCTCCTCGATCCGCTCGAGGATGGGATCCGGCGGCCCGGGCGCCAGCGTGTCCCAGTTCGAGCCGGAAGCGGCCTGCAGGTCGGCCGCCACGGCGTCCGAGTCGAGCGTGTGTGCCTCGAAGGCTTCGGCCGCCCCGAACGAGCGCAAGTCCCTGTCGGTCTCGGGCACGAGCTCGGTCTCAGCCTGCGGCATGGGAAAGTCAGGCAGGGGCGCAAAGGCCTCGGAGGGCTCGGCCGCGGTGGCTTCGATTTCCGCGTCCAGCGGGTCTTCACCGGGAGCCTCCGCAGGAATGGGCCGCTCGGCCGGCCCCGCCGACAGAATCGCGCCGGCACCGGCGGAAGAATCCGATTGATCCGCTCCCGCCTCCGGCCGCAGGAGCTGGAGAGTGACCAGCGCCGCCAGGAGCTTCTCCACCGCGAAGGCGTCGGCCGGAGCCTTCGCGGTTATCTGCCGGGCCGAGGCCGTGCCGTCGATGAGATGGACAACGGACTCCGCATCGGCCGTCAGGCCGAAGGTCGAGAACTCCTGTTCGAAGTCCTCGGAGCGCGCCAGCGGCGCATCGGGGCTGCCGAGCTGGTGGTCCACGAGAGCCCGGTCTCGCGAGCGCAGAAACAGCTCGAGCACGAGGCGCGGGATCGGGAGCCGGAACTCACCCGAGACCGACCGCGTGTCGGGCTCGGCGAGGTATCGGCCGTCGCTCCACGTCAGGAGATCCGAGAGCACTTCGATCGCCCGGATCTTTTCGCCCCACTTCCATTCGCGGCGGGTCAGCACGCCCGCCTGCATCGCGGCCATCGCGCGGTCCGAGCCTTCCGGAGCTGCCAGGCGCTCCAGCGCCGCCGGCTCGAGTTTTCCAGCGCGCACCAGGATCGCCGCATTCTCGAAACGGGGGTCCGCCGAGAACGTGGCGACGACCTCTCCGTCGGCGATGTCGAAACCGCCCGTCACGCCGGCGCGCGTGAAGTCCAGCGTGATGCTCGCCTTCTCGCGCCAGAGGGCCACCAGGGCCGCGAGCAAGTCGACGTCGCGGACTTCCCCGCTGCGTTCAAACCGCTTCTTCATGCCGGCCTCGCTGCGCCGTCGAGGTAGCTGCGCACCGCCCGCGCCGAGGAAGGCCCGACGACCTCCGCGATCCGGTCCGGGTTGGCCGCGGCCAGGCCAGCCAGGGATCCAAACTCACGCAGCAGGCGGCGCGCCCGGGTGGGCCCGATCCCCGGGATGTCCGTCAGGCTGGTTTCCCGCATGCGGCGGGCGCGGCGGCCCCGGTGGTTCGTGATCGCGAACCGGTGCGCTTCGTCGCGGACGCGCTGCACGAGCTTCAGCGCCGGGTCCTTTCGGGCCAACCGGATGGGGTCCGGGCGGCCGACCGTCCACAGCTCCTCTTCGCGCTTGGCCAGACCCACGACCGGAAGGTCGACGCCGACCCGGTCGAGGGCCGTCAGGGCGGCCTGGAGCTGTCCGCGGCCGCCATCCACGAGGACGAGATCGGGCATCGCTCCTCCTTCATCGCGCAGCCGCCGGTACCGGCGCTCCACCGCCTCGGCCATGCTGCGAAAGTCGTCCGGCTCGAGGAGCTGCTGCGCGGCGATGCCGAACAGCCGGTACTCCTCCTTCTTGGGCTTGCCGTCCGCGAACACCACGAGCGAGGCGACGCTGTCGGTGCCCTGCAGGTGCGAGATGTCGAAAGCCTCGATCCGGCGCGGGGGCACGGCCAGGCCGAGGGCTCCCGAAAGCCTCTCGACGGCCAGGGCGTCGTCCCCGCCCGGCCGCCGGAAACGGACGCGGTGGCGCTCGCGGGCGTTGTCCTCGGCCAGCGCGATGCGATCCCGCGCGGGTCCGCGCCGGGGCACCCGCACCGCGACCCTCTGGCTCCGCTTCTCCCGGAGAAAGGCTTCGAGGAGTTCCGGGGAGGCGATTGCGACCGGCAGGTGGATCTCGGAAGGCAGGAACGGGTTGGCGTCGTAGAACTGAGGCAGAAACGCCTCGAGGAACGCCGCCGGGTCCGTCACCAGCGACTTCTCGAAGAAGAACTCCCGGCGGTCCTGGACGACTCCGCCGCGCACGACGAGGATAGCGACCGAAACGTCGCCGCCCGACTCGAAGAATCCGAAGACGTCCGCGCTCTCGCCCTTGACCGATTGGACGACCTGCTTCTCGGACACGTCCTCCACCGTGCGGATCGCGTCACGGTACGCTCCCGCCATCTCGAAGCTCTGCTCCTCCGACGCCGCCAGCATTTTCGCCTCGAGGCGCGGCAGGAGCTCCCGGTTGCGGCCCTGCAGAAACAGGATGACGTCCCGCACGGCTTCGTCGTAGGCCTCCTTCGTGGTCAACCCCGCTACGCACGGACCGAGACAGGCGTGCAAGTCGTAATACAGGCATGGCCGGGGCAGGCGGCCGTCGATCTCGATCGTACAGGTGCGGATTTGAAACGCGCGGGTGATCATCCGCATGATCCGCCGCGCGAGGCCGCCCCAGAAGGGCCCGAAGTAGGAGTGGCCGTCCTCCTCCACCCTTCTCGTCACGAGAGCGCGCGGCCACTGTTCGCCGGTCGTGATCTTGATGTACGGGTACGTCTTGTCGTCGCGCAGGCAGATGTTGTAGCGGGGCCGGTGCTTCTTGATGAGCGCGTTCTCGAGAAGCAGAGCCTCGAGCTCCGTGTTCGTGACGATGGTCTCGATGTCCCGGTGGGCGGCGACGAGCGCTGCCGTTTTCGCGCTCTCGGCCCCCTTCGAGAAGTACGAGGCAACCCTCTTCTTGAGGCTGAGCGCCTTTCCGACGTACAGAATCCTTCCCTTTGGGCCCTTGAAGAGGTAAACGCCGGGCCCGTCGGGGAGGTTTTCGGGAGGGTGAGGAGCCGCCGGCACGCAATCAGTGTAACTCGCGACTCAAGTATGATCCGGCCGGCGCCTGCCGAACATGAAAGAGTGTCCCTACTGCTATACGAAAGTCGCTCAGACCGACGTCACCTGCCCGAATTGCGGCCGGGAGATCGAGCACTGGCAGACCGGGTTCTACGCGCGCCAGCCGCTGCCCGCCCGGTCGCGAACCGCCGTGTGGGCCGCGGCCCTCATCGCCTTCCTGCTCATCCTCGCGGGCTTCGCGAAGGCCTGCCACTGGGTCTGACGACGACGACGGGAGCGGGCGTCCAAAGTCCAAAGTTGAAAGTCCAAAGGAGCCAGGCTCCGTTCCCGACTTTGGACATTGGACTTTGGACTTTGGACCCCCTGGCCCTGTCTCACCGAAAGATCTGAAGCTCTCTCAGAGAGCGGATCTCGTCTCGCAGTCGGGCCGCTTGTTCAAAGTCGAGATCTTTCGCGGCAATCTTCATGGTCTTTTCGAGTTTTGCGATCTGTCGGGCCAACGATTCGGCATCGGGAAGATCGGGCCGCTCGATTCCCAGGGCGGGGTCGTAGAAGTCGAGGTTGCCCATCCGGACGAGCGGCGAGCCGACCTGCTTGATGATGGACGCCGGCTCGATGCCATGCTCGCGGTTGTAGAGCTCCTGGATGGAACGCCGCCGCGACGTCTCGTCAATCGCCCGGCGCATCGAGTCCGTCACGGCGTCGGCGTAGAAGAGGACACGCCCCTTGAGGTTCCGGGCCGCGCGGCCCGACGTCTGGATGAGCGAGGTCGCGCTGCGTAGAAAGCCCTCCTTGTCGGCGTCCAGAATCGCGACGATGCCGACCTCCGGCAGGTCCAGACCTTCGCGGAGCAGGTTGATGCCGATCAGGCAATCGAAGACTCCCCGGCGAAAGTCCGCCAGGATATTCACCCGCTCCAGCGTCTCGATGTCCGAGTGGAGGTACCGGCAGCGCACACCGACTTCCGAGAAGTAGTTCGTCAACTCCTCGGCCATCCTCTTGGTCAGCGTCGTGACCAGGACGCGCGAGCCCTCAGCCGTCGCCTCCCGCACGACCCCGAGCAGGTCGTCGACTTGCCCTTTCACCGGCCGGATCTCTATCTGCGGGTCGAGGAGACCCGTCGGCCGGATGACCTGTTCGACGATCTCTCCGCCGACTTTCTGGAGCTCCTCGGGCCCGGGCGTGGCGCTGACATAGACGACCTGGCGGATGCGCGCCTCGAACTCCTCGTAAGTCAGCGGCCGGTTGTCGAGGGCGGACGGGAGGCGGAAACCGTACTCGACCAGGACCTGCTTGCGCGACCTGTCCCCGTGGTACATGCCGCGCACCTGCGGCAGGGTCACGTGCGACTCGTCGACGACGAGCAGGAAGTCTTTCGGGAAGTAGTCGATGAGAGTCGGGGGCGCCTCGCCGGGCTGGCGGCCGGACAGGTGCCGGGAGTAGTTCTCGATCCCGTGGCAGTAGCCCAGCTCCTTGATCATCTCGAGGTCGAACATCGTCCGCTGGTGGAGGCGCTGGGCCTCCAGGAGCTTGCCGGCCGCCGAAAGATCGGCGAGGCGCTCATCGAGCTCCAGCCGGATCGTGCCGATCGCGCGCTCGAGGGTTTCGCGGGGCGTCGCGTAGAACGTCCGCGGAAACAGGGCGATGCGCTCCAGCCGCTGGAGAGCCGTACCGCGCAAGGGATCCGTGCGTGTGATCTTCTCGATCTCGTCGCCGAAGAACTCCACGCGCACCGCCACGTCCTCGTAGGCCGGAAGGATCTCGACGACGTCGCCCCGCACGCGGAACATGCCGCGCGAAAGGTCCAGGCTCGTGCGCTCGTACTGCATCGCGACCAGGCGAGCGAGCAGAGCCGGCATCCCGGCGCGGTCTCCCACCTCGAGATAGGCGAGCATGTCGTAATAGGCGTCCGGCGCGCCGAGGCCGTAGATGCACGAGACCGATGCCACCACGACGACGTCCCGGCGCTCGAAGAGCGCCTTGGAAGCGGACAGCCGCAGCTTGTCGAGCTCCTCGTTGCGGGAAGTCTCCTTCTCGATGTACGTGTCGGACTGGGGAATGTAGGCCTCGGGCTGGTAGTAATCGTAGTAGGAGACGAAGTACTCCACGGCACTGTCCGGAAAGAATCCGCGAAACTCCTGGTAGAGCTGGGCGCCGAGCGTCTTGTTGTGCGAAAGGACCAGCGTCGGACGGTTGATCGCCTCGATCACCTTGGCCATCGTAAAAGTCTTGCCCGAGCCTGTCACGCCGAGAAGCGTCTGGTGCGGGCGGCCCGCCCGGATGCCTTCCACGAGCTTCTGGATCGCCTGGGCCTGGTCGCCCTGGGGCGTGAAGTCCGACACCACACGGAACGTCCCGCCCGAGCGAGCCTGTGCCTCGAGGTACGAGCTCGGTTTCTCCGTGGCTGTCCCGGCGGAGGGAGGCTTGCCCTCCGTGGCCGCACCGCCGCCAACGCTTTTCTTGCGCGCCGGCGACTTGGCGGAGGAGGGGCTCACGGGGACGGCGTCGGGACCGCGATGGGAGCCAGGGTGGGTGCCGGCGCTGCTCCTCCGGGGGCAGGGCCGATGGACTCGCGGAATGCACGGATGATGTCCTGCACGTCCTCGTGCGTCAGCTTGCCCGAGCCGCTCTTCGGCGAGAATCGCTGGAAGCTCACGGAGCGATTACTGCGCACCGTGCCATTACGCATTGCCTCCTTGAGGTCGGCGACCGCGGTGCGCAGCTCCTTCTTGTCCTCCTCCGTCACGTCGGGCCCGTAGTTCTTTTCGATGCCTGTGACCGCCCAGTCGAGGAGGGCGCCGGGGTTCTTCTTGACATACAGAACACCGCCGACCCCGATGAGAACGCAGAGGAGAGCGATGATGCCGCAGCCGATGAGACCGGTCTTCACGCACCCCCCTTTTTCGGGAGGGGCGTCCTGAACCAGGGGGATGGGAGTCATCGGCGATGCGGACGACATGCGGGGAGCATACCGTCGGAGCCTCGCCCGAGCAATGGCGGTTATCATGGAGCGTGCGCCGCGCCGTCCTGCTGCTCGTCCCTCTCATCGTAGCCGGGGCGCTCGGGGCCGCGGCCGGCTCCGTGGCGACGGATTTCATCCGGGTCCCGCGCGTTTCCGAGCTGGCCAACTATCGTCCGGACATCATCACGGAGATCCGCGCGGCGGACGGGTCGACGATTGCCCGCTACTCGGTCGAGCGCCGCATCCTGGTTCCAGGCTCCGATATTCCGCCCGTCGTCCGCAACGCCCTCGTCGCCACCGAGGACAAGAACTTCTACAGGCACGGCGGCCTCGACCTGACGCGAACGCTCTCCGCTTTTATCGTCAACCTGAAGAACCAGCGCTACGCACAGGGCGCCTCGACGCTCACGCAACAGCTCGCGCGCGCGGTCTTTCTGTCGCCGTCCAAGACGATGACCCGCAAAATCAACGAGGCCTTCGTGGCTTTCGAGATCGAGCGGCGCTACTCCAAGGACCAGATCCTCACCCTCTATGCCAACATCATTCCCTGGGGCCACGGCAACTACGGCATCGAGGCGGCCTCCCGCTATTACTTCGGCAAAGGCGTCAAGAACCTGTCGCTGGCCGAGGCGGCCCTCCTGGCCGGGATCGTCCAGCGCCCGGCCGACCAGTCCCCCTTCAGGAACCCGGAGCTCGCCCGCCGGCGGCGATCGACCGCCCTGCGCCGGATGGTCGAGTCCGGGTACATCACCGAGGCCGCGCGCGCGACGGCCGAAGCCGAACCCCTTCCGACGCAGCCGGCCCTGAAGGAGACGGTCACGGCGCCGTTCTTCTGCGAGGAGATCCGCCAGTACCTCGAGAAGACCTACGGCGAAAAGGACCTCTACCGGCGCGGCCTGAAGGTGGATTCGACCCTCGACCCCGAGCTGCAGGCTTTCTCCGAGGAGGGGCTGGGCTGGGGCCTTCGGCAGCTCGCCCGGCGCCAGGGCTTCGAGCGCCAGCGCAACCTGCTCGCCGAGGGCTATGCGGACCTCAACGGCTACGTGGATCCTTCCTGGGCAGGGGCGACGTTTGCCGAGGGAGAGGCTCGCCGGGGGGTCGTTCTCGCCGTGACAGCCGGCTCCGCGGAAATCAAGGTCGCGGGCAAGACGTTTCCCCTCAAGCCCGGGGGATGGGCGTGGACCCACACGCCGAGTGCGGCGCGGCTGCTGAAGGTCGGCGACCTCGTCACCGTCACCTTCGAGAAACACAAGGACGGAGGCGCTCTCACCCTCGAGCGCGAGCCCAAGGAGCAGGGCGCGGTGCTCGTGCTCGAGAACGCGACCGGCGCGATCCGCGCGATGGTGGGCGGCTACGACTGGGGACAGACGAAGTTCAACCGGGTCACGCAGGCGCTGCGCCAGGCGGGCTCGACATTCAAGCCGTTCACCTATCTGGCCGCTCTCGAAGCCGGGTACACCCCTTCGGACACGGTTTTTGACGGCCCGATCTCGATTGTCATCGACCCGCGGGAGCCGCCCTACACCCCCAGGAACTACGACGAGAAGTTCCGCGGCATCGTGACGCTCCGGCGAGCCCTCGAGGGCTCGCTGAACGTCCCGACCATCCGGCTCAGCCAGATGGTGGGCTTGAACAACATCATCGACGCCGCGCACCGGGTGGGTATCCGGCAGAAGCTCGGGGCTTACCCCTCCCTGCCTCTCGGAGCCTTCGAGGTCACGCTCGCCGAGATGACGGCCGCTTACTCCGTCTTCGCCGATCAGGGGCTCCTCTATGCGCCCTTTCACTTCGACAGGATCACCGACGCCAATGGCGACGTGCTGGAGCAGATGAAACCGGATGCGCGAGAGGTGGCCAGTCCCCAGGCATCCTTCCAGCTCCTGCAGATGTTGAAGGGCGTCACGCAGCGGGGCACCGCCGCCTCTGCCGCGAGCCTCGGTCTGAACATCGCTGGCAAGACCGGGACGACGAACGACTACACCGACGCCTGGTTCATCGGCATGACGCCCCGCTACACGATCGGGGTCTGGGTCGGCAATGACCTGAAGACGACGCTCGGGCACGACATGACGGGCACGAGGGTCGCTCTGCCGATCTGGATTCGAATCCTGTCGAAAATGAAGGCGGCGGGCCGCATCGACCCGAAGGCGGATTTCGAGGCCCCTCCAAACGTCATCTTCACGGCTGTCGACTACGAGACCGGCCTGAAGGCGACGCCCTCCTCGCCCCGCCCCATCCTCGAGGCCTTCGTCAGCGGCTCCCAGCCGACCGAGGAATGGAGCCAGCACTGGGAGGAGGTCACTCGCCTGCCGTGGTCGCTCCAGAAGTCCTTCTACCTGCCCAAGAAAGGCGAGTCGATCGACGAGATCTCGGATGTGCCAGCCGCGCCGACGCCCCCCCTCGCCCACTCCCGCCACACCCCGCTGATGCTCTGGCTTCGCCAGGGACGATCCCTCGTCCTCGCGCGCGGAGCCGACGCCGCCGTACGTTTCGTCCTCTTCGTCGCCACGGCGCGAGTCCTCGCTCCGTCCGACTATGCGATCTACGCGCTGCTCACCGCCGCGCTGGCCACCAGCCAGTGGGCCGTCGCGCTCGGAGGGCCGCGGGTCGGCCTCTACTTCCACGCGAGAGGCGTCCGGGGGCCCCTCTTCGGCTGGTTGTACGCGCTGGCTGCGGGCGCTTCGGCGGCCGTCATCGGCCTGACGGTCGGCGTTGCGCCCTTGAGGCGCGTCTTCTTCTCCGAGGTCCCTGCAACCCTGCTGCTCCTCGGCCTCGCTCCCCTGCCGTTTTCCCTGGTCTCCGACTCCCTGTCGTCTGCCCTGGTGGCGGACGGACGGCACCGCCTCTACGCGGCGACCCTCGGGATTCGCGGCGCCGGCTCGGCCATCGTGCTGGTATCGAGTCTCGCCGCGCCGAATCGCCTCGTCTGGATTCTCGGGGGCCGGCTTGCCGTCAACGCACTGGTCGCCGTCGTCGTCGCCTGGCTCGCCCGGGCGCGGCCCGACTGGAGAGGGGCGCGCGCCTTTGCGCCCGAAGCCGTCCGCTATGCCGGGCCGACCGCGCTCTCGGACGCCGCGCTCTCCCTGCACCGCCGCTCCGACGTCTTTCTGCTGTCCGCCTTCGGACGCACGAGCGAGATCGGACCGTACGCCCTGGCATGCGGCTTCGCCGAGGCGTTCTGGGTCGTCACGGACTCTCTCGAAGCGGCCCTCTTCGTCGTCACTTCCCGGCAGGACCGCGCGGCCGCGCGCCTGGAAGTCCAGCGGGCGCTGCCTGTATACGTCCTGGCGGGACTCGGCGGCCTTGTCGCCGTGTATCTGGCGGGCCGTCTGCTGCTCTCGCTCTTCTTCGAGCAAAAGTACCCGGGATCGATGGCCCTCCTGCCCTGGGTGCTCGCGGCGGCGGTCGCCTGGGGCATGGCGAGGCCCTTCGCTTCGTTCTTCCTGTCGCAAGGCCTCGCTTCGACAGCCGTCCGGTGCCAGCTCGCCGGGCTGTTTACGAACATCGTCTTCTGTTTAGCCTGGATTCCGGGCCATGGAGCGCCCGGAGCCGCCGTCGCCTGCCTGGCCAGCTACGCGGCCGAGGCGATCCTGTTCGCGTTCGTCTTCCGCGTTACTGCGTGATGACGACAGGGCCGCGGCGCTCGCTGCGCGAGCAGGCGGCCACAAACTTTCTAGACGAGAGCTTCGAGCGTGGCGATTGTCAGGATATCGCTGGAGCGATCGGCTGCACTTCTACAGTGAGCTCGGCGGCGACGTCGCGGTGCAGACGAACGTGGACCTTGTGGGACCCGAGGCGCTTGATGGGCTCTTCGAGCTCCACCCGCCGGCGGTCGAGCGTGATCCCCCTGGCGGCCAGAGCATCGGCGATCTCCGAGGCCGTGACGGAGCCATAGAGCTGATCGCCTTCGCCCGCCTTCTTGGTGATCGAGATCGTCATGCCGTTGACCTTCTTGGCGACCTCTTCGGCCACGACCTTTTCGCCCAGGATCCTCTCGTCGTACTTTTTCTTCTCCTCGGACAGCCGGCGCAGGTTCGCGCTGGTCGCCTCGTAGGCGAATCCCTGGGGAAACAGGAAGTTGCGGGCGTACCCGCGCTTGACGGTCACGGTGTCCCCGCGGTGCCCGAGCCCGTGCACGTCGTCGGCCAGGATGATCTTCATTTCTTCTTCCTTCTCATGCTTCCTCGCCTCGGCGGAACCTCTTCACTCTTTTTCGCCTCGCCGGCGAAAGTGCGCGTACCAGTCGAACAACCCCAGGAGCGCCACCCCGACGTTCATCGGGAAGTACACCACCAGGGCATACAGGCCGACGCGCAGGACCTTCAGCCGGAACCACTTCCGGGCGAAGTGGCAGATAATAGACATGCCTGCCACGAAATACAAGGCCGTCAGCGGGATCAGGACGTCTCCCGCCGCCTGCCGCGCCGCCCCCGTCGTCAGCGCAAAGACCGCTCCTGCGACGACAAAGACAGGGGCCAGGAGAGCCGGCAGCGAGAACGTCTCGAATCGCGTCCGCTCGGCCGAGGCGGCGGGCCGGGCGCTCCGGGCTCCCGTGAAGAATGTTACGGCCGATCCCATGATCCAGAAAGCCCCGGCCAGGCCAAGCCAGTAGCGGCGGGAAAAATCGCGAGCCGCTTCGAGGGTGGCTCGGACCCGCGAGACCATCTCCGAATCCACGTTGGCCTTCGAATAGGAGGCCATCGCTCCCGGGATCATCGCGTCGAAAGCGGCGGCAACTTCCTCGTCCATCGATCGGGCGCCGAGGGCCGGCGGCAGCATGAGGATCCCGCCCACCAGGACGCAACCCGAGATGGCGAGAGCGAAATACTCGCGCGACGGATCTGCTCCCCCACGCACGAGGCCGGAAAAGAAGGCCGGCAAGCCCGCCACCAGGCCCATGAGCACGAGCGGCGAGGCCGCGGCCCGGGAGCCGCCGTCCAGCAGCGAGACAGCGACGAGGAGCAGCGCCGCCAGCCCCGTGGCGGCCAAAGCCGCGCCGAGACTGTTCTTGTGGGCCACGCGCACAGCCGGCACGCCGATGAACGGAAGGCCGAGCGTTCCCAGCGCGCCGAGCATCAGGAAGAGCATGGCCACCAGGGCCGACGACACCGCCGCCACGGGGACGGCGAAGCGCTCCAGGCGGTCGCTCGGCGTTCCAGGAACCGCTGTTCCGGGCCCTCTCTCGGCGGGATCGCTCAACCGGACCGCCCGGTCAGTCCGTGGCGTACGGCAACAGGGCGACGAAGCGGGCCCGCTTGATCGCCGTCTGGAGCTTGCGCTGGTGCAACGCACAGGTGCCCGAGATGCGCCGGGGCAGAATCTTGCCGCGCTCCGGGATGAAGGACTGGAGCAGCTTCACGTCTTTCCAGTCCACGTACTCCAGCTTTTCCGCGCAGAATTTGCAGACCTTGCGCCGGCGGACGAAGAACTTCTTCTTCGGGGCTGTCTTGCCATCGCGGTCGCGCGCCGAGCTGCGGCCTCCGCCCATGCGGGACGGCATCGCGGTCATGCTTCGCTCCTCTCGGTGGGAAGGGCCTCGGCGCCGGCAGGCGGGGCCGCGGGCGGCCGCGGGGGCCTGCGCAGATTCTTTGCCGCGATGCGGCGGGCCATCTTGGCGGCTCGCTTCAGCTCCTCGTCAGCCCGCACCGCCAGGTGGCGCAGGATCTGGTCCGAGAGCCGGAGGCGGCGTTCCGTTTCCGCCACGAGGTCCGGCTCCGCCTTGACCTGGAAGTGGTGGTAGAAGGCGTCCTTCTTTCGCAGGATCGGGAACGCCATGCGGCGCCGGCCCCACGCCTCGTCCTTCACGAACTCGGCGCCGCCGTCCGCCAGGATCTTCCGGTAGTCCCCCAAAGTCTTCTGGGCTTCCTCGTCGGTCTGGTCTGGGGTGACCAGCACGACGATGTCATACAGCCTCATCGTTTCCTCCTCATGGATGTCAATCCGGGTCCGAGGCAGGACCCGGAGAGGAAGGTTTCTGATTTGCGCGCATCATTGCGGAGTCGATCCCCTGGGTGAGCCAGAGCCGAAGTGCGTCGACCGCCCGGACGATTTCTTCCTCGAAGAGGTCCCGCTCGCCTTTTGCGAACGGCTCGAGGACGTAATCGCCCAGGTCTCGCTCCCCCTTCACGTAACGAGGACCGCGCACGCCGACACGCAGGCGCGGAATCTCGGACGTTCCGAGGTGAGAGATGATCGAGGCCATCCCCTTCTGGCCTCCCGCCGAACCCCGCGCGCGCATGCGCAGGGACCCGACCGGGAGATCGATGTCGTCGTAGACGACACAGAGGCCCGAAGGATCGATCCCGTTTTTCTGACAAAGAGCTGAAACCGCCTCACCCGAGGCGTTCATGAACGTTTGGGGCAGAACCAGCAGAAGCCTGTCTCCCCCCATCGACCCGCGACCGACCCTCGCCTGCGATTCGCGCGAGCGAATCGGGATTCCCTCTTCCGAAGCGAACTGTTCCACAACGCGGAATCCGGCGTTGTGGCGCGTGTCCTCGTAGCGGTCGCCCGGGTTCCCGAGACCGACGATGGCGCGCAGGCCCTACTTCTCCTTCTTGTCCTTCTTGTCCTTCTTCTCCGCCTTCTCTTCCGCCTGCGCCTTCTTGTCCTCGGCGGCCTGCTCCTCTTCTGTCAGGACCTTGCCCTTCTTCAGAACCTCGGGCTCGGTCAACTCCGTCGCCGCTTCCGCCGCCACGACCTCCGGGGCCTTCTCGGCCGTCGGGTGCGTGACGTGCACGAGAACGCGGTCGGCGTCCTCCATGATGGTGACGCCCTCGACCGGCTTGAGCTCGCCGACGCGGATCAGGTCGCCGATGGCCAGCTCCGACACGTCGACCGGAATGTGAGCGGGAATGGCAGTGGGCAGGCACTCGACCTCGACCTCGCGCGTCACGAGATCCAGGATGCCGCCTTCGCTCTTGACGCCGATGGCCGTTCCCACGACCTCGATGCCGACCTTGACGCGGATCTTGGTGTCCATCATGACCCGCACGAAGTCGATATGCTGCGTCTTGCGGGTCAGCGGATCCCTCTGGTGCTCGCGGATCATCGCGTGGCGGCTCTGATCGGTCCCCTCGAGCTTCAGGAGGAAGATCGCGTTCTCTCCGGCCCCTTCGCGAAAGACGTCGGAGAGCGCCTTGCGGTCGACCGTCACCTCGACGGTCGGCTTGCCGGCTCCGTACACGACGGCCGGAATCTTGCCGAGGACTCGCGAGCGCCGCGCCTCGTTTTTGCCTCTGGTCGAGCGTTTCTCGACCGTCAGTTCGATCGTTTTCATAGGTTATGTCCCCGCGCGGCACACCGCGCAAAGCGGGGCATTCTACACGAAAAGCGAGGAAACGGAAGTCCCTTCGTGGATGCGCTGGATGGCCTCCCCGAGCAGAGGGGCTATCGACAGGGACTTGATCCGGGGGCAGCGGGCCATGGCCGCCTCCACCGGGATCGTGTTCGTCACCAGAATGGTCTCCAGTTGCGAGGCCTCGATCCGCTCGATGGCCGGCCCGGACAGGACCGCGTGGACCCCGGCGGCGTACACCCTCCTGGCTCCCTGGAGGCGGAGGGCCTCGGCGGCCTGCACGAGCGTTCCGGCGGTGTCGATGATGTCGTCCAGGATCAGGACGTTGCGGCCCTCGACCTCGCCGACGACGTTCAAGACCTCCGTCTCGTTCTTGCCGGTCCGCCGTTTGTCGATGATGGCCAGCGACGCGTCCAGCCGCTTGCCGATCGCGCGGGCCCGGGCCACGCCGCCCACATCCGGGGAGACGATGACGAGGTCTTCGACGTCCAGCTTGCGGATGGCGTCGAGCAGGACCGGCGCCGCAAACAGGTGGTCGACCGGGATGTTGAAGAACCCCTGGATCTGAGCCGCGTGCAGGTCCATCGTCAGGATGCGATCGGCCCCCGAGGCCGTCAGCAGGTCGGCCATCAGCTTGGCCGCGATCGGCACCCGGGGCTTGTCCTTCTTGTCCTGCCGCCCATAGCCGAAGTAGGGCATCACCGCCGTGATGCGGGAAGCCGAGGACCGGCGAAATGCGTCGAGCAGGATCAGCAGCTCCATCACGTGGTCGTTGACGGGGCTGGACGTGGGCTGCACGACGAAGACGTCGGCCCCGCGCACGTTCTCGTCGATCTGCCCGTAGGTCTCGCCGTCGGAGAAGTTGTAGAGCGTCAGCTCTCCGAGCTGGATCTTCAGGTAGTCGCAGATCTCCTGCGCGAGCGCCGGATGCGCGCGGCCCGAGAAGATCTTCAGGTCGCCGTAGGAGAAGTTGTGCGACGTCAAGCGAGCGGATTGTACGCGACCGCCCCAGACAAGGCTATGGTCCTGGCCTCGGTTCGCGGCGCGAATAGCCGAACGAGCGGAGCGAGGGAGGGGAGCGAAGCGACCGAGCGCGAGCGAGGGTGGAGGTTCGCGCCGCGGGAGCGAGAGAGAGCGAAGGGATCAGGCGGGCGGTCGAAGGCCGCATCCGGCCGAGCCGCCCGCCGGTGCGCCGAAGGCGCAGATCCCGTAGCGAACGGTAGCGACGGACTGGCTGGGGCGGGAGGACTCGAACCTCCAGATGCCGGCTCCAAAGGCCGGTGCCTTACCAATTTGGCGACGCCCCAAGGGATTCGATTGTAATCCCGCGGTGTCGCGGCGAGGCGTCAACTCACCGACTCGGGGGCCGTCAGGGCGCGGTACTCCTCGCGGCCGAGAGTATGAGCGCGGAAGAAGCGGGGCCCGGGCGTCAGCCCCGCGAGGCGCCGCACGGCGTCCTCGGAAGGCTGGTAGAGGACGAGGGCAGATCCGCTGCCGGTGATGGAGGCCTCCGCCGCCACGGTGCGCGCCGCGGCCAGGAGGGTTCCCATCTCGGGCCGCACCTCGAGGATTGCGGGTTCGAGGTCGTTGGGCCCGAAGAAGCGCCCCGATGAATCGATCTCGAGCCCCTCGGGCAGGGCGGCCGGGCCGCCGCTGCGCCGCCGATGGGCCGCATACACCTCGGCTGTCGCGATCCCGAAGGCGGGCACGAAGAGCAGGAGCGATGCCCGGGGCGAGTCGCCGCGGGGCGCGACGATCTCCCCGCGGCCTGCCACGTCCGCCTCGCCCCCTGTCGCAAAGAACGGGACGTCGCTGCCGAGCTCCGCGCCGAGCTCCAGCATCTCGCGTTGGGGCAACTCCGCCTCCCAGAGCCGCGCCAGGAGCAGGAGGGCGACCGCCGCGTCCGCGCTGCCTCCCCCGAGCCCGGCTCCCACCGGGATACGCTTCTCCAGCCGCATGCGCGCACCGGCGGCCGTCCCGAGCCGCGAGGCCAGCAGGTGCGCCGCCCGGACGACGAGGTTGCCGTCCCCCGAGGGAATCGATCCGTCGTCGCACGAGAAGGCGATCCTCCCGAGCGAGCGATCGACCGTGATTCTGTCGGCCAGGTCCACCGAGGAAAACCGGGAGCGGATCTCGTGGAATCCGTCGGGGCGGACCGCTCCGACGCGCAGCTCGCGGTTGATCTTGGCAGGCGCGAGGGCGGTGAGGGGCATACCGAACTTGGATTTTAGATTGGACCCCGAGCCAAAACCTAGAATTCCTCCTGTATCGTCTCCACGGCCACGCGACGCAACCGGAGCGTGCGGCCAGACTTCTGGTCGATCAGGGACACGCCTTCCGGCCACGGATCGAAAGAGCCGGAGAACTCGGCCGAGATGTCGCCGCGGGAAGTGTGGACCCGCAGGATTCTCAGGCGAGCGCCTGGCACGTCGAGAAGGGCTTCCGCGACGAGGGCCCCGTTTGCCCGGAAGCGCAACAGGCCCTGGGTGTCGTCGGCGCCGGCGATCTCCGGAGCGCCTCCTCGCCACACGCCGGCCAGCACGCCGCGCAGCGGCTCGGGGTCGAGAAACGCGACGTCCCCCGACGGGCCGGTGAACCTGCCGTTCTCGTAGCTTCCGACCTGGCCGCCCAGGGGGCCCGACGCCTTCGCGGTCAAGGATCCTCGTCCGGCGTAAACCGCCAGATTGCCCGGCCAGATGACGCTGCCCTTGCTGAACTTCGCGTCATAGAGGATGCGGGAGGGTGCCATCGAATCGGCCCGCCGCAAGGCCTCGTCCCAGGCGGACAGAACGACCGCGGCCCTGGCGCTGTCGGGTTGCGGAAGGGCGCGCGGCAAGGGAGGCAGGTTTGTCGTCGCGCACGCCGATACCAACGCGAGGACGCAGGGAAGCAAAGCTGCCGCCACGGCGTGGAGCGATCTGTGATTTGTGATCGGTGATTCGTCACCAATCACAAACGGGCCCTCACTTCCCCTGAGCCTTCTTGAGCTTCGCTCGAATCTTCTCGGGCTCGTCGGGCTTCAACTGCAGGGCCTTCTCCCACTCGGCAGTAGCGCGCGAGAGGCTGCCCTGCTTCTCCGCCAGGTCGCCCAGGTGCTCATGGATCGTCGGATCGTCCGGGTCGCGCTGCCCGGCGACCTTCAGGTGCTTTTCCGCCAGGTCGAGCCGGCCCAGCCGGAAGTACACCCAGCCGAGCGAGTCCTGGTAGGCGCCGTTGCGCGGGTCGCGCGCCACCGCCCGTTCCAGCATCTCCCTCGCCTTCTCGAGGTGAACATTCTTGTCGGCCCACATGTAGCCCAGGTAGTTGAGCGTCTGGCCGTCCGCGGGACGCGCCTCGAGAAGTTTCAGGAAGTACTTCTCGGACTCGGCCACATCCCCGGCCCGCTCCAGGCTCGACGCGAGACGGAACAGGGCCTCGGTGTTCTCCGGGTTCTTCACAACGACATCCCGGGCGACGCGGGCCGAGATCGCGTACTCCTTGAGCCGGCCCCACGCGTCCGAGGCTGCCAGCGCATCCTCCGGGTCGCTCGAGGCGGCCAGTTTCTCGAGCTCGAGGGTGGCCTTCGCGTGATCACCGGTGCGCCAGCGAAACTCGGCGACGTCAGCCGCCCACTCCGCGCTTCGGGGCTCCGCCGCAGCGGCCGCGGAGGCTCGCTCCAGGCCATAGGCGAAGTCTTCGGAGTCTCGCGCCACGCCGAGCAGGATCCTCATGGCGCGGCCGTTCACGGTCGAGCCGGCGAGGGCCAGCGGCGCCAGCTGCGCCCTGGCGGAGGCGTAGTCTTTCTGGAGATAAAAGAGATACCCGAGCTCGACGGACGCCGCCTGCCGGGCTTCGCGGCGCTTTGGATCGTCGGCGCCTCGCCGGATGGACTCCTCGAGAAGCGGCCTGGCCTCGGCAAACCGACGGTCACGCAACATCTCGCCGGCCAGCGTCCGACGGCTGCGCTCGTCGTCCGGGTCCGTCGCGATCAGGTCGCGCATGATCTTTTCGCCGCCGGCGACGTCACCCTTTTCGAAGAGCACCGAGGCCATCAGCCTCCGGATGTCGCGGTTCTCGGGTCGGCTGGTCGCCAGCTCGCGTGCCCGCTTCTCGGCCTCGTCGAATCGGCCAGCCCGCGCCAGGTCGAGCGTGATCCGCTCGGCGATTCCCGGGTTCTCCGGGTCCCGCTTCTGCAGCTCGGTCAGCAGCTCGAGGGCCTTGTCGATCTTGTCCTGCTCCTCATAGATGTCGATCAGCGCCGCCACGACCTCCCGGTCGTTCGGATCGTTTTCGAGAAGCATCAGGTAGAGGCTCTCGGCGTCCTTCCAGCGGCCGGCCTTGGTGCGGGCCTCGGCCGCGAGCCGGATGAGGCCTGCCTGCGACCGAGCCTCCGGCAGCTCGTCGAGCAGGCGCGCGGCCTCGGCGGCCCGACCCCGCGCCATGAGCGCGCGGGCCAGGGAGACGGTGGATGCCGTGTCGTACGGGGAAATTCGGTGCGCCGCCTCGAGCTGCACGATGGCTCGGTCGAGCGCGGACGGATCCTGGTCGGCCGCCGCCATCTCCAGCGTTCCCAGGAGGCGCCGCGCCTCAGGCAGGTTGGGGTCGAGGCGAACCGCCTCGCTGGCCTGCTTCAAGGCCTCGTCGGCGACGTTCAAGTCCCGCAGAAGCTGGGCATACTCGTACCGGACGACGGCGTCATCCGGCAGGATCACGATGACGCGCCGGTACTGCTCGAGGGCGTCGCGGAAGCGGCCGTCCGCCACGGCGACGCGAGCCCGCAGGTAGGCCTTGCGGCTGTCGAGAATCGCGTCCGCCGCCAGAGCCGCAGGCACCAGCATCGCGGCGCCAAGAAGGAAGCCGGTTATACGTCTCGTCAAAACAGTTGAATGTAGCACGGCCGTTTCAACAGAACGCTCGGCCCGCGGATTCCTTCGCGTCACGCCGCATGCCCCCGAAGGAGGAGATAATGGCGGGCGTTCCATGCCGCGACTCGGTCAAGTTCTCGTCAACCTCGGGACCACCACGGAAAACAACGTGGCGCGCGCCCTCGGTGTGCAGGGATTCGCCGGCGGGCGGCTGGGCACGTTGTTGCTCGAGCGGGGGTCCGTCGGAGAGGACGACCTCGGCGAGGCGCTCGCCCAGCAGCATGGGCGACCCTATGTCCCCTGGACCGTGCTGGGGGAAGTGCCTCCCGACGTCATCGCCTCCCTGCCGGCCAAGTTCGCGATCCGGCATGCCGCCATCCCGTTTGAGCGCGGGGAGAACTACCTGAAGATCGCTCTGCGTGACCCGGGCGATCTCCGGATCCTGGATGAGTTGTTCTTCGTGACGGGCCGGAAGATCCTGCCCGCCGTCGCTCCCGAGGCTCGCATCTACAATGCGCTCGAGAAGTACTACGGCGAGCGCCGCAGCCCACGGTACGCGATCCTGGGCGAGAAGCTCTCTCGCCCGACCGGCCGGCGCAAGGCCAAGGAAGGCCCGCCTCCCCCTCCGGA
Source organism: uncultured Acidobacteriota bacterium (assembly GCA_963739435.1). Lineage (GTDB taxonomy): Bacteria > Acidobacteriota > Thermoanaerobaculia > UBA5066 > Gp7-AA6 > CAVUAN01. The sequence goes on from CAVUAN010000015.1 coordinate 118,569, forward strand.
TTTCTTTCCGTCGGGTCATCGCCCGGCCCAGTCCCCCAAGCCGCACGAGGTCTGGGGCGACTCGGCCGACAGCGAGGGCGCGGCGCCGCCCATCATCCAGCGCTGGAAGATCAAGGACGAGCCGCCGACGCCCTGGATCCAGCCTGGCCGCGTTGGAAAAAAGGAGGCTCCGTCTACTCCCGAGGAAGAATCCATCACCTGGGAAGAGGCTCCCCCTCCGGAGATGTGGCTGCCCGAGGGCGCGGCGGCCGTTCCTCCATCATCTGCCGCGCCGCCGCCCGGTTCGCCTCCCGAACCGGCGCCCACCCAGACGGTACCCGAGATTTTCGTCGCGGCTCCGCCTTCGCTTTTCATCGAGGCGCAGCGCGGCGCACCCGCGCCGTCAGCTCCGCCCGCTCCGCCCGCGAAGCCTGCGGCGCCCGCCGCGACCAGCGCTCATCCGCCCGCCGCGCCGCCTCCCGCCGCACCGCCATCTGCCGAGCGGCCGGTTGCAGAGGCGCCGCGGGTGCCGCCCTCGGAGGCAGATTTTCCGGGCGTTCTCGCCGCGAGCAATCGCGACGAGATTGCCGCCGCAGCTCTCGCTTCCCTCTCTCGGAGATTCGAGCGCTCGGCTTTCTTTGTGGTCCGCCCCAAACAGGTCGTCGGCCATTCGGCCACCGGACAGGGCATCAACCTCGAAGCCTTCCGGGCCGTGAAGATTCCGTGGACCGAGCCCTCGGTCTTTCTCAACGTGCGCCTCTCGAGAGCTTTCTACCTGGGAGCCCTGCCGCCCCTGCCGAGCCACCGCTTCCTGGTCGAGGCACTCGGCGGCACGCCTGTGGAATGCCTCGTACAACCGGTCATGATGAGAGAGAAACCGGTTGCCTTCCTGTATACCGAGTTCTCGGCTGATCGGGGAGCGGCCCCCATGGACCTCGCCTACATGCGGGGACTTGCCGCCGCCACCGCCCGGGCCTTCGCCACCGCAATCCGCCGCAAGAAAAGGGAGCCTGTATAATGGCATCCAACCTCTGGAGGCTCAATGATTAAGGCGGACATCGTGGACCTCGTCGTGGACCTCGCACAGATCCCGAGGGCCAAAGCCGCGACCGCGGTGGAGACGGTCATCGAGGCAATGCGGTCAGCGCTCGGAGCAGGCGACCGCATCGAGCTTCGCGGCTTCGGCGTCTTCCAGGTCAAGCGCCGCAAGCGGGGTATCGGCCGCAACCCGAAGACGGGAGTCGAGGTCACTATCCCGCCAGGCAACACGATCCGCTTCAAGCCCGGTAAGGATCTGCGCGACTTGCCCTAGAATTCGTAACAGGACGGGCAGACGGTCGAAAGGGGGCCAAGCCCATCGTGCCGGCGCGGCGTATCGGGGAGATTCTGATTTCGGAGGGGGTTCTGACGGAGGCGGTGCTGAGCCGTGCGCTCGGCTACCAGCGCGTCTCCGGCGAACATGTCCGGCTCGGCACGATTCTCTTGAACTGGGACCTGCTCGCCGAAGAAGGCCTGCTCCAGGCATTGGCCCGCTACCACCGTGTGGAGGCTGCGCCCTGGACGGTCCTTTCCCACACCCCAACCGAAGTCACGCGCCTCGTTTCGCCGGCGATGGCGATCCGGCTCGGCGCCTTTCCATTCGCCGCATCCCGGACAGACATCCACGTGGCCTTCCTCGAGCCCTCCAACCTGGCCGCCGCAGACGAAGTGTCGGCCGTGACCAACAGGCGGGTCATCCCGGCCATCGCGCTCGAGATCCGCCTTCTGCAGGCACACCAGAAATACTACGGGCGACACATTCCTTCGGAGTACCGCGCCATCGTTCAGAAGCTCGAGAAGCGCGCCACCCGGGTGAAACCGCTGGATCCTCAGAAGGCGGTCGATTTCCGCCTCCGCGACATCGCCGAGGCCGACAGCTCCGAGGAGCCATCGGCGCCGCCGCCGCCGCCGGGAATTCGAAACCCGCCGATCGACCTCGGGCGCGCGCCGCTCGAACACGGCCCGCGGGGAACTCCCATCCGCGTCTCGCGCGGTCTCGAACACGCCGACTTGAACAGGGAGGCGCTGCCGACGATCGAAATCCCCGAGATGCCGAAGCTCAATCCGCCGCCTCCTTCCGACCGCTTTTCCGACACGAATCCCCTGTCGGGACCCATGCGGGGCACGCCGAAGGCGGGCTCTCTCTCGGACACGCATCCCGCCGGCCGCACTCCTGCGGAAGAGACGCCGGCGCCCGCTGAGAAATCGGCGCAACGTCTCGACGACACTCGGCCCAAGCGCATGGGAGCACGCTTCGCATCCCTTCCAGGCGGCCGTAGCGCGCCTCCCGAGGCGCCTGAGATCATCGAGTCAATCGACTTCCACCCCGAGCCCCCGCCCGTCCGCCCGGACCCCCCGCGCCGGCGCGAGGGCCCGACCCACGCGAAGGCGGACGGGGACGACACGCTGCCGCGGGGAGCCTCGGCCCACCTGGCGGCGCGAGACTCGGTGGCGGACATGTGGCGTCCGGCCAAAGAGAAAGAGGAGGCCCCGGGCGACGACACAGCGGTATCGCGCATGTGGACGCCGTCCGTGGCCGAGCTCGAGGCCTCCATGATCGGAGCGCGGAGCCGCGACGCGATCGGCGAGGTTGCTCTCGATACGCTTCTGGCCGACCTGCCCCGCGTCATCCTGCTCGGCTGCGGAAAGAGCGCAGTAACGGGCTGGCAGGGTCGCGGAAAAGGCATCACGGCCCCCTTCCTCTCCTCGCTGCGCATCCCGCTGGCCGGCGACACCGTGTTCGCCAGCATCCAGGCCTCCGGCGTTCCGCACTTCGGACCGCTGGATCCGGTCCAGTGGCCCCCGGAGCTGGCCGAGCCGCTGGGACAGCGCTCCCCGGACTGCGCCATTTTCCCCATTCGCATCCTGGAGGGGATCGCGGGGTTCCTGTACGCGGACCGCCTCGGTGAGCCCATGCACTACGAGGACTTCGCCGTGATCGCCCGCGCGGCCGCGGCGACGGCCAACGCTCTCGCGCGGTTCCTGCTGCGGTCGAACACGACGGCGCCGGTCAGCTAGACCGCCGACGGGAGAGGCCAAAGTCCAACGTCCAAGGTCCAAAGTCCAAAGGGGCAAGGACCGTCGGTTAGACTCGCTGCGGTGAGCGACGAGTCCCGGTTTCAAATCGACGCGCCGGCGCCGCCGAGGCGGCGGTTCTGGTTTGTCGACCATCCTCTCTTCCATCTCACCCTTTTCTTGTTGACCCTCGCGACGACGACCGTCGCGGGCGCCCTGTTTTTCGGCGGCGGGCTGCCGCTCGTGAAGACCTGGACGACGGGGCTCCGGTTTTCCCTGCCGGCGCTCGTCATCATGGGCACGCACGAGATGGGCCACTACCTCATGTGCCGGAAGTACGGGGTCCCCGCTACCTTGCCGTACTTCCTCCCGGCGCCGACGATGTTCGGGACCTTCGGGGCCGTGATCCGCATCAAGTCCCGAATCACCGACAAGGCCGCTTTGCTCGACATCGGCGCCGCCGGCCCCCTGGCGGGGTTCGTCGCGACGCTCGGCTTTCTCTTCTACAGCATCGGCCAGCCCGTGCCCATTCACGAAGCACCCGCCCCCGGGGAGATCCTGTTCAACTATCCGCTCCTCGTCCGGTTTGCCCAGGATTGGAGCGGGGTGGCTCGCTACACGAGCGCCACGGTTCACGAGAGCCCGATGTTCATGGCGGCCTGGCTCGGAATGCTCGTCACCGCTCTGAATTTGCTTCCGATTGGACAGCTCGACGGAGGCCACGTCCTCCGGGCCGCTCTCGGAAAGCGGCAGCCCATTGTTTCGATCGGCGTGTTCGGCCTCGCCATGCTCGCCCTGCTCGGAGGCGGCTACCAGTGGGCGATCTTCGCGGCGATCGTCAGCGCGGTCATGGGGATCAGCCACCCGCCCGTCGACAACGACGACGAGCCGATCGGCACGGGGAGACTCACGATTGCCCTGGTCTGCCTCGCCGTCTTCATGCTGTGCGCAACGCTCTCGCCGATCACGACCCTGGACGAGGCAGAGGGGATCAGGCCTTCGGGGGGATCTCCAGCACAAACGTCGCCGGCCCCGCGTTGACGAGCGACACGTCCATCATCGCCCCGAACTCGCCGGTTGCGACGGGAACGCCCTGGAGCGCGAGCGCTTTCACGAAGTGCTCGTAGAGCGGGCGCGCTTCCAGGGCCGGCAGCGCTCTCTCGAACCCGGGCCGCCGGCCCCGCGACAGGTCCGCCAGCAGGGTGAATTGCGAGACGGCGAGAACCGCGCCGTTGACGTCGGCGAGCGCAAGGTTCATCTTTCCTTCCGCATCCTCGAAGATGCGCAGTCCGGCCACCCGGCGGGCTGCCTCCTCGGCTGAAGCCGCGTCGTCTCCTTTCTCGGCCCCGACGAGAACGAGGAATCCCTTTCCGATTTCGCCGACACGACGGCCTTCCACCTGAACGTCCGCGCGGGAGACCCGCTGCACGACCAGCTTCATGCCCGGCGCCGGCGCAGCAGCCCCGAGAGCTCCGCCGGCTCCGGAGAACCCAGCAGGTGCGCCGCCAGCCAGTACGTGCCGGCCGCGCCGCCGATGACAGCGGCGAGCGTGAGCGCCGCCGGAACCAGCGGCATCCGGGAGAGCCCAACGGCCCGGTCCGCCGCAAAGACGACTCCGCCCATGACAGCGGACGCCAGCAGCATGCGGAGCAGGGACGACGCGATCGCCCGTCCGTGCAGCCGGCCTTCCCGGCGGCGCAGCGTCGTCAAAAGTATTCCGACGTTGACCGCAGCGGCCGCCGAGGAGGCAAGCCCGATGCCGGGCAGTCCGAGGGAACGGGTCCAGACCGCGCAGAGAGCGAGAAACACGGCCATGTCGGCGAAAGCGGCCACGACCGGCAGCTTCGTGTCACGCAGCGCGTAGAAGGCGGGCACGACGACACGAATGAGAGCGAAGAAAAACAGGCCGAGCGAGAGCGTTGCGAGCACGCCGGCCGTCGCTTCCGTGTCGGCGGCGTCGTAGCGCCCGCCCTGGAACAGCACCCGAACGATCGTGGCCTTCAGAAGAATCAGGCCGACGGTGGCGGGGATCGTCACGAAGGCGATCAGCCGGAGAGCGAAGGCGAGAGTCGCCTTGAAGTCGGAGCGGTCGGCGGAAAGCGCCTGCCGCGAAAGGAGCGGCAGGATCGCCGTCGCCAGCGCAACGGCAAAGCCGCCCAGCACGAGCTCCTTCAACCGGTTGGCGAAGTAGAGTCGCGAGACGCCGGCCGTCCCCAGGCTGGAGGCGAACCGCGTCGCAAACGTCAGGTTGATCGTGGCGATGCCGTACGCGAAGAGGCGGGGCGTCATGAGCGCGAGCACCTCGCGCACGGCCGGATCGCGCCAGCCGAGAGCCGGCCGTCCGAAGGCCTTGAGCCGCGCGAGCTGCGGCCATTGGACTGCCATCTGGAGCACTCCTCCCCCGAGGACGCCCGCCGCCAGCCCCCACGTGGGCTCGGCCAGGCGAGGGGCCACCAGAAGCGTGCCCGCGATCACCGACAGGTTCAGGAGAATCGGCGCGGCAGCCGCCACGGCGAAACGGTTGTGGCTGTTGGCGACGGCCTGAAAGAACGCCGCGATCGAGACGAGGAAGATGTAGGGGAAAATCCACCTGTTGAGGGCCACGGCCAGCTCGAACTGCCACGGCTGGGCCTGGAACTCCGGCGCAAGCAGACGGACGAGAAGCGGCGATGCGGCGATTCCCGCGACCGTCAGGACCGCCAGCAGGAAAGAAAAGGTTCCCAGGGCCTTGCCGACGAAGGCCCGCGCTTCCTGCTCCGAGCGCTCCGCGCCGACTTTTGCATAGACCGGGATGAACGCCGACGACATGGCGCCTTCGCCGACGATGTCGCGCAGCATATTCGGGATGCGGAAAGCGACGAGAAACGCATCCATGCGCGCCGAGGCTCCGAGGACATGCGCGAAGGCCTTGTCCCGAGCGTAGCCGGAGAGGCGCGACAGGAGGGTCAGCGGCGTGATGGCCGAGGCGGACCGAACGACCCTTCGCCTCGTTTCGTCCTCTTCCATTCTCGCCGTCACGTCGGCCGATTGTAGCCGGTCGGGCTGGGACATCATTTGTCCTTCCGAGGCGATATTGTTCGTCCGTCACCTGAAAGGAGGGCGAACACATGGCAAGCGTCAACAAGGTCATTCTCATCGGCAACCTCGGAAAAGACCCGGAGATCCGGACGACGCCACAAGGCACATCGCTGGCGCGATTCTCGGTCGCCACGACGACCAACTGGAAGGACGCCTCCGGCGCCCGCCAGGAAAAGACGGAGTGGCACGACGTCGTGGCCTGGGACAAGCTCGCGCAGATCTGCGGCGAGTACCTGCACAAGGGCAAGATGGTCTACGTCGAGGGAAGCCTTCAAACCCGGAGCTGGGAGGACCAGAACGGCCAGAAGCGCTCCAAGACCGAGATCAAGGCGAACAACGTCGTGATGCTCTCGCCGCGCGACGCCTCGCGCGCCGGAGCGCCCAAGGAGCAAAGCGCGGTCGCCGAGTCCGGGCCGCCTCCGGCCGAGGACGACGACGTGCCTTTCTAGACCGTCGCTCCGCGCTGCGCAACCGACGCGGCTCTGCCGCCGGCCGGGGGCAGCGAGGGTTAGCCTGCGGCCCCTCTTAGGTCGGCGATGTCGGCAGCAAGCTCGGCGATGGGTCGGGAGGCCGGAGGCGCCAGGGCCTGCATCTCTTCGAGATGACGGCGGTAGATCTGCAGGCGCCCGGCGGCCTCGGCGCGTCGATCCGACGAGATCTGGTTCTCGACCGTTTCGACGCAATCCGGGTAGGCCTCGATCTGCTTGCAGACGAAAAGCAGGTCGCAGCCGGCAAAGAGAGCGGCCGCCGACCGCGTCGGTAAATCGCCGAACTCCGAGAGAGCGCCCATCTCGAGGTCGTCCGAGAAAGCGGCGCCCCGGAAGCCCAGCCGCTTTCGCAGCAGGTGCGTCGCCACATCCTGCGAAAGAGAGGCCGGCCGGCCGTCGGGCGAGGCCGCATGGGAGATCATGACGGCGCCCGCGGCGTCCATGAGCGCCGTGAACGGCGCCGTGTCCATCCGCTCTTCCTCCGGGTTCGGTTCGAGTTTCGGAAGCGACTTGTGCGTGTCGAGCCGGGCCCGGCCCAGCCCCGGAAAGTGCTTGAGGCACCCGCCGACGCCGCTGGCGTGGAGCCCTTCGAGGAACTCCCGCGCGGCTCGCTCGATTCTCTCGGGCTCGGCCGCGGCGCACCGCTCCCCCAGGACGAGGGCGCCTGCCTCCGGAATTCCCCGGTCCACCACGGGCGCGAGGTCCACGTCGAAGGAAAAAGCCCGGCAGCTCCGCCCGGCGAGCTCTCCCGCGGTCCGCGCCTTCCGGGCGCGGGCGGCCGCCCCAAAGGAAATTGCCGGGCCCAGGATTCCCTTCAAGCGGTCGACAGGCCCGCCCTCCTGGTCGAGACAGAGGACCGGCGGTCCGGGCAGCGTCTTCAAGTCCGCAACGAGTGCTAAGAGCTGGTCGGCTGTCTCGATGTTTCGGGCAAAGAGGATGACGGCCCAGGGCGGATGGCGGCTCAGGATGCCGCGCTCGGCCGGAGTCAGCGTCGGTCCTCCGATGCCGACGCCGAAGAGGCGAGCGGTCATTTTCTCAGCCTCTCCTGGAGCGAGGCGAGAAGACCCAGGGCCGCCAGCGGCGTGAGCCGGTCGATGTCGGCTTCCCGGAGCTTCTCCAACGCAAGTTCCTCCTGGGCCGTGAACAGCAGGAGCTGGCCGGCCCCGGCGCTCTCGCCGTCTCTGCGCGCCAGGACGGGCGCGCCCTTGACGTCGAGCTCCTGCTTCTCGAGGTTCGAGAGAATCTCGCGGGCGCGCTCCGTCACGGCCGCGGGCAGGCCGGCGAGCTCCGCCACGTGTATGCCGTAGCTGCGGTCCGCGCCGCCCGGCACGACCTTGCGCAGGAAGACGACACGCCCGTTGACCTCCTTGACGGCCATGGTGGCGTTGGCGACAGCCGGCTTCACGAGCGCGATCTCGGTCAGCTCGTGGTAGTGCGTGGCGAAGAGCACGAACGCGCCCTTTCCCGGGGCGTCGTGCAGGTGCTCGACCAGGGCCCACGCAATCGAGAGGCCGTCGAAGGTCGATGTCCCGCGGCCGACCTCGTCCAGGATCACGAGGCTTTGCGGCGTCGCTTCCCGGACGATCGAAGCCGCCTCGAGCATCTCGACCATGAATGTCGACTCGCCCCGCGACAGGTGGTCCACGGCGCCGACCCTCGTGAAGATGCGGTCCACGACCGAGAGCTCCGCCCGGCCCGCGGGAACGAACGAACCCGCCTGGGCGAGCAAAACGATCGTAGCCACCTGCCTCAGAAACGTGGACTTTCCGCCCATGTTCGGGCCCGTCACGACCAGGATCCGGCGCTCGGGAGAGAGATCGCAGTCGTTTGGAACGAACGGCTCCTCGCGGCGAACGGCCTCGACGATCGGATGGCGTCCGTCGACAATCGCGATCCGCGGCGAGGCCGAAAGGACCGGCCGGACCCAGCGGCCCTTGCGGGCGGTCTCGGCCAGCGAAGCCGCCAGGTCGAGCGATGCCATGCCCGCGGCCGTCCGGGCCACACGGCCGCCCTCGCGCCCGAGATCGGCGAGCAGATTCCCGTACAGGCGCGACTCGATCTCCGCGATCTTCTCTTCGGCTCCGAGAATCCTCTCTTCGAGCGACTGGAGCGCCGGCGTCACGTAGCGCTCCGCGTTGGCGAGCGACTGCTTGCGGACCCAGTCGGAGGGGACCTTCTCCCGGTGCGCATTGCCGACCTCGAAGGAGTACCCGAACACGCGGTTGAACTTCACCTTCAAGTTCGCGATGCCCGAGCGCCGGCGCTCCTCTGCCTCGACCGCCAGCAGCGCGCCCTGCGCGTCGCGGCGCAGCGTGCGCAGGCTGTCGAGCTCCTCGTTGGCTCCATCCCGGATCGCTCCTCCCGCCGAAGCGAGTACGGGCGGGTCGGGGGCGAGCGTCGCCTCGACACGCCGAACCAGGTCTCCCATTTCCGGCAGGCCCTCGAGGATCGAGCGGAACCTCCCGGCGCGCAGCCTCGAGGCGGCGGCGGCCACGCGCGGGACTGCAGCCAGTCCTGACGCGAAGGCCGCGACGTCCCGGGGCCCCGCCGTGCCCACGGCAATGCGGCCGAACCGCCTCTCGAGATCGCCCACGCCGTCGAGCGCCGCCTGCATGGCGTCGGACGCGGCGGCCTCTCCCACGAGCTCTTCGACGGCATCCCACCGGGAGGCGGTCTCGACAGCGTCCGTCGAGGGGCGGGAGAGGGCATCGCGCAGAGCCCGGGCTCCCAGCGGCGTGCGCGTTCGGTCGAGCAAAGCAAAAAGGCTGTGCTCGGCCGATCCGTCGGAGGACTCGAAGATCTCGAGGGTCGAAGCCGCCGAAGCATCGAGCGTCATGCGCGAGTCGAAGGCGAGTGGAACGGGATGGGCGATGTGCGCCAGTCCGCCCGATCGCATCTCGCGGGCGTACGCGAGAGCCGCCGCCGCCGCGGCCCTCGCCGGTCCAGGCAGGTTCGGCACGTCCGCTGCGGCCTCGCGTGAGGCCTTCTTTCGCCACGCGTCGTCCCTCCGCGAAAGCATGGCGTGGATCGGCGCGGGCAGCGCCGCGTCCTCGGGGAGCACGACCTCGCGGGGCCTGAAGAGAGCGAGCACGTCAGCCACGCGCTCTGGAGCCACGTCGCCCGCGAGAAAGCGGCCTGTCGAGACGTCCAGGAACGCGACGCCCCACACGACCTTTCCCGGCTCCACGGCGGCCAGATAGGAGGGGGCGCCCGGCACCAGCGACTCGGGGTCGAGGATCGTTCCGGGCGTGACGATCCGCGTGATGTCCCGGCGGACCAGCCCCTTGGCGGCGCGCGGATCCTCCACCTGGTCGCAGACGGCCACCTTCCGACCTGCGTTGACCAGGCGGGCGATGTGATGCTCGACGCTCTGATGCGGCACGCCGCACATGGGCGCCTCCACGTCGGAGTCCTTGTGGCGCGCCGTGAGGGCGATCCCCAGCAGGGGGGCCGCTTCGCGGGCATCGTCGAAGAACATCTCGTAGAAATCGCCCATCCGGTAGAGAAGGATGGCGTCCGGCGCCCGGCTCTTCATCTCGAAATACTGCCGGAGCATCGGCGTTACGCGGGGAGGCGGGGAACTCACCGCTTGCTAGCATATATTCCGGCGACATGCTGGTTCTTGCCATCGACACCGCGAGCCCCTCCCCGGCCGTAGCCCTGGCCGCGTCCGGGGAGGTCTTCGAGGAATCGCTCCCCGGGGCGGGCCGCGCCTCGGAGGACCTCCTCCCCTCGATCGAGCGCCTGCTGGCGCAGTCGAAGCTGCGGCTCTTGGACTGTGAACGCCTCGCCGTGTGCGCGGGACCGGGGTCCTTCACGGGCCTGCGGATCGGGCTGGCAACGGCGTGGGGACTCGCGCGCGCCCTCGGCTGCCCGGTCGAGTCGGTATCGACGCTCGAAGCGCTGGCGGAGGCCGCCCGTTCCGACGGCGCCGCTCAGATCCTGGCAGCCCTCGACGCCGGCCGCGGGGACGCCAGTGTGGCCCTTTTCGATGTCCGGGGCGTTCGGGCCCTCGCCGTCGGCGAGCCCCTTCGGCTGCCCGTCGCGCAAGTCCGCGCCGTTGCGCCGGAAGCGTTTCTGGCCGCGATGCCGCCCGGCCTGGTCTCGGGTGCCGTGGCGCCCGCCCTCTCGCCTGCGAGAGCCCTGGCCCTAGCCGTTTCCCGCGCTCCCCGGCCGCAATCCCTCTCGATCGAGCCGATTTACTCGCGGCCGAGCGCCGCCGAGGAGAAGAAGCGTGGCGCTCCGCCAGCCTGAGCCGTCGCCCTACGGCCTCGCGCCTGCGCGGCCCGAGGACCTGGACGAAATCGCTCGGATCGAGCGCGAATCGTTCCTGGTTCCCTGGAAGCGCGAGTTCTTCGCGACCGAGCTCGTGGAGCCCTTCCGCTACACGCGTGTTCTGTCGCGCGACGACGGAGGCGAGCCGCGCATCGGCGGTTATCTCTTTGCCGTCTCCCTCTACGAAGAGTTTCACGTCAACAAGATCGCGACCGACGCTCGCCTGCGCAACCGTGGACTCGGCCGGGAGCTCATCGAGGACGCTCTCGGGCGCGCCCGCTCGAGCGGGGCCTCACAGGTGACGCTCGAGGTTCGCATCTCGAACGTGCCTGCCCGACAGTTCTACCGGTCCTACGGTTTTCGCGAGTCCTACCGCCGGAGGGCCTACTACCAGGACGGCGAAGATGCGCTTGCCCTCATCCTGCCCCTCCCGGGTGGCGCCACCAATCGCTGAAGAGGCCGGAAAACGGCGGTTTTTCTACCGGGGTTGAAAGACCCTTCAGCCGACATTAGACTGCAGACGTGGCGTCTCCCTCCCTCTCGCTCCTTCCACGAACAGCCGCCCCAAAAGGAGGTTCGAACAGATGGAGAACCAGGCACAGGAGTCCCTGACGGATATCGATTCCGAGTTCCGCCGCCTTCAGGAGCAGCACCGGGGCCATGAAGAGCGGCTGCAGGTGCTGGCCACAAAGGCCCGCCTGTCAGAAGACGAAGAGCTGGAGGAGAAGCGGCTCAAGAAAGAAAAGCTTCTCCTCAAAGACCGGATGGAAGCCCTCGCCCGCCACCGACGAGACGGAGTCAGCCACTGAGAATTCCGATCGCCCGCGAAGGCTGGGCCTTCATCCTCCCGCCGCTCGCCGCCGCCCTGGCGTCTTACGGCCTCGGGTGGCCCTGGGCGGCGGGGGTGTTGCTGGCTCTGACCATCTTCCTGGTTTCCTTTTTTCGCGACCCCGAGCGCACGCCCGAAGGCACCGAAGACGTGATCGTCTCGCCCGCCGACGGCACGATCCTGTCCGTCGGGCCGGCGCCCGAGGCCCCCGAGGGAGCACAGCGCCGGATCACCATCTTCATGTCTGTCTTCAACTGCCACGTCAACCGCGCCCCGGCCTCCGGCCGGATCTCGAATTACGCCTACAACCCCGGCAAGAAGATGGCCGCCTTTGCCGAGAAGGCCTCGACTGAAAACGAGCAGAATCGCATCACGGTCGCAGCCGCCCGGGGAACCGTGACGTTCAAGCAGATCGCCGGAGCGCTCGCCCGCCGCATCGTGTTCTATCCGAAGGTAGGCGACTCCGTCGCCCGGGGGGCGCGCGTCGGCTTGATCAAGTTTGGCTCGCGGGTCGACGTCTTCGTTCCCGACGCGGTCGAGATCCTCGTTGCCCGCGGCGGGAAGGTCAAAGCCGGGCGGACCGGGCTCGCGCGGTGGAAAGCCTGACGCGGCGCCTTCTCCGATGAAACGCCTCTCCCGCGAAAGGCTCTCCCGCGGCCTCTTCGTGCTGCCGACCCTGTTCACGGTCGGAAATCTCTTCTGCGGGTACCTGTCGATCTGGAGCTCGATCCGTGGAACGTTCGAAACGGCGGCACTTCTCATCATCGGGGCAGGCGTCCTGGACGCCCTCGACGGCCGCATCGCGCGGCTCACGAACTCCACCTCGGAGTTCGGCGAGGAATACGACTCGCTGGCTGACCTCGTTTCCTTCGGCGTCGCCCCCGCCGTCCTGGTCTATTCGTGGGGCCTGTCGGACTTCGCCCGCCTGGGCTGGATGGCCTCGTTCCTCTTCGTCGCCTGCGGATCGATGCGCCTGGCCCGGTTCAACATCCAGACGCGGGTCGTCGACAAGCGCTACTTCGTCGGGCTTCCGATTCCGGCCGCGGCCGGCACGCTCGCGACGCTCGTCCTGTCGACCCCGGAGCGGCTCATCGACCGGTTCTTCATGTCGGTTCTCCTGGCGCTGACGATCGTCCTGTCCTATCTGATGATCTCGACGATAAGGTATCGGTCCTTCAAGGACCTCGACCTGAAGCGCCGGCGGCCCGCCTGGATCCTGCCGGCGATCGCCATCGTCTTCGCCGTGATCGCCTACCGGCCCTCGCTCGCTCTCCTGACGATCGCCGTCGTCTTCGCCGCCTCGGGCCCCATCGCCCGCCTCTACGCCTTCATCCGCCGCAAGCCTCCGGCGCCCGCGAGCTAGCGGCGCTTCTTCCGAGGGGGCGGCACGGGGGTGGGCGCGGGGGTGGGAACGATCCAGTCGGTCTTGACTTCCGGGCCGGCGGAAGAAGCGGCGGAGTAGCGGTACCGGCAGCAGTCTGCGGGCGCCGGACTGTGAAGGAAAATCTTCGCCGGCTCGATCTTCTCGAGCGGCGCGACCAGCATCTCGAAGAAGCGTACCCGCGTTGCCCGACCCGGCGTCACGGATCGGCCATCCTTGTCGTACTCCTCGTACCGATCGAACCCGCCCGGCTGCACGTCGCGAACGCCTCCGGCAGGCAGATCGACCTCGACCCAGTTCTGCGTCCGGGAGATGACCGATGCGTGTTGCGTGACGTTTTGCGCCGAGACGCTCAATGTGAGAGTTCGCGCGCCGGTCACGACGACACGCAGGTCGGGATCGAGGTTGTGCCCGAGGATCATGTCGCCCAGAGCCCCGAGTGTCACCAGCCGCTCCGACGACGATGTGCCGGGCAAAGCGACGACGCGGCCCAGCAAGCGGCGCCGCCCTGCCAGGTCCGACCCGAATCGGTACAGCATTTCCGAAAGAGAAGGCTGGCGGAAGAACAGGCGGTCGCCGGCGGAAAACGAGGTTCCCGCCGCCTTGGCGGGCTGCCGGAGAGTCAGGAAGAAGGCCGCCGCGGCCTCCTCCTTGAAGGTCAGGTCGTTCTGAACCTCGACACTCGGATCGTCGGCGAGCGCGATCAGGTGCTTCTCGCCGACTAAACCCTGCAGCTTGCCGGCCGCGTCTCTCCAGACGCCGCGCGATCCCGGCGAATAGGCGGCCCACCAGGGCCGGCCAAGTCCGTCGGCCGCGACGGGCGAGACAGTCGCCGTCTCGCCGAATACGAACGCGACGAATCCATCCGCGGTCGCCAGGGCCAGGGCGAGCTTGCCCCGATCCGATTCGGCCGGATTGAAGCGCAGGGAAAACGTCAGGAGGTACTCCGCCGGAATCTTCGCGCGCAGGGCCTTCAAGAAGGCTCCATAGGCTTCGGCCGAACCGGGAGCGAAGGGCACGTCCAGGTGCACGCCGGAGACCTGAGACGAAAAAAGCTCCCGCGATTTGAAACTGCCCTGGAGGGCGCCGGCGACAGACTGAGCGAGCGTCTCGGCTGCCGCTTCGTCCGCCGTGGCCGACACCAGATCGGCGCCCCCAACGACGGCCAGAAACACGGGAGTCTTCTCGAACGGCTTCGGGGGAGGCGGGAGGTCCGTGCCGATTACCCGGCCGCCGTCCCGCGCGAGGCGAACCGCCGGCAGAAACGCGATGGAAAAGCCGGCGGCCAGCACCTCTTTCTCGATGCCGGGCTCCCCCGGCCCGATGCCGTCCTCGAACCACACGGCTTCTCCAGAGGCCATGGGCCGAGACGGGGATCCGGCCTTCTCGGCTTTCTGTTCGAAACGCGCACAGGCGAGGAGGCCACCCACCAGCACGAGGGCAGACAGGCGCCGCGCGTTCAGCATCGGAGAGTAAATTCTACCCGGAAGCCGCGCGGCAAAGCGTTCGAAGCGGCAATCGAGCCCCCATGCTCCTCCACGATCTTCTTCACGATTGCCAGCCCCAGGCCCGTTCCACCGCTTTTGGCGGAGAAGTAGGGGTCGAAAAGGCGCGGCAGAATCGCTGGCGCAACGCCGGGACCGTCGTCCTCGATCGATACGACAACCCGATTTCCGTCGCGCCGGGCCGTGAGGGCGATCCGGCCTCCGGAAGCTCCCAGGGCTTCGACCGCGTTGCCGAGGAGATTGGAGAAAACGCGGGCGAGCAGCCGGGCGTCCCCTTGCGCAGCCAGGTCGGGGTCGGCCGAGACGGAGAACCGCACGTTCGGCGCTCCGCGCCACGCTGCGACGGCCTCGCCGAGGAGCTGCCCGAGGTCCACCCGGTCAAATTCCGGGAGCGGCAGCCGAGCATAGTCCGAGAACTCGGCCGCCGAACGGCGCAGCTCCTCCGTCTGTCGGAGCACGTTCGAGACGCACTCGTCGAGCACATGCTCAAAGTCGGGTGAGCGCCGGCGCCAGACCTCCCGCAGGTGCTCGACCGACAGGCGGATGGGAGTCAGCGGGTTCTTGATCTCGTGGGCGATGATGCGAGCCATCTCCGCCCAGGCGGCGAGGCGGTTCGAGCGCACGATGTCCGAGACGTCTTCGATGACGGCCATGCGGGTCCCCACGCCGCCCAGCGGCAGGGGGACTGTCACGATGCGCCAGCGCTCTCCCGGCCGCGGCTCGATCTCCGCCGGCGGCTGTGCCGCCGCCGGGTCAGCGAGGTGCCGGCGCACGTCCGCGCATCGCTTCGCCGGGAAAAACGTCCTCGAGCGTGTCGCCGCCCGTGCGCCCTCCCCCGAGCGCCGCAGCCGCCGGATTGGCGAGAAGCACCCGCCCGCCCTCGCCGACGGCCACGACACCGGCGGTCAGGTGGGCAAGCAGCGTGGCGAGCCGTTCCTTCTCGAGCGAGAGCGCGTCGGTTTGATCCTTCAGGCTGCGCGACATCGAGAGAAAGGCGCGCACGAGCTCTCGCAGCTCCTCGTCCGGTGCCTCGGGCACATCGGGAGCGAAGTCTCCTCGCGCCACCGCCCGCGTGGCCAGGACGAGATCGGCCACCGGACGGGCGACGCGAACAGCCAGCCGTCCGGCGATCGCGGCAGAGACGACGAAGATCAGCAGCGAGAAAGCCGAGACCGCCGCCGTCGAACTGCGCCGTCTCCGCCTCCGCCACCCGCCGCTGGGGCAGCAGGAGCAGCGAGAGCAGGCCCGGGCTCCGCAGGCCGGGCACGCCCGGCACGGCGCCGAGGGCGGTCGTGACCTCCTCGAAGCGGTTGGCCGCGACGGGCCGGGCCCCGACATACTGGTCGGCGTCCGGCCAGGCCGATGGCGACGTAGGCCGGGCCGGGCACGCGCTGGGCCAGAAGCCCGGCCGAGTACAGGTCGTGGCGCGACGCGGCCAGCAGCCGCGCGTCCCGGCCATAGACCGACAGGTCGTAGCCGACGGCGTTGGCCAGCCAGGCCAGAAGCGCGTCGTCGAGCAACGCCGAGCCGGTCGCGCCCGATCGCCGCCGAGAGCATGTAGGAATCCAGCACCCGCCGCGCGGTGTCGAGCGCCGTCCGAGCGTGGTCGAGCGTGTCCCGCGCCGAGCGCACCTCGATCTCGCGGCGCAGGAAGAAGGTGAGCGTGACGAGCGGGATCATCACGCCCACGACGAAGAGCGCCACGAGGCGGCCGCGGAACGTCCGCGCGGACGCCGGCACGAGGGCGGCCCGTTCGGCCGAAGGGCTCGCCGCCAGACGCCACGCCAGCAGCGCGGCGGCGATCAGAGCGACGAGCCCGAGCGCCGGAAGAACAATCGACGCGATGAGCAGCCGGCCAAAGAAGTCGGGGCCGGGCACGGCGACGAGCTCGAAGCCCTCCGGCGCCGCCCGGAGCTCTCCGCGCAGCTCTTCGCCGAGGAAACTCAGATGGACGGGCAGCGTCGGAGATGCGGAAGTCGGAAGATGCGCGCGAACGGCCTCCGGCAGATCGGGGCCCTTCTCGAGAAGAGACCCGTCGGGCGTGTACGACGCGAGGACCGGGCGCGGGTGATCGCCTGCTGCGCGGCCCAGCCTCGTGGATCCCCCCAGGACGAGGCGGCGATAGACCTCGATTCGCGCCGGCAGCGGGTCCCATGCCGGCCAGTCCGCGACCGCAATGCGAACCGTTCCCCAGGGGCGCCCGCCGGCCAGCAGGAGCGCCTCGCGCTGCACGACGGCGACGCGGTGCCGCTCGATCGTCAGCGGGCTGGACGTCAAGCCGCCCTGGGAAGACGCCTGTGGCAGGAGAGAGAAGCTGCTGATGGACCGCCCCGCTCCGTCCAGAACCTCGTAGGCGATGAGAGGCGTCTCGCTGCCCGACTCTTCGCCGTCCTTCCAGATCCGGTAGGCGAGGTCGGAGAGATCCGTGCGGGCGGCCGAGGCCGGAAGGGCGCGGTCGAGGTCGAGACGCATGACGCGGTCCGTGGCCCGCTGCGCCTCCGAAGACGCCGCGGGCGACGGCTGCTCCGGGTCCGGGAGATGGATGGCCGAGGCCGTGCGAATCGCTTCGGCGGCCCGGCGGTGCTCGTGCCACGGCGCAACGAGCAGCACGAGCAACGAGGCCGTCCCGAGCGTCAGCCGCATGACGCCGAACGGCTCTCGCCCCGGCGCCCCGATCGCCCGCCTCCACAGCTCGAAGCACACCGGCCGACGAGGCCGCCAGCGCCACGGGATAACCGGGCCACGGCTCGACGAAAGCGAGGCCCACGCCGAGGCACGCTCCCGTGGCAAGCAGGGCGATCGGCATCGGATCCCCGCCTCTCCTTCCCGGCCCCGGTTCCGGAAGCTGCAGCGAGCAGGCACACGCAGACCAGGGCCGCCAGCGCCGCCAGACGCAGCAGCGGCGAGGCGATGTCGGCAGCCGCGACGCCCAGGTCCGGAACCTCGAGGCTCCCCGATACGACGAAGGCCACGCCGAGCAGGAAGTAGCTCCCCGCCGCCAGGGACGATGTCGGCAACGCGAGAGGCTGTCGCCTCGCCCACGCTCCCGCAGCAGGAAGGAGCAAGGGCCCCAGGGCGAGAAAGAGAAGTTCCGGGCTCGCCAGGTCGTGGCGCCCCGGCACCGCCTCCATGGCCAGAAAGAGGAAGAGAAGGGCGAGCGCAGCCCCCACGCGCCATGCCTTCCTCGCTCTTCCGATGAGCAATGCCGATGCCGCCGCGACGACCGCGACGGCTACCGGGCGCCCGGGCCGATCTCCCGAATCTCCGCCAGCCCACCGCGCGCCGATGAGCGTCGAGCCGTCCGAGGCGGAGAGGATCGCCGGACTCCCTCCCGCGACCGGTTCCCATTCCAGCGCCGAGCCGGAGAGCGAGAGCGCCCGCCCGAACTCCGGCGCCTCCACGGGAAGCTTTCTTGCGCACGATCACGAGGCCTGAGAAGGTCCCGCTCCCGACGGGGCGGTGGTAGACCAATGTCGCTGTCGTTGCGGACCAGTCCACCTGAACACTGCCCGCTCCCGACAGTTCGATCGCCGCCGGAGCTTCCCCCCACCACGCCTCGACGCTGCCGTCAGGGTCCGTCAGGGCCAGCCAGGAGTCCGGCGGCGCTCCGTCGAGCGCTTCGCGCGCGGCCGCGAAGAGCTCGCCCCGCTTCACGGCGACCCCGCCTCCCGACAGCGCTTTCGTGACGTTCGAAGCACTGGCGTACGCATCGGCACGCGCCGTGAGATCGCGGACGACTCTCTCGACGGCTTTCGAGAGCTCCGCTGGAGGCTTGTCGGCCGCCGGATGCGAGGCCGAAGCCCGGCCGCGCGGAACCCATCCGTCGAGCCACAGCAGGGCCGCGACTCCCACGAGTGCGGCGGCGATCGGCGCTCTGTCGCGCAGGTCTACCTCGCCGATGGCAAGTCCACGCCACGGTCTCGCGCCGCGCGAATCGCCTCTTCATAGCCGGCGTCGGCATGGCGCATGACGCCCGTGCCCGGGTCCGCCGTCAGGACCCTCTTCAAGCGCCGTGCGGCGGCATCGGTCCCGTCGGCGACGACGACCATGCCGGCATGAATCGAGTAGCCAATCCCGACGCCTCCGCCGTGGTGCACGGAAACCCAGGTTGCTCCGCAAGCGGTGTTGAGCAGAGCGTTCAAGATCGGCCAGTCGGCGATGGCATCGGAGCCGTCGCGCATGCCTTCCGTCTCGCGGTTGGGCGAAGCGACCGAGCCGGCATCCAGGTGATCACGGCCGATGACGATCGGGGCGCGCACCTTTGCCCTGGCGGACGAGATCGTTGAAGAGGAGGCCCGCGCGGTCTCGCTCCCCGTAGCCGAGCCAGCAGATGCGCGCCGGAAGCCCCTGGAACGCGATGCGCTCGCGGGCGAGCGTCAGCCAGCGCCTCAACGCCGCGTCGCCCGGGAAGAGACCGAGCAGGGCTTCGTCGGTCACACGGATGTCTTCCGGGTCGCCCGAGAGAGCCGCCCAGCGAAAGGGGCCCTTGCCCTCGCAAAACAGGGGACGGATGTAGAGCGGCACGAAGCCGCCGATGTCGAAGGCGTCCGAAACACCGGCTTTCTTGGCCTGGCCGCGCAGGTTGTTGCCGTAGTCGAAGACGACCGCCCCGCGGCGCTGCCACTCCAGAAGCGCCCGCACGTGGCGCGCCATGGACTCGTAGGAGCGCAGCGATGTACCGCTTCGGGTCCTTCCGGCGCAGGGCCGCGAGGTCTTCGTCGGGCGCCCCCGTCGGAACGTAGCCCTCGAGCTCGTCGTGGGCCGAGGTCTGGTCCGTGACGAGATCGGGCGCGGCGCCGCGGGCGAGCAGCCGTTCGAGCAGGTCGACCGCGTTCGCCTTCACGCCGATCGAGACGGCCCGCCGAGCCTCGCGCGCCTCGAGAGCCATGTCGATCGACCGGTCGAGCGAATCCTCCCGCACGTCCAGGTAGTGGGTGGCCAGACGCCTGTCGATGCGCTCGGCGTCGACCTCGGCGATCAAGGCCGTGGCCCCGTTCATCGTGGCAGCCAGCGGCTGCGCGCCGCCCATGCCTCCCAGTCCCGCCGTCACGACGAGGCGGCCCGCCAGATCGCCTCCGAAGTGCCGGGCTGCCGCCGCGGCAAACGTCTCGTAGGTGCCCTGCACGATCCCCTGGCTCCCGATGTAGATCCAGGATCCGGCCGTCATCTGGCCGTACATCGTGAGTCCGAGCCCCTCGAGGCGCCGGAACTCCTCGCCCGTCGCCCACGCCGGAACCAGGAGCGAATTCGCGATCAGGACGCGGGGAGCATCCTCGTGCGTCGCAAAGACGCCGACGGGCTTTCCAGACTGGACGAGGAGCGTCTCGTCGCCGCGCAGGCGCGTCAGCGTCGCCACGATCGCCTCGAAGCACTCCCAGTTGCGGGCGGCGCGCCCGTGCCGCCGTAGACGATCAGCTCATCCGGCTTCTCGGCGACGTTCGGGTCGAGGTTGTTCTCGAGCATCCGCAGCGCCGCCTCCTGGGGCCAACCGAGGCAGCGCAATTGGCTCCCGGTCGCCGCGCGTACCGTGCGCGGTCCGGCGGTCGTCGTCGGCACGGAAAGAGTATAGACGGCTACTTCAGAGAGGCCACGGCCTCCCGGACCGACGTCGCTGTCGAGAAACGCGTGCGCCCTGTCGAGATCCAAGCCGAAAGCACCCGGTCCCGTATTCCACGGCTTCACCACGCGCCGGAACGCGCGGCGGACCTGCTCGATCGGCTTCGAGGAGCTGAGCGGCCGGAGGAACTCCATCGCCTGGAAGGCCGTCACGAGCTCGATCGCCAGGACTCGTTCGAGGTTCACGACGATCGCGGCCAGCTTGCGCGCGGCAATCGGCGACATCGACACGTGGTCTTCGCGGTCGGCCGAGGTCGGGATCGAGTCGACGGAGGCCGGGTGCGCAAGCGTCTTGCATTCCGAGACGAGCGACGCCGCGGCAACCTGCGCCATCATGAGGCCGGAGTGGAGACCCCCCTCCGCGACGAGAAAGGCCGGCAGATCGGAGGTGGCCGGATTCATGAGCTTCTCGATGCGGCGCTCCGCAGATCGAGGCCATGTCGGTCGCGGCGATCGCCGCGTAGTCGAGGACGAGACCAACGGGCGCGCCGTGGAAGTTTCCGCCGGACACGATGTCGCCCTGCGCCGGAAAGACCAGCGGGTTGTCCGTGGCGCTGTTCATCTCGCGCTCGAGGACGGCCCTGCCGTGCTCGAAGGCGTCGCGCGCCGCGCCATGAACCTGGGGCATGCACCGCAGCGCGTAGTTGTCCTGAACCCTTCCGCAGCCCCGGTGCGACTCGCGGATCGCGCTGCCCGAGAGCAGCCGGCGCAGATTCGACGCGGAATCGAGAGATCCCGGATGCGGCCGGGCGCCGACGACCCGCGCATCGAAGGCGACATCGGAGCCGCGGGCGGCGTCGACCGACGCTGCGCCCGCCAGGTCGGCGACCCGCGAGAGAAAGAGAGCGCGGTGGAGGGCGAGGCCGCCCACGGCAACGGACATCTGGACCCCGTTGATGAGAGCCAGGCCCTCCTTTGCGCCGAGCGTGACCGGGCGGATGCGCGCCCTCCGGAGGGCAGCGGAGGCCCCCAGCGCCCGGCCCTTGAACCGCGCCTTGCCCTCGCCGATCAGGAGGAGAGCCAGGTGAGCGAGCGGCGCGAGGTCTCCGGAGGCGCCCACGGAGCCCTGCTCGGGCACGACAGGGAGGCAATCGGCCGCGAGCATCCGCAGAAGCGCTTCGACCGTCCCGACGCGAACGCCCGACCGGCCCTTGGCGAGGGCATTGGCCCGCAGGACCATCATGGCCCGCACGGCCTCGTCCGGGAGGGCGCTGCCGACTCCGGCGGCGTGGCTGCGCACGAGATTCCGCTGGAGCGCCTCGATGTCCGCCTTCTCAATCGCCACGTCGGCAAACCGGCCGAATCCGGTATTGATGCCGTAGACGCGCTCGCCGCGCTCGAGGGATTCGTCGACCGTACGCCGCGCCGCCGCAATCGCCCGCCGCGCAGACGGCGCAAGCGCCGCCCGCGCGCGGCGCCTTGCCACGTCGACGAGATCGTCGAGGCGCAGCCGCGAGCCGTCCAGGAGGAGCCGCTTCACCGTCGCGCGATTGTATAGAAGGCCCGGGCCTGCTATCTTGCGGCGTTTTGCGAAACGCCATAAACCCCGTAAAGGTTCTCGCGGTCCTCGGCGGACAGTGGGGCGACGAGGGAAAGGGAAAGATCGTCGATCTTCTCTCCGACCGCTTCGACCTCGTGGCCCGCTACCACGGCGGCCACAACGCCGGCCACACCGTCAAGTTCGCCGACCGGCACTTCGCTCTGCACCTCCTGCCGGCCGGCGTCGTGCGTGGACGGACCGCCGTCATCGGATCGGGCGTCGTCATCGACCTCGAGGCCCTGCTCACCGAGATCGACACCGTGACAGCCGCGGGCATCGCGATCGGCCAGAACCTCCTCGTCTCCGACCGCGCCCACGTCATCCTGCCCTACCACCGACTGCTGGACGCGGCGCGCGAGAAAGCCGCGGGCGACGCGAAGATCGGCACGACGCTGCGCGGCATCGGCCCCGCCTACGAATCGGTGGCCTCGCGGAGGGGCATCCGGATTGCGGACCTCTACCGCGAGAAGACGCTCCGGGCTCGCCTAGCCGCATTCGCCGCGGAGTCCGGCCCGGTTCTCGCCACGCTTGGCGTCGTGGACGCGCCGTCGGCGGACACAGTGGCCGAGGCCCTCTTGCCCGCCGCTCGGCGCATCCGCCCGCATGTCACCGACACCGGGGCCTACCTGCGCCGCCGCCTGGCGGAGGGCGCAACGTTACTCGGCGAGGGAGCCCACGGCGTCATGCTCGACACGGGCGCCGGCACCTATCCCTACGTGACGTCCTCCCACTGCACCCCGGCCAGCCTCGCCGCGGGGCTCCAGATCTCCCCCCGGGCGCTCGACGCGTCGCTCGTCGTGCTCAAGGCCTACACGACGCGCGTGGGCTCCGGCCCCCTTCCGACCGAGCTAAACGACGCGATGGGCGAGTACCTGCGGAAGCGCGGCAACGAGTACGGGACCTCGACCGGCCGACCGCGGCGCACGGGCTGGCTCGACACGGTCGTCGGACGCCTGGCCGTCGAGCTTTGCGGCGCCGAAGCGGTTGCCCTGACGAAACTCGACGTCTTGGACGACATCGACCCAATCCCGGTCTGCGTCGGATACCGGCTCGACGGCAAGTCCCTCGACACGATGCCAGCCCTGGTCGAAGACATCGAGCGGCTCGAGCCCGTTTACGAGAACCTGCCCGGCTGGAAGACGAAGACGACGTCCGTCACCCGCTACGCCGACCTGCCTGCCGCGGCGAAGCGCTACGTCGCCTTCGTCGAAGAGAAGGTCGGAGCGCCCGCCGTCATTCATCTCCACCGGCCCCCGCCGCGAAGAGACCATCTGGCGCGACGACCTGCCCTTCCTCGCCGCTCTGCCAACCGCCGGTATCTAGATCGGTCGCACAGGCGAGCCGGCCGGAAGGGGCCGTTATCATCGCCGGGTGAGCTCCGTTCGCCGCGGCCCGAGATTCCACATGGCGCTGGGCGGAGGGGCCTTCCTGGTGTCGGCCGCCACGCTCATGGATGAGATCCTGCTCACCCGCATCTTCAGCGTCACCCTCTGGTACCACTTTGCCTTCATGGCCATCTCGGTGGCCATGCTCGGATCGGCAGTCGGCGCCGTCGCGGTCTACGCGGCCCCGCTGGTTTTTCGAGTTGAGCGCGCGATTGTCGCTCTGACGTGGACGACGCTACTCTTCGGAGCGTCGCTGCTCGTCACCTTTGTCGTCTATGCCCGCTCCACCCTTTTTCTGGCCCAGATGGATCGGCTCTCCTCCGCCCTCATCAGCCTGGCACTCGTCTCTCTCCCCTTCGTCTTTGGCGGGATGTCCCTTTGCATCGTCCTCACGAAGTTCCCCCTCCGCATCGCTTTTCTCTACGCCGCGGATCTGACCGGAGCGGCAACGGGCTCAATCGCCGTCGTCGCCGTGCTCAACTTGGTGGATGCGCCGACAGCCATGGTCGCCGCTGCCTTCCTCACGACGCTCGCTGCACTGGCCTTTGCGACCTCGGGCGGAAGCCGAAAGCTGTTCCTGTCGGCGGTCGTCGCTGTCGTTTGTTTCGGAGTGCTCCTGGGCATTTCGGTCGATGCCTCTCGACGGGGCCGACCTCTGATCCGTCTCCGGGCTGTGAAAGGGGAACCGGAGGGCCCGGCTCTGTACGAGAAGTGGAACTCTTTTTCCCGAGTTCGTGTCGAAGGAGAACCGGACCGACTGCGGCGGCCCTTCGGTTGGGGTCTGAGCCCGGCCTTCGACCCGAAGCCCGTTCGAGAGCTGACGATTACCATCGACGCCGCCTCCGGCACGGTCATGACCGGGTTTGACGGAGATCTCTCGGCCGTCGATCACCTGCGGTACGACGTGAGCAACATTGCGCACTGGCTCCGGCCCGATGCGGACGTCCTGGTGGTCGGGACGGGAGGAGACCGCGACGTTCTTTCGGCCCTGACCTTCAAGCAACCCCGTATCGTCGGACTGGAAATCAACCAGGCAATCCTCCAAGCAGCCAACGTCGTCTTCGGCGGGTTCACCGGACACCTCGACCGGTTTGCGGGCGTCACCTTCGTCAACGACGAAGCGCGCAGCTACCTCGAGCGGACGCCCTCTCGCCACGACATCATCCAGATCACACTCATCGACACGTGGGCGGCGACGTCCGCCGGCGCGTTCGCTCTGACGGAGAACTCGCTCTACACCGTCGAGGCCTGGGACTTGTTTCTGAACCGGCTGTCCGATCGAGGGGTGCTCTCGGTCTCGCGCTGGTACCGGCCGGGCAGGCCCTACGAGCTCTACCGGTTGGTTTCGTTGGCTGCGACGACGCTCCGGCGCAGGGGTGTCCGGGTTCCCGGAGACCACCTTCTGCTGGTCAAGAGCCGGTCTGCAGACACGGAGGCGGTGGACGTCGCCACGCTGCTCGTTGGCCGAGAAGCCTTTGGCTCGACAGATATTGCTCTCGCCGAACAGGTCTCGTCTCGGATGGGTTTCGAGATCGTTCTCGGTCCCCGGAGTGCTTCAGAACCGATAGTCGCGGAGCTCGTCTCCTCCCAGAACCCCGAACACCTCCTGAAGGAATCTCCGACCGACATCAGCGCGCCAACCGACGACCGCCCCTTTTTCTTCAACCTCATTCGAGTCCGCGATGCGCTGAGGCATGTGCCCCACGGCGCGGACGCGGCTGCTTCGGCTGCCCGCGCCCTGCTCGTCCTGTGGGCGGCCTTAACGCTGCTGACGATCGCTGGCCTCATCGTGCCACTGCGGGTGACGGCCGGACCAACCGGCAGCGCCTCTCGCGCGATCGTGGCTTTCTTCGCCGCGATCGGACTCGGTTTCATGTTGATCGAGGTGGCGCAAATGCAGCGGTTCAGCCTCTTCCTGGGCCACCCGACCTATGCGATGGTCGTCGCCCTACCGACGCTCCTGCTTTCGAGCGGCCTGGGAAGCTATTCCTTGCGAACCCGAATGGATGCGGGCGGCCGCAACGAGGGGACGCGTCGCCTGGCGCTGCTCACGGCGACAGTTCTTGCCTCTGGCGCGTTGACTCCCTCGATTCTGAGGGCCGCTTCCTCTCTTCCAATGGGGCCGCGCATCGCCGTCTGCATCGTCGTGCTGGCTGTTCCTGGTTTCCTGATGGGAATGGCCTTCCCGGTCGGCATCCGGCGCGCCCACGTGGATCTCCTTCCCTGGCTCTGGGGAATCAACGGCGCGGCCTCGGTCTGCGCGACCGTCGCCGCCATGATCCTCTCCACGACCGTAGGGATTTCGGCCACGTTCTGGACGGGAGGAGCAAGCTACGGTGTGGCTCTGGCGGCGTACTGGATCGACAGTCGAAGCCGTCGTCTCGCGGCCCAACTCCAGCCGGCGCGATAGGTCCGAGGCGCAGCATCAGAGCAATCGAGATGCGTTATCCTCTTTCCCCCTAACGGAATGGGCCGTTAGCTCAGTTGGTTAGAGCATCGGCCTTTTAAGCCGGTGGTCCTGGGTTCGAGTCCCAGACGGCCCACCAATACCGTCGCTCGCTTTGCTCGCTCCCGCGGCGCAAGGCTCCTCCCTCGCATTCGCTCTGGAGACTCCTCGCGCCGCGAACTGATGGACGCGTGGAGGCTACTCACCACCCCTTTTCTCGCCATGAGTCGTCAATCTCGTCGCCTCCCTTCTTGCCTCCCAAGCGATGCGTTCGGCTCGTCCGTATACTCAGAGAAAACGATGAAGCCTTTCAATCGCCGCCCCGCTCGGCAGCAAATGCGTACCGTCCGACAACGGCTTCAGAGATGACATGACCGAGTCCGAGCGGAGTTCTACTGGAGGCTCCGTAAATCGTCTTCGGTCGGCGTCGAGGGTGGGGCTGTTCGTCGCCGCCGCAACCGGGCTGCTTCCGGCGGCCACTCTTGGGCAATCCTACGAGGTTCTGCGCGATTTCGCGCTCGACGGAATGAGCCCCCTGAGCCCCGTGATCCAGGCTACCGACGGCCATTTCTATGGCACGACAAATACAGGTGGTGCCGCCGGCCTCGGCACAGTCTTCAAGATGGACTCCGCGGGCAACCTAACGACACTCCACAGCTTCACCGGCTATCCAAGAGAAGGTGACGGCCCTATCGCCGGCCTCATCCAAGCGACCGACGGCAGTTTCTACGGGACGACTGCCGGCGGTGGCGCAAGCGGGAACGGCACTGTGTTCAGGACCGATTCGTCTGGCGACCTGATGACACTGCACAGCTTCGATGGGAGCGATGGAACTTTTCCTGCCGGCGCACTGATCCAGGCAACCGACGGCAATTTCTACGGAACAACTTCCGGCGGCGGTAGCTTCGGGTTCGGAACGGTATTCAAGATGGATTCAGCAGGGAGCATCACGACGCTCCACAGCTTCGTTGGCTCCCCGGCCGAGGGTGCCTACCCCGCCGCCGGTCTGGTCCAGGGCGTTGATGGGAACTTCTACAGCACAACCAGATCCGGCGGTACCGGCGGTTGCGCAGGTGGCTGCGGAACTGTTTTCAGGATCGATTCTTCGGGACACCTGATCATCCTTCACAGTTTCGCGGGCCCTCCTGGCGAAGGCAGCGCACCCATCTATGCTGGATTGGTACAGGCAGCAGACGGCAGCCTCTACGGCACGACCACGGACGGTGGCAGAGCCGGACAGGGCACCGTTTTCAGGATGAATCTATCCGGCACCTTAACGACGCTCCACAGCTTTGGTGACTCTCCTGCTGACGGCACCTTCCCGTACGCGGGGCTCATCCAGGCAACCGATGGCAACTTCTACGGCACAACTACGGCTGGAGGTGCCAGTAACGTGGGAACAGTCTTCAAGATTGATCGCTCAGGGAATCTGACCATACTTCACAGCTTCGGTTTTCTTTATGGCTCTGCCGCCGGACTCATCCAGGCAACCGATGGCGATTTCTACGGCACGACCGTCAGCGGCGCTGGCACGAGCTACTACGGCACGGTCTTCAAGATGAGCTCCGCCGGGGACCTGACGACGCTCCACAGCTTTGGTTACAGCGAAGGCGCCAGCCCTAAAGCGGGCCTCATCCAGGCGATTGACGGCGACTTCTATGGGACGACATCGATCGGCGGTGCGCACAACTACGGCGTCGTTTTCAAGATCGACTCGTCGGGGAATCTGCGGATACTTCACAATTTCGCTGGCCCTCTGCTCGACGGCGCCGGCGCTTACGCGAGCTTGATTCAAACGAATGACGGCACCTTCTACGGAACGACAACTACCGGTGGCGCCGGCAACTACGGCACCATCTTCAAAATGGACTCCGCGGGCAGTCTGACGACAATCCACAGCTTCGGTTACTTCGACGGCGCCGACCCACAGGCGAGCCTGATCCAGGCCACAGACGGTAACCTCTACGGTTTGACTTCCAGCGGCGGCGCCAGCAACGCCGGCACCGTTTTCAGGATGGATCCCTCGGGCAGCCTGACCACTCTCCACAGCTTTGTGGGGAGCGATGGCACTGCCCCACTCGGCGGCCTTGTCCAAGCTACAGACGGCCGTTTCTACGGAACGACGAGCGGCGGCGGGAGCGGCTGTGTCGGTGGTTGCGGAACTGTCTTTCGTTTGGATTCGTTCGGCACTCTGACGACACTTCATAGCTTCGATGGGAGCGACGGCACCGCCCCTTTCGGACGCCTCATCCAAGCCAAAGACGGCAATCTCTACGGAACGACCCACAATGGTGGCACCTCCGGGTTCGGAACCGTCTTCAAGACGGATACCGCGGGAAGCATCACGATTCTCCACAGCTTTGCCGGCTCTCCTGGGGATGGAAGCTTTCCTTACGCGGGACTCGTCCAAGCAACCGACGGCAACTTCTACGGTACGACAACGGTTGACCCTATCAACCGCGGAGGCACCGTTTTCAAGATGGATTCGTCGGGCAATCTGACGACGATTCACGGCTTTGCCGGAATCCATGGCGCTAACCCTGAGGCCAACTTGATCCAGGCGACCGATGGCAATCTCTACGGAACGACATTCGGCGGCGGCTATGCCGGAGGTGGCGTCGTTTTCCGATTGACGCTCTCTCGGGCGCTCGGTCCCGGCGCGCCGAAGCGACCACCAACTCGTCTGGTTCCGCTCCGACCCACGAATCTGCCCTCCAACGTTGCCGGTTCCGACCAACCGAACTAGACGTCTGGAATCCGTTTTCCTTCGACCGACGTGTGCTCGAAGCGTTGCCAGTTCCGGAGTGAAAAACGACCAAAAACGCGAACCGCGACTCGCGTGGAATCGCGGAAATCATTTGTCGCCCTTGGAGTTATCGGGATCGGTTATCTCGGTCACGTCGGTTCGAGTCCCAGACGGCCCACCATCACCGTCGCCGGCGCGTGCCACGCCGGCTCCCGCGACGCAAGGCTCCTCCCTCGCATTCGCTCGGGAGACTCCTCGCGTCGCGAGCTGATGAGCGATCGGAGCTTAATAGTCTCTGTCACCAAGCGACCTCACTCTTGCCGCTCGAGGCCCAAGCGTAGAATCCTCCGCAAAAGCCTTCTTAGAAGAGCGAGGACACAATGAAGATCTTTCGAGCAGTGCCTTCCCTATTTCTGGCCGGTGTTCTGGCTACTGCTTTCGCCGAGGCACAGGGGGCTCTCCGGGAGACGATACCCAACTGGCCAGCTCCTCCATTTTGGAGTCCTTCGGGGGGTCTGCGAACTGCTCCAGACGGGGAGGCTCACCGCCTGCAGGCGGAGGTTGGCTACACCGGGGCTTTCCCGTTCATACCCTTCGCGCCGTGCCGACAATACGATTCACGCAGTTCGGCTCCACTCATAGACAACACCAACCGGACGATTAACCTAACTGGCTCGCCCTGTGGTATCCCTGCCGCCGCCGCAGTCTCGGTCAACATCACCGTCTTTAACATTACTGGAGCCACGGGAAACGGGGTGTTTCGCGTGGGCATAGCCGCCGATCCACCCACCGCGTGGATCAACTATCCGCCAGCCGAAACCCAGCGCGCCAACGCCGGAATCGTTCCGACAGATAGCGCAGGCAATGTCGTGATCAGCGTGAACCAAGGTGGCGGCTCCCTGGATCTAACCGTCGACGTCAACGGGTACTACGGGAGTCCCAGCGGGGACTCCACCAACGTGTTTGTCGGACGCAATGCGGGCAACACCACAATGAGCGGCCTCGCCAACACGGGCATCGGCAACTCCGCGCTCTTCCTGAACAACACTGGCAACTACAACACCGCCATCGGCAACGAGGCGCTCAGTAACGACGTCCACGGCAGCTTCAACACAGGAATCGGGTCCGGCGTGCTTTTCAGCAACGATGGTGATGAGAACACGGCGCTTGGTGTCAACGCCCTTGCCGCCAATACCTACGGCTCCTCCAACACAGCAATCGGAGGCAACGCCCTCTTCCGCAACATTTCTGGGACCGGCAACACAGCGATCGGAGCTTCCGCACTCTTGTTGAACACCACCGGTTCTTTCAACATAGCCATCGGGATCGATGCTGGAGGTTCAGATGGCGACCACAACATCTACATCGGCAGCTCGGGTGGTGGTGGAGAATCGGACACGATCCGGATCGGCATGGCCCGAACGCGGGCCTTCATTGGAGGGATCTTCGGTGCTACAACCGTGTCGGGGGTGCCCGTCTTGGTCGACGGGAACGGTCAGCTCGGTACCATGACCTCCTCCCGCCGCTTCAAGGAAGACATCAGGGAGATTGCCGCGCAGAGTGACGGCCTGATGAGACTGCGGCCGGTCTCCTTCCGGTACAAGCCAGAACTGGATCCAGCCGGGCTCGAGCAGTACGGACTCGTCGCTGAGGAAGTCGCCGAGGTCTATCCGGATCTCGTGACTTGCGACGCCGAAGGTCAGCCCCAGGCGGTTCGGTATCACTTCCTCGTTCCGATGCTTCTGAACGAGGTCCAGAAAGATCGCAAGACGATCGAGGAGCAGCGGCTTCGGGTGCAGAAGCTCGAGACCCGGCTTGAACGCCTGGAAGCATTGCTTTCCGTTTCGGCTCGGTAGAATCTGACTCATTCATCGCTGTGGAAAGGGAGGGCTTATGCGTCTTCTCTCTCGCGTCAGTCTGGGTCTTTTCGTCCTGGCCCTCTTGGCCTCCGTCTCGACCGGCCAACAAGTTTCCGATCCAATCCCGCTCCACAATTGGGCTGCTCCGGCCTTCTGGTCGCCATCGCCGAATCGGCAGGTGCCGGCTGAGAACCACAGAGGGCTTTCCATTGAGAGGGCCACGGCGGCGGCGGCCACGCCCGCCTATGCCTTTGTCGCCACCAGCCCGTGCCGACAGTACAACTCGCTCAACTTCACTCCGTTGCTGCAGGGAGTGAACCGGGTCGTGACATTGACAGGCGTGCCTTGCGGGATCCCCGTGGGGACAGTCGCCGTGTCGGCCAACATCACGGTTTTCAACATTACCGGAGCGATTGGCAATGCCGTTTTCAAGGTCGACACCGTGTCGCCGCCTCTGAGCGCCTGGATCAATTACCCGCCGACAGAGGCCCAAAGGGGCAACGCCGGAGTCGCGGTCTTAAATGGCAGCGGACAGATCGTTGTCCAGGTCGCCCAGGGAGGCGGCCAGGTCGACCTCGTTGTGGACGTCAACGGGTATTACACGTCGGTCGGGATCGTGAGCTCTCTGAATGGCCTCGATGGAAACGTGACGCTGTCGCCGGGGACGGATCTGTCTCTCGGCAGCGTCGGCCAGGTTCTGACCCTCTCTGCCAACTCCGCGTCGGCGAACACGGCCGATACGCTCGTACGTCGCGACGGTGCTGGCAACTTCTCGGCGGGAACGATCACCGCGAATTTGACGGGCACCGCGTCGTTGAACGTCCGGAAGGCTGGCGACGTCATGACTGGAGACCTCGCCTTTTTTCCAGGCAACCTCTTCCTGACGGAATCCTCTGGAGCGAGCGGCAATATTTTCAAAGGCGGCACCCCATTTATTCACAACTTCGGTAGCTTCAGTACTTTCATCGGAGAATACGCTGGCAACTTCACGATGACGGGCGGGGGAAATACGGCGGTTGGCTGGATGGCACTGTGGAACACTCAGGCTGGCTCAGGTAACACAGCCACCGGCACACAAGCGCTATCGGGAAATATGTCCGGTAACCTCAATACAGCCAACGGCTACGGCGCGCTCGGCAACAACGACAGCGGTAACGGCAACACGGCCAACGGTGTTCAAGCACTTCAGACAAACTCGAGCGGAAACTACAACACGGCCAGTGGCTACACCGCTCTCTCGAGGAACATGTCCGGCGGCTTCAACACGGCCCTGGGCGAATCCGCGCTGTTCTACAACAGCACTGGTAGCCGCAACGTGGCCCTCGGTTACCAGGCCGGGTTCAACCTGACGACCGGGAACGACAATATCGACATCGTGAATGAGGGCGTCGCAGCAGAGAGCGGCACGATCCGAATCGGCGATCCGGTCTTGCAGACACTTACCTTCATCGCAGGAATCGTCGGTGCGACCAGCGCATCGGGCGTGCCTGTATTGATCGACAGCAACGGCCAGCTTGGTACCACACCGTCCTCGGCGCGCTTCAAAGACAACATCCGCGACATGGGCGAGGAAAGCCAGGGGCTGCTGAGACTGCGGCCGGTCTCCTTTCGGTACAAGCCAGAGCTGGATCCGATGGGGCTTGAGCAATACGGCCTCGTCGCCGAGGAGGTCGCCGAGGTCTATCCCGATCTCGTCACGTGCGACGATGCGGGCCAGCCCCAGGCGGTTCGGTATCACTTCCTCGTCCCGATGCTCTTGAACGAGGTGCAGAGAGATCGCAAGACGATCGAGGAGCAACGGCTGGCGATGGAAGCACATCGGCTTCGGGTGCAGAAGCTCGAGGACCGACTGGAACGCCTTGAGGCGTTGTTCTCGGCGTCGGCTCGCTAAGAGAAAACCGAGGCGTGGGATACTTTTGCTCGAACTTGAAGGGATTGGTGTGAAGGTTCGAGCGATCGTTTTGCCTGCGCTGATCGTCCTTGGCGTGGCCGCGGCGGCGGGGCCGGCGAAGACCGGCAAGACCGTTCAGGTGCGGTATCCGGATCCGGATATTGGTGTGGATTCGCTGGCGGCGAGGGCGAAGGCGCAGCGGGCGACGGTGGATCAGTTCAAGGTGTTCTACGAGTTTCAGTTTCAGGACAAGGTCAAGGAGAGCGGGATCACGTTTCGGCATCGCATCGTGGATGACGCGGGTCTCCACTACAAGGCTGTCCACTACGACCATGGCAACGGCGATCGCGGTGGCCGACGTGGATGGAGACGGGCTTGCCGGACATCTACTTTTTGAACCAGATCGGCGGCAACGAGCTCTGGAAGAACCTGGGCAATGGGAAGTTCCGGAACATCACGAAGGAGGCGGGCGTCGCCCTCGCCAACCGCATCAGTGTCGCCGCCTCGTTTGCCGACATCGACAACGACGGCGACCAGGACCTTTTCGTCACGACTGTGCGCGGCGGCAACGTGCTCTTCGAGAACGACGGCCACGGACACTTCAAGGACATCTCGAAGGCGGCCGGTGTGGACTACATCGGCCACTCCTCGGGCGTCGTCTTCTTCGATTACGACAACGACGGGCTCTTGGACCTCTATGTCTGCAACGTCGGGCGATACACGACCGACGAGAAGGGCCGTGGCGGCGCCTATGTCGGCCTGTCCGACGCCTTCTCCGGGCACCTGCACCACGACCGCGCCGAGAGCGCGATCCTCTACAAGAACATGGGCCACAACCGCTTCAAGAACGTCACGGAGGAAGTCGGCCTGGGGGACGCGGGCTGGAGCGGCGATGCGAGCGTCGCGGACCTGAACGGCGACGGCTTCCCGGACCTCTACACCCTCAACATGCAGGGCTCGAACCACTACTACGAGAATGCCGGCGGAAAGAGGTTCGTGGACAAGTCGGAGCAGTTCTTTCCACGGACGCCGTGGGGCGCGATGGGGATCAAGTTCTTCGACTACGACAATGACGGAAGGCCCGACCTGATCATCACGGACATGCATTCCGACATGAGCGCAGAGATCGGCCCCGACCGCGAGAAGCTCAAGTCGACCATGGAGTGGACCGAGGCGTTTCTCCAGGGAACGGGGAACAAGTTCGTCTTCGGCAATGCGCTGTACCATAACCTCGGCGAGGGCCGGTTCGAAGAGGTCTCGGACCGCATGGGCGTCGAGAACTATTGGCCGTGGGGCCTCTCCGTCGGGGACTTGAACGCGGACGGCTGGCAGGACGTCTTCATCGCCTCCTCGATGAATTTCCCGTTCCGCTACGGGATCAACTCGCTTCTGCTCAACAACCACGGCGAAAAGTTCCTGGATTCCGAGTTTCTGCTCGGCGTCGAGCCCCGCCGCGGCAACCGCACGCACACGCCCTGGTTCGACCTCGATTGCGCCACGCCAGAGGGCTCGGCCAACAAGCTTTGCGCGGGACGGACAGGAAAGATCACGGTCATGGCTCCCCTGGGCAGCCGCTCCTCCGTCCTCTTCGATCTCGACGGCGACGGCGACCTCGACATCGTGACGAACGACTTCAACTCCGAGCCCCTCGTCCTGATCAGCGATCTCGCGCAGCGCCGCAAGATCCATTGGCTCAAGGTCGCCCTGACCGGAACGGTCTCCAACCGCAACGGGCTCGGCGCAACCGTGCGCGTTTCGGCAGGAGGACGGGTGCTGACGCAGTGGAACGACGGGAAATCCGGCTATCTCTCGCAGAGCGTTTTGCCGCTCTATTTCGGGCTGGGCGATTCGGAGAAGGTCGACCGCGTCGAGGTGGACTGGCCTTCCGGGCGCAAGCAAGTCTTGACCGACGGGCTCACCGCCAACGCGACGCTGCGCGTCACCGAGCCGAAGTAACGGCGACGTCGCGGGGCCATGGTTCCGATTGTTCTCGCCCTGGTGATCGACGCTGCCGGTATTCCCGGTCTGCAGGCTCCGGCGCAAACGGGTTCGGAGCGCCAGCAGAGCGCGGCGGCCGCTTTCGACCAGGAGACGGATCGGGCTGCCAGTTTGCTGGCAGCGGGACGCCCTGAGGAGGCCCTCGCCCACGCGCGGCGGGCGGCCGCGATCGATCCGGGCAACCCCCTTGCGGACCTGCTCATTGGATACGGGCTGCTCGCCACCGAGAAGCCCGAAGAGGCGATCGCGGCCTTCTCGCGCGTCCTGGCAGCCCATCCGACGGGTGTCGAGGCTCGCGGCGGTGTCGCCATGTCCTACGGCATGCTGGGTGACGCCCGCGCGGAAAAGGAGTTTGTCGCCGTGCTCGCGGCCGTGCCCAACGACCGGCGCTACCACCGCCAGTTTGCTGGCTACCTCTGGCTGGCGGGCGAAACGGACCGGGGCAACCGGGAGATGGAGCGGGCGATCCAGCTCGCGCCCTCGGACGCGATCCTCCGCCTGGACTACGGCAAGCAGCTCCATGGGCAAGGCAGGTTCTCAGACGCCGCCCGGCAGCTCGGCCGCGCTCGGGACGCCGGGGCCCAGGACCCGTCCCTTCTCTATCTGCTGGGTTCCGCGGAGCTGGAGAACGGCCACTTCCCGGAAGCCGAACGCTGGCTCACGGAAGCGGTCGCAAGCTCTCCCAACAGGACGGACGCGCGGCAGCTCCTGGGGCTCCTCCTTCTGCTAACGGCGCGCCCGGAAGATGCCCGGCGGCAGTTCACCAAGGCAGCCGACATCGAGCCCAACTCCGGCTCGATTCAGTTCGACCTGGGCCGGGCCGCCGAAGCGCAGGGAGACCTGGCAGCCGCGGAAGCCGCCTACCGGAAAGCCCTGGCCCTCGCCCCGGACCTCTTCCGGGCTCACTACCTTCTGGGTGCGCTCCTCTCCCGGCTGCGGCGCGTCGAGGAGGCGAAGCAGGAGCTGGCGCTCTACGACAAGGCCTACCGCGAGGACCAGGCTCGCCTGCAACGCGAGGGCTCCCTGCACGCGGAGATCAATCTCGGAAGGGTGGAGCTCCGCAAGGGCCACGCGGCGGAAGCCCTTGCGCAGTTCGAGCGGCATCCCGACAGCGTCGAGGCCCTGCGAGGCGCAGCGGAAGCCCTCTCACGACTGGGCCGGCACGCGGACGCCGCCGCAAAGCTCGAGCGGGCGCTTCTGCTCGCGCCCGATGACCGGCGCCTGCGGTACGAGATCGGCTGCGAGCGCGAGGCGGCGAGAACGCCGTGAAGAGCGCAGTCCAGACGATCGGGGCAGTCCTCATGGCTGTGCCCCTGGCCGCCGCCTCGCCTTCGGAAAAGGACTCCGGCTGTCCCGTCGTCTTTACGGACGTGGCGGCCTCCGCCGGGCTCCGCTTCACCCACGACCGGGGCGCGGCGGGTGGGCATCATCTGCCCGAGACGATGGGGTCGGGGCTCGCCTGGCTCGACTATGACAACGACGGATGGATGGATCTCTACGTGGTCCAATCGGGCCCTTTCCCGCCCAACGGAAGCCTCCGCGCGCAGGACCGGCTCTACCGCAACAACCGCAACGGCACCTTCACCGACATGACGGCGAAGGCGAAGATCCGACACGGCGGCTATGGAATGGGCGTCGTCGCCGCGGACTACGACAACGACGGCTACACCGATCTCTACGTCACGGGCTTCGGCCGCAACATCCTGTACCACAACAACGGCGACGGAACCTTCACCGACGTGACCGCCCGGGCTGGAGTCGGCGCCTCGGGCTGGAGCACCAGCGCGGCGTTTGCGGATTTCGACGGCGACGGCTTTCTCGACCTCATCGTCGTTCGATACGTGGATGACTCCGCCGCGTCGAACTATTTCTGCGGAGACGCGGCAACCGGGCGGCGCGACTACTGCAGCCCGAAACTGTATCCGCCGACCCACGACATCCTCTTCCATAACAACGGCGACGGCACGTTCACCGACATCAGCGCGTCCTCCGGGATCGACAAGGCTCTCGGGAAGGGCCTGGGCGTGGTCGTCGCGGATGTCGACGACGACGGCCGGCCCGACATCTACGTGGCCAACGACACCACGATGAACTTTCTCTTCAAGAACCTCGGCGGGAACCGGTTCGAGGACGTGTCGTTGCTCTCCGGCGCGGGCCTGAACTCCGCGGGCCAGGCCATGGGCGGCATGGGCGTCAACGCCGGAGACCTGGACGGCGACGGAAAGCTCGACCTGATCGTCGCCAACTTCGAGGCCGAGCTCAACAGCTTCTACCGCAACCTCGGCGAAGACGTCTTCGAGGACGTTTCCTCCTCCAGCGGATTCGGCGGCCCGTCCTTTGCCTTCTCCGGGCTTCGGCCTCAGCCTCCTCGACGCCGCCAACGCCGGCCGGCTGGACGCCTTCATCGCGAACGGACATGTCCTGGAGAAACCCGCGATGCAAGGGGTCGACGTACGCAGAGCGGCCGTTTCTCATGTGGAACGACGGCAAGGGGAAGTTCCACGAGCGCGGCTGCGGGGACCCCTTCCGGCGGGCGCTCGTCGGGCGCGGCTCGGCCGTCGCAGACTTCGACAATGACGGCGACCTCGATATCGCCGTCTCCAATTCCGGCGGACCGCTCCAGCTTCTGCGCAACGACGGCGCCCACGGCCATTGGATCGGCTTCGTTCTGCGCGGGCCGCAAGTCCAACCGCTCGGGCATCGGCGCGCGGGTCACCATCGAGACGGACGCCGGCACCCAGATGCGCGAGGTCAAGGCCGGCGAGAGCTACCTTTCCTCGAGCGACCCGCGCGTCCACTTCGGCCTCGGCTCGGCCACGGCCGTTCGGCGAATCGTCATCCGCTGGCCCTCCGGCATCGTCCAGGAGGTGCCCGATGCGAAGCCAGGCCGCTACAACACCGTCGAGGAAACTTCCCGCACCGCGAACTGAAACTCGCGCCTACTTCAGGGCGTCGGCTCCGGGCCCGGCTGCCTGGCTGTCCTGAGCGCTGGAGCCTCCCGAGACACCGATGGCGCCGACGATCCTGCCATCCATGACGAGCGGAAGGCCGCCTTCGACCGGCATGGCGCCCGGCAGGCCCAGGACCCGGAGGCCTTCTCCGCCGCCGGCCAGCGCGTCCTGAAACGCTTTGGTCGGACGCTTGAACAATGCCGCCGAGCGGGCCTTGCTGATCGCCACGTTCACGCTGCCAGTCTGGGTTGCGTCCATCTTCTCGAAGTACACCAGGTGACCGCCGGTGTCGGTGATCGCCACGGCCATCGTCCAGTTGTTCCTGCGAGCTTCGGCGAGGGCCGCGGCAGCCGCCTTCTTGGCGTTCTCGAGACTGATCGACTCGCCGTAGGAGCTGGACATTTGTTCCTCCTCCGTTGTTCTTCTAGCGTCCGAACATGAGATCGTTCGCCTCGGCGTAGGGGATGGCCTCTTCCGCAAAGGCAAAGGTCCCGTGGTCGCGGATCTCTCGCGCCGCCCGGACGAACGCGCCCAGCGCCGCGCGACAGAGCGCCGAGCCCACGCTGATCCGCCGAACACCCAGGGCCGCGAGCTCGGCCACCGAGAACGAGGCGGCCTTGAGGCCCATCACGACGTTGACCGGCTTGCTCACGGCCGCGCACACGGTCCGGATGTCCTCCGACCGGGTGAGCCCCGGCGCGAAGAGCGCGTCCGCGCCCGCGGCCTCGAACGCCTGCAGCCGGCGGATCGTGTCGTCCAGGTCCGGGCGGCCGTGCAGGAAGTTCTCGGCCCGGCCAACCAGCACGAACGGGAATGGAAGAGCCCGGGCCGCCTCGGCGGCGGCCGCCACGCGCTCGACGGCATGCTGGAAGTCGTAGATCGGCTTGCGCGGGTCGCCCGTCGCGTCCTCGATCGACCCGCCGACCAGCCCGGCCTCCAGGCCGGCGAGGCGAATCGTCTCCGCCGCCGCCTCGGGCGCGTGGCCGTATCCGTTCTCGAGGTCGGCCGCCACGGGCAGATCCGTCGCATCGACGATCGCCCTGGCGTTGGCGAGGGCCTCGTCGCGAGTCACGGCACCCGCGCCGTCCCGCCGGCCGAGCGCAAAGGCCAGGCCGGCGCTCGTCGTCGTGAGCGCCTCGAAGCCGAGGCCCGCCAGGATGCGGGCCGTGCCCGCGTCCCACGGATTCGGAATGACGAACGCACCCGGCCGGGCGTGCAGGTCCCGGAATCGCTCCGCCTTCGCGGCCTGACTGGCGCGCGCGGGTATCGGCATTCCGGAAGGCTAACATTGGGCTCGATGACCGCCGACGCCCCTCCCCGCGCGTTCGGCTCGGACCGCGCCGAAAGAGGACCCGACGGGGTCCTTCTGCTCGAGTGCCCGGTCGGCAAGAGCTGGCTCGCGCGAAAGGGCGGCTCGCAGACCCGATCGGAGCACCCGGGGACGGCTGTCGAATGGGACGGACAGGTCTACGAGGTCATCGCCGCCGAACCGCTCGCGGGCACGGCAGTCCGGTACCGGCTCGCGCCGTGGGAGCACGGCCACGCCATTCGCCGCATCGAGCAATATGACGAGGCAAGCGAGCGGGCCCGACCTCGAATCGCGGGCCGAGATGCACACGGACCTCGGCAAGCGCCGGCTGGCCATCCTCCTTTCGCCGCTGGCGGGCCACCTGCCGGGAGCCGTGCAGAAGAAGATGGAGCACGAACTTCGGCGCGCCCGCCGCCGCGATGACGATCGTCTCGGCCCTGCCCCTCTTCGCCGTTGGCCTGATCGGCTTGCTCGCGGCGCGGATCGCGGGCTTCGGCGGCGCGCGGATTGCTCCCGATTGGATGATCGAGCACCAGTACCTGATGGCCTACCTGACCGTGGAATCGAGCCTGCGCCTCGTCTCCGCATTCGTTCAGGGAGAGCCCATGGGCTCGCTCGCCGGCGTCCTGCTCTACGACGCCTGGGGCTCCCTGAGGGCGCGACAGGCTCCCGCCGCTGCCGCCTCGCCCGGCGGCCGCCTCGACCGAACCGGATCGACGGCTCGACGACAGCTACACGATGCTCGAGCCGCTCCTCGCCCTGCTCTCGCCCGACGAGCAGGAGGCGCTCGAGAGGCACTTCGCGTTCGACCCGCTGCTCTGGGGCCGGCGGACGTCGACCTTCATCCTCTTCGTGGCGGGCGCGAACGTCCTGATCTCGGTCGCGGCGTTTCGGTCAGGGACCGACGTCTTCCTCGATTTCGCGGCGCTGATCATCGGAGGCCTCTTCATCGCCGAGCAGATCGGGAGGCGAAAGAGGATCGCGCTCGGGCACCCGGCGGGCAGCGTTCTCGGAGCGCTCGTGCGGCCCCTGGCGCGCCGGCTGCTCGAGGCGGCGCGGCCCTGAGCGGACCGGACGGCTACTTCTTGTCCTGGTCCGGCAGGAGCCACTTCTTGGAGAGCACGGTCACGCGCCCTCCCGGCTCACCCGTCTCCGGCAGCGGAACGAGGGGCGGCTCGGCGGCCGTCGGGTTCTCGTCGGGAATCAGGCGGGTCAGGAAGGGGCTCGCCAGAAGAAGAAGCAGCCCGGCGCCGCCGGTCCACTTGGCCACCGAGCCGAACAGGGCCACGATCGGCAGGTCGCTGAATCCGCCCGCGGCCAGGCCGGCGATCAGGTTGCCGAGGGCCGTCCCCATGAACCACGTGCCCATCATCTGGCCGACGAGGCGCCGGGGCGCGAGCTTGGTGATGCTCGAGAGGCCCACCGGGCTCAGGCAGAGCTCGCCGATCGTGTGCAGGAAGTAGGCGCCCGACGAGCCACATCGGGCTGACCTTCACGCCGCTGACGGTGTAGGTGGCGCCCCAGGCGAGCAAGAGGAACCCCAGGGCCAGAATGACGAGGCCATAGCCCATCTTCGCGGGAGTCGAAGGCGCGCGCGATCTCATCCTGACCCAGAGAGCCCCCATGACCGGCGCGAACAGGATGATGAAGATCGGGTTGACGGACTGCAGGAAGGACGAAGGCATCTCCCATCCCAGCACGACCCTGTTCGTCAGTCGGTCGGCGAACAGATTCAGCGATGACCCCGCCTGCTCATAGCCCGCCCAGAAGAGCACGGCGGCCAGGAAGAACACGAAGATGACCGCGACGCGCTTTCGTTCTCCGCACCGAGAGACCGCCGAAGAAAGATGATCGATCCGAAGTAGAGAACAGCGAGCGCGAGCATGACGAAGCCGGCGGCCTGCGCCACGTCGACGACGCGTCAGGTGAACGACGCCGGCCAGATGCAGGGCCGCCAGCAGAGCGGCGACACCGGCCAGAGCGAGCAGGACTCAAGGCCAGCTGCTTCTGCGCGCGGCGCGGTGGCCGCAGGCGCCGCGGCCTCCGCCGAACGCTGCCCCGCATTGCCCAGGTACTTGCCGCCCACGGAATACTGGATGAGGCCGAGCACCATCCCGACTCCGGCGGCGCCGAAACCCATGTGCCAGTTGATCTTCTCGCCGAGGTAGCCGCAGACGAGCGGGCCCAGAAGCGCGCCGGTGTTGATCCCCGAGTAGTAGACGGAGAAGCCCGCGTCGCGCCGCGCCCCGCCCTCGGGATAGAGATCGCCCACGAGGCAGCTGACGTTGGGCTTGAGGAGGCCGGTGCCGATGGCGATCAGGCACAGCCCGAGGTAGAAGCTCGGCACCGTCGGCAGGGCCATGCTGAAATGCCCCGCCGCGATGAAGCAGCCGCCGACGAAGACGGCGCGCCGCAGGCCGAGGATACGGTCGGCGACCCAGCCTCCCGGCAGCCCCAGCAGGTAGACGCTGGCGACGTAGAGGCCGTAGATGCTGGAGGCGATCCGGTCGGTCATCCCGAAACCGCCGGTCTGGATGTTGGCGACGAGGAAGAGCAGCAGCAAGCCCCGCATCCCGTAGTAGCTGAACCGCTCCCACATCTCCGTGAAGAAGAGCGTCGAGAGGCCGCGGGGGTGCCCGAACCACAGCCGGTCGGCAGGTGCGGTGCTGCTCATAGCCGAGCACTCTACACAAGTTTGGCGGGGCAGGCCGCGCTAATCTTGTGGCCGTGCACTCGCCCGATTTCCTCGGCCCGCTCGTGCTCATCTTCTTTGCGGCCCTGGCATCGGCGTACGTGCTCCACCGCCTCAAGCAGCCCCCTCTGATCGGGTTCCTTCTCGCCGGAATGCTGCATCGGCCCGTACGGGCTGGGGCTCGAAACCGACGTGGCGACCGTGGACACCCTCGCCGAGGTCGGGGTCGTTCTCCTGCTCTTCACGGTCGGGCTCGAGCTCGAGCTTCCCGAACTTGAAGCGCCTCGGCCGGATCGTCTGGGTTGCCGGGCCGATCCAGGTGCTCGGCACGATCGCTCTGGTCGCGGCGACCGGCTCGCTGGCCGGTTACGACCCGCGGCGGGCCGCCTACTTCGGATGCCTCGTGGCGCTCTCCTCGACCGCGATCCTCCTGACGCTCCTGGCCGACCGGCGCGAGATGGACTCTCCGCACGGACGGATTCTCCTCGGCATCACTCATCTTCCAGGATCTGGCGGTCGTGCCGATGATGCTGGCGATCCCGGCTCTCGCCGGCGGAGCGGGCGGGAGCCTGCCGGCGGCGCTCGCGGCCATCGGCAAGACCGCTGCGATCGCGGTGCTGCTCGCCGTCGGCGCGCGGTTTCTCGTGCCTCGCCTGCTGCACCTGCTGGCCGGCACGCAACAGAAAGGCCATCTTCGTGGTGGCGGTCCTCTTCATCCTGCTCGGCACGGCGCTGGCCGCCGCCTGGGCCGGCCTCTCGGCTGCTCTCGGCGCCTTCCTGGCGGGCCTCGTCATCTCGGAGTCCGAGTACGGGCACCAGGCCATGGCCGACATGGCTCCCTTCCGGGACGCTTTCAACGCCCTCTTCTTCGTTTCGATCGGGATGCTCTTCAACCCGCGCATCCTGCTGACAGACGCCCGGTCGGTCGGCGTGCTCCTGCTGCTCATCGTGGTCGGCAAGACCGCCTTCGGCAGCGTTGCCGGCCTGGCTCCTCGGGTACGGGCCCCGGGTCGCGGCCGTAGTCGGAATCTCGCTCGCCCAGATCGGCGAGTTCTCCTTCGTCCTCCTGAAGGAAGGCTCGGCAGCGGCCCTGATCTCACCGCGCCTCTACCAGGCCTTTCTGGGCGCGGCGATCGTCTCGATGGCGGCGACGCCATTCCTCTCGGAGAGAAGCCACGCAGTGGCCGACCGCCTGGCCCACCGCGCCGCTGGCGCCCCCGCCCGAGCAGCGCTCCTCCGGGCACGTCCTCGTGCTCGGGTTCGGGCACGTGGGCGAGACCCTGGCCCGGGTGCTGGCCCGGGCGAAGGTGCCCTTCGAGGTTCTCGATCTGAACCCCGAGCGGGTCGCCCGGGGCCGCGAGAAGGGCGTGCCGATCGTCTACGGCGACACCACGAGCGATCTCGTCCTGAAACACGCCGGGGTCGAAAAGGCGCGGGCGGCGATCGTGCTCCTGTCGGATCCGCGCGCGACCCGCAAGACGCTCCGGCTCTGCCGGCAGCTGGCGCCGCAGATCTTCCTTCTCGTTCGGACCCGCTACCTGGCCGACATCCCGCACCTCTCGGCTCTCGGAGCCGACGAGGTCGTGGCCGAAGAGTTCGAAACGTCCTTCGAGATCGCCCGCCGCACCCTGGGCCGCCTCGGGCTGCCTCTGCCATGGATCGACACGGAGACCGAGGAGATCCGGCGAGCCCACGAGGAGGGTTTCGGCGGCTCACCCCTCGAAGGCCGCCGCCAGGCTCTCGCCGGCGGCTCGCGCCGTGCGGCGCAGATCGTCGTCCCGGTGTGCCGTCGAACAGAAACCAGGCCTCGAACTGCGCCGGCGGCAGAGAGATCCCGCGCTCGCGCATGGCGTGGAAGAAGACGGCGTAGCGCTTCGTGTCGGAGCGCTTGACCGAGGCGAAATCGGTCATCGGACCGGCGGCGAAGAAGAGCGTGAGAAGCGAGCCGACCCGCGCGAGGTGGAGCTTCTCCGCCAGGCCCAGGCCCTCGATCTCACCTGCGGAGCAAGGCCTCGAGCAGCGCGCCCTTGCTCTCGAGCTCCGCGTACGGCGGGCGGTTCGCGATCTGCTGGAGCATCGCGATGCCGGCCGCCATGGCGAGCGGGTTGCCCGAGAGGGTGCCCGCCTGGTAGACGGGGCCGGAAGGCGCCATCTTCTCCATCAGGTCCCGCCGGCCGCCGTAGGCGCCGACCGGCAGGCCGCCGCCCAGGATCTTGCCGAGCGTCGTCAGGTCCGGCAGCACGCCGTAGAGCTCCTGGGCGCCCCCTGTCGCGAGGCGAAAGCCCGAGATCACCTCGTCGAAGATGAGGAGCGCCCCGTGCTGCTGCGTCAGCTCGCGCGCCGGCTTCGAGGTAGCCCGGGCGCGGGGGCACGACGCCCATGTTGGCCGCGAGCGGCTCGAGGATGACCGCGGCGATCTCGCCGGGGAAGCGGCGGAAGGCCTCCTCGAGCGCGCGCCGCGTCGTTGTACGGGCACGACGGTCGTCAGGCCTGCCACCTCGTCCGGGCACTCCCGGGCTGCCCGCGATCCCGAGGGTGGCCACACCCGATCCCGCCGCGACCAGGAACGCGTCGCCGTGGCCGTGGTACCCGCCGTCCGTCTTCACGAGCCGCTTGCTGCCCGTGGCGCCCCGCGCCAGGCGGACGGCGCTCATCGTCGCCTCGGTGCCCGAGTTGACGAAGCGCACCATCTCGAC
Organism: uncultured Acidobacteriota bacterium; assembly: GCA_963739435.1. Taxonomy (GTDB): domain Bacteria; phylum Acidobacteriota; class Thermoanaerobaculia; order UBA5066; family Gp7-AA6; genus CAVUAN01. Next base: position 162,287 of record CAVUAN010000015.1, read on the forward strand.
CGAGGGCACCAGCTTCGTCACCCGTTCGGCCAGCCGCACCTCGGCCTCCGTCGGCGCGCCGAAGGACGTGCCGTTTCGAATCGCTCGCGAGAGCGCTCGGTTCACGAAGGGCGGCTGGTGCCCGAAGAGGTGCGGCCCGTACGACATCACGTAGTCGAGGTAGGACCGGCCGTCCGCGTCGCGCACGCGCGCCCCCTTGCCCGATGCCACGAAGAAGGGCTCTCCGCCGACGGACGCAAAGGACCTCACGGGCGACGACACGCCGCCCGGCATCAGCTGCCGCGCTCGACGGAAGAGAGCGGCGGATCTCTTCGTAGATCGGCGTGGGGATTGACTCATTGATTCATCGATTCATTGACGGATGAACGCATTGGGACGGAAAGCTCGACCGGTTCAATCCTTCAACGAATCAATCAACAAATGAATCAATTCTCCCTCAGCCAACGCGCCGCGTCCTTCGCGTGGTAGGTGAGAACGAAGTCCGCTCCGGCCCGGACGATCCCCGTCAGGATCTCGAGCATGATCCGCCGCTCGTCGATCCATCCGTTGGCGGCCGCCGCCTTGACCATGGCGTACTCGCCCGAGACGTTGTAGGCGGCGATCGGGCAGTCGAAGCGCTCCCGCGCCTCGTGGATCCAGTCGAGGTAACGCGAGAGCCGGCTTGACCATGATCGCGTCGGCCCCCTCTTCGAGGTCCAGCGCGATCTCCCGCATGGCCTCCCGGCGGTTTGCCCCGTCCATCTGGTATCCGCGCCGGTCGCCGAACTTGGGCGCGGAGCCGGCGGCTTCGCGGAAGGGTCCGTAGAACGCCGAGGCCGTCTTGGCGGCGTAGGACAGGATCGGGATCTGAGCAAAACCGGCCTCGTCGAGCGCGGTCCGGATAGCCGCCACGCGGCCGTCCATCATGTCGGAGGGCGCGACGACATCCGCTCCGGCTCGGGCCTGCGAGACGGCGCACTTCGCGAGCAGCGGCAGCGTCGCGTCGTTGTCCACGTCTCCGTTCACGATCACGCCGCAGTGCCCGTGCGAGGTGTACTCGTCGAGGCAGACGTCGGTCATGACGAGGAGGCTCGGGACGTCCTTCTTGAGACGCCGCACTGTCTCCTGGACCGCGGCCCGGTCGCTCCAGCCTTCGCTGCCCGTCTCGTCCTTCTTCTCCGGGATCCCGAAGAGGATGACGGCCGGGACACCGAGCCGCAGGAGCTCCTGGCCCTCGGCGACCGCCTCGTCGGGCGAGAGCCGGGAGACGCCCGGCAGGGACGCGATCGGCTCGCGCAGGCCCTTGCCGTGCCGCACGAAGAGCGGAGCGACGAAACGATCCGGACGAGAGGCGCGTCTCGCGGACGAGGGCCCGCGAGGCAGGTGTCCTCCGGAGGCGGCGCAGGCGAAGCTCTGGAAAGCTCGTCACGCGGCCGAATCTATGCGCTCGAGCGTCCCGCGGCAAGGTGCGCCAGCATCGCCGCCGCCCCGGCGTACGTTCCCGGCGAGCAGGTCCGGACGTCCGTGAAACCCCGGCCTTCCAGAAAGCGCCGCGAGGAAGGGCCCGAGAACGACCGCCGGGATGGCCTGCAGGGCGCCGATCGCCTCGCGCGGCGCCCCGGCCAGAAGCCACTCGCCGGCCGCGGGCGACGTGATGCAGAAGGCGGCGAACGGGTCTTCCCGGATCCCTCGCAGCAGATCGGCGTCAGCCGGGCGCGGCCGCTTCCGATAGAGCACGAGCTTCTCGACACGGGCGCCGCGTTTCGACAGCTCCTGCGAGAGGGCGTCCGAGGCGTCCTCTCCGCACGGCCAGATGACGCCGCCAGTCCTGGAGGCTCTCGGGCAGCCCCGCGAGGATACTCTCGACCGAGCTCTCGGCGACGATCCCGGGCTCGACTCCCTTGCCGGCGAAGCGCCCCGGCCGTGCCCGGGCCCACCGCGGCCACGCGGCCTCCGGGCAAGCCGCTCTGGAACGCTTCACCCAGGTCGCCTGGCGCCAGAAGCCTCTCGACGGCTGCCTGGCTCGTGAACACGGCGAGGTCGAAGGGCGGCTTCAGCGCGTCGACCCGTACCGAGGCCGTCTCGACCACGTGGCTCTCCCTCTCGACGATCTCTGCCTCGAACTTGTCTCCCCATTCGGAGAACGGGCGCTCGCCCGAGCGCACGACGAGGAGCCGCGGCCGTTTCATGCGCGTTCCCCGCCGATCCATGCCGCCGCGCCGCGCGCCAGCAGTTTCTCGGCCACGGCCCGCCCGACGGCGATGCCCTCGGCGGCCTTCCCCGAGCCCTCTTCGCGCAGGACGCGCGAGCCGTCCCCGGAGAACACGCCGGCTCGAAGTTGCAGCTCTCCGCCCTCGACGAGCGCCCGCCCGGCGACGGGCGCGCGGCAACCGGCCTCGAGAGCCGCGAGCAGGCTGCGCTCCGCCAGGACGGAGGCGTGCGAATCGGCATGGTCGAGGCGCGCCAGAAGGCCCCGCACCTCGCTGTCTTCCGCGCGCGACACCAGGGCGAGGGCCCCCTGGCCGACGGCCGGAAGGAGCACGTCGGGCGAGAAGACCTCGCTGATCTCCTCGAGCATTCCCAGCCGGGCGAGCCCGGCGCGCGCGAGGACGATCGCGTCGAAACGACCCTCTCTCAGCCGCCGGATCCGCGTCTCGACGTTGCCCCGCGCCTCGAGCACCTCGAGATCCGGCCGCGCCGCGAGAAGCTGCGCCTTGCGCCGGGGGCTCGACGTGCCGACGCGGGCGCCTTGCGGCAGCTCCGCGAAGGGCCGATGGGGATGGGAGACGAGCACGTCGCTCGGGTCCTCCCGCTGCGGCACGGCGGCCAGCGCCAGGCCCTCCGGCAAGGCCGCCGGCACGTCCTTCAGGCTGTGAACGGCAAAGTCGACGCGGCCCGCGAGGAGCGCCTCGTCCAGCTCCTTGGTGAAGTCGCCCTTCCACGAGATCGGCGCACCCTCGGCGGAGAGCCGGTCGCCGGTCGTCTTGACCTTCACGATCTCGACGCGAGGCCCAGGAGCTCAAGCTCCTGGCGACGAGACCCGCCTGCGCGAGAGACAGCGCGCTGCCCCGCGCTCCCAGGCGCAGCTTCATTTTCGGTCCAGGTCGAACAGATGCCGGACCGCCTCGACGCGGTCGAGCTTGTGCCTCGGGTCCGTTTCGGACTTGAGGCGCCGCATCGGCTCGTGGAGCAGCCTCGCAACGATCGAGTCGGCGAGAACGCGGAACCGCTCCCGGTCGGCCGGCGGCAGCGCGAGCGAGCTCGCCGTCGCGGATCTCCTCCAGCCGGCGCTTCAAGTCCGTGATGGTCGGGACGACGGACAGGTTGCCGAACCACAGGAGAAACCGGGCGAGCTCTTCCTCCAGGATCGCCTCGGCCTCTCGGCATCTCGCGGGCGCGGCGGCGGCGGTTCTCCTCGGCCACCTGCTCGAGGTCGTTGATGGCGTAGACGAACGTGTTGTAGATGCCGGCGATCTCCGGATCGATGTCGGCCGGAACGGCCAGATCGAGGAAGAACATCGGCCGGCCGCGCCGCTCCCGCATGGCCTCCTCGACGTCCTGCCGGCGCACGACCGGCGACGGGCTCGCGGTGGCGCCCACGACGACATCGGCCCTCGACAGCGACTTGCGCCACGCCCTCCCAGGGCACGACGCCGCCGCCGACCTTCTCCGCCACGGCTTCGGCCTTCTCGCGCGTCCGGTTGGCGATGAGCAGGTCCCGAGCGCCCGCCTCCGCCGCCTGCTCGGGCGAAGAGGCTGCCCGTTTCGCCCGCGCCCGAGGACCAGGATGGTCTTGGCGGACAGGTCGCCGAACACCTTTGCCGCGAGCTCGAGGCCGATCGATGTCACCGAGAGCGGATGCATGCCGATCTGCGTCTCGGTGCGGACCCGCTTGCCCGCCGCCATGGCGCCCTCGAAGAGGCGGTGCAGCACGGCGCGCGTGGAGCCCGACTCGCGCGCGAGGTGCAGGGCCTGCCGCACCTGGCCGAGCACCTCGCTCTCGCCCAGGGCCATCGAGTCGAGGCCCGCCGCCACGCGGAAGAGGTGCCGCGCGGCCTCCGGCCCCTCGCGCAGGAATCCCGCCTGCGAGAGATCGGCCGAGAGGCCAGGCCCCTCCACTCGGCCAGGAACCGCCGGACCGCCTGGTCGCTGTGGTCCCGCTCCGACGAGGCCGTAGATCTCGCTGCGGTGGCAGGTCGAGACGATGACGCTCTCCGCCGCCAGGCCCTGCGCCGACGATCCTCTGGAGCGCCTCGCGAACCTCTTCCGGGTTGAAGGCCACGCGGTCGCGGACGGCGCCGCTGGCGACGCGGAAGTTCCAGCCGAGGAGAAACAGCCTGGCGTCCGAGGCGGCGTTCATCGGAACTGGTGGGCCGTGTGAAGGACGAGGTTCACGACGGTGTAGGAGAAGAGGACGAGGCCAAATCCGACGATCGACAGAACCGCCACGCGCGAGGCCCTCCCACCCCCGCCGGTCGAGCCAGAGGAGGAGCGCGTAGACGACGAGGGTCACGAGGGCCCAGACGATCTTGGGGTCGGCGAGGCTCGTCCACAGCGCGCTCGCGCGCACGAGCCCGACCAGCGACGGCAAACGTCAGCGACGGCGAGACCGATCGAGACCGCTCGTCCGGTTCATCCGTCCGATGACCTCGAGAGCGGGAAGGCGCGCGAAGAGCACGCCCGTGTGCCCCCGGCGGATCTGCCGGTTCTGGATGAGATAGAGCAGCGACAGGACGAACGAGAACGTGAAGGCGGCGTAGGCGAGGATCGCGAAGGTGACGTGGAGGGCGAAGAGCGCTCCTCGCGTCTGCTCCGTGGCGAGCGAGACCGTGAGAGGGCAGCAGCAGTCCGATCGCCGAAGAGACGATGACGATGGGAATCAGGAAGGGGCCGATCGCCCGCTCGCGGTGTCGGATCAGCAGCGCGAGGTAGGCAATCGCGAGCATCCACCCGAAGAGGGAGACCGATCCGCCCAGGGTCCGGTAGGGCACGGATGCCAGGAGACGGGCGCGGAGCTGCGAGGTCGGCAAAGTGCAGGACGAGCCCTGCCGCCGAGCAGATCGTTCCCGCCGACGGCCGAAAGGGCTTCGGTCGCAGCAGGCGCCAGGACGGCGAGGATCTCGCGCCGCGCAGTACAGAAGCACGGCGATCCAGCCGAGAGGATGCGCTTCCATCGCCGGAAGTCAATCCTACGATGGAAGCGCCCGACCCCGCTAATGCGGATGCATCAGGGGGCGCTCCGGCTCAGTTCTTGGCCGGCGGAGGCGCCTGCTTCTGCGCGTCTGGCATCGGGCTTGTTGGCCTCGACCTGGATGTTGATGTCCACGTCCTCGGAGAGCATCGTCCCGCCGCCCTCGAGGGCGCGATTCCACGACGATCGCCGTAGTCCTTCCGGTTGACCTTTCCCGACAACTTCGAATCCGGCCTTCTCGACCCTTCCATCTTCACGAAGCCGCTGCTCTTGACGGTCAGCGGTCACCGGCTTCGTCACGCCGTGCATCGTGAGGTCGCCCGTCACGTCGTACGTGTCGGTGCCCTTCGGCTCGACCTTCGTGCTCTTGAAGGTGATCGTCGGGTACTTCTCGACGTCGAAAAAGTTCGGGGAGCGCAGGTCGCTTGTCCCGATTTTCGTTGGCCGTGTCGATCGACGCTGCCTGGATCGTCAGCTCGACTCTGGACGCCGCCGGATTCTGCCGGTCGATCCAGATCGTGCCGTCGAAGTCTTTGAAGCGGCCCTCGACCTTCGACACGAAGTGGCGGACTCGAAAGCCCGACCAGAGTGTGGGTCTTGTCGAACTGGTAAGCGTCTCCGTCGCAGCCGAAGCGGTCGCGGGCCACCGCGACGAGCAGTTCCGAGAACGAGAGCGATCAGCCGATGCGTCGTGTTCGTGTCATGAGCGTCTCTTCCTCCCTTGCGATAGACTCGAAATGTCAGGGCTCTCGGCGTATGAAGGGCGCATTTCAGCATCATTTCCACATGACAAACAACCGCTTTAACGCTCGCCAGACCTTTTCGATGCCCGGCGGCCGGACCGGCACGTTCTATTCGCTCCCGCGGCTCGAAGAAGAGGGCCTCGGGGCCATCTCCCGGCTGCCCGTCTCGCATCCGGATCGTTCTCGAGTCGCTCCTGCGCAACTGCGACGGCAAGAAGGTCCGCGAAGAAGACGTCCGGGCGCTGGCCGCCTGGAAGCCCAACGGAGAGCGGACGGCCGAGGTTCCCTTCGTCGTGGCGCGGATCGTCCTTCAGGACTTCACGGGAGTGCCGCTGCTCGTCGACCTCGCGGCCATGCGCTCGGCCGTGGCGCGGCTCGGCAAGGACCCGAAGGTCATCGAGCCTCTCGTCCCGGTCGCCCTCGTCGTGGACCACTCGGTCCAGGTGGACGCCTGGTCCACGCCCGACGCCCTGGCACGCAACATGGAGATCGAGTTTGCGAGGAACCGCGCCCGCTACGAGTTTCTGAAGTGGGGCATGCAGGCTTTCGACGGCTTCCGCGTCGTGCCGCCTGGAATCGGGATCGTGCACCAGGTCAACCTCGAGTACCTGGCGCAAGGCGTCATCGCGAAGCGGCGGCGTCTACTACCCCGACAGCCTCGTCGGCACCGACTCGCACACGACGATGATCAACGGCCTCGGCATCGTGGGCTGGGGCGTCGGAGGCATCGAAGCCGAGGCGGGCATGCTCGGACAGCCGGTGTACTTCCTGACTCCCGATGTCGTCGGCGTTCATGTCCGGGGCAGACTCTCGGAAGGCGTCACGGCGACCGATCTCGTCCTCGTCGTGACGGAGATGTTGCGCAAGGCGAAGGTCGTCGGCAAGTTCGTCGAGTTCCACGGCGAAGGGGCCGCGTCGCTGCCGGCGACAGACCGCGCCACGGTGGCCAACATGGCCCCCGAGTACGGAGCCACGATGGGCTTCTTCCCGGTGGACGAGGAGACCTGCAAGTACCTGCTCGCGACCGGCCGGACCGAGGATCACGTCGCGGCCTTCCGGAGCTACTACCGGCTCAGGGGCTCTTTGGCGTCCCGCGCCAGGGCCAGTGCGACTACAGCCAGGTGCTCGAGCTCGACCTGGCAAGCGTCCGGCCGAGTGTTGCCGGGCCCAAGCGCCCTCAGGACCGCATCAACCTGTCCGACATGAAGACGACGTTTCGCGATCTCCTTTCGAAGCCCGTGGCGTCAAACGGCTACGGGAAAGACGCCGCGCAGCTCGCGCAGAGGTACTCGGCGAGGCTCGGCCGAACCACTCCGGGAGGAGGCAGCCAGCGGCCCGTCAACACCGCGGGCTCGAAGGCGCAGAACACCAACCCCTGGACCGAGACGGAAATGGCGAACAACCATCCGACCCCGGATTGCGACCCGGCCGAAGAAGCCCCGACTTCCGCCGGCACCGTCGAAGTCGGCCACGGCGACGTTCTGATCGCCGCCATCACCTCCTGCACCAACACCTCGAATCCCAGTGTCATGCTCGCCGCAGGCCTGCTCGCCAAGAAGGCCGTCGAGCGCGGCCTCACCGTCTCGCCGAAGGTGAAGGCGTCGCTTGCTCCGGGATCCCGCGTGGTGACGGAGTACCTCGCCAAAACGGGCCTGTCGCCCTATCTCGACCGACTCGGTTTCAACCTCGTCGGCTACGGGTGCACGACTTGCATCGGCAACTCGGGGCCGCTCGACTCCGGCATCGAGGAGGTCGTCACCAAGAA
>CAVUAN010000016.1:0-385624 GCA_963739435.1 uncultured Acidobacteriota bacterium
GATGGTGAAGGAGGGGACCTCGACCTGAGTGATCGCGCAGATTGACACGCTCGTGGTGGGCGTCCAAACTGAGGCGACAATCGAATAACGGAGTGTGAAATGGACAACGAAACGGTCGAAATCGCCAAGGTGCTCGGCAATATGAGCGCCCGTGTCGAAGCGCTGATGAAGAACGACCCGGAGATCCGGTCGAGCGAGTTGGCGATCGCCAAAGTGGCGTCTTCAAAGCTCGCGTCCGACCAAAGCCTGTGGCGCATGTACAAAGCCGCCGCGGCAGCACCAGCTTTGACACCGGAGCCCGTGCCGATCGCCAAGAGCGAGGCGATGCTTTGCCTTGAGCATAAGGCTAGGAAGCTCCAAAAGCGTGATCCCACCCTTAGCGCGGTATCAGCGTTCGCCAGGGTTTACAGCCATCCGCGCTATCGCGAGCTCGTTGAGGCGGACAAGGCGGCGCACCTAGCCAGGGCTTACGGGCTCTGAGTGTCGCGCCGTGCCTGCGATGTCTGACTTGAGGATCCTGCGCACGCGCTTGGAGCATATGCGGGATGAACTGCTCGGCCGACTGTCAATCAAGGTTGACGGTGGCGACCTGGCGCTACTCGGCAACATCGGCGCCGCCCTGGCGCAGGTCGACGCCCTCCTTCCCGACGGCGCGCGGGTCATCGTTTCGGCGGATGGGCGGGGCATCCGGAGAACTACCTTCGTCAGCCGGCTCGCGGTTGCCTCGGCAGAGATCAGCGCGCAGCGAGCGCTCGGGCTGGCAAGCGAGTTGTTGGCCGCCTCGTCCCGCGACCGCGATTGAGGATCAGACCATGTTCGTCACCACTCGATGCCAGGACAATGCTGACAGGACCGATCGCGGATCGGCCGCCCGTGCGGAGGCGCAGGGACGGTTCAGCGGGCCACCAGCCCGGGCGGTGGTGAAGTGGTATCGCCCCGACCTAAGGTTCGGCTTCGTCGCTTTGGCCGATGGCAGTGGCGACGCGTTTCTGCATGCCGATATCCTGGAGCAGGGCGGCGCCGCTGAGGTCCCGGAGGGCGCAACGCTTCAGGTGCGGGTCGGTCCGGAGGCTAAAGGCCTCAAGGTAACTGAAGTCGTCAGTATCGATATCTCGACCGCGCCACCGCCGCGCCGGCCGATCCAGGCAAACCGCACAGAGGTCGGGACGGTCCGGTTCTGGGACCAGGCCAAGCAGTTTGGCTTCATTGGATTTGACCATGGCGGCGTGAATGCGTTCGTCGGCCGGCGGTGTGTAGTGGACAAGAGTGGCATTGACTTCCTGACCGTCGGGATGCGGGTCGAGGTAGACGTCGCTGACACTGACCGCGGGCCAGCGGCAGTCACAATTCGGTTGCTGCCGTGATGCCGCTGCCTACCGGAGAGGGGCAGCGACCCCCGCCGGTTGAGTGGTTGCTTTATCGAGAGGCAGCCTGATAGCCGTGGGGCCAGATGGCGCGCTGGCCGTCCGACGGAAGATGGCTTCTAGTTGGACGCAGTATCACGGCATAAAGGGCCACGACGTTGAGCAGTTCCGCGAGCCGAAGACCGTGACGATACTTCGCCCCTTACAAGACCGCCGAGCTAATCTACCCCTATGCCAAGGCGCACGGGGAATAGGGGGTCGGTTATTGGCCTGCTAAATCGGCACCGGAATATCGGGCTCTCGCCCGTAAAACTTCGGCGATAGGTTAGTATCTCTGGAACTAGGATAAGGCAGCTTTGGGCAAAATGAGCCGGTCAGTGCCGCATCGTCGAAGGTCGGTTTAGGGTGGGACACCGGACCTTCCTGTGCCGGTTGCCCGATTGTCGCCATCGCGCCGATTTCGGTCATTCGCGTGATTGCGATCGAACTGAGTTCGATCCAAGGCCCGATCGTCAATCCGCCAACTCGTCGAAACATAAATCTGGCGACGGGATCGGCGGGGGTTTCGGCCAGAATTTCGTGATATTTGCCCTGGGCTTCCGCGTGACGTCCGGCGGTCAGTGATGCCATCGCACTGGCCGTCATCGCGCATAGTTGTGTCGCGTTGTCATCGGCCAGACAATTCAGGATCAGTGCTATCGCGGATCCGATCAATTCATAGACCATGACCTTGCTCTGTCGCCCCTTGACCGAGACACAGCTGGATTGGCCGGGCGATGATGCGATCCGCCACGGCGTTGTAGACACTGTCGCTGATGCAAATTGTCGTGTGGAAGATTTGTTGATGCCTTCGAGTCGCGACGCAACGTTCACGCCATCGCCCATCACCGTATAACTCAAGCGCTCGGACGAGCCGACATTGCCAACGATGACATCAGCGCAATGCAAGCCAATGCGGACGCGCATTTGCGGCCGACCATCCCGCGCCCACTCGAGGTTCAACCGACCTACCCGATGGGCAGCTCGCAATGCGCCGACACAGGCACGGTAGACCTGATCGGGCACTTCTGCAGGCGCACCCCAGAATGCCATGACCGAATCACCGATAAACTTGTCGATCTGGCGGATTCCTGGGTCAGCGCGCCCACAACGACTTCGAAATAAGATGATGCTTGCCGCACCAGTTCCTCGGGCGACAGGCGTTCCGACACGCTGGAGAAATTTTCCAAGGTCTGAGAAGAATATCGTCAGGAACCGGGACTCGCCGCTGACCGTCAAGGGCCTACCGGTATCGATTAGCTGGCGGATAATCCCGACCGGCACGAAGGCAGCAAAAGACCGCAGTGAATTACTCATCAGGTTCGCCGCCTGCTGCAGATTGGAAGATCTCGGCGATCATCGATCTGGGCGGGTTCCCCGGAGAGAATTGCAGCGATTGGAGTTCCTGCATCTCCTGGGAGACACGTTCAATCGGCTTTGCAATCCGCTTTGCGGCAATGGCGATCAGCAGCACTTCGACGGCGATCAATGCGATTATCAGGATCGCGAGGTTTCGGTTGGTTTGCTTGAGACCGCCGACAAAGTCATCAACCGGCACGACGATGGCCGACCTCCCAGGGCTTTTGAAAACTGGCGCGGAAATCGGCTGAAGACGGCGATGTAATCCTGACCCGGTTCCAGGGACGGTGAAATTTATCCGATCAGCTCCGGTGGCAAGACGTGCCTGTCCTGCCAGAGCGGTGGCTTGGTCCGCCAGATTCGCCACATTGGCAAGTACAAGCTTCAGTTCCACCGTCCGTATGCCGGCCGCCGGATCGGGGTGTGCAATGATCCGGCCGGAATGATCCATGATAAACGTTGTGCTGTTCGGGCTAGTCTTATGAGTAGCTAAATATCGCGCTAAAATATCGAACGTGATATTGGCGCCAACGAAGCCGATGAACTCGTCGTTGCTCGCGATGATCGGGTAGCCGACTGATATAACCGGGGACCTCGTATCAGGGCGTACGGGACCCTCGGCAGCACCGCCGACACAGGGGCCTTCTCATCGATCTCGCCGCCGCCGCAGGAAGGGCGGTCCTCGGAGCATGAGACTCGGGCCGCCTTCACCGATTTCGATCCGGCCGATCTCGTCCGGGCCGAGCTCTCTTCGCCTTCTGCCGCCTCGGCCGAGGAAGCGCAGACTGCTTGTACTCCCGACTCCTTCTACTTGTGCTTGACGGCCTCGCGCTTCAAGGTCTCGGTCGCCTGGCGCGCCCCATCACAGGGCACGAGCGGTGTCGGGACCGCTGGCGCCCTCACCGGCGACACGGGAACCTTCTGGTTCTTCAGCAGCAACAACCTGGAGTTGATCATCAAAGTCCTGGACGGCCGGGCAATCAACAACCACTTCTGGGTCTTCTACGGAGCGCTCTCGAACGTCGAGTACACGATCACCGTAACCGACACTCAGACCGGCGTCGTTAAGACGTACACCAACCCTGACGGAAATCTCGCCAGCGCTGCCGACACGCTCGCGTTCTAGGCACCGGAGCGGCCGGCTGCTCCCCGGGGATGGGAAAAACGGCCGGCCGCCCGCCTCTCTCATGGGCAGGAGGTCCAGCATGTCGAACCACCGAAGCGCACGCAGCCTTCTTCTCTCCATCGCAGGGCTTTGCCTCCTGCTAGCGGCCTCGGCAGCCCCGGGCCAGCCGACGCTCACCGAATACACCGTCGAGTCCGCTTTCGTCGGCAACGGGACGAAGGGCATCACCGTCGGGCCGGACGGCCAGGTCTGGTTTGTCAATCCCAACGCCGCGCACGCCGTCGGCAAGATCACGACCGGAGGGCAGATCAGCTATCTGCCCAACCCGGTTTTCGACCCCGCCAAGGCGCCGACCGTCCAAACGGCGACCGGTCCGATCACCTCGGTCAACGACGGCGATGCTTGGATGGGCTACGGCCAGACGCTGGTGCAGAGGATGTTGGGCGGCCTGGCGGGCAGCCAGGTCATCAACCACTACTTTCCCGATGCTCAGCCGTCCCTGTCGTCCCCGTATCACCAGATGGACGGCATCGCCTGGGACGGGGCGACGACGATCTGGTTCACGGAAATGGTGAACGGACAGTCATTGCTCGGCAAGTACGACTTCAGCGCCAGCGCGCCACAGGACGGTGTCCCGATGCCCACTGAATGCCGGAGCTTCAGCTCGACCGGCCGGGACATGACGCGCGCTCCGGACGGAAGCCTGTGGTTTCCCTCCAACTCCTATGCTTGCCGAATCCAGCCCGGTGGCACGGTCAGCTCCGTGCATCTGCCGCTCTTCACCTCCGACGGCATCGCCTACAGCAGCTCCGACGGCAGGATCTGGGTCACCGCGTACACCGGCTCCGCTCATCTTCAGGCGTTCGACCCGGCCACCTGCCACGACGCAACTTGCGTCACCGTCTACGATCTGTCGAGCCCGGCTCATCACCTGCACGGCCTCGCGTCCGGCCCCGATGGCAGGATCTGGTTCACCTCCGAAAACCCGGACCTTGTCGGCTCCGTCAAGGCGGACGGCTCCGACCTCCAATCCATCCTTCTCAAAGATTCCCTGGGCAACTCTCCGACCACCAGCAAGCAGCCGGCACAGATCGTGGCCGGCCCACCGGGCGACAATTCCGTCTGGTTCACGGAACACATCGCCAACAAGATCGGGCGGGTCACCGGCCTGACCGTCGCCCCTGCGACGACCCTCTTTCTCCAGGGCGGCCGCTTCAAAATCGAGGTGGCCTGGGCCGTGCCTCCTCAGGGCACCAGCGGCCAGGGCAACGCAGTTCCCATCGCGCCTGACACAGGGGCCTTCTGGTTCTTAGGCCCCGCCAACCTCGAGCTGATGGTCAAGGTCCTGGACGGGCGGGCCATCAACGGCCACTGGTGGGTCTTCTACGGGGCGATCACCAATGTCGAGTACACGCTCACAATCACCGACACGTCCGACGGCGCCGTCCAGACCTACCACAACCCCTACGGCACGCTCGGCAGCAACGCCGACACCCTGGCCTTCACGGCGCTGTACTCCCCGCCGCCCCAGGAGAGCCGATCCTCTCAGGGTGAGACCCGGGCCGTTTTCACCGATTTCGACCCGGCCGATCTCGTTCGAGCCGAGCTCTCAACGCCTGCCGTCGTCTCGGGCGAGGAGGTGCAGACCGCATGCACCCCGGACGCAACATCCCTGTGCTTGAACGCCGCCCGCTTCAAGGTCCAGGTCGCCTGGCGCGCGCCTTCGCAAGGAACGAGCGGCGTCGGCACGGCGGCGGCGCTGACAAGCGACACGGGAGACTTCTGGTTCTTTTCAGCCAACAACCTCGAGCTGATCATCAAGGTCCTGGACGGCCGGGGGATCAACAATCACTTCTGGGTCTTCTACGGCGCCCTCTCGAACGTCGAGTACACGATCACCGTGACCGACACACAGACGGGAGCCGTCAAGACCTACGTCAACCCGAGCGGCAATCTCGCCAGCGTCGCCGACGTACTGGCGTTCTAGGAGAAGAGCCGCCGCCACCAGGACGGTGCCCGCAGGGGCACCGTCCCGGCGGGCTCGCCGATCAGCACGAACGGCGCCCAGAAGTGTGGTGCGAGACCGGGATCGGCGCGCAAGAGGTCGAGCTTCGCCGACCGAAGGGCATCGGCCTTCGACTCGCCGAGGGCCAGGTGCCGGTAGAAAGCCTCCATCAAATCCGCCGTACGCCGGTCGGAAACGTCCCACAGGCTTGCGACGAGGGTGCGCGCTCCGGCGTGGAAGAAGGCCTGGGCGAGACCCTCAACACCTTCGCCCGGGAGAATCCGGCCGCTTGCGGTCCGGCAGCCGGAAAGAACCACGAGGTCGCTCTTCAAACGCAGGGAGTAGATCTCCCGCGCCTGGAGCAGCCCGTCTTCCTTCTCGGCAGCGCCCGCTGCAAGTACGAGGGCCGAGCGGGAAGGGACGAGGGGGTTCAAGACGGCATGCGTGGCGAAGTGAAGGCCGGCGAAGCGCTCGAGCGGCTCGCGCTTGAGCCGCGCCTCGCTCGACTCTGTTCCGACGGATACCATCGTGCCTGGGCCGCCATAGCGCGCCACCGCTCGCGCCTCCTCTTCCGCGGCGGGCAGCGGCGCGAGGTCGAATCGCTCGCCTTCGATCTCGGCGTCGCGGCGTGCGAGCGCGGCCGGCAGGACCGGCGCCGCAAAGACGAGCAGGTCGGACGGCGGTCTCTCGACATCCCGGGGGAGCCGCGCGAGCTCGCCGAGCAGCGTGACCGAGGGCGCGTACGAGACAGTCCACGAGTCGAGCAGCGGCCGGCCGGGCGCGGCAGCGTCGGGCAAGGCCTCGATCGGCAATGCGGACAGGGCGCCGTCCGGAACGACGATGAGGTGACGCGCGCCGACAGGCAGGCGAGAACGCCAGGGCTCAATGACCTCCCCTGCCAGGCGCCGGCACACCGCGTCTCCCCTGGGCATACCCGGCCGGCTCATCAACCCCACACAACCTTCCACGAGCTCGGTCAATCGCACCTGAGGCAGCGGGACCGGCACGATCCGCAGGGCACCGCTCGAAAGAACAAACACCAGGGTTCGGTCACGCAGGACCTCGAACGAGACGACAGCCGAGTCTCTGCCGACCAGGGCGAGCGCTGCCGGCAAGGCAATCGGCTCGGGGTAGCGGAGCGCGGCATAGCGAGGCGTGCGGCGGCGGATCTCGGCGACGAGCTGCTCCCATTCCTCCTCCGCCCGGGCCAACGAGGCCTCGGCGGAGGCGTGTTCGAGCCGGCCGGCGGCTGCCTTCTTTTGAAGCGACGTCAAGCGGTCCGAAAGCTCCACTTGCCGCCGCCGCAAATCCTCCGGCAGCTCGGATGAAAGATCCAGACGCGCCTCCGTCACCGATTCGAGCAGCTCCCTCGCCCGCGAACGCTCGCTCGCCTGAAACGCGCGCGCGCCGAAGCCCTCCCCCGGGCGCGCCGCGTCGAGGCGCGCGAGGACGTCCACCGCGATTCCGTACGCATCTTGCTTCGAAGAGATGAAGGCCGATCGGAGGGACGGTGTGGCGAGCGATCGCCCGAGCGAATCGAAGAGAGACAGGGACGCGTCGATGCGCGAAAGGGCCGCGTCGAGGCGGCTGGCCTCCGCCTCGGCCTCGGCCATCGTGGCGAGAACTCGCGCCTCGCCGTGGCGATCGCCCGTGGCACGGAAGGCCGCCAGAGCTTTTTCATAGAGCTCGATCGCTCGAGCCGTGTTCCCCTCGCGCTGGAAGACGCGCCCCATATTGTGGAGCGAGAGAGCGCGGCCGTGGGCATCCCCGGCCTGTTCCCAGAGCGCGAGTGCCCGCGACAGCTCCGCGCGCGCCGTTGCGAGCTCTCCGAGAGTCAGGAGGGCGAGCCCGATATTGTTGCGTGCAAAGGCCTCGCCTTGCCTGTTGCTCGCGGCAACGTTCAGCGGCAGGGATTCCTGGAACAACGCCAGAGCTTTTCGCTCCGCCCCGATCTTCCACGCCAGGTAGCCCTCCGATTGGAGGGTGAAGGCGAGGCCCTGCTGATTCTCGACACGTCGGAAGAGGTCGACCGCTCGGTCGTAGGCGGCCAGCGACCGGGCGGCTTCGCCGATGGCCGCGTAGTTGTTGCCTATGCCGTTGCACGCCCACGCCTGGCCGAGCAGGTAGCCGATCGCCTCGGCGGTTGCAAGGGCCTCGCGATCGTCGTCCAGGGCCTCCTGGTACCGGCCCTGGGTGTAGAGCCCCCAGGCTGCGGCGTGAAGCGCATCGGCGAGCGACTGGCGATCGCCGATGCGCCGAGCGATTGCGATCGCCGGCTCAATCACCTCCAGGGCACCCCTCGAATTCCCCTGGAGAGCCCGAGTGACGGCGAGAGACGTACGCGCCTTGCATTCGAGCTGCGGGTCGCCCGCCCGGACCGCCAGACCGATCGCCTTCTCGGCGGCGTCAGCCCCCGCCTTCAGGTCTCCAAGAGAGCGCGTTGCGTTCCCGAATTCGATCCAGGCTGCGGCTGCCTCCCGGTCCTGCCCGATCTCGGACCAGAGGCCAGCTGCCCGCCGGTAGATCTCGAGCTTCTGTCTCGACCACGCCGCCGGGGTCAAGCCGTCCGGCGGCGAGGCGTAAGCACGAGCGAACAGGCGGCATGCGCGGTCGCGCTTTGCGTCCGTAGCGCCGGCGGGACGCCGCTCGACCACGCGAATTGCGTAGCGACCCGGGGCTGCCAGGCGACTGAAGGACCGAACGGAGATCCGGTGAACGCCCGCTCGTTCGGCCACGAAGTCAAGCAACTCGACACCGAAGTCTCCCGTCGGGCCGTCGAGAACGATGATCGCCTGCCCCGCCGGATCCGTGAGCGTTGAAATGACGTCGATTCCTCGCTGCTCGACGGCGACGCGCAGGTACTGCCCGCGCGCAAGCAGAATCTCGTAGACGTGCGTCTCGCCGGCCGAGAGCGCGCGCTCGACCGGTTTGCCGGGTTCGAGCGACCGCGCCTCCGCCGGCGTCGCGGTTGCGGTCGCCGCGGCGAGCCGGAGGGCCAGGACGGCCGCCCCGATGGGGGCCGCGAGTAACGGCGGCATGGGAGCCCGGGCCAGTCTATCGGTGAAACTGCTATCGTCTCCAGCCCGTGAGGACGAAACGCTGGGGCGCTCGTGCGGGAAGGGTTGCGGTCATCACGGGAGGGTTTACGGCGACACGTCGATCCGCGCAGACGCTGGGCGAGCGCGCGGATGACCCCCTCTGCGATGGCCGGGTCCAGGTTGAGCGCGTGACGAAGAGCATCGCCGTTCAAACGCAACGCGTGTGTCCCGCTCGCACCCGCGACGACCGTCGCGGAGCGCGGCGCCGGGTCGAGCACCGCCATTTCACCGATCAAGGCTCCCGCCTCCTCGTTCCCGACCACTTTCTGAATCCCATCGGTTCGCGACACGGTCACCTCGCCTTCCAGCAGGATGAAGACTTCGTTGCCGCGCTCCCCCTCCCGGCACAGGGCTTCGCCGGGCGCGTATCGTCCTTCCACGCTCGAGCGGGCTAGCTCCGCCAGCTCTTCGGCGCCAGCCGGGAGAAGATCGGCGCCGAGCGCAAGGCAATGATTTTTTCCACCGTCAGGAGAGCAGCCCGACGGCCGGAGTCGCTCGGTTCTCGACCTGTCCGGCCCCGAAAATGCCGGGCGACCTCGCGCACCGCCTCGTGCTCATCGTCGCTCAATCGGGCCAACGTTTCGTCATCCGCTTCACCGCTCCTGGCCAGGATGTAGAGAGCGACCGCGCGCAGAGAGGGGTCGGCGCTCTCCGCACGCCGGCGTAGCATTTCCGCCAGGGTGGATCGCGAGGCGATGAGGGCGGCCTGCCGATGAACGGCCAGCAGGCGCTCGGCGATCTGCGGCGCGAGGCTGTCGCGCAGTTGCTGTTCGATCGCCGCCGACCGAGCACTCTCGTCCGCGTTGCACAGACCCTCGCGGATCCGGCGACCCGTCCCCTCATCGGGCGCGAAACTCAAGACTCGGAACACGCGCTCCACGGCTCGCGCACGCTTGCGGCGCAGCAGATCGCCGAGGAGCTCGTGCGCGGCCGACGGCTTTCGCCCAGCGCGTCGATCGTTTGAGAGGCCTGCTCGATGACGGCGAGCTCTTCAGCCAATCTTCCCTCAATACCCTGCGCTCCCCCCAGGATCTTGTCGAGCACGGCCGCGTGCTCCGCGGGTGTAACGCGGTATTCCGCGCGCAACTGCGCCAGGAAGCGGTCGTCTTGCGAGGAGTCGGCACCCAGCAGCTGGTCGAGACGGCGCCGGAGGACGGTCGTATAGGTCTCGAGCTGGAGGCGCTTCTCTGCGGAAGCCGGCCTCGACAGGTCGCCGCTCATGGCGCGATCTTCGTCGGCCAGCTCCGCCATCACTCTGTCGTGCTCCGCTTTCCGGATCTGCAGCTGGACACGCAACGATTCCAGAACGGTCGTTTGATCGCGCGTGACGAACCCGTCGGCGAGGCTCTCGGAGATCGCCTCCTTGTAGATCTTCAACACTTGAGCGTAGGCTTTCACGCTCTCCTGCGAGCGAATGGTCTGAAGCAAGAACGCTTCGCGCAGGTCGCGCGGCGGCTGCACGTCCGTCCACGCCCAGCGCTTGACGATGGCCCGTCCCAGTGTCTCCTCGGCAAAAGCCTTCTGCGTGCGCGGTAAACGCCGCGAGACAGAAGCCGTCGCCGTCAGGACCACCAGGATTCCGAAGACCTGGGGAGCCCCTGCCAACTTCCGGAGCGTCGGCGCGCCCGCGAAGCTGTAGAAAGTCACAAACGCGGAGAAAGCGGCGAGCGAGAGCATCACGTGGCGCACCCGAGCGGAATCGGTCGCCGGGTCGCGCCGGCGGAGCCACCGGCCGATCGGGCCTTCAAGCCCCGAAAACAGAAGCCAGCTCGCGAGGGCGCAAAGAGCCAGCGTCAGCAGGGCCGCGGCGGCGCGCGGCACCGCCGGCCAGAAGAAGAAGCCGGCCGTCAGCGCGCCCGTGCCCGGAAGAAAGGCCGTCCGGATGACCGTCGGTTGGTCCGTCCAGGCTCCGCCGAAGTAGTAGCTCCAGCCGCCGGACTGGAGGAAGTAGTAAAAGTAGAAACCGAGGACGAGGCCCGGGAACGCGAACATCACGTCTCGCCTCGAGGGCGACTCAATTTCCTTCCAGTAGCCGTTCTCCTCGTTGATGTCCGGGCAGGCTTTCTTGCACGCGGTGCATTTTGCGCACTGCGAGTTGCGCGTCTCGCGGAGGCCGTGTGGCTCCGTGTAGATCTTTTCGATGAACGAAACCGGACAGATGTAGTTGCACCAGGTCTTCCCCGTGTACAGCGCGCCGACGGTGAGCGCGCCGAGAGAGAGGAGCACGAAGAAAGCAGACAAGGCGGGACCGCTGCCATTTGTGGCGACCAGGCGCAGCCAGAGGCAGATGAAGAATACGGAGAACGCGGCGGAGTAGGAGCGGGCTTCGAGCCATTCCGAGGCGCGACGCGTGCCGGGGCGCCCGCAAACGAGCGGGCAGCAGCGCGAAGAAGGCGAGCGGGCAGAGCCGACGCCAGCGATGATAGCCGACCAGGACGATGAAGAGCGGCAAGGCCGCAACGATGACGGTCCACACGACGCGCCCTGCAAGGGACTGCACGAAATAGGCGAACACCGGGACGGCGACGAAGACGACGAGGGCGACCCAGGCCAGCGGCGCGACCCACCACTCGGCGTCTCGCTCAGGCTCGGCGGCTGCGGGCGGCGAACCGCTCGGGGCGCTCATGGAGCCGAGCATTATGCCGGGAAAACTCCCCCACCTTCCCACTCATTCTCCCTGAGGACCCGAAAGCGTCCGAAGGAGGAGACGTGCGATCCTTCCGATCGAAGCTGCAGCAGCCGGCCATCTCGGGCCGAGCCGCCCTTCTCTCCCTCCTCTGGGTGGGGTGTGCAGGACTCCTCGTCTCGCTTGTTCTCGCCCGCAAGGGCGCCGCCCAGGCTGCGGACATCACTCTTTCGGACACGGAGTTCCCCGGGGCTTACTGGACCGCGCACGTCGCCTCGTCCGGCGGCGCCATTCAGAACGCCCAGCAGAGTCCGACCGGGGGAAACCCCGGGAATTGGCGCCTCATGACGCACACGATCTTCCCGAACTCCTGGATTTACGTCTGGCACATCTACACCGGGCCCGGCGGCACCTACGACCCGAGCCAGCAGGGGGCGATCACCAACCTCGACTTCACTCTGGACCAAAGAACGGTTTCAGGAGAGGACGTGGGCGGAGCCTATGCCCTGACCCAGAATGGCCGCTACTACACGGCCCGCTACCTCACGTTCAACAACACAGCCTGGCAGACGGTTCAGGTCGCTTGCCTGACGGCTGCGAACTTCGTCGCCAGCGACGGGGGTCCCGAAGGCTCTCCCGACTTCTCCGTTGCGGGGAGCCCGATCCAGTTCGGGTTCGCCCGCGCGAACCCGGTCCCATCCGTTAACGCCGGGATCTTCAGCCACGGGATCGACAATTGGAGCGTCACGATCCACCGCTTGGGCTCGCCGTGCGGCGTCCCGACGCCCACGCCGACGCTCCCCGCCCCGACGCCGATCCCTACGCCGAGCTGCCCAACCCTGACCTTTTCTCCTCCCGTGCTTCCCAATGCTGTGATCGGAACGCCCTACCGTCACACGATCACGACAACTCCAGGTGATTATCTGTTCCAGGCCGTCGGCGGCATTCCGCCCGGGCTGACGTTGAGCTCGGACGGTGTGCTTTCGGGCGTCCCGACAGCGCAGGGAGACTTCATGCCCGTCGTGCGGGCGAGCGGGGGCGCTCTTTGCGAGGCCGATCACACGTTCCACATGATTGTCGGCCCCTGCCTCATCCCGCCCGCGCCTACGGGCCTCGCGATCGACAAGCCAACCGCTTCCCCCGGAGATCTGTACAGCCTCTCGTGGGACTTTTCTCCGCTCTTCGGCGGCCACTACGATGTCCTCGCTTCGGCGGACGGCGCGGCTTTCCAGCAGATCGGTGTTACGGGGACCCCCGCCTTCACCGGAACGATCCCGGCCGCGGGCGACCGCCACGATGCGCTTCGAGGTCAAAGCCGACTGGCTCTGCGGGCCCGGAGCCGCGAGCTTTCCGAGCCCGGCAGTCGGCCTTGCGATCACACCCTCTGCAGAATCCGGGTCCTCTCGTGCCCCTGCGAGCGACTGACAGGGCTCCAGGACATCGAAGTCGCACTGCCGGGGAGGTCGGCGCTCTTCCCGGTTGGCAGCCCGCTGCTGCTCGCGCGCTTGCCCGATCCGCTCACTTTTCCGCCGCCGGACTTCATCGGCTCGGACCCCTCCGAGAAGGGAGACATCTTCTACTCCGATGCGGACGGAACACCGAATCAGGACGGGTCCTTCGTGACGCTCGAGTCGGTCTACACAAGAACCGCGCCAGCGTTGGGAGGGCTCAACGTCTCAGACGTCCAACTTCGGTTTGCGACGCGAACCGAGTCGGCAAGCACCGTTACGAGCTTCGTTGCGATGGGCGACAACGCGGAGACCTCGACCGTCCCGAATGCCGCGGACGGCTCCGTCTCCACCTACGCCATCCTCGGCAACACGAATGGCGGAGACGCGTTTGCCCGATTGCGGATCACACTCGGCTTTGCAGCGGCGTCGCCGAAGCCGGACCTGCAGGTGTCCATCGGAGGTAGCGCCGTCGACGGACTCTTTCGCCGCTACGTTTCGATCAAGAACGGTGGATCGGCGGACGCGACCGGCGTGTCACTCGACATCGGTGTCGGAACATTCTCCAACGCGACCGGAGGAATCCTCGTGTGCACGCCGCCTTCGCCTCCGTTCGAAGGCTCCTGCCACATCGACATTGGCCTCATCGCTTCCGGCACGACCGCATCGGTGGAGTTTGACAGTCAATTTTCCAGCAGCGGCCGCTACGTGAGTGCAGCGGACGACGGAACTCACGGACCGGATTCGAACCCGGACGACAACAGCGCACTCATGCCGGACAACATCGTTTGCGTGGAATCGGACAATTGTGACGCCTGCCTCGTATGCAAACAGATCTGCACGCTAGACAATGAGAATGGGATCTGGAAGCGGACTACTGAAGCCGCTCGGTCTCTGGCCGGCAGTGCCCGCAGCCTGTTAACGACCGGGTCGCGGCTTGTCCTGTACTACAACTTCCGCGATCGCTTCCTGGCCGCGACCCCTGTAGGCCGCCGCTACATCGACCTCTACAATGCTCACGGCCTCGAAGGGGTTCAGCTTCTCGTTTCCGATGCAACTCTTCGAACTCTGGCGAAGGCCGCTATGGCGGCCTGGGAGCCCTCTCTGCGCGTCCTCCTCCACAGCACCGGCACCAACGCAACCTTCACGCAGCCCATGGCCGACACGATGACGGCGCTTCTCGAGAGGATGAAGCAAATCGGCAGCGCCGGCTTCCGGGCCGACATCGCGCGCGAGCAGTCACTCCTGGACTTGAACGCCCTCGTCGGGAAAACACTCGACGAGGCGCACCGAGCGATCGACGAGCAGCCGTGCGTCGCCTCCGGCACGACCCTGTGCCTCGGGGCAGGGCGCTTCCGCGTCGAGACTGACTGGAAGAAGGCGGATGGAACGACAGGCTCCGGCCATGCCGCCAGCCTGACAGCCGACTCCGGCACCTTCTGGTTTTTCGATCCCTCAAACGTCGAGATGGTCGTCAAGACTCTGAACGGCTGCGGTGTGGATCAGCACTACTGGGTCTTCGCGGGAGGACTGACCAACGTCAACGTCACGATGACCGTGACCGACACGCAGACCGGCGACGTCAAGACGTATGTCAACCCGCAGGGGGCTGCCTTTGCACCGATTCTCGACACGCAGGCCTTCGCGACGTGCTCGGGAACGGCCCTTCTCGCTCCCAATCCGGAAGCCGCTTCCGTAAAGACGCCTCGGGGGATACGCGAGGTCGTCGACGTGCCCGGCGCCCCTTGCGCGCCCGGCTCGACGGCCCTCTGTCTGGACGGCGGCCGCTTCCGTGTGGAGGCCATCTGGACGACGGCCGACGGCCAGACGGGATCGGCCCAGGCCGTCTCGCTCACCGCCGATACGGGCTACTTCTGGTTTTTTGATCCGACCAATGTCGAGATGCTCGTAAAGGTCTTGAACGGCTGCGCGGTAGACGCCAGGCAGTGGGTCTTCGCCGGTGGGCTGACAAATGTCCAGGTCTTGCTAAAGGTCACCGACACGCAGACGGGCGCGGTGAAAACGTACTTGAACCCTCAGGACTCGGCGTTTGTCCCCATCCAGGACACGTCCGCCTTCGCGTGTCCATGAGGCCCGAGAACGTTGTCGATCAGGATTCGATGAAGAGTGCGGGGGCTCCTCGCACCGGGTCTAGGATACGGAGATGGGCTCCCGCGAGGAGACCTTCGAGACGCTCGTTCAAAAATTCTCGCGACTGGTTGCGAGCGCGATCCGGCGAGTCTGCGCCCGCCGTTACAAAGCTCTCATCCCGGACATCGAGCAGGAAGTCTACGCGGCCCTCTGGAAGCGCCTCGGCGGTGGGAAAGAAATCGACCACCCCGCCTCCTATCTTTACAAGATGGCGCTCACGACAGCCCTGGCCGTGGTCCGAAAGCACACGCCGGAGGGACTTCCGATCGAAGACCAGACCGAGCCGGCTCCCCGGGACATGCCGGGACCTCTCGGAGGTCTCCTGCCGCCCGAGAGGGCTCGTCTGCTCGGCGAGATGATCGAGCGGCTTTCTCCCGAGGAGGGACGCGCGATCCGGGCCCACCTGGCGGGTTTTTCCCACACGGAGATCGCCGGGCTCTTCGGCTGGACGGAATCCGTGGCCCGCCACCGAATCTACCGTTCGATCGAAACACTTCGCGAGACAATGAAGGTCCGGACCGCTCATGACGCAGCTGCCGCGCGATCCTGAAACCGCCGCCTGGCGGCGCGCCTATCGCGACCTCCAGGGCGCGGGCTCGGAGGCCTGCCCGCCGGCCGAGACCCTCGCGGCCCTGGCTATCAACGAGCTGCCGCCCAACGAACGCGACCGCGTCGCCGACCACAGCGTCGCCTGCCGCCGATGTGCTGCGGACCTGCAGGTGCTGATGCAAACACACGCCGAGGCGGCTGGCGCCAGCCGCGCCGCCTCGCGGCCGTCGATGCGTCTCTTCGTCATGGCAGCCGCCGTGGTCCTCCTCGGTGTGGCCGGGGTCCTCCTGACTCGCCGGCCCCCGCCGGTCCAGGATGCCGTGCGCGGCACTCTCACCACGGGCATGGAAGTTACTCCCGGCAACGGCGCCGACCTGACGGAAGCGCCCGAGAGATTCGCCTGGCCCGCGCAGCAGGACGCCGCAGGCTACCGGGTCAAGCTGTTCGACAGCTCCGGGGAAGCACTCTGGCAGAGCGAACGAGTCTCCCGGCCAGACGTCGGCCTTCCGCCTCTCCAGCGTTCGCTTCTCAAGAACGGGGAGGCCTACTTCTGGACCGTCGAGGTCGAGGGCTCCTCCGGCAAGACCCGCATCGGCCCCTTTCCCTTCTCGATTCGACACCCATAAGCGGGAAAAACGGCCGATCAACCGCCTCCTTCGTTGGCAGGAGGGTTGACCATGTCGAACCACGGGGGCTCCCGCAGCCTTCTTCTTCCCGCGCAAGTGCTTTGCCTCCTGCTGGCGGCCTCGGCAGCCCCGGGCCAGCCGACGCTCACCGAATACACCGTCGAGTCCGCATTCGTCGGCAACGGGACGAAAGGCATCACCGTCGGGCCGGACGGCCAGGTCTGGTTCGTCAATCCCAACGCCGCGCACGTCGTCGGCCGCATTTCGACGGGCGGGACGATCAGCAACGTAGCCAGCAGCGCGACGTTCAGCCCTATGACGGCGACCGGCCCGATCGCGTCCACGGGCGCCGCTGCCGTTGTCGGCTTCAGTCAGGCGCTGGTCCAGATCGATGCGCAGGGCGCCGGCGGCCCGCTCTTCCTGGCGAACCAAACGCAGTTTCACCAGATCGACAGCATGGGCTGGGATGGGGCGACGACGATCTGGTTCACGGAGATGGTGAGCGGACAGGAATTGCTCGGCAAGTTCGCCTTCGGCAGCCCGCCTCAGGAAGGTGCCCCGATGCCCGCCGAATGTCAGAGCTTCAGCGGGATCGGCCGGGACATGGCGCGCGCTCCGGATGGAAGCCTCTGGTTTCCGAGCGGTCCTCAGGCCTGCCAGATCCACCCGGACGGCAGGGTGAGCTCCGTGACCCTGCCGCTGTTCAGTTCGGACGGCATCGCTTATAGCGGCCTCGACGGCAGGATCTGCGGTCAGCGCGTACACCGGCAGCGCTCACCTCCAGGCGTTCGATCCGGTCACCTGGCCACGACGCGAGCTGCGTCGCCGTCTACGGTCTCGGAAACCCGGCTCATCACCTGCACGGCCTCGTGGCCGGCCCCGACGGCAGGATCTGGTTCACCTGGCCGAAAACCCGGACCTGGTCGGCTCCGTCAAGATCGGACGGCTCGGACCTCCAATCCATCCTTCTCAAAGATTTCCTCGGCAACTCTCCGACCACCAGCAAGCAGCCGGCCCAGATCGTGGCCGGCCCGCCGGGCGACAACTCCGTCTGGTTCACGGAACACATCGCCAACAAGATCGGGCGGGTCACAGGGCTTGCCTCCTCGACAGCTCTCCTTCTTCAAGGCGGCCGCTTCAAAGTGGAAGTCACCTGGGCAGTGCCTCCGCAGGGCACGAGCGGTATCGGCACGGCGGTGCCCATCGCGCCCGACACGGGAGCGTTCTGGTTCTTCTCCCCTGCCAACCTCGAGCTGATGATCAAGGTCCTGGACGGCCGGGCCATCAACGGCCACTTCTGGGTCTTCTACGGGGCCCTCTCCAATGTCGAGTACACACTCAAGGTCACCGACTTGTCGAATGGCTCCGTCTGGACCCACCACAACCCTTACGGCACGCTGAACAGCACGACAGACACGCTTGCCTTCACGTCGGTGTACTCCCCGCCGCCCCAGGAGGGCCGGTCCTCGCAGAGCGAAGCTCGGGCGACCTTCACGGACTTTGATCCCGCCGATCTCGTCCGAGCGGAGCTCTCATCGCCTCCCACCGCCTCGGCCGAGGCAGCACAGGCCACGTGCACTCCGGATGCTCTCTCGCTCTGCCTGACGGCCTCGCGTTTCAAGGTCTCGGTCACCTGGCGCGCCCCTTCGCAGGGTACGAGCGGAGTCGGGACCGCGGGCGCCCTCACGGGCGACACGGGGACGTTCTGGTTCTTCAGCAGCAACAATCTGGAGCTGATCATCAAGGTCCTCGACGGCCGGGGGATCAACAACCACTTCTGGGTCTTCTACGGGGCCCTCTCGAACGTCGAGTACACGATCACCATTACCGACACGGAGACCGGCGTCGTCAAGACCTACGTCAACCCGGACGGCCACCTCGCCAGCGTCGCCGACGTCCTCGCCTTCTAGGAGAAGAGCCGCCGCCACCACGACGGTGCCCGCAAGGGCACCGTCCCGGCCGGCTCGCCGATCAGCACGAACGGCGCCCAGAAGTGAGGCGCGAGGCCGGGATCGGCGCGCAGCAGATCGAGCTTCGCCGACCGGAGAGCATCGGCCTTCGATTCGCTACCAGCCAGGTGCCGGTAAAACGCCTCCATCAGATCCGCCGTCCGGCGGTCGGAGACATCCCACAGGCTCGCGACGAGAGTGCGCGCTCCGGCGTGAAAGAACGCCTGGGCGAGGCCCTGAACGCCTTCGCCGGGAAGAATCCGGCCGCTGGCGGTCCTGCAGCCGGAGAGAACGACGAGGTCGCTCTTCAAACGCAGAGAGTAGATCTCCCTCGCCTGGAGGAGTCCGTCTTCTCTCTCGGTAGCGCCCGCGGCCAGCACGAGCGCCGAGCGGGACGGCACCAGAGGGTTCAGGACCGCGTGGGTGGCGAAGTGAAGTCCGGCGAAGCGCTCGAGCGGCTCGCGCTTCAAGCGCGCCTCGCTCGACTCCGCGCCAAGGAGAACAACCGTTCCCCGGCCGCCGTAACGCGCTACGGACCGGGCCTCCTGTTCCGCCGCGGGCAGCGGAGCAAGATCGAAATGTTCGCCTTCGACCTCGGCGCCGCGGCGAGCGAGAGCCTCGGGAAGGACCGGCGCGGCGAACACGAGCAGGTCGGTCGGCCGCTCCGCCAACTCTCGCGGCAGACGCGAGAGCTCACCGAGCAGCGTCACCGACGGCGCGTACGAAATAGTCCACGAGTCGAGCAGCCGCCGGCCCGGCGCGGAGGCGTCGGGCAAAGCCTCGATCGGCAGGGCGGAAAGGGCGCCGTCCGGAACGATGACGATGCGCCGCACGCCCGAGGGCAGTCGAGAACGCCACGGTTCGACGAGTTCCACCTCCAACCGGCGGCACACCGCCTCTCCCTCCAGCGTGCCCGCGCGGCTCATCAAGCCGACGCAACCCTCCACGAGCTCGGTCAACCGCGCCGCAGGCAGAGAGATCGGCACCACTTGAAGGGCGGCGCTTGAAGGGGCGCTCGAAAGAACGAACGCGATGGTCCGCTCCCGCAACGCCTCGAACGAAACGACAGCGGAGTCGGCACCGGCAAGGCCGAGCGCTCCCGGCAGGACGATCGGCTCCGGATACTGGAGCGCGGCGTAGCGAGGCGTCCGGCGGCGCATCTCGGCGACGAGCTGCTCCCATTCCTCCTCCGCGCGGGCAAGCGAAGCCTCTCCGGCGGCGCGGTTTGACGAACTGACGGTTGCGTTCTTTTGCAGCAAGGTGAGGCGGTCCAAGAGCTCCGCCTGTCGCTTCCGGAGATCTTCTGGCAGCTCGAGGGAAAGATCCAGGCGCGCTTCGGTCACGGATTCAAGGAGCTCCCGCGCCCTCGAGCGCTCGCTCGCCTGAAGCGCGCGCACCCCGAAGCCCTGCCCCGGGCGCGATACCTCGAGGCGCGCCAGGATGTCTACGGCGATTCCATAGGCATCTTGCTTGGAAGAGATGAAGGCTGAGCGCAACGACGGTGTTGCCAGCGAGCGCCCAAGCAAGTCGAAGATGACCAGGGCAGCGTCGATATGGGAAAGGGCCAGGTCGAGGCGCCCGGCCTCTGCCTCCGCATCTGCCGTCGTGGCCAGGACTCGCGCCTCGCCGCTGCGATCGCCGGTGAAACGAAACGCCGCTAGCGCCTTTGTGTAAAGGTCGAGCGCCCGAGCCGTGTTTCCATCGCGCTGGAGAGCGCGCCCCAGGTTGTGGAGTGAGAGCGCGCGGCCATGGAAATCACCGATCTGCTCCCAGAGCACGAGAGCCCGCGATAGCTCCGCCTGTGCTCGGCCGAGCTCCCCAAGAGTCAATAGTGCGAGGCCGATGTTGTTGCGGGCAAAGGCCTCGCCCTCGCGGTTGCCAGCGGCCGCGGTGAGCGGAAGAGATTCCTCGAAGAGCGCCAGGGCCCTGCGCTCCGCCCCCACCGTCCATGCCAGGTAGCCCGCCGATTGAAGATAAAGGCGAGGCCCTGCTGGTTACGGAGGCGGCGGAAGAGGTCGATCGCCCGCTCATACGCGGCGAGCGAGCGGACGGCCTCGCCGATGGCCGCGTAACTGTTGCCGATGCCGTTGCAGGCCCAGGCTTGATCGAGCAGGTCGCCGATCGCCTCGGCGACGACAAGGGCTTCGCGATCGTGGTCCAGGGCCTCCTGGTAACGGCCCAGACTGTACAG
Organism: uncultured Acidobacteriota bacterium; assembly: GCA_963739435.1. Lineage (GTDB taxonomy): Bacteria > Acidobacteriota > Thermoanaerobaculia > UBA5066 > Gp7-AA6 > CAVUAN01. Next base: position 20,532 of record CAVUAN010000016.1, read on the forward strand.
CCCCCAGGCCGCCGCGTGGAGCGAGTCGGACAGCGACTGGCGGATCGCCGATGCGCCGCGCGATTGCGATCGCCGGCTCGACCGTTGCGACGGCGCCCTTCGCGTTCCCCTGAAGGGTCCGGGTGATGGTCAGCGACACGCGCGCCTTGCTTCGAGCAGCTGCGGATCGCCCGCCCGGACCGCCAGGCCGATCGCGCCCTTCTCGGCGGCGTCGGCCCCCGCCTTCAGGTCTCCGAGAGCGCGCGTTGCGTTGCCGTTACTCGATCCAGCAGATCGGCTGCCTCCCGGGGCTCCCGGGCAACTGCGCCAGAGGGCCGCCGCCCGCCCGCAGGATCTCGAGCGACCTTCTGTTCCGGCCACGCCGCCGGAGCCGTCCGGCGGCGAGGCGTGCGCGAACTTAGGCGGCATGCGCGGTCGCGCAGCGCGTCCGTAGCGCCGGCGGGACGCCGCTCGACGACGCGGATCGCGTAGCGACCCGGGGCGGAGTGAGGCGTGAAGGACCGAACAGAGAGTCCGGTGAGACGCCCGCTTGATCGGCCACGAAGTCAAGCAACTCGACGCCGAAGTCTCCCGTCGGAGCCGTCGAGGACGATGAGCGCCCGCCCGGCGGGATCCGTGAGCGTCGAGATGACGTCGAATTCCTCGCTGCTCGACGGCGACGCGCAAGTACTGCCCGCGCGCAAGCAGAATCGCGTAGACGTGCAAGTCTCGCCGGCCGAGAGTGCGCGCTCGACCGGTTGGCCGGGCTCGAGCGACCGCGAACCTCCGCCGGCGTCGCGGCTGCGGTCGCCGCGGCGAGCCGGAGGGCCAGGACGGCCGCTCCGATGAAGGCCGCGAGAACGGCGGCATGGGAAGCCCGGCGCCAGTCTATCGGGAAGCTGCTATCGTCTCCAGCCCGTGAGGACGAAACAGCTGGCGGCGCCCGTGCGGGAGGCGCTGGGGTCATCACGATTCCCGCTCTTCTCGTCGTGGCCCGAGCCGGGGCCGAGGATCTGACCATCGTTTCAAAGACGCGCTTCGGCGAAAAAGTCGGCGCTCAGACGGTCTACCTGACGCCCACGCGCATGAAAACGGCTGGCGGCGGCGGGGATTCCATCGTGGAGTTTGAGACCGGCCAGATGACGTTTCTCGACGAAGCGAAGAAGACGTACTACGTCACGTCCTTCGAAGAGATGGCGTCCTACGCAAAGGGCCGCGAGGAGCAGGCGAAGACGAGCGGCTTCAACGCGCAGGCGTTCGGCGACCTGGGCGAGGTCTCGGCACAGAAGACCGCCAAGGCTCGTAAGATCGCCGGCTACTCCTGCGACGAATGGGTCGTCGCGATGGGCGAGGCGCTGATCTTCGAGGTCTGCGCGGCGCGGAGACTTCCCGTTCCCCCCGCTTACTTCGACGCCCGCAAGGCGGCCTACGCGGGGATGGGCCCGATGGGCCGGCACTTCGAGAGAGTGTTCGAGGCGATGCGGCAGGTCGGGGGTTACCCTTTGTCCGTGGCGATGCACGTGAAAACGGAAGGCATGAAGCAGGAGACGCTGACAGAGGCGACCGAAGTCCGAAAGGGTGCCATCGCGGCCGACACCTTCGCGGTGCCCCCCGGTTACACGAAGAAGAACTCGCCGTTTAAGTCATGAGCCGCCGCTTTGTCCTCGCCCTGCTCGCCGCCGCGTCGGCGGCGGCCGGTCCGCTCGCAGCCGAGACGCCGCGGGTGGCGGCGACCATCTTTCCCCTCTACGACATCGTGCGGGAGGTGGGGGGCTCGGCCGTCGAGCCCGTCGTCGTTCTGCCGCCCGGCGCCTCGCCGCACACCTTCGAGATGCGCCCGGCCTCGGCCAAGGCGCTGGCGCGCGCCGCCGTCCTCTTCCGCGTGGGGCACGGGCTCGACGACTGGGCGGCCCAGCTGGCCGAGGGGGCCGGGGTCCAGCGCATCGTGACCGCGGATACCGGCGTGCGGCTGCGCCGCTTCGCCGATGGCGGCGTCGATCCGCACTACTGGCTGGCCGGCGAGAACGGCAAGGCCATCGCGCGGACCGTCGGGGAGGAGCTCGCGCGGCTCGCGCCGGCGCGCCGCGCCGAGATTGAGGGCCGGCTGGCGGCGTACCTCGTGCGCCTCGACACGGCTGATGCAGAGGTCCGGCGCCTCCTCCAGGATCTGCCATCGCGCTCGATCGCCACGCTTCACGACGGCTTCGGTTACTTTGCCGACGCCTACGGCCTACAGGTCGCCGCCGTCTTCGAGCCGTCGGGAGGAAAGGAGCCGGGGCCCCGCTCGGTCGCGGAGTTCGAAAAGCGCGTGCGCGCGGCGAACGTCCGGGCCATCTTCGCCGAGCCGCAGATCTCGCCGGACGTCATCCGGTCGATCGCCAAGGACCTGCGCGTGCCCGTTGCGACCTTGGACGACCTCGGCGGCGTTCCCGGACGCGATTCTTACATCGCCCTGCTTCTCTTTGACGCGCAGCAGGTCGCTGCCGCTCTGCGGGCCAAGTAGAGTAGCCGGATGCCCGCACTGTCCGTCCGCAATCTGACGGTCCGCTACGAGGGCCAGGAACGCCCGGTCATCGACGGCGTGTCGCTCGATCTCGAGGAGGGGCGCATCGGCATCGTCATCGGGCCGAACGGGTCGGGCAAGTCGACGCTCCTGAAGGCCATCCTCGGCCTGGTGCCCGCCGAGGGCGAGGTGCGCGTCTTCGGCGAGGAGGCCGGCAAGGGTTCCGCACTCGGCTACGTTGCGCAGCGGCTGCCGTTCGATCCGACGCTGCCGCTGACGACGCGCGAGGCCATTCGGATGGCGCTGCCGCGCCGGCCCGACGCCGCCGAAGAAGAGACGTTTCGCCACGCCGTCGAGATCCTGCGCGTCGGGCCGTTTCTCAGCCGGCCTCTCGGCACCCTGTCGGGCGGGCAGTTGAAACGCACGATGATCGCCCGGGCCCTCGTCGCGCGCCCGCGCCTCCTCCTCTTAGACGAGCCCGAAGCGGGCATCGATGTGACGGGGGAAGAGACGCTCTACGAGCTGCTCGAACACCTGGTCGAGCACGAGCGGCTGACGGTCCTGATCTGCTCGCACGAGCTCGAGCTGGTGGCCCGCTACGCCGACTCCGTGTACTGCTTGAACCGGCGCCTCCTGTGCAGCGGCGCGCCCGACCAGGTCCTGACACCCGAGACCTTGAGCTCCCTCTACGGCACGGCCCCCGCCGTGTACCACCACCACCACGGATCACCCGATCGCCCGAGCACCCGATCACCCGATGGCCCGGCGGAGTCGGCCCGATGATGGAGGCGCTTTCGCTCCCCTTCCTGCAGCGCGCTCTGGCCGCCGGATTGCTCGTGGGCCTCGTCGCGAGCCTCGTCGGCGTCTTTGTCGTGCTGCGCCGCTCGGCCTTCTTCGGCGACGCCATCGCGCACGCGTCGCTGGCGGGTGTCGCGGCCGGGGTGCTGCTCGGAGTGCCGCCTCTCGTGCCCGCGGCCGCCGTCGGGCTCGGCATCGGCCTCGGCCTGAACCGGGTGGAGAAGAAGAGCCGACTGGGCGTGGACACGATCCTGGGATTCGTCCTGCCCTTCTTCATGGCTGTGGGCCTGCTGCTGCTCGCCCTGGCCCCGGGATTCCAGCCGGAGCTGTTGTCGTACCTCTTCGGCAGCATCCTCGCCGTCGGCCCCGAGAGCCTCTGGATCATCGCGGGGATCGTCGTGCTCGTCGTTCCGATCCTGATCACGCTGCGACGCCCGCTCATCTTCGCGACCTTCGACCCGGACGGGGCGCGCGTGTCGGGCATCCGTGTGGACGCGCTGCTGACCCTGTACCACGTGCTGCTGGCGCTCGTCGTCGTCGCGAGCCTCAAGGTCGTCGGGATCATCCTCGTCAATGCCCTGCTCGTGATACCCGCCGCGACGGCCAAGCTGCTGGCCCGTTCGCTCAAGCAGATGTTTCTCTACGCTCCCCTGCTCGGAACGGGGAGCGTGCTCGTCGGGCTTTTCGCCTCCTACCGCTTCGACCTGCCGTCCGGCCCCGCGATCGCGGTCGTCGGCGGCCTCGGCTTCCTCGCCGCCTGGGCCAACGCCGCCGTGCGCTCGAGCAAGTAATGAGGGCGAGGGACATGTCCAGCCCTCTTGAGCTTGCCATGCCAGGCCGCGTCATCCGGCCCTTTCTGATCCTGGCCCTCGTGTCTTTTCTTTCGCCACAGGCGCCGGCGCAGCCGGCGAGCTGGTACTTCGCCGTCTCGGGTGACTCGCGCGACTGCGGAGACCTTATCATGCCGAAGATCGCCCGCATGATCGAGAGCCGCCGCGGCCAGGCGCCCGCGGCCTTCTACTGGCACCTCGGGGACTTCCGCCGGATGTACGAGACCGACTGCGACATGCTCAAGGAGGGCAGCCCCGCAGCGGAGTGCAAGTCTCCGCGGCCGGAGGGCGCGATGGGAAGCGATGCGATGGGCCGCTACATCGACACGGCCTGGGACGATTTTCTCGCGCGCCAGCTGGCGCCTTTCGGCGCCCGGCCGGTCTTTCTGGGCATCGGCAACCACGAGCTCTACGTCGGGCGAACCCGCGACGACTTCCGGCGCAAGTTCCAGCGCTGGCTCACACAGGAGCCGATTCATTCCCAGCGGCAGAAGGACTACCCCAACGGCGGCGTGGAAGGCGACACGTACTACCACTTCATCCGAGGCGGCGTGGATTTCATCGCGCTCGACAACGCCAACAGCTCCTTCGACGCGGAGCAGATCGTCTGGCTCGGCCGCGTGCTCGCCGCCGACGCCAGGAACGAAGCCGTCAGGGCGATCGTGGTGGGCATGCACCAGGCGCTGCCGTACAGCAACTGGCGCGGCCACGGTATGGATCGCACCTGCGCCGGCCGCTGCAGCGGCCAGGCCGTCTACGACATGCTCTTCCGCGCGAGGAGCGCGGGGCCGCCCGAGCTACGCAAGAAGGTGTACGTTTTCGCGAGCCACTCGCACTTGAGCGCCCCGAACATTTATGACACGCCCGAGCATGCGGGACAGGTGCTCGAGGGTTGGATCATCGGTACCGCCGGTGCCGTGCAGTACCGCGAGCCGATCCAGTACGGTTACCTGGAGGTCGAGGTGCAACCGGATGGGACGCTCGTGCCGCGCTTCGTGGAGGTCGGCCGCGAAACACCCCCTCTGGCCACCGGGCCGGGAGCTCAGGCGTTGACCGACTTCTGCTTCAACACGAACTCAAGCCTGGCCGCGAACGACAAGCTGGAAACGGACTGCGCCTGCGGGGCTGCCAGGTAGGAAGAGCGTACGAAGGGATCGGACCTCCGGCGCGGTTCATCTTCCTCTAGAAGTTAATGGTCATCTGCCCGACAAAGCGGCGCGGCGGGATGACGTGCGTTCCGCCGAAGACCGAGAGGATGTTGTAGACACCCTTGACGTCGAATGCGTTCAAGACCATGAACTGGACCGAGAAAGGGAGGTGGTACGTCGCCAGGTCCGCGCCGACCTGAAAATCGCAGATCGTGCGGGGCTTGATCCGGTTCGGGTCGAGATCCGCACCGCTGTTGACCTTGACGTACGGCGCGGCGAACGCATTGTCCGGGTCCTGCAGGAGTTCCTGGGGGCTGGTATCCGTCACGAGTCCCGAGTCGTAGCGAACATTCGTCCCGAGCCACAGGCCCGTTTTCGCGAGGTCGTAGTAGACCCCGGCTTGGACCTGTAGCTTCTGGTCGTGGTCGATCAAGAAGGGGCCGCCCGTAATCGCGTCCACTGCTCCCTGGTCGAGGAACAGGCCTCCTGCTGGAGGCGGAACGTAGATAGCGTGGACGTGGCCCGCGGACACGAAGCCGCGGAACCCCGCCGTGGGCGCCAGATCCAGGCGCAGGTCCCAACCCTGGTACTGCCCGCTCGCGAACGAGATCGGAAAGACGATGCCGGTGTTCAGGAACTGATCCTGGTCGCCGGCGTTCGTCGTCCGCCGCCACCAGTAGTCGAAGTCGAGCCGGAGCTTGGAGCCGAGGGCCTGCTGGAGCCCGACTGTCCAGGCGTTTTGCCGCTCGGATCTCACCGGCAGCTCTCCCCCGCCGAGTGCGCGCGAATCCATGACGGAAGGCGGGACGATGTCCGCGGCCGCCTGCGAGGAACTCAGGAGGGCGTTCTCGAACTCCGGGGTGAAAAGGATGCGGCTGTAGGTCCCTCGCAGAACCGAGCCCGTCGAGGGGATGTAGTAAGCAAGACCGATGCGCGGAGATAGCTGCACATCCGTCACTGGCAGGTTGTTGTTCTCGTATCGCAGTCCGATGTTTGCCGTCAGGTTGTTCCAGCGGATGGTGTCCTGGACGTAGGCGGCGTAGTACGTACCAGTCCGGCTATCGGAGAAATTGAAAGGCGTTCCGCCGCGGGTCAAATCGTAGGGAGCGATGTTCGGGTTGTAGTTGGAGGACTCGGGATCATTGAAATTGCGGTCGGTGATGCCGAACTTGAAGCGCTCGTAGATCGGATAGCGTTTGTAGACGCCTCCCGCCTTGATCTCGTTGACCCCGGTGATCCAGGTGAACGACGGCGTGATGCCATAGTTATCGAGAGACCGGTTCGAGCTGGACGTGATGGGTGTGTCCCCGGCGGACGGGTAGAGCGTGAACTTTGCCAGCCTTCCGAACGCGGTCACGTCCAGGACGGACGAGGCAGACAGGACGCTCTGCCAGCCGAAATTGTAGTTCTGGTCGTAGGTATTGACGTTCTGCGCCTGGCCGGCCGCTTCCTGCGTGTAGGTGTTCGTGACGCCCCGATGCGTCTGGCCGAGCAGCGCCGAGAGGCGGAGGGCGTTCGAAAGGCCAGGCGTCGCCGCATCGAGCCGGATGAAGAGTCTCTGCGTATTACCGGTGTTGTTGAAGTTGTCCGGATTGACGGGATCGGTGAAGTAGTTGGAGCCCGCGGCGTTGAAGGATCCGAAAGCGCCGAAGCTATCCGAACCGCCGCCGAGCGCAATGCCAGCCTGGTACGTGTCGAATGTCGCGAAGCTGCCGTTCACTGTGCCTTTGAAGGGCGAGTGCAGGCCCGACTTCGTCGTCATGTTGATGACGGCCCCGATCTTCTCGCCGTACTCGGCCGGCACGTTGCCGTAGATGACCTCCATCGACTGCGCAATGCCGGGGTCGATCGAGTTCGAGAACGTCACGCCGGTCTGGTCCGAGATCGTCTGTCCATCGATCACGAACTCGCTCTGGCTGTGCGCGCCCTGGAAATGGTACCGACCGTTCTCATCCAGCGCGAATCCCGGCGTCGAGGTCACGATCTCCTCCATGGCGCGCATCGCGATAGGCGCAGGCGCGCGAGCGATGAAGGACTTGTCGATGTCGATGTGAGACGTTGTGGCGTCCGTTTCGAGCTGGGCCGCCGTGGGCTCCGCTGCCTGGACTGTCACCGAGGCCGTGGCCTTTGCGAGGTCGAGCTTGACGGGCGCATCCAGCGGGATCGACGTTCGGACATCGAGAGACAGGTGAACGGGCTCGAAACCCTGGACCTCGACGTGCAGCTCATAAGGATTGAACGGGATGTTGAAGAGCGTGAAGGTCCCGTCGGCGCCGCTCACGACCTCGGACTTGAATCCCGAGATGTCGTTTCGGAGCTGGACGAGCACGCCTGCCATGGGCTTGCCGTCGGGACCAACCACCGTGCCGCGGATCGAACCGGCCGACCCGGCGGCCTCGAGAGTTCCGGAGCTGACGACGCACCACAAAAACGAAGCCGAGACGAGAAGGAGAACGAGAAATGCCCTGGCTCTGGACATAGGAAATCTCCTCAAGAAGTCGTGGATCGGGCGCAAAGCGCCGGCTGCCTCCCGCTGGAGGCACAGCCTGTTTCGGCGACGACCTAGAGGAGAGAGGGAGGGGCGCGGGACCCGTGAGCGCTGGACGGCGACGCCGCAGCGAAACGGAGGGAGACGATCGCCTGGAGAAAGACATGAACCGATTCGGGGACGGCCGCCCGGCCCGGGACGACCGCCGCGGCGCGCTGGCCATGGCAGGCCGGACAGTTGTCCTCCTCGAAGCGAACGACCCGGTGCCAGTGAGGGGCGCCGCTCGAGAAGGGATTGTGCGAGGTGACGGCGCGCGGGCCCTGGCCAGGCGCGTCCTCGCCGACCATGTCCGCAAACGAAACGTGGTGGTGCAGGGCCGCCGCGGTCGAGAACGTGACCGCGACGAGAACCCAGCCCGCAACGAGCCGGAGTGAGGCACGCATCAGAGCATCATCATAGCAAGCGCGTTCGCCGGAGAGGCATCACGGGCTCGGCTGGCGCCAGAGCTCGACCCACTTGCCGCGCCCGGAATCCCACTGGTCGATCCACGTCGTGCAGCCCGCAAGACCGGGGCCGTACTGGGCAACCGAGCAAGGCTGCTCGGCGTCCTTGAGCGCGAGGTCCTTCGTGGCGCGCGCAACCCAGTCGCTGCACGATGCCCGGAACGGGCCGTTGGCGACGCGCTCCTTGCCCGAGACGTTCTGGTCGTAGAGAACGGCGCAACGGTGCGCGTGGAAGCCGGCGGACCCCGGCCCGGGCACCGGCTTGCCACGGGACTTCTGCCGCTTCTCGACGGCCGCGGCCAGGACCTTGCGCGCCTGGGCCTTGTCGGCGGCGGAGAGTGACGGGCCCCTGGGGTGTCGGAAGAGGCGTCGGAGTTCGTTTCGTCGCGGCCGTCGCGGCGCCGACAAGCAATCCGAAAGCTGCGAGGAAACTCCAAATCGGCCGCACGCATGACGACGGTACGACGCCTGACGCCGCCGAGTCAACGCGTTGGCGCTTCCGCAAAGCCGGCGCGGCGGGGATACTCTGCGGGACGGTGAGGAAAGCCGCGGTCCTGATCCTGCTCCTGTTTGCCGCAGCGTGCGGCCCCGGCCGGCCGCCCGCGCCACCCGTCGTCATCATCTCCATCGACACGCTGCGCGCCAACCGGCTGCCGGCCTACGGCTACGGCAAGGTCGCAACGCCGCATCTCGACCGCTTCCGGCGTGACGCCGTGCTCTTTGAAAACGCGTACGCGCACGTTCCGCAGACGCTCCCCTCACACGCGTCGCTCTTCACGGGCCTCTACCCCGCGCAGCACGGAGTCAGGGACAACGCCGGGTTCTCGCTGTCGACGGGTCCGACCACACTCGCCTCGCGGCTGAAGGAGCGCGGCTACGCCACAGGCGCCGCCGTGTCGGCGGCCGTGATGGAGTCGAAGTCCGGCATCGCGCGCGGCTTCGACTCCTGGGACGACGCCATGCCGCCGGGCGTCCTGAAACGCGACGGCGCAGAAAGCGCGCGGTCGCTCGCGGCGTGGATCGGCCGCCAGCGCGGCCCGTTCCTGGCCTTCCTCCACATCTTCGAGCCGCATGCGCCGCGAGAGGCGCCCGAGCCGTACCGCAGCCGCTACGCCGACCCTTACGACGCCGAAGTGGCCCGCGCCGATGCAATTGTTGGAGCCTTCCTCGAGGACCTGCGCCGTCTGAAGCTCTACGATCGGTCCCTCATCATCGTCCTCTCCGACCACGGCGAGGGCCTCGGGGATCACGGGGAAGACCTCCACGGCGTGCTGCTCTATCGCGAGGCGATCCACGTCCCCCTGCTTCTGAAGCTGCCGGGCGCCCGCCACGCCGGCCGGACCGTCCCGGCGGCCGTCGGGCTCGTCGACGTCTTTCCGACGGTCGCAGGACTCCTGCACCTTCCTGCGATGCCAGGACTCCCCGGCATCTCGCTGATGTCCTATCTCGAGGGCGAGGCGCCGGCCCCCCGCCGGATCTTCAGCGAGACGCTCTACCCACGCCTGCGCATGGGCTGGAGCGACCTCGCCTCGCTCGCCGACCTGCGGTTCCACTACATCGAAGGCCCCGATCCAGAGCTGTACGACCTCGCCAACGATCCCGCCGAGCGCAGGAATCTGGTGCAAATCGAATCGGCCGCCCTCCGGGAGCGCAAGGCCGAGCTCTCCGGGATCTCGCGCCCCTTCGAAATGCCCCGGCCGGCCGACGCGGAGAAGGTCCGAACGCTTGCTTCATTGGGCTACCTGACGGGCATCTCCCCGGACGCCTCGAGGCTCGGCCTGCCCGATCCGAAGGCGAAGATCGCGGCAGGCGCCTTCGCGTCGGCGCCGGCAATCGAGAAACTCTTCGGCTCCGGCCGCGACGAGAAACTCGCAGCCGCCTGCCGCCAGTATGTGACCGTCATGCCCGGAGCGCTCGACATGTGGCGCACTCTCGCCGGCGCGCTCGATCGGCTTGGAAGGACTCGGGAAGCCGTCGCGGCGCTCGAACAGGGTCTGAAGCTCTCCCGTGGGACGGCGCTTCCCTCGGAGCAAGCCATCACCCTTGAACTTCTGGCAACGTTGCGCGCCAGACGTTAGATTGAAACGGGGCCTGACGACCTGATTTGATAAGCCAGATGAGCTCGAAAGGAGTGAAGCCGATGGCCACCAGGCGACAGCGGAAATCCGTGAAGGGAGTCAAGAGTCTACCTGCGAAAAAGCTGGCCTCGAAAGAGGCCAGCCGTGTCAAGGCCGGGTATATCGGCGACACCGAAAAGAACTATCGCTCGAGCATCAACCGGGGGGACGCGAGCAAGCGGTAGGAATGTCAACACAATCGGAAAGGAGCAACGAGATGGCCAACAAGGGAAAGACAAAGTCGACGAGAAAGGTCAAGAACCTGAAGGTGAAGAGCCTCTCCGCCGGCAAGGCGAAACAGGTCAAGGGAGCGGACAACGCAGGTGCTACCGACGACCACAGGAAATTCAGGTCGAGCTAGATGGACCGAGAGCAGCAGGGCTCCTGAAGAAAGGAGAGGGATGGCCACCAAGCGAGCAAAGAAACCCACGAAGAGAGTCAAAGACCTACCCGCCAAGAAACTGAACGCGGGGCAAGCCAGGGCCGTCAAGGGCGGCTACGACGACGGTTTCGGCCCAATGCGGAAAACCGGGAAGCAGTAGCTCCTGAATCGGGGAGTGAGACGGACTAGTCCCCGGCCTTTTTCTCATCGTCCTTGTTCTTGTCGTCCTTCGGGTCTTTCTTCGGCACGTCCGGGTGCGCGAGGTCAGGCGCGGGGTCGCCGAAGATGTAGTGATTGAACCAGGCGAGGTTGTGCTGCATGACGGCGCGCTGGCGACTTGGGCTTCGTGATGCCGTGGCCGAAGCCCTTGTAGACGACCATCTCGACCGGCACGCCGCGGTCCTCGAGCCCCTGGCGCAGCTCGTAGGCGTTGGCGATCGGCACGCGCCGGTCGTTCTCGCCGTGCTGGATCAGCGTCGGCGTCTTCGCCTGCTTGATGTAGGTCATCGGCGACGTCTTGCGGTAGATCTCCGGGTCGGCGACCGGATCGGCGCCCAGGTAGTGGATCGTGAACGGCGTGATGTCGGTGTTGTAGTAGTAGGTCGCCCAGTTGGAGATGCCCGGCGCCGACCGAGATGGCCGCGAAGCGCGTCGACGACGTGGTCAGGAACGCCGAGATGTAGCCGCCCTGGCTCCAGCCCATGCAGCCGACGCTTCGCGGGATCGACCCAGCCCTGGGCGATCAGGTAATCGACGCCCGAGAGCACGTCCCAGGCGTCGCCGACGCCGAGGTTCCGTACGTTCAGCTGCCGGAACTTCTCGCCGTAGCCGGCGCTGCCGCGGTAGTTGACCTTGAGGATGAGCGCGCCGCGCGCCGCCCAGATGTCCGAGGGGTAGTAGCGCGCGTCGGACTGCAGCGACCGGCCGGTCGACGCCCGTCGGCCCGCCGTGGATGATGCAGAGCAGCGGCGTACTTCTTCGCCGGGTCGAAGTCGGCGGGCTTGATGAGCACGCCTTCGATCGTCGTGCCGTCCTGGCTCTTCCAGGAGATGACCTCGCGGCGTGCCGAGGATGAACCCGCTCGCCTGGTCGGTCATCTTGGTCAAGACGCGGGAGCGAAAGGCGCCGACGTCCGCCACGAAGACCTCGGGCAGCGACGTCGGCGAGCCGCGCCGTGAAGGCGACGCGCCGCGCGTCCTTCGACAGGGAGAAGCCGTCGCCGATGAGAGCGTCGGGCGCGGAGAGGCGCGTCAATCGAGCCCGACGCAGGGTCCAGCCGGAAGAGGTGGGACGCCGTCTTCTGCGAGGCGGCGAAGTAGATGCTCGCCGCCGGTCCAGGTCGAGCAGGTTCGGCGTTCTCGTCGAAGCCGTCGGTGAACGAGCGCACCGGGCCGCCCTCGGCGGACACGACGCGCGATCCGGCTGTTGCCGTGGCAAAAGAGCGCGTCTCGCCCATCGCGGACGTTGAAGGCGATCTGCTTTCCGTCGGGCGACCACTCCGGCCCGGTGTCGGACCCGGGCTGCGAGACGACCTTTCGGACAGCGTCGCCCTGCGAGCGTCAGGACGTAGATGTCCGACGTGACGCCCTGGATGAGATCCGGATTGATGGTCGCGCTGAACGCGATGCGCGAGCCGTCGGGCGACCAGGAGAAGGAGCCGACGCTGTACTCCGTTCCCTTCGTCCGTCGGCTTCCCCTTCGCCGGGCGCCTTCAGGGCCTCCGCCACGTCGATCGTCGAGAGGTGCACGTAGGCGTAGTCCCTGCGGACGACCTCGAAGTCCGCCAGGTGCTCCTTGCGATCCTTCTTCAACTGAGCGTCGGCTTCCGGCGCGGCAAATGCGATCGTCTTGCCGTCGGGCGACCACTCGAAGGCGGAAACCGCCGTCTCGGATTTCGTCAGCGGCACCGCCTCGCCGCCCGCGATGCGGATCGCGAAGATCTGGTTCTTGTCGCCCGTTCGGTTGGAAAGGAACGCCAGCCACTGTCCGTCGGGCGACCACCTCGGGGATGTCGAGGACTTCTCGCCGCGGGTCAGCTGGCAGAGTCTCGCCCGTCGACGCGCTGGCGAGCCAGATCTGTGTGACGAAGGCGTCCTGCTTGAAGTCCGGCGCCGTCACCGTGTAGGCGACCCGGCTCCCGTCGGGCGAGATCTGCGTCCCGCCGGCCGATTGGAGGTTCAGGAGGTCGTCGACCGTCGGAGCGTGCCGGGCAGGAGCGGCGATGGCAGCGGAAGCCACCCCCAGGAAAACGGCGGCCGCGCGAAAGAAGGAGCCCGCCCGCCTCACGTTAGAGCCCCGCCGGCTCGATCGAGATCGGGTCTCCGACGAAAAGCGTCGGGACGCCCTGCTCGGCGGCCGCCTTGTTGTATGCCGGCACGTCGGTCGAGACGAGCGCGTTGAACTGGGCGAGATAAGCCTCGATGTCCTTGCGGACGGCGGCGATCTCATCGAGCACCACCTGCCGCGGCGCCTCGCCGTACCCTCCCCCTCCCGCTCCCACCCGCGTGGCTTTGCCCTGAAAGTCGGTGTGGAAGTGGAGCGTGTCCGAAGGCGTATCCCGCTGGACGTCCCGGTTGTAAACCTTGTCCTTCAGGTCCTTGACCTTCTTGTTGAGGTCGCGCGACGCTTTGATCGCGGCCTCGTATTTCTTCGCCTTGCCCGGCTCGGCGTCTTCGCCTCCCCCGACCTGCCTCGGAAGACCCGTGAGCTGAGTCTCCCAGCCGTCCAGGCGATTCAACATCTCGTTCAAAGCGGAAACGGCATTGCGGCCGTCGAGCGCGGCTTTCGTCCGCGCCCTCATTGCCTCGGCATTGGCCGGCCAGCGCGGGTCGGGGCCGACTGTCACCTCGCGCGACTGGGTCTCCCCCGCCGCCGCCACGGTGACCTTGTAGGTCCCGGGAAGGACGTCGGGCCCGCGGGTCGGGTCGAAGAAGTCGTTGGGCGGCTGCTCTTTCTGGAAGGTCAGGCGCTTGGGCCCCTCGTAGCGCATCGTCCACACATGGCGGTTGATGCCCTCCTTGGACGGGCCGTACTCGGTGGACACCAGTCTGCCGTTGGAATCCGTGATCGTGATCTTGACGGGCCCCCGGCGCTGGCGCGTCTGTTCCTCGGTCGGCTTGATCTCGCTCTTCAAGAGGTAATCGATGACGACGCCGTTGGGCGGATTGGAAGCCGTCCAGTCTCCGATGCCGAAGCCCCCGCGGTTCCAGATCTGCCACTGAGCGGCCGGCTGCAGGGAGAAGACGTGCAAGGCCTTGCTCTCGATCGAGGAGTCCAGCTCCTCGATGGCCGTGATGTTGTCGAGAACCCACATCCCGCGCCCGTGCGACCCCACGACCAGGTCGTGCGGGGTCTTGACGAACTTCAGATCCCACACCGGCACCGTCGGGAAATCCCCCGACAGCTTCTTCCACGAGGCGCCTGCATCCGTCGAGTAGTGAAGCCCGTTGTCCGTGCCCACCACGAGAAACCCCTTCTTGTTGGGGTTCTCCCGCACGACATAGGCCGTGCCGTCTTCGGGCAAGCCTTTCGCAATCGACGTCCAGGTCGCTCCAGAGTCGGTCGTCCGGAAAACGTTCGGATGCCGGTTGCCGAGCTTGTGCATGTCGTAAACGAGGTGCGCCGTGCCGGCATCAAAGGGCGACGCGTCGATCTGGTAGACGCGCCCCCACTCCGGCGCGCCCTTGGGTGAAACGTTGTTCCAGGTCTGGCCGCCGTCCTTCGTGACGTGAACGAGACCGTCGTCGGAGCCGGCCCACATGACCTTCGGGTCGACCGTCGAGATCGTCAGCGAGAGGAGCGTGTCGTAGGTCTCGGCTCCAGAGTTGTCGAGATGCACCGGGCCGCCCGAGGCCTTCTGCTTCGACTTGTCGTTGCGCGTCAGATCCGGGCTGATCGGCGTCCAGTGCAGGCCGCCGTCGGAGGACTTGAAGACGACGTTGCCGCCGACGTAAACCTCGTTGGGGTCGGTCGACGAGACGGCGATCGGTGAGGTCCAGTTGAACCGGTACTTGAGGTCCGCCGGCGCCATCTCGCTCGCCCCCGCGAGGTAGGGGCGGATGTTGCGCGAGAGCTTCGTTTTCCTGTCGAACCGGGAGATGTTCCCGTTCTGCGAGTCGGCGTAGATGATGTTCGGGTCCGACGGCGCGGGCACGACCCATTCGCCGTCTCCACCCGTGACCACGTACCAGTCGGCGCCGCCGATGCCCCCGCGGGCGAGCGAGTTGGACGCGCCGCACCATCCGTTGTTGTCCTGGAGGCCGCCGCAGATCGTGTAGGGCGTGTCGGCGCCGATTCCCACCTGGTAGAACTGCCCGAGCGGCAGGTTCTCGAACGGGCGCCAGGACTTGCCGCCATCTGTCGACATGAGCGCGCCGCCGTCCTGGCCTTGGATGATCCGGTCGGGGTCCTTCGGGTCGATCCAGAGGGCGTGGTAGTCGGGATGGATGCGCCGGTTGTTCGTCTGGAACGTCTTGCCGCCGTCGATCGACGTGACCAGGTTGAAGGAACCGAAGTAGAGCTTGTTCTCGTCTGAGGGCGAGACGGCGATGACCGAAAAGTACCACGGCCGGACGTTGATCGTGCGGTTGTCCGTGAGCTTCTCCCATTTCTCACCCAGGTCCTTCGATTCGAACAGGATGCCCTTCTTCGAATGGATCAGGGCGTAGACGTGGTTCCCGTTGGAAGGAGCGATCGCCAGGGATATGCGGCCGAGCGGTCCCTCCGGCATGTCCTTCTCGAGCTTCTTCCAGGTCGAGCCGCCGTCGGTCGACTTCCAGATGCCGGAGCCGGGTCCGCCGCCGACGAACTCCCAGGGAAAGCGCCGGAACTGCCACATGCCGGCGAGAAGAACTTTCGGGTTGCCGGGCTGCATCACGAGATCCGAGGCTCCCGTCTGGTCGTCGACGTAGAGGACTTTCTTCCAGGTCTGCCCTCCATCGGTCGTTCGGAAGACGCCGCGGTCGGCATTCGGCTTCCAGACGTTGCCGAGAACGGCGACGTAGACCGTGTTCGAGTCGGCGGGGTCGATCAGGATCCTGGAGATCTGTCCCGCGTCCGCGAGGCCCATGAACCGCCAGGTTGCTCCAGCGTCGGCCGAGAAGTAGACGCCGTGGCCGTCGATGATGTTGTTACGCGGGTTCGACTCGCCGGTTCCGACCCAGACGAGGCTCGGGTTGGACGGAGCGATCGCGATCGAACCGATCGAGGACGGGTATTTCTCGAAGACAGCCTTCCAGGTCACCCCGCTGTCCACAGTCTTGAAGACGCCGCCCGAGCAGGATCCGAGATAGATCGTATTCGGGTCGCCCGGGATTCCGGCGATCGCCGGGATCCGGCCGCCGCCGGCCGCGGGACCCAGGTTGCGGAACTTCAGGTTCTGGAGGGGGCCCGCGCTGTCGGCCGCGAGGGCGAAGCCTGACAAGAAGAAGAGACAGCAGGCTGCCGCTGCGCGAAACAGGTTTCGAGTCGTCGTCATTGTGGCTCCTTTGAGAATTCGGCCGCCATTATTTCCCGCGCACTCGGGGGTCACAAGAACTTTTCCCGTGGGAGACTCTGAAGCGGAGGAAGCATGGCTCGGAAGACACCGTCGGCCAAGGAATCGCCCCTCGTCGGCGTGGTCGCCGCGCTCGAAACGCTCTACGGCCGGCCGCCGCGGCCCGCCGTCACGGATCCCTTCGAGCAGGTGCTCTGGGAAAATGTGGCCTACCTCGCCAATGACGAGAGACGAGCCCAGGCCTGGAAACGTTTCAAGGCAGAAGTCGGGACGAAGCCGGAGCGGATCCTCGAGGCGGCTCCCTCGAGGCTGATGGCAATCGGCAAGGCCGGGATCGTGCCCGCCATCACGGCTGAAAAGCTGCGCCGGATCGCCGAGATCGCCACGGAGGAGTTTGGCGGGGACCTGAAACCCGTTCTGAAGCTGCCGCTCGCGGAGGCGAAGAAGGCCCTTCGCAAGTTCCCGTCGATCGGCGAGCCAGGCGCCGAAAAGATCCTTCTCTTTTCCGGAACCCACCCCGTTCTCGCCCTCGACTCAAACGGCCTGAGGGTCCTTCTGCGCCTGGGCTTCGGCCGCGAAGACAAGAACTACACGAAGGCCTACCGATCCGCCCAGGAGGCTGTCGCGCGCGGCCTGCCCCTCGACACGGCGTGGCTCACCCGAGCCCACCAGCTCCTGCGCCGCCACGGCCAGGAGCTCTGCAAGACCAACCGCCCCCGGTGCGAGGCGTGCCCTCTGCGCACCGGCTGCGCGTACTACCGGAAATCTACTCCCTCTCCCCTCGGGAGAGGGGCGGGGTGAGGGGAGAACCGAAGCCGGAACCTGCTTTGAAGCGACCGGATGATCGTCAGCTTCCCCCTCACCCCCGCCCTCTCCCGGAGGGAGAGGGAGCAAGGATCCGGGTCAACGTCGCCCGGCTGATGTTGCGGCCGGTCAGGACGACGACGGCGGGGCCTGCGAGGGGGCCGGCCCTTCCCGTCAGCACCGCGGCCACGCCGGCCGCCGCCGAGGTCTCGATGACGTACTGGTGGTTGTCGAAGACGAAGCGCACGGCCTCGAAGAGATCGGCCTCCGACACGAGCGCAACGCGGTCGAGGAGCGTCTTCAGGACCTCGAAGGGCTTGCGGCCGATGCCGCCCTCGATGCCACCCGCCGTGGTCTCGACGGCTGGCAGGCGCGTGACCGCCTCGCCGCGCTCGAGCGAGAGCTGGAGCGCCGGTGAGAGCTCGTGGTTGCAGCCCACAATCAAGGTGTCTCGGCGCTTCGCTTTTGCATAGAACGACACGCCGGCAGCCATACCGCCGCCCCCAACCGGCATCACGAAGGACCGTGTCTCGGGTTTCTCCTCGAGGACTTCCGTCGCGAGCGAGCCGCCGTTGCCTGCCATGATCGCGTCGTCGTCGAAAGCGGAGACCCAGACCTTTCCGGCCCGAGCGGCCTCCTCCATCGCCCAGACCTCCGTGTCGTCGTAGCCAGGAAACCGCGACACGACGACCTTTGCCCCCAGGGCGACCATGCCGCGGTGCTTGGCCTCATCGACACTGGATGGGACGGTGATCGTCGGGACGAGGCCCATGGCTTTCGCCGCATAGGCCACGGCCTTGCCGTGGCTGCCACCCGAGCACGTCGCGATCCCGGCCTTCTTCTCGGCGTCGGTCAGACGCGACAGCGCGAAGAGCGCTCCCCGGATCTTGAACGATCCCGTCAGCTGAAGGCACTCGAGCTTCAGAAACACGGGCACGCCCGCCCGCTCCGAAAGGGCCGGAGACTCTTCGAGCGGCGTTTTCCGCACACGCCCCGGGAGAAAACGGCTCGCCTCTGCGATCAGGTCCATCGTCAAGCTCATGCCCGGCTCCTTTGGACTTTGGACTTTGGACTTTGGACCCTCCGCGTCGTCATGAACTGAATCCTCGCTCCCCGGCCCGGCGTATAACACCCCGTCGCCCATCAGAGGAGGCCTCATGGTGTCCGGCTGTGTTCATCTTTCCGAGATCAGGGACGTCAAGCCGAGTTCGAAAGGCTGCGAAGACTGCATAAGGATAGGCGACAACTGGGCCCACCTGCGCCTGTGCCTCTCCTGCGGCCACGTCGGCTGCTGCGACTCGTCGAAAAACAAGCACGCCAGCGCCCATGCCAGCGCCGTCCACCACCCGATCGTCCGCTCCTTCGAGTGGGGCGAGGACTGGAAGTGGTGCTACGTCGACGCCATCTTCCTGTGAGACGGCCGACTAGTTTCGGGGGCTTCGGAGGACCGGCGGGATCGGCTCGAGGGTGACGAAGACGGGCTTGGGCTGAAGACCTAAGTCACTTGTCGGGCAGTTGAGCATGAGAACCAAGAGCCGCGCGGCCAACTGCGACGCCATTAGCACTATGTCGATGTCCGTTCCCGGAGGCGGGAGTAGATCCCCCAATCCCTTCCCGAAGCACTCGCCGACGTTGTCCGTTTCCCGCTTCAAGATCACGATAGTTTTCACGAACCCGTCCTTCTCGACGGTGATCTCCATCTCCCGCGCGCCGGGATAGGCGTAGAGCACGCCGGGCGTCCGGACCTTGTAGCCGCCCGGCCCCACGGCCGTCGCCCCCGGCGGATCGCTCGTCACGATGACACTCTCGCCGCCGGGGTGCGTCGTCGAAGCGCAACCCACGGCCGTGAGCGCGATCGAAACGGCGAGCCAGGCGCGAGGCGACATGGCCGTCGAGTCTACTCCGGCCTCGCAGTCAGTGAGCGGTCTTGCTGAACGGATGCTCGAAGGACAGGTAGACGAATACCGAGCGGTCGTGACTCGGGCCCACCCCGATCGGCACGCCGATGCCCGGCACGATCTGCAGGCCGCTCGGAAAGTTGTAGGCCCAGCGCAAGCCCGGCGACAGGAGGCACGCGTTGTTGACTGTCGTCCGCCCGGCGGCCGCGGGCGTCTCGGCGCGCACCCAGACAGCCTCGAACATCAGGTCGAACGTGTTGCTGCCCCTCCAGATCAGGCTGCCGCCGAGGTTCTCGCCAAAGGTCACGGCCCGCTGGCCCAACTCGTTCTTCGCCCTCGGGACCCACGTCGCGCCGATATTGGCGTTGGCCATGAGGCGGTTCGAGAGAACGAAGCTCGCCGGCACCGCGAGCTGAACTCCCACTCCGCCCACGCCCCGTGCGCGTCGGGCGCTGCCCGTCGGCAGGATGACCGTCATGCGCGGCGCCACCGCGACGTCGGCCTCGCCGTTGCCGACGAGCTGGTACCGGTAATTCAAGAGCACGTCCCCGAATCCCGTCGCCGCGCCGCCCTCGCCGGTGAGGCGGACCGCCGCGAGCGTGTAGGAGAGCTGGTTCTTGATTCCGCCGATCGGCCACTCCTGCGTGAAGGTGTAGATCCAGTTGCCGGTCGACGGCGTCCAGAGGAACTGCTGGATCTCCTGGACCACGCCGGGCTCCTGGTTGTACGCCTCCTCGACGAGAAAGCTGTTGTCCTGGATGGGCCCGGGCTCGCCCGGCGGTGCCGGCGGTTCCCCGCTCTGGGCTGCCGCCCCGGCAGCCACGAGCAGCCATGCGGCCGTCACCGCGCCCCTCCGCATGCGGGCTAGAATACGCGACCAATGACCCGCGCCCTGGCCTTCGCCGTGACGCTGCAGGCCGCGCCGGAAAACCCCGTTGCCTGAGCTCACAGCCCGCTTTGTGGCGAAAGCCCTCGGCCTGGCCGTACCGGCGGGCCCGGATCCTGCCTTCACCGCGATCTCGACGGACTCGCGCACGATCGCCAGCGGCTCCCTCTTCGTGCCGATCCGCGGCGAGCGCTACGACGGCCACGACTTCATCGCCGGGGCGGTCGCCCGGGGCGCCCGCGGCGTCCTCGCGTCCCGGCCCGTTGCCGTTGGGGACCCAGCCGTGCGGATCTTTTCCGTGCCCGATACGCTCGGGGCGTACCAGAGGCTCGCGGCGGCCTGGCGACGGGCATTCGACATCCCTGTCGTCGCGGTCGCGGGCAGCGTCGGAAAGACGACGACCAAGGACCTGCTCGCCGCGGCGCTGTCGGGGCGCTGGCGCGTCCATAAGACCGAGGGCAGTCGAAACGGCGACGTCGGGATCCCCATGACGCTTCTGGGCCTGCGGCCCGAGCACGAGGCGGCCGTCGTCGAGATCGGGATCGACGAGGTCGGCGCAATGGATCGGCATCTGGAGCTCGCGCGGCCCACGGCAGCCGTCGTGACCTTGATCGGCGCCGAGCATCTCGAGAAGCTTCACGACCTTTCAACGGTCGCCCGTGAAGAGGCCCTCGCCCTGCGGCGCGTCGCGGGCAAGGGCGGCCTGGCCGCCGTCAATCTCGACGACCCGTTCCTCGCGCCGCTGTTTACCGAGCTCGCGGCGCCGCAGACGATCGGTTTCACGCTCGCAGTCGGCCCCGAGCGGCCGGGCGTCCTGCAGGGACGCGTCTCCGAGGCCTTCCAGGAGCTGCGGCTCGAGGGCGAAGCATTTCACCTGCCGCTGCCCGGAGCGCACAACGCTTCGAATCTGATGGCGGCGCTCGCCGTGGCGACAGGCCTGGACCACTCACCCGCCGAGATCCGGCGCGGTCTCGAGGGCTTCCGCCCGGCCGATGGCCGCTCCGAAGTGCGCCGGGTCTCCGGCGGGCCGCTCGTCGTCTGCGACTACTACAACGCCAACCCGACATCGATGAATGCGGCGCTCGAGCTGCTCGCGACACTCAACGTCCCCGGCGTGAAATGGGCCTGTCTGGGCGACATGCTCGAGCTCGGGCCCAACGAAGAGCGGCTCCACCGCGAGCTCGCGGGGCCGATCCGGCGCGCCGGAGCGGCGCGCGTTCTGCTGGCCGGCCCGCGCATGACGGCGCTGGCCGCGGAGCTCGAGGAGGGAGGCTTCGCCGGCCAGGTGACGCACTTTCCGGAGGTCGCGGATCTGGCCGCGGCACTCGCTCAGAACGTCGGGCCTGGAGACGCCGTTCTCGTCAAGGGGTCCCGTGGGATGCGGATGGAGCGGGTGTGGCAGGCGCTGGAGGCTCCCGCCGGAAAAGCACCGTGAGGGCGACCTCCTGCCCGCCGCGGCGCACAACCAGCTTTGCCGCGTCGCCCCAGCTCTTGCCGGCTGTCAGCCGGGCGAGGGTTTCCCTGTCCTTGACCGGAACGCCGTCCCAGGAGACGAGGAGGTCCTTGACCGCGACGCCCGCCCGCGACGCCGGCGAGTCCTTCTCCACGTCGAGAACCGACAACAGGCCGTCGGCCTCGGAGACGCGCGTCGATATGCCGAGCGTCGGGTAGAGAGGGTCTGTCCTCCGCCGGGATTCCCCAGACGAAGTTCGAATAGGCGCCGTTGACGCCGGTCACGGGGCCGTGCTTCTCGTCCGAGACCGGGACCGGAAGGAGCGACGCCATCTTCCCGGGGAAAACGCTTCGGGCCTGGCGCTCGGCCCCGAGGCCGTACTGCACGTGCCCCGCGCCGATCAGAACGACCATGATCGTCTTCTCGTCCCCGAACTTCTGGAGCGCCTGGACGGCGTTGTAGCCCATCGTCGCGTCCCACGTGCACTGGGCCGTCTCCATGCTCTTCCAGTCTTCCTCGCTCATGCCGGCGTGGAAGCTGTCGTCGCTGAAAGAGGCCTTGAACAGGCGCAGGTGTTCGGCGCTGTCCGTGTCGATCCTGGCTGGAATGTGTGCCCGCTCCTCGTCGGTCAGTCCCTGGAAGCCCTTCTTCCGCACCGCGGCGACCACCTCCCGGGGCGTGTTGATCGCAAACAAGCGCAAGCGGTTTTTCTGGGCGAAGAGAAAGATGTCGCGGTAGTAGTTCCAGTGGTAGCCCCAGTTCTTGTACCAGCGTGACGCCTCGAGAAACGAAGCTTCCGTGAGCTCGCCCGAGCTCCAGAGGTCGAGGGATTTCTGCTCCGTGTACGGATACATCTCGAGGCCCACGAAGACCCTCCGCCCGGCGCGCACGAGCTCCTCGATCACCCGCAGCTCGACGCGGTGCGTCTCCATGTCCGTGTGGCTTTCGCCGACAAAGAGAATCCGCGTGCCGGCGAGTGCGGCCGGAAGCGCGCCGGGCGTGATCACCTCGCCTGTCGCAGCGTCCGTGATTCCGTCCAGGACGAGCCGGACGTCCCGCCCGCGGCGCTCCGGATCTCCGATCGGCAGCTTCAGGATGTCGTCGCCGGCGCAGAGCGGACCCGCCGCGGCCAGGAGCGCTGCCAGCCCCCAACCCCAGGCCGCCGACTTCTTCCGCGATCACGTTCGCCACGGCTCGATCCGGATCACCTTCACCTCGCCTTCCGGCAGGACAACCGTGTCGCCGGCTTTCGCTCCGAGCAGCCTCTGCGCGAACTCGGCCTGGTAGGAGTACACGGCGTCCTCGGGCTTCGAATCCCAGGGCCCGAGGATCGTCACCTGTCGCTCGGCGCCCGATGCGACGTCGCGCAGCGTCGCTCGCGTGCCGACCCGCACCTCGGAGACATCGATCCGGACGGGTCGAGCGGGCGCGTGCGGGAGAGCTCGTCGGAGAGCGTGGCGATGCGGGCCGACAGGTACTCGTGCTTCTGCCGCGCGGCGTGGTATTCGAAGTTCTCGCGCAGGTCGCCGTGCTCCTTGGCGGTGCGCATCGCCTCGGCGTTGGCGGGCAGGTCGACGGACTTCAGCGTCTGGACCTCTGTGCGCCGCGCCTCGATCGCCTCGGCCGTGGCGTAGAGGTATTCGCGCGCCGGAGCGCGCAGCTCCGGGTACTTCATCAGGAGAGCTTCCTTCACCACGCTCCGCCGATGGTCCTCGAGGCCGCCCGCGCGGTCGAGGGCGGAGAGCATCTCGCGCGCCTCCTCTTCGGACGGCGCGGCGCGAACCAGGGCGACGGCGAGGTGACCGGGGTCGAAGAACTCCTTCACGCGGGCGCGCAGGCCGGAGAACTCGTCCTGCCGCAGGGCCTCGAGAAGGGAGAAGAAGAGGCCCGGGTTGTCGGTCCGGCCTTCCTTCTCGACGCGCTCGCACAGCCACACGAAGCCGCGCGGCGCCGTGCGGGGCGACCGGAGGATGCGGCGCGTCAGGTCCGCCGCGCCGTCGCCCAGGCCGTCGAACAGCACGCCCAGCACGCGCCCGTCGTCCTCCTTCGGAATCCGCTCGGCGAAGATGGCCGCCCAGTCGGATCGGCCCGCGCGAATCGCCTCGAGCGCGCTCTGGCGCGCGCCCTGGTCGCGGATGTCGGCGAGGACCGCCGCCGCGTCCTTGACCGCCAGCAGCTCCGATGCCGGAAACGCCTCCTCCTGCCCGGGGGCGAGCTTGACCGCCGCCTGCGACAGCTCCCAGGCCAGTCCCGGCCGCGCCGCCGCCGCCCGGCGAGCCTCCTCGGCAAGGCCCGCCGCAAAGAGAGCGGACAGGCCCTTCGACCGCTTCGCGTTCTTGCGCGCCAGCTCGATCTTCCCGGCGGCCCCCGCGGCGGCAAATGCGGCCCGGACGACTCCTCGGCCGCGTCCGCGCTCTGGCTCCAGGAGACCAGGGCGCTCTTGCCGGAT
The DNA here is from genome assembly GCA_963739435.1 of uncultured Acidobacteriota bacterium. Taxonomy (GTDB): domain Bacteria; phylum Acidobacteriota; class Thermoanaerobaculia; order UBA5066; family Gp7-AA6; genus CAVUAN01. The sequence continues at coordinate 44,264 of CAVUAN010000016.1, forward strand.
CCGGACGTCAGGACCTGCCGGTTCTTGCGCGCGGCCGCCCAGAAGCCCGCCCACTTCGAGTCGTCGACGAGCCCGCCGAAGTTGTCGCGGACTTCCTGCACCGTCATCGGCCTTCCGAAACTCGCGAGGAGAAGCCGCAGGGCTTCGGAGGGGTCGTTCTCGGCGAGGGCCTTCAGGCCCGCCGGGTCCTCCACCTTGTTGCGCAGAAAGTGCCCGTCCGGAAGGGGAACGAGGTTCTTGTCCGCCGAGACGAGAGAAAGCGGCACACGGACGCCGGCAATCTCGATGCGGATGACGTCCAGCGCGGGGTTGAGCTCGACGATCCGCCCGGCCCCGCGGCCGGCCAGCGCGTAGACGTCGCCGACGCGGTAGCGCAGCCACCGTTCGATGCGCCCGGCCGTTTCCGTGGGCTCCCTCGCCTTGTCCAGGGGAAACTGCGCGAGGACGGCCTTCAGCGCGGGGTGCCCCGCGAAACGCTGCGCGAGAGTCGCCGCCAGGTCCGTCCGCACCGTCTCGTCGGACGGCGACATGCGGGCAATCTCCAGAAGCACGCGGGTGCGGGCCTCGAGGTCCCCCGACTCTCCAACGCGTGTCGGCCAGGAACTTGAGCCACGAGAGGGCCTTGCTGCCGGAGCCCTTCTTCTTGACGGCCGCCGCCAGAGCGAAGAAGAACGGAAGGTCGGCTCCGTCGTCCTCCATCCGCTTCGTCCAGACTTCCTCCAGGGCATCGAGCTTCTTCTGCTCGACGAGAGCGGAGACGTCGGCGGGCAGCTCTATGGCCTCGAACATGGAACGCGCAGTCTAACCCTGTCCGGGCGAGAGCCACCTCCACGGCGGACGCGCACCCAGAAGCGCCAGCAACAGGGCCGCCGACACCGCAAACACGAGCGTCCCTTCGCGCAGGCCCGGCACGCTGTAACGAAACACGACGGTGCTCGCTCCGGCGGGAACGCGCACGGCGCGCACCAGGACGTTGGCTGTCTGAATGGGGGCGGGATGTCCCGAGACCATCGCGGACCAGCCGGAGCTCCCCTGGTCGTTCAAGACGAGGAACGACTCGCGGGCCGCCTGCACTTCGACGCGCACGCGTTGCGGGCCGTATTCCGCAATCGACGCGGTGCCTTCGGCAGCCGGCTCGGCGCCGCCGCTCCAGCCGGAGACGAGGGCCTGCCCGCGCCCGAGATCCTCCACCTGAGCGAGCGACGACCTGTCAGAAACCTGCGGCACGGCCCCCGCGAGGTAAGCGCGCGGCCACGGCACGGGCAGGCGCACGAGGTTCAGGTCCCCGGGGAATGTCGCGACCGGAGCGGCAAGCCCGGGTGTCGAGGCGATGAAGGCCGCGGGAGCGAAAGCGGCGACGACGTTGAAGCGGGGCGCAAGCGTCGCCAGCAGCTCCGCGGGAGGCCGCGACTGCACTTCGATATACGCCCGGCTCGGCGCGAGGTAGGCGAGAGCGGACTCGACTCCGAGCCAGCCACCCATCGACCCCCCGACTCCTTTGCGCTCGAAGTCCATCCACGCGCGCTCGCGCGCCGTCAAGAGCTGGCTTTCATCGAGCGGGTACCCCGGGTACCCGACGCTCGTGACGCGCCCCGCTCCCGGTCGCACTCCCGCCTCTCGGAGCGCCGCCAGGGTCTCGGGAGGACTTGTCGAGTCCGCGAGAGGCCGCGTGTCCCAGGCGCGCCACGAGCCCGATCCCGTCTCGGCCGCGACGAGCACGAGCGCGCCGAGCGCCCAGCCGCGCCGGCCGACCATTCCAGCGCCGAGCGCGAGGACTGCGCCAGAAAGCGCGAGCGAGCGCGAGAGATCGCGCAAGTAGCCGCCCGCAACTGGCTGTGCGGACCCAGCCGCCAGCCAGGCCGTAGCGCAGAGCAGGAACGCAGCGATTGAGGCCACAACGCCCCGCCGCCGCCAGGAGACGCCGGCTGCCGTCCAGCCGAGAGCCGCAAGGGCAGCGAGCGCGACGAGGACGAGAGGGACGAACTTCTCCGGGAAGCGCAGCGACCTCATGGGAGGCACGGCTGCACGCACGAGCCGGAAGAACGGCGTATGGCGGCCGAGCGAGAGCAGGAGGCCCAGGCCGAAGAGCACGGAGAGCGCCAGTCGGGCGCGCCCGTTGACGCGGCGCGTCGCCAGCGCCGCGAGGGCGAGAGCCGAGACGAGAGCGCTCCCACCCAGCGCTTCTCCCCAGAGCAGCCTGCCCGGCACCGAGCCGAAGAGGTGCTCCGCGCGGCCGGCGGCGCCGATCGGCGAGAAGAAAGGTAGGACGAGCTCGGGGAGGCGCAGCGGATGGAGCGACCAGTACGTCGCCTCGGCAAAGGAGAGGCCCTCCCCGCCGCGCGACGTCTCCCTGAGGAACGCGAAAGCCGGCAGCAGCTGGGGCGCGCAGAGGCCGAACGTCAAGACCGCGGCCACCCCGCTTCCGGTGAGGTACCGCGCCCGCCCTGAAGGGGCCAGCAACAACCCCGTCAAAACCGCCGCCGCGGCAAAGACGGGCGCGCCCTGGACGTCTCCCATGAGGGCCGACGAGACAGTCGCCAGCACGGCCACGGCCAGCAAGCCCCGCGACCAGCCGCGCAGGCCCGCCAACGCAAACGCCGCGAGCTGAATCGGCAAATGCGCCGCGCTCCAGAGAAAGACGATGTTGTCGGTCGCCGCGACGAGATACCCGGACAGGGCGTAGCTCACGGCGGCAATCGCGCAGCCGAAGGGCGCCGCTCCGAGAACCCGCGCAAAGAACCAGGCCCCCAGGCCGGCGAGCGCCACCGCGCAAAGGGTCTGCAGCGACAGGACACTCTCGGGCCGCAGGAGCGCCGACAACCACGAGAGCGGATGCAGGACGCCGCAGACGGCCTGCGCGTGGAAGGGCGTGCCGTAGGCCTCGTACGGGTACCAGCCGGGAAACTCGCCCGCCCGAAACTCAGCCCCGAGAAAAGCCCGGCACGGCACGAGCAGCCGCCACGTCACGCGGCTGTAGACCTGCCGGCCCCACAGTTGCGGCAGGAAAAACGCCGCCAGCGCTGCCGCCGCGAAAAGAGCCGGGCGACGCGAATGCATCGCCCCGATCGTAACTCGTCGGAGATTACCGGACGCCGCGCTTCCCGCTATTGCACCGCGCCGGGCTTGTTAAAAGGCAGCGTCGGTTCCCCTTCGTCGCGGTATTTCCATTGTGAGGAGACGACGCGGTCGTCCGGATCAACGTGCATCCTCACGAGAACCACTCGACCAGAATGAATCCAGCTCCACCGGACGTCTCTGCCCCCAACACCATCCGGCGAGATCCCGTCTGGTTGACCGAGGAGGCTTATTGCCGTCTGAAGGGGCTGTCCCTCGCATTGCGCGAGGGACTTGTTTATCGACGATGTTGCGCAGCAAGGCAGGAGGAGAGGCGATCGCCAGAGAGAATATGAACGCGTTCTTGCGCACAGCCTACTTCCTCGACAACTCGTTCAATTCTAGGCTCACCGGGACCCCTGGGCGGCGGTTTATCGGCGATTCCCTGTCCCTCTGCCTGGCGAACCCAGCTAGGGGTCAGTCGTGTATCCATGTATATTGGAATCAGACCCGGCGCAGGGTCGCAAGAAGGGTTTCGAGTTCGCGGCGCCACCGGCGGTCGCCCGCCATCTCGCGCTCGAGCTTCAAGGTCCCACGCACCAGGGTGGACTCCTCCCGATGAAAGTGCCGCGCCACGCTGGCCACCGAGTGGCCCGCGACTTCCCGCGCAACAAGAGCCGTTAGGGCTCTCAGCCGCGCCAGGTCTCGGTAGCTACCCGGCCGGCCAAGGACAGCTGGTTCCACGCCGTTCTGGCGCGCCACCGCCTCTGAGACGCGCGCGATGGAAACTCCCCGACGCTTCGGAACAAACTCACTGAGCCTCCGAAAAGTTGTTTGCGCGAACTCCTCGTCGCCCTTCACCGTTCCTTCGTGGGTTTCCACCTGCTCGTACGGTGAGTCGTCCGGCTCGCCCATGAACTTACGATACTTGTTCGCCGCGGCGCGACGCCCTCGCCCGAACTGGGCCAAAACCCCGTCCAGATCAAGCCACTCCGGGCCGTCTCCGCGCCGATAAGACCGGTCGCTGGACCAGCGGTATTCCTGTGGGCGCTCCACGATCCTTCCCTTAACGGGGTTCTCGTGGATGTACCTCACGAGGGCTAACAGATACCGATCCTTCTCGATGAGCAGCGCCTTGTACCTGCCTTGAAACAGGTGTCCGACCCGCCCGTGGCGCACGTTGAACCACTGGGTGTAGGAACCTTGAAGGGTGTGCATAACTCGCGAGAGCTGGACCGGGCCCCGCTCGATAGCCAGGTGCACGTGGTTGTCCATGAGGCAGTAGGCTAGGAGCTTGAACTCGAAGCGCTCGCGGTAGCGGGCCAGCCTTCGCAGGTACTCCTCGCGATCGGAGTCGTCGCGGAAGATCGCTTTCTGCTCGTTGCCGCGAGCCATCACGTGGTAGACGGCCCCCTCAGCCTCCAGCCGTATCGGTCGAGCCATTTCCTCTCAATATACATGGATACACGACTGACCCTAACTTAGGCTCCGGTCGCGGCGCGAGGAGTCTCCCGAGCGAATGCGAGGGAGGAGCCTCGCGACGCGGGAGCGGAGCGCGGAGAGACGAACCAGGCGCTCGGTCGAGGCCCTTTGGCCGAGCCGAGCGCCGGTGCGCCCGATGGCGCAGGTTCGGCGCGCAGCGCTTAGCGACGGTTACTTGACGGCGCGCTTGTCGGCGAGGGAGCGCAGGTAGTCGGCGGTCAGGGTGCCCTTGACCGTCACGGCCTGGCCGTCGCTGCCGATCTTGAAACGCCGCAGCATGGCGACCGTCTCCGGCGACTTCTCCTGGATGGCGAGGCGCCACATGGCGACGACGCCGCGCAGCGAGTCCTCGAGCAGCTGGCGGGTCTCCTCGTTGTCGCTGACACCCGCTGCCGAGATGTCGATCGCATCGCCCTTGACGGTGGCCTGCAGAGCGACGACCGAGACCGATTTCATCGCGCTGAGCAGCTCGCCCGCCTGTCCCGAGCCCTCGGCCCGGGCGCGCTGCACCATCGGAAAACGCTTGACGTCGATCAGCGCCCAGGCGGATGCATCGGGAGCGATGCGCCGAAACTCGCGGCCGATCGAGGCCTGCGAGGCGAAGTCCTCGCCCCCCGCGGCTCTCCGGGCGAGCGCGTCGACGACCGAGGCTTCGTCTCCCCCGATCACGAGGTGCGAGCTGGCGAAGGCAACGGCACCGGGACGATGGGATTCCGACGAGGTCTCGGTCCGGGGAAGCAGGAAGTAGTCGCCGCCCGGACGCGCTCCTCGGCTCGCCGCCGCGCGCAGCGAGAGCGGAGGAGAGCCGGTCCACATCGAATCGGCCCTCGAACAACACGAGACCGGTACCCGACCCGTGCCCGGAGGACGCCGGGCGCTCCGGCCATGACGATCACGTCCACGTCTTCCTTCGGGTTCAGGCGCGCCTCGGCCATGAACCGCGCCGCGTCGCCGTCAGCCGTCACGTGGTCGGTCTCGGACAGGAGCTTCGCGCCGAACGAGCTCGCGCGCAGCTCGTTCCACCGGACGACGGCGACGGCCGCCGCGTCGGCAGGCACGAGCGAGAGAGCGTCGTCGCTCTTCCTGGCAGCGGAAGCGGGCAGAGCACAGAAGGCCGCCGCCAGAACGAGCAGGGAAAAACGGAGAGAAATGCGATGCGTCGCCATGTCAGAAGTCCTTTCTGGAAAAGAGCCAGGCCGCGAGGCCGAGCGAGACAAAGCCGAAGAGGAACGAGGAGCCGTAGACGGCGGGGGCGTTGATCTGAACGAATCGCCCGACGTCCGATCCGCCGGAGACGAGACCCACGGTCGCCTTGAAGAGCTCCGCCGTCTTGGGCATCACCCAGTAGAGGCCGTTCACGATGCGGGCGGCCGTCTCCGTCGAGACAGCGGCGGCGATCCTGTCGTGGGCGGCCAGCATGGAGCCGAAGAAAAACACGGCGTAGGTCGTCATGAGCGACACGCCCGTCGACGACGTCACGACCCCCACGAGGAAGGCAAAGGCCATGAGCACCGCGATCGTGAAGAAGATCACCAGCCCTCCCAGCAGAAAGCGGGTGTGGGCCACGTGCGTCTTCCAGACGATGATCAGCCACATCGAGAGAATCAGGTAAGCCAGGTTGGCGAAGGCGAGCGCGAGGCCCCCGACGTAGCGCGAGAGAAGGAGCTGCACGCGGCCGACCGGGCGCGAGAGATAGAGGTCGATCGTGCCCTTCTCCTGGAGGCGGGGCACGAGGTGCGCGGTCGCGAACAGAGCGAGAAATGTCCCGATCAGGAAGAGGAAGCCCGAGAAACCGGACTCGAAGCCGAGCACGAGCCGTTCGATCGAAATCTCCTGCCTGCCCATGACGACCGACTGGCCGAAGAGCTTCGCGCCGGCCAGGGCGCCGTTGACGACGTCGAGGTTCACGGCGAGAGCGAAGACGACGACGAAGAGCGAAGAGAGCGTGAAGTACGCGATGAGCGTCCAGCGCGCGGCCGCCTCGCGAAAGACCTCCTCGATGCTCGCGTACAGCGCCCTCATGACGGCTTCTCCTCGGCGCGGATCAGGTCCACGAAGACATCCTCCAGGCTCGAGCGCACCGGGGCGAGCTCCGTGAGCTGCGCTCCCCGGCCGCGCAGGCGATCGACCAGAACGTTCAGGTGCGCGACGTCGCGGGTCGTCACGTCGAAGTGCCCGTTGACGCGCGCGACCGTTGCGCCGGTCCCGCGCAGATCCTCGAGCAGCGCCTCGTCGACGCCGGACGCGACGAGCTTGTAACGCGAGGTCGTCGCCGTCAGGTCCTCGATCCGCCCGACGGCGGCGACCGAGCCCTTCCGCAGCACGGCCACGCGGGCGCAGACCTGCTCGACTTCCGAGAGCAAGATGCGAGTTCAACAGGATCGCCCGGCCCTTGCCCGCCTCTTCCTGGAGGAGGTCGCGGATCTCGCGGCGGCCAACCGGGTCGACGCCGTCGGTCGGCTCGTCCAAGAGCAGGACATCGCGGCTCGTGCACGAGGGCTGCGGCCAGGCCGAGGCGCTGCGTCATGCCCTTCGAGAACTTCTTGACGCGCACGTCCGCCCAGTCCGACAGGCGCACGCGCTCGAGAAGCAGCGGGATGCGCCGCGAGAGCGCCGGCCGGTCGACTCCCGACATGCGCCCGAAGATCGAGAGCGTCTGGCGGGCCGTCAGGTACCCGGGAAATCGGTGCCCTTCGGGCAGGTACCCGACGCGCCTCCGGCTCTCCGGGTCGGCAACCGGCAGGCCAAACAGGGTGGCGGTGCCGGCGGTCGCGTGCGTCAGGCCGAGCAGAATCTTGACGGTCGTCGTCTTGCCCGCCCCGTTCGGGCCGAGCAGGCCGAAGATCTCGCCGGGGCCGACCGTCAGGTCGATGCCGGCCAGAGCCTCGACCGTCTTCCCGCCAAAACGGGAGCCATACACCTTCCGCAGGCCGCGGGCCTCGATTGCAGGTGCCATCACCCACTACTAACGAAAGTGGGCCGGGAATGTTCAGCGTTCCCCTCTCCCCCGGGAGAGGGAGGGGTGAGGGGGAAGCTATTGTCGAGGCAGTTGTTTTCCCCTCACCCTAACCCTCTCCCGAAGGGGGAATAAGCCGAGGGGAAGGCCTCTATTTCTTCGCGGGCTGCTCCGCCGCCTCGGACCACGGAGGAGTCACCCCGTTCATCCGCGCATAAGCAATCGACTGCCCCAGGTGCTCGTGCATGTGCGTCTGGACGATCATGAGAACGCGCCGCTCGGAGATCTCCCGACCGAACGCCTTCACGTTCTTGTCGAGATCGGCCGAGGAAACGCCCGCCGCCACGGTCTTGGCGTTGTCGATCGACTTCTTGAGCCATTCGACGACCTTGGCCTTGTCGGTCACCGACGTCTCCATCCCGCGGTCGAAGCCCTCGGGGAGCTTGGCCCCGATGAAGCTCGGCAGGAGGTAGTTCGCGCCCACGACATGCATGAACACCTCGGAGACCGATCGCACGCCCGGCGCCGGCCGCCAGCCGTACTTGTCGGCGGGCATCTTTTCGGCCAGATCCACGAGCTTCTTGCTGACGCCGTCCACGTCGCTCCGCCAATCCGAGCTGAAAGTCGCTGGCGGGGCCGGAGAGCCCGGCGCCGCCGGCGCCTGCGCATAAACGACACCCGAGACCAACGCCGCGAGAACGAACACCGTTGTCTTCTTCATCGCTTCTCCTTTAAATGGACCCGGAGAGTCCAGGGTCCAAAGTCCAAAGTCCAAAGTCCAAAGACGAAGACTATCGCGCCGCCTCGACGACCACAGCCGTGCCGTAGGCCAGCACCTCCGTGACGCCCTGGGCGACCTCGTTGGCGTCGTAGCGCATCGAGATGACGGCGTTGGCTCCCATCTGCTCGGCGTGCCTGCACCATCAGCTCGTACGCCTCCGTCCGGGCGTGCTCGCACAGCTCCGTCCAGAGGGTGATGTTGCCGCCGAAGAGCGTCTGCAGGCCGGCGCCGATCGTCCCGACGACGCTGCGCGAGCGCACCGTCAGGCCGCGCACCACGCCCAGGGTGCGCGCCACCCGGTATCCCGGGAACTCCAGAGCCGTTGTCACATTAGCCGGGCTCATCATGTCACTTCACCTCCGGATGCTCCGCCTTCCAGCGCATGGCGGAAAAGATGCGCGTGTGGCCGCTCGGGTGGTCGTAGAAGATGGCTTCCTCGAAGGGCGTCGGGTCGATCTTGCGGTAGTCCGAAGCTTCAGCGCCGTCGACGCGAAGCCGTCCGGCTGGCGGGCGGCGTTCAAGCCGAACATGTCCGCCTCGTATTCCTGCGTGCGGATGATCGTGTTGATGACCGGCGTCAGGACGAAGAAATAGACGGCAAAGAGCAACGCCAGGAGCGGCAGCCCCGCCGTATCCCCCACCCCGCGCACGTCCCAGCGCGCGCCATACCGGCTCTGGAGCGGGCAAATCCCCAGCGCAGGAAGGCGAACCCGACCACGATGATCACACCGATGAATACGATTCCCTTGTACACGTGGTTCAGGACGTAGTGGCCCATTTCGTGCCCCATGACGGCCTGGATCTCCTCCGGCGTGCAGCGCTTCAGGAGGTTGTCGTTCAGGGTGATCCGCTCCGTGCCGAGAAAGCCGCTGACGTTGGCCGAGATGCGCGTCGTCTGGCGCGAGGCGTCCACGACGAAGACGTTTTGCACGCCGATGCCGTTGGCGCGGGCGAGCGAGAGGATCGGGTCCTTGATCTTCGGGTCTTCGAGGCGCGTGACCTTGTTGAAGAGCGGAAGGATGTAGATCGGCCCGATCAACTGGATGAACATCAGGAAGACGATGGCTGTGAGCGCCCCCCAGATCCACCAGTTCTTCGAGGACTGGCGCACGACGCCGTAGAGAATCGCAACGAGCACGCCCCCGAAGACCACGATGAGGGCCAGGCCTTTTGCTCGATCTCCCATCCAGGCGGCAAAGGTCTGCGTCGCGAGTCCGTACTTGTGTTCGCGCACGAACCCGCGCCAGTAGGTGAAGGGAAAGAGGATGACCGCGTGACGACGCTGTACTGGGCCGCGTAGAGGTACGTCTGGGCCGGTTTCCAGCGAACGAGCTTTTCGGCGAGGTTGCGCATCCCGGCCGACAGCCGGGTCGCCAGCAGGAGGAGGCTGACGCCCGCCGTCGCCAGGAACTCCCAGAGGATCAGCCAGTAGCCGCCTTCGAAGTAGGCGTCCGACCTGGCCTTCTGGTCGGGCGGCATCGTCGCGATGTACGCCTTCGTCGCCGCCTCGGCGTCGAACCTCTTCTCCCCCGCCGCCTCTTGCCCCTGAGCGCTTTTCGAGACGCAGAGAACCGCCAGGACCAGGACGCCGCCGAGCAGCCGAGCCCTCATCGACATTACCTCGCGATCTTCGGAGCCGGGGCAACCCGCGGCAGCTTCAACTCGGCGGCCGCTCGGTCGAACTCGGCCACCTCTCCCTGTTGCAGCACCTTCCACCGCGCCAGGATGGCGTCCTGCCGCGCCTTCAGCACGTCGTAGTACTGGACGCAGCCGGCCGTCGGCTTGCGGTCGGCGGAGGCCACGATGCCGGCCAGGTTGACCCAGTCGTGGTCGAGCTTCGGCTCGTAGTTCAGGTCGTCCTCGTCGGCCTTGATCTCGGGATTCGTCAGCTCGAGCTCGAGCGCGTCGAGCTTCTCCAGCGAGGGGCGCGCCGGCCTTTTGCAGGGCGTCGCCCCTTGCCGAGGCGCTCGGCGCGCTCGCCCAGGTCCTTGACCTGCGCCCGCACGTCGCGGATCTCGAGCACCGCCACGTGCGACTCGGACAGCCGGTCGCGGATCGCCTCGAGCAGGTCGAACTGCGCCTTGAGGTCGGCCGCCGTCGCCGCGCCGTCGGGCCGCGGGCGCACCTCGAAGTCCTGCGTCTGTGTCCGGCCGGAGGCCGTGAGCCGAACCTGGTACGTGCCCGGCCCGACGCGCGGCGGCGCCTTCTCGCCCTCGTTGAACACCGCCTTCGGCACGAGCATCGGCTTGAAGACGCGCATGTCCCAGACGAAGCGATTGAGGCCCGCCTTCGGCTCGAGCGGCTTGTCCTTCTCCTTGTCCAGCTCCTTCTTCTCGGCCTGCTCCTTCAGGTCCCCCTCGTGCTCCGTCTTCTCGCTCGAGAGCGAGCGGATGACCTTGCCGTCCGAGAGGATCTCGATCTTCACGATCTCGTCCTTCTTCGGCTTCTCCTTCAGCCAGTAGTCGATGAGGACGCCGTCGGGCCTGTTCGTGCCGACGCCCTTGGGCGGGTCGTCCTCGTCCACCCTGTCGGACTGGAACGCGGTAGGACGGGCGCGGCGGGAAGAGGTGCGCGGCCGAAGCGCTCGAGCTCCGCGCTCCAGAGCCGCAGCGCCGTCAGGTCGTCCAGGATCCAGAACGCCCGCCCCTGCGTCGCCACCACGAGGTCGCCGTTCTTGACGGTGAGGTCGGTGATCGGGCACGGCCGGCAGGTTGCGCTGGAACGGCTGCCAGCTCGCGCCGTCGTCGAAGGAGACGTAGAGGCCGGTCTCGGTCCCGGCGTAGAGCAGGCCCCGGCGCGCCGGATCCTCGCGCACGACGCGCGTGAAGGCGCCGTCGGGAATGCCGTTGACGATCTTCGTCCAGGTCTTTCCGTAGTCGGCCGTCTTGTAGAGGTAGGGCTTGAAGTCGTCGAACTTGTACATCGTCGCGGCCACGTACGCCGCGGCCTTGTCGTGGGGCGACACGTCGATCGCGTTGATCTGGATCCACTCGGGAATGCCCGTCGGCGTCACGTTCTCCCATGTCTTGCCGCCGTCGCGCGTGACGTGGACGAGGCCGTCGTCGGTGCCCGCCCAGATCACGCCCTTCTCGTGCGGCGATTCGGCGAGCGCGAAGATCGTGTCGTACAGCTCGACGCCGGTGATGTCGGTCGTGATCGGCCCGCCGGACTTGCCCTGCTTCGCCTTGTCGTTGCGCGTGAGATCGGGCGACATCTCCTCCCACGTCTCGCCCTCGTCGCGGCTGCGCAGCAGGATCTGCGCGGCGTGGTAGAGGACGTTCGGGTCGTTGGGCGAGATCGAGGATCGGCGCGTTCCACTGGAACCGGTACTTCAGGTCCTTCGTCGCATGGCCGTCGGCGAGCTGCGGCCACGCCATGATCTCGCGCACCTCCCGCGTCCTGTGGTCGTAGCGCGTGATCTGGCCGCCGTACTCGCCGGCGAAGACGATGTCCGGGTTCGTCGGATTCGGGCGCGATCCAGCCGCTCTCGCCGCCGCCGACCGGTGCCAGTCCGTGACGTCGATTGCGCCGCCCGGCACGCCCGATGGAATGGCGACGTTCGAGTTGTCCTGCTGCGCGCCGTAGACCCAGTACGGGAAGCGGTTGTCCGTCACGACACGGTAGAACTGGGCGGTCGGCTGGTTGTTCTGCGTCGACCAGGTCTCGCCCCGTTGAACGTGATCGTGGCGCCGCCGTCGTCGCCCAGGATCATGCGCTTCGGGTCGTCGGGATCGATCCAGAGGTCGTGGTGTATCGCCGTGCAGGACGGAGATGGCCGAAAACGACTTGCCGCCGTCGTTCGAGCGGTGGAGCTGCGACGTTCGGCAGCCAGACCGTCTCCGCGTTCTTCGGGTCGGCGTACACGCACGTGTAGTACCAGGCCCGCTCGCGGATCTTGTGCTCGTCGTTGACGTGCGTCCACTTCTCGCCGTCGTCGTCCGAGACGTAGAGCCCGCCCTTCTTCGCCTCGACGATCGCCCAGACGCGCCCGGGCTTGGCGGCCGAGGCCGCCACTCCGATGCGGCCCCACATCTCTTCGGGAAGCCCTTCGGTCAGCTTCTTCCAGGTGTCGCCGCCGTCCGTCGACTTCCAGAGGCCGACCCCGGGCCGCCGGAGACGAGCTCCCACGGCCGCCGCACGACCTGCCAGAACGCCGCGTAGAGGATGCGCGGGTTCACGGGATCCATCGCGAGATCCGAGGCTCCCGTCTTCTCGTCGACGAAGAGCACCTTCTTCCAGGTCTTGCCGCCGTCCTGGGAGCGGTAGATGCCGCGCTCCTCGTTCGGCCCCCAGGCGTGCCCGAGCGCGGCGACGTAGACGAGGTCCGGGTTGGACGGATGAATGCGCACGCGCGAGATCTGCCGCGTCGCCGAAGGCCGATGTTCTTCCAGGACTGGCCGCCGTCGGTCGACTTCCACACGCCGTCGCCGTGCGAGAGGTTGCCGCGGATGGGCGATTCGCCCATGCCGACGTAGATGACGTTCGGGTCCGACTCCGAGACCTCGATCGCGCCGACCGAGCCGGTCTTGAAGTCCTTGTCGGACACGGGCTCCCAGTTCGCGCCCGCGTCGGAGGTCTTCCAGACGCCGCCGCCCGTCCCGCCGAAGTAGTACGTCAGGTTGTCCTGGCGCACACCCGTCACCGCGACCGCGCGCCCGCCGCGGTAGGGCCCGATGCAGCGGAACTGCAGGCCCTCGAAGCTCTCGGAAAGTGTCGGCGGTTTCGCGTCTTTGGGCTTCTCCGCGGCGAGGGCGAAAGACGCGAGGAAGAGCCCGGCGAAGGTCACTGCGGCAGCGCGGAAGAGAGTCCGTCTCACGAGTCCTCCTCTTGAGAGAAAGCGAAACGCCCGGAAGTATAGGCGGGGCGAGGACCTGCCACGGAGACGACCGGGCTAGAATGTCTCACCCGTTGGACCGAACCTCCGAAAGGAGGGCTCTTGGCGCAAACGAAACGGCTGGCCGGCTCCGTGCTGGGAGCGCTCCTCCTCTGCTGCGCCTGCGGCTCCACCGCGCACGCCCGAAAAGTGGCCAGCGCCGGGGCCGCGTACGGCCGCGCGACGGAGATTCTGCTCCAGGTCACAGAGGAGACGGCCGTGGACGCCGACTCGGCCCGCCTGCTCTCGGAAGCGCAGGGCCTGGCGCGGGACGAGCGGCGCGCTCTCCTTAATAAGCACGCTCCCGTTTCCCAGACACTCGCGGACCTCGAGCGCCTGCGGCGCCATGCGCGCCTGCTCGTCCGGTACTTCGAGGCGCTCGGCCGCCTGGCGGACAACGACTCCGACACCGAGGCCGCCGACGCGACCGCCAGCGCCGCGACGGCCTTGAACCGCCTCGGCCAGGAGCTCACGGGCTCGACACTCCTGACGGCCCCCGAGCGGGACGTTCTCTCGCAGACCGCCCGGCTTTCCGTCGAGGTCGTCCGCCGGCACGCGATCGGCCGGGAAATCTCGGCCCGCGCCGATTCGATCGACCGGGAGATACGCATCCAGCAGACGCTCCTCGACGCCTTGCGCCGCAAGCTGCGCGCCGACCTCGAGACGGTGGCAAGCCTGGGGCGCGAGCGAGACGTCACGCGCCCCTTCGTCGAGAACGCCGTCGCCGATCCGCGCGGCTGGATGGCCCTGCGGCGCGGGTACCTCCTGGCGCCGCTCGACACGGATGCTTTGAAGGATGCTTCGGACGCGGCCTCGAAGCTCCGCTCCGCCTGGGCTGCCGTGGCTGCCGGGCGCTTCGACGATGCCGCGCGGGAGGAGCTGATGGCTGACCTCGAGACCGTCGTCTCTTACGCCGAGACGCTGAAGGCCTGGCAGCGATGAAGACGCAGGCCGACCTGCTCGATACTCTGCGAACGAAGGTGCGCGCTCCGATCGAGAAGCACGCCGACGAGATCCTCGACTCCTTCGGCGACGACAACGAGGGCCTGGTGGCTTTTCAGCGCGCCCGGGCCGACCTCGACGCCCTGATCTCCCGCCTCGAGCATCGCCAGTTTCACGACCTCGCGAAGCTTCTCGACTCGCACGCGGAGGAGCTGCGAGCGGGGATCACCGACCTCCAGGACACTCTCGCGAAGGTCAACACCTACAGCCGGGCCGCCCGCGTCTTCTGGCGCGTCGTCGGCCTCGCCGCCCGAATCGTCGCTCTCGCCTGATCGTCAGCCCGCGGCCACGATCCGGAAATCGTCTTCGGGATGGACTTCCAGGAAGGGGCCGTCGGTATCGACGACGACGGCGCCGCCGAAATCGAGCGCCATTCCCGCGAGGATCGGCGTCTGCGCGCACACGCCGTGCGCCCGGGTTTCCGGCTCGACCTCCAGACGGACATAGCGCGGTTTCGAAAGGTCTGCCGGCTGCGCCGCGACCGCGAAGGCTTCGAGCGCGACGTCGATCGTCCAGAATCCATCCGTCGAGTGTTGCGCGTCGCGGACGGGCCTTCCCCGCGCCTGCGCATCGCACCCGGTCTCCTGCCAGCCGGAGACCCCGAGGAACTTGAAGGGGGTCGTGAGAAAGGCGATGGTTCTGTCGAACCACGACAGCCTCGGCTGCGGCGCAGTCGAGAGCTTCGCAATCGTGGCCGGAGGATTGCAGATCGCCGCCTCGAATCGTTCCGGCTTCGAGTCTTTCACCTTGCGGCGCCAGTAATGACTTGCCCGAAGTCTCACGGCCCGCCTTCGGGGCACTGGCTGCCCAGCTCCGTCTTGCTCCGATCGGACGGCTGGATGCCCCGCTCGCGAAGCTTCGCGACGAACCGCTCGAAGTTCTCGAGCTCGCCGCGAGTGTTCTTGCCCGAGCGAGAGACCTCGAGCTGGACATCTCCACCCGGGAGCGTCCACTCCTCGATCTTGAAGCC
Source organism: uncultured Acidobacteriota bacterium (assembly GCA_963739435.1). Classification (GTDB taxonomy): domain Bacteria; phylum Acidobacteriota; class Thermoanaerobaculia; order UBA5066; family Gp7-AA6; genus CAVUAN01. Next base: position 59,382 of record CAVUAN010000016.1, read on the forward strand.
CTGGAACGCATACCGCACCATCCGCGACGCGCACCTCTTCGGAACGGCGGCGAGAAACGCCGGCGGCTCGCGGGCAGCGAGCGTGCAGCTGTAGGAATAGACGCGGCCGGGCGGTCCGACGCCGCCAAAAGAGACGTCGACCTCTTCGCTCTGCACGAACGGAGCGCCGGCCGGGCAGGCCCATTTCCCGGGCAGCGGCAGCTTCCTTCGATATTTCAGCCGGATGTCCGCCTTGCCACCCACCCTGCTGCGCCTCCGGAGGATCGCCGTCGAATCCGCCGGGGCGCCCGCGGGCTCCGGCAAGTCGAAGTACCGCACCTCGTAGACAGCGCCTTTTGTCTCGGGCGCGCCGAGGAAGGCGAGGACTTCGCGGGCGCTGGCGAGACCTCCTTCCGAGGAGCGCCAGCGCACGGCAAACTCCGCGCTCGCCGGCTCCGGCGCCGTCGGCACGCCGCCGAGACCGGCGGCCGGGAGAAAGCCCGGAGTAAGAACCGCCGCCAGCGCAAGCTCAGCAAACACCGCAAAGACTCTACCGCCACGGGAAGGCCCGGCGCCTCGAGGCTGTTACCGCTCCGTGATGTCATTCCGAGGAGCCTGGATCGTTCTGGCCGCTCTGCAGGCGGCGCCGGCGCCTCAGGCCGAGCCGCCCAGGAGTTACCGGAGCGACTACTTCCGCGCCACGAAGCCGGGGGCGTGGGCGAAGTATCGATTGACGGCAGCCGGCGCACCCGACGGCTTCACCACGTACACGCGTCTGCCGAACCAGGGGGACCAGCAGCGTCTCCAGCTCCGCGTGGACTTTACGGCCGAGGGTGAGAAAAAGACTGGTTACACAGATTCCCTTCTCAAGAGCGGCTACTCGCTCCAGGAGGACGCTCTCGGCTTCGGAAAGGCCATCGTGTCCGCCTCTGTCTGGGAGGAGGGGGCCTCGGCGGAAGCCCTCGACGAAGAGGTCCTCGAGGACATGCGCGAGACGACTCCCGATTTCGCTCCGACGGCGACGTTCGTCGCCACGGAAACCGTTCTCGGCAAGACCTGCGATCGTTACAAGTACACGCAAAAGCACCCCGGCGACCCGGAGCAGATCGAGACCGGAGACATCTGGCTGAACGAAACCGTTCCGTTTGGCCTGGTGCGCCAGGCGGGCGAAGCGAGGGACTCCTCGGGAGCGTTCCTGACCCGATTCGAGATGAACCTGGTGGACAGCGGCACCGACGCGACCGCCGCCGCTCCGGCCCGCCGCCGGCAAGCCGTCGCGGGTCCCCCGGTCAAGCTCGCCGACGCCTACCGGGACGGGCAGGCCGAGGTTTCAGTCGAGGTCCTCGCGGGATCGGGTAACGGCAGCCGGCTTGCGGTCCAGTTCAAGAACAAATCTGACCTCGCGATCCGCCTCACGATTCCTGCGGGCCCGGCCGCCCTCGAGGTCGGCGGGCCCGTCGAGACTCTGCGTTTCGACTCTCCGTCCACCTGGCTCTTCGACCTCGAGCCCGGCGAGACCTCTCCTGTCGTCGAGCTCTTGCAAACTGGCGCCCGCCGGACCATCAGCGGCAAGTTCGTCAGCTCGATGGAGGGCGGCAAGCCGGCCTTCTCCGGCGACGCCACGACGGACACTCCCAAATAGTTCGCGCCGCGGACGAGCTTCGCGGCGGCCCGATTCCCCAACTAGAACCGGCGGAGAACCTTTCCGCGGTCAGGCTTCGAGAGGCAGGACACGCCGTGCCGGTGCCGGTACTGGCTGCGGTGGCCTCGCCGGTCCTCCTTCGCGAAGCTCTTCGCTTTGGCTTTCGAGCCGTAGATCTGCGTCTCCTTGCCGTTCTTGAAAACGATCTGGTAGCCGCCCTTCAGGATCTGGAAGGGCTTGCTCACCTTCTTCGTGTAGTCGAACTGCGTGGACCTGGGTTTTCGGAAGCCTTCGAAGAAGGACGGGTACACGAAGTCGGTCATGGCGATGCCGTCGATTTGAAACGAGACCGACTCGTCCTCGACAGGGTCGGCCGATTCGTACGCGTAGAAGGTGCCCGCCCCGGGACCGTTGCACCAGATGTTGATGGCGGGGTCGACCAGCATTTCGACCAGCTCGTGTGAGGTCGCAATCGAGACCGAAGAGTTGTCGTCGCGGATCGTCTTGACGAAGACCTTCGAGAGCGGAAAGCCGTCGGGCGTCAGGTCGTGGTACGCGAGCGCGCCGGGGGCGTCGGCCGTGTCGAGGAAGACGACGGCCCAGGCGCCAGGCAGGAAACCCGTGGATCGGACGAGCCTGGCCGGCGTGCCCCAGACGGGAACGACACAAGTGTCCACGAACCTCTGGAGAGCCGCGAGCAGCTTGTCGAGGTCGACGCCGAGGGGAGTCTTCGCCCTTGTGAAGCAGGCGACCGTGGGAGTTTGCCCCCGGTCGAAGGCGGCGCGGACAGAGCGGTGTCGAGCCATCGGCGTTCTCGCCCCCGAGTTACTTCAGCAGCTCCTTGAGTGCGCTCCGGACGTCGTCCATGTTCACGTCGTGGTCCTTCTGCTTCCAGAGGACCTTGCCCTCGGCCGAGCGGATCACGAGGCCGTGGTTCTCGAAGCCGAGATCCTTGACCGCCTTCTTGGATTCGGGCGTGGTGGCGTCCACGTTCTGACCCTTGACCCGGCCGTTGAACTCTTTCTCCAACCCGCTCACGGCGGGCTTGATCTTTGCGCAGATCGGTCAGCCGGGGAGGTAGTAATAGGTGACTTCGAGCGGGGCGGCTGCCGCCGCCAGGGAGGCGAGAAGGGCCAGGACGATCAACGTGGCCGCGAAGCGATGTCTTTTCATGCGCTCTCCTTCCACTGCCGAGCTTACTGCGATTTGCGAGCCTTCTGGATCCGCTCGCGCATGGCACTGAGGCGCGAGCGGAACAACGCGAGGCGCTCCTGCGAGGACGGCGTCATCGAGATGACTTTCTCGATCGACGTCAGAAACCAGGGCATCCCCATCTCCTTGCGGATCTGAGGCACGAACTCCTCCACGCGCGACCAGATCATCAGCGACTCGCTTCCCGACTGGATGAAGAGCTCCGGGTGCAGAACGCCATTCGCTACGAACGAACACGCCATGTCCCAGTAGGTCGTGGCCATTCGGAAGTTTGTGTTCTCCTCCCCGGGAGTGTTGTAGATCGTCTTGATGTCTTCGACCGAGAGGGGAACGCATTTCGTGCGGTACCACTCGCGCGCTGCCCGCAGCTTCTCCTCGCGGCGCAGCTCATAGAGGCGCAAGACCAGGTTGGCATCGTCGACCGTCGGTGGAACAAAACCCATGGGGACCTCCTCCATGCACTCTAGACTCTCGACTCTCGACTTTAGACCGTGATGACCACCTTGCCCGTCGTGCCGCGGGATGCCAGGGCCCGGTGGGCGTCAGGGAGGTGACTGAAGTCGAAACGGGGCCCCAGAATCGGACGAATCGTACCCGCCTTCCAGAGGCCGAAGAGCTCCGCTGCGGCGCCGCGCAGCGCGTCGGTCCGGGACGCCAGCAGGGAAAGGTTGAAGCCGAGCAGCGTCTTGCAGGATTGCACGAGGCCGTACGGAAAGACCGCCCCCATCGCGACCAGCTCGGCTGCCGCGCGGAGCTTCGCCACACCCCGAGCGCCCGAGGCGGCTGCAAAGCCGTAGAGCGCGTAGCGCCCATCCTTGTCGAGACGGCGCCAGAGCTTCCGAAATAGCCGGCCGCCGATCGCGTCGACCACGACATCGGCCCGGCCCTCGAACTCCCTGTCGAGAAGATCAAGGGCGTCCTCGTAGGTTCCCGCCGCCGTGGCACCGAGCTCGCGGCAGAGAGCGAGCTTCGACCGAGAGCCGACGAGCGCCAGTATCTTCGCCCCGCGTAGCGCGCAGAGCTGCAGGAGCGCGGTGCCGACGCCGCCGGCGGCCGCCGTCACGACGACGCGGTCGCCACGCTGCAGCCGGGTCTGCTCGAGGGCGTACCAGGCCGTCAGAAAAACGACCGGCATCGCGGCCGCCTGGGTGATGTCGACGCCGTCCGGCAGGGCGAACACTCGGGACGCCGGCAGCACCACCCTCTCGGCGTGGCCGCCGAATATGGGAACCGCCGCGACCGGCTGTCCGACGGAGAGACCTTTGACACCTGAGCCCAGGGAAGCGATCGACCCGGCGATTTCCATCCCCGGCACGAAGGGCGTCTTCGGCGTCCGGGGATAGGCGCCGGCGCGCACGAAGAGATCGGCGAAATTGAGGCCGATCGCGGCCGTCTTCACGACAGCTTCACCCGGACCCGGGATCGGGTCGGGCCGCTCGCGCAGGACGAGCCGCTCCGGACCGCCGTAGCGGTCGACGAACCAGGCTCGCGAGGTGCCGGTCATGAGAGCGGGATTATCCGCCAGGAGGAAGAATCGGGTAATCTGCGCCTCTCGTGGTCACGACGGTCGGTCTCTACGGCTTCGGGCGCATCGGTCGCAATCTCTTCCGGATCCTCTACAACCGGGAGGACATCCGCATCGGCGCGATCAGCGACCTCGCCGCGCCGGCGGGAATCGAGTACTTGCTCAAGTTCGACACGATCCTCGGAAGATTCCCCGACCAGGCGCGGATCGTCGACGGCAGCCTCTATGTCGTAGGCCGACAGATCCCGGTTCTCTCCGGCAAGAACCAGCCACCGGTGCCCGACTGGAAGTCCCTGGGCGTCGACGTCGTCTTCGAGGCGAGCAACGTCGGCCGCACCCGCGAGCGAGGCCGAGCGGCATCTGGCGGCCGGGGCCCGGCGCATCATCCTGCTCGCGCCGCCGTCGGAGAAGCCGGACATTACGATCGTGATGGGCGTCAACGACCGGGAGCTCTCGCCCGAGCACCGGATCGTCTCGAACGCCTCGTCGACCGTGCACGGCGTCACGCCGATCCTGCGGATCCTCCACGAGGCGTTTGGAATCGAGCGTGCCATTTTCACCACCCTCCACTCGTACACGAGCGCCCATCGCCTGGCCGACGTGCCGACGGAGGACATGCGGCGCGGGCGCGCCGCGGCCGAAGAACATCATCCCGCAGGAGTCCCGGTCGCCGGCCATGGTCGAGCAGCTCCTGCCGGAGCTGTCCGGCAAGGTCACCGGCTACGCCATGAACGTGCCGGTGCCGAACGGCTCCGTCGTGGACCTGGTCTGCTGGCACCCGAAGACGGTGACGCCGACGGCGATCAACGAGGTCGTCCGTACGGCCGCCTCGACCGAGCGGTGGAGAAAGGTCGTCCGCTTCGAACCGGACGCCATCGTCTCTTCGGACGTTGCGCTTTCGAACTGGTCGGCGACGTTCGACTCTCTGGCGACGATGCTCTCGGGCGGCAAGGTCTCCAAGACGCTCTCCTGGTTCGACGCCGGCTACGGCTACGCGCAGCGCGCCGTCGAGCTCGTGGAGCGGTTTGCCGCGATGGAGGCCCGGTGATGGCGACACGGGTCGGCATCAACGGATTCGGGCGCATTGGCCGCAGCGTCTTCCGCATCCTATCGGACCGCCCGGATGTCGAGGTCGCGGTCATCAACGACGTCTTCGACAACGACCACCTGGCTTATCTCCTGAAGTACGACACCGTCATGCGTGTCTTCCCGAAGGATGTGTCGACGGACGCCGAGAGCATGACCGTGGCGGGCCGCCGGATCGCCATGACCGCCGAGAAAGACCCGTCGAAGATCCCGTGGGGCTCCCACCGGGTCGACATCGTCATCGAGGCGACCGGGCGGCTGCTCACGCGCGAGGCGCTCGAGAAGCATCTGGCCGCCGGAGCCAAGAAAGTGATCCTGACCGTGCCGCCCAAGGACGACATCGACGCCATGATCGTGATGGGCGTCAACGACGCGCAGCTTCAAGCCCGAGCACCGCATCGTCTCCAACGCCTCGTGCACGACCAACTGCCTCGCCCCGATCGCCAAGATCCTCGACGAGCGCTTCGGCATCGAGGAAGGCTTCATGACGACCGTCCACGCCTACACGAACGACCAGCGCCTGGCCGACGTGCCGCACGAGGACCTGCGCCGGAGCCGCGCGGCAGCCGAGAACATCATCCCGACGACAACCGGCGCCGCGCGCGCCGTCGGCAAGGTGCTGCCGCAACTGAAGGGGAAGCTCGACGGCATGGCGATCCGCGTGCCCGTGCCCGACGGCTCGATCGTGGACCTCTCTGTCCGGCTGCGCGCGCGGCCGACCGCGGCGGACATCAACGCCGCCGTGCGCGCCGCGGCCGAGGGGCCGATGAAGCGGATCGTCGAGTACAGCGAGGTGCCGCTCGTCTCCTCCGACATCATCGGCAACCCCAACTCCTCGATCTTCGACGCCCTCTCGACGCGCGCCGTCGGCGACGGCTACGCCAAGGTCGTCTCCTGGTACGACAACGAGTGGGGCTACTCCAACCGCGTCGTCGACCTCATGGACCGCCTCGCCGCGCTCGGCTAGCTTTCACAAAGAGGCCGTTGGCAGAGACGCGGCGTCCGGTTTCGGCCTTCGGCCGGGCGGTGCGGGTTGGCTCCAGCGGAGTCAGGCCGAAGCGGGCCAACTCGGCGTCCAACGTCGGGCCATCGACGAGGACCGATCGGCCGCTCTCGAAGCCCTCGTAGACATTCGGCTCGCCAGGCACGGCTGCGATGCCGCGGCCGGTCAGGTCCGTCTCCGGCGTGAACACCGAAACGAGCAGCCGGCCGCCGGGCTTCAACACGCGCGCGGTCTCGGAGAGCGCCCGGTCCCACTCGGAGCGGCTCTGCGCGCAATGGTAGAGGCCCAGGGCGACGACGAGGTCGAAGCTCGCGTCCGGCGCAAATGACAGGTCGTCCATCCGGCCGACGCGCACGCGGCGCTCGGCCTCGCTCGCACCGAGGATGGCGGCCACACGCTCGCGGGTCTTGCCGGCCATCGCTACAGAGGAGTCGAGGGCCACGACGTCGAACCCTTTCTCGGCGAGCAGCACCGTGTTGCGCCCGGCGGCGCAGCCGAGGTCCAGGACGCGTACGGCCGAGGGCTCCCGGTACTCGGGCAGGAGCTCGGTCAAACGCACGTCCGGCTCGCGCGCGGCAAAGCGCGCGACGTTCTCGGGCGATTCCCAGAACGACATCGGCGACGGTTCTCCCCTCACCCTGACCCTCTCCCGGAAGGAGAGGGAACAAGACACCTAGGGAATCAGCAGGACCTTGCCCGTCGTCTGGCGCCCTTCGAGGGCGCGGTGGGCGTCGGCGGCTTGGGCCAGGGGAAACTCGGCGCCTATCCGGATCTTGAGCTTGCCCGAGGCGATCCAGCCGAGCACGTCGCCGGCCCGCGCCTCGAGATCCTCGCGCGTCGCGATGTAGTGCCAGAGGGTCGGGCGCGTGAGAAAGAGCGAGCCCTTCTGCGAGAGCGTGAGCGGCTCGAAGGGCGGCACGGGCCCGCTGGCATTTCCGTACGTCACCATCATTCCGCGCGGCGCCAGGCAGTTGAGCGACTTCTCGAACACCGACTTGCCGACGCCGTCGTAGACGACTTGAACGCCCTTGCCGTCGGTGATCCGCTTCACTTCCGCCTCGAAATCCTGCTTTTCATAATCGATCGTCTCGTCGGCGCCCGCCCCGCGCGCGAGCTTCGCCTTTTCCGCCGACCCCGCCGTGCCGATCACCCGGGCGCCCCGCATCTTCGCGATCTGACAGAGCAGCAGCCCGACACCCCCGGCCGCGGCGTGGACGAGGCACGTGTCGCCCGGCTTCAACGGGTACGTCGACGTGGCGAGGTAATGCGCCGTCATGCCCTGCAGCATCGCCGCCGCCCCGTCGCGCGCCGAGACGCCCGCCGGTAGCTTGACGAGCTTCGCCGCGGGAACGGCGGCTTTCTGCGCATAGGAACCGCCGACACCCGCCCAGGCGACGCGGTCGCCGGGCTTCACTCCCGGGGCGTCGGAAGCCACCGTCTCGACCGTGCCCGCGCCCTCCTGCCCGAGGGTGTACGGCAGCGGCACCTTGTAGAGGCCGGTGCGGTGATAGGTGTCGATGAAGTTGACGCCGGCTGCCTCGACGCGGACGACCGCTTCTCCCGCCTTCGGAACGGGATCGGCCACATCCTCAAGAAGCATCGCCTCGGGACCTCCGACAGCGTGCACGCGTATCGCCTTCATGGCTCGGGCTCTCCTCGCGGCGGATTATCCGCCCGCTCGCGTGGCAGGAACCGGTCGCACTCGCGGACGGGCTGCGGAGGGTAGCGTTTGAAGATCGGGCAGAAGATGTAGGTCGCCTTCGCCGTGCGGATCAGGCGCGGAGGCGCCGCGCACGCGTGGCACAGGCTGTCCGGAAACGGAAGCCCTTCCACATCCGGCGAGTCAGGCAACCGCTACCCTCCGGTCTTGGGCGCGTCCGGGTGCGTGACCACCTTGTTCGCGATCGGCTTGAGTGTCTTCAGGTAGTCGTAGATGGCGCCCAGGTCCGCGTTCGTCATTCCGGAGAAGGCTCCCCAGTTCATAAGCGTGTTCAACCCCGGCGGAGCGATCGGCGCTTTTTCCCCTTCCTGCCCGACGAAGGCCTTGAACCGCCCGATGAACTCCTCCTTGGTCGCCTTCCCCATGTAAGCATCGGGGTCCGGCGTGATGTTGGCCGTGACGACGCGGCCCCACGGGCCGAGCATCACCCAACCGCCCGAGAACTCGCGGCCCGCGATCAATTGTCCGTGATCGTCGTGCGGCGTGTGGCAGATGCCGCAGCCGGCGATTGTTACGAGGTACTTGCCGTAAGCGAGGCCGTCCTTCGCGGGGTCCGGGGTCGCGATCGGGCCGTCCACGGGCTTCGGCGCAAACTTGATCATCCAGCCGACCGGGAAATCGAGTCGACGCGGCGCGATCACGTGCTTGATCGGCTTCAGGGTGCGCAGGTAGACGACGATCGAGCGGATATCTTCATCGCTCATGTAGCGGAAATTCTCGTACGGCATCATTGGGAAGAGGGCGACGCCCTTGCGGTCCACGCCCTCGCGCACCGCGCGGATGACCTCGCCGTCGGTCCAGGAACCGATGCCGTTTTCCGGATCCGGCGTGATGTTCTGTGCCTGCACGAGGCCCGGCACGCCGAGCCTCTTGTCGAAGGGAAATCCTCCCTGCCCTTCCGTGCCCGGCTTGATTGGAGTGCCGAAGCGGTCGGCGAAAAAATCCGAATGGCAGTCGACGCAGTTCGACACATGGTGGGTGAGGTACTCGCCTCGCGCCAGGCGCTCCGGCGTCGCCTCGATCTTCTCCGTCGAGGCCGGCCGCATCGCCGGCTTTTTGAAAGCCAGGAATGCCGCGCCCGCTCCAGCCAGCACGACGATCACAAGAACCAGAAACCCGAGCACCTTCAAGACTGTTTTCATCAACCCTCCGGCCGCGCATTCTACAGAAAGCCCGCGCCTATGATGGTCGCGTGAACGGGAGGCTCGCCTTGACAGCTCTTGCCGTCGTTCTGCTGCTCGTCCTGGTCGTTACGGTTTTCCTCGTGACGCGCCAGGGCAGCCTCATCTTCTTCCCCGATCGCACCCTCCGCGCCGAACCGCCGCTGTATGGCCTGTCGGCCGAACCGCTTTCTCTCGCGACAGACGGCGGGATCACTCTCCGTGGCTGGTGGATCCGGGGCGCAGGCCGCACCGCCCTCCTGTACTTCCATGGCAACGCCGGCAACATCGGCGACCGCCTGGAGCGAACGAAGCTGCTCGTCGACGTGCTCGGACTCGACGTCTTCCTCGTCGACTACCGCGGCTACGGATTGAGCAGCGGGAAACCGACGGAGGAGGGTCTGTACGCCGATGGCCTCGCCGTTTACGCAGCCGCGGTCGCTCGGGGCTTCCCGGCCAACCGGATCGTTCCCTTCGGCGAGTCCCTGGGAGGAGCAGTCGCCATCGAGACCGCCCTGCGGAAGCCCTGCGCGGCCCTGATCCTCGAAGCGCCGTTTCTCTCGGTCGCCGCGATGGCCCGGCGCTATTACCCCTGGATCCCTTCGTTTCTCGTGCGCCTGCACTTCGACAATGGAAAGAAGATCCCGAACGTGCTCATCCCCAAGCTGATCGCACAAGCGGAGCGCGACGAGGTCGTCCCGCCTTCTCAAACGCGGCGCTTGTTCGACCTCGCGGCGCCTCCGAAGAACTACTTCATCATCCCGAACGCGACGCACAACGACACCTACACCGCCGGCGGCCGCGCCTACCTCGAAGCCTGGAAGCGCTTCCTCGACCAGCTCCCCCTTTAACGAGCCGCCCCGACGGACGGGCCGCCCGCCGGGGCTCGCATAGAGGCAATCGCCACGGTGGGAGCCCCGGAACGGCGGGGGTGCCCTGCGGGACCGTCGGAACTGGGTGGGTGTGCCAGGCCGGGTTAGGCTCAGGTCACGAGGGGTTCTTGCACCAGTTCCGAAGAGCGGCCGCCTGGAGCACTCGGACTCCTGCACGGGTAAACGGCCGCGTGTCCCGCAGGGCACCCCCGACGGTCAGGGGCGGCTTTGTCCGCTAGCGGCCGGAGCGGAAGCGCTCGGCGTGGTCGCGGGCGAAATCGCGGAACGGGCGCGGGGGCTTGCCGGTGACGTCGCGTACGGCCGAGGAGACGGTCGCTCCGTAGCCTTCGCGCAGGACGCCGTAGAAGACCGAGAGATCCTCGATGAGCCAGGCCGGCAGGCCGGATTCCAGGAGCTCTTTCTTCCACTGGCGCGGCGTGACGTCCACATAGGAGATGGGCCGGCCAGCGACCCTGGAGATTTCGGCTGCGATTGTCTCGAAGGAAATCGCCTCGGGTCCTGAAAGATCGTAGAGCCGCTGGGCAAGACCCCCCGACATCAGAGCGCGAACCGCCACCGCGGCCACGTCGCGCGCGTCCACGACCGACACGCGCCCGTCGCCCATCGGCACGTGGAAAGCGTGCTCCACCGCCATGCGCGGCAGCCACAAGAACGAGCCCTGCATGTAGATGTTCGGCCGCAGGATGGTGGAAGCGATTCCCGAGGACTCGATCTGCTTCTCGACGGCCCAATGCCAGCGCCCGATCTGCGTCGGGGCATCCGGCCCGCCGCCGGCAGAGATCTTGACGATGAACCGAACCCCTGCGCGCCGCGCCGCGTCGATCCCATGGCCTTCGCGCTCGGGCAGTCCCTGTGCGGCGGGCGAGACGAGAAAAACGCGCTCCACACCCGCAAAGGCCCGATCGAGAGTCTGCGGCTTGTCGAGATCGGCGGCGACGACTTCGACGTGCGGTCCCGCGAGGTCACCCGCCCGATCGGCACTGTGCACGAGCGCGCGAACGGGCAGACCCTCGGCGACGAGCTGCCGAACCACCTCGCGGCCGACCGTCCCGGTCGAGCCCGTCACGAGAATCATGGTCCCGCGTAATATACCCGTGAGATCCTTTTGTCATGGGCTCCGCCGAGACGAAAGACGTGCTCGTTCGCTTCTACGATGCCCTCTGCCGCCACGACGGGGACACGATGGCGGGCCTGTACGCCGGGCATGCGCGTTTCGAAGACCCGGTCTTCCGCCTCCAGGGCGCCGACATCGGCCGGATGTGGAAGAGTCTGATGGCCCGCGCGAAGGGCTTCTCGGCGACCTACACGATCACCCGGGCCGAGGGCGATCTCGGCACGGTCAAGACGACGGCGCACTACCTCTTCGGCGGAAAGCGCAAGGTCGTCAACGTCATCCTCTCGGAGCTGCGGATCGAAAAAGGCGTCATCGTCGTGCAGAAAGACGTCTTCGACTTCCCGCGCTGGGCCGCGCAGGCCCTTGGGATGCCCGGGCGCCTCTTCGGCCGCTTCGGCTGGTTCCAGCGCGCGGTTTCGCGCAAAGCCGCCGCCGGCATCGGAATCGCGCCGAGACCGTAGCTGACTGCATGTCCCCTCTCCCTCCGGGAGAGGGGTTAACAGGCACCACAGATCTCAATTGTTTGCCCCTCACCCCGGCCCTCTCCCGTGGGGAGAGGGAGGAAGATCACTTCCGCGCCTTCTCCTGCGCGATGAACCAGTCGACGTGCTTCTCGAGGATGTCGAGGGGCATGGCGCCGCTGCCCAGAATCATGTCGTGGTACCGGCGGATGTAGAACTTCGGCCCGAGGGCTTTCTGCGCCTTGTCGCGCAGGTCCCAGAGCTTGCGGCTGCCCATCTTGTAGGCGAGGGCCTGCGCCGGGATGTCGCAGGAGTAGCGCAGCGTCTCGGTCTCGATCTCTTCGTCCGACCGGTTCGTGTTGGCCCGCATAAACTCCATCGCCTTCGCCCGCGACCACCCGAGCGTGTTCATGCCGGTGTCGACCACCAGGCGGGACGTGAGGAACATGTCGAAAAGGATCCGGCCGGCCAGCTCGTACGGGTCGTCGTACATACCGAGCTCACCCGCCAGGGCCGAGGAGTACTCGCCCCAGCCCTCGATGAAGGCGGTGTACCCGATCCCGTCCCGCCGCCACCTCGGCAGGTCCTCGTTCTCCGCCTGCAGGTTCAACTGGAAGTGATGGCCCGGCACGAGCTCGTGGGAAATGAGAGAGCCCGCGCCGAGCAGCGTCCGCTTGTCGAGGCTGGTGCCGTTGAACTTGTAATAGCCCTTCGGGTCTTGGGCCGTCGGCACCTGGTAGTAGCCGAACGTCATCGAGCCCTCGAGCTCGGGCTCCAGGCGCTTGACCCCGTACGGCGCCCTCGGCATTTTCCCGAAGAGAGTCGGGACCTTGTCGGCGATCCGGCTCTGGGCGGCCATGAGGCGCTCGCCCACTTCGTCCGGCGTCTTCGCGAAGAAGCGGGGGTCTGTCTTCAAGAACTTCAGGAACTCGTCGCGGGAGCCCTTGAACTCGACTTTCTGGCGAATGAGATCGAGAAGCAGGTTCAGCTTGTCAATCTCGGCGAGACCGATCTTGTGGACTTCCTCGGGTGTGACGGGCAGTGTCGTCGAGCGGCGGACGAGGTGGGCGTAGTAGTCCTTCCCGCCAGGGTACTGCCCGATCCCCACTTCCTCGGGCGCGTGGGAACGGTAGTCGCCGTTGACGTAGTCGAGAAAGCTCTTCACGGCTGGCCGGACCTTGCCGACGACCGCCTCCGCGACCCGGCGGGCAAGATCCGCGCGGTCGTCTTCCGGCAACGACGCCACGCGCGCAGGCGCGACGCGAAAGGGGCTCTGCTCGGGCGGGCCGGCTGCGGCCGCGAAGAGGCCGGCGACCTGGGGAATCTCGTCTTTCGGGAGCACGATGCCGCGGCCAGCCTGAGCCCGCAGCTTCTTCTCCATCGCGCCGAGCAGGCTCGCGTAGTCCCCCATCAGGCGCACGTAGCGGTCGACGTCTTCCGGAGCGCGGAAGCGGAAGGTCATGAACACCTGGAGCACGGCCCGCATCGGCGAGGCATAGGGCGTCACCGGAAAGGTGAGCCAGTAGTAGCCCGGCGCCTCGACCTGCTCCCGCGCCTCCTCGCGCAGGATCCAGAGCGAAAGCTGTTCCTCGTGCGTCAGCTCCGCTTCGTTGACCTTCTCGAGACGCGTCAGGATGTCCCGGCCAAATGCGGCGTTCGACTCGACCTTGCCGAGCGATATGTCGGGAAGGCTCTCGATGGGGAGGCCCAGGCGCAGCCGAAGCGCCAGGTTGTCCTTCTGGATCCGCGCCCAGACGTCCTCGCCCGCCTTGTTCACGAGCGCCGCGCTCTTTGTGGGAGCCGGAGCCGGCCCGGCGGCCGAAGTGGAAGACGCCGCGCCGAGGACGAAGAGAGACACCGCCAAAAAGGACCGTTTCATGCTGTCCTCACATTCTCGTCAGCCGATTGAGACCGAAGAACGGGTCGACGGGACGCTGCCCGAGCACCGTCTTCGCCACCCGCTCTCCCATCGCCGGGCCGTGCTTGAAGCCGTGGCCGGAGCCGCCGCCCACGATCCAAAGGTTCGAAGCCTCCGGGTGCCTGTCCAGGATGAAGTGGTGGTCGGGACTGTTCTCGTACTGGCAGACCCGCGATTCCAGCAGCGGCGCGTCCGCGAGCGCCGGGAAGCGGAAGGCGATCCAATCCCGGGCGGCCTTCAGTGTCTCCGGCGTCACGACCCTCTCGGCCGTCGTCGGGTCGATCGGCTCGCCGCGGGCGTCGTCGGCGATCTTGAAGCCGCGCCGCTCGTTGCCCGGGATGCCGTAATAGAACCGCGGTATCTCCACCCACACCGGAAACCGGTCCTCGGAGAACCGTCCGTCGCCCTCGGGCGTGCCGAAGTAGAAGACCTCCTGGCGAGTCGGGGCGATGAAGTTCGAAGGGAGCTCGGGGAAAAGCTGCCCGAGCCAGGGCCCGCAGGCGAAGACGTAGGCGTCGGCCGTGAGATCGCCTCCCTCCGAGAGACGCAAGCCGCGCATCTCCCCCGCCGCGAAGGGGCCCGGCCGCGCCGATACCTGGCGGTACGTCCCGCCCTCCGCGACGAAGCCCTCGCGCACCGCCTCGCAGGCCTGCCGCGCGAGGAGATAACCGGCCTCCTTCTCGAAGAAGGCCCACTTCACGCCCTCGAAATGGATCTGGGGCCAGCGCTGCGCGGCCTCCCCCGTCGTCAGCTCCTCGTACGCGAAGCCGAAGGACTTGAGGTGCGGGAGCGACTGCTTCACGTAGTCGCCCTCGTCCGAGACCATCCAGAGCGCTCCGGTCCGGGTGTAGAGGCTCCTCTTCCAGCGGACTTCGTTCTCGCGCCACAGCTCGAAGGACCGCCGCGCCATCTCGACGTAGACGCGGTCGGGCCCGTACACGCCGCGGATGACGCGGGTCTCGCCGCCTGAAGACGCGCGCGAGTTGCCCGGGCCCCATGCGTCGACGAGCGTCACCCTGGCGCCCGAGCGCACCAGAGAGAGGGCCGCGTGCCCGCCGAAGGCACCCGCTCCAACCACGGCGACGTGCAGCCGCTTGCCCTTTCGGGCGGCAGGACCCGGCGTCTTCTCGGGCTTCACGGGCAGCGCTGCGGCCGCCGAGGCCGCCGGCGCGGCCGCCAGAGCCGCGAGCAGCTCTCGCCGCGACAGGGTCCCTTTCGAAGCGGGCTGGCTCATCGTTTCGGCGCGTGCTCCGCCGCTACGAGAAGAAATCGACCGTTGCGGTCTTCAGGTCGTACACGGAGCCGATGATCCAGAGTGCCTGCTCTCTCTCGAGCTCCGCAAGCACAGGGCTCTTCTCGCGGATCCGAGCAACGGTCATCTCCACGTTCTTCCGGCCCACGGCGTCGACGAAGCCGTCGTTCGAGGAGGTGCGCTCGCCGGCGTACGTCGTCGCGTTCACTGCCGGACGGATTTTCGAGAGAAGGCCGGTGAGATGTCCGAGCTGGACGTTGTCGATCGAGCCCTTGATGGCACCGCACCCCGTGTGCCCCATGACGAGCACGAACTTGGCGCCGGCAACCTTGCAGGCAAACTCCATGCTCCCGAGGATGTCGTCGTTTTCGACGTTGCCCGCTACCCGCGCGTTGAAGACGTCGCCGATCCCGAGGTCGAGGATGACCTCGGCGGGAGCCCGCGAGTCGACGCAGCTCAAGATCATCGCCGCCGGGAATTGGCCGCCGGCAGAGGCCTTCTGCTCGCTCAGATAGTTCCGCGGCATCCTTCGTCCGCTGCGGAACCGTTCGTTGCCCCGCTTCATTGCCTCGAGAATCCAGTCGGGACTCATCTTGTCCCGCTGCGCCTTCGTGAGCGCGTCGCCCCGCGCATTCGACGGCTCGAGCGCCTCGCGGAGAATCCCTGCGCCGATGAGGGCTGACGCAAGTCCGAAGATGGAAGCACGAATCACGGCTGCCTCCCTGGGTCCTAGGCTCCGCGAAAACTATCACCACCGCAGGCGATCGAAGGGGCCGGCACATATAATCCCGCCACCCTATTCGCTGAGGAGATACGCATGAGCCTTCGCCCCGCACTCGCCGCCCTTCTGCTCTCGGCCCTCGCCCTGCCCGCGCTGGCACAGCGCCCGGCCGGACCACCGCCGACAGCGGCTCCCGCCGCCGACGAGACGAAGCCCGCCGATAAGAAAGCCCCGGACGAGAAGCCCCCGAAGGAAGAGAAGCCGGTCGTCACGAAGCACACGGTCACGATGGCCGGCAAACCGGTCAGCTACACCGCGACCTCGGGTTACATGGCGATGAAGGACGAGGCCGGGAAGCTCAAGGCCAACATCTTTTTCGTCGCCTATACCAAGGACGGCGGCGGCAGCCGCCGGCCCGTGACCTTCACCTTCAACGGCGGCCCGGGCTCCTCTTCAGTGTGGCTACATCTGGGCGCCATCGGCCCCAAGCGCGTCGTCATGGGCGACAACGGCGAACCGCTGCCGCCGCCCTACCGTCTCATCGACAACGAGTACTCCTGGCTGGCGTTCACCGACCTCGTCTTCATCGATCCCGTCACGACCGGCTACAGCCGGCCGGCCCCGGGCGAGAAGCCCGAGCAATTCCACGGCGTGCAGGAGGACCTCGAGTCCGTCGGCGAGTTCATTCGCCTCTACACCACGAAGTACACGCGCTGGAGCTCGCCCAAGTTCCTGGCCGGCGAGAGCTACGGGACGACGCGCGCCGCGGGCCTCTCCGGGTATCTGCAGGACCGCTACGGCATGTACTTGAACGGTATCGTCCTCATCTCGACCATCCTCAACTTCCAGACTGCCGACTTCAACGTCGGCAACGACCTCCCCTACGTCACGTTCCTGCCGAGCTACACGGCCACGGCCTGGTACCACAAGCGCCTGCCGGCCGACCTCCAGTCGGGCCCGCTGACGAAAGCCACGGCCGAGTCGGAAAAGTTCGCCATCACCGAGTACAACCTCGCTTTGATGAAGGGCTCCGACCTGCCCGCCGCCGAGCGGCAGGCCGTGATCAAGAAGCTCGCTCGCTTGACGGGTCTCTCCGAGAAGTTCATCGACGCCAACGATCTGCGGGTTCCGCTGCCCCGCTTCACCAAGGAGCTCCTGCGCGACGAGCGCCGGACGATCGGCCGCCTCGACGGCCGGTTCCAGGGCATCGACCGGGACGCCGCCGGCGAGCGCACGGATTTCGACCCGAGCTACGCCGCCATCTACGGCACGTACACGGCCATGCTCAACGACTACGTGCGCACCGAGCTCAAGTACGAGAACGACCTGCCCTACGAGATCCTGACCGGCCGCGTCCGGCCCTGGAATTACGGCATCGCTCAGAATCGTTACGTCAATGTGGCCGACACGCTCCGCGGGGCAATCTCGCAGAACCGCGACCTCAAGGTCTTCGTGGCCGCGGGCTACTACGACTTCGCGACGCCGTACTTCGCGGCCGAGTACACGTTCAACCACCTCGGCCTCGATCCGTCGCTGCAGAAGAACATCAAGCTCGAGCACTACGAGTCGGGCCACATGGTCTACATCCACAAGCCCTCGCTCGAGAAGATGACGAAGGACGTCGCCGCCTTCTACGCGAGCGCCGCCCCGGAGAAATAGCCATGCCGAGATGGGTCCACGCCCTTCCGCCCCTGGCTCTCCTGGTGCTCCTCGCGGCAGTCTTCGCGGGCGTCGCCCTCATCGGGCTCCGGTTCGCCCGCCGCTGGATCGTCCCGCGCTTCCAGATCAGCTCGGAGGACAACAAGTTCACGGGAGCCGTTCACCACGGAATCCTGGTTGTGTACGGCCTCGCGGTCGCGCTGATCGCCGTTGCGGTCTGGGAGCACTACTCGACCGTGTCGAAGCTCGTCTCGGGAGAGGCAACGGCCCTGGCCATGATCTACAGGGACACGGCTGGCTATGCCGAGCCCCTGCGCACGGAGCTCCGGAACGACCTCAGGAAATACACGGAGCAAGTCATCCAGGAGGCCTGGCCGCAGCAGCGCCGCGGAGAGATCCCGAGAGGCGGCGTGGCGCTCATGGACGATTTTCAGACGCGGCTGCTCGCGTTTGCTCCCTCGAACGAACGGGAGAGCGTCATTCACGCCGAGACGCTGCATGCCTACAACAACCTGATCGAGGCGCGCCGGTTGCGCCTCGATGCGGTCGACGAGGGGTTGTCCGGCGAGATGTGGGCCGTGGTCCTGTTCGGCGCGCTGATCGCCCTCTGCTCCTCGTTCTTCTTCCACGTGGAGGACAGGAGACTCCACTTCACGATGGTCGGCCTGCTGGCCCTCCTGATGGGGCTCCTGGTCTTCCAGATCATCATCTACGACCGTCCATTCCAGGGAAGCCTCGGCGTGACGCCCGAGGCATACCAGCTCATCTACGATCAGCTCATGAAACCCTAGGAGGACAGGCCATGTTCGTCCGCTCGAGAAAAGACTGGGAGCTGCCGCAATCGGCCGTGACCGCGGAACGGGATTACCGTCTCCGCGACCGGCGCGCCTTCCTGAAATCGCTCGGCGTCGCCGGCGTGGCCTTTGCGGCGCGCGACCTCTTCGCCGCCACCGCCGGCTTCCCGTCGAAGGAGAACCCGGCCTATCCGGCATCCGCGCTCAAGGTGACGCCCTATGACTTCGTGACGAGCTACAACAACTTCTACGAGTTCGGCATGGACAAGGGCGAGCCCAAGGACTACGCGAACAGGGGCTTTAAGCCCGAGCCCTGGACTCTCGAGATCGGCGGGCTCGCCGGCGCCCCCGGCAAGTACGACGTCAACGACCTGATCAAGAAGATGGGCGGGTTGGAGCAGCGCGTGTACCGCCATCGCTGTGTCGAAGCCTGGTCCATGGTCGTGCCCTGGGACGGCTTTCCGCTGTCGAAGCTCGTCGCCCTCGCTGAACCAAAGCCCGAGGCGAAGTTCGTCACGTTCACGACTTTTGTCGACCCCAAGGTCGCCATCGGCCAGCGTCAGGGCGTTCTCGCTTTCCCCTACTTCGAGGGCCTGCGGCTGGACGAGGCGAACAACGAGCTTGCGTTCCTCGCCACCGGCATCTTCGGCAAGCCGCTGCCAAACCAGAACGGCGCGCCGATCCGCCTCGTGACGCCGTGGAAGTATGGCTTCAAGGGCGCCAAGTCGATCGTGAAGATCGAGTTCGTGGCGAAGCAGCCGAAGAACACGTGGCAAGTGATGGCCTCGAACGAATACGGCTTCTACGCGAACGTGAACCCGCGCGTGGATCACCCGCGGTGGTCGCAGGCCAGCGAGCGCATCATCGGGGGCGGCGTCTTCGGCGGCGGCCGCCAGGCCACCCTGCCCTTCAATGGATACGAGAAGCAGGTGGCGGCGTTGTACGCGGGGCTCGACCTGGCCAAGAACTATTGATCGCAAAGCTCCTTCGCTCGAAGACCCTCGTCGTCTCGCTGATCGTGCTGCCCGGCCTGTGGCCCGCCGTGCCGATCCTGCTCCACAACATGACCGTGCTCGCCGACCCTCTGAAGTACGTGCTGCACCACCTCGGCTTCGTCGCGTGCCTGCTCCTCGCGACCGTCCTCACGTTCACGCCCCTGCGCGTGCTGTTTCCGCAATCCGAGATCGTCCGCTCTCTCAACCGCCACCGGACGCTCGTCGGCGTGAGCGCCTTTGTCTATGCCGCGCTGCATTTCACGACGCATCTCGTCTACGAAGGCGGCGTCGCCATCCTGAAGAGCGACGTGACGAAGCCGTTTCTCATCAGCGGACTGACGGCTCTCTCCATCCTGCTCGTCCTCGCCGCCACCAGTCCGCACGCCGCCGTGCGCGCCCTGGGCGGCCGGCTCTGGAAGCGAATCCACCGGTTCGCCTACGGCGCCGCCGCGCTCGTGGCCTACCACCAGTCGGCCGCGCGCAAGGTCTTTTCGATCGAGGCCGTATGGGTCTTCACGCCGCTCGTGATCCTCGAGATCTTGCGCATCGTCCGGCAGCGGATGCCGGCCAAGCCGTCAGCTCCAATCGCGGGCTGAGGATCGGTCTCCGCGTCAGTTCACGGGCTCGAATTCGTCCGTGACGTCTCCCGGAGACGCCGACGAGTGGTGATGAAGGAGCCGCCACTCGCCGTTGGCGCGCTCGAACAGATTGGTCGCGTGCATCCGCGCGGCATCCTCCGGCTCCTCGCCCCCCAGGGGCGTGATCACCTCGAGGCAGGTGACCCAGGCCAACTCGCCAGCCACGCCGATACGGACGTCTTCGCACGAGACGGTCCAGGGGCGCGAGTTTCGAAAAATGTTCTCCCACGAGCGCCGGATTTCCTCCCAGCCATCGAGCCGGTGCCATCCCGGGTGCACGCAGCTGGCGGACTCTTCGCTCATCCAGACTCTGTCCATCCCGGCCAGGTCCCGCGCCTCGAGTGCCCGGTAAAAGGCGAGGTTTGCCGCGGCGACGGCGGTTTCGTCAGGGGTGGCCACGAAGAAAGAGATTCTACAGGTCCGTAATCCTTTCCTTCCGGGCCTCGTTCTTCCATGCGGGGGGACTCACCATGGCGCTGGACTCGGTATCGGCGCACCTTCACTGGCCCCTTCTGGTCCTGGCGGGCCTGACGATGCTCGCGATTCGACCCCTGCCCTCTCGCCTGCTCGGCTACGCCAGCCCGGCCGAGGAGCTGATCCGGCGGTTCCTGAATCAGAAGAGCCGCTTCGAGTCCGGCCCGCGGCGCCAGCCGCTGCCCTCGCCAAACCCCCTCGAGGATCTCCACGCGGCCTTCAAGGCCCTCGACTGGCCCGACCAGGCGGCCGCCTACCACTGGGCTGTCAACGAGGCCATGCGGCACGACATCGAAGCGCTGGCCGACATCGGCCAGCCCGACCTCTACAAACAACACCGGGACAACGCCGCCATCTACTGGCGCCGCGTCGAAGAAGAAGCCCGCCGGTTGACAGACTAGGACGGGAGCCCAACCCCGGGGCCCCGGTTTAGAAAATTTAATTGGCCGGCGGAGCCGGCCGGTGCAGATGTTGCAGGCGGGAGAGGTCGATGTTGCCGCCGGACACGATCGCCGTAACCCGCGCCCCGGCGGCAAACTTGATCTTGCCGGCCACGATCGCCCCGACAGCCGCGGCACCCGAGCCCTCCACGTAGAGCTTCGCGCGCGTCATGAGCAGGCGCATCCCCTCGACGATCTCCTCTTCGGTGACCGTGACGATCTCATCCACCGCCTCGCGCACGATCGAAAGAGGCAGCGCCCCGACGAAGGGCGGCGTCATCCCGTCGGCGAGCGTGTCGGCCGGTCTCGTCACCGGCACGGGCTTTCCTGCCGCGAGCGCCGGCCCAAGCCCCGGCCCCGCCTCGAGCTCCACGGCGATGACCCGAACCGACGGTCTCAGCTGCTTGATCGCCGAGGCCACGCCGCCGAGCAGGCCCCCGCCCCCCACGGCCACGACGACTGCCTCCACCTCCGGCAGGTCCTCGGCGACTTCGAGACCCACGGTTCCCGCCCCGGCCAGCACGACGGGGTCGTCGAAGGGATGCACGAACGTCAGGGCTCGGGCTTCCTTCACCTCGTTCAACTTGTCGAAGAGCGTCGCCCGGTCCTCGTGCAGGACGATCTCGGCTCCGTACCCCTTGACCGCCTCGATCTTCTGCGCCGGGGCGCCCGTGGGCATCACGACGACAGCCCTGGCGCCCGCGATCCGGGCAGCCCAGGCGACAGCCGCCGCGTGGTTTCCGGCCGAGACCGTGACGAGGCCTTTGCCGCGCTCTTCCGTTGACAGCGAGAGGATCTTGTTCAGCGCCCCGCGGGGCTTGAACGATCCCGTCTTTTGAAAGCTCTCACACTTCAAGAAAAGGCGCACACCGGCCCGGCCCCCGATCTGGGAAGACGAAAAGATCGGCGTGCGGTGAACATGCCCGGCAATCCGCGCAGCGGCCTCTCTTATGTCGGGCAGCGGAATCATCGGCTCGGGAGTTTACCGTTTCGGAGAGAATGGGATTCATGGAGGCCACCGAGATCGGCTCGCGTGGCGAAGGAGGTTCTCCATGAGACGACGCATCCTTCCCGCGCTGCTCCTGCTTGCAGCCCTGAGCTTTCCGGCGGAGGCCCCGGCCGCCGACAGGCACGTCATTGCCCGCATCTGGAAGGGCCGCACGCTCGCCGCGAAGGCCGACGAGTACGAGAAGTACCTGAACGCCTCCGGCATAGCGAAGCTCCTCGCCATACCGGGGAACCTCGGCGCCGAGATGCTGCGCCGAACCGACGGCGACAAGGCCGAATTCGTCGTCATCTCCTACTGGGAGTCGATCGACGCCGTCAAGCGCTTCGCCGGCCCCGACTATCAGAAGGCCGTCATCCTCGAACGGGACCGCGAGTACCTCCTCGAGGTCGAGCCCTACGTCCTCCACTACGACGTCGTCCGCGAAGAGCGGAAGTAGGCTCTTGCGCGAAGCTGCGGCAGTGATCGTGTGGGCCGGCATTTGTGTCGGCATGCCGGCGGCCTGCGCCGCGCTGTACGGGCGATACCGGACGCTGCCGGCGTTTCTGACGGGGCCCTCGGTGTGCAAGCTCGACGGGGCAAACGGCTGCCAGGTGCTGTTCCGCACGCGCTATGCCGCGCTGCTCGGCGTGCCCAACAGCCTCCTCGGCCTTTTCTACTATCCGCTCGTCGCGGCTGGCCTCCTTGCCGGCTGGCCCGCCTCGCTCCTCATGGCCGGCGCCTCCGCCGCCGGGGCGATGTCGATCTACCTCGCTTACGTCCTGATCCGCGACAACCTCGACTGCCGCATTTGCTGGGCCGGCCATTTCGCCAACGCCGCGATCTGGCTCGGCCTCGGGCTGGGCCTGCTCTTTCCCTAGAAAGCCCTGCTAGGCGGCAGGCCGCCGCTTTGCCCGGATGAGGACGTCGATCGAATCGGGGCGCGCGTTGACGAAGTCGAGGCGGATGCGCCCGTCGGCCAGCCGCGACACGGTGGCCGGGATGGCGCAGGCGGTGAGGTACCAGCCGTCCGGGAGCACGACGGCGTTGCGCGGCCTCCCAAAATTCCGGTCGAAAACGAGCTCGTCGCCCTCCATTCGGTAGGAGCCGGGGTCCGTGTAGGTCTCGGAGATCCGCAGCCGCAAAGTTTCGCCCTGCGCAACGGGCGGGAACCGGATCACGACGGCTTCGGAATCGGGTTTCACGTCTTCGCCGATGTCGATGCCGGCACGGCGGATGGCTTCGCCCACGAGAATTTCGGCCGGAAGCGGATCGCCGGTGTCCAGGATGCGCGCCGAGGGTTTCGCAACCGTCGAGCCACGGCGCACGACATTCACGTACTTGTCGACACCCGGGCGCGCCTCCGTGTAGTCGTGGTACAGGTCGAACGCATGCGTCTCCGGCTGTTGCAGGAAGTAGACGATCTCGCGCGTCTGGTGGGCGCGCTCGGTCAGGCGGCTCGCGCGCGCGTCCTGGGCCACGGCGCTCGATGCCGCGAGCACCGCCAGGGCAAGGAAAAGGGCCTTCTTCACGGGCCGATCCTCCGCCCTTTCAGCACCAGCGAGGCCGGGTCGGGAGCGCTGTTGACGAAGCTGACCTGGATGCGGCCGTCCGGCAGAGAGAGAACCTGCGACGGCACGTTGCACGCCGTCAGCTCGTACCCGGCCGGGAGGACGATGGCGTTGCGCCGGATGCCGAGCGACCGGGCGAACACGATCGTGTCGCCCTCGACGAAATAGCTCTTCGGGTCGCGGTATGTCTTTTCGATGAAGAGGCGCACGAGGCCGTCCTGCGGAACGGACCGCGGCAGCTCCACCCGGATGTATTGCGTGTCGAGGTCGGCGTCGGGCAGGCCCGTCTCGCGGGCCTTTGCGCCGCTCACGACCCCGAACGGGAGCGGCTTCCCGCTGGCGAAATCGAAGACGCGCTCGTCGGTCGCCTCGCTGCCCTTGCGGATCGGGTTGAAGTAGGCCGTCGCCCCCACAGAAGTCGCGGCCGTCTCGTACTGGATCTTGAACCGAGAAGTCTCCGGGGCGAGCAGCTCGTACTGCGTGTACTCCTCGTACCGCGCCTCGCGTATCAGCGCGGGAGTCGGCGCACTGACAACCGGCGCGGGAGCCGGAACGGCCACAGGCGCCGGCGCCGAGGCGCACCCGACAGCCCCAACCAGCAGGAAAACCGTGAATCCTCGCATCAGGAGGTGGCGAGTCTACTGCGAGCCGGCGGCCGCAGCCCGAAAGAGCGACATGCCGCAGAGAGTCGAGGCCGAAGGCGGAGATCGCGAGGCCGAGGACCTGCGGCAGGAGTGTGGCAAGCAGGCTCGAGGGAGCGACGTAGGCGGCGTCGACGATCAGGACCGGCACGCCCACGACGAGAACCGGGACGGCGGCGGCCCAGAACGCCCAGACTTCCCCACGGCGCAGCGGGATCAACGCGATCAGCACGAGGACGACCGAGAGCGACACGATCGCGAGCCCCCCGCCACCAGGTGCCGCCCGACGCGCGCGCCGGGCTCGATCTGGCGAGGAAGTATGGCCGCGGCCGCGGCGAGCAACCCGAGCGCCCCGAGGGCCACGATCCCGGAGCCCCAGTGCAGCATCGGGTCGCGCTCGCGGCGCGCAAGGCCGGCCGCTACCGCCCGACCGGCCGCGTGACGACCGGCTTCCAGTCCAGATTGCCGGGACCGAAGTTCGCCACCAGGTAGGCGGCGAGCGCCTCGCGGTCCTTCTCGGGCACCGGCGCGCCCCAGCCGACCATCTTCACGATCTCGGCGGCCCATTGCTTGTCGGTCAGGTGCTGCTGGACGACGATGTCGGCCGAGTG
Organism: uncultured Acidobacteriota bacterium; assembly: GCA_963739435.1. Classification (GTDB taxonomy): domain Bacteria; phylum Acidobacteriota; class Thermoanaerobaculia; order UBA5066; family Gp7-AA6; genus CAVUAN01. Next base: position 83,876 of record CAVUAN010000016.1, read on the forward strand.
GCAGCGCCAGGCACGCTCCATCGGCGGTGGCCTTCATCGGCCCCGCCGGGAACTCCGCCAGCCTCGTGCCGAGCACCGGCAGGTTCTTGTCGAAGTTGACCGGCGCCTCCTGCGTCGGCTCGGCCTTCTTCTTCTTCTTCGCCGGGGCCGCGTGAAGCGAGCCCGGAAGCGCGAGCGCGAGCAGGAGCCCGACGGAGGCGAGCGCCGCCAGGGAGGCCCGCACCGTCCGGAAGCGGCTCACGCGGTCGACCAGGACGTCCGCCGCGTGCCAGGCGTTGTAGAGATAGCCGCTCTGGTTCCAGACGGCGTCCTTCGGCTGGATGCTGCCGCGGCTGTCGGTCGCCCGCACGATGAGAGTCGTCGAGCCCGCCGCTTTCGGCACCCAGTGCAGCGACCAGAGCCGCCAGGCGTAGGGATCGTGGCGCGGATCGAGGGCGGCCTCCTTCCAGGTCGAGCCGCCGTCGTCGCTCACTTCGACTTTCGCGATGTCGGGCGCGCCCGAAAACGCGAAGCCGCGCAGCGTGCACGGGCTGGCCGGCCTTCGCCGCCGCCGGGACCTCGGTGAAGTTCGACTTGACGAATAGCTCCGTGACCGGCTTCATCTCGTCCGGCTTGAACGCCACGCCCGGCTCGCCCGGATGGATCGGGTACTTGTAGGCCGTGTCCATGTAGAAGCCCTTCTGCGCCTCGACCTGCGGCGAGAGCCGCACGAGCCACTTCATCCAGTGGTCGCCCGCCCAGCCCGGGACGACGAGGCGCAGCGGCCAGCCGTGCGGCTGCGCGAGCGGCTGGCCGTTCATCTCGAAGGCGAGCACGCCGTCCTCGAGGACCTTTTCGAGCTCGATCGAGCGGTGGAAGGGAGGCACGTTCTGGGGCGGCTTGTCGGAGCCGAACACGTGGAGGTGCCGCGCGCCCGCCCGGACACCCGCCCGTGCGAGGACGTCTTTCACGCGCAGCGCCCGTCCACTGCGCGTTGCCCACGGCGCCGTACATCCACTGGACGCCGGGCACCGCCGGCTTGTGCAGCGCCCGGCCGTTGCCGGCGCATTGCAGCACGCAGGTGACCGTCGTTCGGGGCATCGCCTTCAAGTCCGCGAGGCTTCAGCTCGAGCGGCCGCTCGACCTGCGCCGTCGACCGAGAGCGACCAGGTCTTCAGGCTCGGGTACATGGGGATCCAGTGGCTGCGGACGAAGAAGAGATCGTTGGGCGTCAGGTAGGTCGTGAGCGCGTCCAGGGGCGTCTCGGCGTTGATCGCGTAGGGGTTCAACTGCAGCAGGCGGCGGCGGGCGTTCGGGATGCTGTCTGCGGGCAACCGGCGTCTTCTTCGCCGCGGCCGCCGCTGCCTCGATCACGGCCGACGGGAGCAGGGCCGCGCCGGCGGCAAGGCCGAGCAGGCGACGCCGGTCGAGAGTCGCGGGCCCGATACCGTCGCCGGTTTTCTGCCGCATGCCGACGGGAGTCTACAACCCGCCGCCCCCGCCCGGCCGGCCGCCGAGCCCTTCGATGCGTTCTCTTATTTCCGATCTGCGCCTGCTCGAGCGCCTCGCGGCGCGCCGGGTTCGACGTCTTGGAGAGCAGATCCTCGATGCGAGCCAGCGACAGCTCGAAGGACCGGCGCTTGGCGGCGAGGGCGGCGTTGGCGGGTATCGAGCCTCCCGCCGGCGCTCCCCTCGCCTCCCGGGCCTGGTCTCGTTCGGCCCCCTGGTCCTCCTCGCTCTTGCCCCACCCCCGGGCCATGCCCCGAGGCTACACCCGCTGGGGTCGCCCCGCCACGGAGGGTTCCCCGCGGGGACACGCGGCGCCCACAGGAATCCCTGAGGGAAACCGTCCATGGGCGCCGCTCGAACGAAACCGCTGCAAGGGAGAGTTCCTCTCCTGTGCCTTCCGGCCGTTGCAGACCAACGCGGTTTCGACGGTCCCCGCGGGGACCCCTCCGCGTCGGGGCTCTCAGCTTGCCTCTCGAGCCACAGAGCGAGGGCCGCAGGGGTGGCGGGGGCGGAGGCCCCCGTCGATGTATCGCAGGCCGGTACTCCGGCCGAGAAACACCGACGGGGTCGCACCGGCCAGGACCCCGAAGGCCCGGCTCGAAGAGAGTTTCTCGTAAAGAAGGAGAACTAGACCAGTTGGCCGGGACATTCACGTAGGAGCGGTCGAGGTCGGCGATCGATCGGGCTCCCACGAGCTTCAGGGTGCGCTCCACGTCGGCCCGCAGGATCTGCAGGACCTTCGCGACGCCGGCCTCTCCGGCGGCGGCAAGGCCGTAGGCATAGGCGCGTCCCACGAGGACCGCGCGGGCTCCGAGGCAAACGGCCTTGACGATGTCGCTCCCGCGGCGAACGCCGCCGTCCATCAGCACTTCCGTCTGGCCTGCCGACGGCGCAGACGACCTCCGGCAGCACCTGGAGCGAAGCGGGGACGCCGTCGAGCTGCCGTCCGCCGTGGTTCGAGACGACGACGGCCTGAGGCGCCCTCGTCCACGGCCCGCCGGGCGTCGTCGCCGGTCATCACGCCCTTGATGATGATCGGGCCTCGCCAGGCGTCGCGGATCCAGCGCAGGTCTTCCCAGACGACCGCCGACTGGGCCAGGGCCGCACCGACATCGAGCAGCTTCATCGGCCCGCGGCCCGGGACGACGACGTTCTGCAGCCTGGGCATGCCTCCGTCCAGCAGGAAGCGCGTCAGCCACCCGGGGCGCGCGAGCAGTTGCGGGAGAAACGGAAGCCGGGCCGCCAGGCTGCCGGTCAGGAGCTCGCTCATGCCGTTGCGGTAGTCGCGCTCGCGCATCCCGGCGACGGGCGTGTCGATCGTGACGACGAGGGCCGAGAAGCCGGAGGAGCGAGCCCTCTCGATCGAGGCAAGCGAGGCCTCGCGGCCGCCGACGAGGTAGAGCTGGTACCAGACGGGCCCGGAAGAGGCCGCTCGAACGGCTTCCAGGCGGTGCCCGGAAATCGTCGAGAGGATGTACGCCGTGCCGGCCGCTCCGGCCGCCCGTGCCGCCGCCACTTCTCCGCCCGGATGCATGAGCCGGCTGAAGCCGACGGGAGCGAGCAGCGCGGGAAAAGAGAGATCGTGGCCCAGAACCTTTGCCCGCACATCGCAGTCGCCGACAGGAACCGCGTAGCGGGGCCGGAAAGTGACTTCCTGAAAGGCGCGGCAGTTCTCCCGCAGCGTCACCTCGCCTTCGGCGCCGCCGTCCAGGTAGTCGAAGACGACCCTCGGCACCCGGCGGCGGGCGAGCGGCCGGAAATCCTCGGCGTTGATGACGGCGCGCAGAATTCGGGTCTCCTGAACCCGGATTCTACGAGGCTTTCGGCGGCCCTGCTTTCTGGCTCGGGATGAAATCCTCGAGGACGGCCCGGCGCAGGAGGGACGGCGAGAGCATGCCCTGGGCGAGGATGAAGTCGTTGAACTTCTGGCGGTCGAAGCGGCTGCCGAGCATGCGCTCGGCGTCCGCGCGCAGCTCCATCAGGCGCTGGTAGCCGCAGAAGTAGGACGGCGCCTGGCCCGGCGCCCAGAACGTGTAGCGCTCGACTTCCTGGAGCGTCATGGCCTCCGAGAGGACGACGTCCTCGCGCAGCAGCCGCGTCGCTTCCTCGCGCGTGATCGTGCCCGTCTGCAGGCCCGGGTCGAGAATCGCGCGGGCGGCGCGCAGCGAGGCGGCCCTGCAGGCCGCCGAGCTGGCCTTCGAGCGGGAAGTACGGCTTCATCTCCGCCTCGGCGTAAAGGCCCCAGCCCTCGACGTTGACGCTGTTCAAGGCGAAGAGCGCCCGCGCGGTCGACACGCCGTGCTCGACGACCGCGGCGAACTGCAGCTCGTGGCCCGGCCGCGCCTCGTGCGCCGTCAGCGTCCAGGAGATCGCGGCGAAGGTGAAGTCGTCGAAGCTGATCTCCTTCTCGCCCGCCTTGCCGGGGATCTTGAGCGGCAGCACGAACTCGCCCATCTCGCCGGTGTTGCCGAGCAGGCGCGGCGGGCGCATGTTGGGCGCCGGCGTCGCCGCGCTCTCGGCCTCGGAGGCGAGGCGCATGCGCATGGCGCGGTCCGGCAGCGTCACGACGTGATTGTCGGCAATCAGCTTCTCGAGCTGCTTGATCCGCAGCTCGTAGAACTCGTAGATCTTGTCGTTACGCGATCTGCTCCTTCTTGAGCTCGCGGATGACGTCGCGGTAGTCCTTGAAATCCCAGCCCCGTTCTTTCGCCACCAGGATCGCCAGGGCCTGCATCTCGTTCTGGATCTCCTTGAACGCGACCCGGGCGCGGCTGGTGAGCTCGGAGACCGGCATGTCGATGCCGGACTGCTTGAGCGCGTAGGCATACTGCTCGGCCGGCAGGCGGAAGTCGGCGCGGGCCCTCGGGAGGACGAACGCCCGCACGAACTTTTCGTAGCTCGACAAGCTGGTTCTTCAGCCTCCCGTACGCCACCTCGTAACCCGCGATCTTGTACTTCTCGAAGAGCTGGCCGATACCGGCGATGTAGCGGGGGCTGTTGCCGAGGTCCTTCTCGAGCTGACCCTTGAACGGAGCGCTCAATCCCGGCGTCTCGAGGCGCTCTTTGATCCGGTCCTGCGCGAGCGTCGCGATCGGCGTGTATCCCTGCTTCCAGGCCCGCGTAACGATTGAGGCGCACGAGGGCCTTCAACCGGCGCTCCGGCACGACCTGGTCGTCGAGCAGAGCTCGGATGCCGCCGAAGATCGTCTGCGGCAGGTCGAAGTACGGGATGTCGTACTTCTCGCCGAGCTTCGCTCCCTCGAGGTTGAGCTCGCCGGCCGCGATCAGGATCTCGAGGTCCTGCCGGACAAAGGGATCCTTCTCGGATGCGATCCGCTGCATCAGGACCTCGATCGCGTCCTCGGTCGCCTTTCGGGTGCGGGCGGAGAGCTCGGGCTTGAGGTCGAAGATCTGCTCGTCGAGGCCGGGGACCCCCAGGCGCCCGGCGCCCTCCGGCGCGAAGCGCGCGAAGACCTCGATCAAGACCTGCGCGTTCTGGTTGGAGCGCTCGACGGGAGTCGCTCCGCGGGCGGCAAGAGCGAAAGCCAGAAGGGCCAGCGGCGTAGCGATCCGCCGGCGCCATGCATGGAAGCGTTTCGTCGAGACCATCGTGTCCTCCCGCGGCCAGTATCTCCTCGCCCCTTACAATCACAGCATGAAAAATCCTCGCCGGACCATGCCTCTGCTCGCGCTGTCGATCTCTCTTGCCGTGCCGCTCCAGGCCCGTCCGGCCGGAAGCGCGGACGGGACCTTTACCGTGGGCGACAAGACCACGAAATTCGCTTACGCCTATGCGAAAGCCGAGAAGGGCTTCTTCGACGAAAAGAAAGAGGACATCGTCGTGATCCTCTCTGACGTGCCGCTCTCGCCCGAAGCCCTCGCGGACCAGTTCGAGCGCATGAAGATGGCGCGCGAGGGCAAGCTGCACGCCGTCGAGCTGCGGATCAACACCGACAAGCAGATCACCTCTGGAACCCTGCTGCACGAGGCATTCACGCAGTACCAGGGCTCCATCTCCGCCACGGGCATGCACAGCTTCGACGCGACGACGTTCGACGGCAAGACCGCCGCCGGCAAAGTCTCGACCAGCCGGCCGAGCGATTTCCGCGACATACCGTTTTCCTATTCCGCGACGTTCGAGGCCCCGATAGCGAGAAAGGCCGCTCCGACGTTTGTCGGCGCTGCCGCCCGGGAGAGCCCCCAGGCCAAGGCCGTGCTCGCCTTCTACAAGGCCGTGCAGACCGGGAAAAAGGCGGCCATCGCGAAGACGATAACGGCCGAGGATGCCAGGAAGCTCGACGCTCCGGAAGCCAAAGAGATGTTGGAGCTCCTGAAAGCGGTTTCGCCGGATCCAGCCAGGGCCGAGATCGAGGCGGTGGAGGTCGCTGGCGACAAGGCCAAGGTCACGGTCGTCGAGCGCTCGAAAGACGGCAAGACGACCTCGAGTGTGGACGTCGTCCTGGCCGGCGGCCAGTGGAAGGTGGCGCTGTAAGCGCGTCGATTCAAGCCTGAATGGAGGCTGTGGCGCGCAGGTCGTCGAACTCCCGCTGCATGAGGGAGCGAACGGCCGAGGCGGCTGCGGCGATCTCCTCTTCGCTGGAGCCGGGGGACGGGACTGGTTCGAGCACGCGGAAGCGATAGACCCCGCGGCGCGCCAGCCGCCGCACGGTGTCGACGATCACCGTCAGCGGCTCCCCGACTACGGGGACGATCGGCACACCGGCCGCGGCAGCCAGGCGGAAGGCGCCGGTCTTGAATGCCAGGAGCTCCTCTCCCTTGCCGCGATGCCCCTCTGGCATGAACCAGACGGAGACTCCCTCGTCTCTCAGGCGGCGGGCGGCATCCTGCAGCAGCCGCTGAGCGTCCTCGGAATTCCCCCGATCGATGACGAGGTTGCCCGAGGAGCGGAAGAACCAGCCGAAGAGAGGGATCTTCCCGATCTCCTTCTTTCCCACGGCGACGACCATCTTCGGCACCATGGCTCCGTAGGTGAGCAGGTCCATGATGCTCTGGTGGTTGCCGACGAAGACGCAGGGACGCGTTGCGTACAGCCGCTCCCGGTGCTCGACGGACACAGACCAGCCCATCAGGCGCACGATCCCTCCGCAGAACGTTCGCGCGAAATAGAAGACGAAGAGGCGATTGCCACCCGAGACCAGCAGCCCCAGGAGGCCGACCGCCGAGCAGAGAAAGAACCAGACGCCGCCCGCGAAGAAACCGAGATAGAAAGCAGCTCGCTCCTTAAAGGTCTTCACGCGGGCCGAAGCTCGCGGTCGAGCCGGGCACCGTGGTCGGCTGCCACGTCGAGAAGCCGGTCGCAGTCCGCCGCCTCCGTTCGGAAGTTGACGATGCAGGCGCGCAGGACGAACCGCCCGTTCAAGACCGCGTTCGAGCACAGGGCGCGGCCGTCGAGCTGGATCTCGGTCATGATCCGCTCGTTCAAAAGGTCGAGATACGCCTCGCGCCCGGCCCACGCTCGAAGGCCCGGCGGAACGTAGCGGAAGCAGCAGATCGAGAGGACGACCGGCGCGGAGAGCTCGAAGTCCGGCCGTTCGGCCGCCCGCTCGCCCATGTAGCGCGCGAGCGCCGCGTCATGCGCGATCCGCTTCGCGTAGGCGGAGCGCCCGTGAGCGAGGAGAGAGACCCAGACCTTGAACGCCTGGAAGCCGCGCGAGAACTGGGGCCCGAGGTTCAGGTAATCGAAACCGTGCCCCGAGGCCGCCTTGTCTTCGTGGATGTAGTCGGGCGAGAGCGAGAAGGACGCTTCCGCCAGGCTGCGCTCGCGGTAGAGGACGCAGCCGCCCGAGTGGGGCGTGTAGAGCCACTTGTGCGGGTCGAACGCGATCGAGTCGGCGCGCTCGATGCCCGAAAAGAGCGGACGCAGCTCCGGCGCCAGGACACCCGGCCCGCCGTAGGCGGCGTCCACGTGGAACCAGAGGCCATGGCGCGCGCAGATGTCGGCGATCGCGCCGAGTGGATCCACGGCACCGGTTGCAACCGTGCCGGCGGTGCCCACGGCCACGACCGGCCGTACGCCGGCCTTGAGGTCCTTCTCGATGGAGCGCTTCAGCTCCCCCGCGTCCATCCTGTACTCCGCGTCCACGGGGATCCGCCGAACCGCATCGTGCCCGAGCCCGAGCATGTCCGCCCCCCGGTCGATGACGTGATGCGACTCGGTCGAGGCGTAGATGGCGAGCGGCGGACCCGCAGCCGCGCCCTTCGCGCCGATGTCGAAGCCGCAGCGCGCGTCGCGCCCGACTTTCAACGCGGAGAAGTTGGCCATCGCTCCGCCCGACACGATCAAGCCTGCCGGCTGTCTCGGGCATCCCGAACTCCCTGACAAACCACGCGATCAGCGCCTGCTCGATCTCGGACGCCGCGGGCGAGAGCCGCCATCCGCCGACGTTCTGGTTGATCGCCGCCGCAAGCAGGTCCGCCGCCGCGCCCGGGACCGTGCCGGCGCCGCTGATGTACGCCATGAAGCCGGGATGGCCGGGATACATCGATTGTTCGAGCACGACCTCGCGCAGGTGCTTCTCGAGCTCTTCGCGGTTGAGCGGCGCGTCGGGAATCGGAATCGCCACGGCGCGCCGGACCTCTTCGACGCCCGCCCGCCGCGCCACCGGCAGCCCTGGAAGCTCTCGGAGCAGCTCCTCCCAAATAGCTACGGCCGCGCGCCCCAACTCCCCCGCCCTCTCCGGCGCCCAATTCAGGTCCGAAACGGGCAGAGGGGGCTTCGCTGTCATGCCGACAGACCGCCGTTCTTCACCGACTCGGTCCCCGTTACTTAGCCTTGTTCGGATAGGGCGGCCGCTTCGGCTTGACCGGCGGATTCTTGGCCAGCGAGGCCATCACCACCTCGATCGCCTTCTCGAGCTGCGGGTCGTGCCCCGCGATGACGTCCGCCGGGGTCTGCTCGACGTCGATGTCGGGAGGCACGCCCTCGTTCTCGACGACCCAGCCGCCGTCGGGCGTCCAGATCGCGAGGTTCGGCGCCGTGATGATGCCGCCGTCCATCAGGACCGGGAAGCCGAGGATGCCGACGAGCCCGCCCCAGGTCCGTTTGCCGATCAGCGGGCCCACCCCGAACTTGCGGAACATCCAGGGCAGCAGATCGCCGCCCGAGCCGGCGGTCTCGTCGATCAGCATGACCTTCGGGCCCTGGATCGAGGCCGACGGCGTCTTCATGTCGGCGCCATACCGCATGGCCCACCACGCGATGTCCGGCTTCGGAGGATGTCGATGTAGTAGTCCGCGACGCTTCCGCCGCCGTTGAAACGCTCGTCGACGATGACGGCGTCCTTGTACGACTGCGGGAAGAAGTAGCGCTTGAAGTAGGTGTGACCCAGGCCGGCCGTGTTCGGCACGTAGACGTAGGCGACGCGGCCGCCCGTGGCGGCGTCGACCTTGCGCAGGTTGCCCTCCACCCAGTCGCGGTTGCGCAGCGCCAGCTCGTTCTCGACCGGCACGACCGTCACCGTGCGCGATCCCGTCCCGTCGGCGTTCGGGCCGACGGTGATCTCGATCGACTTGCCCGCCGTGTTCTCGAAGAAGCTGTAGAGGTTGGCGGGCGGCGCGAGGTTGCGGCCCTGCACGGCGAGCAGGTATTCGCCGGCCTTCACGTTGACGCCGGGCTCGGTCAGCGGCGAGCGCAGCTCCGGGTTCCAGTTCAGGCCGCCGTAGACTTTCTTGAAGCGGTAGCGGCCGTTCTCGACCTCGTAGTCCGCGCCGAGCAGGCCGCCGGGGACGGTCTTCGCGTCGACGAAGGTGTCGCCGCCGCCGCCGCGGTGGTGGCCCACGGACAGCTCGCTGCACATCCACTGGATGACGCGGTTGAGGTCGGCGCGCACGGCCAGGTCCGGCAGGAACTGCCCGTACTTCTTCTCCATCGCCGGCCAGTCGACGCCGTGCATGTTCGGGTCGTAGAAGTAGTCGCGGTTGATCCGCCAGGCCTCGTGGAAGATCTGCGGCCACTCGGCGCGCGGATCGACCTTGACCTCGATGGCGTCGATCTTGAGCTTGCCCTCGCCCGGCGTGATCGACTTGCCGGTGGCCGGGCCAATGGCCCAGTTCTCCTTCTGCCTGTACAGAATCTTCTTGCCGTCGAAGGACACATCGAAGTCGTCGGCTTCCGGAAGCAGCGTCTCGGTCTTGCGGTCTTTCAGGTCGAAACGCTGGAGCGCCTTCTTGCCGTCGGCCTCGCGCAGGAAGAAGACCTGCCCGGCGCCCCGGCCTGGAGCTCCGACAGCTCGGCCGGCTTGATCGGCAGGTCGATGATGCGGTTCGCGATCCCGTCGAAGTCGATGCGGACCGGCTCGACCGGCTTCTCCGGCTTCTTCGGCTCGGCTCCGTCTTTCTTCTCGTCCTTGCCGGCGTCCTTCTTTTCGGCGTCCTTCTTGTCGGCCTCCTTCGCGTCGCTCCCGGCCGCTGCGGCCGGAGCGCCCTTCTCCTCGTCGCTTTCCTTGGCCAGCGGCGACGGCAGGTCCTTGCGCAGGACCGCGAGCCAGATCGACCGCGACAGTCTGGTTGTCGGCGTTCTCGAGCGAGAACCAGTTGTTGGTGGGGCCGGCGTCGGTCGAGGCGAAGAAGTAGAGGTACTTGCCGCTCCTGTCGAAGTTCGGCTCGGTGACGTCGGACAGGCCGTCGGTGACCGGGAACGACTTGTCCTGCTCGATCGAGTAGACGTAGACCGTCTGCGTGTAGGACATGGAGTTCAGCGTGTAGGCGATCCAGCGCGAGTCGGGCGCCCAGGAGGCTCGCAGCGTCTTGCGCGGGCCGTAGATGGGCTCGGAGCCGATCTTCTTCGAAACGCCCGTCGCGAGGTCGATGACAGAAGAGGCTCCAGGAGTTGTCGGTGTAGGCGATCTTCTTGCTGTCCGGCGACCAGGCGGGCCGATCGTAGAAGCCGGAGCCCGGGAGCTTGTGCTTCTTGACCTCGCCCTTGCCGTCCTGCGAGCGGACGCAGAGCTGGTACTCGCCCGACTCGTCGGAGAAATACGCGATCGACTTGCCGTCGGGCGACCAGATCGGCGAGCGGTCGTGCGCGGCCGGGGACTGCGTGAGATTGCGCACGTCGCCCTTCTCGGCGGGCAGCGTCAGGATCTCGCCGCGGAACTCGAAGGCCACGCGCGAGGCCGAGGGCGAGAGCGAGGCCGAGCGGATGTACTTCGCGCCCTTGACGAAATGCGGGCGCGAGGCCGCCAGGTCGGCTGCGACGCCGATCGTCAGCCGCTTCGTGGAGCCGGTCTGCGGGTCGAGCATGTGGAGATATCCCGCCTGCTCGTAGACGATGCGGCCCCCTCCGGCCGCAGCCGACAGCACGGGAAAGTCGGCGTGCTTCGTGACGGGCTTGACCGCCTTCGTCTTCGTGTCGTAGGCGTAGAGGTTGAACTCGCCGTCGCGGTCGGAGCGGAAGTAGATGGTGTCGCCCATCCACATCGGGTCGACGTCGTTCGAGCGCGAAGGGGGCTGCGGGATCTTTTCGATCGAGTGATTGGCGAACGTGTAGATCCAGAGCTGCGAGAACTGGCCGCCGCGGTAGCGCTTCCACTGCTGGAAGGCCGGCCCGACCGGGTTGTAGACGAGGCGCTTGCCGTCGGGCGAGTACGTCGCCCGGGCCGCGTTGGGGATCTCGAGGCGCGTTTCGACGCCGCCTTCGACCGGCACCGTGAAGAGCTGCCGGTAGCGGGCCGTGAAGACGGTCCGCGGCGACGTGAAGAGGACGGCCTTGCCGTCGGGCGTGAAGGACTGCACGAGGTCGGCGCCGGGATGCAAGGTCAGGCGCCGGGGCACGCCTCCCTGCGCGGGGACGACATAGACGTCGACGTTGCCCTCGTACTGCCCCGAGAAGGCGATCCACTTGCCGTCCGGGCGAAAAGACCGGGTTCGTCTCTTCCCCGGCGTCGGAGGTCAGGCGCCGGACGTTCTTGCCGTCGAGATCTGCCGTCCAGATGTCGCCGGCATAGGCAAAGGCGATCTGGTTCTGCGAGACGGCCGGCTCAGCCAGCAGCCTCGTGTCGGTGATGTTCGGCCCGGTGTCGGCGAGGGCGAACGCGGCAATAGAACCGAGTGCGAGGCAGACGGCGAGGGTCAGCGGACGGACCTTCATGGCGGCGTAATCCTCTCAATCGCGGCCGGTCGATCCGGCAGCGGGCGGATTATAGATGCGGTGAAGACGGATCTTCATGCCAGCCGCGGGCGCGTTCGACGGCCCGCTTCCAGAGGCGCAGGGCCTCCTCGCGGCGGGCAGCGTCCCACGAGGGCTCGAACGTCCGCTCGGCGCGCCAGAGGCGCGAGATCTCCGCGGCAGACGAGTAAACGCCGAGGCCGAGCCCGGCGGCGTAGGCGGCGCCCAGGGCCGTCGTCTCGCGCACGGCGGGCCGCACGACGGGCACGCCGAGGATGTCCGCCTGGAGCTGCATGAGCAGGTCGTTCCCGGTCGCCCCGCCGTCCACCTTGAGCGCGAGAGGCTCCCGCCCGCTGTCCGACGCCATGGCGTCCACGACTTCGCGGCTCTGGAAACAAATCGCTTCGAGTGTCGCCCGCACGAGGTGCGCCTTCGTTGCGAAACGCGTGAGCCCCACGATGACACCGGCGGCGCGCATGTCCCAGTGCGGGGCAAAGAGGCCGGAGAAAGCCGGCACGAAGTAGACGCCGCCCGAGTCCGGCACGGCTGCCGCGATCGACTCGGTCTCGGCGGCGCTGCCGATCAAGCCCAGGTTGTCGCGCAGCCACTGCACGGCGGCGCCCGAGATGGCAACCGAGCCCTCGAGGGCGTAGGCGCGTTCGCCCTGGACCGCGCAGGCGGCCGTCGCGAGCAGGCCGTGGCGGCTGATCGAGGGTGTCGACCCGGTGTGCTGCAGCAGGAACGAGCCCGTGCCGTAGGTGTTCTTGGTGTCCCCCGGAGAGAGGCAGGCCTGGCCGAGCAGGGCCGCCTGCTGATCACCGAGGTCTCCGCAGATCGGCACGGCGGCGCCAAAGGGCCCATCGGCGCGGGTCTGCCCGTACGGCTCTTCCGCGGCCGAGGGGCGGATCTCGGGCAGCGCCCCGCGCGGGACCTCGAACCTCGAGAGCAGCTCTTGATCCCAGTCGAGAGCGCCGAGGTTGAAGAGGAGCGTCCGCGAGGCATTCGTCGGATCGGTCACAAATGAGCCGCCCGTCAGGTTCCAGATCAGCCACGTGTCGATCGTGCCGAAGCGCAGCCGGCCGGCGCGCGCGAGAACGCGGGTCTCGGGCACGTTCTCGAGAAGCCAGCGGATCTTCGTTGCCGAGAAGTAGGTCGAGATGGGCAGGCCCGTGCGGGAACGGATGTCGTCTTCGAGACCGGCATCGACGAGGGCCCTGCAGTCGCGCTCCGTGCGCATGTCCTGCCAGACGATCGCGTTGTAGAGCGGCCGGCCGCTCTCCGAATCCCAGGCCACGATCGTCTCGCGCTGGTTCGTGATTCCGACGCCGAGCACGCGCCCGCGCGCCTCTCTCGAAGGCTTCCGCAACGACCTCGGCCGTCCTGCCCAGGATCTCGAGAGGATCGTGCTCGACCCAGCCCGGCTTCGGAAAGATCTGCCGGTGCTCCCGGTAGGCCGTGGCCGCTGCCCGGCCCTCGCGCGTGAACAGGATGCAGCGCGTTCCCGTCGTGCCCTGATCGATCGACGCCAGGTATTCGTCCATCCGAAGCGGATGTTAGTCCGGTCTCGAAACCCTCGCTCCGGCCGGACGTAGAATCACCGCATGGGCCCGCGGATTTTGGCCGCTCCGTGCCTCGCCCTCGCGGTACTCACCTCCAGTTGCGCCCGGCCGGTCTACCAGGCACAGGAGACAGGCATGGCGGCACAACAAACCTCCTCGCCCCGGGCCCCGACCGCAGTCCCCGCGCCCGCCCCGGCCGAGCCGCCCGCCCCGGCCCCGAAGGCGGATCTCTTCGCCTCGTCCGTCGAGCCAGTCCTCGTGGCGCACTGCTCGCCCTGCCATTTTCCGGGCGGAAAGATGTACGACAGAATGCCCTTCGACCGCGCCGAGACTCTCGCCTCGCACCGCGAAGGGGCGCTGCGCCGCCTCAAAGGCGACGACCGCGCCGCCTTCGAAGCCTGGCTCAAGACATTGCCGGCGACGCCGTGAACATCCCCTCTCCCCCCGGGAGAGGGTCAGGGTGAGGGGAAGACCGAAGCCGCGGAGGAAGTCAGTGCCTCGGCTATTGCTTTCCCCTCACCCCTGCCCTCTCCCGGAAGGAGAGGGGGCGACTTCATCCGCGCCGGAATCCGTCACGCACTAGCGCGAGGGCTCTTGACCTGGTTCGGCGGTTTGGTGCGCCGCAGGGAACGTCCGAGACGGATGTTGATCGGGTTGTCGCGGTGCAGGAAGGGCACCACCGGTTTTGCCCGCTTGCCCATCTCGTTCTCGAGCTTCCGCAGATCCGCATGCGTGGGCCCGAAGGAAAGCCCGTGGCGAACGGCCTCCCACGCCTGCTTGCGAGCCTTGGCGAGAAGATAGAGCTGCGCGAGGCAGGAGTAGACCTCCGGCGAGTGTCGGTCCGCCTTCAGCGCGGCCTGGCAGAGAGTGAGCCCTTCCTTCAGGCTCTTGCAGTGGCCGACGGTGACCGCGTAGTTGGCCAGGATCCCTGCCGGGATGGGCCTGGCCTCGCGGCGAGCCCGTTCTGCATAGACCTCGAACACGTCGTGGGCTTTTTCGAAATGCAGGGACCGCAGGGCCAAACGGCCGATGCGGACCAACTCATCGTCCGGAAACTCCAACCAATTCGTCATGAGGACCCCCGGAGGGGACGAACGCCCCGGCCCCTAAGATACCCCGCTCCAGGGCCTATGTCGACCGGTCAAGAGCGAGGCCTTCGACGACGACCGCCCCGGGGATCCGCAGGAGCTCGGCCGGAGCGAGGCGCAGCTTCGAGGACCGGTTGCCCCCGCCGACGACGACGAGGGCCAGGGCCGCGACACGGCTGTCGATGTAGATCGGCCAGCCGTCGGGTAGTCCGAACAGCGTGACGCCGCCGACCATCATCCCGGTCGAGGCCACGGTCTCCTCCCCCGAGGCAAAGGAGAGCTTCTTGACGCCGAGCAGCTCGGCGACCTTGCGGTTGACGTCGAGCTTCGTCGTCGCGAGCACGAGGCAGACGGCATGCTTCTTCGGCTCCTTCTTCGAGGCCACGACGATCGCGTTGGCGGACTCGGCCGGCGGGATCCCGTACTTCGCGCAGAAAGCGGCTGTGTCCGCAAAGTCCGGATCGCAGGGCAGCACCTCGCATGCGACACCCAGCGTCTCGATCGATGCCCGCACGCGCGCATCCAGGATTTCCACCGGCCCGCTCGCGCTCACGAAGGGGACGATACAACGGCGGGCGCTCGTCTTCGTCATAATGGGAGCGTGATGACCTGGCTCGTACTGCTGGCGCTGCTCGGCGCGGCGCCGTCCGGGCCCGAAGCTCCTTCCGACGCGATCTTTGCCGACTATGCGGCAGCGGGAGTGCCGGGGGCTTCGGTGCTGGTCGTGCGGCGGGACGGGGTGCTCTATTCCAAGGCGTTCGGCCTCGCGAATCTCGAGGAGAAAACGCCCGTTGACCGGGATACGAAATTTCGGCTGGCGTCCGTGACGAAGCAGTTCACGGCAGCCGCGATTCTGATCCTCGAGGCCAGGGGCAAGCTCAAGCTCGACGACAAGGCCGCAAAGTACCTGCCGGAGCTGCCGGCCTACGCGCGGGAGGTCACGCTCAAACAACTGCTCACGCACAGCTCGGGCCTGCCCGACTACGAGGACCTGATCCCGAAGGACCGCACGACCCAGGTCTCCGACCGCGATGCCCTGATGCTCCTGGCGTCCGGCAAGGGCCTGATCTTCCCCTCCGGTTCGAAGTTCCAATACAGCAACACAGGCTATGCGCTCCTCGCCCTCATCGTCGAGAAGGTCTCGGGCCAGAGCTTCCCTGCTTTCCTTCAGGCCAACATCTTCCGGCCGCTCGGCATGACCGCTCTCGTCCCGACGGACCCGAATCCTTCGGCCGCCGTGCCGCACCGCGCCTTCGGCTACTCGCAACAGGGCGCTGGATTCGCCCGCACGGACCAGAGCCAGACCTCCGCCGTCATGGGCGACGGAGGCGTGTACGCCTCGGCGCAGGACCTCTTCCTCTGGAGCCGGGCCCTGACGGGCCGTCTGAAGCTCGCCTTCGACCCGAAGACCGCGTTTGATCCGCAGATCGACGGCGCTCTCGAAGGAGCCTCGCGCGGCCGTTACGGCTACGGCTGGTTCGTCGGCGAGCAGGGCGGCCGCGGCGTCGTCTGGCACACGGGCTCGACGATGGGCTTCCGCAACGCCATTCTCCACCGCGCAGACGACGCGACGACCGTGATCGTCCTGACCAACCGCAACGGCGGCGAGCCCATCCTCCTTGCCCGGCAACTCCTCGACCTCTGGCCGTAGTTCCCCGCACGAGACCGCGTGCTAGGCTAAAACGCAACCGAATGGCTTTCGCCAGCCAAGAGCACCGTCGACTCGAAGAGGCGCGGGAGAAGGGTGTCCCGTGGCGCAAGTGGGGGCCCTACCTCTCCGAGCGCCAGTGGGGCACGGTCCGCGAGGACTACAGCGAGTTCGGGAACGCGTGGGAGTACTTCCCCCACGACCACGCCCGCTCGCGCGTGTACCGGTGGGGCGAGGACGGCCTCGCGGGCTTTTCGGACGAGAAGAGCCGGCTCTGCTTCGCGCTGGCGCTCTGGAACGGCGCCGACCCGATCCTGAAAGAGCGCCTCTTCGGCCTCACCAACGCCGAGGGCAACCACGGCGAAGACGTCAAGGAGTACTACTTCTACCTGGATGCCACGCCAACGCACTCCTACAACAAGTGGCTCTACAAGTACCCGCAGAGGCCGTTTCCGTACAACGACATCGTCCAGACCAATCGCCGCCGCGGCCCGCACGAGCTCGAATACGAGCTCCTGGACACCGGTGTCTTCGAGGGCAGCCGCTACTTCGACGTCTTCGTCGAGTACGCCAAGGCAACGCCCGAGGACATCCTGATCCGGATCACGGCGATCAACCGGGGGCCCGAGGCGGCGCCCCTGCACGTCCTTCCGACGCTCTGGTTCCGCAACACCTGGTCGTGGAGCGAAGCCGCACCCAAGCCGAGTCTCCGGGCGGGAGCCGGCCCGAACGGCACGAGCGTCATCCTGGCCTCGCACCCGGAGCTGGGAGAGCGGTGCCTCTACGTCGAGGAGGGCCACGAGCTCCTCTTTACAGAGAACGAGACGAATTGCGAGAGGCTCTTCGGGTCTCCCAACCCAACGCCCTTCGTGAAGGACGGCATCCACGAGCTCATCGTGAAGGGGAAGGCCGGGGCCGTGAACCCCGAGCGGACGGGTACGAAGGCGGCCGCGCACCACCGGCTCGTGATCGGCCCCGGCGAGATGGCAGAGCTGCGGCTGCGCCTGACCAACGTCGGGCCGTCGGCATCGAGACGTGCCCGCGAGCCGTCCGACCGCCATCCTTTCAGCGCTCGCTTCGAGGAGGTCCTTTCTCAGCGGCAGCGCGAGTCCGACGAGTTCTACGCCGCCGTCACACCCCCGGGCACGGGCCGCGACGCCGCGAGCATCCTGCGCCAGTCCATGGCCGGTATGCTTTGGAGCAAGCAGCACTACTTCTTCGACCTCGACCGCTGGCTCGAAGAGCACGGCGCCGGACCGAAAGCGGGCCACGGGCGCGAGCAGGTCCGCAACCGCTCCTGGTTCCACATGCTGAACGACGACGTCATATCGATGCCCGACAAGTGGGAGTACCCTTGGTATGCCGCCTGGGACCTCGCGTTCCACGCCGTCGCGCTCTCCGCCGTGGACATCGACCTCGCCAAGCAGCAGCTCGACCTGATGCTGCGCGAGCTCTACCTGCACCCCTCCGGCCAGATGCCGGCCTACGAGTGGAATTTCTCGGACGTGAATCCTCCCGTCCACGCCTGGGCGACGCTCTTCGTCTACCTCATGGAGAAGCAGGAGCGTGGGAAGGGCGATCTTGAGTTTCTGAAAAGAGCGTTCCAGAAGCTGCTCGTCAACTTCACCTGGTGGGTCAACCGCAAAGACCCCACGGGCAAAAACGTGTTCGAGGGAGGGTTCCTCGGCCTCGACAACATCGGCGTCTTCGACCGGAGCGCGCCGCTGCCCACGGGAGGCCGCCTCGAACAGGCCGACGGCACGGCCTGGATGGCCCTCTTCTCGCAGAACATGCTCGAGATCGCTCTCGAGCTCGCGCCGGAAGGGCCAAACTACGAGGACATGGCCGTCAAGTTCGTCGAGCACTTCTTCTGGATCGCGTCGGCCATGGACAGCCCGGGCCACCACCACGACGAGATGTGGGACGAGGAAGACGGCTTTTTCTACGACCTCCTGCGGTTGCCCGATGGCCACGCCATGCGCTTGAAGGTCCGCTCCCTCGTGGGTCTCCTGCCCCTCTGCGCGGCGACAGTCTTCGACCCTGCCGTCGCGAAGACCGGACCGCGATTCGTCGAGCGGGTCAAAACGTTCCTGACGCGCCACCCCGATGTCGCATCGACCGTCGCGCCGCCGGACCGCAAGGGAGTCAATGGCCGCAGGCTTCTCGCCGTCATGGGCGAAGACAAGCTGCGCAGGGTCCTTTCGCGGATGCTCGACGAGAACGAGTTTTTGGGCCCCTACGGCATCCGCTCGATCTCGAAGCACCACCGCGACAAACCCTACGAGTTGGCCGTGGACAGCCAGTTGTGGCGCGTGGAGTACGAACCGGCGGAATCAGCCTCGGGCCTCTTTGGCGGGAACTCGAACTGGCGGGGGCCCGTCTGGTTCCCTATCAACACCCTGCTGATCCGCGCACTCCTCCAGTACGACACCTTCTACGGCGACGACTTCCAGATTGAGTGCCCGACCGGGTCCGGCCGAATGATGAACCTGTTCGAGGTCGCCAAAGAGATCGGGGGCCGCATGACGAAGATCTTCCTGCGCGACTCGAGCGGCCGACGCCCGGTCTACGGCGCCGCCGAAACCTTCCAGACGGACCCAAACTGGAAGGATCTCATCCTCTTCTACGAGTACTTCCATGGCGACAACGGCGCCGGCCTCGGCGCCTCGCACCAGACCGGGTGGACCGGCCTCGTCGGACGGCTCATCCAGATCTTCGGCACCGCCGACCGTCAAAAGCTCCTCGCCAGCGGCCTCCGCGACATCCTCAAACCGGGCTGAGGTGGTGCCGAGAAGGGAGGGCCGTAGGGGTGGCGCCGTACGAAGACCTTGCCGCCGCGCGCAGCGCCGAAGGCGCGAGCACGGAGGCGAGGTGGACGGCGACAGGACCCCGAAGGCCCGGCTCGCTATTGTTGCTGCTTCTGTTGCGACACGAGGCTCTGCAGGAGGGCCTTGGTGCGCGGATCTCCGGGAGCGAGGGCTTCGAGCTTCCGGATCGAGGCGTTGGCGGTCGGGGCGTCTCCTGACTTCACGCTCACCGTGACCAGCGCTTCGAGGATGCTCCGGCTGCCCGGGTGGCGCGCGGACGCGGCCAGAAGCACGCGCACCGCCGCCTTCGAGTCGCCGCTGGCCTCCAGCGCCATCCCATAGACGTAGGCATAACGGGGTTCGCGGGGAGCGAGCTCGGCTGCCCGCTGGAACTCCGGCAGAGCTTCCGGCAGCCTCTTCATGCGGACGAGCGCCAGGCCGAGCGAATGGTGAATACCCGCGTCTGCCGGACTCACCGCGATTCCATGCCGAAGGACCTTCTCCCCCTCGACGTCCCGCGCCTGGAGGCGGTAGAGATCGGCCAGGTTGACGTAGGCCCCGCCGAAAGCCGGCATGAGCTTGATGGCCGTCTTGTACTCAGCCTCGGCGCCAGCCATGTTCCCCTGCTCGACCATCAGGGCGGCGAGGTTCACGTGGGCTTCCGCCCGATCGGTGTCGATCTGCTGCGTCGCCAGGTACTCCTGGAGCGCCAGGTCGAAGGCGGCGCGGTCCGAGGAGGTCATCAGATTTTTCGGCGCGGAGACCAGCGCTCGCGCCGCGTCGATCCGGACGGTCCGGATGGGATCGCCGAGAAGCGACGCGAGCAGCGCAACTTTCTCGGCCGGCTCGACGGACTCCGCGGCGGCAATCGCTCCGCGGCGGACGTAGGGATCGGCGTCGTGCACGGCGCTCCCGAGGAGCTCTTTCGGAGCGGAGCCGTTCTCGCCTCCCAAAAGGGTGAGGGCCGTCCCGCGAACGATGGCGGGCCTGCTCGTGTCGCCGGCGAGCTCGGCCAGCTTCGCACCGGCGCCGGACTTCACCTCTCCGCCGGCCGCGATGGCCTCGCCGTAGTGAGGCTGCTTCCGGCGCTTGTCGCCCCACCACTTGAGCGCCGCCTCGGACGCCCATTCCGCCGAGCGGTTGGCGTGACATCCGGTGCAGGCATTGGGCGTGCCGATCGAGATCGTGAGGTCGGGCCTCGGGACCCGGAAGCTGTGATCGTGGCGGGCGTGGACCACCATGTAGTTGCGCGTCGGCATGTGGCAGGACACGCAGCTCGATCCTTTCGACCCTACCTTGTGGAAGTGGTGCAGCGGCGTTTCGAATTTCTGGGGAGCATGACAGGCGGCGCAGACGCGGTCGGCCGACACGGGGATTTTCAGATCGTGCGGGTTGTGGCAGTCCGAGCACGTGACACCGTTTGCGTACATCAAGCTCTGCAGGAAGGACCCGTACTCGTACACCTCGTCCTCGATCTGCCCGTCGGCGCGGTACAGCCCCGCCTCGAGAAACGCCGGCCGGTGCGTGTCGGCCAGAGGCTTCCCGTACGTGTACTCGGCGGCGACGACCGAGCGCCGCGAGTGGCAGCGCCCGCATGTTTCGATCTCGACGTGCGCCTTGCGCGGCACGCTGCGGCCTGCGATGCCCGTTTTCGGGTCGAAGACCCAGGACGCTTTGGGCGACTCTCCCAGCACGACAGCCATTCCCTTCTCGGCGTCGTCCGCCTTCGCCTTTCCCCGCATGGACGGCTTCGCCCCAGGCGGCGTGCGCCGAGCCCGGGCCGTGGCAGGCTTCGCAGGAGACGTTGAGCTCCGAGAACGTCGTCTCGTAGCGGTTTTCTCCCGGCTGGAAGCCCTTCTTCACGTTCGTCGAGTGGCACTCGGCGCACATGAAGTTCCAGTTCTGGTAGGGACCCGTCCAGTGCAGGGGGTCGGAGTGGGGCACCTCCTCCTTCGGATAGAGATGGAACCAGCGCTGCCCGCCCTCCTTCGCCGGCCGCGTGTCCCAGCAGACATTGAGCGCCTGGTAGCGCCCGCCCGGAAAGGCGATCAGGTACTGCTGGAGCGGGTAGACGCCGAAGGTGTAGGCGATCGGGTACTCCTGGAGCTTCCCGTCCGGACCGTCCGTGCGCGCGTAGAACTTGCCGTCGCGCTTGAAGAAAGTGGACGTGACGCCAGAAGTGCGTGAACGAGGCATTCTGGAAGTTGCCGAGCACGGTCGTCTCATCGGCCTTCTGCATCGCAAGGTCGTGGTGCGAGCCCTTCCAGCGTTTGGCCTCCTCGGCGTGACATTTCTCGCAAACCTGCCCGCCCACGAAGGTCGCGGCCGTAGCAGGGGGCGGAGCCGCCTTCGTCGGCGCCGGGGCAGCCGCCGAAGGCTCGTGCGAGCGCCCGCACGCCGCCAGCGACA
The DNA here is from genome assembly GCA_963739435.1 of uncultured Acidobacteriota bacterium. Classification (GTDB taxonomy): domain Bacteria; phylum Acidobacteriota; class Thermoanaerobaculia; order UBA5066; family Gp7-AA6; genus CAVUAN01. The sequence goes on from CAVUAN010000016.1 coordinate 105,001, forward strand.
GCGCGAGAATCGCTGCGATCGGAAAGCCCCGAAGGTGGGTCTCGACATGGGTTGTTTCTGCGCTACTGCGGGCGGCGCAGGGTCCAGCCGAGCATGAGCAGGCCGGTTGCCGCGATCCAACTGCCGAGCACCCGGATGGCGATCCGCGCCCAGAAGACCTTGAGCGACACGACGAGGCCGGCGACGAGAGTCACGACGATGAGGAGGGCCGCGACGCTTCCCAGGAGCTGCAGGCCGGGGGACGGCGCTGCGCGCGAACGCGGAGCCGGTCAGGTAACCCTGGAACGCGCCGATGACGGCGCAGATCGCGGCGACGGCCCGAAGCGACAGCTGCCGGTCGGCCGCCACGAGAGCTCCCACGAAAAGAAAGCACAGCGCCACGACCCACTCGAGGCTGGCCGCGGTCGGGAGAAACAGGCCGGCAGAGCCTCCGGCAAGCCACGCGACCGGAAGCAGGGCGAGAATCATTCGCCCGAAAGAGGCGCCGCGCATGGCCGCGAGCAGCGTCAGGGCGACGACGAGCGCCAGGTCGCCCGGAGACTTCGCGAGGTGAGCGGCGCCGTCGTAGAAGGGACCGAGACCCGTGGTGACGAGGTGCGCTTCCGCAGGCCGGCTCGAAAGAAGCAACAGGAATGCCGCGGCCGCCGAAATCTTCTTTGCGCGGCTCACGCCAGCACCCGCGAGAGAAAGTAGATTCCGGCGAGCGCCACGAAACCGCCGGCGAGCCGGATCGCGATGCGCCCGCCCTTCCAGGGTGGACCGTGCCGATGGCGATACCCACACCGTGCAGGCAGCCGGTGGCGACGACGAACCCGAGGCTGTAGAGCAGCCCGTCCTGGCCCGGGGGCAGCTCGGTGCCGTGCGCGTGGCCGTGGAAGATGGCGAAGACGCCGACGATGACCGCCGCGACGATGAGGCGCGGGCGCGCCTCGAGCAGAACCATCGTGCCGAGTACGATGGCCGACACGGCGATGCCGAGCTCGACTCCGGGCAGCGGGAATGCCGAGAAGCCCCATCGTGCCGCCGAGGGCCATGACCATCGGGAACGTGACCGGCAACAGCCACATCGCCGGGCGCGCCGAGCTGGGCGCCCCAGAGCCCGACGGCGACCATGGCGAGGATGTGGTCCCAGCCGGAGATCGGATGGGAGAAGCCCGAGAGAAAACCGCCGGCCGCACCCGATTGCGGGTGCGCACTCGCGATCGATGGCGCCGCCAGGAGGATGGCCAGGGCGAGCCACCAGGCCTTTCCTGTGTGGCCTCATCGGCTGAATCCTGGCCACGTGCGCTCGAAGCCCGTCGCGAGCTGCTCGATCCTCGCGCGGGTCACGACGATCCGGCGCGACTCCGCAGACGGGCCGCTCGTCCAGCGGGACAGGGCAAAGAGGGCCGCGCCGATGAGGAGAAAGTGAAGGAGTGGTTCCCGGGACCACTTCCCGAAGAGATCGCTCACGAAGCGAACGACGTCGGAGAGGAGCGTTCGTGCGGCACGTCGGGCATTCTACTCACGGAAGCCCCGGACGATGGCGGGAGCCGGGCTCGCTACGGAACGGCAGCCATCTCGACGGCCTCGCACGCGGAGACCGCGACGACTTCGATCTCCGGCGGCGCCGCGAGGTGGCGCTTCACGGAGCATTGCTCGACAGCTCGGAGCACCGCCTCCCGGTACTTCTCGGGGAAGCTCTCCGGCAGGACGACCTCGATCCGAATGCCGGAAACGAGCTTGCGCTCGGGATCCCGGCGAGTCGTCACCGACAGGGTCAGGCCGGCGGTGTCGAGGTGGCGCTGCTGGAAGAAGCGGAGCACGTAGAAGCCGGCGCACGTGCCGATCGACGCAAGAAAAAGATCAAACGGCGATGGCGCCGAGCTGCCGCCGCCCTGGGCGACCGGCTGATCGGTCCGGATCCAGAAGCCCTCGTGGAGGGCATCGACCCGCATTCCTCCGGGAAACTGAATCTCCATCGGTATACGAATCCCATATCTGCTGGCCGCGCACCTGATGCAGTCGCATCAGCGGACCGGCCCTGCCCGGGCAAGGCACGAACCGCCGCGGATCGCCTCGAGCGCCTCGCGCAGGGTGTCGAAGATGTGGTCGGCGCCGATGACATCGGTGAGGAGGTGGCGGTCGAGGTCGGCTCGCAGGGAATCGGGGGCGTGAACGATCACCAGGCGCGACGCCCTCGCGGACGAGATCTTCGTCGAGGGTTCGGAGGGTGCGCGCCGCCGAGTAGTCGACACTCGTGATCGCTCCGGCATCCACGATCAGCCATCGCACAGGCGCGGGCGCTCCGGCGACGAGCCCGCGCACGACTTCCGCGAAGCGGCCCGCGTTGGCATAGAAGAGGTCTGCGCCGAACTGGATGACGATGAGGCTCGGAAGGGTCTGAGCGCCCGGAACGGCCGCCGTCGGCCGCCAGTGCCCCGCGCCGTCCTGGACCAGGACCGCCGTGTGGGGCTGGTAGCTGTGGCGGACGTGCCGCAGCAGCGAAAGCACCATCGCCAGCAGGATCCCCTGCTCGACGCCGACACCGACGACGACGGCCGCGGTCAACAGGGCCAGCTGGAACTCGCCGGGGCTCTCGCTCAGGATGTGGCGAAGGCCTTTGAGGTCGATGAGCCCGACGGCGATCGTGAAGACGATCGCGCCGAGAACGCACTGCGGAAGGTACTGCAGCGGGCCCGTCAGGAAGAGGAGCACGAATACGACGACCCCGGCCGTCACGACCTGTGCGAGCTGGCTTCTTCCGCCGGACCGTTCGACCATCGCGGTCTGCGTCGGGCTGCCGTTGACGACGAACGTCCCCGTGAGCGCCGCGGCCGCGTTGGCCGCCGACAGGCCGAGAAGATCCGCATCTTCGTCGAGCGACTCGCGGTGGCGCGAGGCGTAGGCGCGGGCGACCGCGGCGCTCTGCGTCACGATCATGAGAAAACAGGAGCCCGCCACCGGAAGGAGCGCCAGGAGATCCGCCCAACTCACCTCGGGCAGGGCGATCCGCGGCAGGCCGCTCGCCACCCTTCCGATGACGGCAATCCCGCGGCCGGAGAAATCGAATGCGGCGCTCGCCGCCACGGCGCCCGCGACGGCAAAGAAGGGGCCGGGCATACGCGGCGCGAACCGTCGGAACAGGAGGATGACCACCACAACCGCCGCCGAGACGCAGACCGTCGCCGCGTGCGCCCGCGGCAAACCGCTCGCCACCTCGACGAGCTGGTCGAGCGTCCGGCGGCTCGAGACGGGTATGCCCAGCATCCCGCCGAGGACTGCGATGCCGACCTGGAACCCGACGCCGGTGAGGAATCCGACGAGCACCGTCTGCGAGAGGAAGTCGGCAAAGAAACCGATCTTCAACAGCCGGGCGAGCAGCAGGAAACCGGCCGTCAGTAACGCGACGCAACCCGCCAACGCCACGTAGCGCCCGGTCGACGCGGGAGCCAGCTGAAGCACCCCGCCCGCCAGGATGGCCGCCGTCGCCGAGTCTGCCGACACGACCAGGTAGCGCGAAGAGCCGAGCGCCGCGAACGCGACCAGCGGCAACAGGAGCGTGTAGAGCCCGGTCACGATCGGCATGGCGGCAATCCGCGTGTAGCCGAGCGCCTGCGGGACGTTCATCGCCGCGAGCGTCACGCCGGCCAGGGCGTTCCGGGCCGCCCCGGCGAGTCGGACGGGCCGAGCGCCGGAGAAGAACTTCAGACCGTTCCCGGCTGCTTCGCCGCGGAGCGGTCGGCAAGCACCAGGGCCTCCTCCTGCCGCACCTTTCCGGCAGGAATGGTCGGGTCGGCCGCGGTGAGCCGCGGGAGCATCTCAGCCTTCTCGCTCCCTGTCACCAGCCACAGAACGCGGCGGGCGCGATCGAGCACCGGATACGTCAAGGTCATGCGGCGCCTTCCCATGTAGACGCCGGTTGACGCCACGTCCCGGTCGGCGACGGCAAGAACAGGATCTCCCGGAACCAGAGAGGCCGTGTGCCCGTCGGGTCCGAGGCCGAGGTGTACCAGATCGAGCACCGGTGGGGAGCCGGTGATGCTCTCGAGGGTCCGGGCGTACTGCCTGGCCGCGGCATCGAGGTCATCCGATTCCACGGGCATCGCATGGATTTGCTCGGGAGGCAGCGGGGCGTGCCCGAGCAGGCTCTCGCGCAGCCGCGTGAGATTGCGGTCCGGGCCTCCCGCGGGCGCCACGCGCTCGTCCACCTGCACCACGTGCACGCCCTTCCAGGGAACGTCCTCGGCCGCCAGCGCGCGCAGCATCACCCAGGGAGTTCGCCCGCCGCTCACGGCCATGACGAAGCGACCCCGCGCCGCAACGGCGGACCGGGCCTCGCCGGCGATGTAAGCCGCTGCTTTTCGGGCAACCGCATCGGCATCGGCCAGGACCTCGATCTTCATCTGCCGGATGGCGGCCAAGACGGGCCTTCGGGGTCCTGGCGGGTGCGACCCCGTCGGTGTTTCTCGGCCGGAATACCGGCCTGCGATACATCGACGGGGGCCTCCGCCCCCGCCACCCCTGCGGCCCTGCTCTTTCGCCGTAAAGCCTGGGTCTGAGCCCCGGCGGGCGGGCCGCCTTCCGGAGGAGGACTGAGCGAGGGAGCAAGGCACAGAGTCTCTTGAGCCTTGAGAAAGCTGCGACCGAGCGACGAGCGAGGGTCCACGCTTCCTTTCGCAGCCTGACCCGAGCGTGCCTCCGAGGGAGGCGGCCCGTCTGCCGGGGCGCCTCGATGAGGAACAACGTGTCGAGAGAACACAGCTAGCTCTGCTTGAGCTTGCGATAGCGGCGGATCAGGGCGTTGGTCGAGCTGTCGTGTTGGAGCTTCGGTTCTCCTGCGCCCTCGAGCTCGGGGATGATCCGCTGGGCCAGGACCTTGCCCAGCTCGACGCCCCACTGGTCGAAGGAGTCGATCGACCAGATCGTGCCCTGCGTGAAGACGCTGTGCTCGTAGAGGGCGACGAGCTTGCCCAAGCTCTCCGGCGTGAGGCTTTGGGCGAGAATCGTGTTCGTCGGCCGGTTGCCTTCGAAGACGCGATGCGGCACGAGCCAGTCCGGCGTGCCTTCTTGCTTCACCTGCTCGGCCGTCTTGCCGAACGCCAGCGCCTCGCTCTGGGCCAGGACGTTCGCCATGAGGATGTCGTGGTGGCGGCCCAGAGGGTTCAACGTCTCGACGAAGGCGATGAAGTCGCAGGGGATCAGCCGCGTCCCCTGGTGGATGAGCTGGTAGAAGGAGTGCTGGCCGTTGGTCCCCGGCTCGCCCCAGTAGACGGGCGCGGTGTCGACGCCAACGGGCGCCCCGTCGAGCGTGACGTGCTTGCCGTTCGACTCCATCGTGAGCTGCTGCAGGTAGGCCGGGAACCGCTTCAGGTACTGCTCGTACGGCAGGACGGCGACCGTCTGCGCGCCGAAGAAGTCGGCGTACCAGAGCGTCAGCAGTCCCATCAGCACCGGCAGGTTGCGCTCGAAAGGAGCCGTCCGGAAGTGCTCGTCCATCTGGTGGAAGCCGTCGAGCATCGCGCGGAAGTTGTCCGGGCCGATCGCGAGCATCGTCGAGAGGCCGATCGCCGAGTCCATCGAGTAGCGGCCGCCGACCCAGTCCCAGAAGCCGAACATGTTGGCGGTGTCGATGCCGAACGCCGACACCTTCTCGGCGTTGGTCGAGACCGCGACGAAATGCTTCGCGACCGCTTTGACGTCCCCGCCGAGGCCGCGGAGGGCCCAGTCGCGCGCCGTCGCGGCGTTGGTCATGGTCTCGAGCGTCGTGAAGGTCTTCGAGGAAACGATGAAGAGCGTCTCCGCCGGATCGAGGTCGCGGACGGCTTCCGCGAAGTCGTTGCCATCCACGTTGGACACGAATCGGAACGTCATCGAGCGCTCGCTGTAGTGCTTGAGCGCCTCGTAGGCCATCACCGGACCGAGGTCGGAGCCGCCGATGCCGATGTTGACGACGTTGCGGATGGGCTTGCCCGTGTGGCCCTTCCAGGCGCCGCTCCGGACGCGGTTGGCGAAGTCCGACATCTTGTCGAGCACGGCGTGGACCTCGGGCACCACGTTCACGCCGTCGACGAGGATGGACGCTCCCCGGGGCGCGCGCAGGGCGACGTGCAGGACGGCCCGGTTCTCGGTGATGTTGATCTTCTCGCCCCGGAACATCGCGTCGATCCGGGCCCTCAGGCCGGATTCCTCGGCGAGCTGCAGGAGGAGCTTCAGCGTCTCGTCGGTGATTCGGTTCTTCGAGTAGTCGAGGAAGAGGCCAACGGCCTCGGCGGTCAGGCGCTCGCCGCGCCCGGGATCGTCCGCGAAGAGCTGGCGCAGGTGCAGGTCCCGCACCTTTCGGTAGTGGGCTTCGAGGGCCTTCCAGGCAGGCCGCGCGGTGAGCGACGGGATCGGCATGTCTCTGCTCATCTTGTCGGGAGCTAGCTGGCCTTCTCGAGGGCTGCGCTCTTGGAGGCGATGACCCCCAGGAGCTCGTTCCAGGACTTGACGAACGCCTTCGCCCCATCCTCCTGGAGCTGGGCCGCGACGGCATCGACGTCGATGCCGGCCTTGCCGAATTGCGCCAGCACGTCCTCGCAGTCGCCGCCGTCCGCCGACAGGGTGGCGCCGATCTCGCCGTGGTCGGCGAGGGCCTTCAGGGTGTTCTCGGGCATCGTGTTCACGGTGAAAGGCGCGGCGAGCGCCTCGATGTACAGCAGGTCGGAGGCCTTCGGGTCCTTGGTTCCCGTGCTGGCCCAGAGGAGGCGCTGGGGGCGCGCGCCGAAGTTGTAGACGCGCTGCCAGCGAGACGAGCCGAGCAGGGCGCGGTACGCCTTGTAGGTGCGCTGCGCGATGGCGATGCCGAGCTTGTTGCGGAGCGCTTCGGGCACCTTGCTCGCGACGGCCCCGTCCCAGCGGCTGACGAAGACCGAGGCGACCGAGTCGACCTTGGGGTTCAAGCCCGCGGCGATGCGGCGCTCGATGCCGCGCAGGTATGCCTCGGCAGCGGCGACGTACTGCTCGCGGGAGAAGAGCAGCGTCACGTTGATCGGCACGCCGGCGAAGATCGACTCCTCGATGGCAGGCAAGCCTTCCTTCGTGCCGGGGATCTTGATGAAGAGGTTCGGCCGGCCGGCCTGGGCGTGCAGGTTCTTGGCCGCGTTGAGCGTGCTCTTCGTGTCGTAGGCCAGGAGCGGCGACACCTCCAGCGACACCCACCCGTCCAGCGTGTTCGTCCGGTCGTGGACGGGCCGGAAGAGGTCGGCGGCCCGGGTGAGGTCCTCGATGGCCAGCTCGAAGAAGAGCGCCTCGCCGGACTTGCCCTTGCGCGAGCTTCTCGCGAATGCCGGCGTCGTAGGCCGAGCTGTTCTGGATCGCCTGATTGAAGATCGTCGGGTTCGACGTGAGCCCGGTCACCGACATCTCGTCGATGTAGCGCCGGAGCGTGCCGTTCTCCAGCAGGTCGCGCGTGATGTTGTCGAGCCAGAGGCTCTGGCCCAGGTCCTGCAGTTTCTGAGTTGCTTTCATGGTTCACCTCGAGAGTGGAATCAAAGAGCGCAAAGACGGATCATAGGCCAATCATTCACGCAGCGCGACGGGTGTTCCAGGAGCAAGGCGGGCAGGTCGTAGTCGAGCAGGCCGCCGATCCGGTCGATCGCGATGTCGGCCGGCGGGTACTTCGCGAGGACCTGGGGATCGAGGGCGTAGTGGCCTTGCCGGGGGAAGACGGTGGTGACGCGAGACCCCCAGGCCTCCTTCACGGCGGCGAGGATGCGCAGCTTGTCGTCCACGAGGACGTAGTGCTCGGCGGGAAAGCGTGCGGCCACGTCGTCCAGCTCCTTCTCCTTGTGGACGTAGATGAGCACGTTGCCGTCCACGGCCTCGAAGAGGCCCGAACGGTCCACCTTGCGCGGCTGGAAGACGACGTCGCCGTCCGAGAGGATGACGGCCGGTCCCCACGCCTTGACGCGCTCGATGACGTCGAGCGAGTTCGGATAGAGGCGGTTGGCGAAGGGATAGTTCACGAGGAAGCGCGACACGGTCAGCAGGTTCGGGTCGCGCGGATGCTCGACGCGGTAGCGCTGGAGCGCGCCCAGGTAGTCGGCGTAGCCGAGCTCCGAGCGCAGCTCCTCGAAGATGGCCCAGTAGCGCCCGGCGCGCTCCGGCCCGACCTGCGCCTCGAGGTGGCGCTTCAGGTCGGCCGTGACGCGGTCGTTGTCGAGCAGCGTGTTGTCGACGTCGAAGAGAAAAACGACCTTCGACCCCGTCATTCAGCCCTCAGAAGCGGAACACGATGCCGCCCGACAGCTCCGGGTAGTTGTAGAAATTCGTGGAAAACGCGTAGCAGACCCCAGCTGAATCGCACCAGATGCCGGCGTTGGTCGTCACGTTGGTTGCCGCCCAGTTCCACTTTCCTTCGACCCGCAGGCCGAGGGTGCGGCCCAACCAGAACTTGCCGCCCATGCCCGCGCCGAAGCTGATGCGCGTCGAGGAATTTGCGGAGGCGCCGAAGATCTCCGGGGAAAACGTCGTGGCGCCGACACCCAGGATCACGTAGAAGCTGGCGTAGCTCTCTCCCACGTAGAAGAGGCTGTTGATCTGGTAGGAATCGGACGTCAGGGTGCCGATCCGGACGGGGACCCCGACCCCGCTTGCGGGTGACGCGTTGAGATCGGGCTTCGCGCGCGTCCAGGCGGCCTCGAAACCGATGTCCTCGGTCAGGTTGTAACCGAAGTGAGCGCCGTACTCGAAAGCTGTCGAAGCGCTGACCTTCGTCTGGCCGCCGAGGAAAACCTGCCGGCCGAAGTAGCCTCCCCCGATGCCCGTCAGCTCGAAGGAGCCGCGGGTGTTCTGCGCCGCAGCCGGCAGCGCCCAGACGGCGATCACCGCGACGAGCCCGAGACGAAGCGCGGCGCGGCTCATGAGGCGGCTCCCGGGGCCGGCGGCGGATACGCGGCGAACATCTCCGCGAAGATCTTCCGGAGGTTCTGCTCGCGCTCCTCGTTGGTCTTGTCCGACTGGATCACGCCTTTGGCCCTGCCCCGCCATACGACCTCCTTCTTCTGGACGTCCACGAGGTCGAGAATCATCGTGCCCACCGGGATCTGTTCCGTGAAGGAGTCGTCATAGCCCCAGGGCGCCATGCCGTAGCCCCAGGTCGAACTGTAAGGGACCACCACCGTGTCGGCGGTGAGGCGCGCGTGCACGACGGCCCAGAGGTCCGGGCTCTGGCTGACCTGCGCCAGTTTCTTCGTATCGAGCGTGTCGGACAGCACGTCCTGACAGCGCTTGGCCCACACCTTGTCCCGGATCGAGCCGTCGGACTGCCAGGTCCACGTGTGGTACTTGCCGAAATCGACCTGCTTGTCCCAGCCGGTCTTGATCGTCGGGGCCGTCGCGCACCCGGCGAGCCCCGCCAGAACGACCCCTGCTGCAAACGAGAAAACCCACTTCTTCATGCCGCCTCCCGTTTCGCACGCGCCTCGTTCAGGCCGATCCTCTCACGCAAATCTTGCGGATCAAGCCGCTGTGAAAGAATTCGCCTTCCGGCGACCTTATCGGAAGGAGGCGGCGATGCAACTCGGAATGATCGGGCTCGGGCGTATGGGCGCCAACATGGTTCGGCGCCTCATGAAGAACGGCCACACCTGCGTCGTCTACGACCGCAGCGCCGACACGGTCAAACAGCTCGCCGGCGAGGGCGCCACCGGCGCTTCGTCGCTCGACGATTTCGTCGCGAAGCTCAAACCGCCACGCGCCATCTGGCTGATGGTGCCGGCCGCTGCCGTCGACAGCGCGCTCAAGGATCTGACTCCGCTGATGCAGAAGGAGGACGTCCTCATCGACGGCGGCAACTCCTACTACATCGACGACATCCGCCGGCAAAACGAGCTGCGCTCGAAGGGGGTCCACTACGTGGACGTGGGCACGTCGGGGGGTGTCTGGGGCCTCGAGCGGGGCTACTGCATGATGATCGGCGGCGACACCGATGCCGTGAAGCGCCTCGACCCGATCTTCCAGACGATCGCGCCGGGACGCGGCTCGATAGACCGCACGCCCGGCAGGGAGAAGGCGACCGGGGCCACGAGCACGGCCGAGGACGGCTACCTGCACTGCGGCCCTTCCGGCGCGGGCCATTTCGTCAAGATGGTTCACAACGGGATCGAGTACGGCATCATGGCCGCCTACGCCGAGGGCCTGAACATCCTCAAGCGCGCCAACGTCGGCAAGAGCGGGCGCGAAGTCGACGCCGAGACGACGCCGCTGCGCAACCCGGAGCACTACCAGTACGACCTGAACCTCACGGACATCACCGAGGTCTGGCGCCGCGGCAGCGTCATCGCCTCCTGGCTCCTGGATCTCACGGCGATCGCGCTTGCTCGAGTCGCCGGACCTGAAGAAGTTCTCGGGCCGTGTCTCGGACTCGGGCGAGGGGCGCTGGACCATCATGGCCGCGATCGACGAGGGCACTCCCGCCGAGGTCCTGACCGCCGCGCTCTTACGAACGCTTCAGCTCGCGCGGCGATGCGGACTTCCAGAACAAGGTCCTCTCGGCGATGCGCTACCAGTTCGGCGGGCACGTCGAAAAGCCCGCCGGGGGATAGGACGCCATGGACGCCGACAAGCGGACGCTCTGCATCGACATTGGCGGCACCGGGATCAAGACCATCGTTCTGGACGGCGCCGGCAAGCCCGTCACCGAACGGCTGAAGGTGGACACGCCGCAACCGGCTACGACAAAAGCCGTCCTCGCGGCAATCGCCGGTCTCGCCCAAAAACAGGGGGAGTTCGACCGGGTCTCGGTGGGGTTTCCCGGCGTCGTGCGCAAGGGCGTGACCGAAACGGCGTGGAACCTCGGCAAGAGCTGGATCGGATTCGACCTCGACGGCGCGTTGACGAAGTCGCTCGGCAAGCCCGTGCGCGCCTGCAACGACGCCGACGTCCAGGGGCTCGGGGTCGTACGCGGCAAAGGCACGGAGCTCGTGATCACGCTCGGCACCGGCTTCGGGTCTTCGCTCTTCCGGGACGGGCTTCTCATCCCCAACGTCCAGCTCGGGCACCACGCCGGGTGGCGAAGAAAGACGTACGAGGAGGAGCTGGGTGCCAAGGCCCTGAAGAAAGCTGGAAAGAAGAAATGGAACGGGAGGCTGCTCAAAGCCATCCGGAGCCTCGAGCTGCTCTTCAGCTACGACACTCTCTACATCGGCGGAGGCAACGCCTCGAAGATCACGGTGGATCTGCCCAAACGGGTCCGGATCGTCCCGAATGTCGCCGGCCTGCTCGGCGGGATCGCGCTCTGGACCAGCCAGGAAGGAAGCCATGGCGTCCGCTGACGCCGCCCCGGAGGGCGCCGCCAAACCGGCGCTGTCCGATGCCCTCGTCTTCTTCGGAGCGACGGGTGATCTTGCCTACAAGAAGATCTTTCCCTCCCTCCAGGGGATGGTGAAGCACGGAAACCTCTCGGTCCCTGTCATCGGCGTCGCCAAGTCGGGCTGGAAAGTCGAGCAACTGCGCGAACGGGCGCGCGCGAGCTTGAAGGAGTACGGCGGCGGCGTCGACGAAGCGGCTTTCGCGAAGCTCGTGTCCCTGCTGCAGTACGTCGACGGCGACTACGGGGACCCGGCCACCTTCGCGGCATTGCGCAAGGCTCTCGGCGGAGCGAAGAACCCGACGCACTACCTGGCGATCCCGCCCAGCCTCTTTGGCCAGGTCATCGAGATGCTCGGCAAGTCCGGCTGCGCCAAGGGTGCGAGAGTCGTGATCGAGAAGCCCTTCGGCCACGACTTCGCCACCGCGCGGGCCCTGAACACGACACTCCACACTGTTTTTGCCGAGCCCTCGGTCTTCCGCATCGACCACTACCTCGGCAAGGAGGCCGTCGAGAACCTCCTCTACTTCCGCTTCGCCAATACGTTTCTCGAGCCGATCTGGAACCGCAACTACGTGGACTGCGTGCAGATCACGATGGCCGAGGAGTTCGGCGTGCAGGGGCGGGGCAAGTTCTACGACGAGACGGGAACGATCCGCGACGTCATCCAGAACCACCTCCTGCAGGTCGTCGGGTATCTCGCCATGGAACCGCCGATCTCGGTTCATGCGGACAGGATCCGGGACGAGCAGGTCAAAATTTTCCGCGCGATCCGGCCCTTGAAGCCCGAGAAGCTCGTGCGCGGCCAGGTCCGGGGCTACCTCGAGGAGCCCGGCGTCGCGCCCGGCTCGCAGACCGAGACCTTCGCGGCGGTGCGTCTCGAGATCGACTCCTGGCGTTGGGACGGCGTGCCGTTTCTCATCCGGGCGGGAAAATCTCTGCCGCTGACGGCGACCGAAGTGATCGTGGACCTCAAGCGGCCGCCACTCTCGAGGCTCTCGCCCGAGGACAGCAACTACTTCCGTTTTCGGCTCGGCCCGAAGATCTCCCTCTCAATCGGGGCTCGCGTCAAGAAACCGGGAACGGATTTTGGGTCGATTCCGACCGAGCTCGTCGCGGTCCGGGACGCCGGAAACGACGAGGTCGACGCTTACGAGCGGCTCTTGACCGACGCCATGAAAGGCGACGCGACGCTCTTCGTGCGCGAGGACGCCGTCGAGTCGGCGTGGACGGTCGTCAACGACATCCTCGGAAACGCGGCGCCTGTCCATCCGTACGAACCGGGGACGTGGGGGCCGAAGGAAGCGGACCGGCTGACGGCCGACCTCGACCGGTGGCACGACCCCGAAAAAGAGGCCTGAAGCCTCTTTACTTGCGGCGCCGCGCGTCGATTTCCAGGGAGACCAGGCGAGCGATCAGGATTGCCGGGTAGAGCTGGCCGCAGAGGGCTTCTCCCATGGCGAGACTGCGAGCCAGGGGGTGGACAGGAGTGATGTCGCCGTATCCCACGGTCGTCAGGGTGACGAAGCTGTAGTACACGAGGCCGTGCATGTTCAAGAGTGCGCTCGTGTCCTCAGCCGCAAAATGAAAAGCCCCCGGGAGCGTTCTGTAGAGAAGCTCGTAGACCGATGTCCAGATGAGCCCGAGCAGGAGGTAGACGGCGATGGCGCCCTGAATCCGGTAGCTCGTGATGGGGCCGTCGCGAAAGACCTGCATCAAGACCAGCACCGTCAGAATCGAGAGCGACGCGATCGAGAGGGTGTCATCCCATACGCCCAGGGCCGATCCCGGGCGCAAGTGACCTGTCCACCGGACGGCCACCGTCGCGAGAGCAACCGCGGAAACGCCGAATGAGAGCAGCCGCCGCTGCGAGACGGCGGCGACACCCGACAAGAGGAGCAGCGTGAAGAAGGCGTCGAACAGGAACTTGCCGGCCACTCCCATGGCCACGAGCGGGGCCCCCACGAAGAGAGCGAGGACGAGCGACACCAGCAACGCCGAAAGCCCCCGCTCCGTTTGCCAAAAGGCCTTGAAAAATGCCCAGAGGGAACGCCCCGGTCGGTATGTCATTGGAGGCTTCTCGGCTGGCTAGGACTACCTCGGCCTATCGGCGGCCGCCGCCGCCGCGGAAGCCGCCGAAGCTTCCGCCACCGCCGCCGCCAAAGCCGCCGCCTCCACCGCCACGGTTCCAGTCACCGCTGCCGCCGCCGAAACCGCCGCCACCGCCAAAGCCTCCGCCGCCTCCGCCGCCACCAAAGGCCCCGCCGCCGCCCCAGCTCGAGGCGGAGGACCGCTGATCGCCCATCTGGCGCGCCGAGTTCTCGGAGTCAAACGACGAGCCGCCTCCCTGGAACGCGCCGCTCGAGCTGCCACTGTGCTGCTGCCAGCCGTTGCCGGTGTTCGAGTAGACGTTGCCGTTGTGCTCGGCGAAGTAGCTGTTGTTGAACTGCTGCGCGTGAACCGTCTGGCCGCCGGGCCCCTCGGCCGTGGCGTGGCCGACCGTCGCCTGCTGGCCCGTGTAGGCGTTGCCGACGGTGGCGCGCCCGCCCGCGGCCGCCACTCCCGTGTTCGGGTTGTAGGTGGCGCCTCGGCTGCCGGAGGCGTAATTGCCGGTGTAGGCGTTGGCCACCGAGGCCGTCTGCCCCGCGGACGCTCGACCCGTCACGGAGTTGTAGGACGTGCCCACCTTGCTGCTCCAGGCGTTCCCGGTCCACGCGTTGTAGCCGGCGGAGCTGCGGGTGACGGCCGATGTCGCCCCGTACTGGTGGTAGACGTTGCCGCTCGTCGCCGCCCAGCCCCCGGGCCCCCACGCGGCCGCGCCCCCGTATGCGCCGTAGGCCACTCCGCCCGCATAGCCGTAGTAGGCGCCGTGGTAGGCGTAAGGCATCGCGCCCCAGTACGGCGCGGCCCCCCAGCAGCTCCCGTAGGCCGCGCCCATGGCAAAGCCGAATCCGAAACCGACGGCCCACCCGGTCCAGGGGGTGTAGGTCACGGCCGCCGCGTAGCCGTAGGTGACCGGCGGCGGATACCAGACCGACGCGCTGATGTACGGCGCGTAGACGTAGCCGGTCCCGTAGACGACCGTGCCGTCGGCGCTGACGACCGTGCCCATGTAGCCCGGCGTGTAGCCCGTCACGACGACCGTCGGCGTCACGGTGTAGACCCTCACGTACGTCACGTAGTAGAGCGGCGAGCTCGGGCGGAATCGAGTAGATCGCGGCCGGGACGCTCGTCGCCACGGACCACGGACCCGCGACCGACCCGCCTGAGTACCAGACGCCGCTCTCAGCAGGCGTACCAGCTGTCGGGGGCCACCTCGATGATCGGAGTCGGGCTGTTGGCGACGTACGAAAGCGTCGTGTCCGTGATCGGCTTGATCTCGACCTCGCCGTTGATCTCGGGCTTGAACGTCGCCTTCTGCGCGGTCGACGCGGCGCCATCTCGGGAATCTGGTTGGAGATGACGGCCTCCTGGGCCTGCGCGGTGCCGGGGATCGAGGCCTTCACGTTCTCCTTCGGGCTGTCGTCGGGGATGAACTTGAAATCCGCCGGCAGGTCGCGGCCACTCACGTACTTCCAGGGCCCGGCAAACGACGGTCCGGTGAACCAGCGGCCCGTCACCAGCACGTAGTACTGCTGGTTGGTCATGTCCTTGAAGACGTTGGCCGTCGTGTTCTGGACATAGAGGAGCTGCGTTCCGGCGAGCTGCGTCCAATTCGGGCTCCCCGTCGTCACGATCAGCTCCGTGGGCGTGGTCGCGACGACGAGCTGCGGCGCGCCGCTCGCAAGCGACGGCATCTTCTTCGTCGTCGGGTCGGGATTGCCCTGCATCAAGTCCACGATGTTCTGCTTCGAGAGGGTCTGGGCGACACCCGCGGCACCCTTCGGCGCGGCCGGCGCGACCTTCCAGGGGCCTGAAAGCGCCGCCGCCTGGACGTAGCCGTCGAGAATATGGACGTAGACCTTCCCCGAGGGATCCTTCAGGATGAGAGGCCGCGCGTTCAGAACCCTTTGCAGATCCGTTCCCGCGACCGCCGTCCAGACCGGATCGCCTTCGATCGTGACGAGGACAGCCGGAGTCTGAGTGAATATGAAAACGGGAGGCTCGTTTTTGGCGGGCACCGCCTGCCCTTGCTTCTGCGCGTTCAGGATCTTGAGGTAAGCCTCGAGCTTGTCGAGAGGCATGGTCGCCGGGCCGCTCGAGAGGATTTGCTGGATGCCCGCCTGATACTGGAGGGCCGCGTCCGGAACCGAGGGAAACGAAACCTTCTCCACCTTGAGATTCTGGAAGGACACGGTCCGCGCCTTGCGGCTCACATAGGTCTGGGCCGTCATCTCGACGACGCCGAAGACGGGGTTCTTGGCCCCGGCGGGCAAGACCGAGACGGCGGCATGGGCCGACAGGTCGAATTGATTCCACGAGTCGAGCTGCGGCTGGTACATCGTGTACTTCGCTCCGCCCTGCATAGCCGTCTTGGGCCACGGGTCGGGATTGACCGGGCCCGCGGGCGCCTGCGCCGGCGCTGGAGCGGCTGCCTGCGGCTGCTGCCCCGAAGCGGTGACCGCGAGAAGTCCTGAAAATGCCGAGACTGCGACTGCGAGCGCTCCCCGAGAGATTCTCATGGCCCACCCCTTGTTGATTTCTCCGTGTCCGTACCCAACTCCAACCGCAGACGATATCGCAGAGCCTCCTGCCGCGTTCGCTGAAGGGCGTCATGGATCTTCGTCCTACTCTGAGGAAAAAAGCCTCCCGGTAGATTCCGGGCGCAAAAAGTAAGATATCGTCCGCCGAAGATCGGGAGGTGGGTCCGATGGAACGACTACGATTCAGGCACGCTGGCGTCGTTCTCGCTGTGCTGGCGGCACTCTCTGCCGCCTGCAGCAAGACGGAGGCGCCGCCTCCTCCTCCGCCGGCCGTCGACGGTAGCAACCGTCGTCCAGAAGGACGTTCCGGTCGAGAATGAATGGATCGGCTCGCTCGACGGCTTCGTCAACGCCGAGATTCGCCCGCAGATCGAGGGCTACCTGCAAAAACAGGTCTACAGAGAGGGCTTCCTCGTCCGCGCCGGCGAGATCCTGTTCGAGATCGACCCCAGGCAGTTCCAGGCGACCTACGACCAGGCCAAAGGCACCCTTGCCCAGTACGAGGCCACGCTCGCCAACGCCAAGGTCACGGCGGCGCGTTACCGCCCGTTGGCGGCGCAGAAGGCCATCAGCCAGCAGGAGCTCGACGACGCCGAGACGCGGGAACGCACGGCTCAGGCCAACACGGAATCCGCGCGCGCCTCGCTCGAGAAGGCGAAGCTCGACCTCGAATGGACCAAGGTCGTCTCCCCCATCGACGGCATCGCCGGCGTTGCGAAGGCCCAGGTGGGCAACCTCGTGAACCGTGAGACCCTCATGACCACCGTTTCGCAGGTCGATCCCATCAAGGTCTACTTCAGCCCGAGCGAGCAGGAGTATCTGACGTGGGTCGCGAAACACGGCCCCATCGAGAAGAACCTCCGAGCCCAGAATCTCGAGCAAGGCAACCTGCAGCTCGTCCTGTCGGACGGCTCGCTCTTCCCGCACCGCGGCAAGCCGTTCCTGCTAGGACGCGAAGTCGATGTCAAGACCGGCACGATCCAGCTCGCCGGCGCGTTTACGAATCCCGGCAACGTCCTGCGGCCGGGCCAGTACGCCAAGGTGCGGGTCGCCATGGACGTCAAGAAGGGAGCGATCCTCGTGCCGCAGCGGGCGGTTGCCGAGCTGCAGGGGAGCTACCAGGTCGCGCTCGTCGGGGCGGACAACACAGTGACGATGAAGGTCGTCAAGGTCGGGCCGGTCGACGGCAACCTCTGGGTCATCGAGGAAGGCTTGAAGCCGGGCGACAAGGTCGTCGTCGAGGGCCTCCAGCGCGTGCGGTCCGGCATGACGGTCGTTCCGAAGGAGGCCGGAAGCGGCGACGCGGGCGCGGCCGAAGCCCCCAAGAAGGACACCGCCAAAGAGGCCGGGAAGTAGGCCTGTGGGCGCCTTTTTCGTCCGCCGGCCGATCGTCGCGATCGTCATCGCGATCCTGATGACCATGGCGGGCGGCGTCGCGATGACGAAGCTGCCGACGGCCCAGTACCCGGACATCGTGCCGCCCCAGATCAAGATCACGACGACCTACACGGGCGCCGACGCTTTCACGATCGAGCAGTCGGTGGCGACGCCCCTCGAGCAGCAGATGAACGGCGTGGACAACATGATCTACATGCAGTCCACCAATGCCAACGACGGCACGATGACCGAGAACGTCACGTTCGACGTCGAGACCGACATCAACATCGACCAGGTCAACACGCAGAACCGCGTCTCGCAGGCACAGCCGAACCTGCCGGCCGACGTCAACCAGTTCGGCCTCACGGTCAAGAAGTCCACGTCCAATCCTCTGATCATGATCGCCCTCTTCTCGCCCAAGGGGACCTACGACGCGCTCTTCCTCGGCAACTACGCCACGATCAACGTCAACGACGCCCTCTACCGGGTGCCCGGCGTGGGCCAGATCCAGAATTACGGCACGGCCGACTACGCCATGCGGATCTGGATCAAGCCCGAGCGTTTGGCGAGCCTGGGGCTCACGGTTCCCGACCTCTTGAACGCGGTCAAGCAGCAAAGCACGGTCAACCCCGCAGGGGGCATCGGCACCGAGCCCGCCCCGAAGGGCCAGGAGTTCACTTACACGGTCCGATCCCAGGGACGCCTGGTCACGTCGGAGGAGTTCGGCAACGTCGTGGTGCGCCTGAACCCGGACGGATCGGTCGTGCGCCTGAAGGAGGTGTCCCGGATCGAGCTCGGCGCTTTGAACTACCAGCAGCGCGCGCGCCTGAACGGCAAGCCCTCCTGCCCGATCGGCATCTTCCAGGTCCCCGGCTCCAACGCCATCGCGGTCGCCGAGGGCGTCAAGAAGACGATGAAGGAGCTGAAGGAGCGCTTCCCGGACGACCTCGACTACGTGGTCGCCCTCGACACGACGCTGCCGGTCACGGAGGGCATCAAGGAGATCGAGCACACCCTCTTCGAGGCGATCGTCCTCGTCATCATCGTCGTCTTCCTGTTCCTGCAGGGATGGCGCGCGACGCTGATTCCGCTGCTGGCCGTGCCGGTTTCCCTCGTCGGAACGTTCATGTTCTTCCCGTCGCTCGGCTTCTCGATCAACACGCTTTCCCTCTTCGGCCTCGTGCTCGCCATCGGCCTCGTCGTGGACGACGCGATCGTCGTCGTCGAGGCGGTCGAGCACCACATCGAGCACGGCCTTTCGCCCAGAGATGCGACCTTGAAGGCGATGGAGGAGGTCACCCAGCCCGTCATCGGCATCGCCCTCGTCCTTTCCGCCGTTTTCATCCCTGTGGCCTTCATGGGCGGCATCCAGGGCCGGATGAACATGCAGTTCGCGATCACGATCGCCGTGTCGGTCCTGATCTCGGCCTTCAACGCCCTGTCGCTCTCGCCGGCGCTGTGCTCCCTGATCCTGAAACCCAAGAAGCCATCGAAAGGGCCGCTCGGCAAGTTTTTCGCCTGGTTCAACAAGGTGTTCGGGAAGATGACCGAAGGCTACGTCGGCATCTCCCGTCATCTGGTCCGCAAGATGGTCGTCTCGCTGGTGATCCTGGGCGGTTTCGTCGTCCTGTCGGGTTTCCTCGCCAAGAGACTGCCGTCGGGCTTCCTTCCGAACGAGGACCAGGGCTACTTCTTCCTCAACGTGCAGCTGCCGGACGCCTCCTCGCTCCAGCGGACTGACGCCGTGTGCCAGAAGATCGAGCAGATGCTTCAGGACAAGAACGGCAGCGGGAAAGGCATCAAGTACATCACCACGATTGCGGGCTACTCGCTCTTGTCCGGTGCTTCGGCCCCCTACACGGCCTTCTACTTCGTTGCGCTCGATCCCTGGGACGAGCGCAAGGGCGACGAGATGCTGGCTAGTTCGATTGTCCGCCGCTTGAACCGGGAACTGCGGGCCAGGATCCTGGAAGCGAACGTCGTCGCGTTCGAGCCGCCGGCCATCCAGGGCCTGGGAACAGGCGGCGGGTTTTCCTTCTGGCTGCAGGACCGGAGCGGCGGCACGGTCGATTTCCTGAACCAGAACCTCCAGAAGTTCCTGGAGGCCGCGCGAAAGCGTCCCGAGCTCGCCAACGTCAACAGCGTCTGGCGGGCCTCGGTGCCGCAGATCTACGCCGACATCAACCGCGACAAGGTCTTGAAGCAGGGTGTCGCCGTGGGCGACGTCTACCAGTCGCTCCAAGCGTTCCTGGGCGGCATCTACGTCAACCAGTTCAACCGCTTCGGGCGCCAGTGGAAAGTCTTCCTGCAGGCCGAGGCGGAGGGCCGTGTGAAGCCCGAGGACATCAACCAGTTCTACGTCAAGAACAACGACGGCAAGATGGTTCCGCTCTCCGCCGTCGTGACCACCAAGGGAATCGCGGGCCCGGAGTTCACCAACCGGTTCAACCTGTTCCGGGCGGCCCAGGTCACGGGCATCCCGGCGCCCGGCTACAGCTCCGGACAGGCCGCGGCGGCTCTCCAGGAGGTCTTCAAAGAGACCATGCCGCGCGAGATGGGCTACGACTGGGCTGACATGTCCTACCAGGAGATCAAGGCTGCGGGCGCCGGCGGGCGGGTGTTCGTCCTCTCGATCATCTTCGTCTTCCTCATCCTCGCGGCCCTGTACGAAAGCTGGTCGCTGCCCTTCTCCGTTCTTCTCTCGGTGCCCGTCGCGGTCTTCGGCGCCTTCCTGGGGCTGCTCCTGCGCAAGTTCAACCTCGACGTGTACGGCCAGATCGGCCTCGTCATGCTCATCGGCCTGGCCGCCAAGAACGCGATCCTGATCGTCGAGTTTGCCGTGCTGCAGCTCAAGGAAGGCAAAAGCAAGACCTTCGTGGACGCCGCGCTCGAAGGCGCGAAACTGCGGCTGCGGCCGATCCTGATGACCTCGTTCGCCTTCATACTGGGATGCGTGCCGCTCTGGACGGCCTCGGGTTCGGGAGCGGAGTCGCGCAAGATCCTCGGCACGGTCGTCATCGTCGGCATGCTGGCGGCGACGGGCATCGCGATCTTCCTGATCCCGGCGCTCTACGTGCTGGTCGAGAAGCTCGCTCACCGGGGCAAGGAATACGAGGCGCCGGCAACGGAGCCGGCTGGAGAGCCCAGCCCCAGCCCGGCTGGCGGAGGGCACTGACGTGAAGAAGCTCGCCGCACCCCTCGTCGGGCTCGCCCTGCTGACCGGCTGCGCGGTCGGCCCGAACTACAAGCAGCCCCCCGTCACCCCTCCCGAGCAATTCCGCGAGGTGCAGGGCCCGCCGCAATCCGCGGCCTCGCTCGCCGACCAGCCCTGGTGGGAGGTTTTCAAGGACCCGCAGCTCCAGCAGCTCATCGACGAGGCCCTCGCGGGCGGCTACGACGTCCAGCTCGCGGCCTGGCGCGTCGAGGAAGCGCGGGCGCGAGCCGGAATCGCGCGCTCCGAGTTCTGGCCCTCGGCGTTCTTCACCGGGCAGTGGTCCCGTTCGCAACAGTCCACCTACGTCTTTCCTTACAACCACGGGACCTACAACACGAACAGCGTCAACGTGAACTTCAACTGGGAGCTCGACCTGTGGGGCCGGATCCGGAGGTCGAACGAGGCGGCAAAGGCTCAGTACCTGGCAACCGAAGATGCCCGGCTGGGCGTCCTTCTCTCTCTCGTCTCGGAAGTAGCCCGGACCTACTTCCAGCTCCGCGAGCTCGACCAGGAGCTTCAGATCGCAAAGGACACAGCGGAGGCCTTCCGGGAAACCGCCGACCTCTACGAGCGCAAGTTGCGGGAGGGAGCCGCCTCGGCCGTTCAGACGGCGTATGCCAAGGCGGCCTACAATCAGGTCGCCGCTCAGGTTCCCGAAATCGAGCGAGCCATCGAAGCGACCGAGAACCAGATCAACCTCCTCCTCGGCCGCAATCCCGCCTCGATTCCGCGAGGAGTCGACCTCTCGGCCCAGCCGCTGCCTCCCGACATCCCCGCGGGGCTGCCGTCGACGCTTCTCCAACGCCGCCCGGATGTCCGTCAGGCCGAACAACAGCTCATCGCCGCCAACGCGATCGTGGGTGTCGCCACCGCGAACTTCTTCCCGGCGCTCAACCTCACGGGGCTCTTCGGCGGCGTCAGCCCGGACGTTTCGAACCTCTTTCCGGCCGGCAGGACCTGGTCGATCGCAGCGGGCCTGCTGGGCCCGCTCCTTCAGGGTGGCCGGCTCATGAGCCAGTACGACGTCGCCTACGCCCAGTGGCAGCAGTCCGTGGTCCTCTACGAGCAGACGGTCACCAGCGCGTTCTCAGACTCGACGACCGTGCTCTACGCGCACCAGAAGATCTCCGCCTCCGTCGCCGAGCTCGTTCAGGCCGTGGCCCACTACCGCGAGATGGTTCGCCTCACGAGTCTGCGCTACGACAGCGGCCTCGCGAACTACTTCGAGGTCCTCTACGCCATGCAACAGCTCTACCCCGCCCAGATCGCGCTCGCCCGGGCTCGATCCAACCTCCTGACGAACTTCGTGGACATCTATAAAGCCCTGGGCGGCGGCTGGAACCTCCAGCCGGAGGATCCGAACCCGACCTGGCTCTCGCCCGCGGCCCAGCCAGCCTCCCCTCCAGCAAGCGCACCGAAGCACTAGGCGTCCCGCCGTAGGGGCGTCAACGCACGTCATTCCACTGCGAGACAGTCGTCCCGACGGCGAGCAAGCGACACTTTGATGCAGCTGGATCATGCGCCGCAGGGCGCGTTGATCTATATGTTTCGCTCGGTGGGGAATAGCTCCACGTTCTACCGTAGGTATCCAAGAGAAGGAGGACGTCATGAAAGAGCCCGAAAAGCCCGAAACGATGATCTGCTACGCAGGCGTTTACGCCAACGTCGGGGACGCGAAGAGCGACTTCGACGTGATCAAGGCCGCGCACAAGGAGAGCTGGATCGGCACGTACGACGCGGCCCTCTTCGAGAAGAACATGGAGGGCAAGGTCAAGGTGCTGGACACCGACGCCACGCAGCGCGGCAAGGGCGCCAGGATCGGAGCGATCACCGGCGCCGTGCTCGGCCTCATCTTTCCGCCGTCGATCCTGGTTTCCGCGGGTGTGGGCGCCGCAGCCGGCGCTGCTCTCGGGAACCTGACGAAAGGTTTCAGCAAGGGCGACATCAAGGATGTTGCGGAGAACCTCCAGCCCGGACAGGCAGGCATTCTCCTCGTCGCCAACGCAACCGTTGACATCGGCGTCCAGAAGCTGATGAAGAAGGCCCGGAAGGTGGCCACGCAGCGGATCGACGCGCTCACGTCCGAACTCGCCCACGCCTAGGTAGTCGTCGCCGCGCCTGGCGCGGCGCCAATGCGGAAGGCCGCCCGGTCGGGCGGCCTTCTTCTTGATTCCTTCACGATCGGGGAGATCGAAGGTATTCTCAAAGCCCATGAGCGCTAAGCCCCTCGCCTGACCCAGCCATGCGGTGGGTCGTCATCCCCGCGCTCTCCCTTGCCCTGCTCGCCGGGGCGATCCTGGCAGGCGTGGGCCCATTCCTGGTTGTCCTATGCGCGGCTGGCCTGGTCGGCGCCGTCATGGCCGCGGTGCATCACGCCGAGGTCGTGGCGCACCGCGTGGGCGAGCCCTTCGGCACGCTGGTGCTGGCGGTGGCCGTCACCGTGATCGAGGCGTCCCTCATCCTGTCCATGATGTTCGCGGGAGGCGCGGACGCTGCCGTCATCCCTCGCGACACGATCTACGCGGCCGTGATGATCATCTTCAATGGCGTGGTCGGCCTGTGCATCCTCGTCGGGGGCCTGGCCCACCACGAGCAGGCCTTTCGCGTCGAGGGCACGAGCGGGGGGCTCGCGGCGTTGATCGTGATATCGGCGCTCTCTCTGGTGCTTCCGACGTTTACCACTACGACCTCGAGCGGTACCTATAGCAACGCGCAGCTCGGGTTCGTCGCGGCAACCTCGGGTGCGCTCTGGGCCATCTTCGTTTTCGTCCAGACCGTGCGTCACCGCGACTACTTCCTCCCGGCCTCAGACGCGGGCAACCCCGAGGCGCACGCGAAGCCGCCGACGAAAGGCCAGACAGCGGCGAGCTTCGGCCTGCTCGTGGCCTGCCTCGTGTCGGTGGTCGGGCTCGCGAAGCTCCTCTCCCCCACGATCGAGAGGCTCGTTCTCGAGGCGGGCGCCCCGAAGTCTGTGATCGGCATCGTGATCGCGATGCTGGTGTTGCTTCCGGAGACCGGGGCCGCGGTGCGGGCCGCACGAGCGAACCGGCTTCAGACGAGCATGAACCTCGCCATAGGCTCCGCCCTGGCCTCAATCGGTCTGACGATCCCGGTGGTGGCCCTGGCGGCCATCTTCTTCGCACCTGCCGCTGCATCTCGGCCTCGCGTCCAAGGAGATCGTGATGCTGGCCGTCACTCTCCTTGTGAGCGCGGTGACGCTCGGCACCGGCCGCACCTACCTGATGCAGGGCGCCGTGCACCTCGTCCTCTTCGCGGCATTCCTCTTCCTTGCCTTCGTGCCCTGAATGAGGCAGGACGCCGTTGTCCCGTTTACGGTCTGAGTGTCGAACTGCAAGTCAAAGCAGCCATCAGAAGGTGACGATGACATAGAGGCGCGGTCCGTCGTACCGATATGAGAAATCGACGAGCGTGTTCGTCTCTGTCTTCTTGACGGCGAACTTTGTGTATGCGTATGCCGCGCCGACACCAAAGTTGTGGGTCGCGTACCAGTCGATATGCGCTTCCGCGTCAAAGATCGATCCCGAATACGGGTTGACAGCCGCGAAGATCCCGTTCAGGCGCACTCCGGCTGAGAGTCCGTCGGCCAAGCCGCCTTCGAAACGTAAGGCCAAGAAACGGTAGCGGCGTGGACAACTTCGCAGTCTTGGTCACCGTCTGCCCGACGATCGGCCCTCCTGGCCCGATGACTCCTGCGGAAGCGGCCAGATCCGCCTTCAGGATCGGGTAAGCGACGCCGAGTGAGAGGCCGAACTGCATCTTGTCGTTCTTGACGAATCCGTAGCGGTAATCAAGATACGGGAGGCTCGATTTCATCGTAGCCGAGACCGACGCGCCCGCTTTGTACGTCGTGTCGCCGAAGATGATGTCTCTCGAGATTGTCGCCATGCGCGACCTGGAGAAGCCGACGTAGCCGAAGTCGATAAAACTGCGACCCGCGAAGTTCCAGGAGCCCCAGCCGCTAAAGCCGGCCCTCGGGCTGGGCACCCGAAAGACGTCTTCGAGGCTGACACCGCCGCCGAGGGGTCCCCCCTGGGTGATGTTCTCCTGGAAGGTAACGTTGGTGTTGAACCAGGCGTACATGCCGCCAAGCCGCAGCCGGAACGTGTCGGGCACGTCGCCAGGAAACTGCGCCTGCGCTGGCGCGGCCGCGAGCAGCAGTCCCGAGGCAGCCATCAACAAGAGCAGTCTCCTTATCGCGGACTCGAGCGTTTTGCCCTGACCTGTACGCGTCATCGATGCTCCTCCTATCCCAGGAAACACGCGGAACCCGCTCGACGGATTGCAACGGCCCTGTGGTCCTGGACGCAGACTCTACAGCCTTCCGCAGTCGCCTGGCCACTAGACTTTAGTCCAGGGCGACGGCTGCCTAATGATGTATTTGCATCAGGAAGCGTGTCGCGATTGCATCAAGGATGGCGAGCTGGAAGGAGGATTCACGATGAAGAAATTCCGGATTGTTGATGGTGGTTTGTGTCGCAATCGCCCTGTTCGTGGCGCCCGTGGCCCTGTCCCAGGCCCCGCCGAAAGGCGAGGCGGTGGTGTCTTCGGTAAGCGCTACCGCGACTGTGATGAGTATCAACCAGAAGACGCGCGAGCTCACGCTCAAAGCGGACGACGGGCAGAAGTACAGCTTCGTCGCCGGCGACGCGGTCCAGAACCTCGGCCAGGTCAAGAAGGGTGACGTCGTCAAAGTCACTTACACAGAGGCCGTCGCCTACGAGATCAGGAAGGGCGGAAGCGCGGGCACCGGGGTGGCCGCGGGTGCCGCCGCTGCTCCGCTCGGCGCGAAGCCGGCGGGCGTCGTCGGGGCGCAGGTGACTGTGACGGTCAAGGTCGCGGCCATCGACCCCAAGGTCCCCTCGATCACCTTTGCGTTGCCGTCGGGCGACACGCGGACGGTCAAGGTGAAGTACCCCGAGAAACTCCAGGGCGTGAACGTCGGCGACACGGTCGACATCACGTACACCGAGGCGCTCGCGCTCAAGGTCGAACCAAAGCCGAAGAAGTAGGAGCTCCGGGCCCGGACCTCGGCAACTGTCGACTCTGAAGGAGGAGTGAAGTGGAAAATGTCAGAGCGGCGGTAACCGACTGGGCTCAAGAAGTCAAGAAGAACGCCGGGTGGCTCGTGGCGCTCGGGGTGCTGACGGTGATTGCAGGCTTTCTGTCCATCGGGTCTCCCATTCTCGGTGGCGCCGCCGTCTCCGTCCTCATCGGAATCGCGATGGTGATCGGCGGCGTCGCGCGAACCGTCGGCGTCTTTCGCGCGGGGTCGTTCGGCCAGGGCGCCCTCGCGCTCATCGGCGGCATCTTCACGTTCGTCGCGGGCGTGGTTCTTGTGACAAGGCCAGAAGTCGGCATGGCGAGCCTGACCCTGCTGCTCGGGGCCTACCTGCTGGTGGATGGAGTCTCCGGCACGTTCCTCGCTTTCCACGTGCGGCCGGAGAAGGGATGGGGCTGGATGCTCTTGAGCGCCGCCCTGGGCGTGCTTCTGGGAATCCTGCTGCTCCGGGAGTGGCCGCTCTCCGGGCTGTGGGCCATCGGGACGCTCGTGGGGGTCAACCTCTTGTTTGCCGGGTTCTCCATCATCTCCGTCGGCTCGGCCGCACGGGGTTTGGCCAGGCGGGCTGCGTAGCGTTTTCTCGGTGCCATCGAGTCCCGGGGCGGCCCTGGGCCGGCCCGGGACGGAGTGATCCATGGCGGCTTCATTCTTGGTCCTGTTCGACTTCGCTTACGCCATCGTCAGGCGTTTGATCCATGACGCGTATTACAGGGCCCTGGGCATCGTGCTCCTGATGATGCTCCTGGCCGGTACTCTCTTCTTCTGGCTGGCCGAGGGTCGACCGTTCCTCCAGGCGTTCGTGTTTTCGGCGGGGACGATGGCGATGAACACTCCGTACGGGCTCGGCGGGGCACCCACGACGGTCGCGGGCGTCGTCTTCTTCGTCTTCTACCTCTTCCTGAGCGTCGGACTCTTTCTCCTCTTCGTCATCGAGACGGGCAAAACAATGGTCCAGTCCTACGAGGAGTTCTCCACGAAGATGGCCGCGCGCAAGAAAACGCACGCGGAGCACAATGCGCGGGAGATCGCAGAGGAGCAGGCCGCGGCGAAGAGCCTCCCGTGAGCGCCGGGCGAAATCGTTTGTCGGATTGTGTGTGGGTCGAGCTTAGGGCGGTCATCTCCTCAAAGAGCGTCACGCTGAAGAAGGAATAGGGCATGAGTACGAAAGAGACGGAGAGCGCAAAGCGAGTCCTCGCGATCGACATCGGCGGGACGAACGTGAAGATCCTCGCGACGGGAGAGCGCGAGCCGCGGAAGTTTCCGTCCGGCAATGGGTTGACACCCGACCAGATGGTCGCCGGCGTCCGGAAACTGGCCGGAGACTGGAAGTACGACGTGGTCTCGATCGGATATCCGGGTCCCGTCCTAAGGGGCGGTCCGGCCGCCGAGCCCCACAACCTCGCTCCCGGCTGGGTCGGATTCGACTTCAAAGCCGCCTTCGGACACCCGGTCAGGGTGATCAACGACGCGGCGATGCAGGCTCTCGGGAGCTACAAGGGCGGGACGATGCTCTTTCTGGGCCTCGGAACGGGCCTCGGCTCCGCTCTCATCGTGAGAGGACACATCGTCCCGATGGAGCTCGGCCACCTCCCCTGGGGGAAAAGAACCTTCGAGGAGTGCCTGGGAGTCCGCGGGCTGGAGAAGCAGGGAAAGAAGGCGTGGCGGAAGA
This sequence comes from uncultured Acidobacteriota bacterium, assembly GCA_963739435.1. GTDB lineage: Bacteria > Acidobacteriota > Thermoanaerobaculia > UBA5066 > Gp7-AA6 > CAVUAN01. Next base: position 132,313 of record CAVUAN010000016.1, read on the forward strand.
GCGTCTCGAGGGCCGTGGAACGTTTCACCTCCGCTCTGTTCCTGGACGACGTCGTCATCGGAGGAGGGAACGCGAAGAAGCTGAAGAAACTCCCTCCTGGCTGCCGGCTCGGCGACAACGCCAACGCTTTCGTGGGGGGCTTCAGCCTCTGGAGAGGAACCAGGAAAGGACGGCACTCGCGCCCCGATACCGGAAGCTGAAGAAGAAAGCGCGTTAACAGGAAAACAAAGGGGGTCGGAAAGGGAGCACACCATGCAACTGGGAATGATCGGGCTCGGACGGATGGGGGCGAACATGGTTCGCCGGCTGATCGGCGGCGGCCACGACTGCGTCGTCTTCGACATGTCGCCCGAGGCCGTGGCAGGGCTCGTCAAGGAGAAGGCGGTCGGCGCCTCCTCTCTCGCCGACTTCGTGAAGAAGCTCGCCAAGCCCCGGGCCGTCTGGCTGATGGTCCCGGCGGCCGTCGTCGACAAGACGATCGCCGACCTCCTGCCGCTCCTCGAGAAGGGCGACATCCTGATCGACGGCGGCAACTCCTACTACGTCGACGACATCCGCCGTGCGAAGGAGCTCGCGGCGAAGGGCCTCCACTACGTCGACGTCGGCACGAGCGGCGGCGTCTGGGGCCTCGAGCGGGGCTACTGCATGATGATCGGCGGCGAGACGGATGTCGTGCAGCGTCTCGATCCGATCTTCAAGCGGCTCGCCCCGGGCCGGGGGGACGTCCCGCGGACGCCGGGACGCGACAAGGCGAAGGGGACGGCGGAGGAGGGCTACCTCCACTGCGGACCGAACGGCGCCGGCCACTTCGTCAAGATGGTCCACAACGGAATCGAGTACGGCATCATGGCGGCCTACGCCGAGGGGCTCGGCATCCTGCGCGCCGCGAACGTCGGAAAAGAGGCGCACGCAGTCGACGCGGAGACGACGCCGCTCCGTGATCCCGAGCACTACCAGTACGACCTGAACCTCCCCGACGTCGCCGAGGTCTGGCGGCGGGGAAGCGTCATCGCGTCGTGGCTTCTCGACCTCACCGCGGCGGCGCTGATCGAGGATCCCGCGCTCGCGAAGTTCGCGGGCCGCGTCTCCGACTCCGGCGAGGGGCGCTGGACGATCAAGGCCGCGATCGACGAGGCGGTTCCCGCTCCCGTCCTGACGACGGCGCTCTACGAGCGTTTCTCCTCTCGCGGCGAGGCGGATTTCCAGAACAAGCTCCTCTCGGCGATGCGCTTCGAGTTCGGCGGGCATCTGGAGAAGCCCTCGAATTGAGGAGAACGAAATGAGTTCACCCCAGTCGGACGCCCTCGTCTTCTTCGGAGCGACGGGCGATCTCGCCTACAAGATGATCTTTCCGTCGCTCCAGGCGATGCTGAAGCGCGGCCACCTCGACGTGCCGGTCATCGGGGTCGCAAACGCCGGCTGGAGCCTCGACCAGATGAGGGCGCGCGCGAAGGACAGCCTCGAGAAGCACGGCGGGCTCGACCCCGCCGCCTTCACGAAGCTCTCCGGCCTCCTCCGGTACGTCGACGGCGACTACAACAACCCCGAAACGTTCGCAGCGATCAAGAAGCAGGTGGGCACCGCGAGTCGGCCGGCGCACTACCTCGCCATCCCCCCGGTCCTCTTCGGCAAGGTCGTCGAACAGCTCGGGACGTCGGGCCTCTCGAAGAACGCCCGCGTCATCATCGAGAAGCCGTTCGGAACGGACCTCGCCTCGGCGAGGGAGCTGAACCGGATCCTCTTCTCGGAGTTTCCGGAGTCGTCGATCTTCCGGATCGACCACTACCTCGGGAAGAAGCCGGTTCAGGCCGTCCTCGTCTTCCGGTTCGCGAACACATTCATGGAGCCGTTCTGGAATCGGAACTACGTCGAAAGCGTCCAGATCACGATGGCGGAGGATTTCGGCATCCAGGGGCGGGGCGCGTTCTACGACCAGACAGGGACGATCCGGGACGTCGTTCAGAACCATCTTTTCCAGCTTCTTTGCAACCTGACGATGGAGCCTCCCGTCCGGACGGACAGCGAATCGATCCGGGACGAGAAGGTCAAGGTGCTGAAGGCCATCCCGGACCTTGTTCCGGCCGACCTCGTCCGCGGGCAGTTCACCGGCTTCAAGTCGGAGCCGGGCGTCTCAAGCGAGTCGAAAACCGAGACGTTCGCCGCGCTGAAGCTGGAGATCGACTCGTGGCGCTGGAAGGGCGTGCCCTTCTACATCCGCGCAGGAAAATCGCTCCCCGTCACCTGCACCGAAGTCCTCGCCCGGCTCAAGAAGCCGCCGACGGTCATCAAGGAGAGCCTGCTCCACCAGAACACCGTTCGATGCCGGATCAGCCCCGAACCGACCGTCGCCCTCGGCACGATGATCATGGGAGCGTCGGACGAGATGACCGGCGAGACGGCGGAGCTGGTGGCGAGCCGCCACCCGGCAGCCGACGAGGCCGACGCCTACGAGCGCGTCCTGACCGATGCGATCGCGGGGGACGCGACGCTCTTCGCGCGCCAGGACTACGTCGAGGAGGCCTGGCGGATCGTCGATCCCGTCCTGAAGGCAGGGACGCCCGTCTTCGAGTACGCCCCCGGCTCGTGGGGGCCGGCGGAGGTCGAGGAGCGCCTCACGCCCCCCGGCGGCTGGAATGATCCGAAAGTGGACAGCTGAGATCCGGGGAGATCAGCAATGAACATCGAGATCCTCGCCGACGCCGATGCCGTCGCCCGCCGGGCCGCGTCCTTGATCGCGGGAGAGGCTCGCGCCGCCGTTGCCGCACGGGGAAGGTTCGTCATGGCGGTGAGCGGCGGAAAGACGCCGTGGGTGATGCTTCGCGCACTCGCGGACGAAGAAGTCCCCTGGCCCTCGGTCCACGTCTTCCAGGTCGACGAGCGGATCGCGCCGGCTGGAGATCCGGACAGGAACCTGACGCACCTCCGCGAGAGCCTCCTCTCCCGTGCGCCGCTGCCGCCGTCCCAGATTTACGCGATGCCGGTGGAAGCGACCGATCTCGCCGCGGCCGCAATCGAGTACTCGAAAAGTCTCGAGAAGGTCGCGGCGGCGCCACCGGTCCTCGACCTTGCCCACCTTGGCCTCGGGCCGGATGGCCACACGGCCTCCCTGGTGCCCGACGACCCGGTTCTCGGGGTCACCGGGTCCGACGTGGGCCTGACAGGCGTCTACATGGGCCGGCGCCGGATGACGCTCACCTATCCCGTCCTCGACCGCTCTCGAAAGGTCCTCTGGCTCGTCACCGGCAGCGAAAAGGTCCCCATGCTGAAGCGCCTTCTTGCCCACGACCTGACGATCCCAGCCGGGCGGGTACGACCGGACAACGCCCTCGTCCTCGCCGACCGCGCTGCGGCCGGAGACGCCGGATAGAGCGGACAAGAGGAGAAGCAGGCATGCGCATCGGTATAGCGACGGATCACGGAGGGTTCGGCCTGAAGGAAGAGCTTCTGGGCCGGCTCCGCGATGCAGGACACGAGGTCGTCGACTTCGGGGCGCACGGCTTTTCGCCCGCCGACGATTACCCAGACTATGTCGTGCCGCTCGCGCGCGCGGTCGTGGCGGGAACGGTGGAACGCGGCGTCGCGATCTGCGGAAGCGGCGTCGGGGCATCGGTGTGCGCCAACAAGGTCCACGGGATTCGCGCCGCCCTCGTCCACGACCATTTCTCGGCGAAGCAGGGAGTGGAAGACGACCACATGAACATCCTCTGCATGGGCGGGCGTACGGTCGGCCCCGAAGTCGCCTGGGACCTCGTCCAGACCTACCTCTCGGCCGCTTACAGCCAGGAAGAGCGCCACCGGCGCCGCCTCGGCAAGGTGGCTGCTCTCGAAGCGGGAACGTAACCGGAAGAACGCGGAAGGCAAGACGTCATGAGCACTCCGAACCTCGAGCAACTGGCGATCAACACCATCCGGACCCTCTCGATCGACGCGGTCCAGAAGGCGAAGTCCGGCCATCCTGGAACGCCGATGGCCCTCGCGCCGCTCGTCTACACGATCTGGAACCGGGTGATGAGCTTCGACCCGGAAGACCCGATCTGGCCGAACCGCGACCGGTTCGTCCTGTCGAACGGGCACGCCTCGATGCTCCTCTGGTCGATCCTCCACCTGACGGGGGTCAAGGCGGTGAACGCCGATTACGAGCGGCTCGGGCAGCTTTCCGTGACGCTCGACGACATCCGCCGATTCCGCCAGCTCGACAGCAAGGCGCCGGGCCACCCCGAGTACCACTGGGTTTCCGGTGTCGAATGCACCACCGGCCCGCTCGGGCAAGGCGTCGCGACCAGCGTCGGGATGGCGATCGGCCAGAAGTGGCTCGCCGCGCGCTACAACCGTCCCGGCTTTGACGTCTTCGACTACGGCATCTTCGCCGTCACCGGGGACGGCTGCATGATGGAGGGGATCGCGTCCGAAGCGGCCTCTCTCGCGGGCCACCTCGGCCTCGACAACCTCTGCTGGATCTACGACAACAACCACATCACGATCGAGGGGTCGACGCGAATCACCTTCACCGAGGACATCGCGGCGCGCTTTCTCGGCTATGGGTGGAACGTCCTCCGGGTGGGCGACGCGAACGACGTCGACCGGATCCAGGACGCGCTCGAGGTCTTCCGGAAGACGCCGGGGCGCCCGACGTTCCTGATCCTCGACAGCCACATCGGCTACGGCTCGCCCAACAAGCAAGACACCTCGGCAGCGCACGGCGAACCGCTCGGCGACGACGAGGTCCGCCTGACGAAGAAAGCGTACGGATGGCCCGAGGACGCGCAGTTCCTCGTCCCCGACGGCGTCCGCGAGCACTTCGCCGCCGGGATCGGCGCCCGCGGCGCCGAGGCCCGGAAGAAGTGGACGGCGATGTTCGCCGCTTACCGCGCCGAGTTTCCCGAACTCGCGGGCGAGATCGGCCAGATGCAGGAACGCGAGCTTCCGGCCGGGTGGGACAAGGATCTTCCCGTTTTCGAGGCCGACCCGATGGGGCTCGCCGGCCGGGAAGCTTCCGGAAAGGTCCTCAACGTTCTCGCCCAGAGCATCCCGTGGTTCCTCGGCGGCTCCGCGGATCTCGGGCCGTCGAACAAGACGACGCTGACCTTCGCGGGGGCTGGGGACTTCCAGCCCGAAACCCCCGGGGGGAAGAATCTCCACTACGGCATCCGCGAGAACGCCATGGCGGCGACGGTCAACGGCCTCTCGCTCTCGAAGATCCGGGCCTTCGGCGCTACCTTCTTCATCTTCAGCGACTACGCCCGCCCCGCCATCCGGCTCTCGGCCCTGATGGAAATCCCTTCCATCTTCATCTTCACCCACGACGCCATGGGCGACGGCGAGGACGGCCCGACCCATCAGCCGGTCGAGCAACTGATCTCGCTGCGCGCCATCCCCGGCATGGTCGTGCTGCGGCCGGGGGACGCCAACGAGGTCGTCGAGGCGTATCGCACCGTCATGCCGCTTCGCCACCAGCCGGTCGTGATGGTTCTGTCGCGCCAGCCGCTCCCGACGCTCGACCGGAAGAAGTACGCCGCGGCGTCGGGTGTCGCCAGGGGCGCCTATGTCCTCGCCGACGCCCCCGGCGGAAGGCCGGAGGTGATCCTCATCGCGACGGGGAGTGAGTTGTCCCTCGCCGTCGACGCCCACGAGAAGCTCGTGGCGGAGGGGATCCGTTCCCGCGTCGTGTCGATGCCGTCGTGGGAGCTTTTCGATCACCAGCCGAAGGAATACCAGGACGCCGTTCTGCCGCCCGCGGTGAAGGCTCGCGTCGCGGTCGAGCAGGCCTCGATGATCGGGTGGGATCGCTACGTCGGCTCCGAGGGGCGCGTCGTCGGAATGAAGACGTTCGGAGCGTCCGCGCCTCTGAAGGAGCTGCAGAAGCACTTCGGCTTCGAACCGGAAAAGATCGTTGCCATCGCCAGGGAAACACTCGGCAGGAAATGACCATGTCCCTCGCGTCATTCTCACGCCTCCTCGACGATCCACGGGCGCGGGCGCTCGCATCCGGGGACACTTCGGCCGTCTTTCTCCCGAGCCGCGGGATGCTCGGAGCTTCTCTTCGCCACCGCGGGGTCGAGATTCTCCGGCGCGTCGAAGACCTCGAGGCCGCTGCGGCGAAAGGGTCGACGGCCGGGATCCCACTCCTCCACCCGTGGGCGAACCGGCTCGCGGGCCTCCGTTACTGCGCTGCGGGAAAGGAAACGATCCTCGACTCGGCGTCCTCTCTTCTCCACCTCGACGAGCACCGCCTGCCGATGCACGGGGTCCCGTGGTCCCGCCTGGCGTGGAGCGTGGCGGACGCGGCGCCCGAGAGCGTCTCGGCGACGCTCGACTGGTCCCACCCCGATCTCCTCGCCGTCTTCCCCTACACGCACGAGTTGAAGATGACGGCGACTCTCCGTCCCGGGGCGCTGACGATCGAGACGACGCTCGTGGCCGGCAGCAGTCCTGTCCCCGTCAGCTTCGGCTTTCACCCTTACGTCGGCCTGCCGGACGTCCCGCGCAGCGAGTGGAAGCTGCGGCTCCCGGCCATGAGGCACCTCGTTCTGGACGAAAACGGCATCCCGACCGGAGAGGAAGTTCCGTTCCTAGCCGTCGACGCCCCGCTCAACGACCGAGCCTACGACGACGGCTTCGCGCTTCTCGAGGCGTCCCCGTCGTTTTCCGTCGAGGGAGGCGGCCGCCGGGTGACGGCGGAGTTCGTTTCCGGATTCGGGTTCGCGCAGGTCTTTGCTCCCAGGGGGAAGGAGTTTGTCGCCTTCGAACCGATGACGGCGCCGGCCAACGCGCTCGTCAGCGGCCGCGGCCTCTCCGTCGTCGAGCCCGGAGGCGAGTGGCACACCGCGTTCCGGCTCCGGGTTGAGGAGCTCTCGTGACGACACCAGGAAGGAGACCTGAATGACCATCTTCGACACTCGCGAAGGGGCCCGCCTGGCGATGAACCGGGAGCAGAAGGGTCACTGGAACCGCTGGGGACCGTACCTGGCGGAGCGCGCGTGGGGCACCGTGCGCGAGGACTACAGCGCCGACGGCGAGGCGTGGAAGTACTTCCCCCACGATCACGCCCGTTCGCGCGCCTACCGCTGGAACGAGGACGGCCTGGGCGGCATCTGCGACCGCCACCAGTATCTCTGCTTTGCACTCGCGCTCTGGAACGGCCGCGACCCGATCCTCAAGGAGCGGATGTTCGGACTGAGCGGGCCCGAGGGGAACCACGGCGAGGACGTCAAGGAGTACTACTTCTACCTGGACATCACGCCGACGCACTCGTACATGAAATACCTCTACAAGTATCCGCAGGCCGAGTTCCCGTACGCCCGGCTCGTCGAGGAGAACCGCCGGCGGGACAAGACGCAGCCCGAGTTCGAGCTGGTCGACACCGGGATCTTCGACGCAGTCCCGTTACTTCGACGTCGTCGTCGAGTACGCCAAGGCCGAGGCGGACGACATTCTGGATCCGCATCAGCGTCAGCAACCGCGGCCCGGAGGCGGCGCCGATCGAGGTGCTGCCGACGCTCTGGTTCCGCAACACGTGGAGTTGGGGCCGTGACGATCGCCGCCCGGCGATCGCCGACGCGAGGGGCCGACGGACCCTTTTCGCCAAGCACTGGGATCTCGGCGAGTACGCCCTTTACTGTTCGGACGCCGACGAGTTGCTCTTCACCGAGAACGAGACCAACGCCGAGCGGCTGTACGGCGCCCCGTCCCCGACCCCCTACGTCAAGGACGCCTTCCACGCCTGCGTCGTGGACGGCCGCCGCGAGGCGGTGAACCCCACCGCCACCGGAACCAAAGCCGCCGCGCGCTACCGACGCACGGTCGGGGCTGGCGAGACGATCACGCTCCAGCTGCGCCTCGCTTCTCTACGCGACGGGCACCTGCTCGAGGCTCCCTTCGCAGGCTTCGACGCGGTCTTCCAGCGGCGCCAGGAGGAGGCCGATGAGTTCTACGCCGTCGTCCTGCCTCCCGGGCTCTCTTCGGACGCCCGGCTGGTGGCGCGCCAGGCCTTCGCCGGGATGCTCTGGTCCAAGCAGTACTACCACTACGTCGTCGGCGACTGGCTGGAAGGCGACCCGGCGCAGCCGAGCCCCCCGCCCGAGCGCCTGGACGGGCGCAACCACGAGTGGACGCACCTGTTCACCCGCGACGTGATCTCGATGCCCGACAAGTGGGAGTTCCCCTGGTTCGCCGCCTGGGACCTGGGGTTCCACTGCGTCACGCTGGCGCACGTCGATCCGCAGTTCGCCAAGGAGCAGATCCTCCTGATGCTGCGCGAGTGGTACATGCACCCCAACGGGCAGATCCCCGCCTACGAGTGGGACTTCAACGACGTCAACCCGCCCGTGCTCTCCATGGCCGCCGTGGCCGTCTTCGAGATCGAGCGCCGCCGCACGGGAGTTGCCGACTACGAATTCCTCGAGCGCGTCTTCCAGAAGATGCTCCTGAACTTCACGTGGTGGGTCAACCGCAAGGACGCGCAGGGGAACAACATCTTCCAGGGCGGCTTCCTCGGGATGGACAACATCGGGGTGTTCGACCGCGGCAAGCTGCCGCCCGGCTACCTGCTCGGGCAGGCCGACGGCACCAGTTGGATGGCGCGTTCGCCAAGAACCTGCTGACGATTGCCCTGATCCTCGCGAGGCAGAACCCCGTCTACGAGGACGTCGCGAGCAAGTTCTGGGAACACTACATCTACATCGCCAACGCGATGAACAGCCTGCGCGACCCGGCCAAGTCGCTCTGGGACGAGGAGGACGGGTTCTTCTACGACCACCTGCTCTCACGGGACCATGAGAGGCTGCCCCTGCGCAGCCGCACGATGGTCGGTTTCGTCCCGATGTTCGGCGCCTTCGACGGTGCCTGCCGACACGTTCGAGCGCTTCCCGCACTTCAGCCGGCGCCGCAACTGGTTCATCGCCCACCGGCCGGAGCTGGTCGACAGCGTCGGGCCGATGGTCGTCCCCGGACCCTGCAACAACTTGATCCTCGGCCTCGTCCGACCGGACCAGCTGCGACGCATGCTGGCCGCCATGCTGGACGAGGACGAGTTCCTGTCGCCGTACGGGGTGCGCTCGGTCTCGCGTTCCCACAAGGATCATCCGATGGTGCTCAACCTCGCTGGGCAGGAGTACCGGCTGGACTACGAGCCGGGCGAGTCCCGAACCGAACTCTTCGGGGGCAACTCCAACTGGCGGGGACCGATCTGGATGCCGGTCAACTTCCTGATCCTGCTCGCCCTGCAGCAGTACCACGTCTACTACGGCGAGGACTTCAAGGTCGAATGCCCGACCCGCTCGGGCAACACGATGAACCTGGAGCAGGTCGCTCAGGAACTGGAACGGCGGCTGGCCCGCATCTTCCTGCTCGACGGGAATGGCAGGCGCGCCGTCTTCGGCTCCTGCGAGCTGTTCAACACCGATCCGAACTGGCGCGACCTGATCCCGTTCCACGAGTACTTCCACGGCGACACCGGCCGCGGGTGCGGAGCCAGCCACCAGACCGGATGGACCGGGTTGATCGCCCAGGTCCTGATCAGCATGGGCGAGGACCGTGGAGGCGGGGACCAGCCCCCGCTCGGAAAGAAACAACCTGCGGACCGAAGCCGAACGCGGGAAGGAGCCTGAAATGAGTTCCCTTGCACCGAACGTGCGCGGCGTCGACGCCCCGGGCCGACGCACGGTGTACAGCATGTGCGGCATGTGCGCGGTCCGTTGCCCGATGGAAGTGACGGTCGAGGACGGCCGGATAGCCTGGCTCCAGGGCAATCCGCGCGACGAGGCCATCGGCGCGAGCCTCTGCGCGAAGGGTTCAGCCGGGCTGTCCTTCGAGTTCGACGACCAGCGGCCCCAGACACCGCTCCTCCGGACCGGCCCGCGGGGCAGCGGCCAGTGGCGCCGGGCATCCTGGGACGAGGCCCTCGACACCATCGCCGGGAAGTTGAAGGAGACGATCGAGGCTTTCGGAGGGCGCGGCATCGTCCTGTCCGATCGCGGCGGCCCCTTCACCGACCTGACGAAGACCTTCGTGCAGGCGCTCGGCTCGCCGAACTATTTCAACCACGACGCCTCCTGCAACGGGAACGCTCACAATGCCGGCCGCTCGATCTACGGCTTCGGCACCACCGGGCTCGTCTTCGATCTCCCGAATACGAAGCACCTCGTGCTCTACGGCCGCAACATCGTCGAGTCGCTGATGGTCAAGGAGGCCAAAGCCTTCATGGCCGCCGTGGCGAAGGGGATGCGCGTTACCTACATCGACCCGCGCGCCACCGTCACGGCCTGCAAAGCCACCCGTTACTGGCAGGTGCGCCCGAACAGCGACTATGCGTTGAACCTCGCGATCATCCACGAAGTCCTGAAGACGGAGGCGTACGACAAGGACTTCGTCGAGCGCTTCGTCACCGGAATGGAGTCCCTTCGCGCGGCGGTCAGGGACACGACGCCCGAATGGCAGGAGAGCCATACCGGCGTTCCCGCCGCCGAGCTCCGGGCCTTCGTGAAGGAGATCGCCGCCGAACGACCGCGCGTGATCTTCCATCCGGGCTGGATGTCCGCGCGCCACAAGCAGTCCTTCTATGTCAGCCGCAGCGCTCTGATCCTGAATGCCCTGATGGGCAACATCGAGATTCCGGGTGGCTGCGTGATGGCCAAGCCGCCCGAGTTCTACGGCCGCAAGAGCCTGAAACCGCTGACGGCGCGCGTGCCCAGGGTCGCCGAGCCTCGCGTGGACGGCGCCGGCACCACCCGGCCGTCGTGGGACCCGGCGGTCGGCATGCTGCACCAGGCGTTCGCCGCGATGGAAACCTCGCAGCCCTATGGCGTCGGCGCCTACTTCGCCTACCGCCACGATCCACTCACCGGGATGCCCGATGCCGAGGCGATCAAACGCGCGCTGGACAAGCTGAAGCTCCTCGTCTCGATCGACGTCCGCTACTCGGAGACGGGCTGGTACTCCGACGTCATCCTCCCGGAGTCGACCTACCTCGAACGTGCCAACGTCCTGGCCGGCTTGCCCGGCCCGGTCCCGGTGTTCTTCATGCGCGACCAGGCGATCGCGCCGCGCTTCGACAGCCGCCCTGCATGGTGGATCTTCCGCGAGATCCTGCGCCGCTTGGACGTGAAGGAAGCTCTCGATTTCGAGACCATCGAGGAAATCTGGGACTACCAGCTCGAGGGCACGGGCGTCACCATCGCCGAGATTCGCGAGGCCGGGTTCGTCCGTCTTGCCGACACGCCGAAGCTGACGCCGCGCGACAAGCTCAGGTTCCCGACCCCCTCGGGCAAGATCGAGATCGAGAGCGATGTCCTGAAGAAGGCCGGGCTGGCCAGCCTGCCGCCTTACGAGCCGAAGGCGCCGCCGGCAGGCGACCAATTCACTCTGCTGTTCTCGAAGACCGCGACGCTGGCGCACGGCCAGTCCCTCAACAACCCGCTCCTCAACGAGATCGCGCCGGAACAGGTGCTCTGGATCCACCCCGACCGCGCCCGGCCGCTGGGGATCAGCGACGGGGACGAGGTCGAGATCAGCGGGGGTGGGTCCTACGTCGGAAGGATGAAGGCGAGGGTGACGCCCTGGATCCACCAGGAGGCGGTGTTCATGCTGCACGGCTACGGGGCCACCGTGCCGCTCGCCACGCGCGCACTCGGCGTCGGTGTTGCCGACCAGCGTCTGCAGCACGGCAAGCTCTACGACTTCGACCCGGCCGGAGGCGGCTGCGCCCTGACGGAGACCGTCGTTCGGGTCAGGCCCGCGGCGGCGGAGGTGAGGCCGTGAGCACCTACATTCTGCGGCACGACGAGCCGAACTGCATCGGCTGCCACGCCTGCGAAGTGCACTGCAAGACCAACAAGGACCTCGGCCCCGGCCCGGCCCCGTGCAAGATCATCACCGTCGGTCCGGTCGACGTCGGCGGCCGGCCCCGCATGCGCTTCGCCTTCTTGCCCTGTTTCCATTGTGAGGATGCGTGGTGCATGAGGGCCTGCCCGACCGGGGCCATGCAGAAGCGTCAGAAGGACGGCATCGTCTTCGTCCAGTCCGTCCTGTGCATCGGCTGCAAGAGCTGCATCGCCGCGTGCCCCTGGGGCACGCCGCAGTGGGATCCGGCCACGAAGAAGGTGGTCAAGTGCGATTACTGCATGGATCGCCTCGATGCGGGGCTGCAGCCGGCCTGCGTGACGAAGTGCGTGACCGGCTGCCTGTCCTTCGGCGTCGCGAACGAGCTGCCGGACCCGCGTCGCGAGCGTTATGCCCGCCAGCTCCTCGCCGATCCCCTGGAAGGAGCCTGAGGAGGAGCCATGAGCGAACTCCGAGCGCTGCCGGCCTGGCTCGACGCAGGCGCTGCCGCGCTGGCGGGCGCCGCGCCGCCGGCGCCGACCCTGGCCGGTGCGCTGCCGGGCCTCGACCGGGCCCATTCCCTGACGCCTCTTCAGCGGCTGCACCGCGTGCAGGAATCGGCCCTCACCGAGTGCGGCGGTGCCGGCGAGCCCGTCCATCTCGCCTGGCGCCAGTTCCTGCGCGGCCGCGGGCCTTCGGTGCTGGTGATCGACGCGACCCAACTCGACGTGCGGGCACGCGGCACGGCCGCCGTTCTCGACAGCGCTCCCTGGCTGGTGGCCGAGGGCGTGCTGATCGCCGCCGGCCTGCGCGACAGCCTCGAGGCCGAGCTGCGCCTGCCGGCCGAGCTGAATGGCCATGAAGCGGCCTTCCTGAATGCAGCCGACGCCGTCCGGTCGCTCGCTCAGGTCGCGATTCCCCGCCGCAAGGTCGAGGTGCTGCGCAACAGCCGGCCGAGCTGCTGGGGAGAGAGACAGACCACCGACGGGTCGCGGCTGATCCACACCCCGGAAACCTGGTGCCGGATCGCCCTGTTGTTTGCCGGCGCTTCGGGCCTCGACGCGTCGCTGCTGACGCTGCGGCGCGGCATGGAGCAGCGCGGCCTGGTCGAGCTCGCGCATTCCGAGAACCTGCGAAGCCAGATCGACGGCTGGAGCGGCGGCGTCGAGGTGCAAGGACAGGAAGCCACGCTCGTCTTCGACGACGGCCTGGGCGGTTTCCTGCCGCTTTCCGCCTCGGATCTCGCCTCCGATCCTCTGTCTCTCGCGTCCGCGGGAATCGTCCCGGCGCCGTCCACCCTCATGGCTATGGCCGAGGGCGTCTGCGTGGTCAAGCAGACCGGGCGTGCGCTCTATCGCCACTGGCAGCTTGCACCAGAAGCGGCGCCGGTGCGCGGATTGCTGGCGCGCGCCGCGCGTCTCGTGACCGAGATCACTCTCGGTCGGGGCGAGGCCGCACATCTCGCCGCCCTGGACGAAGTGGCCCTCGAACTCTCCACACAGGGGCTGGCGGCCGCGTGGCCGCTCGGCAGCTCCCTGCGCCACTACCGCGAGCAGTGGGAGAGCCACGTCCGGCGGGAGTCCTGCCCGGAGGGGCTCTGCCTTTCGCCGCGGGCCGCGCCCTGCCACAACACCTGTCCGGCCAACATCGACATCCCGAGCTTCATCGCCCACCTGGGCCACGGCGACTATCGCTCGACCATCGAGGTGATCCGCCGCGACAACCCGCTGCCGCTGACTTGCGGTCTCGTCTGCCCGGCGCCGTGCGAATCCGCCTGCGTGCGCGGCGGCAGCAACGGGGCCGTCTTCATCCGGCCGCTGAAGGCCAAGGCGGCCGAGCACTGCCTCGCCGAGGGCGGCTACCCGAAACCCGAGATCGCGCCCGATACCGGCAAGCGCATCGGCATCGTCGGGTCCGGCCCGGCCGGCCTCACGGCGGCCTATTACCTGCGCACCCGCGGTCATCAGGTCGAGATCTTCGAGGCGCAGGAGAAGGCCGGGGGCATGCTGCGCTACGGCATTCCGGCCTATCGTCTGCCGCCCGACATGCTGGACCAGGAGATCGACCAGATCCGCGTGCTGGGAATCCCGATCCATACCGGCGCCCCGGTCGGCAGCCTCGAGGCGTTCCGCAAGGGCTACGACGCCGTGTTCCTCGGGCTCGGCACCCAGAAGTCGCGCCTCATCCAGGTCGACGGCGTCCAGCAACCCTTCGTCCTCGGCGGCATCGACTTCCTGCGGAGGGTGCGAAGCGGCGAACAGGTTCGGGTTGGGCCGCGGGTCGCCGTCATCGGCGGCGGCGACGTTTCCATCGACGTCGCCTTGACGGCGTTGCGGCAGGGCGCGAAGCACGTCGACCTGACCTCCCTCGAGAAGCAGCGCGAGATGCCGGCCAGCCCCCACGAGATCGAGCTCGCGGTTGCCGAAGGAGTCGAGCTGCACGCGGGCTGGGGCCCGGTGCGCATCGAAGAGGATGGCGAGGTGACCTTCCAGTTCTGCGAGCGGGTCAAGGACGAGACCGGCAAGTTCGACCCGAAATTCGACGCCGCCCGACTGCTGAAGCTCGAAGCCGACCACGTCATCCTCGCCACGGGCCAGGGCACCGACCTGACGATTCTCGAAGGCAGCGGAGTCGAAAGTGCGCGCGGCTTCATCGTTGCGGACCCGAAGACCCTGATGACCAACGTTCCGGGCGTGTTCGCCGGCGGAGACGGGCAGCAAGGCCCGCGCACGGCCGTGGAGGCGATCCGCGCCGGCAAGATCGCCGCGGCCGGCATCGACGCCTGGCTGCGCGGGGCGGCGATGGACGCCGCCACCGGCAAGCCGGTGCGCCGCGCGGAGGTCGCTCTCCTACCGGTGTTGGCGCACGATCGCACCCGCCTGCCCCGTGCCGTCATGCCCGAGAGGAGCGTCGAAGAGGTCCTCGGCGAGGGCAACTACGTCCGGATCGAGGAGGGCCTGACCGACGCGATGGCGCACGATGAGGCCCGCCGCTGCCTGCGCTGCGACATCTGCATCGGCTGCGGCCTGTGCATGGCCACGTGCAGCGAGATGGGGATCGAGGCCCTGCGCATGGCCGACACGCCGGCCGGCCGCCTCGCCTACTTCGATTTCCTGCGCCCCGCGGAGCGGTGCATCGGCTGCGGCGCCTGCACGCAGGTCTGCCCGACGGGAGCGATCCGCATCGAGGACCGAGACGGCGTGCGGCGCACGATCATCACGGGAACCGTCGTGCGAGAACAGCCGCTACTCTCCTGCAGCGACTGTGGTGCGCCGACGCAGACGCCTGCGCACCGGGAGTTCGTCCGCCGCCGCCTGCCGGATCACATGGCGTTTCTCTTGCATCGCGAGCTCTGCCCGTCCTGCGCGCGCGCGCGGGGCGATCGTCCCTCAGTGGAGTCAGCCACGTTGAGGCGGGCCACGTTAATAGCAGGAGATAACCAATGAAAGTCATCGTCGGCGACAGATTCTAAAGTCGGTAGAATGCCGCCCGATGAGCGCGTACGCCGCGGCGATGTGGGGCGGGCTTGCCGCGGCTTCGCTGCTGCTCGGCGCGGCGCTCGCCCTGCGGTGGTCGCTCTCGGAGCGGCTCGTTGGCGCCATCATGGGATTCGGGTCCGGCGCGCTCATCAGCAGCATCGCCTACGAGCTCGTGCCGGAATCGAAAGTCGCCGGCGGCGGGCGATGGATCGTCTTCGCCTTCGCCCTGGGCGCGCTGGTCTTCTTCGTCGCCGACTGGGCGATCGACCACAGCGGGGGCGCCGAGCCACGGGCGGGGGGTCGGGCACCGCGATCTTCCTCGGAACGCTGCTCGACGGCCGGTAAGCCAGGGCCTTCTCTGCGGGAGCTGTTCTGACGATGCTCTCCGACGTCATGATGCCGGAGGCGTTCGAGCACGGCGGCAAGCTCGTCGGACTGCTGGCCACGCTGGGCTTTCTGGCCGCGGCGATCCTGTCGGTGATGGAATAACGACCTGACGCACGTACCGCCATCCGTGGGGCTCGTGGGTTACTGCTGATGCGCCAGCATTTCGGCGAACCGGTCGCTCCCGGTGACGGGCAGAAGCTCGGTCAGCTCCTGGGCGTGTGCGAAATCCGCTTCGAAAAGTTCCCGCTTCATCTGGCCCACGAACGTCGGGTCCGCCGTCGCCACGTCGGTTTCGTCGTTCGTCCGTAGC
Organism: uncultured Acidobacteriota bacterium; assembly: GCA_963739435.1. Taxonomy (GTDB): domain Bacteria; phylum Acidobacteriota; class Thermoanaerobaculia; order UBA5066; family Gp7-AA6; genus CAVUAN01. The sequence goes on from CAVUAN010000016.1 coordinate 148,303, forward strand.
GACAGCTTGTTGAAGTTGCAGGAGCCGAGGATGGCCCAGCCGTCGACGATCGCCGCCTTCGTGTGCATCATTCCCGGAAACGCGTAGACGCGTATTCCGTTCTGCAACAGCCGGTTCGCCTTGACCTTGTTGTTGCTGTCCGATGTGTCCATGTCGGCCTGGGAGGGCATCACGACGCGCACGTCCACGCCGCGCCGCCGGGCCGCGATGAGGGCACGGATCACGGTGTCGTCGTAGATGTATGGGTTCGAGATCCACGCATACCGCCGGGAGCGGCCGAGCGCCTCGCACAGGTACCGAAGAACGACCGGGTTGAGCGTCTTCGTGTAGATCGGGCGTATGTCGACGTAGTCCTCCCGCTCGGCCGGTCCTTCGTAAGCCTTGGGCTGGGCGAGGTAGGTGGCGGCGTAGGCCAGGTCTCCGAGGATGGACGCGTGGCTCCAGGCGAGCTCGAAGTCGCGTTCGAGCCAGCCGACGATCGGCCCCTCGAGCTCCGCCATCACGTCGTGCCACTCGTACCGGTACTCGAAGCCGGCGTTCATCCCCCCGACGTAGGCGTACTTTCGGTCGACGATGTACACCTTCGAATGGTCCCCCATCGTCACGGAGTTCAGGAAGTTGCGGACATGAACCCTCGAGCCGTCCCGTAGGTAGGGCTGGATGGCCCTTGGCGGCTTGAAGTCTTCGGGCTGCGGCGTCTGGGGAGACACCATGCTCGCGTCGAGGGAGGTCACGCGGTCGATGACGACCCGGCTGTCAGGAATCTGCAGCGACCGCTGGCGCACCCTATCGGCAAGCTCCACGCCGAAGGAGTCGGTGTCCCAGATGCAGACCCGAAAGTGAAGGGACTGCTGGGCCTCGGCGATCCGGCGCTCGAGCAGGGGAAAAAAATTGGAACCGTCGACGATGAGACGGATCGAGCCCCGGTAGCGCCGGGACCCCATCATCGAATCGAGCTTAGCCTCGAAGGCTGGCAGGTCCATCCCCGGCCCATCGGTCACGACGGGCGGGATTTCCGGGGCCGGCCATCTCCTCTTGCGCAGCATCACGCGGACGGTCTGCAGGCCGAAGTTGACGGCCCGGCCTACGAAGGAAACCGGGTTCTTGACGAACGCAAGGAGCTGGCCCTCGATGACGGCCGCCTCGACCATGCGCCAGGTCTTTCCCGAGGCGGCTGCCTCGCTCGCGACGTCGGCCGAGCCGGGCGACAGCGTGAAGGCCATGACGTTCTGATCGAGGTCGAAGACGAGGAAGGTCGGGGGCTTCCCCTCGCGCGCGTTGACGACGACGAACAAACCGTGGGAATCGCCCTTTTCGCGCAGGGACTCCGCGATGACATCGAAGAGGATGCGGCCGAACTGCGTCAGGTCCATGCGGTGGCCGATGTGGACGTCCTTTGGCACCTCGGCGGCCGGAGCGATCTGCGCGCCGCCCGTAGCCTCGCGGTACGCTACGAATTCGCGGCTCCCGATGCCGACGAAGACTCCCTCGCCCGGGGCGCTGCCGGACAAGAGCTTTCCGGCCACTTTCGGGAGCAGGACCTGGAACTGCTCGGCCGAAACGACCGTCGCCTCGCGGACGGAAGCCTGCATCTGCTCGATTCCCTTGGGGACCTCCTCGACGAGCTCCAGTTGTGTCGTCCGAAATCTGACCTTCTGGCCCTCTTCGAGGACGTTGGCCTTCCAGCTGGCTTTGAAGACGGTCTTCTTGCCGTCTTCCGGAAAGAGCAGGATCAGGTGATTGTGGTAGACGAAGGCGCGCAGCGTGGGCCGGGGCGGCAGGGCCAGGAGCGCGCTCCGCGTGGCGGCGTCGCTGACGACGTGACTGCACCCGGCGGTGACGAAGATAGCGAGCAGGAGCCCGGCAGCACGCGCGGTTCTCTCGGTCTTCCGCCTCAAGTTTCGACCTCCCGATCCACCCTGAGCCACAAGCGAAAGCCGAGCCCTTCGCAGCATCTGCGCGACGCCCGTCGGGACCCTTCGACGGGCTTCGGCCGTCTCATCCGAGACCACATTCTGCCATGGCATCTGCAGGTTCGCCGGGTCGCGCGCGTCACGGCCGGCTGATCGGCGCCCCTTCTCACTGCGAGGGGGGATCGATGACCTGGACGGGCAGCTTCACCGTCCTCGTCAGGATGTTGACCAGCCCCTGCCCGACATCCTTCGCAGGAGAGACGCGGACCTTCGGGTCGTCGAGGTTCCCCGTCACCTTCACCGCGACCGAGAGGAAATTCCCCCCGAGAATCTTCCGGAGGACCGGGATCGCCTGGGTGATCTTGTCCATCGTTGAGAAAGGATGCGCGAGAACCATGACATCCAGGGATTTGTCCAGGTAGTCAAGGGCCCCGCTTCCAACCATCGTGAACGACGGCGACTTCAGGTCAGCCTCGCGAATCGAAATCCCGCCATTCTCTACCTGCCCTTCGACTGTGAATTCGTCGAACGGTATTGTCTCGCCGAGATGGTCCCGAGCCTTGCCCTTGAAGACCTCCGTCAGATTGACGGCCGCCAGAACCTTCGTCAGCACACTGGCCTTACCCATCCTTCCGTTCGAAGCCCGAAACGTGAGCGGGCCCTGTATCGCCCGGGGGAGCTCCGCCGCCTCCCCTTTCCCCTCGACCTGGAGGCTCGCTTCGTAAGGTCCCGTCATCCGGGCGTTCTCGAACCCGAGACAGGTCAGCGGGACATTGATGTCCGGGCCCATGGAAGCGACACGGGCCACACCGGACACTGCGCCGCCGGAGAGAAACCGAAGCTCGCCCGTCGTCGAGATGCCGCAGACTTCCGCCTTCCGAACCGTGGCAGTGATCGACTCCTTCGCCAGCTCGATGTCGGCGAGAACCGGCCTCCATGCCAGATCTCGAAACGCGAAGGAGTCGATGGAGAGACGCAGGATGCCGCCAATCGGGAACGGGGGTGGCTCGCCCTTCTTCGTCCCTGCGGCCGCCTTTTTCGCCGAGTTCATCCGGTCGAGAACCTTCTCGACGCGCGCCCACGCGATCCCGCCCGTGGCGGCGTCCATATCGAGAACGATCCCCTCTTCCTGGAAGGTGACATCTCCCGTGAGCGAGAGATGCTGGTCGTCCAGAGCGAGGGAGGAGGAAGACGCGGTGAGCCGGTTCCCCCCGGCTCGAACGTCGAGGGCCTCGATCGTGATTTCCCCGGCCGGAGTAGGAATCACGAGGTCCGCCGCCTTCAGCATTCCGCTCGCCGACGTCTTCCCGATGTGATCCCATGGCACGAGCGCATGGAATTCGCCCTCGATGCGGCCGTGCCTCCGGCTCTTTCTCGCGAACAGCTCCTCCAAGGTCGGGGAGGCCAGGCGGCCGTTGAAGCCGACTGCGAGCTCTTTCCTCCGAAGACCAAGAGAGATCGAGGCGTCGGAGAAGCTGTCGGCGATCGTGAGGCGGCGAACGTCCGTTCCCTCTCCGTCTTTGAGGACGTCGAGCTCCACGCGAGGGCCGTTCCGGAAGGTGAAGGTCCCGGCCAGGGTGAGCGTGTCTTCGGCGAGCCCGACGCGAACCTCTCGAAGGGTGATCGGCGCCGCCGGAAGGAATTCGGCGGGGAGCGACGCCTTCTCCCAGATCCAGCCGACGGCCTCCGGCCCCGTCACGCCATCCACCGCCGCTTCGGCCTTCCGAGGGCCCCGCCGGAGGCCGGCGAGGACGCCCGAGACCCGGAGGGCCGCGTCTCCCGTCCGCGCTTCGAGCCCCGTCACGCGGATCGTGTCCCCGTCAATCCGGAAACCTCCGGATTTCACCTCGAGCGTCTCGGGGAGGAATGACGTGGCGAGGACGAGATCCTTCAAGGACCCTGTCGCCTCGTATTGCCAGCCCGCCGGCCGTGAGATCGGCCCGGAAAGCTCGCTGACGGACAGCCCGATGGAGCCCCGCAGCCCGGTGACCTCCGTTTGAAGCGCCTCCATCCCCTTCCGGGAGGCCAGCCACGGGAACAACTCGTCCAGCGTCAGTTGGATCGTTCCGGAGACCTTTTCGAAGAGAGGAGCGTTTCCGAGTCGCACACGTGCCACCAGGCCGGAGAGCGTCGAGCCTCCGATGTTCCCGGAGAGCTCGCTCACCCCGACTCGATTTCCGTCGTAGAAGAAGGTCCCTTGCCGGATACGGATTGGCCAGGGAATCCCACGGTAGCGCCCGGAAAGTTGCATCTCGGACACGGACACTTTCGTCTCCAGCGCTCCCGCCCGGTCCCCGATCGTGATCCGGGCCGTCGCGATCCCGGCGAGGTCCTCCACGAGGGAAAGCTTCTCGTGGAAGGAGCGGCCACGCACCGCCCGGGAGAGGATTCCGGGGAGCTCCGCGAGATCCGTCCGCACCGTGGCCACGACCTGAAGGGTGTCGTCGTTCGCCCCGAGCCCGATCCGGACGCTTCCATCGGACACCCGCGATCTTCCGAGGCGTGCCGTAACGTGCACCGCTGAAAGGACTCCTTTTTCGACGGCGACCTCTCCCTGCGCCTCCCGGAGGTCGAGGCCCACGCTCCCGATGCGCACGTTTCCGTCGGCGAGAACCGCCTGGATCGACATCCGTTCGAAGATCCCCAGATCCCCCGGCGTCTTTCCTCCGGCGGCAAAGGAGAAAGAGGACAACGTGCCGCCCTGGAAGATCGCGAAGATCGCAGCGATGGTGGGGTCGTCCCCGGCGAAGGAGAGAAGCCTCCCGCGCAGCGCTGTCACGTCGAGGCCGCTGCCGCGGGCGGTCACGTCGGCCCGCGGGCCCGCGCTGCTGACGGAGAGTGCGACCTCCGCGAGAAACCGGGGAGACTCCGTGGAAAGGCGCGAGAGAGTGACCACCGTCTTCCCGGCCCCGGCCTCCAGCGCGCCTTCGACCCTCAGGCCGCCCACCTCGAGGACCTCCCGGTCGGTCCGCCGGAGGGAGAGGGACGAAGCGGAGACCCGCAGGTCCGCGTGGAGCGTGCGGGGGCCGGTCGGCGGGACCGTGACGCTCGCATCGAGGCCGCTCAGGACGGCGAGATTCATCCCGTTGCGGGAAGTCGCCAGCCGCCCTCCGCGGATCTCGACGGCCAGACCGGATGCCTCCGAGGCGAGAGATGCGAGGAACGGCGTGAGGCTCTGCAGCGGATCCGGACGAGAAGCCGGTTTCTGCTCCTTGACAGCCTCGAGAGCGTCGATCGTCAGGTCCGGTCCGTCCACCCGGACTGCCGAGAGCCGGAACCGGCCTCGAAGAAACGAAAGGAGTGCGGGAGAGATACCCACGGACCGGACAGTGCCATGGACCTTTCTCGGGCCGGACAGCTCAATCTTGTGAATCACGAGCTTCGAGGTGCGGGAGGAGCGAGAGATCGATTCGTCCGACCTGTCACCTCGCCGCCGAGGGCCGAGGAGGCGGCGGACTCGATCCGCTTCCGGACCGGCGCCAGGTTGATCCAGCGGGGGGCGAGAACCAGGGCGAGGACGCCAAGGAGGCCGACGGCGCCCACGACGCTTGCGATCGTCGTTACGAACTTCCGGCGCCTCGTCATCGGCATCGTCGTGGCGAGGCTCCTAGAGTCAGCCCGCCGCCGGCTCCCCCACGTCTCCGGAATCGATCCACGCGTCGAGAAGCGTGTGGGCCACGGCGAGAACGACGGGACCCACGAAGATCCCGATGAGACCGAACGATACGAGGCCGCCGATCACGCCCGCGAAGATCAGGAGGAGCGGGAGATCGGCGCCTTTCTTGATGAGAATCGGCCGGATGACGTTGTCGAGCGTGATGAGCGGGATCGTCCAGACGAGAAGGAACGTCCCCCATCCCGCCTGGCCGCTTCCGTAGAGCCACAGGATCGCGGGCAGGAGGACAAGGATCGGGCCCACCTGCGCGATGCACAGGATGAGCGCGACGACCGTCAGCACACCGGCGAACGGGACGCCCGCGATCGCGAGGCCGATGCCCCCGAGCACCGACTGGCCGACCGCGGTGAGGACGACGCCCAGAGCGACGCCGCGGATCGACTGACCCGCGAGGACGACCGCGTTGTCCCCGCGGTCCCCCGCCAGCCGCCGCGCGAAAAGTCGCAGCCGCTCCGCGGCCGAGTCGCCAAGCTGGTAGAGGACGGCGGCGATGATCACCGTCATGAGAAGGTGGAAGAAGAGCGCGCCGACGCTCCCGAGAGTGCCGACAAACCAGTCCAGAGCCCGACGCGCGTAGGGCGCAGCCTTCTCCGCGAGGTCGCGCACGGCCGCGCCCGCGTAGCCCCGCCACGCGGCGTCCGCGTGCTGACCGACGATGGGAATCTTCGCGACCCAGGAGGGAGGGGGCGGAATTTCGGCGGTCCTCAGCTGGTCGACCTTCAAAGCGATCGCGTCCCGGCTCTCGAGCAGCGTTCTGAGCCCCGCGAGGAAGGGCACGACGACGACGAGGAGAAGCGCGAGCGTGAGGACGGCCGTCGCCAGACCCCTTCGTCCCCCGAAGAGCTTCTGGAGCTTGAGGAGCACGGGCCACGTCGCGACAACGATCGTCGTCGCCCAGACGAGCGCCGCCGCGAACGGCGCGAGGATCCAGAGCACGGCTGCGATTAGGCCGCAGATGATCAGGATCGCGAAGACGATCTGCGGAAGGTCTGGCCGGCGGTCGTTCATGGACGTTTCTTTCGCGCGAACAGGCGGTCGCTCCGGCGCAGGAGGCGAGGACTCGAGCGTTTTGCCCTGACCTGCATGCGTCATCGATGCTCCTCCTATCCCAGAAAACACGCGGAACCCGCTCGACGGATTGCAACGGCCCTGTGGTCCTGGACGCAGACTCTACTGCCTTCCGCAGTCGCCTGGCCACTAGACTTTGGTCCAGGGCGATGGCTGCCTGATGGTGTATTTGCATCAGGAAGCGTGTCGCGATTGCATCAAGGATGGCGAGCTGGAAGGAGGATTCACGATGAAGAATTCCGGATTGTTGATGGTGGTCTGTGTCGCAATCGCCCTGTTGGTGGCGCCCATGGCTCTGTCCCAGGCCCCCCCGAAAGGCGAGGCGGTGGTGTCTTCGGTAAGTGCTACGGCGACGGTGACGAGTATCAACCAGAAGACGCGCGAGCTCACGCTCAAAGCGGACGACGGGCAGAAGTACAGCTTCGTCGCCGGCGAGGCGGTACAAAACCTCGGCCAGGTCAAGAAGGGTGACGTCGTCAAAGTCACTTACACAGAGGCCGTCGCCTACGAGATCAAGAAGGGCGGAAGCGCGGGCACCGGGGTGGCCGCGGGAGCGGCCGCTGCCCCGCTCGGCGCCAAGCCGGCGGGCGTCATCGGGGCGCAGGTTACCGTGACGGTCAAGGTCGCGGCCATCGACCCCAAGGTCCCCTCGATCACCTTTGCGTTGCCGTCGGGCGACACGCGGACGGTCAAGGTGAAGTACCCCGAGAAACTCCAGGGCGTGAACGTCGGCGACACGGTCGACATCACGTACACCGAGGCGCTCGCGCTCAAGGTCGAACCAAAGCCGAAGAAGTAGGAGCTGCGGGCCCGGACCTCGGCAACAGTCGACTCTCAGGAGGAGTGAAATGGAAAATGTCAGAGCGGCGGTAACCGACTGGGCTCAAGAAGTCAAGAAGAACGCCGGGTGGCTCGTGGCGCTCGGGGTGCTGACGGTGATTGCAGGCTTTCTGTCCATAGGCTCTCCCATTCTCGGTGGCGCCGCCGTCTCCGTTCTCATCGGAATCGCGATGGTGATCGGTGGCGTCGCGCGAACCGTCGGCGTCTTTCGCGCGGGGTCGTTCGGCCAGGGCGCCCTCGCGCTCATCGGCGGCATCTTCACGTTCGTCGCAGGCGTGGTTCTTGTGACAAGGCCAGAAGTCGGCATGGCGAGCCTGACCCTGCTGCTTGGAGCCTACCTGCTGGTGGACGGAATCTCCGGAACCTTCCTCGCCTTCCACGTGCGGCCGGAGAAGGGATGGGGCTCGATGCTTTTCAGTGCCGCCCTGGGCGTACTTCTGGGAATCCTGCTGCTCCGGGAGTGGCCGCTCACCGGGCTGTGGGCCATCGGGACGCTCGTGGGGGTCAACCTCTTGTTTGCCGGGTTCTCCATCATCTCGGTCGGCTCTGCGGCGCGGGGCCTGGCCGGACGAGTGACACGGTGAGGCAGCTGCAGCCCATGGCGAAATAGCCCGCGCGGCGATGCGAAGTGACCCTTTCACCGCGGGGAATCGCTCCACGGTGGTCGTCACGGTACTCAATAGAAGGAGGAAGTCATGAAAGAGCCCGAAAAGCCCGAAACGATGATTTGCTACGCCGGCGTCTACACCAATGTCGAGGACGCGAAAAGCGACTTCGGCGTGATCAAGGCCGCGCACAAGGAGAGCTGGATCGGCACATACGACTCGGCTCTCTTCGAGAAGAACACCGAGGGCAAGGTCAAGGTGCTCGACACCGACGCCACGCAGCGCGGCACGGGCGCCAGGATCGGAGCGATCGCCGGTGCCGTGCTGGGGCTCATCTTCCCGCCGTCGATCCTGGTTTCCGCAGGTGTGGGCGCCGCGGCCGGCGCCACTCTCGGTAACTTGACGAAGGGCTTCAGCAAGGGCGACATCAAGGATGTCGCGGAGAACCTCAGGCCTGGAGAAGCGGGCATCCTCCTCGTCGCCAACGCAACCATTGACGTCGGTGCCCAGAAGCTGATGAAGAAAGCCAAGAAGGTGGCGACGCAGCGGATCGAAGCGCTCAAGTCCGAACTTGCCAACGCCTAGACACTCGTCCGCGCAGAGCGCGGTTCGGATGCGGAAGGCCGCCCGGCCGGGCGGCCTTCTGGCGATCCGCGTGTCTCGACGGCTGGGAAGCTACGAAGTGATCCCGTGACGTCTCGCGATCGGGCTTCGGAAGACCGAGGGAAAACCTCTTCTCGCGCTCTCGGAGGCGGCGAGAGCACCAGCCTCGGCAAGGCGCTCCGCCTCCAGCTGGAGCAACATCCGGGTCAGTCGGGCGTGCGCCTTCTGGGCAACGGACGGGATGCCTTCGGGGGACGTGCCCAGCTGGCTCGCCTGAGCGAGCGCAGCATCGACCTGCAGTACTACATGTTCCATCAGGACACCGTGGGCAGGCTCCTGATCCGGGAGCTCCTGGCCGCGGCCGACCGGGGCGTGCGGGTGCGCCTGTTGATCGACGACATGTACGGCGGCGAGGGCGACGACGTCTGGTCCGCGCTCGATGCGCATCCGGCCGTCGAAGTGCGGCTGTTCAATCCCTTCAAACGCGGGTATTCGAAGAAGCTCCAGTTTCTGACCCGGCTAACAACGGTGAATCACCGCATGCACAGCAAGACCTTCACCGTGGACAACCAGGTCTCGATCGTCGGAGGCCGCAACATCGGCGACGAATATTTCGACGCGGACCCGAATCTCGCCTTCACCGATCTCGACGTGATGGCGATCGGCCCGGTCGTGCGGGAGGTGTCCGAAGAGTTCGATCAGTACTGGAACAGCGAGCATGCCCGTCCGATGGACGAGCTGCGGCCGACCGTGCCCCCCGGCGCTGTGGACGGGCTGCGCCACGAACTGGCCGAGTTTTTTCGGCAGCAACGGACGTCGGTCTATGTGGACGCCCTGGAGCACTCCGCGCTGGCCGAATCGCTAAGGGCAAGAACGGTCGAGTTCGGCTTCGGGCAGGCCAGGGTCATTCACGACTCCCCCGAGAAGCTGGCCCGCGGCGGCGCCTGGAAAGGAGAGCTGCTGATGTCGCAGCTGGCGCCATACATCCTGCAGGCGACCGAAGAGTTCACCCTTGTGTCGCCCTACTTCGTGCCCGGGAAGCGGGCCGCCGATGCCCTGTGCGAGCTCAGCCGCAAGGGAGTGCGCGTGCGCGTCCTGACCAACTCGCTGGCCTCCAATGACGTCGCCGCGGTGCACACGGGGTACGTGCGGCACCGCAAGCAGCTGCTGCGCGCCGGCGTGCGGCTGTATGAGCTGAACGAGCAGATCCGGAAGGCGGAGGGCGCCCGGTTCACCTGGCTTCCCGGCCTCAGTAAATCCAGCCTGCATGCCAAGACCATGGCGATCGACCGCAAGGCGATGTTCGTCGGATCGTTCAACTTCGACCAGAGGTCCCTGTACATCAACAATGAGATCGGGATCCTTTTCCACGAGCCGGCCCTGGCCGCCGCCGCGGTGAAACACTTCGACGAGCGTATCGAGCAGGCGGCATTCCTGGTGGAGCTTTACCGGGGGCGAGGGCGCGCGTCGCTGAGGTGGACCGGGGTCGATGACGGAAAGAAGGTCGTCTTTGACTCCGAACCGTACGCGAGCGTCTGGCAGAAACTGAGCGTGAACCTGATGCGGGTGCTGCCGATCGACTCCATGTTGTAGCCGAAGGCGATGGGCCGCGGCGCGAGGCCCGGCGCGGACTGCCAACGGCCCCGTCAGCGGGCACGACCGGCGCGCCCCGCAGGAGGCAGAGTCGTGAGAGTCACTTGTTTCGCTCTCGAGCCCGGTGGCAGTATGAGGCCGGAAGCCGAGGCCACGGCGTTGGCCGGATGGCGAGCCGGCGCGGGACCTTACTGGATCGACATCGGCGGCGGCCGGCCGGAGGACCTGACGGCCTGGCTGGCCGGGCTCGGCCTGGACCCAGGGCTGCTCGATCTCTTGCGGATCGGGGAGGAGGAAACGAGGATCCTCCCGCTGGCCGAGTCCGTGTTCGTCGCCTATCCCGTCATGCCGGAAGCAGAAACCGGGAAGCCCGCTCAGTTCCGCTGCCTCTGTCTCGAGCGGCTCGTGATCACGATGCATGAGCAGCCCGACGAACCTCCGGTGCCCGACGAGAGCCCGCTGACGAAGCTCAAGCTCCCGGACGGGACGACCGCGGGAGTCGTCTGCGCCATCACTTTGTTCCATTCCGGGCGGCTGCGAAGCCGCGTCGTGAAGCTCCGGAGGGAAGGCGACACGACCGAAGAAAGAATGGACCTGGATCCGGATGCGGGCTGCCTGGCGGAAATCCTGTCGTTGAAGCGTCGGGTGCTGGCGCTCGGCGGCGTCCTGGACGAGGAGCTCGCGGTGTTCGAAGTCCTGAAGGCCATCAACAAACCCGCGCTGCCGTTGCTCCGCCTCGCGGAACCATTCCAGATCGTCATCGAGACCGCCCGGGCGACCGATCGCGACATCGACCGGCTCGATCGTCGCGTGAGCGATCTCCAGCAGCGGTACGAGTCGGCCCAGCAGGACAGGTTGAACCGCCGTCTCGCCCTGCTCACCGTTCTGTCGGCCATCTTCATGCCCCTGACATTGATCACAGGGATCTACGGCATGAATTTCGACGTCATGCCCGAGCTTCACTATCACTACAGCTATCCCGTCGTCCTCGCGGGAATGGCGTTGATCGGAGGCGGGCTCTACTGGTACTTTCGGGCGCGGTGGGGGTCGAAGTGGTGAAGCCGGCGAGGTTGCTCAGGAGTCGAAAGACCTCGTGTTAGCTTGAGTGAGAAGAAAGGCGGAGAAAGTGCCATGAAGCAAAGATTTCTGAGTGCAGCGATTCTGCTTCTCGCGGCGATTCTGACAAGTTGCGCATCGTCCTCGCCGCCGGCTCAGCCGGCGACCAGCCTCCAGAGCATCGTCGGCACGTGGGAGGGTACCATTACGAGCACCCAGGGAGAATCCGTTTTCAAGGCGACGCTCGTGATCCGCGAAGACGGCACGTACGACAGCACGGTGCCTTCGATCAAGGGATCGCCCTTTCACGGGACCATCGTCATACAGGATGGAAAGTTCCGGTGGTCGGAACCGACGACCGGAGCCAAGGGCGACTTGGTGTTGCACGAGGGTGACGGGAAGCGAGTGCTGACCCGGACGGGTCAAGGCTTCGATTCAACGGGGGAATACAAGCCGGCCAAGTAGCATGACTGCGGCCGCAGTCCGGTCTACCGCCCTGCGGAGCCGAGCTCCGGAGCGCCCGGGCCGAGGGCGGCGACCTTCGCGGAGTAAGCCTCGATGCCGGGCTTCGCCGTCAGACCGTGGGCGAAGATGCTCAACAGGACTGTCGCCATGACGGTCAGGCGAATTGTCGATTCGCCGGGAAGATGCGCCTGCCGCTCCAGGAACACGAGCCCGAGAACAATCGAGGCCAGTCCCCGCGGGCCGAACCACCCCATGAAGAGGACGGTCGCCTTCGACAGACGGGTCCCGATCAGAGCGAGCGCCACAGGCAGCATCCTCACGACCGTCAGGCTCAGGACGGCGTAAGCCACGATCGCCAGGGAGAAACCCTGCCAGGCGCGCGCCACCAGGATGCCGAAGAGGAAGAAGACCGAGAGATTGAGCAACTGCCCCCACTGCTCGGTGAACTCGACGCTCTCCTCGCCGGCTTTCGGGAAGCCCGGCTGGACCGCCAGCCCCGCTACGAAGGCCGCGATGAACATGCTCGCGCCGGCGGCTTCCGAAGCCACGGCGCACAAGAGCGGGAGCGCGACGACGCCGACCTGGCGGAAGGAGTGCGCGATCCAGCCCTTGCGCACCGACAGGCCCAGGAGCCACCCTCCCGCCAGGCCGATCGAGAGCCCGATCGCCGCGCCGAAACCCAGCTGGTCCAGCATGAAGCGCAAGAGGCGGGTCGTGCTTCCGTGGCCGCCGGGATCGGCCATGGCAAGAAAGAACAGTAGAAAGGGCACGGAAAGGCCATCGTTCAACCCGGCTTCGACGTTCAAGGCCTGGCGGACCACCATGGGCACGCGCGGGCTCGAGACGATGACCTGCCCGAGGCCGGCGTCGGTCGGGGCGAGGATGGCGGCCAGGATCACGGCCTCCCAGATTGAAAGCTGGCGAAAGAGGGCCAGGGCCGCCAGGCCCCCGAGCAGGATCGTCAGCAGCATTCCGGTGGAAAGAAGCCGCACGGGCAGGCTGCGAATGTTCTTCAAGACCTTCAAGTCCGTGCGGCTCGCGTCGGTGAAGAGGAGCAGCACGAGGCCGGCCTCGGCGATCCTCAAAAGGGCCTCGAGGCCTCCCTGCCGCTCGCCCAGTTCCGTCAGGACGGGCAGCACGCACATTCCGGCGACGGTGAAAATGATCGGCGCCGTGAAGACCGTCTTCTCGAGACGGCCAGAGGCGAGGCTGTAGACGAAGACCAGACCCAGGAGGACTGCCAGCAACGTCATGGCCTGATAGGTTTCTGCGGCTCGGCGAGGAGCCGGTCGCGGACGAGGCTGGCGTGGTGCCTCAGGGCGTAGAGCTCGCGGGCGCGGGAAGCCGCGACGCGGGTTCGCCCGATCGCCCCGTCCAGACGCTCGAGATCCGCCGAGATCTCCGCCGCCGGGTCCCCGGCAGCGATGCGTGCATCGATTCTCCGCAGCTCGGTGTACAGGGCGTTGACGCGGCGCTCGAAGGCGAAGTGGATCACCAGGGGAAGGATGCGCAGGAGCGGGTACAGGAGGCCCAGGAGCGGCACGAGGACGAACAGGAGGCGGGAGACGAAGACGCCGAGCCAAAACGGAAGGTTCCTCTGGAAAAAGCTCCCGCCCGACTTGTAGAAGTTGCGAGCCTCTCTCGACAGCGGGACGTCCCCCGGCTCGGCGGCCGGAAACTGGCCGGGCCTGTTGAGCATGGAGGCGCCGGAGTGAATCTCCGCGGCGGCCTGGAGCAGAAGGTACTGCACGGCGGGGTGCAGGTCGCTGCGCACGAGGAGACTGGCCTTAGGCGCGAGGACCGTCACATCTTCAGACGGACGGTCTCTCTCGAGGCTCGCGACGCCCTGGGGAAGAGTGACCTTGTTCAGGAACGGGAAGAGAGCGACGAACGCGTCCGCGCGCCGGAAGGGCATGAGCCTCACGCCCTCGTCGGCTAGGAGCTTTTTCACCACGGGGTCTTCGGCGGCAGTAAGGATGCTCGCGCAGTCGATCTCGCGCTTGACGAGCGCCTCACTCCCGGCTGCGGGCGCGAGCGGGACGACCGTGACCTCCTTCTCGAGCCCGGTTGCGCGCAGCAACTCGGGCATGACGCCCGCGCCCGGGTCAATCGAGAGGCGCTTGCCCCTCAGGTCTCCGAACTGGGCCTGATCCGGGAGGCCCCGACAAAAGATCCAGATCGGGTCGTACGCGGTCGTGCCGAGCGACTCGATCTGTGGCGAGGCTTCTTCGGTCGTCAGGCCGCCCGCGACGAAGCCGACGGAGACGCCGGACGAGGCATCCTTCAAGCGCGCCAGATTCTCGAGGTTGCCGTGCGACGGCTTGAGCTCCATGCGGATCCCATCGCGGGCGAGAGCAGCGCGATACCTCTCGCCGAACGCCGAATAGGCGCTGCCTTCCGGGCCGGTCGTCATGACGATGGTCCTCGGCGGCAGCCCGCGGCTGACGACGAGAATCAGCGCGACGAGGCTGGCGACAGCAACGCCGAGGGCGACGCTCAGGACGAGGGCTGGCCGGCGCCGCATCAACTCTCTCACCCGCACCTCCGAATGTCGCACCTCCGCCGCGCTACATTAGCGTCGGCCTGCCTGATGAGCCCAATGTTATCGTCGGACGTCTTTGAAGGAGGCTCCCATGAGCATGAAGGGAATCATCCAGAGGTCCCGCGCCTTCTCCAAGCCCTTCCGCGTCACCGACGGAAAGGGCTTTCGCCTGAAGGACGTCAATCCCGCCGACACCCTCGACCTCGGCTCCGAGGACAAGCCGCGGGCCAAGGAGGCCCTGGCCAGCGGCGTCCAGGCCCTCTCCGAGCTCCAGAACATGCTCTACGCGCAGGACACCTGGGCCGTCCTGCTCATCTTCCAAGCCATGGACGCCGCCGGCAAAGACGGGACGATCAAGCACGTCATGTCCGGCGTCAACCCGCAGGGCTGCGAGGTGTCCTCCTTCAAGTCTCCGTCGTCTGAAGATCTCGACCACGACTACCTCTGGCGCTGCCTGAAGCGCATGCCGGAGCGCGGGCGCATCGGCATCTTCAACCGCAGCTACTACGAGGAGACGCTGGCCGTGCGCGTGCACCCCGAATTCCTCGAAAAGCAGAAGCTCCCGCCAGGCCTCACGAAGGGGAGCATCTGGAAGAAGCGCTTTCAGGACATCCGCTCCGTCGAGAGATATCTGACGCGCAACGGCGTCGTCATCCGCAAGTTCTTCCTCCACGTGTCCAAGAAAGAGCAGAAGCGGCGCTTCCTGGAGCGCCTGGAGAACCCCGAGAAGAACTGGAAGTTCTCCGGCAACGACGCCAAGGAGCGCCAGTGGTGGAACGAATACCAGGATGCCTACGAGGACACGATCCGCAACACGGCCACGAAGGGGGCGCCGTGGTACGTCGTTCCTGCCGACAACAAGTGGTTCACCCGAGTCGTCGTGGCGGCCGCCGTCGTGGACGCCCTGGGCTCGCTGGGTCTCAAGTATCCCAAAGTCGACAAGGAAAGATTGAAGGAGCTCGCCGCGGCGAGGAAGGCACTGCTGGGCGACAAGCCGGAAGCGTGAGGGCGCCGAAATGAGCGTGGGCTGGCTCGCCGGTTATCGGAAGGCCTGGCTGAGACCCGACGTCATCGCCGGCCTGACCGCCGCAGCGGTCGTCATCCCCAAGGCCATGGCCTATGCCACCATCGCCGGGCTGCCCGTCGAGATCGGCCTCTACACGGCGTTTCTGCCCATGCTCGTCTACGCCGTGCTCGGCACGTCGCGCGTTCTGAGCGTCAGCACCACGACCACGATCGCGATCCTGACCGGAGCCAACCTCGCCGGGGCCGTCCCGGCCGGCGATTCCGCCGCGCTGCTACGCGCCTCGGCCACCCTGACGCTGATCGTCGGAGCGATCCTGGTAGCGGCCTGGGTTCTGCGGCTCGGGTTCGTCGCCAACTTCATCTCCGAGCCGGTCCTGGTTGGATTCAAAGCCGGGATCGGGGTCGTCATCGTCCTCGACCAGATCCCGAAGCTGCTCGGCTTCCACATCCCGAGGGGTTCCTTTCTCAAGAATCTGGCCGCGACCGTCGGGCATCTCCCCCAGACGCGGCCGCGACCCTCGCCGTGGCGGTCGCCATGATCGCGATCCTCGTCGGCCTCGAGCATTTCTTCCCGCGGTTGCCGGCGCCGCTCGTGGCCGTCGCGGCCGGCATCGCCGGCGCCCGCCTGCTCGGGCTGAAGGCACTGGGCGTCGAGCTGGTGGGCCACATTCCAACGGGCTTCCCCTCGCTCACTCTCCCGGATTTTTCGCTCACGGACGCTCTCTGGTCCGGAGCCGTGGGCATCGCCCTGATGAGCTTCACCGAGACAGTTGCCGCCGGCCGCGCCTTCGCCCGAGACGACGACCAGCCCCCCCGGGCCAACCGGGAGCTTTTCGCGACCGGGCTCGGAAACGCAGCAAGTGCCTTCCTGGGAGCCATGCCCTCGGGCGGCGGCACGTCCCAGACGGCGGTCAACCGCCATGCGGGCGCTCACACGCAGCTCGCCGAGGTCGTGACGGCAGCCGCCACGCTCGCGACGATGTTTCTGCTGGCTCCCCTGATCGGCTCGATGCCTCAGGCGACGCTGGCCGCCGTGGTCGTCGTCTACTCGATCGGCCTGATCAAGCCGGCGGAGTTTCGCGCGATCCTCCGGGTCCGGCGCACGGAGTTCCTCTGGGCGCTCGCTGCCCTTGCAGGCGTCATGCTCTTCGGAACGCTCAAGGGGATCCTCGTCGCGATCGTCCTGTCGCTCGTCGCGCTGGCCTACCAGGTGGCGGACCCGCCCGTGCACGTCCTGGGGCGCAAGCCGGGCACGAACGTCTTCCGGCCGCGCTCGAAGGAGCATCCGGAAGACGAGTCCTTCCCGGGCTGCCTGCTCCTGCGGCTCGAGGGCCGGGTCTTCTTCGCCAACGCCGAGCGCATCGGAGAGAAGATTCGCGCGCTCATCGCCGAGGCGAAGCCAGGAGTTGTGGTCCTCGACCTCGGCGCCGTCTTCGACTTCGAGTACACGGCCCTCAAGATGCTGACCGAGGGCGAGAAAAGGAGTCGGGAGCAAGGCATCGAGCTGTGGCTCGCGCGCCTGAACCCGGAGGTCCTGGAAATGGTCCAGCGGTCTCCGCTCGGCCAGACCCTGGGCCGCGACCGGATGTTCTTCAACCTCGAGATGGCCGTCGAGCGGTATCGAGCCCGAGGTTGAGGTCCCCGCGCAGAGTCTCGGCTTGCGAGGAGCGGTTTTGGCGATATAGTCACGACGTCGAATAAGGAGAAGCCATGGAGCCCAATTCTTCTCGACCCCGACGCTCGATTCCGCCGTTCCGTGGGCTCGTAGCGCTCGTCTGTTCGGCGCTTCTCGCCTACGGCGACGCCGCCTTCTTCGCGCAGGCGGCTGCCCAGGAAGCGCCGGCCGAAGCGCCGGCCGAGAAGATTCCGCCGGACCAGCTCGATTCGCTGGTGGCCCCGATCGCCCTCTATCCCGATCCGCTCCTGGCGCAGACGCTCGCCGCGTCCACCTACCCGCTCGAGCTCATCCAGCTTCAGCAGTGGCTGGCGAAAAACCCGACCTTGAAGGACAAGGCGCTGGCCGACGCGGTGGCCAAGCAGCCCTGGGACCCGTCCATCCAGTCGATGGCGGCGGTTCCCGAGCTGGTCAAGCGGCTCGCCGATGACATCCAGTGGACGACGCAGCTCGGCGACGCCTTCCTGGACCAGCAGAGCGACGTCATGGAGGCTGTCCAGCGGATGCGCAAGAAAGCCGACGAAAAAGGCGCGTTGAAGTCCAACGAGCAGCAGACGGTCGAGACGAAGACCGTCGAGAGCAAGACCGTCATCGTCGTCCAGCCCACGAACCCCGAAGTCATCTACGTCCCTTCCTACAATCCGACTGTCGTCTACCCTCCCCCGGTCTACCCGTACCCGCCGGTCTACTACCCGCCTTACTACGCGGGCGCCGCGCTGGTCTCCTTCGGCGTCGGCATGGCGATGGGCGCGGCCATCTGGGGCGGATCCTGCTGCGGCTGCGGCTGGGGCGGGGGCGGGAACAACACGATCAATATCAACAACAACAACAACTTCAACAAGAACACGAACGTCAACCGTGGCCAGGGCGGCGGCAACCGCGGCCAGGGCGGTAGCGGCAACTGGTCACACAACTCCCAGCATCGCGGCGGCGCCCCTTACTCGAACAAAGCGACGGCCAGCAAGTACGGCGGGTCGACCCAGGGAGGGCGTGGGTCAGGCGGCGGAGCGAGCGCCACGAACCGTGGCGGCGGAGCCGGAGCCGGCGCATCGAGCCGCGGCGGAGCCGGAGCGGGTCCCAGCGCGGGCGCATCCAGCCGCGGCGGCGGAGCCGGGTCGGGCGCATCGAGCCGCGGCGGCGGAGCGAGCCCCAGCGCGAGCTCATCGAGCCGCGGAGGCGGCGGCGGGGGCTCCTCGGCCATGGGGGGCGGCTCGGGCGGCTTCAGCGGCAGCAGCGCAAGATCGAGCAGCTCCCGAGGCTCCTCGAGCATGAGCGGGGGCGGGGGCTCGAGGGGCGGCGGCGGGGGCCGCGGCGGCGGAGGTCGGAGATGAGCACCATGAAGCACCGGCTTGGTACGGGTATCGTTTGCGCCCTCCTCTTGGCGCCCGCGCTCGAAGCAACGGCGCAGGAAGCCAAGAAGTCTGCGACCCCGAAAGCAGCGCCGCAGCAGACCTTCGACACGCCGAAGGCGGCTGCCGACGCGCTGGTCGCAGCGGCCGCGAGCTACGACCTGCCCGCCTTGAAGAAGATCCTCGGGCCGGACGGCGAGGCCCTCGTCGTCACGAAGGACCCGGTTCAGGACAAGAATCAGCTCGCGGCATTCGCGGCCACGGCAAAAGAAAAGAGCGAAATCGTCCCCGAGCCGAAGAACCCGAACCGAGCGATCCTCACAATCGGAGACCAGGACTGGCCGATGCCGATCCCTATCGTCAAGAAGGACGGCAAGTGGGTTTTCGATTCGAAGGCCGGGCGGAAGGAAGTGCTCTACCGCCGCATCGGGGGCAACGAGCTCGATGCCATCGAGGCCTGCCACAACTACGTCGAGGCGCAGCAGGAGTACGCGGCCGAGAAGCACGACGGCTCGAAGCTCAACCAGTACGCCCAGAAGGTCATCAGCACTGAAGGCAAGCAGGACGGCCTCGTGTGGCGCAACGCCGATGGGACCTTCGGAGGACCGCTGAGTGAAGGGCTCGGCGAGGCGATCGCCCAGGGCTATTCAAAAAAGGCTGATCCGTTCCACGGCTACTATTTCAAGATCTTGAAGGGCCAGGGCCCGGCGGCGCCGCTCGGAAAGATCGACTTCGTCGTGGAGGGGGTCATGATCGGCGGCTTCGCGCTCGTCGCGGCGCCGTCCGACTACCGGGTGACCGGCGTGATGACCTTCATCGTCAGTCACAACGGCATCGTCTACCAGAAGGACCTCGGGCCAACGACTCTCGAGGCGTTCAAGAAGATGGAGCTCTACAACCCCGACAAGACGTGGCACCCGGTGGACGCGACGTCCACGCGCGAAGCGGCTGCCACCCAGTAGGGGGCAGGCGGTGCCCGGAGATCGCCCATGAGCCGTGTTCTCGCAGAGCTCCGCGAGAACCGCATGTACTGGCTTCTGGTGTTCGTGCCGGCCGTCCTGATTGCGGAGCATCTGCGCCCCGAAGCCCACACGGCCCTCTTTCTGGTGTCGGTGGCCGCCATCGTTCCGCTCGCCGCGCTGCTGAGCCGCGCAACGGAAAGCGTGGCCGCGAAGACCGGGGACGCCGTCGGCGGCCTCTTGAACGCCACGCTCGGCAACCTGACCGAGCTCGTCATCGCGATCACGGCTCTGCGCGCCGGGATGCTCGACCTCGTGAAAGCGTCCATAACCGGAGCCATCGTGACCAACAGCCTGTTCATGCTGGGCGGCGCGTTCCTGCTCGGCGGCCTGAAGTACCACAAGCAGGAATTCAACCCGGCCAACGCGCGCACCCAGGCCGGGATGCTGCTGCTGGCAACAGTCGCCCTCGTCGTCCCGTCCGCGGTTGCTCACGTGGATAGGCTGAACGTCGCCTCCGTGATGCGCCCGCTCTCCGTCGGACTGTCCTGCATCCTCCTCGTGACCTACGGGCTCAGCCTGCTCTTCTCGCTCAAGACCCATCGCGACATCTTCAAGAGCGTCGGCGGTGAAGAGCACGGGGAAACACCCTGGCCCCTTCCCATGGCCCTCGGTGCGCTCGCGATCGCGACGCTTTTCATCGCCCTCGTCAGCGAGATCTTCGTGGAATCGGTGCAGCAGGCAGCCGTCACCCTCGGGATGTCGAAGGCGTTCGTCGGGTTCATCGTGGTGTCGCTGGTCGGCGCAGCAGCCGAGATGACCACCGCTTTCTCGGCGGCCCGCAAGAACCGTGTCGATCTCGCCGTCGGGGTCGCGATGGGCAGCTCCGCGCAGATCGCCCTCTTCGTGGCCCCGGTTCTCCTGATCCTGAGCTACTTCGTGTCGCCGGCGCCCATGGACCTGAACTTCGGAGGGGGCCAGGTGCTGCTCGTTCTTCTCACGACCCTGACTGTCTCGTTCGTGGTCTCGAACGGGCGCTCCGCCTGGTACTCCGGCGTCGAGCTTCTCGCCGTGTATGCCATCTTCGCCGTCACGGCTTACCTGATTCCGAGCTAGGATCCACCCCGGAGGAAGCGACCCATGCTCCAGACGCTTCGTGCGGAATTGGCGGGAACGCGAGGTGCGGTCCTCGTCGCGACGCTCAGCGCCCTGCTGGCTGCCCCGGCCGGCACGATTCTGGCCGCGCAGGAGGCGCAAGCGGCTGCGGCGCCAGAGGAGTCGGTCAAGCTCTCGAATGACCAGCTCGACGCCCTGGTCGCCCCCATCGCCCTCTATCCCGACCCGCTGCTCGCGCAGTGCCTGGTCGCTTCGACGTACCCGATCGACATCGTCGAGGCGCAGCAGTGGTTGCCGAAGAACGCCAGCCTCAAAGGAGACGCGCTGGTCGAAGCGGCGCAGAAGGAAGACTGGGACCCGAGCGTCCAGGCTCTGGTTTCGATTCCGGACGCGCTGAAGGTCCTCTCCGAGAACATCGCATGGACCACGGATCTTGGCGATGCGTTCCTGGCTCAGCAGAGCGAGGTCATGGACGCGGTCCAGCGCCTGCGTGCCAAAGCCAAGGACTCGGGCAAGCTCACGTCCACCGATCAGCAGAAGGTCGAAACGAAAACGGAGGAATCGAAGACCGTCATCGAGATCCAGCCCGCGAGCACCGAGGTCGTCTACGTTCCCTCGTACAGCCCGTCCGTCATCTGGGGAGTGGGGTACTACCCCTACCCCCCGCTCTACTACCCGCCCTACTACGGGGGCGCGTGGCTCGGCTTCGGCGTCGGGATCGCCATCGGTATCGGGATTTCCGGAGGATGGGGCTGGGGCTGCGGATGGCACGGGGGCGGAAACACGATCAACATCAACAACAACAACAACTACATCAACCACAACAACGTGAGGAACAACTCGAACCGGAGCGGCAACAGCAACTGGCAGCACAACGCGCAGCAGCGCGGCGGCGCCCCCTACAAGGACAAGGCCACGGCCAGCAAGTACGGCGGCGGGGCCCGCGGCGACTCTCCGCAGGCCCGTCAGTCCCAGGCGCAGGGCCGCCAGTCGGGAGGCTTCGATCGGGGCGGAGCGAGCGCGGGCAGCATGGACCGGGGCGGATCCAGCGGCGCATACCGTGGCGGCAGCTCGAGCAGCTATGCTGGCAGCCGCGACGTACCGTCCAGCAGCCGGGGCAGCGGCGCCTTCGGAGGGTCGATGAGCGGAAGCAGCGCCAGGTCCTCGAGCTCGCGCGGCTCCTCGAGCATGGGCGGCATGCGCGGCGGCGGCGGCGGGCGCGGCGGCGGGCGGCGGTAGGCCCAAGGAGCAAACATGCGCAAGCTGAAACTTCACTCTCTCCTGTCGCTGACGAGCCTCGCGGCCCTTCTTGCTGCTGCCGGCTGGCTCCAGCCCCTCGTCCTCGGCGCGCAGAATGCGCCAGCCCCCGCCCAGCTCACGTTCGACACGCCGAAACACGCGGCCGAGGCCCTTCTTAAGGCGGCGGAGGCCGCCGACGTTCCGGCGCTCCTCAAGATCTTCGGGCCCGACGGCAAGGACATCGTCTCCTCGGGCGACCCCGTCAGGGACAAGAACGACTTCAAGCGGTTCGCCAGCAAGGCGCGCGAGAAAATGGAAATCACATTCGATCCCGCCGACCCCAAGCGGGCGATCCTCAATGCCGGCAACGACGACTGGCCGATGCCCGTTCCGATCGTCGAGAAGCAGGGCAAGTGGCGCTTCGACGCGAAGGAAGGCAAGAGGGAGATCCTGGCCCGGCGCATCGGGGGTAACGAGCTCAATACGATTTCACTGCTCCGCGGCTACGTCGAGGCCCAGAAGGAATACGCCGCGGAGCTGCACGACGGAAGCAAAATGCGCCAGTACGCGCAGACGGCGATCAGCAGCCCCGGCAAGCAGAACGGCCTGTCGTGGCGGGACGCGGACGGGAAACCGGCCGGGCCGATGGGCGACGTGGTGGCAAAGGCCATCGCGGCGGGCTACACGAAGAGAGCGGAGCCCTACAACGGCTATCACTTCCGGACCCTCACGGCCCAGGGCTCGGCGGCGCGGCTGGGCGCCCGCAACTACATCTTCAACGGCATGATGATCGGCGGCTTCGCCGCGATCGCCTGGCCCGCGACCTACGGGGTCACCGGGGTCCAGACCTTCATGGTGAACAACGACGGCCTGGTGTACCAGAAGGACCTCGGCCCGGACACGGCGAAGATCGCGCCGGCGATCAAGAAGTTCGACCCGGACAAGACCTGGACCGTCACCAAAGACGAAGAGTAGGCCGGGCGGGAAGGAGCCTTCACATGCGGAACACCGGGCTGATCGTTCTGGTGGCGCTAGTCTTCGCCGGCGGTGCTCAGGGCCAGCAGCCTTCAGCTCAGCACCCCGTCGGAAAGCAGACCCAGGCCGAGGAGCCGCTCGACATCTACCAGATCGACCTCAATCCGACGGGGACCGGATTCGCCCTCACCAAGCCCGTTCTGGAAGGGAACGTCTACGTGTTCAAAGTCTGGCCGGACCGGGCGACCATCCGCCTTCCCGTGTCGAGGGTCAAGAAGATGGTCCGGCGAATGAAGGAAATTGAAGACGAGGTGATCTACAGGATCGACCTCGTTCCAACCGGCCAGATGATCGCCCGCGACCACCCGACAAAGCAGGGAACGACATATGTGTTCCACGCCTGGCGCGGGGGCACGTTCATGAGCGTGCGCCAGACGGACGTGCAGAAGATCACACGCGTTGCGGGGCTCGAGGCCTTCAAGGTCCACCTGCAACAGATTGGCGCCAAGCCCACCGGCAACCTGCCGATGGAGGGAGGCGACCCGGCGACTACGATTCCGGTCGCCCCGTCCTCCGGCGCCCAGGGCTCGAGCTCGGGTCAGGGTCTGACTGCCAGGCAATTGGATCTACCAGGGGGTTCCAGGAGTGACGGATGCCTGGGCGCCGCCGTCTGCCGTCATCGACTCGCCCGGCGGCGTGCCGAGGGCTCAGCCTCACTCCTGAGAGGGCCGCCCGACTACGGGTTCTGCCTCCCAGGTCGAAAGAGAAGCTGTACTTCGCCGAAAAGACGACGCGGAAGTCGTTCACACCGAAACCGTCGGAGAAGTTCTGCCTGCGGCCCCACTGGAGCTCGAGGCCCGTCATCACGTTCTTCACGGGATAGAAGAGCAGGTTGGCCAGAGCGTACTGCCCGCTCTTGAAGGCCGAAGGCAGCTGCCCGTCGCTGTTGGTGATGTCGAGGCGCGAATAGCCGACCGCGCTCGAGAACTTCTCGCTCCACTTGAAGTCGTAGAACGCGACCATGCCGAAGACCGGCAGAGCTTCGCCGACGACCGGCCGGCCCGGATCGCCGAAGTTCTCCCGGGCCCCGACGTCTGCCGGCGCGTCTCTCATGTAGGTCTCGATAGCCTTCCCGTACGAGGCCTCGAGCTTCAACTTGCCCGTCTTCGTGAGGTTGAGGACCGAGCTCAGGTTCAGGCCCCAGCCGATCGTGTGCCCCGACAGGTCGTACTGGTCCTTGAGCGTGTCCGTCCAGCCGACGTAGCGAACGATTCCGGCGAGCTGGACGTGCCCCCACGACTCCCCGTAGCGGAACTGAGCCGTGAAGTCCGGGTAGGGGAAATGGCCCTGGATGTTCTGCAGCTCGATCCGGCCCTTGAACTCGCCGCTGTCGCCGCTGCGCTCCCGGCCGCTCCAGCGCGAAGACGAGACGCGTGTCGCCCTGGATCGGTGTCCAGCGGATCTGGATGTTGCGGTAGATAGACCATCCCGTTCGGCCCCCAGAACTCCAGGGAATCCGGGAAGACGTCCCCGTCCATGAAGACGCTGTTGGTCTGGCCGGCCAGGAACTGTCCGAGCTCGCCCCACGCCCGGCGCAGGTGAAACGTCGTCTCGCCCGCGTCGGCGCCGACCCCCAGGAGGTCGAACTCGAATTCCGTCTTGAGCTCACCGAGACTCGTCGGCAGCCAGGAGCGAACGCCGAAGCGGCTCGGCCGCACGCTCGCCCAGAGGTTACCGTTCTGCTCCGAACTCGTTCGGAAAGGACGGGAGCTTCGACGGACGCTCGACGTCGTACCAGTCCGGATTCGTCTGGTTGATGTCGTAGATCGTGTTGACGCTGGCGAAGCCGTAGATCTGCATGCGGAGCCCGGACTTCGGCTCGGGGTTTGCCGGGGGCTCGGCCGCTGTTTGCGCCAGGAAACACGCCGCCCGGAGCGTCCACAGCAGAACCGCGGCGATCGGAAGCGCCGCGGCTCGCTTAGCCTCCGCCACTCTCGCCGGCGCTCTTTCGCCGGCCAGCCGTCAGCGCGGCGCGGACGAAGTCCGCGTTCATGCGGGCGATGAACTCGACCCGGATGCCCTTCGGGCAGGCCGCCTCGCACTCGCCGTGGTTCGTGCAAGTGCCGAAGCCTTCGGCGTCCATCCGCGCGACCATGTTGCGGACGCGGTCGTGCCGCTCGGGCTGGCCCTGGGGCAGGAGCGCGAGCTGCGAGACCTTGGCGCCCACGAAGAGCATCGCCGAGGCGTTCGGGCAGGCCGCGACGCACGCGCCGCAGCCGATGCAGGCGGCGGCGTCCATGGCGAGGTCCGCGTTCTCCTTCGGGACCAGGATCGCGTTGCCGTCGGGCGCGCCGCCAGCCGGCGCCGAGATGAAGCCCCCCGGCGGCGATGACGCGGTCGAAGGCGCCGCGGTCGACGACGAGATCCTTGACGACCGGAAAGGCCGCGGCCCGCCACGGCTCGATCGTGAGCACGTCACCGTCCTTGAAGCTGCGCATGTGGAGCTGACAGGCGGTCGTTCGGTCGCGCGGGCCGTGGGGACGGCCGTTGATGACCACGCCGCACGTGCCGCAGATGCCTTCCCGGCAGTCGTGGTCGAAGGCGATCGGGTCCTCGCCCTTCCCGATCAACCCCTCGTTGACGACGTCGAGCATCTCGAGGAAGGACATCTCCTCGTTGACGTCGCCGGCCTCGTAGGTGACGAAGCCGCCCGGGGCTTTCGCGTCCTTCTGGCGCCAGACCTTGAGAGTGATCTTCATTTGTAGCTCCGCACGGCCAGTTCCACGTTCTCGTAGACCAGGGGCTCGACGTTTCGGACGGGTCTCTTGCCGTCGCCCTTGTACTCCCAGGCGGCGACATGGCAGAAGTCCTTGTCGTTGCGCATCGCTTCGCCGTCGGGCGTCTGGTGCTCGGTGCGGAAGTGGGAGCCGCAGGACTCGTCGCGCTCGAGCGCGTCGAGGCACATGAGCTCGCCGATCTCCAGGAAATCCGCCACCCGCCCGGCGTGCTCGAGCGACTGGTTGAGCTCCTCGCCGGTGCCCGGGACATGGAGGTTCTTCCAGAACTCCTCCCGGAGCTTCGGGATCAGCGCCGAGGCCCTGCTCGAGGCCCTTCCTGTCGCGCGCCATGCCGCAGTGCTCCCACATGATCTTGCCGAGCTCCCGGTGGAGCGATGTCGCGGTGCGCTTGCCCCGGACATCCAGCAGCCGCTTCGTGCGCTCGTTGACAGCCTTCTCCGCCGCCCGGACATCGGCGTGGTCGCCCGGCACCGGCGTGAACTTCTCCCGCGCCAGGTAGTTGCCGATCGTGTACGGAATGACGAAGTAGCCGTCGGCCAGGCCCTGCATCAGGGCCGAGGCGCCCAGGCGGTTGGCCCCGTGGTCGGAGAAGTTGGCCTCGCCGAGAACGAAGAGGCCGGGAATCGTGCTCATCAGGTTGTAGTCCACCCAGAGGCCGCCCATCGTGTAGTGCGACGCGGGATAGATCCGCATCGGCACCTTGTACGGGTTCTCGTCGGTGATGCGCTCGTACATCTCGAAGAGGTTCCCGTACTTCTCCTCGATCTTGTCCCGGCCGAGCCGTCTCGATCGCGTCCTCAAAGTCGAGGTAGACGCCCGAGCCCCGTCGTGCCGACGCCGCGGCCCTCGTCGCAGACGCGCTTGGCGGCCCGCGACGAAATGTCGCGCGGAGCGAGGTTGCCGAAGCTCGGGTACATGCGTTCGAGGTAGTAGTCGCGCTCGGCCTCGGGAATCTCTCCCGGAGCGCGCTTGTCGCCCTTGGCCTTCGGAACCCAGATCCTGCCGTCGTTGCGAAGCGACTCGCTCATGAGCGTCAGCTTCGACTGGTATTCGCCGGTCACCGGGATGCAGGTCGGGTGGATCTGGGTGAAGCACGGGTTCGCGAAGGCCGCGCCCTTCTTGTAGGCGCGCCAGATCGCCGTGCCGTTGCAGCCCTTGGCGTAGGTCGCGAGGTAGAAGACGTTGCCGTACCCGCCCGTCGCCAGGCAGACGGCGTCCGCGAGGTGCGTCTCGACCTCGCCCGTGACCATGTCCCGCACGACGATGCCGCGGGCGCGGCCGTCCACGATGACCAGCTCCAGCATCTCGTGGCGGGAGATACATCTCGACCGAGCCCAGGCCGATCTGCCGCTCGAGCGCCTGGTAGGCGCCGAGGAGAAGCTGCTGGCCGGTCTGGCCGCGGGCGTAGAACGTGCGCGACACCTGCGCCCCGCCGAAGGAGCGGTTGTCGAGCAGCCCGCCGTACTCCCGCGCGAAGGGCACTCCCTGCGCGGCGCACTGGTCGATGATGTTGCCGGACACCTCCGCCAGCCGGTAGACGTTGGCCTCGCGGGCGCGGAAGTCTCCGCCCTTGACCGTGTCGTAGAAGAGGCGAAAGACGCTGTCTCCGTCGTTGTGGTAGTTCTTGGAGGCGTTGATGCCGCCCTGGGCCGCGATCGAGTGCGCGCGCCGGGGGGAGTCCTGGTAGCAGAAGCACTTCACCTTGTAGCCGAGCTCGGCCATGGACGCGGCGCCGCCGGCCCCCGCCAGCCCCGAGCCCACCATGATCACGGTGTACTTGCGCTTGTTGGCCGGGTTGACGAGCTTCATCTCGAACTTGTGCCTGTCCCACTTCTTCTCGAGGGGCCCGGACGGAATGTTGGCGCGGAGTTCCATGCGACCTCCCGGACTATTTGACGAACCCGGTCAGCACTGCGATCGGGAAGGAGATGTTGCCGGCCACGATCAGGACCGCGAAGATCCAGGCCGCGGCGTGGGCGATGCGCATGTAGCGCGGATGCGAGACGCCGAGCGTCTGGCACATGCTCCAGACGCCATGCTGCAGATGGAAACCCAGAGCCACCATCGCGAA
Organism: uncultured Acidobacteriota bacterium; assembly: GCA_963739435.1. GTDB lineage: Bacteria > Acidobacteriota > Thermoanaerobaculia > UBA5066 > Gp7-AA6 > CAVUAN01. The sequence goes on from CAVUAN010000016.1 coordinate 175,872, forward strand.
GATGTAGAAGAGCGAAACCGGCACGCTCTGGAAGCCCACGACGAAGTTGCGGTAGATGTCGCCCTCGACGAAGTGCGGGTGAACCGTGCCGGTCGTGAAGTGGAGGATGTGATAGATCACGAAGAGCAGCAGGATGACGCCTCCCCACCGCATCGTGCGTGAGGCGTAGGTGGACTCCTTCCATGCCTGCTCGCGATAGCCGAGGGGTCTTGCGCGGCGGCTCTCGAGCGTCAGGGACGTCGCCGACCAGATGTGCAGCGACACGGCCGTCAGCATCACGGCGCGGACGACCCAGAGCCCGGCTCCGTGGAGGAGCGACCGCAGCAGCACGCCGTAGTGGTTGAGCGCCTCGGGCCCGAGATAGACCTGCAGGTTGCCGAGCATGTGGCCGAGGACGAAGCCGAAGAGGATCAGGCCCGTGACCGCCATGATCACCTTGCGCCCGATCGAAGAGCCGATAAACCCTGGCGCCTGACTCATCTGCTCTCCTTCCTCCTGCGCTCCCCTGCCATCACCCGCAGGTCTGTTGCCGTCGTCCTCAGTACTGGTCGAAATAGCGCTGAATCTGCTTGAGGTCCTTCGTCTGGGTCAGCGCCAGCCGCAGGAGGACCCGCGACTTCTGCGGGTTCAGATCGAGCGACGCGACGAATCCCATCTTGTCGTCGTCCACCTCCACGTTGCGGCCCACGTTCCCCGTCGTGACCCGCGAGGAGCGCACGCAGATGATGCCCTTCTTCGCCTGCGCAGCGAGGGCTTTCAACGCGACGTCCGTCATGTTGCCGTTGCCGACGCCCGCGATCACGATGCCCTTCGCTCCGGCCGCGGCCGCGGCGTCGATCAGGGCCCCGTCCATGTTCTCGTAGGCCATGATGATGTCCACGCGCGGCAGGCACGATGACTTTATCGAGCGAGAACTCGGAGTCCATCGTGTGCTTCCCTACCGGACCGCGGAACCACTCGGCGTCTCCGTAGGCGACGACCCCGACGAGGCCCCGCAGGGGCGACATGAACGTCTGCACGGCCGTGGTGCTCGTCTTCGTCAGCGAAGACGCCCCGTGGATCCAATCGTTGATGACGACCAGCACGCCGCGGCCGGCCGCGTCCTTGTTGGCCGCCACCGCCACCGCGTTGTAGAAGTTGAGGGGGCCGTCGGCCGAGAGGGCCGTCGAGGGGCGCATCGACGCGGTCAGGACGACCGGCTTCCGCGACTTGACGACGAGGTTCAGGAAGTAGGCGGTCTCCTCGATCGTGTCCGTGCCGTGCGTGATGACGACGCCGTCCACGTCTTTCATCGCGGTCAGCTCGTTGATGCGGCGCGCGAGCTTCAGCCACACCTCGTCGTTCATGTCCTGCGACCCGATGTTCGAGATCTGCTCGCCCCTGAGGTTGGCGAGCTTCTTGGCCTGCGGCACGGCCGCGAGGAGCTGGTCGACGCCGACCTGGCCGGAGGTGTACCCGGCCTGGACGTCGCTCGCGGCGGCGCCGGCAATGGTGCCGCCCGTGGCCAGCACGACGACGTTCGGGAGAGGCCCCTTGGGAGCCGAGCCCGTCTGCGCGATGCCCGGGGTCGCTGCCACGAGAACGAGAGCCGTGAAGACCAGGGAGAGCCCGATGCGCTTCGACATAAATGCCTCCTAGCTTGTCAAGAGAACGATGACTGGTCCCCACGCGGTCAGCAGGATGTTGCCGACGGCGTAGGGCACGGTGTAACCGAGCACGGGAAGCTTGCTCTGGGCTTCGTCCTGGATGGACCGGAGCGCGGCCGTGACCGTCCCGGCGCCGCTGCAGGCGCCAAACAGGATGACGGGATTCATCTTCAGGACCTTGCTGGCCGAAGAAAAGCGCGACGATGTGGGGCGTGACGGCGACCACGAGGCCGACGAAGAGCAGGCTCGGCCCCGTGCGGCGGAGGCCGTCGACGAATCCCGGGCCCGCGCCGAGGCCGACGACGCCGATGAAGACCGCGAGGCCGATCGTGTCGAAGACCCAGAGGGCCGCCTCGGGAATCCGGCCGAACGTGGGCCGCACCGAGCGGAGCCAGCCGAAGACGAGCCCCATGATGAGCGCGCCGCCGCTGGCGGTCAGGGAGAGCGGCATGCCGCCCACCTTGACCGAAAGGAGCCCGACGAGCCCGCCCACGACGATGCCGAGGCCCACGAAGACGACGTCGGTGGCGCTCGACGGCCGCTCGACGTACCCCAGCGCCTTGCCGGCGCGCTCGACGTCGCGGGCGGCGCCGGCGAGCGTCATCAGGTCGCCCCGGTTGATGACAGTCGAGGGCACGAACGGGATCTCCTCGCCGCCGCGGACGAGCTTCGAGAGCGCGACGCCGCGCCCGTGCTTCTCGGCGATCTCGGCGAGCGTCCGCTCCGCCACAGTCTTGTTCGTCACGACCACGTCGAGGACGGCGGCCGGAAACTCCAGCAGCGTCCGGTCCTCGATCTCGACGCCGATCGGGATCCCGCCCGAGAGAACCCTCCGGCGGGCCGCGATCGCGACGGCGTCGCCGCGGCGCAGCATCGTCGTCGGGCGCCGCCTCGAGGATCTCTCCCCCGCGGTGAATCTGCTCGACGAAGACCCGCTCGGGAGCAAAGGACTTCTCGAGATCGGCGACACTCCGGTCCGCCCACGCCGCGTCGTCGATCCGGTAGGCGCGCAGGTCCCATTCCCGGTATGCCGACGGCGCGCCCGGTCCGAGCTCCTTCCCGCCGGTGATCTCCGCCTCGAGCTTGCGGCTCTCGGCCTTCAGGTCCACCTTGAGGAGCTTTGGCGCGAGGCTCGAGAGGAACCACACGACGAATCCCGTGCCGACGAGGTAGGACACGGCGTAGGCCACCGGGATGTTGTTCTGGAGCCGGGTCTTTTCTTCCTCGGGCAGATTGAGGCGCTTGATCGTGTCGCCCGCCGTGCCGATGACCGTCGATTCCGTGAAGGCTCCGGCCATCAGGCCCGCCGCGGTCCCGCAGTCGTAGTGGAAGATCTTCGCGGCCGCGACCGTGGTGACGAGGCTCGTCACACAGAGAACGACCGTCAGCGCCACCTGCGGCAGCGCGTTCTTACCGAGCCCCCGGATGAACTGGGGGCCGACCTTGTACCCGGTCGCGAAGAGAAAGAGGTCGAAGAAGACGATCTTGACGACCGGGTCGATGGGAATGTTGAGCTGTCCGATGAGGACGCCGGCCAGCAGCGTCCCGACGACGTTTCCGAGCTGGAAGGTCCCGAGCCGAACGCGCCCGAGCACGAACCCCACTGCGAGCGTCAGGAAGATGGCGAGCTCGGGATTGTGGCGAAGAGCATCCGTCACGTATTTCATGCAACCCCCCTACCTCAGCGCGCCACCAGGAGGAGCCACGGCGTTCCCACGAGAAGCAGAACCAGAATATTGAAGGCCGTCGTGATCGTTCCGAGCCGGTAGAGCTCGCCCTGCGTCAGGTATCCGCTCCCGACGACGAGCACGTTCGCGCTCGAGGCCTGGGGCGTGATGGTCGACAAGTAGCTCGTCGAAAAGAGCAGGGCGAAACCGAGCACCGGCAGCGGAACGCCGAGCTGGGCGCCGACGCCGAGGAAGACGCCGAACAGGGCGAGGACGTGCGCCGTCTGGCTGACGAAGAGGTAGTGGAGCAGGACGTACGCCACGACGAGGATGGCGTACGCCGCCACCCACGGGAGGCCGCCCAGGGACGCGCCGAGCCGCTGGCCGAGATAGCCCATGAAGCCGAGCGTATTCAACTGGCCGCTCAGGGTGTAGAGGATTGCGAACCATATGAAGGTCGCCAGCACGTCGCCCTGCTGTCCGATGTCCTTCAAGGTCAGGACGCCCGAGGCGAGGAGCACTCCGAGCCCCAGGAACGCCACCGCCGTCAAGTCGAGCTTCAGCGTCCCGGCGAGCCCCCACAGCACGACCATGACCACGAACGTGACGGCGACGATCTTCTCCTGGAGGCTCAGGGGACCCATCCTGGCGAGCGCCTTGCGCGCGGCGGCAGGCGCCTCGGGCGTGGCCTTCACCTCCGGCGGGAAGACCTTGTAGATCAAAAGCGGCAACAGAGCGAGCGAGAGCAGCGTCGGCACCAGCGAGGCGAGCATCCACGAGCCGAAGGAGATCTGAAAACCCATCGACTTTCCGATCTCGGCCCCGAGAGGGTTGCCCGCCATCGCGGTCAGCCAGAGCGCCGAGGACAGGGAAAGCGTCGCCATGCCGCAAAACATGAGGTAGGCCCCCATCTTCTTGCGCGTCGCCTCATCGGGCTTCGAGCCGCCCCCTTCCGCCAGAGACAAGACGAGCGGGTAGAGAACGCCCGAGCGAGCCGTGTCGCTCGGGAACGCGGGCGCGATCACGGCGTCCAGAAGAAAAATGCTGTAGCCCAGACCCAGAGTCGAGCGCCCGAAGAGCTTGACCACCAGGTGGCCGAGGCGTTCTCCGAGACCGCACTTCACGATAGCCCGAGCGACCAGGAAGGCGACGACGATCAACAGGATCGTTCCGTTCGCAAACCCCGCGTACGCCTTGGCGGGAGTCAGGACGCCGGAGAGAACCGAGATGCCAACGGCGAGAACCGACGCGGTCAGGATGGGAAAGGCGCCCATGATGACCGAGCCGATCGTCGCGGCAAAGATCGCAAAGAGATGCCAGGCCGGGGCGGTGAGCCCTTCGGGAACCGGCCAGAACCAGATGCCGACGCCGAGCGCGACGACGCCGAGGCGCGCGAGAAGGGTCTTCGTGCCGGGACTCATCGTCGAGGTCCCGGACCGGCGCGTGCGCCCCTCGATGCTCACGGCGCGCAGGTTGATCTCGCCGCTCTCCTCGTCCACGACGTACTGCCACGCGAAGGAAAACGTGCCGTGCAGCCCCGCAAAGCGCCCGGTGCCGCCCGTGATCGTGGCGGTAGCCTTGCGGCCGGTTCCGATCGGCTCCGCCTTCATGGTGCAGAAGACCTTGTCACCGCGCTCGTCGGTCAAGACGGCACGGCCGGTGAGCAAATCCCCGCCGTCGTCGAAGCCGATCACCTCGGAGAGGAAGCCGCGCCCGAGCCCCTCGCCGCTCGTGATCGTCAGGGGTCCCGTCAGGTGAACGATCGAGGCGGGGCGGTCGCCCTCCGTCGGAAGAAGAACCCTCTGGCCCGAGAGCGTCCACGCCGCCATGAACGGGCGCCAGGCGTCGGGCGCCGGCTGCCCCGGCGCCGCGGGGACGAGCCCCAGCAGCGCCGAGGAGACGAGCGCAGCGCGAATTGGCGCCCGAAGGCTCATGCCCGGGGCGCCTGTCCCGTCATCGCGGCCGGGTTCAGCACCTTTGCGATCTGCTCCTCGGACAGGACCTTCTTTGAGCGAATCAGCTCGAGGATGCCCTTGTTCGTCTTCATCGCCTCCGCGGCGAGCTCCGTCGACTTTTCATACCCGATGACCGGGTTCAACGCCGTGACCGTGCCGATCGAGTACTCGACGTAGTGCTTGAGAACGTCGACGTTGGCGGTGATGCCGTCCACGCAGTGCACCCGCAGCGTGCGCGCCGCGTTGATGAACATCGTCTGCGCCTCGAAGATGCAGGCGGCGATGACCGGCTCGAAAGCGTTCAGCTGGAGCTGGCCGGCCTCGGCGGACATCGTGACGGTCATGTCGCTGCCGATCACGCGGAAGCAGACCTGGCTGATGACTTCCGGGATGACGGGGTTGACCTTGCCCGGCATGATCGAGGAGCCCGGCTGCTTGGCCGGGAGGTTGATTTCCCGGAGACCGCAGCGCGGGCCCGAGGAGAGCAGCCGCAGGTCGTTGCAGACCTTCGAGAGCTTGATCGCCAGGCTCTTCATGCAGGAGGAATAGAGGACATAGGACTGCGTGTCCTGCGTCGCCTCGATCAAGTCCTCGGCGAGATGAATCGGGAAGCCGGTGATCTTCGCCAGGTGTTCCGTGCAACTCTCGGCGTAGCCCTCCGGGGCGTTCAGGCCCGTACCGATGGCCGTCGCTCCCATGTTGGTCTCGCAGAGCACGTTCTGGATGCGCTCGAGCGCCTGGACCTCGCCCGAAAGCGTCGCCGCGAAGGCCTCGAACTCCTGGCCGAGCGTCATGGGCACGGCATCCTGGAGCTGCGTGCGACCCATCTTCAGAATCTGTGAGAACTCCTTGCCCTTCTTGCGGAAGGACGCGATCAGGTTCTTGACCTCCTTGACCAGATCCACGTTGCCGAGAGCGAAACCGACGTGGAGCGCGGTGGGATAGGCGTCGTTGGTGGACTGGGAGCCGTTGACGTGATCGTGCGGGTCGCAGTACTTGTACTCGCCCTTCTTGTGACCCATGAGCTCGAGGGCCCGGTTCGCGATCACCTCGTTGGCGTTCATGTTGGTCGAGGTGCCCGCGCCGCCCTGGAAGACGTCGAGGCGGAACTCGTCGTGCAGCTTTCCGTCGATCAGCTCCTGGCAGGCACCCTCGATCCCTTTCAGGATTTCATTCGAGAACTGCTTGCAGTCGTAGTTGGCCCGCGCGGCCGCGAGCTTCACCATGGCGAAGGCCTTGATCAGGTTGGGATAGAGCCGCAGCTCCACACCCGAGATGTGGAAGTTCTCCAGGGCCCGCGCCGTCTGGACCCCGTAGTAGGCGTCGGCCGGAACCGCGAGATCCCCCAGCAGGTCGTGCTCGATTCGTGTGTTGGACTTGGAAACGGCGCTCATTGTCCACCTCCCAATTGGAACGAAAAGTTGTACTTGGCCGAGAATTGAACGCGGTAGTCGTCTACAGCGAAACCGTCGGAGAAGTTCTGCCTCCGGCCCCACTGGAACTCGAGGCCGGTCATGACGTTCTTGACCGGGTAGTAGAGAAGGTTCGTGCTGGCATACTGGCCGTTCTTGAAGGCCACAGGAGTCTGGCCGTCGCTGTTGGTGATATCGAGCCGCGAGTAGCCGATCGCGCTCGAGAACTTCTCGCTCCAGTTGAAGTCGTAGTACGCGACCATACCGAAGATCGGCAGCGCCTTGCCGACGACTGGCTGACGCGGATGGCCCGGATTCCTCTGGGTGCCGACGTCGACAGGCGCATCGTTCATGTAGTTCTCGATGCCGTCGCCATACGTGGCCTCGAGCCGCACATTACCCGTCTTGCCGACCTTGATCACGGAGCTCGCGTTGAAACCCCAGCCGATCGCGTGCCCCGAAAGGTTGAACTGGTCCTCGAGCGTGTCGGTCCAGCCGATGTAGCGCACAATCCCGGCGAGCTGGACGTGCCCCCAGCAGTCCCGCCCGTAGCGGTACGACGCCGTGAGGTCCGGATACGGGAAGTGGCCCTTGATGTTCTGCAGCTCGATGCGGTCGGAGTACTTCCCGCTGTCGCCGCTGGCGCCCGGCCGCTCCAGGGCGATCATGAGGCGGTGTTCCCCATCGAAGGGAGTCCAGCGCAGCTGGACGTTGCGGAAGAAGACCATCCCGTTGGGGCCCCAGTACTCGTTCGTGTTCGGGAAGACGTCTCCGTCCATGAAGACGCTGTTCGTCTGGCCGGCGAGGAACTGTCCGAGCGAGCCCCAGGCCTGTCGCAGGCGGATCGTCGTCTGTCCGGCGTCCACCGCCGACGCCGAAGAGATCGAACTCGAACTCCGTCTTGACCTCTCCGAGGCTCGTCGGGAGCCAGCCCCGCACGCCGAAGCGGGTCTGGCGCACGCTGAACCAGGTGTTCCCGTTGTCGCCGAACTCGTTCGGAAAGGACGGCAGCTTCGTGGGGCGCTCGACGTCGAACCAGTCCGGATTCACCTGCTTGAAGTCGTAGATCGCGTCGACCATGGCGAAGCCGTAGATCTGCATCCGCGGCCCCGCCTTCTCCGGAGCGGCCGCCGGGTCGGAGGCGCCGGCCTGCGCGCGGCCGGTCGAGGCCAGCGCGAAGAACAGGACGAGACCGACGGCTATGGCGACATCGATTCCTCCTGAAGACCTTTTTGTACTGTTCATGGCAACTCCTCCTCGCGGACCGTTAGCCGAAACGTCTGGATTCTGATTCCTTAGGGCGGCCAGCCGCCTGATCCGTTTACATCTCCTGCCCGATGGCCGGATTTCGCCAATTGCGACTACGTCTCAAGGCTCTTCAGAAGTCGAGGCTGATCGAAAAAACAGTCGTCGGGTCCGTCCACCCGGCATTGAAGATGTACAGGGTGAACTTCCAGTTCTTGACCGTCCCGCCGACCAGGAATCCCCGCTGAATGTCGAGAGGAGTCTGGTAGGCCCTCGTCCGCTGGGACACCAGCCCCGCCCGGAGCCAGTCGAAGGGGGCGTAGGTCAATTCGTTCCAGCTGTAGAAATAGTTGTCGGCGCTGTTTCCCGTGTCGAAGAGGTACTCGCCCTCGCTGTATAGCTCGAGCTTCTTGTAGTCGAGCGTGAGGTGGTAGCCCGGAGCCACCCCGTTGGTCTTGCCGAAGACGCCGCCGACCATCGGCGTCAGCTCGAGAGTCAGGGTCTTGCCGAACTGGAACGTCGCCCCGAACCAGAGGGACGCCGTGTGGGGAGCCTCGTAGTTGTAGCGGCCTTCCAGATGCAGCCAGCCGCGGTCCGCCGTGAGCGTCGGCTGGACGTAGTCGCTCTCGTGCGGCACGAAGTACGCGTACGCCGACCCGGAGAACTCCCACTTCGCAGCTTCCGGCTCGGCGGGCGCCGGGCTCCCGGTCCCCTGTTGCGCGGCTGCCGAAGCCGCCAGCAGAAGGATCAGCGCGCCGGAAATGCTGCGCCCGAGCCCTCTCATCCTCCGAGCGCGATCGTCAGGGAGACCAGCACCACTCCGATTAAAGCCATCGCCAGACCGAGCACGACGGGGCGCAGTCCGCTGTGGCGCCCCAGCAGGTAGCCGCTCGCAAAAAGCATCCCCACGGCGATGAAGTTCGACATCCGAGTCGCCCGCGCCGCGTCGGCCAGAAAGAGAAACGGCAGGACCACCGGAAACGTCGAGAGGAACACGATGAGGAACACGGCGACGGCCCCGCGGAGGTCCCGTCGGGTCAGCGGCGGCCGGGCCGGCAGCTTCAGGGTCGCCAGCCGCTCGCGCATCAGGTCGAGGTCGGCGGGGCGGAGGACCGAGGCCAGGATGGGAGGAAGGGCGTCCGCGATAAGGCCGCGGGCGTGCTCGTCCTCCCCCGGCTGTTGAACGGCCTTCAAGATGACGAGGCCGCGCCCCCGCGCGAGCAGGCCTCCGAGCAGGTACATCACGGCGTCCACGATCCCCCAGGCGGCGTTGCACCCGATCGCGCCGATCAACATCGTGCGGACTTCCTGACGGCCGGCGGTGGCGACCGAGAGTGAGCCCGTGAACGTCAGGACCATGATCAGGCCGAAGACGATCTCGGAAAAGCGCTCCAGGGGGTCGAGGACGTGGCCGCTTCCCTGCTGCTCGACTGGCATGACCATCGGATTCTAGACCACCGAGTCAGTAGCCTTCACCCTCCGCGGCCGCCGCGGCCTTCCCCCGGTGCATGCGGTGGACGATGACGATGTAGAGCACCGCGAGCGGGAGGCCCACCGAGAACCAGCCGAGGGCCGTCTTCAAGCCCCCGGGGTCCCCCGCTGCATTGGCGGCCGTCAGGGAGAGAGCCTCGCCGCCGATCGACCGCAGCATCGTCGGAAAGACGCACGCCGCTGTGGCCGTCGAGAGGCCTGCCAGGAAGGCGCAGGACGCCAGGAACGGCGCGAGGTCCTTGCCTCGCGCGTACCCGGCGAAGACGGACACAAGGCCAGCCACCGCAACCAACGCCAGAATCCAGGCGAGCGGACGCGAGGCGAGCGAGGAGAGGAACCCCGGGTTGACCCGCACGGTCGCGAAAGTCACAACCGGCCAGAGCACGGCGACCGCGATGAAGGCGATGCGGCTGGCCCGGCGGCTGCGCTCCCGGACGGGACCGTCCGTCCTCCAGACGAGGAACGCCCCGCCGTGGCCGACGAGCGCGGCGAGCGCGAAGACGCCAACGAGAATCGTGTACCAATCGAGGATCCCGACCGGATCCCGCGCCGAGAAGTCCGTGAAGAGCGGCAGTTCGAACCAGCCCTCGGCCGACAGCGGCACACCGCGCAACAGGTTGCCGAGCGCGGCGCCAAAGAACACGGGCAGAAGAACGCTGGCAAACCCGAAGAACACGTCCCACGAGCCGCGCCACACCCGGTCGTTCACGTGGCTGCGGAACTCGATCGAGATGCCGCGCAGGATGAGGCACCAGAGCACGAGAAAGATGGCGAAGTAGAACCCGGAGATCCCGGAGGCGAGGACCTTCGGGAACCCGACGAAGAGCGCGCCGCCCGCGGCGAGCAGCCACACCTCGTTGCCGTCCCAGAACGGGCCGATGGCTGCCAGGACCTGGCGCCGCTCGGCATCCGACCGCGCGACGAAGAGGTGAAGCGTGCCGGCGCCGAAGTCGTAGCCGTCGAAGACGACGTAGGCCGTGAGCATCAGGACTGCGATCGCGTACCAGACGTCAGGCATGCGCCACGCCCTCCCCCGGTCCGTGGCCGATCTCGCGGGCCATGAGGAACCCGAAGAGCACCGAGAGGACCGTGTAGAGGCCGCAGAAGCCGATGAGCGTGAAGAGCACCGTGCCCGAGTGCACAGTCGGGCTGGAGCCCTGCGCCGTCCGGAAGAGCCCGTAGACGAGCCACGGCTGCCGGCCGAGCTCCGCCGTCATCCAGCCCGCGGTCACCGCGATGTAGGGGAATGGGAACGAGAGCATGAGGACCCAGAGCATGGGCCAGGTCCTTTCGAGCCTTCCCGTCCACAGGAGCACCGCAGCCAGCCCCATGATGCCGATCAGGATCGTCCCCAGCCCCGCCATGATGTGGAAGGCGTAGTACAGGAGCTCGATCGTTGTCCGGCCAGTCCTTCTGAGGGAACTCGTCGAGCCCCCGGACGTCGCTGTAGAAGTGGCCGTAGGCCAGGAACGAAAGCATGTCCGGCACGGCGATCGGGTTCTCGAGCCGGCGCTCCCGGACGTTCGGCTGTCCGATGAGGTTGAGGGAAGCTCGCGAGCCGCTCTCGAAGCGCCCCTCCATCGCGGCCAGGGCGACGGGCTGGTGCTGCGCCACGAGCTTGGCCTGGCGATCCCCCGTCGGAAAGGCCACCAACACGCTCGACACGAGACCTGCCGTCACTCCCAGCCGGAGGAACAATCTTGCCGGCGCAACGTGCTTGCCCTGCAGGAGGTAGAACGAGCCGAGGGCCGCCACGACGAAGGAGGCCGTGACGACGGTCGATACCATGTTGTGGGCGTACTGCGCGACAGCCCAGGGGTTCAGCAGGAATCCCCAGAAGTCCGCAAGCACGAGATCCCCGTTGGGCCCGATCGCGTGGCCGGCCGGGTGCTGCATGAAGGCGTTGGTCGCGGTGATGAAGTAGCCCGAGAGCCAGCTTCCCGCAAAGAGAGCCGTTGCGGCCAGGAAGTGACCGACCCGCGAGAGGCGCTTCTCGCCCCACACGAGCAGCGACAGGAAGCTCGACTCGAGGAAGAACGCGAAGAGCCCCTCCATCGCGAGGGTGTGGCCGACGACATTGCCCGCGTAGCGGGAGAACCGCGCCCAGTTGGCTCCGAACTGGAACTCCATCGGGATCCCGGTCACGACACCCACGGCGAAGTTGATGCCGAAGATCCGGATCCAGAAACGCGCCGCGTCGTTCCATCTCTCGCCGCCCCGGCGCAGGCCGAGAGCCTTCATCACAAAGATGAGGAAGGCGAGGCCCATCGTCAGGACCGGGAAGAGGTAGTGGTAAACGATCGTGAAGGCGAACTGCAGCCGATGGAGAAAGACCGGATCTCCCATCAGTTCCCTCCCACCCGGGTCACAGGCCGGATTCTAAGGTCTCCAGATCGAGTGCTGCTTCAGATATCGAGCAAATCGAGGAACGCCCGTGGAGTCAGGATGCGGACGCCTTCATGCTCTGCCAGGACAAGCAGCTGACTGTCCCCCGTTACTACGAAAGCAGCGTTTCCTTCGATCGCCGCTGCGATGTACTTGTCGTCGTCAGGATCCTCGCACAAGCCGGGCAACACCAGCTCTCCAGCGACGAGGTCCGCTAGCAGGAGGATGTCTTCGAACCATAGCTCGGGACGCAAGTCTCCGCGGATCAGTTTTCGCACTTTGGGGTAGGTGAGAGCGCGCAGAACCTCTTCCACGATGGAAGGCGATAGAACGATCTCGAAGACAGCCTTTCGAAGAAAGCTCTCGACGATGCGGCCGGGCGTACCGCCGGAATGGAGCGCGGCGCTGACGTAGACGTTGGCGTCGAGAACGGCGCGGCGCACGGATCAGCCGGCCTGGCGCCGCGGCCTCCGAATCCGTTTACGCGCCCAGCGCTGTGCCTCGAGCGCGAGATCCATAGCCTTCTGGTCGGTCAGGCGGCTACCCTTCTGGTCTTCGAGAAAGTCGAGCGCCTGCCGCCGCGCGAAGCGGCGCATCTGCTCCAGCCGCCCGACCGGCACCAGTGCAGCCAGGGCCTTGCCTTTTCGCTCAATGATGAACTCGTCGTTTCGGAGAGCGATGCGGTTGAGCATGTCGCCGATTCGCTGCCGCACGTCGATTGTGGAAACCTTTGCCCTCATCACCATGCCCTCGCAACCATTCTAGTTGCACCGGATACGAAAGTCCAACGGCTCTCAGAGCTGGAACTGCAGGCGGAGCTGGTAGAACCTGGTCCGGCCCTCGAGGCCTGATTTGTCGAGGCGCCCGTAGCCGTAGTTGAACTCGAGGCGCCACTGGCTTGTCGGATACCAGGAGAGGGCGGCACTGATTCGGTCGAATTTGCCGCCCTCAATCGTGCCGCTCGTCAGATCGATGTTCGAGTAACGGGCGGACAGCTCCCAGGCGCCGAGGCCGCCATGCTTGAACGAGAAGGGCCTGGCGGGGCTGATCATCCCGAATGTGCCGGACGCGTGGCTGTACGGGCGAGTCTCGCCCGTGAGGGCCCAGGACGCCATCGCGTAGTAGCCGCCGAAATGGGGATTGCCCGTCTGAGGGGAAGAGACGTTGGTCGTCGTGTACTCGCCGGAGACCGTGACCGGGCCTTGGACTGCGGCAAGCTCCGCGGCGATCGATGTCGCGTGGTTTGCCGCGAAGGAGCCGGTGTCGACGAAGTCCGGAGCCTCGTAGACTTCCGGAACGCTCTTCGACTTGAAGCTCCCGTTCTGCGCCCCCCTGTAGACGGCCGATAGTCCCAGGTGGAGAAGCCTGCGCCCCCCATCCGACTCGACCGGAAGGCCGCTCACCCGGCCGGCGAAAAGGTTGCCGCTCTGGCTGAACGTCTGCCCGTCGCTCAGCCAGTTGTTGAACCACCCCGCCGACCACGTCATGCGCCCGGCGGCGATCGAGTTCCAGAACCGAACGCCCGCGATGTGCGACTCGACGAAGGTGGTGGCGGTCGTCATCACGGAGTGTTCCATGAACGGGATGTCCCGGGCGTTCTCGATCATCTCCAGGCCGACGCCCTCTTTCTGCTTGCCGATCGTCACCTTCGCGAGCTCGCCCAGAGGTATCGACACGTTGAGGTTGACGAGAGTCCAGCCCTGCGTGTCGGTCGGGTCGAGGCCCTTGTAGTTGGCCGAGACCTCGTAGTCCCACGGATGCGAGAACTTGATCTGCCCTGTCAGCGCCAGATCGTCGAGTCGGAACAGCCCCTCCGAGGACAGTTGGCCAACCTGCTGCTTGCTCGCCGCATCCTGCGAATAAAAAGCGCCGTCCTCGAGAGCCGCGAAGCCGAGTCGCACCGAAATCCAGGAGGTTTCGAGCTCGTTCCAGGGATGGCGCGCCGCGGTGAGTGTCGGGGGAGGCGCCTCCTGAGCGAAGCCGCCGACGGACAGGCCAAACCCGAGCGCGAGGGCGGGAAAGATGCCCTTCAGAACTGGCCGATTTTCGAAACCGCTGCGCACGATAGAGAAGGCGGGCGGCCCTTGCGAGCCGCCCGCTGAGAAGTTTGCTTACTGGCTGGGACCTTTGCTCGCCGCCTCGGCCTGCGCCATCCTCTTCGCCATTTCCGCTTTCAACGCATCGAGATTGAAGCTCGCTCCCCGCTGCATCGGCGGGAAATCGAGGAAGGTCTGGATTTCCTTGCCCATCACCTGTTGAACGAACACAAAGCGCCAGAACTGATACTTGAACCAGTCGAAGTATTGCTGCCCACCTTCTTTGGTCCCGGCATTCGGCCAGCCCATGCGCTCGAACGGATCGAGGCGAAGGTTGGTGATGTAGGGCACATCCGGATGAGTCTTCTCACCCACCCAGCCGGCGGGCTGGTCGATGAAGCGGAACTTGTAATCGTCGATGCGCACCGCGCCGACCGTGCTCTCGCCGAGGTAGAAGATCTCGTGCCGCGCGGACGGCCCCTTGCCCGTGATCGCCGCCATCTGGTTGTAGCCGTCGAGATGGTTCTTGTAAGTCCGGCCTTCGATCGTCACACCCTTGAGCAGCTGCTCGACGATGTTCGGATTGCCGGCCGCGGCCACGAACGTGGGAAACCAGTCCAGGCCGGAGAAGATGCCGTTCTGCACCGAGTCCGCCGGGATGTGGCCGGGCCAGCGGGCGATGCAGGGCACCCGGAAGCCGCCTTCCATGATCGTCCCCTTGGACTGCGCGAACGGCGTCGTTCCGCCATCGGGCCACGTGAAGAGCTCGGTGCCGTTGTCGGTCGAGAAGACGACGATGGTGTTGTCGTCCACTCCCATGTCCTTGAGCTTCTGCAGCACCAGGCCGATGTCGTTGTCGAGCTGGGCCATGCCGGCTTCCTCTTCCGACCAGCCGTTCTCCGAATTGCGCGTCGCTTCCCATTTCGGGGAGAGGTGCGTGACGATGTGCATGCGGGTCGGGTTGAGCCACAGGAAGAACGGTTTGCCGTCGGACTTCGCCTTTTCAATGAACTTCAAGGCGAGGTCGCGAATCTCGTCGTCCACGGTCTCCATGCGCTTGGGATAGAGCGTGCCGGCGTCTTCAATCTTCTGCTTGCCGATCTTGCCCCAGCGCGGCTGGTCCGTGGTGTCGTCCGTCGTGGTGGCCCAGGAGTGAACCATGTTGCGCGGCCCGACGACGTTCAGCAGGTTCTGGGGGTAGTTGGGATGCGCCGGGTCTTCCATCGCGTCCAGGTGATAGAGGTATCCGAAGAACTCGTCGAACCCGTGGACTGTCGGCAAGAACTCATTCTTGTCGCCGAGGTGGTTCTTGCCGAACTGGCCGGTGGCATAGCCCATCGACTTCAGCGCCGTCGCAATGGTGATCGCCTCAGCAGGCAGCCCGGTCGGGGCACCGGCCTGGCCGACTGTGGTCATACCGGTGCGAATCGGAAGCTCGCCGGTGATGAAGTTCGCGCGACCCGCCGTGCAGCTCGCCTCGGCGTAGTAGTCGGTGAACAACATCCCTTCCTTGGCTAGCCTGTCGAGGTTCGGCGTCCGCCCGGCCATCATGCCGCGGTGGTAGGCGCCAATGTTCCACATCCCGATGTCGTCACCCATGATGAAGACGATATTGGGCTTCTTGCCTGCCTGGCCGAGAGCCGTAAAGCTCGCCGCCAGGCCCAATAGAACAGCCAGAATGATCCGTGGTTTCGCCTTGAGCATCTGTCCCCCTTTCCGCGAAAGAAAACTGGACGATTCGGAAATGACCCGGTTGCGCGCTCGAGAACGAAAACTGCGCTAGAACGCCAACGCGAGATAGGCCATCGGCCCGCTGTACTTGAAACCTAATTTGGCCTGCTGGGCCACGTTGCGCGTCAGGTTGAAGTTGTCGTAGTAGTAGGTCACGCCCAGCCCCACGTTCTTCGTGAAGAAGTAGTTGAGCCCGGCGACCACCTCGACCTGGTCGGCGCTGTAGTCGGAGACCGTGACCTTTGGAAGGCCTCGCGCGCTGACCTTGAGGGTGAGCTGAGGCATCAGAGCCACCTCGACGTAGGCGCCCAATGACGGAAGGGGCACGAGGACGTTCTTCTGCTCGTGCTGCTCTCCCACTCCGGCAAGAGTGGCCTGCAGGTCAACCGAATAGTACCCGCCGATGACACCGAGCATCAGGCCGAGATCGACCGTCGAGGAATGGACGAAGGAGTAACCGTAGTAGAGGTCGGCGATGTGGGCCTTGTTGTGGATGTCGACGCTCGCGTTGATCGGGAACGTGTGGTCCCCCCACTCGATTTCCCTGGTGATCGTGTGCGTCGCGTTCCGGCTCCACCCCCGGTAACCGAACACCAGACGGCCGTGCGGCCCGAAGGCCCAGGACCCGTCGAGCAGTATCGTCGTCTGGTTGCCGAGTCCCAGCTCTTTTTCGAGGCTGATGTCGGTCCCCTCGCCGCCGTCCTTGGGACCGAGGCTGACCGTGGTAGTGAACTTCTGAAAGAAGCCGCCGAGGTTCAACCGGAAGCGCTCGTCGAGTATGCCCGGATCCGATTGAGCAACAGCCACGCCAGCGACCAGGAAAAGACCGACCGCAGAAATAGGCCGAATCCACGAAGGTATCCCCACCTTGACCCTCCTCTTGATGTCAGGGCGCACCCATGTCGGGGCGCCACCTTTTCAGACCGGCCAGCCTATCACCCGGAGATTCCCGTCTGGCCTTCGCCTTTCCGGAAGAAGAGGGCGAAGAGCTTCTTTCCTCCGAGCATCCGATCGACCTCACCGAAGGCGAAGAACGGGATGAAGGCGACGAACATGACCAGGGTCTTCCCCAGAATCTCGTAGAGACCCTGGCCCAGGAGGTCCTCGATCCCCCCCGCGAGACCCTTCCCGTGCACGAGCCCCTCGATGACGTGCTCGAGAATTCCGAAAATCCCCACTAGGACGCCGTAGAGGATGGACAGGCGCAGCACAGAGAGAGCCAGCGTTTTGCCGGTCGTCTTCTTGCCGATCCCGATCGCCTTGCCTATCAGGATGACCTTGGCGATCACGAGCGCCTCGACGAGCGCAAAACCGTAGCGAAAGGTGCTGACGCCCAGCTCGCGCGAGATGAGTCTGCGGTAGGTCGCGAACGCAACGAAGAATGCCGCGAGGTAGGCCGTAATGATCAGCAACAGCCGGCCCTCTTCGGCCGCCTTCTCCTTGAGCTCTGCCTTCCTGTCGGTGGTCACGTCCCCACCTCCTTCTGAGCCCGGTCTCGGCTCATTCGAAGAGCGTCCCCTTGATGATCTTGGGCAGAACGGGCGTCAGCTGAACCTGGATGTTCCAGCGCTGACCCACGGGGGTCGGCTGCGTCACCATGTACTGGGCCGCGAGCGAAATCTTCACGGGGAGCCGTCCGAACTTGACGACCTTGCCCGCCCCGAGGCCGATCGGAACGGTCCAGCGGTTGTTGTTGGGCGCCTCCCAATTGGCGGTGATGTTGCCCGAGTAGCCGACGTTCCAGCCGCCGTCGAAGAAGAGGCTCGCGATCGGCTGGATGTTCATCTGGTTCGTGTTCGGTCGGCTCGGGTCGCCGGCATACGACCACCACTGCTGGGGAAACACGCCGACGATGTACTTCTTGGTCAGGTAGGCCACGACGACCGCGGGCCCGATCTGCCATTTTCCCTGCCCCGTATAGACCGAGCTCGCCGTCGGGAATATGAAGGAGGGCCCGACGCCGAGCAGCCAGTCGCCGCTGTTCGCGGGCGAGAAGAGCTCGAGCTGCGTCCAGTCGCCGAAGGCCCAGGTCCGGGCCTCTGCTCCGGTCGTCGTGGTGTAGGGGGCGCTGTTGTAGACCTGGATGACGGGACGCGTGATCAGGTTGATGTCCTTCGTGAAGCTCACCGGCATGACCGGCTGAAAATTCAGGTTCTCGTTCCAGCGACCGTTGGTCAGCTCGAAGTTGTTGAACTGAAATGTCAGGGACCAGAGGTTCGCGACCGGGTTGGCCAGCATCTTGGCCAGTTCGTTGGCCCTCTCGGCCTCTTCCGCCGGTGTCAGGGCCGCGGTCTCATGAGCCGCCTGTGCTGGGGCGAAGGCAGGGACCCCGAGAGCAAGCCAGACGAGGGCAAGCCGCCGCACGGATCTGGCGGTCAACGAGATGGGCGCCATGTAATCCCCCTTAGTCGCCATTATTGTTCAGGCGCTCTCCGGTCATCGGACTAGACCCTGGTAAGCCATAACCCAGGGCGAGATTCTACCGAGGCAGGGTCTCCTTCAGATGTAGCCGGAGTAGATCGGGAGGCGGAAGTTCGAGTTTCCTAAGTCGGCCGCTCGCCGCGCCGCGGCCAGGCCAGCAAGACCGCCACGACAGCGTGCAGGACTGCAGCCGGCCACAACAGCGGGCCCCCCATGTGCCCGACCGTGCCCAGGTAGCCGAGGTACAGAGCAACGAGCGCGTTGTAGATCAACATCGCCCGGATAGCCCCTGGGCCCGCGCCTGCCCCCGGCCAGCACGCCACTCCCAGGCCGACCAGCGCGATGCCGGCCACCCGGCCGAGCGGTATTCCCCCTCCTGACAAGCTCGCTCCCACCAGCAACCCGACAACAAGAGTCGGATCGATGATGAGAGCGACTCCCGTGCCGAACTCCGCGGCCGCGGTGAAGGCGAGGACTTTCCTCATCCCAGTGATTCCTAGTCTCGCGCCCTGGCGATGGCTTCCTCCATCTTCCTGCGGTCCCCTTCGGCCAGCTGCGACTTCCCGAGCTTGAATGTCAGCTTGTCGATTTTCCCGGTGAAGCGGAACGGCAGCTCGTAGCTGTCGTCCACGGGTGACCGGGTATCGCTCCCGATGTCGAAGGTCTCGTCGATGGTCATCAAGAGCGGAATGGTGTGCGCGATCGTCTTGCGGGCCAACTCCCTGCCGTCAACCAGGAGCACGCCGGTGCCGCCCTTACCCGGGCCCGGTCCGTCGTACTTGAAGTCGAACCGGATCGTGTGCTTGCCCGGCTCGAGCGCGCGGCCAAACAGGTCATCGCCGATGACACCGCCGACGCCGCCTTCCCAGCGGAAGCGCTCCAGGTCGACGAGGTTGTAAACAAAGACCGGCTTGCCCTTGAGCAGATAGAGGGCGTAGCCGCCGAATCGGCCGCCCATCGTCACGATCATTCCCTCCGCACCGCCCTTGGGGATCGTCACCTCGGCGATGATGTTGTAGTCCCTGTCCAAGATCTCGGGAGCATTCCCCAGGGGAATGCCGACATGCTCACCCGTGTAGGTGAACGTGGTCTTCCCGGCGATCGCGCTCGGCCGCGCCGTCAGCAGGCGCGAGAAGGCCGTGTTATCCAGGGGCAAGACGTTGTACTTCGCCGCCTCCGTCAGGAACAACGCCTGCATCTCCTTGAGCTTCGCAGGATTCTTGGCGGCGAGGTCGTTGTACTGCGAGAAGTCCTCGTTGATGTTGTAGAGCTCCCATTTGTAGCCGTTGGTGACATCGGGCAGCTTGCCCGTTGCCAGCTCCCAGGGCGGGGCGAAAGGTGTCGTGTTGGCCATCCACCCGTCGTGGTAGATCCCGCGATTGGCAGCCATCTCGAAGTACTGCGTGTCGTGCTTCGACGGCGCTTTGGCATTGGCCTGGTCGAAGGTGTAAGCCATGCTCACGCCTTCAATAGGCCTTTGCGTAATGCCGTTGACCGTCACCGGCGCCTTGAGGCCCGCGGCTTCCAGGATCGTCGGCACGATGTCGATCACGTGGTGGAACTGCGAGCGAATGGCGCCGACATCCTTGATGTGGCCGGGCCACGAAATCGCGAGGCCCTGCCGGGTCCCGCCGAAGTGCGACGCCACCTGCTTTGTCCACTTGAAGGGCGTATCGAACGCCCACGCCCAGCCCACAGCCATGTGGGGGTAGGTTTTGTCTGAGCCCCATTCTTCGTAATGCAGCATCTGAAGAGCTTCGGGGGCCTTGAGAATCCCGTTGTACGCGGTGAGCTGATTGTAGGCACCGTACAGGGTGCCTTCCGGGCTCGTGCCGTTGTCGCCGCAGATATAGATGATCAGTGTGTTGTCGAGCTTGCCCATGTCCTCGACTTCCTGGATCACACGGTTGATCTCGAAGTCGGTGTAGGCAGCGTAGCCGGCGAAGACCTCGGCCTGCCGCGCGAAGAGTTTCCTTTCCACCAATGAGAGCGAATCCCACTTCGGTATCTCGGCCGGCCAGGGGGTGAGCTGGGCATTCGCCGGGATCACTCCGAGCCGCTTCTGGTTGGCAAAGATCTGCTCGCGCAACTTCTCATAGCCCATGTCGAACTTGCCCTTGAACTTCTCGATCCACTCCTTTTTCGGCTGGTGCGGCGAGTGGGTGCCGCCGGGCACGTAGTAGACAAAGAACGGATCGTCCGGTGCGGCCGCATTCAGGTCGCGCATGTGCTTGATGGCCTCGTCGGCCAGATCCGTGGTGAGGTTGTAGTCGGTCCTGCCGATCCACGGTGTGATCTGCGTGTGGTCGCGAAACAGGTAGGGCGTCCACTGGTCGGTTTCGCCGCCCATGAAACCGTAGAAGTACTGGAAGCCAAGCCCCGACGGCCACTGGTCGAATGGTCCGGCCACGCTGTACTGGTAGGTGGGCGTGTTGTGATTCTTGCCAAACCACGAGGTCGCATAACCGTTTGCCCCGAGGATCGTGCCGACGCTGGCGTTCTCCGGGCCGATGATGGAATCGTAGCCCGGGTAACCGGTGGACAATTCGCCGATCACGCCGGATCCCACCGAATGGTGGTTGCGGCCGGTGATCAGCGCCGCCCGCGTGGGCGAGCAGAGGGCCGTGGAGTGGAAGTGGGTGTACCGCAGTCCCGCCTTCGCGACGCGATCCAGCGCAGGCGTCGGGATGACGCCGCCAAAGGTACCCGAAACCCCGTAGCCCTGGTCGTCGGTCATGATGAGGAGCACGTTGGGCGCGCCTTTGGGCGGCACCACGCGGGGCGGCCAGAACTGCTTGGAATCGAGCGCGCTTTCCTTGATCACACCGCCGAACTTGATCGGCGGCGGCGGAATCTGTTTCCCGTCGATCGTGGTCGTGGCGCTGGGGTCACCCAACTGGCCCGTGACCTGTTGCGCCGCGGCCGGCGTGACGCAGAGCAGCGCGAAGACCACAAAGAGTGCAGGGCTTCCCGTGACGATTCGTTTCATGACGCGTCCCCTTCGTAAAGTGAACGGGCGCCTCGTGGCGCCGCGTCTGCGGTTAGGCGGGCAGCCTACCACCGGTGGGCTAGGGTTTCCGGGGGAAGCGCGGGATTCGCCCGCCGCGGAAGAGTCAACGGGAGGCTCCCTGAGCCGACAGCGTCAGGCTTCGAGAATGGTCAGCCCGTGTGCGGTGACCTGCGAAAGTCCGTGACATTTGCGGTCGCGAGCGGTGCTCCCGCGCGCAGCGCGCTCGCCGCGATCATGCAGTCGATCAGGGATCCGCGCCGTCTCCCGGACCCGTTGAACAGGCGCGCACAAAGGACCGCGTCCTCCTCGAGAAACGCAACCCGCTCCGTCACGATGCTATTCGCGTGTTGCAGGTGGCTCTCTTCGAGCGGGCCGCACAAGAGCTCCGTCCATGCGATCGCATTCATGCCGAGCACTTCGCCGTCCTTCAGCCACCTTCGCAGCGCTCGATCCTCGGCGGAACCGCGCACGAGTCCTCGGATCAGGAAGCTCGTATCCAGATGAATCATCTCGACTCGCGTCGCCGAGAGGCGGCGCGGCGCTCTGCGCGAGCCGTCTTTTCCCACCGAGCCGTCCGGCCCTCGGGGGCGAGCGAGCGCTGGAGTGCGTCGAGAGCGGCGAGCGCTTGCTTCGCCCCGGAGGCCGGTCCGTGCCGGGCGGCCCGGATCGAGCGACGCAACGCTTCGGACTTGGACACTCCCCACCGACGCGCCATGTCCTCGAGGGCTCGATCCGTCTCGACGTCGAGGGAGTAGGTCGATTTCACCGTCGTGGTGGCCATGCCCACAGTATCGGGCCATATCGCGCAGGCGGCAAATCCCGGCGCATCTGCCTCGTTTGCAACATTCCCCGGAGCGTGCGACAATGTCTTACGCAAGGAGACCATCCATGACGACTCTGACCATTCGGCTCGATCCGAAGCTCGAGAAGGCTCTTCAACGTATCGCAACAAGCACCGGCCGAACCAAGAGCGAGATTGCTCGCGAGGCACTCAGACGCCAGGTTGCGGTCGCTCGTTTCCGGGAGCTCCGGAGGAAAACATTGCCGTTTGCCGAAGCTCAGGGGCTCGTCACAGATGAGGATGTCTTCCGGGTCCTCTCGTGAGGGTCTTTTTGGACGCGAACGTGCTCGTGAGCGCGTTCGCGTCCCGCGGGCTGTGCGCCGACCTTTTGGAGGTCGTTCTGTTGGAGCACGACCTGCTTCTCGGGAGTAACGTTCTCCGCGAGGTGAGCAAGGCGCTGCGGGAGAAACTCAAACTGCCGGAGGTTCGAACCGGGGAGATCATGGAGTTCATTTCCGGCGAAGCTATTCAGATCGTCGATGATGCCGAACCGAGTGACGTCAGGGTCGACGCGGGCGATGCGCTCGTGCTCGGCGAGGCGATCGCGACCCGCTCGGACGTCTTCGTTACAGGTGACGCGGCCCTTCTCAAGCTCGGCGCGATCGGGACGATCCAGATCGTCGCGCCCAGGCGGTTCTGGGAAATGCTTCTCTCGGCCAAGCGATAGACAGCACACCTCATTCGGAGAGCGTCCAGTCGCCGAGGACCCAGGTCCGCACGTTCTCTCGTCGTGCTGTAGGGGGCGCTGTTTGTAGAGCTGGATGCTCCTCCTTGTCGCGTGTCGTTAAGGGGCGGTCGGCCTGGTGCGCTTCTTCGACCCGAAATAGCCGTGCGTGCGCATGAAGGCGTGCCGCGCGGTTGTGACCCACGCCGTCTGGTTGAACATGACGCCCGTGGACCAGGCGAACATGAGGAGACCCGTCACGCCTTCCGCGGCGCTCAGGAACTTCCAGCTCGGCGGCAGCTTCGCCGTGTCCATCGTCGTGAAAGCGAGCGCCGACTCGTAGAGCGCCCACGAGAATTTCTTGTAATCACCGACCGCAAGGTAGAAGCCGGCCCAGACGGCCATCTCCAGCAGGTGGAGGGCGAAGAGATAGACGATGACGCTGCACAGGACGGCGAGCATCCGGGGCCGCGTCGTGCGCTCGACGACCGTATCGCGGAATCGGGCGATCAGCTCCTCGAGGACCACGACGCCGAAAGTCTGGATCACCGCCGTGACGAGCATCAGGACCGCTCCCACGAGCAGTTGCCGTGGCTCGTGGTCGACCTCCATTAGTCCTGCCATTGCTGCCATTGTTGCTTCCCGTCCGCCGCGCTCTCGGACTAGCCTTTGAACATCATCACCGTGCGCTGGATCGTCCAGAAGGCGCCCAGGGTGCCGACGGCATAGCCCGGCAGCGCCTGAGCCCAACGGGGCCAGCGGATCTCGAGCAGCCGGAACGAGCGCTCGAGCAGCAGGACGAGCAGCACGAACCCGACCTGGCCGATCTCGACGCCGACGTTGAAGCCGAAGAGGGCGAGCGGCAGGTCCTTGTGCGGCAAGCCGGCGCTCGTGAGCGCGCTCGCAAAGCCGAAGCCGTGGATCAACCCGAAGACAAAAGCGACGACCCACGGGTGGCGGATCGTGAAGCTCGTCTCCCCTCGCCAGGAACGCACGATTTCCGGCCCCAGAAAGAAGATGGAGAGGGCGATCGCCGCGTTCAGGGGCAGCACCGGCAGATTGGCATATCCAAAGGTCGCGATGGCGAGCGTGATGCTGTGGGCCGCCGTGAAGGCTGTCACCGTCTTGACGAGCATCCACCGGTCCTTGACGATCAGCAGGAGGCCGAGCACGAAGAGCAGGTGGTCCGCACCGAACAGAATGTGCCGGATGCCGTGGCCGATGTACGCGCCGAGAACCGCCATCGTCCCCTGTGCGGCGGCGATCTCGACCCATGGCTGGGACGGCCGCACGATCGTGGTCGTCTTCCGGCCGTCCTGCATCTCGACGCGCACGAGCACGTCGGTGATCGTCCCCTGGAGGCCCACGAACTCGATCCGCTTGCCGGCAAGGCCTTCCTTTCCGGCGTCGATCTGCCGGCGCTCGAGGAGCGAGTCCGTCAGCTCTTGCACCGTCGGCTCCGTGACGTTCACGACGCCGTCCGGGACCTTCAGCACGATCGGCAGCCGCATCCCGGCGAGGACGGGCGTGCGCCAGAGGAGGTCGTACCGGCCGTGCCCCGTCTCTTTGATCTCGAGGTACGCCGGCCGGGCTTCGTGCGCCCGCGCTGCCGGAACGAGAGCCAGCAGCCCGAGCGACACGGAAGCGAAAAGCCGTCTCACCGGCCGGCTCTCACTGGCCGATCTGCGAGAGCAAATCGCTCAGCGTCGAGCGGGGGATCTGGATCAGTCCGTCGAAAGGCCTGTCCATCTCGAGGATCAGGAAGATCGCTCCCGCGACGGACAGCGCACAGACGAACAGCGTTCCGATGACGGTAGCGTTCGAGGGCGCGAAGAGGCCGAAGCTGACGAAATTGATGGTCAACCAGAAGACCACGACGATCAGAAAGGGCATGGAGATCGCGCTGCTTCTCTGCTCGAACATCAGGGACCGAGTCTGCGCGATCTCGACTGCAATCTTGGAAGCCTCGGCCTGAATCGAGCGCTGAACGTCGTTCTTCGGCAAAAGCTCTCGGATCCCGTCATAAACAATACCGGCCTGGGCTTTCGGTTCCAGCCCCGAGGGCAGCGACGGATCTTTCGCCCAGATCTGATCGACGGCCCCGGCGACGAGGCCGCGCAGGGCGACACGGATCTCCTTCGTTTCAGGCCCGTAGTGAGCCAGGGCCCGATCGAGGAACAGAACCTTTGAAGACAACGCCGTCAGCTCGTTCTTCTGCGTGTCGTAGGACTCCTTCGCCGACGCAACCAGCAAGCCGAGAACGAGGGCGGCCATCGCTCCAATCAGCCCCATCCCCAGCTTTACGATGTCTTTGGATTCCGTGCTCCGATGATGCTCGGGCAGGACGGCGCGCAGGCCCATGCCAGCCAGCGCGCCTCCGAAGACGCACGCGAACACGACGAGGCTCATTGAAATCGGGGTCAACGGGCGCGAGTTTATCTAATCGGGGAGGTCGTCGGCGGAGGAGCTGGCAGGACGAGCTCGTATTTCGCCCGCATTGCCTTGTACGCCTTGTCCCAGGCCTCGGCCTTCTGCGCCGCGAGCCACGCGGTCTTGACGTCCGGCTCCACCTCCTCGAAGGCAGCCGGGCGGCCGGGCGTCAGGAAGTCCACGAACACGAGGTGCCATCCGTAGCCGGACTCGATCGGCCCGCTCCAGGCGCCGGGCTTCTGGTCGAAGAGAGCTTTCGCGAACGGGGGGCCGAACTCCTTGGCGATCTGGTCGGGCGAGCGGTCGGCGAGATAATCCTGAAACATGAAAGCATCGCCGAGTGCGGACGCCCCGGACCACGTCGCCGGCTTGCCCGCGAGTTTGCCGAGCGCCTTTTCGGCGTCCGCCCGTGCGTTCTTGCCTCGCCGGTCAGGGGAAAAATAGAGGTGTCGGAAAGTGACGCGCGGCGTTTGCTCGAACATCCGGGTGTTCTTCGCGAACCAGGCCTTCAGCTCGTCGGAGGTCGGCTCGTGGGCGCTCGCGACGTCCTCGAGCCAGAAACTCCATCTTTTGGGCCATCCGGCGCTTGACGATCGTGTCGTCCTTGTCGAGGCCCATCGCCAGGGCCTCGCGGTAGAGGATTTCCTGTCGGATCTTGTCTTCGAGCAGGCCGACCATTTCCTGCTGGGTGGGCGGACGCTGCCACTGAGAGGCGAAGCCGATCTGGAGCTGGCGCAGGTCGTCGAGGGTGAGAACGATCTGGCGCGACTGCGGCGTCTGCGCCGGCCCGCGGTTGAAGGCGCCGTAGACCGCGAAGAGAGCGAGCCCGAGAGCGAGAAAATGGACGAGTGGCTCGCGCAGCCAGCGCCGGGCGGCGTGGGCAGAGGGCGGGCGCAACCCCCTTTCGGACGGGGGCTGCGCCTTCTGGGATGCCGGCGCGGTATTCAACCGAGAATACCGGCGGCTCCGACGGGATCAGCGCGGCGTCCGATCACCGGATCGGGGCCAGCTCCTCCACTGCCGGAACGATCTCGTAGTTGGCGTATCCGAATTCGTTGCTGCGAGCGGCCAGATACTTGTCGCCAACCTTGTAGACGCTGATCTCGATCGGCGTACCGACGAGGTCGGTCACGATCCTCCCGTTGGCGATGCTGTAGGGCCGCGAAGTTCCGAAGTGGCTCGCGTCGACCGCGTCGCCGGTCAGGCTTTGCAGCGCTACATTTCTTCCCACATAACGCACCTGGAACTGGCCCTGGTTGACGGGGAAGCGCTGGGTCACGTACCCGGGTTCGGACGGCGTCAGCGGCTTGGCGTCCGGGCCCTTGCCGAGGGCGCCGTAGACGATCATGTACTTGTCACCGGTCACGGTGTTCTGCAGCCAGACGGATTTTTCCTCGACCAACGATTTGAGCTGTGCATCGTTGAGCGCCACTGCGCCCTTCTGCTTGATATCTGCCACCGTGAGACCCGGTTTGGCCGCCTTGCGGGCCTCGGCTCCCGGCGTGTACCAGATCGGCGAGCACCACGCGCGTTCCCGCAACGTGGCGGACACGACATCGGGAGGGGCGATCCCGAGCTGCTTGGCCTGGATCGTCGTCCAGCGCGGCGTGGGGATCTCGAGCACGCGGGCGTAGTAGAACGCATAGAGGCTCGGATCAAATTCAGGATCCGTCCACATGGTCTTCAGCTCCACTGCGCCGATGGTGTTGGTGTACGTCGCGTTCGCGACGTCGACCGTGTTGCCGACCGGACCCACCCTGCCGGTCCACTTGTCGGGCTTCCGTTCGCCCGACCAGGCAACGTCGTAGATCTTTTCGAAGCTCTGTCCGTTCCTGGCCCAGCCTTTCACGACCTGGATGCGGTCGAGGTTGCCGGAGGTCGGATCTTTCGTTGCCCACACCAGGAACGTCGGGGCCTTGGCCTTCGCCGGCGGCAGGTCGCCGCCCATCGGAACGCCCTTCGCGTAGCCGGTCTTGACCCAATCCTTTTCGGCCATCATCGCCGCGGTGTACTCCCACCCGCCGAAGAATCGCACTTTTATGTGCGGGCCGGACACCGCGAAAGTCTCCTTGCGCTTCATTCCCTCGAAGAGGGAGGCTCGGGTGTTTTCCTCGGCCCACACGCCTGTCAATCCGCCGGTGCCCTCGACGCGCGCGTCGAAAAACCCGCCGACCAGAGTGCCGGCCATGCGCGCCTCGATCGTTCCATCCGTGAACGAATGGCCTCCGAAGAAGTTGTCCTGGCGGTACGGGACGGCGGTGTTGTGCGAGTCCGACGCGGCCCCGAAACCGAACTTGTAAGGGTTGAAGCCCTTGCTGTCCTCCAGGGCGAGTCCGTCCTTGAGCGCCTGACGGGCGTAGCTGCCGACAATGTGCGGCACGCGGCCAGGCGGGTTTCCGAGCAAGACCGACATGATCTCGAAGTTCGAGAATTCGTCGCTCGGGGACAGTGTGGGGTGGGTCTCGGATGTGCCCTTCAGCTGTTTGATCTCGATCAGCGGCTCGTTGCGCACGCGCGACGCCGCATAGGCGGCGTCGATCGGACGGCCCTTGGAGTCCACCTCGGTCGGGAACATGCGGCCGTCCGAGAGGTTGGCGTTGTGTGAGATGGCCAGGAGCTCGTTGCCGGCCTTCCGCTGGTCGTCCATCCAGCCCCAGAGATCCACGGGGTGATACGAGTTCAGGGCGCTGAACGGCATCTGCGGCACCTTGCCGCAGTCCTTGAAGAAGATGTTGCGGTGGAGATTCATGTTGTTCGGCATCGAGGTCCACTCGTAGGAACAGAAAGCCGTGAACTTGCCGGGCTGGTTCGCCTGGTTGGCGAACTCGGTGTTCCGCTTCCAGACGGTGCCGGCGATCTCCGGGACCATGAGGGCCTGGATCGGCGGGCCGGCGACCATGGTGTTGATCGCGTACAGCGCGACCCGCATCATCTCTTCCTTCGTCTTGGCCTTCAGGATCAGGGGCTCTGCGGCGGGGATCTTGCCGACCTTCGAGCCCGGCTCGTTCGCCATCTGGATCACACCGGCGTATTCGGAGTGGTCCGTGACGCCCGCCCAGTCGAGCGGCGTATCGATCTTGACGTCGTAGCCCAAAGGGTGCTTGATCGGCTCACCCTTGAAGTACTTGTAAGCGTCGGCCGGGGTCATGAGGGTGTTCCCGATCGCGAACGCGTCGAGCGACCAGCTCGTGTGGACGTGCGTCTCGCCGAAGTAAGCGTTCTTGTCGGGATTGGGCTGGGCAGAGACCGCCGAGGCCGCCGCGGTGAGGACGATTGTAGAGGTCAGAAAGAAAAGACCCTTGCGCATGACGGTATCTCCTCTGCAGCGATTACACCACAGCGTCCGGAATTGGCGAACAGATGCAATTTCACCGGATGCGGGACGCTCGACGAGCATCCCGCATCCCGCGGCGACCCGGCCGATTTACCAGACCTTCTTCGAGCTCGCCTTCGACCTTCTCCGCGGCCGTCGCGCCCATCTTCTCGATCATCTGCTTGCGCCTCTCTTCCCGGAGCTGCTGGAACTTCTGCTGCTGCGCGGCGTTGAGGTGCGGCGAGATCTTCGCGTCCATGGCGTTGCCGATTTCCCGGAGCCGCTCGATCTTCCGCACGGCGCTCAGGGAGGTGTCCTTCTTCAGCGCCTCGAGCTGCGGCAGCTCTTCCTTGATGATGGGGATGATCTGCTGCCTCTGCTGCTCCGTCAGGCCGAGCTCGATCGAGAGGTGGTTGATGGCCTCCGTCACCGGATTGACGACCATGAGCGGGGTCGGAACGATCTCGTAGTTGGCGAAGCCGAACTCGTTCGAACGGGCACCGTAGTAGGTGTTTCCGAGCTTGTACACCGTGACCGCGTACGGATCCTGCGACAGGTAGGTGATGAGCTTGCCGCCCTCGACCTTGTACGGGAACGTCGCTCCCTCGTAGCCGGAGCGCCGCAGGTCTCCAAAGCCGCTCGGCACCGTGGCGTTGATCCCGACGTGGAATACGGTCGTCTGGCCCTCGGCCGTGAAGCTCTCGCTGACCTGTTCTCCCGTGACGTTGTTTCGGACCCAGAAGGCCTTGCCGACGATGAGCTCCTTGAGCTGGGCTTCGTCGAGGGCCACGGCGCCCTTCTGCTTCAGGTCGGCGGCGGTCGTTCCCGCCGCGGCGCCCCTGCGGGCTTCGGCCGACGGCGTGTACCAGATCGGCGAGCTCCAGGCGCGCTCCTGGCCGGTCAGCGGCACCACGTCCGGCGGAGGAAGCCCGGCCTTCACGGCCTGGATCAGGGTCCAGCGGGGCGTCGGGACCTCGAGCACCCGGGCGTAGTAGAAGGCGTGCAGGCTCGAATCGAAGTCGGGATCCGTCCACACGGCCTTCAGTTCCGTCGCGCCGGCGTCGTTGGTATAGGTGGCCTTCTCGAGGTCCACGGTGTTCCGGATCCCGGGGACCCGGCCGGTCCACGGATTGCGCTTACGGTCGCCTGCCCAGGCGACGTCGTAGATCTTCTCGAAGCTCTGGCCGTGCTTCGACCAGCCCTTGATGATCTGGATGCGGTCGAGGCTGCCGGAGGTCGGGTCTTTCACGGCCCACACGACGAATGTCGGGGCGACTCCCTTCCCCGCCGGCATGGGACGCAGGTCCCCTCCCATCGGCACGCCGCCCTCGTAGGACCGGCGCACCCAGTTCCCGGCGTTCACGACGTCCTTGTCGTAGCCCCAGCCGCCGAAAAAGCGAACCTGGATGTGCGGTCCACTGACGCCAAAGGTTTCCTTGCGATACATAGCGTCCCAGATGGAGGCCCGGGTGTTCTCCTCGGCCCAGACTCCCGTGAGTCCCGCGGGATTCTCGAGGCGCGCGTCGATCGTCTGCCCCAGCATGACCCCCGCGAGGCGCCTCTCCACAGTGCCGTCGATCTGCACGTGGCCGCCGTAGAAATTGTCCTGGCGATAGGGGCTGCCGGTGTTGTGGGAGTCGGAGGCGGCGCCGAAGCCGAACTTGTAGGGGTTGTAGCCCCGGACGTCCTGCATCGTGAGGCCGTCCTTCAAAGCCTGGCGGGCGAAGCTGCCGTGAATGCGGTCGATGCGGCCGCTGTCCGGGGGAAGGCCGAGCATCCCGCTGAAGATCTCGTAGCCGGCGTACTCGTCGGTCGGCGACAGGAGCGGGTGCGTCTCGGAAGCTCCCTTGATCTGCTTGATCTCGATGAGGCGCTCGTTGCGGTCGCGCGACGCGGCCCAGGCCGCGTCGATGGGCCGCCCCCATGTGTCCACCTCGAAGGGGTACATCTGCCCGTTGCTGACGTTGGCGTTGTGCGAGATCGCGAGGAGCTCGTTGCCGGCCTTTCGCTGCCCGTCCATCCAGTTCCAGAGGTCCTGGGGGTTCTTGGAGTCGAGCGACGAGTAAGGCATCGGGGGGACCCTGGCGCAGTCGCGGAAGAAGACGTTGCGATGCAGGTTCTGGTTGTCGGGCATGGACGTCCACTCGTAAGAACAGAACGCAGTGAACTTGCCCGGATGATTGTTCGCGTCGGCGATCTTGACGTTCTCCTTCCAGATCGTTCCGGCCACGGAGGGGCTCATGAAGGCCTTGATCGGAGGCACGCTCGTGAGGGAGAGGAGGTAGAGGAAGACCTTCTGTTGCTCGGCCTGGTTGTTGGGGTCCTTGAGGATGAGAGGCTGCGCCTCCGGCATCTTGCTGATCGGCGTGCCGGGAGTATTGGCTTCCTTGGTGACCCCGACGTACTCGGAGTGGTCGGTCACGCCCATGAAGTCCATGGGCGTATCGATCTTGATGTCGAAGCCCATCGGGTGCTTGATGGTCTGGCCCTGGGCGTATTTGTAGGCGTCGTCCGGTCCGGTTGTGCGGTTGCCCAGCACCCAGGCGTCCACCGACCAGCTCGTGTGGATGTGCGTCTCGCCGAAGTAGGCGTTGCGGTCGGGGTTGGGCTGTTGGGCGGATGCTGCGGGCGTCGCAAGAACCAGAAGAGCGGCGCAGACGAGCGGAAGAATGACGCGGGCGAGCACCAGACGCATGGAAGCCTCCTCTAAGAGATCGGACACCTCAGGTTCGAGGCAGCAGAGCACCAACCCGCTCGAAGGTCAAGCACTGAAGACCTCAGAGATGGCCGCTTTGAGGGCGCCCTCGGCCGGGTCGCGAGCGGTTACATGCCGGGCTGCGAGCGGAGGTGGCGATCGATGTGGCCAGCGAATTCGCTGAAGTCGTCCAAGCGTTCGTTGAGCAGCCGGTGGACGACCATAGGGTCGACCTCGAGGTAGCCGTGGACGATCACGTTGCGGAATCCGGCGACCGCGCGGAATCGAGCGGCAAATTCCGGCGGCAGGATCCCCAGGTCCCGCAGCCGGTCGATAGCCACGCCGTAGTCGGGCACGTCGCGCCCGGCGCCGGCGGCAAGGTGGGTTGCCACATCGAGAGCGTTCTGCGCACAGAGCTGCAGCCCCCGCTCCACAACCCAGAGCTCCTCGCGCTGGGAGGCGAGAAGTTCGACCGGTTTTCCCTGATGGCGGCGGAGAGTCTGAACCGCTTCGTCGATAGCGAGCAGGTGCCGTCGAACGACGGCGGGGTCGATGAGGCCGGGGCTCATCGCCCGAAGTCGCCAGCGCCGATTCGAGCCGAGTGGGCCCTGTCGATCTTTCTTAGCTGCGGAACGTAGTCGCAGTAGCGCGAGAGCGCGCGCCCCTCTCGCGTGGTCGTGGCCCGCAGGTCCCGCGCCAACAGGCGGATGCCGTCGCGAAGCACGCGCTGATACAGCAGCGGCGGCGCGTCATTCAGAATCACGACGTCGACAGGCGCGCCGCCGAGGGCGGTCGTTACGTTTGCCGCCAATTCCGCCGCGTAACCGAAGGGGGGAACGGGGGCGATGGCTCGCTCCACGAGAACGGCTATGTCGACGTCGCTCTCCGGGTTCGTATCCTCTCGCGCGAGCGAGCCGAAGAGGTAGGCCTCCAGAATCTCCGGCCGCGGCCGGAGAACCTCGGCGATCCGCTCAGCGATGCCGTCGAGAACGACTGGGCCCATGTCGACATTATGGGCCCTTGAACGCCGTTGCTACAATCCGCGCCTCAGAAGGCATTACTTCAGCCGTCTGACGTTCTGAAGCTTCGTCGCCATTCCGGTGTACGGATTGACGTTGAGCTTTCCGTTCGCGTCGATCGAGACAGTCGCGGCCCCGATGATCTGGCCGGTGCCCCTTCCGCTCGCGTCGAGGACGAGCTCGATCATGCCGAATTGATAATCGGTCGAGGCCTGCTGTTGCATGGAAGCCATGTACCCGATCGGACGGGCCGTGCCGACGAGAATCTGCTGGCCGCCGTTGGGCAGGGGATAAACCCGGGCGACGTTGATCGGCCATCCAAACGAGCTCTGGAGATTGATGAAGCCGAGGTTGTTCTTCCACATCGCATTCTTCAATCCGTCCTGGCCCCCGGACGTCAGGGCCATGCGGAGTGCCTGAGCCTCCCCGTCCGTCGTCCAGTTCTGGACGGTGATCGTCAGCACAGTCATGTTCGTCGTGCCGTCCGCCTCCTCGAGGATCAGGGCCTGGAACTTCTCTTTGCCGGGAGGCCCGGGAGCGGCGCCCATGCAGAGGACGAGCGCGAGACCCGCGATCATTGAGAAAGCCTTCGAGCTTCGGTTCCTGTTCATTGCGTCCCCCTTTCGAATCGTCATTCTATGGAGCGCCGTTTCATGCCGCCTTCTGAATGGCTGGCGGTTTCCAGGTGCCCTCTGCCGGCGGCAGGATGGAGGGCGGATCGGTCTTCGGCCAGTAGAGCCGCAGGACGAGATAGATCGTGTCGTTCGGGGCGGGCAGCCAGTTGGACTCCTTCGCCTTTCCGGGCGAGTCCTTCTGAATGTAGAGCGTCACCGAGCCGTCCGCGTTCTTCTTCATTCCAGGCAGCATCGGCGAGTTTATGAGGTAGCGGTTGATCGGGTTCTTGATCAAGAACTGGCTCTTTCCGTCGTACATCGTGACCGACCAGAACGCGTTCACCGGCGGGAGCTGGCCGGCCGGGAAGGTGATCGTGTAGTTATGCTTGCTACCGTCGAGCGCCGCCCCGGTGCCATCCACTCGGGTGTACGGGTACATGGCCTCTTCGGCATTGTTTCCGTAGAGGCCGCCTTTCGCGGCTGCGGCACGCCTCAGCCAATCACCCTTGTAAAAGGCCCTATCCCCGAAGAACGCACCGACGTTCCAGCCGTTGATGTTCTTCATTCCGCTGGCGAGCCACTTGTCCACTTTGTCGTCGCCCTCCTTCAGGGCCAACAGGACGGCGGCCTTATGTTCGAGAGACAGATCCTTGAAGTCGAAGGTCTTGCCGGGGCCGATGCCGATTGTGGCCAGTTTGGTGCGGATCGCCCTGTCCTCATCGGTCACGGGGACATACTGAAGGGCGGCGTCGAGATACTGGAAGAAGTTCTCCTTGATCCCGGCCGTCGTGGCCGGAGCGAAGTCGATCTTCGGCGCGGCCTGCGGCGCGGGCTGTTTCAGGAATGCGGAGAGCGGTTGCGCCTTGTATCCGGCCTGTACCTTCTCCACGTTCGGCATGTCTGCGGGGTTGAAGAGCTGGGTCCGAAAAAGAGTAAGCGCGAAGGGCGTCGTCGAGGAGAAAACCTTCTTGATCCCGGCCGGCGTTTCGCCCTTCCAGTCCGGGCCGACCACGAGGTAGTCACCGGCCTCGCTCCCCGTGGCGCGACTACCGATGTAGCCGTAGTTGTAGGTATTGCCGTCGATCATCTGCACGGAGTAGTAGCGGCTCTTATCGACCGCCGGGACCGAGATCACCATTGGCTCGGCACGAAGATCCAGCCAGACCATCGAATACGGGGTGTCGCTGTTGGGCGTGATGACTGCCGTGTCCTCAGGGGTAGAGACGCGGTGCTGGTTGTTGATCTCGTTGAAAGGCGCCTTGAACTGGCTGGATTTCGTGTCCACGGCGAACTCATTCATCACCGCGTAATTCATCACGAGCGGCAGGCCGTAGATGAAGCCTTCCTCGGCGATGGCTTTCGCCTCCTCAATGCTCGGCCGTGTTTTGTGAGTCGCCTCGGCCTTGGAAATGGAATCCGGCGGCCGGTTGCATCCCCCCACGAGGGCTACCGCAACCAGACTCAGAAACAGCGATCGGTGGCTGGTCCCCTTCATTGAGAACTCCTTGGAAGAGTGTTTCCTCGATATGAGAGGCCGCATCCTATCCTCACCACAAAGGGTGCCGTCACCACGCGACGATGAACTGGACCTGGAAGACCGTCGCCGGACCCGGATCCGAGCTGAATGCCGGGTTCCAGATGACCTGGAGATCCGGCTGCAGCCGGAAGGTGGGCGTGAGCTGCAGGGTGTAGAAGGTATCAAAGACGTACTCGTTCCGGTGATACACCGTTTTTGTCGTTGCCGAAGGCTGGCTCCATGCGAAGCCGACGCCGAGGAGATCGTTGCTCAGGCGGGGTACGAGCCCGATGTGCTCGAGCGGGGCATGCATGACGAAGCCCGTGCCAACCTGCGTCGAGGCTCCGGCCGAAACCTGCGAGCCGCCGACTCCGAATCGCCCGAACCAGGCAAACGGGGAGTGCCGGCCGAGCTGCTGCTCGAAGTTAAGCCCGAGGCCTCCCTGAGTCGGTCCTCCCGCCTGAGCCAGAAACGGCTGAACGCGGTAGACCCCGGGGCCAAGGCCGAGGAAGTCGTCGGGCATGTAGCCGATCTCCGTTTCGACCGACCAGTCGTCCCAGCTGAAGTTCGTCCATGGCGTCTGGCCGCCTCCTGCGTTGCCGGCCGTGGCGCCCAGCATGGCGTACCAGTTTCCAGATGGCTGCCACTGAAGGTTGACTCCGAAGTTGTAGCCCGGCAGCGGCAACACCATCGAATTGATGAGCGCGGAGTTCAGGAACTGGCCGCGGCCGGTGTTGGCATACGTGTTCACGTCGAGGTAATTGCCCTGGTTGACCACACCGGCCAGAAGCACGAACTCGCCCCTGCGAAAGGACTGTTGCCACGCCAGCTCCGGGACCCGGAACCCGTCCTTTTTCGACACGGCGCCCGACGGGTCGGTGAGGCTTCCGAGAACCGCCTGGGCGCTCTGTGTCGTGCTGGTCGCGCCGAGCCCTTCCGTTGCGTTGACCTGGGCGCTGATCCAGCCTGCCGTGCCGGAGCGGGTGTCGGCGAACACGGCCCATTTCGTAAAGAACTTGAACGTGTAATAGCCCCTGCCGCTCGACCCCGAGGCGGGATCGTCGACGCCGGTATACGTGAAGGTCTGATCGAGCACATACCGCAGGCCATGCTCCGCCAGCCAGTACTTCGCCCCCTGCACGAGGGGCTCCGCCGGGAAGACGGAAAAGAGCGCTCCGGGCGCGACGGCGGTGTTGCCGAGCTCGTCCTGGGCGCCGAGATAGGACATCAGCTTTGGCTGGCCAGCTGGAAAGAGCGTGAACCCTTGCTTCTGGCTGGCGTCAATGCGCTGAAGAACTTCGGGCGGCAGTTTGGTCCCGGTCTTCGCATGGGGCACTTGATGCTCGAGCCCGATCTGGGCAGGCGGCAGGAGGCTTTCCGGCAGGCTGCTCGCCGGCATGACGACGACGTGCCCCACACTGTCGAGGAGCAGCACCTGTCCCGGCTGGGAATCGGGGGGCGGCTTGGGATCGGCGGGCTGATCCTGTGCCGTGGAGACACCCGCCGCCGCAGCCGCCAGAAGCCCCGCGAGGACTCGTTCCCGGATCCTCTTGATGGCGTCACTACCCCGTTGGGATGTTGGGTCGAATCAGTTGTTCCGGTTGTAGTTGAAGTTCGACACTTGAATGGACATTTGCTTCGAAGGAATGTCCACCTGGGCGAAGTTCATGAAGGTCAGCCCGCTCGAGAGCGTCTGGAAGGTTGCGTTCATGCTGATCGGATCGCCCTGGTAGGTCGTCGACACGACCATCCGGCGCGTCTGCCGCGTGCGTGCGTCGGTCCAGATCGAGAGCGAATCACCCCCGCTGACAACGTTGTTTCCAACCATGATCAGAAGGCCGGCGCCGTCCGGCCCGGCGACCTGCGCCTGGTTCATGAAGTCGAGGATCTTGCCGGCGGAGCCCAGCGTGTACTGTTCGAGGAGCGTTTTTAGGCCGCCGAGGTACTGCTTCATCTCCTGCTGCTTCTGCTCGGCGATCTGCTTGCGCAGGCCGAAGCGTGGGAGCGACGGGCCGTTGTCGCTGATCTGGCTCTTCTGGACCTGGCCGTTGACGTAGTTGACGAGCTCGACCCGGGTGTCCTTGACAGTCCCGTCCTCGGTCAGCTCCGTGCGGCTGTCCCAGGCGTACTGTTGCATCAGCGCCGCGTTGGCCTTGCGGGCCGCCGTGATCGAGACCGCGATATTCGCCTTCTGATTTTCGGCTTGCGCGAAAACGATCGCCGGCGTCACGAGGCCGAGCGATGCCGCGGAAAGCAGGGTCCATCTGGTAAGAGTCTTCATTGTCGTCATTGCTCCTTCTCCTTTGTTCAGGGGGCGGGCACGACCGTGTAGTAGACGCCGTTTGCGCCCGAGGCCGCGACGAACCACGTCCCGTTCGCAACGAAGTAAGTCGTGTTGTTGATCGTCGTGTGAACGGCCCCAGCGGGCAGGACCGCATAAATCGCCCCCATCCCGTACGTCGTCGTCGCGGCCGTCACGCCGGCGGCAACGCCGGCCGAGTAGGCGCTGGACGTCGCGGCGGCGGTTGAAGCCGAGCCCGCGGCCACGCCGGCGGCATAGGCGTTCGTGGTGGCAGCACTCGAGCTCGCCGAGGCTGCGGCCGCGCCGACGGCCATGCCTGTCACAACAGCGGCGGCGGTCCAGCCTCCGCAGCTTCCGCATGAGGACCCGTAGTAGTTCACCGTGGTAGGCGGATGGTAGGGGTAGTACGCGGTGGGCGGATGGTAATACGCCCCTCCGTACGCAGGCGGGTGATAGGCCGTCGTTTGGCCGTAAGTGTTGGTGTGGACGGCGCCTTCGCCGTAGGCGCCGGAGGTCGTGCCGCCAGCGGCGTTCGTGTGGGAGGTGCCTCCGTAGTAGCTGTGCGAGGTGCTGCCGCCATACGTGTTCGTGTGGGTCGCGCCCTGCCCGTAGGTTCCCGACGAGTGGCCGCCGTAGCGGTTTGCTGATGCCCAGGCCGCGGCCGGGCTGCATGTCAGCAGAGCGATCAGCAGACCCGAGATGCCGATTTCGACCTTCTTCATTCTCATGGGCTGTGCCTCCTGGCTATGGCTTGGGCGTTGGCTTGCCCTTGGGCCTGGGGGTGGTCGCAGGCTTCGGAGCCTTGGATTTCGGATGAGCGAATTCGATCCGCGTCGCGCCGGCGGCCTTCGAGGTTCCAAAAGCATCCGCAGCGACGGGCGAATCGATCTGCCAGTGCGAGAGCTCGACCTGGTGACGGAGCTGCAGCAGATCGTCGAAATAGACCGCGCGCATCATGCGGGGCAACTTGTCTTCCGCCCCGATCCAGAGCTGGATGAACACGCCGTGGGCCTCGTAAGCCAGCATCTCGGTGGTCGTGCCGCCGACGACTTTGGACTGGCCGATGTAGAAGGCGAGCGTCAATCCAGGGGCCAGGTCCCCATAGGGATCGGCGGCGACGAGATCGGCGAACGGGAAGTAGGTCCCCGCCGCGTCGTAGAGCTTCTTCAGCATCGCGTCGGTCGTGGGCGGAGCGTCGGCGATGGCGACGAGAGCCTCGGCCGGATGGAAGCTCATCATGGTCTTTCCGTCGTAATAGAACTCGGTTGCGGGACCATCGGCCGCCGTGATCACCCGGAGCTTGTCAGGCCTCTGCATCACGATATCGGACGTCGTCGTGTAGGCGAGGGCGGGGCCGTAGCCGCTCGGGCTCTCGTAGGTAATCACGGCGGTGAAGGCCATCGAGTGCGCGGCGGCCAGGCGGCTGCTCATGGCCTTCAGCAGCTCGACCGCCTTCGGATCCATCTCCGGAGCGGGCTGCGCCGCGACCGGGGTCTTCTTGGGCGCCGGCTTCTTCTTTGCAGCAGCGGGCGTCGACTGGGCGGCCTGGGCGACCAAGCCCGCGGCAGCCAGAAGCAAGCACAGGGCCAGCGGCAAACGAGAGTTGTAGCGCGTCATGACAGAGATCAGATCACAGTGTTGCCCCTCAGGAATACTGGACGACCGGGATACGGTTCGTGTGAAGGGGCGATGGGCAGGGGCAACGCCGGCGGACGACCAGCTCGTCTGCCGCCTCCAGGAGGAAGATGACATGAGATTCCCTTCGGCTTCGTTGGTTCGAAGCGGCATGGCTTTCGCGGCGTTCATCCTTGCAGCAACGTGCGCGACGGCGCAGTCCCCGGAGGCGACGGCGGACGGCCAATGGCACTTCGTGGCTGGCATTTACGGTTGGCTTCCGTCGATCTCAGGGTCGGTTGGCATACGCAGCTTCCCGGAGGTACCGATCGCCGTGCCGTTCTCCGCGCTCTGGGACCACCTCAAGATGACCGCTTCGGGACACTTCGAAGGCGGTAAGGACCGGGCCGGCTTCGCCCTGGACATCTTGTACGTCCGCCTGGCCACTCCCGTCTCCGGCCAGATCCCGGGGCTCCTGAATGCCGAGATCAACCTTCGCGAAACCATAGCCGAGGGCTTCGGCTACTACCGGCTCTTCCAGGCAAGTGGTGCCTACCCATTGAAGCTGGAGCTGCTGGGAGGCGTGCGCTTCTGGGACATCAACACGCGGCTCGAGAGCGACATCACAAACGGCACCGGCAAGACGATCGACTGGGCGGACGGTTTCGGCGGCATGCGCGTCGAGCTGCCTCTCGGCTCCAAGCTGATCCTGATCGGCCGGGGGGACGTCGGAGCGGGAGGCGCAAAGCTCGACTGGTCGGCCTCGGGCGATCTGGCCTACCGTCTCGGGAAGGGCTGGATCACCGGCGCGGGCTACAGGACCTTGAACGTGGACTTCGATAAGGCTGCAGCCGCCGGAGGCGAGCGCAGGCTCGTCGACATCTCCATGAACGGCCCCCGATTCTGGATCTCCTACACCTGGTAGGCGGCTCGGCCGCGCCTCGATTCCGTCGTTCGTGATGCGCCTGCATCATGCAGGAGGTGGCCGCTTCCACCGACTCTGAATGCCCTTCCGCGGGAAACATTCAGAGGAGTTGGAATGCCGAGGCTGCTGATCGTTCAGGCGACGGGTTACCAGATGCGGGGCGTCCGGATTCCCTACAAGCTCCGGAAACGGAAGCTGGTCGGCGCCGTCCTTCCCTACCTGGCTGCGCTGGCGCCGAAGGGATGGGACGTGACGCTGATCGACGACGCCACGCAGAAGGTGGACTACGGCGCCGATGTGGATGCCGTCGCCATCACCATCCGGACCGTGACCTCCCTCCGGGGATACGAGATCGCTCAGAGATTCCGGGACCGAAAAATCCCCGTATTGATGGGCGGCCCCCATGCCACCTTCCACGCCGAGGAGGTCGCCGAGCACGCCGACGCGGTATGCATCGGCGAGGCCGAGGAGGTTTTCCCCCGGATGTTGGAGGACGCCGCGGCCGGGCGCCTCGAGAAGTTCTACCGCCGCGAGTCTCCGGCGCCCCTCGACAACATGCCCGCCCCGCGGTGGGATCTGCTCGACCCGTCCAAGTACGTCTTCTACAGGCCTTTCGTCATCCAGTATTCGCGGGGGTGCCCGTTCACCTGCGATTTCTGCGCCGAGCGGCGCTTGAACGGGGACTTCGGATACCGATGTCGCCCCGTGGAGGAAGTCGTCGAGGACATCCGGCGGTGTGGGAGCAGGCACATCTTTTTCGCCGCCAGCCAGTTCGCGGGCGACAAGGCCCATGCGATGGAACTGATGGAAGCCCTCGTCCCCCTGAAGATCCGGTGGTCCACGCTGATCTCGGCTCACTACTGCCTCGACGAGAAGTTCATGGATCTGGCCAAGCGGTCCGGGATGCTTCACATCAACATGGGAGTCGAGAGCATCGACCAGAAGACGCTCCGCTCCATGCACAAGGGGTTCAACCCGGTCAAGCAGTACGAGGCGGTCCTGCACAACTTGAGGAAGCGCGGGATCAGCTATTCGCTCAATTTCGTGTTTGGGTCCGATACCGAGGACGAGGACGTGTTCGACACGACTCTCCGTTTCCTGGCCGACCAGAAGGCGGAGGCCGCCTATTTCAATCTCCTGACTCCTTTGCGCGGCACGGCGCTCCACGACCGATTCAAGGCCGAAGGCCGCATCCTCGACGAAGAGAACATGGAGAGATGGCCCGGGATGTGGTGCCATTTCCGGCCTCTACGTTACACGCCGGAGGAGCTGGTGCGCCGCGTGATCAAGATCCGCCAGGACTTCTACTCGTTTCGCTCGGCGGCCCGGCGGCTGCCCTTTCCCTACAGGGAGTCGCACTTCGCGGCCTGGAACGTCCACTTCCTGCAGAACAAGGTCGCGAACAACATGGCCTCGATGAAGGATTTCAGCGAGTTCTAGGCGGGGCCTCCGACAACAAGCAGAAACAGAACGGCCGGGCTCGAGGCCCGGCCGCGTGCATCCGTTAACTAACGGCTACTTGGCCGAGCCCGGCGGGAAGTCCTTGAAAAGAGCCGTCAAGGCATCCTGAACCTTTCCCTTGTCCGAACCGTCGCCGGAGACCTGGTCCGACGCCGTTCCGCGCCAGATCATTTCCTTGGTGGCCGGATCGACGAGGTCGATGATGAGCGTGCCAATCGGGATCTTCTGGACCGTGGTGGTCGCCGTGCCTCCCATGCCGCCCCAGCCTCGGTAGCCGTATCCGCCGCCCATGGTCGTCGTGTTGAGCTGCGTCTGCTCGGAGAGCACGACGTGCGGGTACACCATGACGCTGGGGTTGCT
Organism: uncultured Acidobacteriota bacterium; assembly: GCA_963739435.1. GTDB lineage: Bacteria > Acidobacteriota > Thermoanaerobaculia > UBA5066 > Gp7-AA6 > CAVUAN01. The sequence continues at coordinate 216,625 of CAVUAN010000016.1, forward strand.
CGACACGGCCTGCCAGCCCTTCGAGCTGAGCGTGGTCGTGATCGCGTCGTCGATCCTCTTCTGCGTAAACGTGGTCGGCGCCGGCGTACCCACCCCGAGCTGGAACGTGTGGTACTTGCTCCAGCTGATCGTGTGGTCGTAGTCGACGGCCGTCGTCATGGTGGAGCAGCCGGCAACCAGGGCGCACGCCAGAATCCCGATAAGGGTGGTCAGTTTCCTCATGTCTCTCTCCATTTCGTCGCGGTTCTCTGAACCAATTTCAACGCAGCCGGCAATCCTATATCAGAACTTGTACCCGATGGAGATGACCGGGCCCCAGTCGTTCGTGGCCGCCCCGACGGTCGGCGGCTTGCTGTCGAAGCTGTCGAAGATGCTGATGGAGACGTAGAAGTCCGTCACGATCTCGCGCCGGACGCTCGTGTCGAGCTGGAGGCGCACCCGCCCGGATTCGGTCAGGCTCGGAAAGACCATGAGCGAGGCCGTGAACGTCAGCTTCGGAAAATCGTAGGCAAAGGTCGAGAACTGCCCTCCGACCAGCGCCTCGGCGCTGGTCTTGGAGGCGCCTTCCACCGGGACCTCGCGGTTGACCGTTGCGCCGGCGCCGACCATGAGCTGCGTCCGATTGGTCTGGACGAGGTAGCGTCCGACCAGGACACCGCCCGAGGCTCGCAGGTCGAGCCCGAGGTCCGTATTGCGGTCGAAGAAGACGACGCCCCCGACAAACCAGTCGTTCTTCAGAAGGTGCTGGTAACTGGTCGTGAGCGAGGCGCGCTGCGACGACGTCACGTTCTGCTGGCCATTGAAGGCCATGCTCAGGTTGGCGGTCAGCAGGAAATCCGTTCTTCGAAAGATCGCGTCGCCGTTCACGCTGAGCTGGAAGAACTGGTTTGCCTGCGTGTAGGTCGAGCCCAGGTCGAAGGAGCCGGAAAAGCGGCGCCAGAATGTCTGGTAGATCGGTGCGATCCGAACGACGGACAGGTACTCGACCGTCTGGGCCCCCGAGTCGCCGACCACAACCAGACGACCCGGCGGATCCGAGGCCGCCAGCGTGCCGAACAGGCGAGTGCTGTCGGTCAGCTCGATGTCGAACGTCTTGTCGGAAATGATGCTGGCGATCTTGTTCCATTTGATCGAAAGGTCGCCGGCATCGAGCGACGACACCTTGAGCCGCCCCTCCGCATAGGACTTGATCTCACCCGTGTAGCGGTCGCCGTTCGACATGACAACGACGTCGGTCTTTTGCGCGAAGACCGGCGCGGCAAAAACGAAAAGGGCCAGCGCCAGGGACGCTGGCGCGGCCCGCGTCTTCATTCTTGCAGCGTCGCCTCGGCTTCGGTCGCCGTCACCTTCGGCAAGCCGCGCATCCTCTCCCCCTCTTACTTGACTAGCGGAATGCTGTCAGCCAGCTCGTAGCGCAGAGCAGCCCGGATCTTGCTCTCGATCTGAAGGTAGCGCGCGACCTTGGCCTCCGGGAGGACCGCCTCGAGCTTCGGCACGTAAGACTTCCGCATCTGGACTTCCGATTCGTCGATGCCGAGAGACTCGGCGATGAGCTTCTTCGCGGTCTCGTTGGACACCGTGCCCTTGCCCGTGTTGTACGCGTCGGCGTATGCCGTGATCCCCTTGGCCAGCCGGTCGTTCAAGACCTTCAGGTCAGCCTGGTACGCATCGTATACGGGCCAGAATCCCTTGGCCTCCGCATCCGTGAGGCCCATGTTGGCCGCGACGACGAGCTTCTTGTCCGCCTTGATCTTCTGGCGGAGGATGTCCATGTTGGTGTTCCCGGAGTCCTGGGCAAAAAGCGGCGCCGCGATCAGGGCCGCCAGGAGAACGAAGAGCATTCGCATCGGTTTCATCGGTCAGTCTCCCCTTTCAAAAGGACAGAACCCTATCAGTTTCGAGCCTCGTTCAGCCACCGGGCTACTTCATGGTCTGCCGCAGATCGATCAGGACCTGGTCGACCGCGTCGATGCGGATAAAGCCGAACCGCGGAAACTCCGTGTCCAGAATCACGTAAACCGTTATCGCCGTGACCGCGGCAAAGCCGAGCACATGGACCCAGCTACGGGTCTTACCCCCCGCCATGCCGTGCCCGGCCATGAACGCGCATCCGAGGCCAAGCAGAAACAGCAGGCCGAACATGATGGGCGGCGGGTGCATCCGGGCGACCATGGTGCGCGTCGTCACGATGTCGATCATGGTGTTCAAGGACGCAAGGACCAGAGCGGTCGTGGCGTTGTTGTTCTGATCGCGGCAGGCGGCCACGGCCCGGCTCCAGATCTCGCCCTGGAGCGTCAGGCTGTGCGCCAGCTCCTTCTCCGCGGCGGCGAGGTCGGGGAGCTTTTGGTAGGTCTGGATCCTCGAATCGAGGTAGGTGCGGAACAGGTCGCGCAACGCAGGCTGAGCGTCCGCCGGTAGCAAGTCGAGACGCAGGTAGGCCGTGCCGATGTCGTTGGCTTCCTCTACGACCAGCTGCCGGCGCGAGTCGAACCGCGAAGCCGCCCCCGAAAACGTGAACGCTACGAGAAGCCCGAACAGCGCGAACACCGCGCCCTCGACAGTCCCTGAACCCGCCCGCGCACCCTCGGGATCTATTGCAAGCTTCCGAGTACCGAACCGCCGGCCGAGCTCGAGGGACAGGAGCATCCCGAGAAACAGGACCCCTGCGAAGAGGATGGCATTGAGCACCATTTGAGGATCTCCCTTCACCGAGTCGTAGCCGGGGTCTCAATCGACGCTGTTGACGTTGCTCAGCCGGCCGGTACGGTCCTTGTAGGCCTGGGCCGTCACGTGGCCGTCGGCGTCGACCGAGAGCGAGGCCTTGGGATAAATCTTGCCGTCGCCCGAGCCGAAATCCGGAACCTTGAAGACCGCGACCGCGAACGGGAAGTCCGTCGAGGGCCCGCCGTCCTGCGCTTCCTGGTAGCTGAAGTTCCGGGCCGTGACGACGATGTAGCGCACCCCGCCGTCCGAGAGCGGCTCGGCCACGATCAGGTTGATCGGGTATTGCAGGCCTCCGAGCGAGAACATGCCGTTGGTGCTCTGGCGCAGCATGCCGAGGAGCATCTGCTGCCCCCCTTTCTCGAGAATCGCCTTGTACGGCTGCACCTGCGCGAGCGAGAGGGGCCTGGAAACGATGATGTCGAAACCCATGCTCCGCGTTCCGGACTCGGTATCCACGTCGGCGGTAGCAGAGAAGTGCCCGCCCAGCCTGGGGCCGGACTGGGCAGCCGCGGGCAGCGCGCACAGCGCGACCAGAAGCGCCAACGTGATTCGCGATTTCATCTTCATGGTCATCGCTCCTTCACCGTTTTGTCGTCATTAAAACCACCGATACTGGTAGGCCGCGCTGATGGACTTGAAGTTCGCTCCGGCGCGCACCGAGGCGCCGGCGCTGTAGGCGAGCTTCACGGACTGCTGCCTCCCCACCGGGATCGACACGGTCGCTCCGATGCGCTTGTTGTCCTGTCTGGCAGTGGGTGGACCCCCGTTCACACTGGCGGCGCCGCCCGTATACCAGGTGCTGTCGAGTGCTGCCCAGAGACCCGGGCGAAAGGTATAGCTGGCGTGAAACTGGTAGCTCGTGAGCGGGTCCTGCGTCCTGTGGTTTCCTCCCGGATAGAAGTCAGGATTTGCCGTGAAGAACGTTACTCCGGCGTAGAAGTCGAGGCTCAGGCTGTTCCAGAGAGTGTACGAGATTCCGACTTCCGGCTTGAAAGCCCATCTGTTGGTCCCGAGGTTGATGAGCTTGTCGGAGAAGTACTGGCCGGATGGGGCCGAAAAGGCGAAGCTCACGCCGATGAGAAGAGGATTCGGGCGCTGCTTCATGAACTCGATCGGCACGAGAGCGGGGCTCCCATAGAGGTTGACCGAAAACTTTGCCTTGAGGTCTGTCAAACCCGATCGGGTGATCCGGGCCGCCTGCTCGAAGACCTTCCCCTCGACGTCTCCCCATGCATAGGGCTGCGCCACAACGACCAGCGCCTGCCGTCCCAAAACACCGAAGGTGCGTCCGTAGCCAAGCGAGAACGCGTTGACGTGGGCGTTCACGTCGGAAAGCGGAAGGGATGGATCCGTGACGACGTCGCCGGTCGAACGGCCGAAACCGAGGACCGCGAAGTTCAGTCCGATCGGCGAGGGCGAGTAGGCGCGGGGCTCGAGATCTTGAGCCGCCGCGGCGGCGGCGGCGAGCGCGAAGAAGAGCACACTGATGGTTGATCCCTTCACGGCGCGGGATCTTAGCAGCCCGGCCGGGAACCGCGGTTTCCGTGGCATTATCCGGCGTCGTGAGCGGGCCGGCTCCTCGAACGGGATGGTTGCGCCTGGCGGAGCGCGTCGCCTGGGTGGCGGGAGTCTCACTCCTTCTCCTGTACGCGGCTATCCGCTACCAGGGCGCGGCAGGATCGCGGCGGGAGCTGCAGCGCTTTCGCGAGGCGCGCACCGCGGCCTCCGCACCCTCGCCGGCGCCGCCGCCACCGACGGCCGTCAGTCAGGCCGCCGGCTTCCTGTCCGCCGGGCCGGCGAGCCCTCCCGACGTGAGCCTCTGGTCCCCCGAACGCATCCGCGCCTGGCGGGAGAGCCTCAAGGCGGCGGCGCCACCGCCCCTGGCCGTCCTGAGGATTCCGAAGATCGGGCTCGAAGTTTCGGTCCTCGAAGGAACCGACGAGGAGATCCTGAATCGGGCCGTCGGCCACATCGAAGACACCCCTTTTCCGGGCGAGCCCGGCAACTGCGGCGTCGCCGGGCATCGGGATGGCTTCTTCCGCGGGCTCAAAGACATAGCCCGAGGAGACATTCTGGAGGTCGAAACCCTCAAATCGACCGAGACCTATGTCATCGAGCAGATCAGCATCGTGAGCCCAGAGGACGTATCGGTTCTCGATCCGACACCCGGATCGGTGCTGACGCTGGTGACCTGCTACCCCTTCTACTTCGTCGGTTCGGCGCCTCAGAGGTACATCGTGCGGGCCGTCCGGAGTCCGAGAACATGAACCGAAGATGAACGAAAACGTCCCATTTTTCGGTGTTCCGGCGCCCCCCGAGCGTAATAGACTCCCGTGATATCGCGTATCCGACTGCCTTGATTTTGCTAAGAAAGAAGGAGGAAGGATTTATGTCATCGAGATTCACGAAGGTTTCCGCCATTCTGGTGGGGTTGCTCGTCGCCATGGCGGGCGTCGTTTCCGCGCAGCAGCCGAGCTCCACAACTACCACGCAGAAGGGCGCCGCCCAGACGTCTACGTCCAGCCAGAGCCTCTCCGGCACGATTGTCTACGTGGACGGCAACAGGGTCACCGTTAGGAACGCCGCCGGCAATACAGCGGAGTACACGGTTCCGGATGGTTTCAAGTTCCAGATGGACGGCAAGGACATCGGGGTCGCCGACCTGAAGCCCGGCATGAAGGTCTCGGCCACGGTCACGACTACGGTCACGACGACGCCCGTGACGGTCACCGAGGTCCGCAAGGGCACGATCCTCAACGTCACAGGCTCAACGGTCATCGTCCGCGGCCCTGCAGGAGTCCGGAAGTTCACGCAGGCAGACCTCGACAAGAGACACATCAAGCTCATGAAGGATGGACAGCCCACCGACATTCAGGGATTCCAGGCGGGTGACCACTTCACAGCCGTGATCGTCACGGACGCGCCGCCCCAGGTCGTCTCGGAGCGTGAGGCGAAGGCCTACGTGAAGGGCGCCCCGGCACCGGCACCGGCCCCGGCCCCAGCTCCGGCTCCGGCCGCTGCGGCTCCGGCGCCCGCTCCGGCTCCGGCCGCTGCTCCGGCCCCGGCTCCGGCCCCGGCCAAGAAGAAGCTCCCCAAGACCGGCAGCGATCTCCCGCTCGTCGGCGTCCTGGGTCTGGCTCTCCTGGCCTCGGCTCTCGGCCTGCGCGCGATCCGGCGTTACCGGACCGTCTAGCTCAGCTCAGGAATCGCGATACTCAGGGCCCGCCTTCCGGCGGGCCCTTTCTTTTTCTAGGGCTTTTCCACCTTCACGTTGATCAGATCGATCGGGCGCGAGGAGTAATTCTCGATCTCGACGCTATTGGTCTTCTGGTTGTAGGTGACCAGGGCTGCCCCGGCCAGCTCTCCCTTGCCCTTGCCCTCGGCGTCGAATCGGATGTCGACGATCGTGAAGTCGTACTTGAGCGAGCGCGTGTTCTGCGTGACCTCGCCAAAGGCGATGGGCCGGTCGGTCGCGAGTATGACCTGGCGCGTGCCGTCGTCCCGTTGGACGTCGCGCGCGTAGGAGAGATCCCATCCCACCGTGTTGGGCAACTTGATGTACCCCACCCGCGGCCTGATCTTCTGGACCGCCGACAAGAGAGCGTCCGAGCCCTTGTCGATCAGCGTGCCGCGGAGCATCTCCCGCTCGGCATCCGTCGACCACCGCTCGATCACGATATTGACGAAGCCGGAGTTTCCGGTTCGCCCCGAGCCGCTCTGGTTGACTGCGACACAGGTGAACCGCGCGATAGTTTTCGCTTTTGCCGCGTCGGCCACGCCGGCCTGGAGCAGGAGGAGACAGACAGCCAGGACGCACGTGATACCTCGAATCTTCATGGGAGCCTCCTCCCGAAAGTCTATTACGTGCGAGGAGTGTCGGGCCTATTTGCCGGCGGCTCTTCCCACGCGCCGAGGGCTCGGTCCTTCCCGAGGTAGGACGTCTGCGAGGGGAACGCGATGTCGGTCCCGGACTTCTCGACGAGACTCATGATCTTCAAGTGGAGCTCCTCCTGCGCCGCCAGGAAGTCGACCCAGGTCGGGACGCGCACATAAGCAAAGACCTCGATGTCGAGCGAGTAGGCGCCAAAGCGGATGAAGCGCACGCGGGCGGTCTCTGGCTCCACACGCGGATCCGCGGCCAGCATCCCGCGCAGATCTCCCAGCACTCTCTGCATCTGGTCGGTGGACGTCTCGTAGCGCAGGCCCAGGATGGGATGAAACCAGAACTTGTCCCGCCGCGAGAGGTTCTCGATCTTCTCGGTTGCGAGCTGACCATTCGGGATGTGGACCAGCGTCCGGTCGAGAGTCCGAAGGCGCGTGGCGTAGAGCGTGATGTCTTCGACCTCACCCTGGAAGGGGCCGATCTTGCAGACGTCGCCGAGCCGCACGACGCGGTCTCCCACCACGAAAAAGCCGCCGAAGACGTTTTCGAGGCTTTTCTGAGCGGCGAAGGCGAGAGCGATACCGCCGACGCCGATTCCCGCCAGCCAGGCCGTCAGGCTGACGTCGAAGATCTGGAGCACGACGAGCATGGCGACCGTGACCACGAGAAACTGCATCAGCCGGCGGCCGAGGCTGAGGACCGTGTAGCGGGAGAGCTGGCTCTTGAATGCGAGCTGCCGCCGGCCCAGCAAGTCGATGACGCGCAGAGCGAGCCACGAGAGGCCGAAGACGATGAGCATCTCCCGGAGGCGGCTGTACCGGAAGCGGGTCAGAACGGGAATCTGGAGAGTCGAGACGAACCACCAGTGGAGCAACAGCACCAGGAGGAGGCTGAGCGGGCCTCGCAAGGCCCCCTTCCAGTCGCCGATCCGAGCCGCCCAGCTCCTTCGGCCAGCGGCCAGGCGGAGGAGGCGAAAGGCCGCGAAGACCACGAGCAGGGAGATCCCCCAGAGCAGCAGGAACGCGAGGAAGAAAGCCAGGAGCTGCCAGAGCGGAAAAGCCCTGACCCTCACCTGAAGGAAGGCGGGAAGCCGGCTCTCGACCTCGGGCAGCGAGAGAGCCTTGTAGAGCTTCATCGCATTCCGGACGGTGTCGGAGGAGAGGAGCCATACGAGACCATGTTCGGAGCCCTTGTGCACGAGCAGGACATCGACCGGCCCGTCGTCCGTGTCGAGCACTCCCACCTTCTCGACGTCGGGCGGGAGACCGTCGTCGAGCTTGCCCTGCGGAAGCTGGCTGATCTTCGTCACGTCGCCCGAGAAGCGCCGGTCGAGAACGAACTTGACCTGCTTGACGATCTCTTCGGGCGATTCCTTCGAGGTCACCCTTGTCAATTGCAGGAAATCCGCCGCGACGAGGAACGAGTCGGATTGGGCGGCCTTGAGAAAGCCGAGGAAGGAACCGCGCGGCGTGTCCCGGCCGAGCGGGTCGGCCGGCGCCGCCTCCGCCGGAGTAGGAGTCGGCCCGAACGAGGGCAGCGACGGCATCTGCGCCGCCGCGCCCGCCGCGCAAAGCCAGCCGGCTACGATGACCGTAGCAATGGGCCCGACTCTTGCAGGGACTCTGCCGATCGAAGAAACCAAGGGAGCGCCAGTCTACGACAGCCTTACGATCATGTCGGACAAGGAGTAGAACCGTGAAATTTTCCCGATTGGCATCGATGCTTTTTGTCGGGGCCGTGCTCACGTGCGTCGCCATTCCCGCGCTGGCACAGGACCCCTGTCCCTGCAAGGACGCACCTCCCCCTCCGCCGCCCCCCTGGTCGGGCAAGGCCGAGCTCGCCTACGCCGGCACGAGCGGCAACACGTCGACATCGAGCTTCGGGCTGGGCCTCGACGTCATCTACCGCACAGCCCCCTGGACGGTCGAAGCCACGTTCGCTTTCCTCAGGGCCGAGTCGGACCACGTCGTCACGGCGGAAGCTCTCGCCGGCATGCTCAAGGGCTCGAGGGACCTGACGAAAGCCATCGACGTCTTCGTGCAGGCCAACTACCAGCGCAACACGTTCTCGGGCATCGATCACCGCATCGGCGGCTCGGCAGGCGCGGGTTACAAGCTCATCGACCAGCCCGACATCCTCCTGCGTCCCGAGGCATCGTTCGGCTACACGAACGAGGCGCGCACGGACGACACGACCTTCAACTATGCGACGGCGGCCGCTGCTCTCAAATTCGTCTGGAAGTTCTCGAAGTCCGCCGATTTCACGGAAGAGGCTTCGTGGACCGAAGACCTCTCGGACACGCAGCACTGGATCTTCCGGAATCTGACCTCCATCTCCGCATCGCTGACGAACGTCCTCTCGCTCAAAGTCGGCTGGGGTCTCGCGTACTCCAACCAGCCTGTGCCGGGCTTCGGCAAGACCGACACCGTCACCTCCGCCGCTGTCGTCGCGAAGTTCTAGGTCCTAGCCGGACAGCGGCACGTCGATCTCGACGGTCTGGCTCTCGTCGACGCCTGGCACGCCGAAGCCGAAGAGGCGGCGAAACTCGCGCTTGAAGCCGTCGAGATCCGCCACGGCTGTCAGGGTCTCGGGCGTGACCTCGTTCCATCCTTTCGTGACGACGCTCTGCACGTCGTCGCGCATCTCCCAGTCGTCCATGCGGATACGCCCCTCGGCATCGACGGAAGGCGTCCTGCCGGGGCCCGCGTGCACCTTCATGAGACGGAGGATCTGGTCGATCGGCCGCTCGAGCAGGCCCTTCTTTTCGAGGACCGGAGCGATCAGGGCGAGATAGAGAGGCACTCCGGGAATGGCCGAAGAGGCCTGGGTCACGACGGCCGCATTGACCGACGTCCAGGCGTGTCCTCCCACGGCCCCGGCGAGGCGGGAGTCGAGGGCCCGCACGGTCTTCTCGAGATCCGCCTTGGCCTGGCCGATTGTCCCGGTGCGGTAGATCGGCCACGTGATCGACGGCCCGATGTAGCTGTAAGCCAGCACCCGCGCGCCGCGGGCGAGCAGCTTCGCCTCGAGCAACGCCTCGACCCACCGCCTCAGGTCGTCGCCCCCCATCACCGCGACGGTGTCCGCGATCTCCTCGGGCGCCGCGGGCTCGAGCGTGATGGAAGAGAGCCGCTCCTTGTCGAGGTCGATCGTGCGCGTCGTGTAGGGCTGCCCGACGGGCTTCAAGGACGATCGGATCGTGCGGCCGTCGTCGGGATGCACGCGCACGGGCGAGGCGAGGCTGTAAACCACGAGGTCGAGCGGCCCGAGATCCCGGCGGGTTCGCTCGATCGCCTCCTGACGGACGGCGTTCGAGAACGCGTCGCCGTTGATCGCGCCGGCCCGCAGCCCCTCGGCCCGTGCGAGGCGCAGGACCGCCGCGGCGTTGTAGTAGCCCGCGGTCGCGGTCTTCTTGTCGGAGGGCGGCCGCTCGAGAAACACGCCGAGTGTTCCCATACGGTTGGCGAAAGCCGCCGTTATCCAGGACGCCAGGCCATAGCCCGTGGACGCGCCGATGATCAGCGCGTTGCCGCCTCCGGCAGATGGCGGCGCCTCGGCCTGCGCCCGGCGCACCTGCAGAGCGACGGCCTCGGCGCATCCGGCCGGGTGAGCGTTGATGCAGATGAAACCCCGGAGGCGCGGCGAGACGATTTCGAGCGGCATGGGCCCTCCGATTTCCTAGCTCGATTTCCCGGCGGGAGCCGCGGCCCGCGCAGCCTTCTGGGCCTCGGCCAGGGCGCGCCGCTTTCGGCCGCCCGACGCGGCAAAGATGCCGACGACCAGTCCCATTGCCGCGCCGATTGCCGCGCCGATCGCCTGGCTCTTGATCAAGCGGTCCGTGGTGTAGCGGATGACTTGCGGCACGTTGACGATCGCCTGCACCTGTCCGCCCTTCTGGAGGTCGCCGGGCTCGTTGTACCAGGAGAGTGCCGCCGGAACGATGAACGACGCTGCAGCGGCTCCGAGAAGCGCGCCGAGGAGAAGAAAGATGAGCACGGTTTTCATGGAAGCCTCCGTGACCGAAAAACAAAGGGCCCGCGCCGGAACGCGGGCCCTCGAGAGAACGGGATTCCGAAGTTACTTGGCCGGGGCCGGCTCGGCCGGCATGCCGAGCATGCCCATGATTTCCTGGACTTTGCCCTTCAGCTCGCTGCCCTTCTGGATGGCCTCAGTGAGGCCGCCAGCCGCGGCAGCCGCGGTCGCCTGACCCCACGCGGCCGTCACGCCATCGAGACTCGCCTTCGCGCTATCCAGCTTGGCCTTGTCCATGCCCTTGGGGAGCTTCTTCATGGCCGTGAGCTCGCCAATGCGCGCGGTGATCGCGCCGACCGAGGCAGTCATGTCCTTGGAGATGCCCTCCCACGCCTTCGTCAACTCTTCCTTCTTCGCCTTGGCCGCGGCCACGACTTCGCTCGCCTTGGCCGGGATGTCCTTGGCCGCCTCGATCGTGCCGGCATAGTCGCCCTTGCCGAACTTGTCCTTGGCGCCGGCCAGAGCGTCTGTCAGGGACTTCATCTGTTCCGGAACCAGCTTCTCCGCCACCGGACGGGCGGCGTCGACAGCCTGCTCCGCCGTTTTGAGCGACGCCTCGGCAGGCGCTTTCGAACAGGCCACCATCAGCGCCAGCGGCGCCAGAATCGCAAAGAGCTTCACGTACCTTTTCACGAACGTCCTCCTCATGCTTCGAGCATCATTCAGGATTGCCGCGGGAGCGTAGGGAGATTCCGCGGCGGTGTCAAGCCCCGCACGGGCTCGGCGCCGAGGATACGGTCATGTCGGCAAGCCTTTTCTTCAAAGCCGCGATTGTCTTCTCCGATCGCTGGCCCGGTGGAAAGGCTTCGGCCTCGGCGAGCGCCTGCTCGACTGCCTTCTTTGCCGCTGCCGGGTCGCCTCTGCCGGCCTCAATGTCGGCGCGGGCCAGCCAGATACCGATCTTGCGTGGGCCGTAAGCCAGGGAGAGCGCGCGGTCTGAGGCCGCGACCGCGTCGTCCCAGCGCTGCATGGCCTTGTACGCCACGGCCAGGCGGGCGGGCGGGTTGTAGTCGTTCGGGAAGTCGCGCTCCGAAGCTTCGAGCATCGGGATCGCCCGTTCGGCCTCGTTCAACTGGAGATACGCCGTGAACCGGTGGGGGTCGAAAACGGCGCGGGCGTCGGGCGTCTTCGCGCGAGCAGCCTCGCCTTCGAGGTAACTCGCCTCCTCCTGCAGGATCGCCCGGCGCCCTTCGGCATCCCCGGCGGCCTCCCGCTCGTCGGCGAGCGTCAGGTACACCGACGAGATGTCGTCGACGGCCAGGTCCGAGCGCCGTGCCGCCACGACCTCGAGGGCGTCCGCCTTCAAAGCGGCGACGAGGACGGCCCGCTCCGGGTCCCGCTCGGGGAGCGAGAGCGCGCAGTCGAGGCCGGAGCCCGCCACGCTGGCGGACGAGGACGTTTCCTTCAACTTCGGGTAGGCGTCGCGAGCGGTCTCGGCGCACAGTCTCGAGCTCCCGATCCGTTGGAGCGCGAAGAGCAGGGACTCGACCGTGCGGGCGTAGCGCGGCCAGCCTGCCGGCGCCTTCGCGAGGGCCTCGCGGTATTTCTCGACCGCCAGGTCATTCTTGTTCTCGCCGTAGAAGCGGTCGGCCGCCGCCAGCAACTGCTCGACGCCGCGCTCCTTGCCCTCAATCGAGCGGCGGCCGTCGTCGAGGATCTTCTCGACCTGCTTGACGCTGGCGCCGCCCACGAACCGGAGCGCGACCTTTCCCGTCGCGGAATCGAGCACGTACATCGACGGCAACGCCTCGATCGGGTACTTCGCGAGGAACGCAGCGTTGCCCGCCTTCTCGGAGTTGATGGAGAGCCAGACGAACTGTCCGGCGTGCCGCTTGAGGGAGGCGTCGGTGAAGACGAACGCCCTCATGGAGCGGCACGTGTGTCACCAGGGGGCCCAGGCCTCGACGAAGACCGGCAGCTTCTTGGCCCGAGCCTCTGCCATCGCCTTCGGATAGTCGTCCTCGATGAACGGAAGCGTCGGTCGGACGTCGGTCCCTGCCGCCGAAAGCGGCGCGGCGAGCGCGATGGCCAGCGCGACGAGCGACAGACGGACGGGCCTCATTTAACGACCAGCAGAACGAAGGAGCCCGGCACCACCGTGCGGCGCGGGCGGGGATTCTCGGGAGTCGGCGAGGGCGGAGGGCCGAACTGCGCCGTGGCGAGCACGATCGTGTGCGTCTTCTCGTCGAGGGCCATCGTCCGGGCGCCCTGCTGTGTGGCAACCGTCTCGACGACCTTGAAGGAGTCTTTTCCCGGCGCCTCGGCTTTCGCGATCGTCAGCGTACCGTCACCGCAGGAGGCGTAGGCGAGACTCGTGCCCGGATCGAAGGCGTTGGCGTCCACACCTTCGCCGATCGGGACCGAGGCGACGATCTTGCCTGTGGTCGCGTCCATGACCACCATGACCTTGCTGTGGCAGCCAGCAAACAGCCGCTTGTGCTCCCGGTCGATGGCGAGGCCTGTCGGCTCCTCGCAGGGTGACAGCGGCCAACGGTTCTCGACCGTCAGCTTCTTCGCGTCGATCGACCGTAACGATGTTCTTGTCCTCGATGTTCACGAAGACGCGGCCCGCATTGTCCGAGGCGGCGAACTCGGGCTTGCCGTCCAGTGCGATCGTTCCGGCCACCTCTCCCGTCGCCGCCTCGATCACCGTGGCGTTCGACGTCCGGCCATTGAACGCGAAGACGCGTTTGGTCGCCGGGTCATAGAGGATCGCGTCCGGGTTCTCTCCGGTCACCTTGACGTCGGCGATCGTCTTCAAGGTCTTCGTGTCGAAGGTCGTGACGGTGTTCGAGCCCCCGTTCGACGTGAAGCCGCGGGAGAGCTCGGGGGCGATGGCGACGCCGTGGATGCCCTTGGTGTTCGCGTTTGAAAATTCTCCGACGGACGCGAGGGTGTCGGCGTCGAAGATCATGACGCGCGTCGAGCGCGGGATGTAGAGCCGGCGGGAAGCGCTGTCGAAGGTCAAGTAGTCCCAGCCGCCTTCGCCTCCGACCTCGACCTTTCGGACGACGCGGTGTCCGGGAGCCTCAGGAGGACCGGCCGGCGCCGCCGAGGCGAGGAGCGCAAGGAGGGACCCGCCGATTACGAAATCTCGGAACTTCATGCCAACCTCCAGCCTGAAGCGTATCCCAGGAGGCCTTCGGCGAAACCTTCTCCGGCAGGCGCCGTCTCCGGATCTGAAAGGAGTCCTTCCCCATGAGCCGAAGCACACCGATCCTTCTCGGCCTTCTCCTTCTTGCGCCTGCCGGGGCGCTGTCCGCCTCCGACGGGCCGGACGACAAGCAAATCGTCATCCGCGACGGAGAGGTCGTCCGGCTCGACGGCATCGGCGGGCCGACCGTCATCCGCGTCGACGGCCATTCCCGGAGGGGCTACCTCGGCGTTCGCCCCATGGAGCTGACGCCCGATCTGCGGGTTCACTATGGAGCGCCGCGGGATGCGGGCGTTTTGATCGGCGAGGTCGAAACCGACAGCCCGGCGGCCAAAGCGGGACTCCAGGTCGGCGACATCGTCACGGCCGCCGACGGCGAGAAGATCGATTCACCCTCCGACCTCTCCCGGGCCATGCGCCGCAAGAAGGCCGGCGACAAGGTCGGGCTCGATGTCCTTCGCGACAAAGCCGTCAAGCACCTCGAGGCGACGGTCGGCGAGCGCAAGGGCAGCGAGATGGCCTGGGGCGAGATGCTTCCGCGCAAGCAGAGCCGAAGCATCGTGATCCCCGACTTCGAGATCCATGGGCTCGAATCGCTCGACTCGCTCGACTCGCCCGACCGCGAGCGCCTGATGGAGCGACTTCAGGAGCTCGAAAAGCGGCTGAAGGAAATCGAAAAGAAGCTGAGCCGCTAGGGGTTCTCCACCCTGTCATCTTGAGGAGCGAAGCGACGTGAGGATCTGCCCCGGCCCGAGCGCCAAACAGATCCCTCGGCTGCGCTCGGGATGACTGCAGCGAGGCTCTACAAGTCCAGGTCGGCGAGGCGGTCGTAGAGGGTGGGGTCGAGGCCGAAGCGGCGGTCCCGGTGGCGGCGCCGGTCGGGGGAGTCGCGGCGCAGGCCTCCCCGCTTTTCACCCGGTACGTTTGTCAAACGGTTGGGGCCGCGCCGATCGGGCTGCATGCGCCGCGGCAGGCCCCCGCGCCGCGCGTGGTGCCGGCGCTCCTTGCCAGGCTCGAAAGGCTCGAAAGCCTCCGGCCCGGCCGGCCGGACCGGGTTCACCTGGGTGGTGCGGAGAACGATGCGCTTACCCATATCGACCTTCGATCATACCTCCGCCGGCAACCCTCAGGGGGTACGGGGAGGGACGACATGGGTTCCGCGGGGGCGGTGCGCGGCCGGCGTGATCGGCGCCTCGGGGGCGGATGCGGGGGCTGGCGTGCACGCGCCCGGCAGCCGGACGCTCGTCACGGAGATCGTGTCGAGGTAGAAGCCCTCGTACTCCGCCCCCGGATCCGACGTGAAGCGCCAGCGGATGCGCACCGTCTTTCCGTCGTAGGCAGGCGAAAGGGGCGACCGGTATTGGACCCAGGGCGTCAGGGCGTCGTTGTTGGTGGGACCGGTGAAGGCGCCCTGCGTCGCCGGGTAGTTGCAGCCATTGCCCAGCGTCTGCGCGAGCGTGTTGCCGTAGCCGCCGTCGGGCGGAAGGTCTGCCCATGTCGCGCCGCTGTCCGAGGAGATCTCGACGACGACGCCGTCCCATTCAAACTCGTTGTTGTACCGGGCCGAGTACGTCAGGGCAGAGCCCGTTCCCAGAGTCAGGTCCGGCGTCGTCACCGCGGCGCATGTGTTGGGCGGGTACGTCCCCACCTCGGGGCCAAAGTGGTAGGACCGCGAGCCCGCTTGCGCCTGCCTGGTCGATACCTGCCAGGGCGGCTCGGCGTGGAGAAAAGCCCCGGTGTCGCCGCCGTCGTCTGTCCACGTGCCGAGAGCTCCCGGCGATCCGGATGGCGTCGCGAAGGCCCGGGTGAGGTTGGATTCCTCGTTGCCTCCGTGGGGGCCCGATCCTCCCGCCGTCGCGTCTTCGGCGCGAACGACGTAGTAGTAGGTCGAGCCCGAGAGCAGCCGCATCGTCGTTGTAGCCGAGGAGGGAAGTCGTGGCGACGAGCGAGGCCGGCGAGGGCGTGAAGTCCGAGACGGTCGATCGGTAGACGTTGTACGAGACGGCGGGGCCGGCCGCGCAATGAGCGCTCGCCGCCGCCCAGGCGAGCTGGATCCGGCAGCGAGATCCCCGGGGCCGACGCCGATGCCACGCCCGCAAACGTCGGCAGGAGGTCGCAGCGCCCGAAGGCGTCAGGCGTGACGCAGGCCGAGGCCGGGCCCTCGCCGCAGTTGTCGACACCCCGCACCCGGTAGGAGTACGTCTGCCCGCCTTCGGCGCGCGTGTCGGTGAACGTCGATCCGGAGGCCGTCCCGACGAGCTGGAAGTTCTGGATTCCCGCCGAGCAGTCGCCCGATGCCCGATAGATCTGGGTGCCGTGCGAGCCGGGCGCCAGCGTCCAGGAAAGGTCGGCGCCCATCACCGGATTGCTCGCGGCCGTCAGACCCGTCGGCGCGGCGGTCACCGCCGTCGCGACATCCGGCCCCGGAGACGACGAGCGCGTAGCCCTGCCGGTTCGTGTAGGTCCGGCCGTTGCCCGGCACGGCGGCCGCCGTCACGGTGACCGTGTAGGTCCCCGCGGCGGGAGACGTCAGGCGGACGTGCTCGACGCTGTTGCGCGTGTCCGCCGTCCCTCCCGTCACGGACACTCCCGACCCGTTGAAGACGTTGCCCTGATACGTGTTCGTGCCGTCCGAGACCGTGAGGTTGAGGTTGTTGACGAGCGTCACGGCGGTGCCGGGCGTCGCCTCGGGATCGAACCAGACGAGCGTCGCGCGGAACTCCTGTCCGGCCGCGACGGAGACGGTGTAGCTGTTGGACTGGCCGGTCGTCAGTCCCTGGGTATTGGCGAGATTCCAGACGCGCAGGCTGCGGGCGTCGCCGGCAAAGAACAGGTTGTTGTCGAGAAAGACGCGGCCCCAGCCGTAGTTTCCGTCGCCGAAGGTGCCGAGCGGCAACGCGCCGTTGATGAGCACGGCCTTGACCAGCGGGGCAGACGGCTCGAAAGAGTTGGACGCCGTCGGCGTGCCTGTCGGATAGAAGCCGGCCGCGAAATACTCGCGCACGAGGGCCGCGACGCCCGCGGCCGTCGGGCACGAGAAGGACGTGCCGTTCAGACCCTTCGTGCCGCAGTTGGCGTCGGTGTGGCTCGCGGTGCCCGCGGCCGAGACCGTCGCCACTCCCGGCGCCATGAGGTCCGGCTTGACGCGCCCATCCGCCGTCGGGCCGCGGCTCGAGAACGAGGCGACCGCAGTGGAGTTCCCGTGGCCGAGCGCGCCGACAGAAATCACGTTCTTTCCGTTGGCGGGAGAGCCGATCGTGGTCTGGTCGGGGCCGTCGTTGCCGGCCGCGAAAAAGAGCGCCATCTCTTCATGGTCGAAGAGGAACTGATCCGCCGCCCGGTCGGTCGAATCGTAGGTACCGTCTGCGTTGGAGCCGCCATAGGAGTCCGAATGAATGCGTGCTCCTCCGGACAAGGCCTGGAGGTACAGCGGTATGGGGTTGTCGGCTCCGTCCAGGCAGCCGTCCTGGTCGTTGCCGATGTCCTGGAACAGGATTTGAGCGTTGGGAGCCATGCCGTCGCCCACGTCGACGCCGGGATGGGAAGCCGTCGAGCGCGTCGCGTAGTTGTCTCCCGCGACGGACTCCCGTGGTGTGAGTTCCGTGAAAGGCGTTGGGGCTGGTGTCGCAGGTCGCGTTGTTGTCGTAGGCGGTGGCGCCGGGCTGGACCCAGTAGCCGATGACCTTTTTCCCTGGGAAGAGCGTTCCCGGTGGTCGGGGGCACAGTCGTTTCCGCGTCCGTGACGTCCGAGGCCGCGGAGCCGTAGCGGAAGAAGCACATGTCCGAGTCGAGGCCCGAATCGGCCACGGCGATGATCTGCCCCGTCCCGGTGATGCCGTGGTTGAAGATCGTGCAGCTCGTGCAGTCGCCGGCGGACAGGACCGTCGCCGCGTTCGACTGCATCGGGGCGAGGGCGTCGTTGTTGAGAACCCGCATCGGCGAATAGGGCTCGAGCCAGACCGTGCCGTCGAGGGTGGATGCCGCGGACACGAAGGCTGCGCGCGCCGAGTCCGGCACGACGAAGCGAAGCCTCGGCCAACGGTCCTCCGGGAAACGCCG
The DNA here is from genome assembly GCA_963739435.1 of uncultured Acidobacteriota bacterium. GTDB lineage: Bacteria > Acidobacteriota > Thermoanaerobaculia > UBA5066 > Gp7-AA6 > CAVUAN01. Next base: position 234,477 of record CAVUAN010000016.1, read on the forward strand.
AGTCTCGATTGCCTCGGGGAATTGCGCCGAGAGCTCGTCGGCGACGGCCTCGAGAGAGGCGTCAGGGAAAAGAACGACGGTCAGCTCCGGCCGCGGGTCTTGGACGAGCGCCCAGAGCCGCGGATGCACCTTGTAGCCCGGGGCGTACGGACCGATCCAGCGAACCGCCGGGCTCGCGGAGAGCAGCGCTGCGCTTCGCGCGGTCAGCTTCACCTGGAACGCGTTGTCCGGGACATAGCCAAAGAAACGCACGCCTGCGCTTTCGAGCCGCGCCTTCTCGGCGAGCGCGCCCGGCGCAAACTGCACGAGGCCGTACTCCCCCGCTGCGACAGCCGGAAGGCCGACGGACGAGAAGTCCGGCGCCTTCGCCGACGGATCGAAGGCCATCGACTGCAGGAAGATGTACGACCCGTCGCGCGGCAGGACGGAGATCTCGTCGGGGGCGAGCATGCCGGGGAACGACGGGCTCCGGGGCCGGCCCGGGCTGGGCCGAAAGCCGCGCCGCGGCCAGAAAGAAGGCCAGCGCGCCGAGAACCCGGCCCCTTCCCGGCGATCTGCGCATCTTCTGGATTATAAAGTTGCCGCGTGGCCCAGGAATTCCTCTTTGATGGCCCCGCCGAGGCTCGGCTGACGCTGGTCCTCGCTCACGGCGCGGGCGGGCCCATGGACTCACCCTTCATGGCAAAGGTGGCCGCGGGTGTGGCGAGGAGCGGCTGGCGCGTGGCGCGCTTCGAGTTTCCGTACATGCGCGCCCGGCGGACGGACGGAAAGCGGGGGGCGCCGGACCGGGGACCCGTCCTGCGCGAATCCTGGCTCGACACAATCGAGAAGCTCGGCGGCAACCGGACAGCTCGTCATCGGCGGCAAGTCCATGGGCGGGCGAATCGCGAGCATGGTCGCGGATGAAGCCGGCGTGCGCGGCCTCGTGTGCCTCGGCTACCCGTTCCACCCTCCGGGCAAACCCGCTCAGTTACGCACGGCCCACCTGGCCGCACTCGCGACCCCGGCTCTCTTCGTACAGGGCGAGCGCGACGCTTTCGGAACGCGCGACGACGTCGCCCAATACACCCTCTCCCCTTCGATCCGCGTCGTCTGGATGGAAGCCGGCGACCACTCCTTCAAGCCCCCCGCCCGCTCCGGCCACACCGAAGCCGGCAACCTCGAGAAAGCCATCGCCGCCGTGGCCGACTTCCTGGCGTCCCTCTAGCTGGTTTTGATGACCTCCGTGTCGATGGCGTCCTTGGGCGGTCCGGCCTTTCCCTGGCCCCGGGTGACGAAGAAGATCGCGGCAGTCCAGGTGGGGACGAGGTCGAGGCCCGGCACGAGCTCGACGAGGAAGGACGGCAGGAAGGCCCAGTGCCACCCGACGAGCGCAAGCATCGCAACTGCGACGAACGCGTCGAGAGCGTCATCCCAGGGCGACGCCAGCCCCGGGGCAAAGGCCGGAAACACGACGATCTGAAGGAAATCTGCGGCAATCGCGATCGCGCGGGCGGCCTTCACCCGGGCAGGCGTCATGGCTACCGAGTCTACCGCCTTGGGAATGCAGGCCTTGGGGGCGCGCGTTCTGACAGGCGATGGTCCGGGTGCGTCATTCCGCGAGCCTCTTCCTGGTCCTCCTGGCGTCGACTGGATTGGCGGCCGCCCAGACGGAACCCTCCCCCGCCCCGCCGCCGGCGACCGAACCGCAGCCCGCCGTCCGGCCTCTGCCGGACGTCCGGGAGTTCCTCGAGCACGTCCGCGAGAACCTGCGCAGCGACAGCACCCTGCTGAGCGACTACACGTTCACGGAAAAGAACACGGAGCTGCGGCTCGATTCCAAGGGCGGCGTCAAGAAGTCGAAGACCGCCACCTACGAGGTGTATCCCTCCGACGCGCCCGGCAAGATGTACCGGCGGCTGGTCGCCCGCGATGGAAAGCCGCTCGACGAGAAGGAGCTCGCCGCCCAGGACAAGGAGCAGGAGGCGCGCTCGGAGCGCCGGAGGCTGAATCTCGAGAACGAGTCGGCGGAGGCACGGGAAACGCGCATCGCGAAGGAAGAGAGCGAAGAAGAAGAAGGAACGGGAGATCGTGGACGAGCTGTTCCTGATGGACGAGCTCGTCATGGAGGGCCGGGAATCCATCGACGACCGGAGCACGATCCTCATCTCGTTCAAGCCCCGGCCCGGGTACAAGTCCGCTTCCGAGGATGCCCGGGCGCTACAAAAGCTGGCTGGCCGCGCCTGGGTGGACGAAGAGAACTACCAGGTCGTCAAGATCGAGGCGGCGCTGCTCGACAGTCTCGGGGTCGGGCCCGGAGGCGTCGTCCGGCTCCAGAAGGGCGCGCAGGCATACTTCGAGCGCCGCCGCGTGAACAACGAGATCTGGCTGCCGGCGCGGGCCCGCTTCACGGGCGCCGCCAAGGCGCTCTTCTTCGTCCTCGGGCGCGTGGACGTCCAGAGCGAGTACGGCGACTACAAGAAGTTCTCCGTCTCGACCTCCGAGTCCATCTCCGCCCAAAAGACCTCCGACTAGCCCCCCGGACCCACGGGTCTCTCACCGTAACAACCGCCTCAGGGAGAGCCCCGGCGGCGGGCCGCCTCCCGGAGGAGGACTGAGCGAGGGAGCAAGGCAAGAAGCTGCTAGTGCACTCCGAAGACTGCGACCGAGCGACGAGCGAGGGTCCACTGCTCCTCCTGGCAGCCTGACCCGAGCGTGCCTCCGAGGGAGGCGGCCCGTCGTCGGGGCGACTTGACTCGAGGAGCTATAAACTCGCCCGTCATGCGCTACTCAAAACGCCTCCTGGTCCTCGGCTTCATCGGCCTCGTCCTCACCCTTGCCCGGCCCGTTCCGGCAGGGCCGCCCGGTTCCGCAGCCGTCCGACGAGCTCCAGCCGCTTCTCAAGCGCATCTTCGCCTCGAAGGAGTTCGCGCCGAAGCGCTTCGGTCCCGCCCGGTGGATCGACGGCGGCCGCGCCTACACGACCCTCGAAAGCTCGGCCGAGGCGGAGGGCGGCCGCGACATCGTCCGCTACGACACCGCGACCGGCGAGAAGCGCGTCCTCGTCTCGGCCGCAAAGCTCGTCCCGGCAGGCGAGAAGAAGCCTCTTTCGATTGACGACTACTCCTGGTCGAAGGACGGCCAGAAGCTGCTCGTCTTCACCAACACGAAGAAGGTCTGGCGCGAGAACACGCGCGGCGACTACTGGGTTCTCGACCTGCCGGACGGACGCTTGAAGAAGCTCGGCGGCGACGCGCCCGCCTCGTCCCTGATGTTCGCCAAGTTCTCGCCCGACGGCGGGCGGGCCGGCTACGTGCGCGCCAACAACATCTATGTCGAGGACCTCGCGACCGGGTCGATCACGCAGCTCACGGCCGACGGCTCGGCGACGATCGTCAACGGCACGTCCGACTGGGTCTACGAGGAGGAGTTCGGCCTGCGCGACGCCTTCCGCTTCAGCCCCGACGGCAAGTGGATCGCGTTCTGGCGGTTCGACACGAGCGGCGTCGGGAGCTTTTCGCTCATCAACGACACGGACGGGATCTATCCCACGGTGACGACGATCCCGTACCCCAAGGCCGGCACGACCAACTCGGCCGTCAAGATCGGCGTCGTCTCCGCTGCGGGCGGGGCCGCCCGCTTCCTCGAGCTGCCGGGCGACCCGCGCAACACCTACGTCCCCCGCATGGACTGGGCCGGCAACTCCGAGGAGCTCGTCCTTCAGCAATTGAACCGCCTGCAGAACACCAACGACGTCTGGATCGCCGACGCGCGGACGGGCACGGTGCGCAAGCTCCTGCGCGAACAGGATGCGGCATGGGTCGACATCCTGGACGAGTTCCGCTGGTCGAGCGGCGGCAAGGAGCTTCTCTGGCTCTGCGAGCGGGACGGCTGGCGCAGGGTCTACGCGGTCTCACGGGATGGCGCGACGCGGCCCGTCTCGCCGGCGAAGGTCGACGTCGTCTCTATCGCTGCGCGTGGACGACCGGGGAGAATGGCTCTACGTCATCGCATCGCCCGACGACGCCACGCACCGCTTCCTCTACCGGGCCCGCTGGACGGCCGGGGAAAGCCGGAGCGCGTGACGCCAAAGGACGCGACCGGCAACCACGCGTATGACGATCTCTCCGGACGGGGCGTATGCCTTTCACACCTTCTCCTCGTTCGACCGGCCGCCGGTGACCGAGCTCGTGCGGCTGCCCGGGCACGAGGTCGTGCGCATGCTCGAAGACAATGCGGCGCTCGCGAAGGCGGCCGAGCCGTTCGCGCAGCCCCTGTCGAGTTCTTCAAGGTGGAGGTCGGCGGCGGCGTCACGCTCGACGGCTGGATGATCAAGCCGCCGGACTTCGATCCGGCCAGGAAGTACCCGCTCTTGATCTACGTCTATGGCGAGCCCGCCGGCACGACGGTCGTGGACGGCTGGGGCGGCAGCCGCTCTCTCTTTCACCGGGCGCTCACCCGCGCCGGGTACATCGTCGCGAGCGTCGACAACCGCGGCACGCCGGCGCCCAAGGGACGGGCCTGGCGCAAGATCGTCTACGGCACCGTGGGGGTCCTCTCGTCCGAGGAGCAGACGGCAGCGGTCAAGGCACTGCTGGCCGCGCGGCCGTACCTCGACGCCGAGCGCGTGGGTGTCTGGGGCTGGAGCGGCGGCGGCTCGAACACGCTGAACCTCATGTTCCGCTCGCCGGACGTCTATCAGGTGGGCATGGCGGTCGCGCCGGTGCCGGACCAGCGCCTCTACGACACGATCTACCAGGAGCGGTACATGGGCCTCCCGCAGGACAACGCCGAGGGATACAAGGTCGGCTCGCCCATCAACGTTCGCGGAGGGCCTCAAGGGACACCTGCTGATCGTCCACGGCACGGGCGACGACAACGTCCACTTCCAGGGAACGGAGAAGCTCGTCAACCGCTTGATCGCGCTCGGCAAGCCCTTCGACTTCATGGATTATCCCAACCGCAGCCACTCGATCTCGGAGGGAGAGGGCACGTCGCTTCACATCCACTCTCTTCTGGCCCGATACCTCCTGGAGTACCTGCCGCCCGGCCCCCGTCCGAGGTAGTCAGCGGTTTGCTCTACGACGCCGTCACGTTCGACTGCTACGGCACCCTCATCGACTGGGAGGGCGGCATCTCGCGGGCATTTGCGTCGGCGGCCTCGCGCGCGGGCAAGACGGTGTCTCCTTCCGAGGTGCTCGCGGCGTATGCCGCGATCGAGCCCGAGGTCGAAGCCGGCTCGTACAAGTCCTACCGGCAGGTCCTCGGCGAAACGGCAATCGGCGTCGCCTCACGCCTCGGCTGGCGTCTCCTCCGGAGGAAGCCGGCTTCCTCGCGGAGAGCCTGCCCGCCTGGCTGCCTTTTCCGGACACGAACGCCGCGTTGACGCGCCTGCGCTCGGGCGGCATCCGCCTCGGAATTCTTTCGAACGTGGACGAGGACCTGCTGGCAGGAACCCGAAGGCACTTCGACGTGCCCTTCGACCTCGTCGTCACGGCGGAGCGCGTGCGCTCCTACAAGCCGGGCCACGCGCACTTCACGGCGGCGCGCGCCGCGCTCGGCCCGGGCGCACGCTGGCTCCACGCGGCGCAGAGCTACTTCCACGACGTCGTCCCGGCAAAGACCCTCGGCATCCCCGTCGCCTGGATCAACAGGAAGAGCCAGCCCGTTGGCGCCTCCGGAGCTCCCGACGCGGAGTTCAAGAACCTGACGCAGCTCGCCGACTGGCTGTTTCCGTGACGCGGCATGCCGACCTCTGACAACCTGCCGCCTCGACTCCCCTTCGAGGAGCGCCCGAGTGTCGAGACTCTGGCGACGCTCGGCGAGGACGAGGCGGTTCGCCGCCAATGCGATGCTCGGAACTTCTCGGTCCTGCGCTGGTCGTTCCGGGTCTTTCTGGCCGCCGCGTCGATCGAGCTCATCACAACCGCATCCGGCGGTACGCCTGACCTCTTCGGCGCGTCCGACGCCGGCGCCAACATCCTCTTTGCCATCCTCGCCCTCCTCGTGCTGCGCCGGATCGACCCTCTGGGCGTGGGGTCTGCACGCCTCGCCTTCCTCGACCCGCTCGCCCGACGAATCGTGCAATCGTTCCGAGCGGCGACACTCATCGCGCTCGCCATCCAGGCCGTCCTGTTGGTCGTTTTCTCGGCGCACACAGGGAGCGCCCGACCCTGGCTCGTGATACTTGCCTTTCTCGTCCCTCTGCTGCGCCTGCTGCCGTCCGAGGCCCTTCTCCTGCACGGTCTGCTCGTCGCCCTGGCCTTCGGCGCTCAGCTCGTGCCCGTGAAGCCCGCCAGGGACGAAACACGCCGCGCGGCGGCTCCCAGATCCAATTCCGTCGTGCCGGTCGTCGCCTGCAACGCCGCGGGCCTGTTGATCGGCCTGGTTTCGACCCGACGGTTCCGCGGACAGGTCCTGGGCCAGTGGCGCGCCTTGCGGGAAGGCGCCCGGGAGCAGCTGCGCATGCGCGACGAGCTCGACTTCGCGCGCAACGTCCAGCTGTCGATGCTGCCGGCCGAGAGCGCGAAATTCGGTTGGCTCGACATGGAAGGCCGTTCGCTGCCCGCAACCGAGGTCGGAGGCGACTACTTCGATTACTTTGCGGTCGACGAGGATCGCGTCGCGGTCGTCTCGGCGGACGTGGCGGGCCACGGCCTGGCGAGCGGGCTGATCCTCTCCGGCCTGCGCAGCTGCCTCACCCTGCTCGCCGACGAGCTCGGCGAGCCGGCCTCCGTCGCGCGCAAGCTCGACAAGATGGTGCGCCAGACGACGTCGCACCGCATGCTCGTGACGCTCGTCATCGCGCTCTTCGACAAGGCGCGCTCGACAGTGATTGTCACGAGCGCCGGCCACCCGCCGGTCCTTCAGCGCTCGGCCGCCTCCGGGGTCGTGACGCCGATCAACTTCTCGTCACTGCCGCTCGGCGCGAAACTGCCCGGGGACATTCCGGAGCGCAGGATCCCGTTCGCTTCGGGCGACGTCTTTCTCCTCTACACCGACGGCGTGTACGAGGCGCTCGGCGGAGCCGGCGAGCCCTACGGCCTCGAACGGCTGGCCCGCTTCTTCGAGGGCCTGCCCGCCGATTCTTCTCCAGCAAACATCTGCGACGGCATCCTCGCCGACCTCGCCCGCTTCACCAGCGGGGCCCCCGCGGGCGACGACATCACCCTCGTCGCGGTTCGTATCAACTAGCTACCGCCGGCCTTCGAAGGCGCGGGGGTTGCTTCGGGCTGCGGCTCGACGGACTTGAAAGCCTTCCAGGTGGCTTCCTGAGTGCTGCCTCCACGGCCGCCGCCCCCTCGTCCGCCTCCACCGCCGCGGCCGCCGCCCCGTCCGCCGCCGCCGCTGCCCCCGCCACCGCTCGGAGGCGGCGTGCCCTCGCCGGGAGGGCTCGATGAGGTGTCGCCGCCGCCGGAGTCCCCGGAGCCGGACTGGCCGCTGCCCTGGCCTCGGCCGCCGCCGCGGGAACCGCGCGCCATCTTGATCTTGCCTTCCATGGACGAGCCGTCGATCGTCCCTTCGAACCGCTGGGTCATTCCCTGGCCGCTCATCTCGAAGGAGACCTTGTTGGATTTGAGCGTGATCTTCGACAGCTCATGCCCGTTGCCGTCCGGGCCCGTCATAGAGCCGACGAGCTCCCCGGCGGTCAGGGAGAAGTGCATCGAGTGATCGACCGACTGTCCCCCGCGCTGGATGCTCACGAGCCAGAAGCCGGAGAGCTTCGCCGCCGCCTCGGCTGGTGTTGCCGGCGGCGTTTCGGCCTGCGCCGCTGCGGGCGCAGGAGCCGGTGGCGGCGCCGACGAACAACCCACCCTCAGAAAGCTCGCGGCCACGACGAGCATTAACCGGCGTATTCGCATGCTCAGGAAACGCCGGCGACCCCGGGAAAATTACGCGAGCAGGCTGCTGAAGAAAGGATGCGGGCGTCGTGTCTGACTTTCGGCCGCAGGCGTTCGCTCCGCGAACGGCGGCCGAGAGGTTCTGCTACCAGGGCCAGGCCCCGGATCTTGTTGAAAACTCTCGGCTGCCGGTCGCAACGCGACCGCCGCAGCCGAAAGCCGCGCGGGGCCGTCTGCGGCGTTGCCGCTCCTCCCCGATGCTTCGGCATCGCCTTCGTCGCGGCGCCTGGCATCCGGCCCCGCGGCGCTCGCAACGCCGCTCCACACCTTTTTTCAGCAGCCTGCTAGACCACCCAGCTGCGGCTCTGGTACTCCATGTACGTTGCCGTCCACTCGGCAACAGGGCGCCCGAAGTACCGCTCGACCACGCGCAAGGCGAGGTCCACGCCGGAGGACAGTCCGCCCGCCGTGGCGATTCGAGGGCTCGATTCGACGAACCGCACGCCGCGCTTCACGTCGATGTCGGGATACTGCTTGGCCAGGGCGTCGAGGGAGCCGTGGTGCGTCGTGGCGGACTTGCCCGAGAGCATCCCCGCCTTCGCCAGCTGGAAGGCCCCGGTGCAGACGGACATGGTGATGTCGGCCTTCTCGCTCGCCCTGCGCAGCCAGGCGATCAGGGCGTCGCCGCCTCGCTGGGCCCCGACGACGATCACCTTCGGCTGCGGCGCATTCGCGAACGTGTAGTCCGGAACGAGCTGGAGGCCGCCCGACCCCATGACCGGCATGATCGACTCGCCCACGGTGAAAAGACGGAACGGCATCATCTCGTCCATCGTCGCGCCCCGGTCGGGGACGTGGACGTCCTGAAAAACCTCCCACGGCCCCGCGAAATCGATCACCGTGGCGCCTTCGGTCAGGGCCACGGCCACGGGGATCGTTCCGGTTTTTGGCGGCGTCAGCGGGCCGGCTCCGCCTCCTGACTTTTCGGCCCCCAGGAGGGGCGCCGCTTTCGCCAGCGCCGCTGCTGCGCCTGCCGCTGCTGCACCTGTCAAGAACTGCCTTCTCCGCATGACTTCCCCCCTTCCCCTAGGCATACGACAGGAGGTGCTGGATGTTTCGGCCGAGGGACCAATGCCCTCGGGTTCAGGACGGCCGAGCCGACATCAAGGCCGTCAGCCCGCGGTCGCGGTGGATGCGGCCCCGGCCGAGGATGGAGCGAAGGGTGTCGAGCGCAGCCGGACCGCCGTCGCTCCGGACAAACAAGTCGAAACCGTCCACGAGGTGGTTGGCGTAGATGAGCTCTTCGCCGCCCGCATACTCCAGACCGACGGGTACCCGGCCGGATTCGAGAGTGTCACGCAGCCTCCGGGCCTCCTCGAGCACTTTGCCGGCCGCCAGCAGCCGAGCCTCGACATCCGGCGCCGCAGCTGCTTCGTCGAAGCGCCGCAGGCTCGCTTCGAGAGGCATTTCGGAGGCCGAGGTCACCGCCGCGTATTCCTCCCTGGTCCGCACGTACTCACCCCTGTCGACGACACGGCATGCGGCGGCCGACAGGGCCAATGCTCCCAGGCAAATCGCGGTGCGAGTCATGTCCGCTGTAACCGCGTTCACTGCCCTTTGGTTGCAGATTTCGGGGTTACGCTCCCCCTCTATGCCTCGGCCGGCTGCCGCTCTGGGATTCCGGGCCCACTCGGGATGGGCCGCCGCCGTGGCTGTCGCGGGAACGCCGCGCCGGCCGGAGATTCTCGACCGCCGGCGGATCGAGATCGCGGACGGCAAGATCCCGGGCTCCCGTCAGCCATACCACGCGGCGGAAGGACTGCCGCTGGCGAAGGCGAAGAACCTGCTGGATCGGTTCGAGGCCGGCTCTGCGAAACTGGCCCACAAGGCCGTCGGTGACCTCGCCCGGGACCTGACGTCGAGAGGTTACAGAATCGCCGGCTGCGGCCTGTTGCTCGCCTCCGGCCGACCTCTTCCCCCGCTCGAGTCGGTCCTCGCCTCGCATGCGTTGATCCACGCGGCCGACGGAGAGCACTTCCGGCACGCCCTCGCGCGGGCCTGCGCTCGCCGCGGCCTCTCCGTGCTCCGCGTCGCCGAACGCGAGCTCTACGCCGCAGCCTCGACGCGGTTTCGCATCTCGGCCGAGGTGCTTCAGACCAAAGTCAATGAAGCCGGCAAGCCTCTCGGTCCACCCTGGACCGCGGATCAGAAGCTCGCCGCCCTCGTCGCCTGGCTTGCTCTCTGAGGCGGCCTTGACTCTGGAAGGCGTTCGAGGCCGTAGGGTGTCCGGGTGAGCGCTCGCAAGCCGCCGACGGGGCTGATCCGGATTGGGGAGCTGGCCGATCTCTGCGGCGTGAGCCCGGACACTTTGCGCCACTACGAGCGTCTCGGCCTGCTCCACGTGGCGCGGCGATCGGAAGCGAAGTATCGCTGGTACTCCGCCGACGCCGTCGCCAGAGTCCACCTCGTGCAGCGCGCCCTGTTGCTCGGCTTCACGCTCGCGGAGCTGGCTCACGTGCTCGGGTTGCGCGACCGCGGACGCTCCCCGTGTCGCGAGGTGCGCGCTCTCGCGCAGTTGAAGCTCGAGGAGCTCGAGCAGCGAGTCCGAGACCTCGCCCGCCTGCGCGATGGACTGCGCGCCGTGCTCAAGAACTGGGACGAGCGCCTGCGGTCCGTGCCGGCCGGAGCCCGCGCCGGCTTACTCGATGCACTCGTCTCCGGGGAACTCGTTCTCGACCTGCCACCTCGAAATGGAATTCGAAAGAGAGTGAAAGGGAGGAAACCATGAAGACCATCTTCGCAGTCTCGTTCACATTGGCGCTGGCCGCACCCGGAGTCGCGGCGGCTCAGGCCGCGGAAGCGGCTTGCCCGATGCACCAGGCCCACACATCCGAACCGGCGTCGGCTGCGCCCGTCGCCGAGGCGCCGCAGGCGCACCAGCACGCGGCCAGCCCCTATGCCGGCCTCGAGGGCTCGGAGATCAAGGCGCTCACTGCCGACGAGATCCGCGCCTACCGGGAAGGCACGGGGATGGGTCTCGCGAAGCCGGCTGAGCTCAATCACTACCCCGGCCCACGCCATGTACTCGATCTGGCCGCCGACCTCGGCCTGTCCGAGAATCAGAGAGGCGAGCTGCAAGCGATCTTCGATCGGATGCACCGCTCCGCCGTCGAGCTCGGCGCGGCAATCGTCGCCCGGGAGAAGGCCCTCGACCAGGCCTTTGCCTCCCGGTCGATCGACGAGTCGAATCTGCGGGATTCCGTCGGCCAGCTCGCAGCGCTCCAGGGACAGCTACGCGCCGCTCACCTGGCCGCACACCTGGAGACCCGGCGCATCCTGAAACCGGCCCAGGTCGAGCGCTACGACACTCTTCGCGGCTACACGACCCCGGCGAACGGACGCTCTTGACCCGCCGGGCTCAAGGCTCCGAAGCGCCCGGGATCGCTTCGTTGATCTTCTTGTCGTAGGCCTCGCGGACCTCGGGGTTGGAGAGAACGCCGTAAGCCACTCGAAGCCACTTGGCGAGCACGTTCAGCTGCCGCCACAGGTCGACGAGGTCCGGGTGCGCCTTCATATCGAAGAGGCGCGACCGGACGGCATACGCCGCATCGATCTCCTTCGAATCCGCATTTTGCGGGACGCCGAGAAGGTCGTAGTGCGAGAGCCAGTCGAGCTGGCGGTACGTATCGAGCACGATCTCCCGGGTTGTCGGCGGGGCCGTCTTGACCGGGCGCGCCGGCATCGTTGCATCCATTGCTGCCGTGGCAAGCCCGGCGCTCTCCTTGGGGGCCGCCGCTCCGGCTTCGGGCTTCATCTCGATCAACCCGGCAAAGAGCAGCGAATAGAGGATCTTGGCGCGGGCGCCCGGGGAGTTCGATTCCGCTGCGAGCAGCTCGCGCGTGCTGCGTTTGCCGTCCACCTGCGCCAGCACGCCGAGGAGACGCACGGATCCGGACGACATGGCTTCGCTCGTCAAGACAGGAATGGACGACGGGTCTCCCAGCAGCTGCTGGAACTGCTCGCTCTCGGGGATTCGGCGGATACCTTCGATGATCATCTCGTGCGAAAGCGAGACCGCCACGTCGAGCTCCACCGGCCCCGTATCCGCCTCGAAGTGGAAAGCGCCATCCGGCCAGGAAAGCGTCGAGAAGACGATCTGTTCCATCTGGCGCCGCGCCTCGCCGTCGACAATCGATCGGGCCACGAGACCCTTGCCCACGAGGATCCGATCGAGGCGCTCGTTCGTCTCGCGCTGATTCGCCAGGGCGTCCTCGAGGTCTCTCTGGGTTATGTAGCCCCAGCGCACGAGCGTCGCGCCGATGCGGTGATCTTCCCGGGACGATCGGGCCGCGCGCAGCTCGCCGCCCTCAAAGACGAGCTGCCGCACCTGGTCGTCCCGGAAGACAGAGAGCGTGCCCGAAAGCCGCTCCAGCTGGATGCGCCGCAACACGACGAAGAGGGGCGTCGTGGACAGGCTGCCCGTGATTCCGGGCGATTCGGGAGGAGTGGTGCTCATCGACTCCGCTTAGAATAGCTCCTCAAAACAACAGACGATACGCCTTGATGCTCTCCAGGACCTCCGCCGCCGCGCCCGTGATGGCGCTCGTGGCTCTGGCTGCCGGTTGCGGCCGGCAGAGCGTTGCCTCTGATGGCTACAGGGCGCGGCTCGTGGTCGGCGTCGGGCAGAGCATGGATATCGCGGCAAGGGGCGACCGAACGCGCATCACCCGCATGGGCGGCACCAACGAGATCTGGACAACGATCCGGCGGCCGGACCTCGGCAAGCAATGGGACTACCGGCCCTTCGGCGCGCACGCAAACAAGGTCATCGAGTCGAAGCTCCGGCCTCGCAAGCGCGAGGGCTACTGGGACGACATACCGCCCACCGCCGGATTCGACGCCCAGAAATACGCCGAGCAGTTCCAGGGCTCCGCCCGGTTCCGAGACCATCTCTCTTTCGCCGAACACCCCTGTGATGTCTGGGACGTGACCTTCTTTAAGGGCGGTGTCGACCGCATCTGGCTCGCGACGGACCTGGCGAGCTTGCCGGTGCGCATCCAGCATGGCGTTCTCCTGCCAGCCGACCTCCCGGGTCAACCGGATGAGCTTCGGGCCAGCACCGACCTGCAGCTCGCCCGCATCCAGGTTGGCGCGCCGCCCTCCCTCTTCGAGCTGCCGGAAGGAGCCACAATCATCCCGAACCCCGACGACTGAGGTGAGGACACTTCTGCGCCTCTCGCTCGCCGCGGCCGCGGCGGTCGCCCTTGCCTGCAAGCCGAGCCCGAAGGAGGCCCGCGAGGAGCTCGCTCGCCTGAACGTTCCCTTCACGGCCGAGGAATTCGTCTCGCGCTGCGGGTTCGGGCCGACGAACCTCATCGACACGTTTCTCAAGGCCGGCGCCGATCCCAACGTCGTGATCGAGGAGGGACGGTCCTACACGCCTTTGATCGGCGCGGCGGAATCGGGCCGCGTGGACATCGCCAGGCAGCTTCTCCAGGCGGGCGCCCGGGTCGACCTTCGCACCGGCAAGGGGCGTTCCGCTTTGAACGCCGCCGCCGGCAATTGCAAGGAGCCGGAGATGGTCCGGCTCCTGCTCGACAGCGGAGCCCGGCCCGACGAGCAGAGCCTCTTTCTGGCCATCGCGCACTCGGGGCAGCCGCAGTCGGCATGTTCCCACGCCAACCTTCTGTATCTCCTCGAGGCTGGAGCGGACGCGAACCGGCCCAACGCGAGGGGCGTCACCCCGCTGATGCTCGCTACAGAGAGGAACGACGAGGAAGCCGTGCAGCTTCTGAAGAAGTATCGCGACCGCGTCCGATAGAATCCCCGCCTCTCGAAGGAGGCAAGCGATGAAGCTGCTCGAGGTGGGCGACAAGGCCCCCGATTTTCAGACGACCGACCAGGACGGCAAGGCCGTCTCGCTCAAGGATTTCAAGGGCCGGAAGGTCGTCCTCTACTTCTACCCGAAAGACGACACGCCCGGCTGCACCAAGGAGGCCTGCTCCTTCCGCGACGGCTGGTCGGCGTTCCGAAAGAGAAAGATCGCCGTTCTCGGCGTCTCAGCGGACGACGAAAAGAAGCACAAGAAGTTCGCCGAAAAGTACGACCTGCCCTTCCCGCTTTTGGCCGACACGGGCCACAAGATCCTGAAGGCCTATGGAACCTGGGGCGAAAAGTCGCTCTACGGCCGCAAGTACATGGGCATCTTCCGCGTCACGTACGTGATCGACGAGAAGGGAAAGATCGCGGCCGTCTGGCCGAAGGTCAAACCCGAAGGCCACGCCGAGGAGATCCTCGCCAGGATCTGAGCGGCCGCGGAGCTAGCCGATTGCCGGCGAATGGGAGTGCTCGAGGCGTTCGACTTCGGGTCTCCCGGCCGCCTCGACGAGGTCCACGTCGGGCTTGACCTCGCTCTCGAGAGGCACCCGTCCGCGGTTCGAGCGAATCTGGCGGGCGAAGAGCGAAAGCTGGCGGTCGAAGATGAAACGCAGGAGCAGGCGCGTCCACGACTTATAGCTGCCGAGGGTGTCGTAGGCCTCCGGCGCCATCCGCTTGATCTCGGGCAGGCGATTCCACGGGACCGAGGGGAAGTCGTGGTGCTCGTTGTGGTAGCCGACGTTGAGGGCCACCGTGTTGAGCGGGCCGTAGTAGCTCGTCGTCTCCTGGCCGGGAAACACGAGGTAGTGCTCCTGGATCCAGCGAGCGCCGAGGGGATGCAACCCCACGCTGAAGAAGAAGGAGGCGAGCATGTAGCAGAACGCTCCCGGCCCGAGATAGACCCAGACGGCGATGTCGAAGCCGATCTGCGCCACGAAGTTCAAGACCACCCAGCGGTCGACGGGTTTGATCTCCCGCAGGCGCGGGGGCCTCGTCAACTGCATGAACGCGAACAAGAGCATCCAGATCGTCTTGCGCCAGGGCGACGTCCCGACGAGCCTCGCCTCCCATTGATTGGGGATGTCGGCGTCGAGCTCGTACACGCCCTGGAACGCGTGGTGCTTCAGGTGGTAGCGCTGGAACATCACGGAGGTCGGCAGGATGTGCGGCAGGTTGGCCAAAATGCCGGCGGCCGTGTTGGCCCCGGGCGACCGGAAGAGCAGGTTGTGCGTGCACTCGTGGATCAGGACCCAGAGCGTGTGGTTGGCAAAGGCGCCGACAAGAGCCGCGGCCGCCACGATGAGCCACCACGGACTCGACCGAAGCAGGAAGGCCAGTCCCAATTGCAGGGCGACGATGCCGACGATGATCCAGAAGGTCCGCGGGTTCTTGCCGATCTCGCTGCGCACTTCCGGGTGGCGCTCGAGAATCCACTTGGTGCGCGCCCGGTGGGGCTCGGGTGAGGGCGACCGGAAAAAATCGGAGACGCCTTCTGGGCCCGGAACGCCCGGGGCTTTCACTTCGGCACTGCTCATGAAGATCGCTACTACAGAAGCCTATCACCACGGCGGGATATCCTTTTCCAGCGCAATGCAGAAGAGCCCGCCCGGGGCGCTGGCAGGTCCCGCCGCAGAATCGCCCGCGCGCTGGCGCGCACTGGCCCTGCTTTCGGCCGCGGAGCTGTTGGGCATGTCGCTCTGGTTCTCCGCATCGGCCTCGCTGCCCGCCATCCGGGCCGAATGGGGCCTGACGGAGTCGGCGGCGGCATGGCTGACGCTCGCCGTCCAGCTCGGCTTCGTGGCCGGAACGCTCACGAGCGCCGTCGGCAACCTGCCCGATGTCCTCTCGACGAGGCGTCTCTTCGCGGTGTCAGCCCTCCTCGGCGCTGCGTCAAATGCTGCGTTTGCGCTCAAGGCTCACGATCCCTCCCTTGGGCTGCCGCTGCGATTCTTGACTGGCTTCTTTCTGGCCGGCGTCTACCCGCCCGGCATGAAGATCATGGCGACCTGGTTCCGCCAGGGGCGGGGCCTGGCACTCGGTGTCCTCGTCGGAGCCCTGACACTCGGCAAGGCCTCGCCGTATCTCGTCAATGCCCTCGGCAGCCCGAACTGGCGCGTGAATGTGCTCTTCGTTTCGGGCCTCGCGGCAGCAGGCGGCTTGATCGTGCTGTTCTTTGTCGGCGCCGGGCCGCACGCCCCCGCGCCGGCCCGCTTCGACATCGGCCAGATCGGAAAGGTTTTTCGCAATCGCGGCGTGCGCCTCGCAAACTTCGGCTACTTCGGCCACATGTGGGAGCTCTACGCCATGTGGACGTGGGCGCCCGTGATGATTCGCGCGAGCTTCGCTTCGAGCGGCGCGCCGCCGGCATTGGCGGACATCGGGTCGTTCGTCGTCATCGGCAGCGGCGCGGCGGGGTGCGTGCTCGCCGGCCTGGTTGCGGATCGCGTCGGCCGGACGGCTGTCACCTCCTGGGCCATGATCGTGAGCGGGACCTGCTGTGTTGCCGCGGGCTTCCTCTTCGGAGCGAGCCCGGCACTCCTCCTCGTTCTGCTCGTCATCTGGGGCGCCTCCGTCGTGGCCGACTCGGCCCAGTTCTCGGCCTGCGTCACGGAGCTGTCCGACCCGGAGTACATGGGCACGGCGCTGACGATCCAGACCTGCATCGGCTTCCTCCTGACGATGGTCTCTATCGAGATGATTCCCGTCCTCGTTACGGCCGTCGGGTGGCGCTATGCCTTTGCGGCGCTGGCTCCCGGGCCGGCCCTCGGAGTCCTGGCGATGCTGCGGCTGCACGGCCTGCCCGAGGCCGCCCGCATCGCCCACGGCCGCCGGTAGGCGCCGCGCGGCCGGACCACCGGCCCCGGCTGACCTTCAGGCCCTCTTTACACAGCGTCGACAAACCGGTTCGAACGAAGTGTTTCGGGGGATATATTGTGGCCCGCGGCCTCCACCGGACGACTGCACCGAAATCCCGTGTCGTAGCGGGCGAAGCCAACGTCAGAAACTGCAGGGAGGTAACGAAAGGGGGACTCGATGCTCAAGGCGAAGTCACCGACGATCCTGGCCACACTGATGGGCCTGGTGCTGAGCGTATCGGCGCTCGGTCAGGCGTCGGGAAAGAAACCCAACATTCTCTTCATCATGGGAGATGACATCGGCATCATGCAGCCGAGCATCTACCACCGCGGCCTGATGGTGGGCGAAACGCCCAACATCGACCGCATCGGGAACGAAGGCGCCATCTTCATGACCTACTACGCCGAGCAGAGCTGCACTGCCGGGCGCAACGCCTTTTTCACCGGCATGCATCCGCTGCGCACCGGCATGATCCCGCCGCAACTGCCCGGCAGCCCGTCGTGGCTTCGCCCGGGCACGCCGGCGGTCGCCAAGTTCCTGTACGACCTGGGCTACACGACCGGCGAGTTCGGCAAGAACCACCTCGGCGATCACTTCGAGGCGCTTCCGACCTCCCACGGCTTCCAGGAGTTCTGGGGTTACCTCTACCACCTCGACGCCATGCAGGGGGTCAGCTTCCCGGACATCAACAAAACCCCGCTCGTGCAGGCGATCGCGCCTCCGTGCAAGAACACGCCGATCACCGGTTTGCCCGAGGTACCCGGCGCCGTCGACCCGAGAACCGCGACGTGTCTGACCCCGCCGCGCCCGGTCCTCTGGTGCAAGTCCAGCGACGGCACGCAGAAGAACACGACCTGCAAGGACGAGGGCCCGCTGACGCTGGATCGCTCGAGGACCGTCGACGAGGAGATCTCGGCCAAGGTCATCGACTTCCTCGACCGGAACGACCCGAAGAAGACCAACAAGCCGTTCTTCGTCTGGTACAACCCGGCGCGCATGCACATCACGACCATGCTGTCGCCGAAGTACGAGGCCATGATCGGTGAGCCGGGCGGCAAGGACTGGGGCCTGAATGAAGCCGGCATGAAGCAGCTGGACGACAACATCGGCTACGTGCTGAAGAAGCTCGAGGACATGGGCCAGCTCGACAACACAATCGTAGTCTTCACGACCGACAACGGCGCCGAGAACATCAGCTTCCCGGACGGCGGCACCACCCCTTTCAAAGGCGGGAAGTTGACGACCTGGGAAGGCGGCATGCGCGCACCGCTGGTCGTCCGCTGGCCGGGGCATATCAAGCCGGGCACCGTCAAGAACGAGATGTTCTCGTCTCTCGACTGGCTCCCGACGCTCGTCGACATCGCCGGCGGGCCGAAGGGCAATGCGCTGAACGAGCAGATCATGGCGGGCAAGTATCCCGGCATCGTCAAGACCAAGCTCGACGGCTTCGACCAGACCGACTACCTCGAGGGCAGGTCGGCGAAGTCGGCGCGCGACGTCTTTTTCTACTACACGGGGTCGCAGCCGTCGGCGGTTCGCTACAAGAACTGGAAGCTCTACTACACCATGGTGCCCGACACCGCGACAGGCGGACTGTACGGGGCCACCACCTACCACTGGACCCAGATTGCCAACATCAAGCGAGATCCTTTCGAGCAGTCGGTCGGCGCCGACGCGAAATCGCTGATCGGGTACGGCGGTTCACTCGGCTCCCCGAGCACGGCTTACCTCTACGACTGGAACATCCTGCCGATCGGCCAGCTGCTCTGGGAGAAGGAGCTGATGTCGTACAAGGAGTTCCCGGCAATGCAGGCCCCGGAGACCTACAACCTGGACGGCATCCTCAAGGCCATGCAGCATGGCGGCAATAACGGGCACGACTGAGCCCGGAAGCTGACTGCTTGCGATGAATGGGCGGGCGGCTCGCAAGGGCCGCCCGACTCCTTTCGGGCCCGAGAGGGAGCTGCCGTAGAATGATGGTAACAACGAAAGGAGCCTCCATGCGGACCACGATTCGGACGGCGGCGATCTCTCTGCTCGCGCTCTTGTCAGTTTCGCTCT
Organism: uncultured Acidobacteriota bacterium; assembly: GCA_963739435.1. GTDB lineage: Bacteria > Acidobacteriota > Thermoanaerobaculia > UBA5066 > Gp7-AA6 > CAVUAN01. The sequence continues at coordinate 253,091 of CAVUAN010000016.1, forward strand.
CGCGGCTCGGGGAGCCGACGACCCGAAGAGCCTCGAGGCGACGCCGCAGGTCAAGGCCTACCGGGCGCAGTTGAAGGCCCTCGACGCGGGCGACTACGAGGCCTACAAGAAGTGCATGGTGGCCGAGGCGGGCCCCCAGATGGACAAGCAGAACAAGGAGATGGGCAAGACCCCCAAGGAAATGATGGCCTTCATGAAGATGATGGCTCCCACGGACCTGAAGTTCACCTCCCTCAAGGTCGACGGCAAGAAGGCGATCCTGATGGCTACCGGGAAAATGGACGGCGAGGTCAACAAGGGAACAATCGAGCTGGCGCAGGAAGGCGACCAGTGGAAGGTCGGCAAGCAGAGCTGGACAAACGCCAAGTAAACGCGGTTAGACTTCGCCGCATGAACAGAAGAGAGCTCCTCCAGGGCGCCGTCGCCGGCGCCGCGACACTTGCGTGGCCGACGCGCGTCCTGGCCGCGTCGGCCGACTTGAAGCCCGTGTTCGCCGAGGCCGACAAACGCCACGACGAGGCGGTCAAGAGGCTCCAGGAATGGATCCACCAGCCGTCCATCGCGGCCGAGAACCGCGGGATGACGGAAGGCTGCGATCTGATGATCCGGCTCCTGAAGGACGCGGGCTTCCAGCGCGCCGAGCGGGTGCCGACCGACGGCCAGCCCGGCGTCTTCGCCACGCTCGACGCCGGCGCCCCGCGGACGGTCGGCTCTCTACTTCATGTACGACGTCAAGCAGGTGGACCCGGCCGAGTGGTCCTCTCCCCCCTGGGACGCGGCGATCGTGGACAAGCCCGGGATCGGCAAGGTCGATCGTCGGCCGCGGCGCCGTCAACCAGAAGGGGCCGGAATCCGCGTTCCTCGCGGCCCTCCACGCCTACCGGGGCGCCAACCGCAAGCTGCCGGTCAACCTGGTTTTCGTGGCCGAGGGCGAGGAGGAAATCGGCTCGCCGCACTTTCCGCAGATCGTCCACCGGCCCGATATCCAGGCGGCGCTGTCGAAATGCACCGGCGTCTTCATGCCCTCCGCGACACAGGGCCTGGACGGCAACGTCACGGTGACTCTCGGGGCCAAGGGCGTCGTCGAGGTCGAGCTGACCTCGAGCGGCGAGCGGTGGGGCCGCGGCCCGCGGCTGGACATCCACTCGAGCAACAAGGCGCGCGTGGACAGCCCCGCCTGGCATCTCGTGCAGGGGCTCAACACGCTCGTCACGCCCGACGGCAACTCTCCCGCCATCGAGGGATACACCGAGCACGTCCGCCCGATCTCCCCGGCCCAGAAGGCGATGATCGCCGAGGGAGCGCGGCGGCTCGACGAGGGAATGCTCAAGAAGTCGATGGGCGTCACGCACTGGATCAACGACGTCGGGTTCATCGAGTCGCTCGAAAGGCTCGTGTCGCAGCCCACGATCAACATCGAGGGGCTGGTCGGCGGCTACACCGGCCCGGGCGGAAAGACCATCCTCCCGCACAAGGCGGTCGCCAAGCTCGACCTGCGGCTGGTGCCGGACATGAAGGCGTCCGAAGCGCTCGAGAAGCTCAAGAAGCACCTCGCCAACAAGGGCTATGGCGACATCGACGTGAACATGACCGGGGGCTACGATCCGACCTCGACGCCGGCCGACGCGGCCGTCGTGCGGGCGCAGCTCGCCTGCCTGAAGACGCTCCGGAATCGAGCCCATCCTCTGGCCGCGCAACGCGGGCTCCTGGCCGGGATACGTCTTCACGGGCGAGCCTCTTCATCTGGGCGCCAGCCATTTCGGCCTCGGCCACGGCTCCGGCGCCCACGCGCCCGACGAGTACTACGTCATCGAGTCCGCGAACCCCAAGGTCCAGGGCTACGACGGAGCGGTTCGTTCTTTCGTCGAGTACCTCGCGGAGCTCGCCATCGTCGCGTGAGAAGAGGCTCGCGTGCCCGTCACCTACGAGATCGACAAGGCTCGAGGGATCATCCGGACGAGATGCGCGGGGTACGTCACGATGTACGACGTGGTCGGACATTTTCGCGAGCTGTCAGAGGATCCCGAGTGCCCGAAACAGCTCGACGTCGTGCTCGACCTGCGCGAGATCACGTCGCTTCCCACCGGTGAGCAACTGAGATCCGTCGGCGAGGAGATCGGCCGCCTGCGCAGCCAGGTTCGGTTTGGCATTTGCGCCATTCTGGCCGGCTCGGACGCGGTCTTCGCCACCGCGATGGTGTTCGAGGTCGCCGCTGCACGCTAGCTTTCGCGTGACGAAGGTTTTTCGGGACTCCGGGGAGGCCGAGGCCTGGCTGGCGGAGCAGCGCAACCTATCCTGACTGAGGACTAAAGGAGCACTCATGGGACGGCACACCCTTCCCCGAGGCACGGCGCTTCTCGTCTCGTTCATCCTGACCGCCCTGTCTTCAACGCCGGCGATAGCGGAAGATGCGGTTGCCGAGGTCGAGCGCCTGGAACGCGAGCTCGTCGCCGCGATCGCGAAGACCGACCTGGCAACCTACGACCGGATCGTCGCCGACGACTACATCGCCTTCCAGGCTTCCGGCAAGGAGAGCACCAAGGCGGAGATCATGGCCTCCTACCGGGCCGGCACCCTCCACTACACGGGGCTGGAGATCTTCGACGTCCGCGGCCGGGTCTATGGCGACACCGCGGTCGTCAGCGCCCGAACGAAGGGATTCCGGCGCGACGGGGATCGCGACGTTCCCAACAACGTCCAGTACATCCGCGTCTTCGCGAGGCGCGACGGCCGCTGGCGCGCCGTGGCGCAGAAGGCCGCTCCGATCGTGAGCCCGCCCGGATAGCTAGCGGGAAACCGGGAGCAAGCGCCCCATCTTCGGCGGAGGGACCTCGGCGCGCTGCTGAAAGTACGCGGTCACGACCTCGGCGAGCGAACGCCCGCTGTCGGCCTGCTTCGTCTTCAGGAAGGTCTCGTACAGGTCGCCCCCCTGAGTCAGAAAGCTGTTCGTCGCCACGCGGTAAGTGCGCGCGGAGTCGAGCGGGCGGCCTCCAATGGTCGCCGAAACGAGCCTGTGGCCGGCGGGACGGCCGAGGTCGTAAGTGGCCGTCAGACCCGAAACCTGCACGAGCCCGCGCTCGAGCGAAAGCCCCTGCTCCAGCACCTCGCGGACCTGCGCGCCCGTCATCTCGCACACGACGAGGTTGTTGACGAAGGGCAGGGCGTCGAGCACGTTGCCATTCGTGACCGGACCCTCGGGAAGATCGGCTCGCAGGCCTCCGGCATTTTCGAAGGCGACCTCCGCCCGGCCTTCCTCGCGCAGCACGTCTGCGACGAAGGAGCCGAGCAGCGACTCCCGGTTGTAGTCGCGCGTCAGGCGCACCTTCGAGCGGCCGATGGGGCGGCCGATCGAGGCCGCCGCGGCGCGCTTGTAGCCTTCGATCTTGGCCGCCACGACGGGGTCGGGCACGATCCTGTCGCTCCAGACCTTCCGCAGCTCCCCCTCGTGCGCCACGACCCGTCCGCCCTGGAGGCGCAGCTTCAGGTACCCGAGGCGCGTGCCGTAGCCGTACGTCTGCACGATGAGCGTCCCCGTCTTGGGATGAACGAAGGGCGTCTCGATGCCCCGGTGAGCGTGGCCGCCCACGAAAACGTCGATGCCTTCGACCTCGCCGCAGAGCCGGATGTCTTCGTCGAAGTCGCGCTGGACATCGGGCCGTGCCTCGGCGTCCGTCTGCTGCGGCCCGGTCTTTCCCTGGTGCGCGAGGACGACGATGAGATCGACGAGTGGTTTCAACTCCTTGACCGCCGCCCGGACTGCCGGGATCGGGTCGGTAAAGTCGAGATCCGTGATGCCGGAGGGCAGCGCCACACTGCGCGCGTCCTGCCCGATGATGCCGATGACTGCCACGCGGACGCCGTTCCGCTCCAGGAGCGTGTACGGGCGGCTGTAGTAGCGGGTCGTCCCCTTGTAGAAGATGTTCGCGGCAAGGACCGGAAAAGGAACGCGGTACATCTGCCGGGTGAAATTCTCGGCGCCGTAGTCGAACTCATGGTTCCCGATCGCCATGGCGTCATAGCCCATGCTGAGCATCATCTCCATCAGCGCTTCGCCCCGCGTCTGGTTCGACAGCATCCCCGTGAACATGTCGCCCGCGTCGAACAGGAAGACAGTGTCCTCGCGGCGCCGGATGTCCTTGACCATCGTGGCGAGCTCCGCCGCGCCCCCGAGCTTCGGGCTGCCCGGCAGCCAGTAGGCCGGGATCGGATCGAAGGCGCTGTGGAAGTCGGTCGTGTAGAGGATCGTCACGTCGCGCGGCGCCGGGTCGGCGGCCGGCGCCACGCCCGCCGGCGCCAGTACCAGGACAAGAAGCAGAGCCACCCGATTCGCGGCTCGACAAACTCTTTGCATTCGACCCTCCCTTTTCTCCCGTAAACGTCGGGCAGCTTACCCTGCGTTAGGATGCTCACATGATTGGAATTCCGGACCGGACCGAGGCCGCGGAGTACTACTACAAGTACATCGACCGCATCGAAAGCCCCGACATCGTCGGAGCGCTCGCGAGCCAGATGGACGATCAGGTCGCCGCGCTGCGCAAGATCTCCGAGGAGAAGTCTCTCCACCGCTACGCAGCCGGAAAGTGGAGCATCCGTCAGCTCTGGAATCACGTCAACGATTGCGAGCGCGTCTTCGTGTTCCGGGCCTTCTGGTTTGCCCGGGGCTTCGACAGCCCGATGCCGAGCTTCGACCAGGACCCGGCCGCCGCCGCGGCCCGCGCCGACGATGTTTCGTGGGCGAGCCACGTCGAGGAGTTTCGCGGCCTCCGACTGTCAACCGTGGCGTTCTTCCGAAACCTGCCGACCGAGGCCTGGTCGAAGAAGGGCATCGCCAGCGGAAACCCCTGCACGGTGCGGGCCCTCGCCTACATCGTCGCCGGCCACGCCGCCCACCACGCCTCGATCCTGCGGGAGCGGTACCTGTAGCCCGGCGGCTTCGTTCAGTTCGCCTTGCCGAGCTCCTTCACGTAAGCGATCAGCACGGGAAACTCGCTCTCCGGGATGACGCCCTCCCAGGTGGGCATCTTCGTGCCGGGCTTGAAGGTGCCTGGGATTCCTGATCCAGGCCGCGAGCAGCTTGTCGTTGGGATAGTGCTGAGTCGCCTGACGCAGGTCGGCAAGCCCGACTCCGGTCGTCGCCGTGGCAGGAGACGCAGCCGTACTTGTAGTAGAGCTTCTTGCCCTCGCTCGCGTCGGCGAGAACCTTGTGCTCCTGGCGCGCGACGGCGTGCCGCAGCTTCGGCACCGTCTTCAGGTACGCGTAGAGGGCGCCCGCATCTTCTTCCGTGAGCTCGGGCATCATCTCCATCGGGTAGAGCAGGACGCTCTTGTCGGGACGCACGCCGTCGCGGACTGCCCGCAGCGAACTCGGCCTCGGACCACTTGCCGATCCCGGTTTCCTCGTCGAAGGTGATGTTCGCTGACCGGATGATCGCGCCGCTCTGGTCGCGCAGCTCATTGCCGCCGCCCATGTATCCGACGGACTTTTCGGGATCGAGCTCGTTCATCGTCTTGAAGTCGGCGGAGTGGCACGAGAAGCATCCGAGGCTGGAGCTGAGGTACCGGCCGTAGGCGACCTGTTCCGCGACGGGCGGCGCCGTGATGCGCTTCTTCGGGTAGGGCAGCGGCTTGAACACCGTGTGGGACAGGAACTTCGTCAGAAAGGACGGCTGGGTCGAGCCGAGCGGGAGCGCAGAGGCCGAAGCAACCAGGGGATCGCTGGAGCGCAGAAACGCCACGATGCCTTCGAGATCGTCGTCGGAGAGGTGCGGGAGCTTGACCATGTAGGGCGGGACGTACTGGCCGTGTCGGTCGATGCCCGTGCGGAGGAAGTAGATGAGCTCGCCATCGGTCCAGGACCCGATGCCCTTGTCTTTATCCTGCGTGATGTTCTTGGAGAACACGAGGCCGAACTCGGGAGGCACGTCGGCGAGGCGCTTGCCCGTGAGCTTGCGCGTCGTCGGGTCCATGTGGCAGGTCGCACACAGCATGCCGGCGTACTTGCGGCCTCGAGCCACCTTCTCCGGCGTGACCTCGACCTTGATCTCCACGTGACCCGGCTCGTAGCGAGGAATCCCCGTCGAGGCGACGTACGCCGCGAAACCGCCCGCCGCCAGGACCGCCGCGACGACGAGAAGCCCAGGACCATCAGCGCTTTCTTCATTACATAATCCTACTTCCGATGCATGGAAAGCCGAAGGCCTCCTCCGTCATCCTCCGGGCCGGGTTGATCGCCGGCCTCCTGGACATCACGTTTGCCCTCGTCTTCTACCCGCTGACGCTGCACATTCCCCCGAAGCGCATCCTGCTCGGGATCGCCGCCGGCCTTCTCGGAAAAGAGGCCTTCCAGGGCGGGTTGCTCACTGCGGGCCTCGGCTTGCTTCTCCATTTCTTCATCGCCACCACGGCGGCCGCCGTCTACTACGCCGCCAGCCGGAAGCTTCCGCCGCTGGTACGCTACGCGGTCCCGTGCGGCCTGCTCTACGGCGCGGGTGTCTTTGCCGTGATGAATCTCATTGTGCTGCCGCTCTCTGCCAACCCGCGAAAGATGTCTTTGGTGCCATCGATCCTCGTGCCGGGCCTGCTCGCCATCATGTTTTGCGTCGGCCTGCCGATTGCCCTGATCGTGCGGAGATACTCCCGGGCGTAGCCTCGGCCGCGGTCTCGGGGAGAAGCCGCCTAGATGGACTCGACGATGGCCTTGCGCCGGGCGGAGTACTCCGCTTCGGTGACCAGGCCGGACTGCCGCAGCTTCTCGAGCTCCGCCAGGCGCTCGCGCGCCGAGGCGGGCGCGGCGGCCAGAGGGGCGGGCGCACCCGAGCGCGGTCCCTGGCCCCAGAGCTGATTGCGGAAGCTCTCGGGCTGGGCGATCAGCGGAAAGACGAGACTTCCGTTCTCTGCGGCTGTTTCGAGAATGACGGTCCCGTAGTCGAACAGGCGCGCCAGAAGTCCTTGCTCGATCGTGATGTCCTGGATCTTGTCCAGGGGGGCTTGCTGGATCTCCCGGGCGAGCAGGCCGACTTTCCGAATCACACGGTGGTTCGTCACGACGAACACGTCGGCTGCCACGCGAATGCGCCGCATCAGAAGCACGGCGGCGGCGAGCAGAAGGAAGACCAGTGCCAGAATCGATGTCGGCCGGGCGACACCCGATTCCGGGTTGATGCGGTGCGCGTAGAACGCGGCAGCACCGAGGGCAGCCGACAGGAGGAGCAGCAGCAAGCCCGTCCTGTAGATCAGCCAGTGGTAATGCGCCCGAAACAGAATCGTCTCGCCCGGGGCCAGGTTTTTTTCCGCGTAGCCCATTTTCGTCTCCAAAGGCTATACCGAAGAGGAGCAGGCTCGAGAAAAAAGGGGCGCCATGAGGCGCCCCTAACATCTCACGAGGAGAGCCCGCGGCTCTCGGCTCAATCAATAGGGATTGCAGCCCGGCCCGACCACGAAGGAGCCATCAGCGTAGACCTGCCGCAAAATCCAGTGCGGGAAAGGAAAGGCGACGAAGACGCGGACGGTTCGGTAAGGCGCGGCATACACGCGGTTGTCGAACCCGCCGTAGTATCGCCCGCCGTAGTATCGCCCGCCGTAGTATCGCCCGCCGCTGTATCGCCCGCCGCTGTACTGCCTCTCCAAGGAGCGATTGTCGGATTGGCGGTCGTTCCGGCGGACGTTCTCTTGCGGCGCCTGGGAGCGGCCGTAGGCTGATCCGCGAGGGCGCTCGTTCTGGGCGAGCGCTTTCGGGGCCGCGGTCCCGAAGAAAAGAACGACGAAGACGGCTGCGGTGCCCAACATGAAGGACCTTGCTGTGTTCCTCATAACAAACCTCCGCTGGGAGGAGAACGCACACCGCGTGCCGGAGCGCCCATTGAAGGCACTGCTGTAACCGGCGCCTTCTGAGGCTATTGGACAACCGACCTTTCGCGAGCGTCACGCGGCACTGTCGTCGCGGCGCGACAATTGACCACCGGCGGCGTCACAATGAACGGCCGATGAACGAATCCGAAAGTCTTCTTAGGGTCTGGCTGATTGGACCAGCCACGCGGCCCAGCCCAGGCACACGGCCACGAGGCCGGAAAGCACCGTCGGCGGAAGGAAGAAATACTTCCAGCTCAACACCAGGCTGGCCACCTGAACCGCGAAGAACATCCAGCCCAGGGCGCCGATCGCCTGCGGGTTCTGGCTCGCCAGGCCGCCGAGGTGCCAGGACAGGAAAGCCGCAAAGAGCAGGTAGACGGTGACGTACAGCCCGAACCCGACGTAGAAGCCGCCATAGCTGAAGCGAGCGCCGCTCACTTCGAAGTAAACGTTGTTCATGGCGTCGCGCGCGGCCAGGCCCTCCGGGGTCGGCGGCTGGAACTTCAGAAACCCGACTGTGTGACCCGCGGCGAAGAGGACAAACAGCACCGAGGCGATTCGGTAGAGCAGCGTCGCGCTCATCGGTGACCCTTCCCTACTTCGCCGCCTTCCACTCGGCGGTTTTCTTCTCCAGTTCGGCCACGGCGTCGGCGGAGGGCTTCGGGTCGGCATCTTTCAGCGACAGGGCTTTCTGAGCGGCCGCGACGGCGTCCTTCTTTTTCCCCTGGCCGGCCAGGACGTCGGCCTTCGTGGAGAGGTTCGCGAAGGTCTCCTTGACGGAAAGGGACTTGGCGAGGAACGCCGCCGCGTCGGCCTGTGCGTACTTGTTCTCGTAGAGGTAGCGCGCCGCCGTCAGCGGCGTGCGCCAGTCGTCGGGCTTCGCCTTCGCCACGGCGTCCTTCGCGTTGGCGAGGAACTGTGCGTTCGTGTCGACCCCGATGTTCACGACGACCGCGAGCTTCTCCCACGCCAGGATCATCTCCGCGGAGTTCGTCGTCACCTGAGGGAAGGCGATCGTGAACAAATCGCGCTGGGGAATCGCCGTAGTCTTCGCCTTCACGCGAAGAACGTCGGCCTCCGCCTTGTAGTCGGCCGGGCGACCCCGTCGCCTGCTTGTTGAAGATGACCGTCCACTCGGTTTGCCCGGGAATTGTGAACAGGCCGTAGGAGCCGGCGGCCAGCTTCTGCCCTTCGACCGTGACGTCGCCGTCGAACGTGATCTTCGTGACCGCGTTGGCCCCCGTGCGCCAGACCTTGTCGTACGGCACGAGGGCGCCCCAGATCACGCGGTCTTCCTTGCGCGTCGCGCCCTTCACATGCGGCCGGCTGTAGACGACCTCGACCTTCGTGACGCCGATCGTCTGCGAGACCGAGGCATAGGGACTGGGAATCGGGGTCTGGAGCTGGGCCCAGAGCCGCCGCCGACAGTGCGAAAAGGGCGGCGACGAAAGCTGCAGAACGTTTGAACATGCGATCTCCTTGTCAGTTCCTTTGAACGATGCCGATGCTCACATTCCCGGATCGTCTGCGGAGGGTCCGTAGATAGAGGGCACCTTCCCGCCCATGGGCCTCAGGTAGGCCGAGAGCTGGCCGCGGTGGTGGATCGCGTCGAAGAGGAAGCCGAAGAGCATCTCGCCCACCGGGGCCTCCCAGGCCACCTGACCATCCATGAGGAACTTCCCCTTCTTGTCCCAGGTGGCGTCGTCCATCTTCGCCAACCGCTTCTCGAGCTCGCCGACATTGCGCTCGTAGGCGGCGATTGACTCTTTGAGCGACGGCGCGGGCTTCTGGACGTAATTCACCTGCGAATGGTCGATGAGCTCGCAGGCGTCGTGCAACTCGCTGGCAAGCAGCCAGGCGATGTCCGCGGCGGACGAGGACCGCGGGTGCGGCTTATACGAGCCCTGATCGGGCGGCAAGGCCTGAAGGACCTTGAGGAACCTCGGCTTCTCGGACTTGAAATACTCGGCGAGATGCTCCCGGTGTTTCATGGCTCTCCTCCTCAGGCGCCGGATTCTACAGTCAGCGGGCCGAACTAGCGCTTCCTGAGAGCTTCGTCGCAAAGGGCGATCTGCTGGGCGACCCGGTCGGGCTCGCCGGCGCTGCTGCCGCGCAGGACGCCCCGGCGGCTCAGATCCTGCCAGATGTCGAGGCTTTTCCTGTAGGTCGAACGGGCCTCGCGCCAATGGCTATCGCGGGATACCGCTGGCGTCCCCGGAGCGGCGGCCAGCGCCTGCTCCACTCCGGCCTGGTGATTCAAGACGACAGCGACGCTCTCGCGAGCGGCCTCGTTGGACGGGTCGGCCTTCGAAAGCGCTTCGTCGATCGCGAGAGCCTTGCGATAGCTCTCGAGGGCGGAGGCCGTCTCCCCCTTTTTCTCGAGAATCTCGCCGATCCGCAGGTACGCGCGAGCCAGCGCCGCCCGGGCGTTGACATTCTTCGGGTCCGCCTCGGCGAGCGCCTCGCGGATGGCGAAGGCCTTGCGGTACGTCTCGAGGGAGCGGTCGACGTCTCCCATGTTCAACAGGCAGATGCTCATCGCCCCGTAGCTGAAGGACAGATCGATCTTCGCCCCGGCATTCGTCGGATCGGCGGCCGAGCGCGCTTCGTCGAGTGCGACAGCCTTCTTGTAGAGGTCGAGGGCACCTGCCGTATCTCCGAGCCCTTCGAGCGCACCCCCCGTGTACTTGTAGGCCAGGGCCACGTTGCGCTGCGCTCTCCTGTCCGTCGGGTTCTCCTTCCAGAGAGCCTCGAAGAGGTCGACCTCTTTTTGCCAGACAGGGAGCGCCTCCCGGTACGCGCCCCGATCCACCAGGGCCCCGGCGATCCTGTGGTAGCTCGTGGCCAGCTCGCGCCGGGCGGTCACGCCCTTCGGGTCGGCCGCGACCATCCCCTGCCGGACCTTCAGCGCCCTCTGGAAAGCATCGAAGGCTCCAGCCTTGTCTCCCGTCTGGGAGAGGGTGTCGCCGACAGAATCGAGTGTCGCCGCGAGCTCTCCGGAAAGCTCGGCGTTGCCCGGCGCCTGCGCGGCCAGGGCCTCGCGCATCGCGAGCGCCTTGCGAAAGCTCTCGAGGGCGCCTGTCGTGTCGCCGAGATTGGCGGCGGAACGGCTCCCCTGGACGTCTCCCACCTTCTGGTAGGCCGCCGCGAGCTCGCGCTGCAACCCGGGGTCCGCCCCGCTCTCCCTGGCGAGGCTGTCCAGGTACTCGAGTCCTCTCTTGACGACGAGGGCCCGCGCCGGTGTCGAGCCCGGCAGGTCCTGGATCGCATCGTGGAACTCGAACAGAAAGGAGCCGGCGAGCTTTCGCACGTCGTTGAACCGCCGCTCCGCCCGCACGCGCTCGAAGTCGGCAACGCGCTTCTCGTGGACCGTCACGACGAAGCCCGCGGCCAGGGCCGCCGCGACGAGCGCCGCCGCAGCCACACCGGCTCGATGCCTCCGTATGAACTTGCTCGTGCGGTAGCCGACCGTGTCCTTGCGGGCAAGGATGGGCAGCCCCTCCAGGTGCCGGAGGATGTCGTCGGAAAGCTGCTGGACCGAGGCGTAGCGCCGCTCCGGCTCCTTGCGCATGGCCATCATCACGATGTTGTCGAGGTCGCCCCGCAGGCGTCGCGCGAGCTTCTTGGGCGGGGGCGTGCCTGCGCCGGGATCGTGCTCCACCTGTGTGACCCGAGCCGACGGCTTGGACGGCTCCTGCTCGTGGATGATGCGCGCGATCTCATGCGGCTCGGAGGTGTCGAAACGGAACGGTCTCTGAGCGGTCAGCAACTCGTAAAGGACGACGCCCAGGGAGTAAACGTCGGTCGCCGTCGTGATGGGCCCGCCGCCAAACTGCTCGGGGCTCGCGTACTCGGGGGTCATGAGCTTGAACAGCGTGCCCGTGCCCTCTGGTCCCGGACCAGTCTCGGGCTCGAGCAGCTTGGCGATGCCGAAGTCGAGGAGCTTCGGAATTCCCTCCGGAGTGACGAGGATGTTGCCGGGCTTCAGATCGCGGTGGACGACGAGGCGGCGGTGGGCATATTCGACGGCCGCGCAGACTTGCCGAAAGAGCTGAAGCCGCTCGGCCATACCGAGCGCGCGGGCTCGACAGTGCTCGAGGAGGGGCTCACCCTCGACAAACTCCAGAACGACGAAGGGAAGGCCGCTCGAGGTGGCGCCGGCGTCGAGCAGGCGAGCGATGTGGGGGTGATCCAGTCCGGCCAGGATCCGGCGCTCCATCTGGAAGCGCCGCAGGAATGACGCCGTGGCAATCTCGGGGCGGACGACCTTGACAGCCGCTCGTCGCGCGAAATCTCCTTCCGCCCGCCTGGCCTCATAGACGGCTCCCATGCCTCCCTGGCCAACTTCCCGCACGATCTCCCAGGAGCCCAGGCGGGCGCCCGCGGCCAGCTCCCCGGCCGACTCAGCCGGCGGCACCGGCGGCTCCTCGAGAAAGCCGTCCCCCTCGCGCGAGGCCGTGAGCAGCGCGAGGAGGCGCCGGTGAAGGTCCGCGTCGCCGCCGCAGGCCGTTTCGAGAAAGGCGGCGCGCCCTTCCGCGGGCTGCTCGGAGGCCGCAAAGAACAGCTCTTTCAACCTCGCGTATTCGACGGAGGTCATGCCGATCCGCCGAGCTCTTCGCGCAGCCAGGCGCGCGCCATCTGCCATTCCCGCTTGACTGTTGCCGGAGAGACGCTCAGGGCCTCGGCCGTCTCCTCGATCGAGAGGCCCGCGAAATAGCGCAGCTCGACGACCCGCGCCTGGCGCTCGTCGAGCTTCTCGAGCTTCTCGAGGGCCTCGTCCAAAGCGAGCAGCTCGACGCCCTTTCCGCCGCCAGGCGTTTCCAGCTCTTCGCTGAACGTCAGGCGGGCCTCGCCACCGCCGCGCTTGGCGGCTGACCGCCGCCTGGCGTGATCGATGAGCACTTCGCGCATGAGGCGGCCCGCCACCGCAAAGAATTGCGCCCGGCTCGTCCAGGGCCCCGAGGGCGGCAGGCGGAGCCAGGCCTCGTGCACAACGGCCGTGGGCTGGAGCGTGTGGTCCGGCCGCTCGTGGCGGAAGAGGCCGGCGGCCTGCCGGCGCAGCTCGTCATAGACGACCGGCAGCAGCCGTTCGACTGCCTCTCGGTCGCCGCCGCTCCACTCCTGGAGCAGCGCCATGACGGTCTTTTCGCTGAGGCCCACCTCCGGATTATAGGTGGCGGTCCCCAGATGAGCCTTTTTCCGCCCGCCTTGCGCATATCTCTATGGAAGCAGGTTCCAAACCACTCCACGGAGGTCTCTATGCGACGTGTAGCCGCCGTTGTTCTCTTTCTTGCAGCCGCGAAGCTCACTGCCCAGACCTGCGCTCCGTCGCCGACGAGGCTCTGCCTGAGCGCCGGACGCTTCGGCGCGCAGGTCTCCTGGAGGGATGCCCAGGGCAACACCGGCACGGGAACAGGCGTGTCCTTGAGCGCGGACACCGGCTACTTCTGGTTCTTCAACGCCGCCAATGTCGAGCTCGTCGTCAAGGTCCTCGACGCCCGGGCCTTGAACGGCCACTTCTGGGTCTTTTTCGGTGCCCTCTCGAACGTCCAGTACACCCTGACCGTGACAGACACGGCCAGCGGCCAGGTCAAGACCTACACCAACCCGCTCGGGACTTTCGGGAGTGTGGGCGATACGCAGGCGTTCTCGGCCGCCGGTATCGCCAGCTCGGCCTTCGAGACCACGATGAAGACCGCCGAGAGCACCACGTCCTCGAGCGCGATGGCGCTGCAAGAAAGTTTGCTCCGAGACCATCCGACGGTGGCGGACGCCGGGACCTGCGTCGCCACCCCAACGAGCCTCTGCTTGAGCGGGGGCCGCTTCCGGACGGACGTGTCGTGGAAGGACTTTGCGGGCAATACCGGCGTCGGAACGGCCGTCGCGTTGACCGGGGATACCGGCTATTTCTGGTTCTTCAACGACGCCAACGTCGAGCTCGTCGCCAAGGTCCTCGACGCGCGAACCTTGAACGGCCGCTTCTGGGTCTTCTACGGAGCCCTCTCCAACGTCGAGTACGAGATGAAGGTGACGGACACGCTGACGGGGGTCGTCAACACCTATTCGAACCCCTCCGGCCGGTTTGCGAGCACAGGCGATACGGAAGCCTTCAAAACGGGATACAGCGTCGCGGCGCAGCTCGACGACAGCCGCGCCGCATCCGCGGTCATCCCCGTGTCAGGCGGAACGCTCTCGACGGTGGGCGCGGACGGGACCGTCTTCACCCTGATCTTGCCCGACGGCGCGCTCTTGTCCGAGGAAGAGATCACGATGACGCCGGTCACTGCAATCGATCGGCTCCCTTTGAGCGGTGGCCTCGCCGCGGCCGTGCAGTTGGGCCCCGAAGGGCTCCAGCTCTTCCAGGCCGCCACACTCGTGATCCAAACCCCGACTCCGGTCGCCGTCGATTCCGAGATCACCTTCGCCTGGCGCGGAAGCGGCGACGAGTTCTTCCTCTATCCTCCCGATCCTCTCGGGACTCCGGAGGTCACGCTCGACGTGTTCAATCTTTCCGGCTACGGCGTCGGCCGCGGCACGAGCGCCGATCAGGCCTCCCAGCAGGGTCGTCCGCCCGAGAGCGTCGACGACCAGCTCGAGCAGGATCTCCAGGGGCCGGCCGCCGACGAACGCAAGACGGTCCGCAACGGGGGAACACTCGGGACCGAGAGGGGCTCGGCGACTGTCCGTCCGAGCGCCAAGACGCCAGCCCAGGTCCTGGCGACCCAGTACCTGACTCATTATTTCCTGGCCGTCATAGGCCCCCTAAAACCGACGACCTGTGAGTCGGAATGGATCAAATTCGCGCATGAGCTCAGGAAGTTTGCGCAGAAGGTGGTCCGGCTCACGGGATCCGACCAGACCCTGACGAACGCGGTTCTTGTCTACTTCAACGACCTCTATCTGCTGGAGGTGAGTTGCTTCGACAAGGCCTACGATCGATGCAAGTCGAACCTCGATCCGTCCCAGGGCGAATACATGGCGAGGCTCTATTTTGCGATCTTGAACAACGCTCCGGCGATACACGTGGACCGGTCCAAGATCCCGAGTTGCCTGACGTTCGAGCTCCGGTTTGACTCCACCATCGACGAGCCGCCCATTCCCAATCTCGCCGGCGCGACGGTCATCATTCGCCACAAGTCGAGCGCTGTCGTGAAAGGGCTCAAGTTCAGCTTCGGGGGCAACGAGGGAAATGTCTCCGCGCCGCTCACGTACGCTCCCACCTTCACGTTCCTGCCCGGTGACAGCGAGTGCGCGTACGCTCAGGACAGCACGAATTCGACTTTCCAACTCGCACAGGCGGATCTCCAGCTCAATGTGTTCCCAGACGTCGCGGGAGGCAGCCTTCCGATCAAAGTGACCTACGATCCCGGAGAGCCAGACCTGACTATGAACCTCAATTGCCCGGGCAATCAAATCCACATCACCACGGCGAGATGGAGGGAAATCTACGGACTTCACCACTATTCGGAATACCGTAACTCCAATTTCGTCGCCCAGGGCTGGCAGAAAACCGGTGGCGACCCCTACGCCATCCGAAAGTATCGGACCCCGACAGTCGCGGGAGTCGAGAGCACCGACATCGTCTTGAAGCACACGCCGCAATGAGCACGAGATCCTTTATGCGACGTGTCGCCGCTCTTGTCCTTTTCCTCGCAGCCGCGAAGCTCTCGGCTCAGACTTGCACCCCTTCTCCGACGAGGCTCTGCCTGAGCGCCGGGCGCTTCGCGGCGCAGGTGTCGTGGCAGGACGCCCAGAGCAACACCGGCGTGGGAACGGGCGTGTCCCTGAGCGCCGACACAGGCTATTTCTGGTTCTTCAACGCTGCCAACGTCGAGCTCGTCGTCAAGGTCCTCGACGCCCGGGCCTTGAACGGCCACTTCTGGGTCTTCTACGGAGCCCTCTCGAACGTCCAGTACACACTGACTGTGACCGACACGTCGAACGGCCAGGTCAAGACCTACACCAACCCGCAGGGGACCTTCGGAAGCGTGGGCGACACGAACGCGTTTCCCCTCTCGAGCGGCTCGGTTGCCTCCTCTCACACGGAGCGATCCGGGGTTATGTTCAACCTCGGGGGCAGATTCGAGTTTCCTGCAGCCGCGTCGCAGCTTGCCCTGGACTGCCAGGTTCCTGAAGCCGCCTCCGAGATGGAGCCCGAGGTTGCTCTGGCCGCCGCGGCGCCCTGCCCGGTCGAGGCGACGAGCCTCTATCTTTCGAGCTGCCGTTTCCGACTCTCGGTCTCCTGGAAAGACTTCCAGGGCAACACCGGCTCCGGGCAGGCCGTTTCCCTGACGGCAGACACCGGCTATTTCTGGTTCTTCAACGCCGCCAATGTCGAGCTCGTCGCCAAGGTCCTGGACGCCCGCGCCTTGAACGGCAGCTTCTGGGTCTTCTACGGGGCGCTCTCGAACGTCGAGTACGAGATCACCGTCACCGACACGACGACAGGTGTGGTCAAACGGTATCTGAATCCGGCGCAGCACTTCGGCTCGACTGGCGACACGGGAGCGTTTCCGCCGGTCGCGGCGCCGCCCCCCTCGAGCGAGGAGCTGATCGATGTGGACTTGAAGGCGGGCAAGATCACCGAGGAGCAGGCTCTCGTCTACCGACTCTACGTGGCCTTCGGATCACCCAGCCTGCCCGCGCCATACCGGAGCACTGTCAGCCCAGGAATCGACCTCCCGGTCGTCAAGACGGTGACGAAACGCTACCCCACCCTGTCCCCGGCGGCGCAGGCGGCGGTCGCTCCCTACCTGGTCCCGCCGGTCTACCCGGGCAGCTGGGGCGATCCGGCCTTTGTCGCGTCCATCCAGTCCGGGAGCCAGCTCGAGTCGATGCCACGGGTTCCAGCCCGAGCCACGGACGTCTGCATCCAGGGGAGAGGGCCGTTGTTCGGGTGGGGGCATAAGGACACGGACCACTTCAAAGTCTGGTATCGGACCGTCATCGGGCCGAATTTCTACTACTCGCTCGCCGAGACGGAAACCGCTGCGACCAATGTCGCCGCCGTGGCCGAGCACGTCTACGCCACTCTCAACGCCAACTTCCACATCGTTCCCCTCTCCGATGTCAATGAAGGGTGCAACGGGGGCGATGGCGCCATCGACATCTATATGGACAAGATGGGCTTTGGCGCCCTGGCGCAGACAGTGACCTATACCCCGGGCTGCGCGGCGCGCCCGACCTGGATGTGGATCAATCCCCTCGCCATACAAGATTCCAAAATAGCTCGGGACGTCTTTGCGCATGAGTACATGCACATGATCGAGTGCTTCTACTCCCGTGGCGGCGATTGCGACGACTATAGCTGGCTGGAAGAAGCCTCGGCCAATTGGGCGGTCGACTATGTCTACTGCTCAGATCAGTTCGAGCAAGGTGATGCTGGTTTCTACTATGGTGGCGACGATGGCATTCCGATCGAAAAGACCTGTTGCTGGGGCCGCAATGGCTATGAGGACTACGTCTTCCCCTTCTATCTGTCCCACAAGCTGGGGCCGCAAACCATCAAGCGCATCTGGGAGTTTGCGCAGCTCTACAATCCCTTCGACTCCCTGGACAATGCGACGGAGGGCGCCGGCGGGCTAAAGAAGGTCTGGCCGGACTTCACCACGGCCGGCTGGAACGACTGGCAGGGCAAGGTCGCGGACGAGTTCTACAAGTGGGACGCTCTTTCATGGGGAGAGAAAAGGAGCTTCGACGAGCATCCCGGCAGCGCCATGTCGATCGACATGAAAGGGCTCTCCGAGAAGATCTTCGACCTCAGTGACTTCTTTACCGGCGGAGGGAGCGCCTTTCATGTCATCGAGCCATTGTCGGCCCGCTACGTTTACCTCAAGTTCCCTGACACCAGCGCCCGCTATGTCATCTTCCACAACAAGCCCGCGGACCTTGCGCCGAGCAAGCCGCATCTGCACATCCGCGCCCTCATGAAAATCGACGGGCAATGGAAGGAGGAGAAGGACTGGACCAAATCTCCGTTCAATACCTTTTGCCGCGATGCCAGGGCCGAACGCCTCGAAGAATTGGTCGTCATTTACAGCAACAGCGACCCGAACCGTCCGGGGTTCGATTCGGACGGCAACGACGCCAGCCGAATCTCCCTCGAGAGCGCCGATCGGACGAGCAACGCATTCGTTCCGACGGTCGAGATCTCCAACGTCGGCTGCTGGCAATGGACGGGCAACGCCAGCGTGACCACGGACAATGTGGCCGGCTTCACGACGGTCGAAAGCGCCAGAGCGACGTTCAATAGATTCCGCTTCCCGGAGACCGTTCCGGAGGACTACGTCGGCTTCGACGCCTTCAAGTCGGACAACACAGGCACCGCGACCTTCAGCGCCGACGGCCCCCTCATCGGGACGTCGTGCACGCTCTCCGAATCGGGGACCGGTCCTTTGCAAGGAGATGGGGCGCTGCTTGCCGATGCCGGTTTCATCGTGAGTTTCTATTTCCCCGGCCAGGTCACCAACCGCACCGCCATCGGTTCGGGAACGACGAACATTCCGGACGTGCGTTCGACCATCACCTGTCCCCCCAACCCTCCCGAGAGGAGCATTGTTTCCAAGGACGTCCGCTGGCTCAAGTTTCCCGACCCGGGCGCTTCGGTCAGCCCGGACGGGCTCCTCATCAGCGGCCACATGGAATGGACCGATTCGGACGGCGACCACCAATCCGTCTGGCTCCTCCGGGCGGTGCGGGAGGAATGACCCGACTATCGCCTCTTCTTCTTGGGCTGTCCCTTCGACGTCCGCCTGGCAGGACGTTTCGCAGCGCGTCTGGCGGGTTTTTTCGCTCGCTTGCCGGCTCTCATTGGCTTTGGCCGCGGGTGCCTGGGCTGATAGACGCCCAGCTTTCCGCCGCCCGGCAGCATCACGTGCGTGAGCAGGCCCCAGCCCAGGTTCCGCAGCGGGCCGCAGGCGATGCCGCGTTCCTTCATGTCCGAGAGAAAAGCCTCCACGTCGTCGCACATCAGGTAGAACTCGTGGACGTCGTTCTCTTCGGACGGGTGCACGGCGAGCTCCGCGGGCGGCAGACCGAAAATCAGCCAGCCTCCACCCACATCCACGTTCGTCAGCTCGATCACGTCTCGCAGGAAGGCGCGGTCCGCCTCGGGGTTCGAGCTGTAGATGATCGAGTGCGCGCCAGTGATCATGGCTGCCTCCCCCTCTTCGCGATCACTCTACCGCCAGGAGCACCGCTCTTCGCCTCTCGGGAGGCGACCAACTTCTTCGGGGCGACGAAGCGCCAGCAGTGCTCCAGCAGGGCCTTCAACTCCGGCAGCTTGACTGTCGCGAGCCGGACGCACATGGCGGGCCAGCCGACGTAGTGGTCCGTGATGAAGAAGGCTTTGGGGTTGGCCTGCAACAGCGCCTCGCGGGTGTCGAAGTCGATCTTGATGGCCAGAGACGCGCCATCTTCGCGCAGGCGGAAGAAGAATTTTTCGGCGACCTTGCAAGCAGGCGTCCCGTAAGACGTGCCTTCGGTCACTCCGGGCAGGGCCAGGGCGAGCCGCCGGGCGACGGCGAACGTGACGGGCCGTGACCGTCCCTTCGCAGAACGGATGCGAGGCACGATCCGTAGTCTAAGGGCGCCTCCGCTCTTCGCATATCCTTCGCCCCGAGGAGAACCCCCACTATGAGGACGATTGGCCCTGTTCGCACCTGGACCCTTGTCGCGCCGGCGCTCGGCGCCCTGCTGCTCGCCGGCCCGTCGGCGGGCCAGCCGGCGTCACCCGCCGCTCCGCCCGCGAAGTATCCCGCCCTGCCGAGCGAGACGCCGCGCAAAGCTGGAGCCCGCGACCGGGAGCTTCGACTACGTCCGGCGCGACGTGATGATCCCCATGCGCGACGGCGTGAAGCTCCACACGGTCATCCTCGTCCCAAGAGGCGCGAAGGGCGCGCCGATCCTCCTGACGCGCACACCCTACGACGCCACGGCGCTCACGACCCACGCCGAGAGCGCGCATCTCGGTCCGATCCTGCAGGGCTACGACAACGCCACCGACGTCATCGTCGAGGGCGGCTACATCCGCGTGGTCCAGGACGTCCGCGGCAAGCACGGCTCCGAGGGCGACTACGTGATGAACCGCCCGCTGCACGGGCCGCAGAACCCGACGCCGGTCGATCACGCCACCGACACCTACGACACGATCGACTGGCTGGTGAAGAACGTCCCGGAGAGCAACGGCAAGGTCGGCATCCTCGGCATCTCCTACGACGGCTTCCTGCCGCTGATGGCGCTCGTCAATCCGCACCCGGCCCTCAAGGTGTCCGTGCCGATGAACCCCATGGTCGACGGCTGGATGGGCGACGACTGGTTCCACAACGGCGCCTTCCGCGAGCAGAAGATGCCCTACATCTACGAGCAGGAGGCGACGCGCGACTCGAAAGCCAAGTGGTGGACGAGCCACTTCGACGACTACGACATGTTCATGCAGGCGGGATCGGCGGGCGAGCTCGGCCGCCGCCGCGGGCTCGAGCAGGTCGGCTTCTGGCGCAAGATCCTCGAGCACCCGAGCTACGACGCCTTCTGGCGCGACCAGGCGGTGGACAAGCTGCTGGCCGCCGAGCCGCTGAAGGTGCCGGTGATGCTGGTCCACAGCCTCTGGGACCAGGAGGACATCTACGGCGCCATCGCCGTCTACAAGGCGATCAAGCCGAAAGACACCGGCAACGACAAGGTGTTCCTGGTCATGGGCCCCTGGCATCACGGCCAGGAGATCGGCGACGGCAGCGCGCTCGGCGCGATCAAGTTCGACAGCGACACGGCGCTGACCTTCCGCCGCGAGATCCTGCGTCCGTTCCTCGACCAGTACCTGAAGGACGGCGCGCCGCCAGTGGCCCTTCCCCGGTCATCGCGTTCGAGACCGGGACGAACATCTGGCGGCGGCTGCCCGCCTGGCCCGCCGGCTGCGCCGAGCGGCTGCTCGATCAAACCGACGCCGCTCTATCTCGCCGCGGGCTCGAAGGCCGGCTTCGCCGCGCCGAAGCCGGGCGACGCGCCGTTCGACGAGTACGTCTCCGACCCAGCCAAGCCCGTGCCCTTCATCGCGCGCCCCGTCGACCCATCGAGCTACGACAAGGGCAAGACCTGGCGCGAGTGGCTCGTCGACGACCAGCGCGAAGCGTCGGGCCGCCCGGACGTCGCGGTCTTCGTCTCCGACGCCCTGACCGCGCCGGTGAAGATCAGCGGGCAGCCGATCGCGAATCTCGTCGCCTCGACCAGCGGCACCGACTCCGACTGGGTCGTCAAGCTCATCGACGTCTATCCCGACGAGGTGGCCAGCCGACCCGGCCATGGGCGGCTATCAGCTGATGGTCTCGGCCGACATCTTCCGCGGCCGCTACCGCGAGAGCCTGGAGACGGCCAAACCCATCGCGCCCGACAAGCCCCTGCCGTACCGCTTCGCCCTGCCGACGGCGAACCACGTCTTCCTGCCGGGCCACCGGATCATGGTGCAGGTCCAGTCGAGCTGGTTCCCGCTCTACGACCGCAACCCGCAGACCTTCGTGCCGAACATCTTCTGGGCCAAGCCCGCGGACTACCGGAAGGCCGTCCAGCGGATCTACCACGCGCCCGACCAGGCGAGCTTCATCGAGCTGCCGCTGGTCTCGACACCGTGAAAAGGCTCGATCAAAGAAAGCTGAGCAGGCTGCCCGGGTTCCTGGCCTTCCGGGCTGCAAACCAGCGGCACGGCGCATAGAGCACTGCAATCACGATCGCGGTCGCGAGCCACACGGCGCCGAGCCCGTAACCATAGCCGTCGGGGTGCGGCCCGGGCAGGAATGGGTGGTTCGCGAACATCCATGGAATCACGGAGCCGTAGCGGATGAGGGACAGCAGGGCCGCCAGCAGATGCGCGAGCCAGATGTGGAGCACGTAGAAGAAGAGCGGCACACGCCCGAATGTCTCCAGGAAAGCGCCGACACGTCCCCGCATCCGCTCGGCCAGGGGAATGGCCAGGATGGTCGGTCCGAGCGTCATCAACAGGAACAAGAGAGACGCCGGGTACTTGCGCGTGTTGATAAACGACAGAACGGTGAATGCCGCCGACGCCTGCGGCTTCCAGGGCGATGGGTTTCCATACACGTTCCACCCGCGGAGAGCCAGAAACAGAGCGATCGAGGCCAGGCCGATCGAGATGCACGCCTTTCGCCTCTGCCCCTCAGGCCACGTCAGGACCGCCCCGAAGGAATACCCCGCGGCGATGACTCCGATCCATGGAACGAATGAGTACAGCACCGCGAGGACCGTCACGTCGCCGAGGGGCACCGTCCAGCCGAGATAGAGCACCTGCCAGAGCCACTTGAGCGAGCTGGACTGGATCGCCTCCATGTGCGGTTGCAGGAAATGGTCGAGCAGGTTGTGGCCGAAGATGACGACCAGCCCGAACGCCCCGACCACCGCCGTCGGAAAGAAGACCAGCCCCGCCAGCCCGATCATGCACCAACCGATCATCCAGAGGATCCCGGCGAGCACGTAATGCCGGTAGTCGAAGTTGAATGTCCATCCCAGCCGCACGACCGTCATCTCGAGCAAGATGAGCCAGATCCCACGCACGAGAAGAAAGCGGGAGAGCGAGGCGGCGCCCGTCTTTCTTCCGCGCAGGAACGCCGCCGACCCCGCCAGGAAGACGAACGCCGGCGCGCAGAAATGCGTGATCCACCGCGTCAGGAAGAGGGGCGCGGTCGTGTGCGATAGATCCATCGGGTCGAAGCTCGCGTTGCTCAGGTACAGCCGCACGTGGTCGATCGCCATCAACAGCATGACGGCGCCGCGGATGACATCGACCGACGCGACCCGGCTTGCCAGGGACCCCGGATTCCGTAGAGCGTCCAACACGGTCACCCTACGATAATCTCTTCTCCTCGAGGAGCATCAAGGGAGACGACATGAAAAAGCCCACCTTCGCCGCAATGGCGGTCTTCTTCTGTATCGTGGGTTGCTTGGAAAGTGCGGAGCCGAAAGGGACGGCCGATGCCGCCAGCCGCGTCGATCATCTGGTCTACGCGACGCCGGACTTGAACGTCGGTATCGACACCATCGAAAAGCTGCTGGGAATTCGGGCGACGCCCGGAGGCCAGCATCCCGGCATGGGAACGCGCAACGCGCTGGTTGCGCTGGGGCCGACGAGCTATCTCGAGATCATCGGCCCGGATCCTGAACAACCCAGGCCCGCCGGCCCCGAGACGCTTCGGCATCGACAGCTTGAAGGCTCCCCGACTGGCCGGCTGGGCGGCCAGGACGCAGGACCTCGAAGGCCTCGTGGCCGAGGCCACGCGCCATGGCGTGAAGCTCGGGCCCATCGGCTCGGGGAGCCGGAAGCGCCCCGACGGCGTTCTGCTCACCTGGCGATTCACGAGCCCCGAGCCGGCCCAGGGCGACGGCATCGTCCCCTTCTTCATCGACTGGGGGAAATCGCCCCACCCGGCACAGACCGCCGCGGCAGGAGCGAGACTCACCGCGCTGCGCGCCGAGCATCCCGATGCACAGCGGGTTCAGCGGATCTTGCGAGATCTCGGCCTCGACATGAAGGTGGCGCAGGCGCCGGCGCCTGCTCTCATTGCCACGGTGGACAGCCCGAAGGGCCGCGTCGAGCTGCGCTAGCCGGGAAATGGGCGCGCTGAACCGCCGCGACCTGCTTCAGTCGGCCGCAGCTTCCGCGGCTGTCCTCGCGTTGTCCGGCTGCCGGACAACGCGCTCCGCGCGCTCGAGCGAGTTGATCCCGGGCACACTCCTGCCCGCTGGCTGTGCGCTGCCTCCGGTCCGGGTGTCGCCCGAACGGGAGATCCGGACCGTCGCCGGATTGCGACCCTTCAGGCCCTCCGGCTTCGTCGTTGCCACGGAGCGGATCGGAGACCTCGTCGTGATCCACAACTACGGGCATGGCGGCGGAGGCATCACTCTCTCCTGGGGAACGGCGCGTCTCGCCGTGGACATGCTCCCGCCCGAATACCGCGGCGCCGTCGCCGTCCTGGGATGCGGCGCGGTAGGTCTCGCCACCGCGCGGCTCCTCCAGGAGACCGGGCGCACGGTCACGATCTACGCCAAGGACCTCCCGCCGAACACGACGTCGAACGTCGCCGGCGGGCAGTGGTTCCCGTTCCTCGTGTCCGATTCCGGCCGCCGGACGCCGGAATTCATGAAGCAGTTCGTCGCCGCCTCCGAGTTCGCGTACCGCCGCTACCAGATTCTCGTCGGCTCTCGTTACGGCGTGCGCTGGATGCGCAACTACCTGCTCTCGAACCAGGCCTGGCCCGAGACGGGCCTCCTCGGGCGCCAGGGGCCTCTGGCCGCGATGCTGCCGGAGCTCCGAGATCTCTCGCCGTCGGAGCACCCGTTCTCGGGCTTCGAGCACGTCCGGCAGTTCGACGGCATGTTGATCGAACCGCCGATTTACCTGGCGGCGATGCTCGACGAGGTCCGAGCGGCCGGCGCCACGGTCCGCGTGGCCGAATTTCGCGATCGCGAGTCTCTGCGCGCCCTGCCGGAGCGCGTCATCGTCAACTGCACGGGCCTCGGCGCCAGGGCCCTCTTCGGCGACGAGGAGCTCATCCCGGTCAAGGGTCAGCTCACGTTTCTGCTGCCCCAGCCGGAGGTCCAATACGCCGCAATTCCCGGCGACCTCTACATGTTCCCGCGCTCCGACGGCATCCTCCTCGGCGGAACGCACGAGAGCGGTGTCTGGTCTCTCGATCCCGATCCGGCGGCCAGGCAGCGCATCCTGGCCGGGCACCGTCAATTCTTCGACAGCTTCCGGACCTGCTGAGCCGGCCTCAGTAGCCGATCACCTCGGCGGAGCGGCGGCCGGCGGGACCGGGACCCGCAGCTCGTTGAGCAAGAACGCCTGCTCGGCCGCCAGGTCCTCGATCACCTTCGACTGCGGCCGGCCTCCGGCGTGGCCGGACTTGCGGTCGAACCGCAGGAGCACGGGCAGGCCGGAACGCGTGGCCCACTGCAGCTTCGCCGCCATCTTGACGGCCTGCTGCGGGGGCACCCGGGTGTCGCCTTCGCCCGTCGTGAAGAGAACCGCCGGGTACTTCGTCCCCTCGCTCACCCGCTCGTAGGGAGACCAGGAGCGCAGGAACGGGAACTGGGCCGCGACGGAGCCGTCGCCGTATTCGAGCAGCGCCGGCGCGTTGTTGTTCTTCGTGTACCGGTAGTAGCGGACCATGTCGAGGTCCGGGTACCCGCAGTACACCGCCCGGAAGAGGTCGGGACGCTGCGTGAGCGCGGCTCCCATCAGGAGGCCGCCGTTGCTCGTTCCGGAGATGGCCAGGCGCGCGGGGCTCGTGACCTTGTTCTTGACCAGCCATTCGGCGGCCGCGATGAAGTCGTCGAAGACATTCTGCTTGTTGGCCAGCATCCCGGCCTTGTGCCATTCCTCTCCGAACTCCGACCCGCCCCGCAGGTTGGGCCGCGCCCAGACGCCGCCCAGCTCCGCCCAGAGAATCGCCAGGGGACTGAAGCCCGGCGCGAGGCTGACGTTGAAGCCGCCGTAGCCCGTGAGCAGCACGGGCCGCTCGCCGTCCTGCGCCAGCCCCTTCTTGTGAACGAGATACATGGGCACCCGCGTCCCGTCTTTGGACGCGAACCATTCCTGGCGCACCTCGAAGGCATCCCTGTCGACCGGCACCTTCCGCGCGAACCACAGCTTCTTCTCCCCCGTCGAGGCGCGGTAGCTCCAGATCTCGCCCGGCGCCGTGAAGGACTGGAAGGAGAGGAACCCCTCGTCTCGGTCCCAGTCTCCGGAGATCCCTCCGGAGACGGGACCGGGCAAGGCGACCTCGCCCAGCGGCTTTCCGTCGAGCGAGAACGCGGCGATCTTCAGGCGCACGTCGTGGAGGTAGGAGACGAACAGCTTCCCGCCGATGACCGACGTCACCGCTGATGCTGTCCTGCGACTCGGGCACGATCTCCCGCCACTTCTCGGGCGCGGGGCTGTCGAGGGAAACGAGGAGCACCCGGCCCTTCGGCGCTTTCCAGCTCGTCTCCATGACGAGCGTGTCCTTGCCCGCCATCCGCACCTGGAATTGCTCCTCGATGCCCGACGTCAGGGAGCGCAGCGGCTCCTTCTTCGCGATGTCCCCGTACCAGATCTCCGATTTCGCCCAACCCTGCTGCGCGTCCACGATCAGCCAGCGCCCGTCGCTCGTCACCTCGCAGCTCAGGAAGACGCTGGGCCCCAGGCCCTTCCCGAAGACCTCCTGGTCCGTTTCGGGCGCCGTGCCGAGGCGATGGAAGAGGATCCGCGATCCTTCCTTCCTCGACCGGCGCGCGTAGTAGAGGCCGGAGCGGTCCGGCAAGAACGCGACGTTGCCGTAAAGGGCCTTCGGCAGCCGGTCCGGCAGGTCCGCGCGGGAATCCACGTCCTTGAAACGGATCTCGACTTCGTCCTGGCCCGACTGCCGGAGCAGATAGGCGACGAGCTTGCCGTCGCGGGAGATGTCCATGAGCTGGGCATTGGCCGTGTGATCGGCGGACAGCGTCGCGGGGTCGAGCAGGATCTCCTCGGCGCCCTCGAACCCCTTTCGAACGCAGATGACGGGCAGGTCCGCGTCCGCCCGCGATCGGGTGTAGAAGTAGCGGCCGCCTTCGACGGAGGGAACGCTCAGGCTGTCGGTTCGCGTCAGCTCCGAGAGCCGGCGGCGGAGATAGTCCTGGCCGGGCGACCGCGCGAGAAAGGCGCGCGCGAACCGATCTTCCGCGTCGATGAAGGCGCTCGCGTCGGCGGCGTCGAAATCCTCCAGCCAGTGGTACGGGTCCGTCAGCGTGACGCCGTGGAACGTCTCCTCGAAGGGGACGCGGCGGGCCAGGGGCGGCGCCGCGCCCTCCTGGCCCAGCGCCACGAGGGCAAGCACGCCGAGAGAGAGGAATCCGGCGGTGGATCGAGTCGTTTGCCTCATGTATGACCTCTGGCGGGGCATCATAGAAGAAAGAGCACTTGGGACAGAATGGCGTCATGCGCGAGACGCCCGCCCCCGCCTTCTCCTCCCTGGGGCTCGACGAGCGGCTCCTGCGCGCTCTCGACGCGCTCGGCTACGAGGAGCCCACTCCGATCCAGAGCCAGGCGATCCCGCCGCTCATCGAAGGTCGCGACGTCTTCGCGCAGGCGGCGACCGGAACCGGGAAGACGGCGGCCTTCGCTCTGCCCATCCTGCAGAGCATTGCCATCGAGCCAGTTCGCGGGGCCGGGGCCGCCCCGGTGGCCCTCATTCTCGTTCCCACCCGCGAGCTCGCCATGCAGCTCGCCGAGGCTGTCCACCGCTACGGCAAGCAGTTGAACGTCCGCGTCCTTCCGGTCTACGGCGGCGCCTCGATGGACGCGCAGCTCAAGGCCTTGAAGCGCGGCGTCGACGTCGTCGTCGCGACGCCGGGGCGAGCCATCGACCACGTGAACCGCAAGACGCTGCGCCTCGACCAGCTTCGGACGCTCATCCTCGACGAGGCCGACGAGATGCTCGACATGGGCTTCGCCGAGGACCTCGACGCGATTCTCGCGGCAACACCGAAGGAGAAGCAGACGGCGCTCTTCTCCGCGACACTCCCCCCGCGGATCTCCTCGATCGCGGCGCGCCACATGAACGACCCGGTCCGCATCGCGATCGCCCGAGAAACCACGGCCGCCGGAAAGATGCCGAAGGTCCGCCAGACGGCGTACGTCGTCGCGCGCGGCCACAAGCGCGCCGCGCTCGGGCGGGTGCTCGACCTCGAGACTCCGACGGCGGCCCTCGTCTTCTGCCGGACGCGGCTCGAGGTCGACGACCTGACGGAGAGCCTGAAAGGGCGAGGCCTCCGGGTCGAGTCTCTGCACGGCGGCATGTCGCAGGACCAGCGCGACCGCGTCATGAAGAAGCTGCGGTCGGGCACGCTCGAGCTCGTCGTCGCGACCGACGTCGCGGCGCGAGGCCTCGACATCGGCCACCTCTCGCATGTCGTCAACTACGACGTCCCCTCCTCCCCCGACGTCTACGTCCACCGCATCGGCCGGACGGGACGCGCGGGGCGCGAGGGCGTGGCCATCACCCTGGCCGAGCCGCGCGAGCACTGGCAGCTCAAGAACATCGAGCGCATGACGAAGCAGAAAATCGAGATCGGAAGCGTCCCGACGGTCGCCGACCTGCGCGCCAAGCGCCTCGAGCTCACCCGCGCGTCTCTGCGCGAGTCGCTTCTCGCCGGAGGTCTCGACGCCTATCGCGTCGTCGTCGAGTCGCTTGCCGAGGAGTTCGACCCGATGGACGTGGCGGCGGCCGCAGTCAAGCTCGCGGACCCGTCGGCGACCGGCTCGGGCTCAGCCAGCGACGAGCACGAGATCCCGGCCGTCGCGGCTCCCCCGCCTCGCCGGGAGGCCAGTCCCGGCAAATTTGGCAAGCCCGGCAAGTACCGCTCCGGTGGGCGAGACCCGGGCAACGCCGCGCGCATCTTCATCAGCGCCGGCCGCGCCGCCAACGTCAAGCCCGGAGATCTCGTCGGCGCAATCGCCAACGCCGCGAAGGTGCGGCCGAACGAAATCGGCTCGATTCAAATCGCCGAGCGCTTTTCCCTGGTCGAGGTGCCCGAATCCATCGCCGAGAACGTCATCCGCGCTCTGCGCGGCGCCACGATCCGCGGCCAGAAAGTCATCGTCCGCCGCGACAAGGACGCGGGACGGTAGGAGACCTCGGCGTTCGGCAGCAAGCCGAGCTTCTTCACAGGCTTCTTTGCACGGAGCCAGCCTGCAGGGCGCCCGCGCTCAAAGTGCGGCGCGATATAGAATCCGATCGGGATCAAGAAGAATCTGCAGTGTGCCCATGAAGAAGCTCGGTAGTTCGAACTCTCTGGGCTTCCGCGGCGTGGCCGTGATGGTCACCGCGATTGGCGCGGTCGCTGTAGGCGCATTCGCCCTCGGCGCATTGACCATCGGTCGGTTGGCGATCTGGCGCGTCCTTGTCGGGAGCGCCAAATTCAAGTCCCTCCAGATTCAGGACCTCACCGTGACACGTCTCCACGCAGCCGAGGTCACCGTGAGTAACTCGCTCAGAGTTGCCCGGAAGCGAGGTCGATAAGAAGGTTCAATGAATCTGCCGCTCCGTTGAAGCGGCCGGCACAATGAGAAGGGGTGGCGCCCGGGCACTGGAGCTTCCTCTGACCTTTTCACACCGCAACTAAGGAGAGTTTTGTGGCAACCATCACGACCAAAGACGGCACACAGATCTACTACAAGGACTGGGGCAAGGGACAGCCCGTGGTCTTCAGCCATGGCTGGCCGCTCACCGCGGACGCCTTCGAAGACCAGATGTTCTTCCTGGCCTCCCGCGGCTACCGCTGCATCGCCCACGACCGCCGCGGCCACGGCCGTTCGAGCCAGCCCTGGGACGGCAACGACATGGACACCTACGCCGACGACCTCGCGGCGCTCATCGAAGCGCTCGACCTGAAGAACGCGATCCATGTCGGCCACTCCACGGGCGGCGGCGAGGTCGCTCGCTACATCGGCCGCCACGGCACCGAAGCGCGTGGCCAAGGCCGTGCTGATCGGCGCGGTACCGCCGCTGATGCTGAAGACGCGCGGCCAATCCCGGCGGCACTGCCGATGGAGGTCTTCGACCAGATTCGCGCCGGCGGTCGTCGCCGATCGCTCGAAGTTCTGGAAAGACCTCTGCGATGCCCTTCTACGGCTTCAACCGCCCCGGCGCAAAGGTTTCCGAGGGCGCTGCGCGATTCCTTCTGGATGCAGGGCCATGATGTGCGGCTTCCCGGCCGCCTACTTCTGCATCAAGGCCTTCTCCGAGACCGACTTCACCGAGGACCTCAAGAAGATCGACGTCCCGACGCTCATCATGCACGGCGACGACGACCAGATCGTCCCGATCGCCGACTCGGCGATGCTCTCGGCCAAGCTCGTCAAGGGCTCCACGCTCAAGATCTACCAGGCCTGCCGCACGGCATGTGTCGACAAACAAGGACCAGATCAACGCGGATCTGCTCGCGTTTCTCAAGAGTTGAAGGGAGAGGTTCTCATGGCACAGGCAAGCGAATCGGCAAAGGTGAGGAACATCGTCCTGGTTCACGGTGGCTTCGTGGATGGGTCCGGGTGGGAGCCCGTCTACAGGATCCTGAAGAAAGACGGCTACACCGTCAGCGTCGTTCAGAATCCAACGATTTCTCTGGCCGACGATGTCGCAGTAACCCGGCGCGTCATCGCCGCGCAGAACGGACCTGTTGTCCTCGTGGGCCACTCCTATGGTGGGGCCGTGATCACCGAGGCAGGCAACGACCCGAAGGTCGCAAGGCTCGTCTACATAGCCGCTTTTGCTCCTGACAAGGGCGAGTCAGTCTCCTCGCTCATCAAGGACCCTCCTCCGGGCGCGCCTGTGCCGCCGATCCTGCCGCCGCAGGACGGCTATCTCCTTCTCGACAGGGCTAAGTTCCCGGCCTCGTTTGCCGGCGACGTGGATGCGGAGACGGCTGCATTCATGGCCGATTCCCAGGTCCCTTGGGGGTTGGAAGCGCTCGGTGGCGCGATCAGCCAGCCCGCCTGGAAGGCCAAACCGAGCTGGTACCTGGTCTCCACGGACGACAAGATGATCCCCCCGCCTGCCCAGCGCCTGATGTCCCAGCGCGCCGGCGCGAAGGTCGTCGAGGCCAAGGGCAGTCACTCCATCTATGTGTCCCAGCCGCAGGCGGTCGCGTCGATCATCGAGATGGCGGCTGAAGGCAGGAAGTGATCGAGATTCGACGAGCCGGCGAGCGGGGCCACACGCAGTGGGGATGGCTCGACAGCAGCCGAGGTCCTGGTTTTCGACCTGAATTGAGAGAGGCGATCTTGCGATGACTGCAGCCTTCTCGGGGAAAGTGGTCCTGGTGGCCGGGGGCACGGGCGGACTGGGGCATTCGGTGAGCCTGGCCTTTCTCGAGGAGGGCGCCAGCGTCGTGGTGACATATCGGAAGCAGGAGGAATTCGACGTTCTCACGGGCGAGGCTGGCGCGCACGCGGCAAGGCTCGACGGGGAAAGGGTCGACGTCACCGACGAAAGTGCGGTGACGGCGCTCGTGAACGAGGTCTTCGAGAGCCATGGGTGCCTCGATGCCCTGGTGAATACCGTGGGCGGCTATGCCGGAGGCGCGAAGCTTTGGGATCTCGAAACGAAAGTCTTTGACTCGATGCTCAACCTGAATCTGCGATCGGGCTACATGCTTTCGCGCGCCGCCGCGCGGGTCATGCTCAAGCAGGGACACGGGGCGATCGTGAACGTTGCGTCGAAGGCTGCCCTCGATCAGGGCGCCGGCGAAGCCGCCTACGCTGCCTCGAAAGCCGCGGCTCTCGCCATGATCAACTCTCTGGCCGCCGACCTCCAGGGCACGGGTGTGCGCGCAAACTCGGTCCTCCCGAGCATCATCGACACGGAGGTCAATCGCAGGGCGATGCTCAAAGCGGACTTTTCGAAGTGGCCGAAGCCCGAGGAGATCGCGCGGGTGATCCTTTTCCTCTGCAGCGACGACGCCAGGGTCATCCACGGAGCGGCCATTCCCGTTTACGGAGACCGTTGACACAAGGTTCCAAGAGAAAGGAGAAGGCCATGAGCAAGACGAGAAATTCGGAGAGAGCCACTGATCGGGCGCGGCCCCTCGACCGGCAGAAAGTGCACGAGATTCAAGCCTTCAACCAGGTCATCAAGCTTCCCGCCCCCAAGTCAGTGACGCCGTTTTCCGTCTCAAAAAGTGCGCCGGAAGTGTCCTTACGATGAAAGCGGGCTCGCCCGATGACATCTACACCGAGCCGGGCCACGTGGACCCTGACACGCTTGCCAACCTCGGCCCGCTGCGGGCGATTGCGGGCGTGTGGGCGAGCGACTTCGGCACCGACGAGCACCCGGTCTCTGAGGGCACCGGGGAGAACCGCTATGTCGAGCGCATCGACCTCCAACCGATCGACCCGCAAACGAACGGCCCGCAGCTCTTCTACGGCCTGCGGTACCACACGCACATCGTGAAGCCGGGCGAGGTGGAGACCTTCCATGATCAGGTCGGCTACTGGCTGTGGGAGCCGGCGACCAAGACAGTCGTGCAGATGCTTGCAATCCCGCGTGCGCAGGTCGCGATGGCCGGAGGAACGGCGGAGCCTCAAGCCACCGACTTCGAGGTGCGGGCGAAGCGCGGCGCGACGACGTTTGGCATTTGCTCAAACCCGTTTCTCGATGACGCCTTCCGTACGGAGGAGTTCCACATTCGAGTGACGATCCATCCCGACGGCAGGTGGTCCTATGATCAGCACACGATGATGGCCATTCGGGGGCGCGACGAGCTGTTCGACCACCGCGACCGCAACACGTTGAGGAGAATCGCCGAACCGACTCCAAACCCGCTGGCTCTCCGGTGACGATATGGCGCTGATGTCGCTCCTGGCGCTCGTGCTGGTCGCTTCCGGGGAGCCCTGTCCAAACCACCTCTTTGTCATCGAGCGGAGCAAGAACGCCAACATCGTTGTGTACGACGCCAACCGCGGGCCGTCGGGCGATTTCGAGGCCGCCAGCCCCGTCGCCGCCTATTGGCTCTTGAATGGCGAGAACGATAAGCGCGAGGAGCTGACCAAGCTGGAGCGGGACCGGGCCTACGGCGTCGACGTCACGCCGGGCGATACACCCGGCACCTACGTGATGGCCTTCAAGGCTGCCCGGAAACGGCGTCTCGCTGTTCGCATGCTCAATGAGTGCCCGGTGACGATTGCTCCTATCGGCGGCCACGACGGAATCCTCCGAAAGTTGTTCGTCCAATCGAAAGAAGGCTCCTTCCCGCCAGGGGTCGAGTACCTCGAGCTCTTCGGCGAGGACGTGGCGACCGGCGAACCGCTCTACGAGAAGTTCGTTCCGGGGAGGTGACCGGCGGCGCCGGATGACGATGGACACTGCCCGATCGGCCCGTCTGGTGCTGCACGGCAAGGTCTCCGATGAAGCTGCCTTCCGACTGTCCCTTGCTCGTGAGCCGTGCGTCCGGGTCCCGCCGGCCATGATGCCCGTTGGTGAAAGCCTTTTGAGCGCGCTCGGAGATGGGAGTAGATTCCGGCCTATGCAGCGAGACGTTGCCCTGTGGATCGATCACCGGCAGGCTGTGATCGCGGCCGTCACCGGCGACACCGAAGACCTGACGCGCATTCCTTCAGGTATGGAGAAGCACATCCGATACTCTGCGAGCGAGGGGGGCGCAGAAGATTCCCGGGACAAGCGCTTCGAAGGACACCTCCACCAGTATTACGACAAGGTCGTCGCGGCGCTGCGCGACGCCCGGTCCATTCTGATCCTCGGCCCCGGCGAGGCGAAGCACGAGGTGGAGAAGCGCCTCCAGGATGCGGGTCGCGGCAAGGCCATCGTCGGCGTCGAAACCGCCGACAAGATGACCGACGCCCAGATAGCGGCCAAGGCGCGACGGCGGTTCCGAGAATGAGGAGCGGGTCTTCGCCTGGAACGTAACCTCCATCGCACGCGGGCTCCAGGGTGACGGGCTACCGCCGCTGGGCACGGCACCGAGCATCCCTTTACGTTGAAACCGATCGGAAGCATGATGTCGCATCTGGGACGCCGGCTGTGATGAAGCGACAACCGGCGGACTGCGAACTTGCCTGATGCCATGAAGCAACAGGACGTCGACTCCCGCGTGGTGCTCGACTCGGCCCCCGCATTCATTTGCAGCGGGCCTCCGGATGGCTCCATCGACTTCTTCAACCGGCGCTGGCTCGATGAGGTCGGCGCCGCGCTCGATGCACTCGAGGGTTGGGGCTGGACGAAGTTCATTCACCCGGACGATCTGGAGGAGCATCTCCGCCGCTTTCGGACATCGATCGCTGGTGGTGACCCGATCGAATCCCAGTCTCGCGTCCGCCTCGCGAACGGTGAGTACCGGTGGATGCTGCATCGTATCCAGCCGGTGCGGGACCACCTCGGAAACGTCGTTCGGTGGTTTGGCTCGAGCATCGACATCGAAGAATCCCGGCGCGCGGACGAGACCATCCGGAATACGGAGCAGGAGCTTCGGACAATTCTTGAGACGATCCCGGCTTTCGTCTGGACGGCCGGGCCCGATGGCGCTCTCGAGTTCCTGACGGAGAGCTGGTACCAGCGGATGCGTCACACCCGAGACGACGTCCTCGGCTGGAAGTGGACGAGCATGGTTCATCCGGACGATAGCGACCGCGTCATGCAGCAATGGCGCGAGGCGATCGCCGTGGGACATCCCCTCGAACTGGAAATGCGCGGCCGTGACGCAGAAGGAAAGTATCGATGGTTCCTGACGCGCGCCGTTGCACTCCGAAACGAAACGGGCGCGGTCATCCGATGGTATGGAACGCTCACGGACATCGATGACCGCAAGCGAGCAGAACACGAGCTGCGCGAACTGAAAGATCAGCTCCACAAGGAGAACATCGCCCTCCGAGACGAGATCACCCAGACCTCGATGTTCGAGGAGATCGTCGGCTCTTCGGCGCCGCTGCGCCGGCTTCTGGTGCTCGTGGCGAAGGTGGCGGCGCACGGATTCGACGGTGCTGATCACCGGCGAGACCGGCACGGGCAAGGAGCTGGTCGCCCGCGCCATCCACAATCGATCGCTCGCGGCCGCACGGCCGTTCGTGTCGGTCAACTGCGCCGCCATGCCGCCGATCGCTGATCGCGTCGGAGCTGTTCGGCCACGAGAAGGGCGCCTTCACCGGCGCCGTGCAGCGCCGCCTCGGCCGGTTCGAGCTCGCCGACGGCGGCACGCATCTTCCTCGACGAGGTCGGCGAGCTGCCGCCCGGAGACGCAGGTCGCGCTGCTGCGGGTTCTGCAGGAGCGGACATTCGAGCGCGTCGGCGGCACCAAGACCATCCCGGTCGACGTGCGCGTGATCGCGGCGACGAACCGCGATCTCGACCGGGCGATGTCGGACGGGTCGTTCCGCGACGATCTCTACTACCGCCTGAACGTTTTCCCGATCCAGGTGCCGCCGCTGCGCGACCGCGCGCGAAGACATCCCGCTGCTCGTCGAGTATCTTCGCAGCGCTACGCCGCAACGACTGGGGAAGAAGATCACGGCGATCGGCCGCGCGCGACCATCGATCTGCTCACGGCGTACGACTGGCCCGGCAACGTGCGCGAGCTGCAGAACGTCATCGAGCGGGCGGTGATCCTGTGCGACGGGACGCTCGAAGTCGACGAAACGTGGTTCGAGAAGGGATCGCGGCGGCGCAGGGGCGGCGCCAGTCCTCTGGGCCGGCCGAACATGAATGAAGAGAAAGAGCTGATCGAAAGCGCGCTGGCCGGCTCCCGCGGCCGCGTCGCTGGTGCGGACGGCGCAGCCGCCAGGCTCGGTATTCCGCGCTCCACGCTCGAGTCGAAGATCCGGTCGCTGCGCATCGACAAGCATCGGTTCAAAACCGACTGATCCGCTCGTTCCCTTAACTCCACGCGTTCTCCCGGCTCAGACGAATGAGCATGTCGAAACTCACCATTTGTCGAGTTCCGCCACCCCGCCAATCGCATAAACCTAACAAAGCAAAGTGCTTG
The DNA here is from genome assembly GCA_963739435.1 of uncultured Acidobacteriota bacterium. Classification (GTDB taxonomy): domain Bacteria; phylum Acidobacteriota; class Thermoanaerobaculia; order UBA5066; family Gp7-AA6; genus CAVUAN01. The sequence goes on from CAVUAN010000016.1 coordinate 288,452, forward strand.
AGTGTGGCACTCCGATTGCCTTTCTAGGGATGACGAGCGCGCTCTAACGAGTAACCGAAACCAGAACGAGTGACGAAACCAAAAGGAGGAACGGATCATGGAACGGATGTTAGTGGTGGTTTTCGACAACGAGAAGAAGGCCTACGAAGGCAAAACGGCCCTTGAACAGCTGCAGGCGGAAGGCAACCTCACGATTTTCCAGGAGGCGGTGATCCTGAAGCACGCGGACGGAACCGTCAGCGTGAAGCAGGTCGACGACTCCGCGCCGGTCGGCACGCTCACGGGGACCGCGGTGGGCGCCTGATCGGACTGCTGGGCGGACCGGTGGGAATGCTCGTCGGCGCCGCCTCCGGCGCGGGGCTCGGCGTGTTTTTTGACGCCGACACGCTCCAGGTTGGCGAGGATTTCGTGGAGGACGTGTCGAAGTTGCTGGCGCCGAACAAAGTCGCGGTGGTCGCGGAAGTCGACGAAGCGTGGACGACGCCGGTGGACACGCGGATGGAGGCGCTCGGTGGGACCGTCATCCGCCGTGCGCTCTGGGCGGTGCAGGAACAGGTCCGTCGCGAGGAGATCGCCGCCATGAAGGCGGACCTCGCCGAGCTTAAGAGCGAGGCCTCGAAGGCCAACGCGGAACGCAAGGCGAAGCTCCAGAAGAAGATCGAGCAGCTCACAGGGAAGATCGACGCTCAGGATAAGAAGCTGACCGAGCGGATTGATGCGTTCGAGGGGCGCCAGAAGGCGAAGAAGGCGATTCTCCAGAAGAACGCCGCAGCCGCCGGCCGGGCGCTCAAGAATCTGGCGAACACAAACGTCTAACGCAACTCATTTAATAAGGAGGAGGAATTCAAAATGGCTACCAACACTCTCTCTCAGGAAGTCTCGAAGCGCTCCGGCTGGAGCATCTTCATGGGTGTCCTCACCGCGGCCGTCGGCCTGGTGATGATCATTTACCCGCTGGCGACCGCCGCCGCTTCCACACTGTTCGTCGGATCGGCGCTCATCGTGGCCGGGGTCGCGCAGTCCATCTTCGCATTCGCCTCGGGGTCGGTGGGAAAGTTCTTTCTGAACATCCTGCTCGGCATTCTCTACGGCATCGCTGGAATTTCCCTGGTGGCGTCCCCGGGCATCGGCCTCGTGACGCTCACAGCCGTGCTCGGTGTGATGCTCATCGCCGAGGCCGTTTCCGAAACGTTCATGGCCTTCGCACTGCCCGCGGGGGGCGGCCGCGGTGGGTTGCTGGTCAACGCTCTGTTCAGCCTGCTGCTCGGCGTGATGGTTCTCGCGCAATGGCCGGTCAGCTCGGTCTGGGCGATCGGCACGTTGGTCGGCGTCGCCGTTCTCGTCAACGGGATCACGCGCACGGTCATCTCCGGCCAGATCCGTCATGACGCCCGCGCGTTCTCGGCCGCGACTGCATAGAAAGCAAAGACAATGCAGAAGGGCCTCCGTGTTGCGCCCTGGAACAAATCGGCGAGGGCCGCTGCCTGGCGGCCCTCGTTTTCTTATAGGAGAACTCCTCAATGTCAAGAGTCGTGATCCTCGGCGCAACGGGTTCCCTGGGAAGGCATGTTGTTCAACAAGCCATAGCCGCCAGGCATGATGTTGCAGTCGTTGTCCGTACACCCTCGAAGCTGACAGCGGAGGTTCGCGACAAGGTGTCAGTCCACCAGTGCGACCTGAGTTCGGTTTCGATTAGCGATCTGGCCGCGGTGCTTCGCGGTCACGATGCAGTCATCAACACCGCCGGTCTTGTCACCGAAGGTCAGGCATTCGTCAACCTCATTGATCGGCTCGTCACCATTCTCGAGGCAGTATCAACTTCCGATCGCCCCGCTTGCTGGTTCCTTGCAGGTGCGGGGCTGCTGGATATCGATGCTTCCGGCCGGAGAGGAGTCGACCTCCCTCGCATCGGCTCCACCTACTGGCCGCATCGCGTGAATTTCGAACGCATCCGCAGTTCCGGTCTGGATTGGCGGCTGCTCTGTCCCGGCCCGATGGTCGAACAGCCTCCCCTTGGCCTGGCCAAACTCCGGATTTCGCTGGAACGACTGCCCGTTCAAGTCCCTGTTTTCGGCCGAGCCCTGCCAGGCGCCTTGTTCTTGCCCGTGTTCGCGTACCTCGTTCCGGAGATGATCATCTCCTACGCCGACGCCGCTGCTCTGATGCTCGCAAATTTGGCCAGGGAAAACGAAATGTCCCACCACAGGGTTGGCCTCGCGCTGCCGCTGGGTATGCGAGGCCAAAAGGACCAATGGGCAGCCCGGCCAAAGAATGCGACCTGACATTTCCTTCGAGAGGGACGCTTCGCCGGCAAGCCGCTCCACGCTCGAATCCAAAATTCGATCCCTGCGCATCGACAAGCATCGCTTCTAGACCGAATAAGTCCGCAGGTCGGGCGAGCTGGCGTGTCGAAGCTCGCCATTTGTCGAGATTCGCCACGGCACCTGTCGTGTAATCCATTGGAAACACCGTGACTTAGCTGTGGCACGGCGGTTGCTCTCTCAACGTGTCGATGGTACTGAGAATCGAACACGTCCGCAGTGACTCCGGGACGACCCTCATGCTCATCGGGAGGATCGCTTCACCGGACGTTCAGGACTTGAAGGCACGGGTTGCCGAGGAGCCGAATCCCGTCGCTCTCGACCTTCAGCAGGTGCGGCTCGTCGATCTCGACGCAGTCCACTTTCTGGCGACAGCCGAGCGAAGAGGAGTCGAGTTGCGCAACCTACCGCAGTACGTCCGCGAGTGGATCTCTGTAGAAACGCCGAGACTCGGTGAACTGGAGTGATTTGGCTTTTGACCGAATTTGAAAGGAGGATCGGATCATGGAACGGATGTTAGTGGTAGTTCTTGACAACGAGAAGAAGGCCTACGAAGGCAAAGCGGCCCTCCGGCAGCTCGAGCAGGAAGGCAGCATCAGCATTTACGCGGGGGCAGTGGTCGTCAAGCGTGCGGACGGCACCGTCAGCGTCAAGCAGCTCGACGAGGACGTGCCGGCCGGCACGCTCACCGGGACGGCCGTGGGCAGTCTGATCGGGCTGTTGGGTGGACCGGTGGGGCTGGCCGTCGGCGCCCTGTCGGGCATGACATTCGGTGCGTTCTACGACATCGACACAGCCCGCGTCGGCGAGGATTTCGTCGACGACGTGTCGAAATCGCTGACGCCCAACAAAGCCGCGGTCATCGCGGAAATCGACGAGGAGTGGACGACGCCGGTCGACACCCGGATGGAGGCGCTCGGAGGAGTCGTGTTCCGCCGCGCTCTGTGGGAAGTGCAAGAGAAGATGCATGACGAGGATGTCGCCGCGATGAAGGCGGATCGCGCGCAGCTCAAGAGCGAAATCTCGAAGGCTCATGCCGACCGGAAGGCAAAGCTTCAAAAGAAGGTCGACCAGCTCCAGGCGAGGATCGAAACGCAGGAAAAGAAGATGAAAGAGCGGCATGAGGCGTTCCAAGCGCGCCAGAAGGCGAAGGGGGCCATCCTCAAGAAGAACGCCGCCGCCGCCGGCCGGGCGCTCAAGCAGCTCGGGCAGACCCACGTCTGACGCCGAGCGTTGCAGAGGAGGAATCGGCGAGGGCCGCTGCTTCGCGGCCCTCTTTTTTCATCTTCCGCGCGACAATCCTCGAGCCGTGGCACTTGAGTGGCGGAGGAGGAGGGATTTGCGGCGGCGAACCCGGCGCGTGTTCTTGCGCTGAGCGCTCACCTTGGCAATAGGAGGTGGAACCCCCGGGTGGAGCTAAACTCGGGCGATCGCGGAACGATTGAGGTTTGAGCCCTCTGGTTCGAGTCCTGCACGGTTCTGACCACTCTAGAATGAGCTCGCATTTGCTGCCGCCCGCCGTCATCGTCGTTGCGCACGTACTCATCGTGCTGGTGATTGGCGGGCGTGTGATCATGCGACGACCGGTGCGCGGCGTCGCCCTTGCGTGGTTGTTCCTCGCGGCGATGCTGCCCCTCGCGGGTGGGCTGGCTTATTTCCTCGTCGGGGAGCGCCGGATTGGTCGCCGGCGAAAACGCGATCTGGACACCTTACACACCGACTTTCGGAAGATCGCCGAGGCCGCGATCCCGGCCGGCCTGACCGAGGTTGCCTGGCCGCGTCACGCGCCTGCCGCCCGCAGCCTGGACCGCCTGGGTCGGGCCGCGGTGGGCAGCCCGACGGTGAGAGGCAGCCGCATTGAGCTGTTCGCCGACACGCAAGCTGTGCTGAAGGCGATCGCTCGCGACGTGGACAGCGCGAAGACCAGCGTGCTGATGGAGTTTTACATCTGGAATGAGGGCGGCACGGCGGACGTGGTGCTCGAAGCACTGATCCGCGCGGCCGAACGGGGCGTACGGTGCCGCGTGCTCATCGATGCACTCGGAGCCCGGCCGTGGTGGCGGGGTCGGCAGCCGCGGCGGCTGAGGGAGGCGGGCGTCGAGGTGCGGGAGGCTCTCCCGGCGGGACTGCTGCACGGCCTGGTGGGCCGCGCCGACCTTCGGTTGCATCGCAAGATCATCGTCGTGGACGGCGAGGTGGCGTGGACCGGCAGTATGAATCTGGTGGACCCGGCTTACTTCAAGGCAGATGCCGGGTTCGGCCAATGGGTGGATGCGATGGTCCGCCTCGAGGGCGCAATCGTGGTCCCTCTTGGCGCGATCTTGATTGGCGACTGGCTGCTCGAGACTGGCGAGCCGCTGCAGGAGCTCATCCGCAGCGCCGGGCTTCACCTGGTGCAGCCACAGGGGCCTGCAGATATCCAGGCCATTCCGTCAGGGCCTGGAGAAGGCGGCGATGGCCTGCTGCAAATGCTGCTGGCGCTGATCAACGCCGCGCAAAACGAACTGGTGCTCACCACACCGTACCTGGTGCCGGACGATTGCTTGATCCTGGCGCTGCGCGGGGCCGCCTGCCGCGGGGTCAAGGTCACGGTGATCGTCCCGGAAATCGTCGACTCCCTGTTGACCCGGTACGCGAGCCGGTCGTATTACGACGACCTGCTGGACGTCGGCGTGGAACTCCAGCTCTATCGCGGCGGCTTGCTGCATACGAAGTCGATTCTGGTGGACGAGACGATGTCGATGTTTGGAACGGTCAACCTCGACATGCGCAGCCTGTGGCTCAACTACGAGGTGACGCTCTTCATCTACGGGCCCGAGTTTGCGCGAGCGTTGCGCGCGCTGCAGCAAACCTACCTCGTGCAGTCCATCCGGCTCGATCGTGCGACCTGGGGCCGACGGCCCTTGAAGGAGAGGGCGCTCGAGAACGTGCTTCGCCTCGTCAGCCCGCTGCTCTGATATCCGCCCCAGGGCCCCTTCACGGAGTCTTGAGAAAATGACATGCTCTGGATCGTTGGAGGCCCCCACTCTATGGGGCCCAGGAACACATGAAACCGGCCACACTAGCTCGCCTGGAACGGAACGTCCACCGCACGGGCGAAATCATCGGCGTGCTGGCCAAGTACGGCCTGGCCGATTGGGTCAAGGGCGTGGATTTCTCGTGGATCCAGGATCGAATTCAGAGCGTTGACGGCCAGCATATCCCCGACCTCAAAATCGAGGAGCGTGTGCGCCTGGCGTTCACCGAACTCGGCACCACCTTCATCAAGCTCGGCCAGATGCTCAGCACGCGGCCCGACCTCGTCGGCCCCGAGCTGGCGCGGGAACTGGCACACCTGCAAACCGACACCCCGGCCGATCCGCCCGCCACGGTCCGGGCCACGGTTGAAGCCGAGTTCGGCAAGCCGCCGAGCCACGCTGTTCGCGCAATTCAAAGAGGAGCCGTTGGCCTCGGCCTCGATCGCCCAGGTCCATGTGGCCCGGCTGCACTCGGGCGAGCATGTCGTCGTCAAGGTCCAGCACGCCGGCATCGCGGACAAGATTCATGCCCGACCTCGATATTCTCGCCAGTCTGGCCGAGTTGGCGGAAAAGCACTCGGCCCAGCTGCGTCTCTACCAGCCCGAGGCGGTCGTCCGGCAGTTCCGCCGCACCCTTCTGCGCGAGCTGGATTTCACTTTCGAACGCCGCAATCTCGAGGAGTTCGGCGAACATTTCGCCCAGGACGACACCGTCCATTTCCGTCCGCGCTTACGCGACGTTCTCGACGCGCCGGGTCCTGACCATGGAACGGCTGGACGGCATCCTCGGCACCGATCCCGCAGCGCTCGCCGCCTCGGGCGCTGACCTCAATGAGTTCGCCCGTCGCGGCGCCACGATGTATCTCCAGATGATCTTCCGCGATGCGTTCTACCATGCCGACCCGCATCCCGGCAACCTGATGCTCCTGCCCGGCGGCGTGGTCGGGGTGCTCGACTGCGGCATGGTCGGACGCCTCGATGAAGAGCTGGCGGACGGCCTCGACGACATGCTCATGGCCGTGGTGAACCACAACGCGGTGGACCTCGAGGAGTCACTCCTTCGCCTGGCTCCGCGCCGTCGGCGACGCCCCGGGACCAATTGCGCGCCGATCTCACGGATTTCGTCGCCGACTACGTGGGCCAGTCCATCCAGGACATGGACCTGAGCGGCGCGATGAACAGCCTGTTTGAAATCATCCGGCGCTACACGATCACGTTGCCGCCCGGCGCTCTCGCTGCTCCTGCGCACGCTGGTCGAGTTGGAGGGAACCGCCCAGCGATTGAGTCCGGAGTTCAGCCTCGCCGAAGTCTTCCGGCCGTTCTACAACACGATGGTGCGCCGGCGACTCTCGCTCCGGCGCATCCTGGGCCGGCTTCAGCACGCCTATCGCGACTGGGAGCGGCTGGTGGAGTCCTTGCCGCGCGACCTGGACGACGTTCTCAGGCGTGTGCGCGACGGCACCTTCTCCGTCCACCTGGACCACCGTCACATCGACCCGGTGATCAACCGCCTGGTCCTCGGCGTTATGACCGCCGCGCTGCTCGTCGGCTCCTCCCTGCTCTGGAGCATGAAAGCGCCGCCGATGATCGACGGCGTTTCGGTATTTGGCGGGGCCGGTTACCTGATAGCGGCTCTATCTCGGTTGGCGCCTGCTGCGCGCCATCAAGAAGTCCGGCGACATCAATTCGAACAAGGAAACGTGAGGAGCGATGGACGTCGAACGGCTTGCGGCTAAAACGTGCGGTCGCCCGTTCCCTGTTTACGAGGATCTGGTCGGGAACCTCGTTGCGGCGCACGGGTCGGCAGGCGTCGGGCGCGACGCCGTAGTCGCACATGTCCTCGGGACATGCGCCGGCTACGCCTACGCGGACCTCGAGACGGTGGCCATGATGGTGGCCAGGCTCGGGCTCGAGGGCAGCGCCTGCGTGCGCATCGCGCAGATCGTGGACGCGATGCACATCTTCTCCACCGCATATCTCGTGCAGAGCCGCTGTGGCCGCGCGGCGATCCTCTGCTATCGGGGCACCGAGCCGGCGAATCTCGGCAACTGGCTCACAGACGCGGATGTTGGATCAGCCTCGATCACTCTCGGCGACCATGTGCTGGCCGTTCATGCCGGGATGCTTCGAAACGTCCGGTCCACGTTCCGGGCCATCCTCGACGAGTTGAATCTCGCCCTGCAGGGGAGGTCGCTGCGGGATCCCCGGCAGAGCGTCGAACGTCCGCTGGAGGCGCTGTACGTGGCGGGCCACAGCCTCGGCGGCGCCATGGCCGTGCTCTTCGCACTCTCCCTCGCCGGGACGGCGGAACACCGCGAGATCGCCGGCAAGCTGAGGGCGATCTATACGTTCGGCCAGCCGTTGGTCACTGGCGAGCCCCTGCCTGAAGCGGCGCGCGAAGTGGGACGGAAGCTGTACCGTCACGTCAACGCTCGCGATCTGATTCCGAGTCTGCCCCCGGCGGCCTGGGGACACCTGGCGCATTTCGGAAGGGAATATCGCTACGCGGAAGGCCAGTGGCAGCAGGCGGACATTCCCATCACCCAACTCGCGAATCTCCGAGAGGTTCCACGCGCGCTCCTGGCCTTCCTCGGCCCCGCGAAGCGGCGGGACTCTTCCCGCTACACGATGGACGAGCACGGCCCTCATCACTACATCGCAGCGCTTCGGCCGAAGGGTCGCCCCGACGAGTTTGGCGATCCCGGTTGATCGGCGCTCCCCGGGCGCTCAGACGGACAGCACACCAGGCCAGTGCCGCATCCAGTCGCGGCGCCGCGCGGTCTGCCGCCATGCCGGCTCGTCGCGATCGACGCGCGCCGAGCCCTCGGTCAGTTGATCGATGCGCGCCTCGAGCGCGCGCGTGATCGTCAGGTCTTCCACGATGAGCAGCAACTCGTTCTCCCAGTAGCCGGCCGTGATGTCGAGATTCGCGCTGCCGACGGAGCAGACGCGGCCGTCCACGCTCATGACCTTCGCGTGGACGTGAGGGGTCAGGACGCCGAGCTCCGGAGCCCAGCCCGGCTGCTCGCGCACCGCGAGCTGGTAGCACTCGCCGCCTGCCGCGACGAGTTTGTCGATGCGGGAGTGCATCAGCTCCGTCGCCGCGACCCGGGCCGTGCCCCATGGTCCCTCGAAGCGCTTGCCGCCGTGCGTCGGCGTGAGGTTACCGAAGAGCGCGCGCACCCGAACGCCACGGCTGAGCGCGCGCAGGAGGGCGTGCTGGATCTCGAGAATCAGTGGAAAGCCGTTGACCGCGTACACGTGCGACTTCGCGGTCTCGATCAGTGCAAGGTAGGCCTCGAGTGTCGAGGCATCGCGCAGCCCGTGGTGGACGACGACGCGCGCTGGCGAGGGGCCGGCCTCCGGAATGTCGGCAACATCGAAGACGGAGCCTCCCGCCTCGGTCCAGGTCTGGAGAAACGAACGCTCCAACGCCGCGACGGCCGGGCCTTCCACTCGCGCGCCGGCGTCCAGCCACGGCACTTCGCGCCACAACGATTGAGGCGTGAGGTTCACTTCCTCGAAGCCGGTGTAGTACTCGTGCGAAAGATTGCGCCCGCCGAGCAGAGCGAGCGTGCCGTCGATGACGGCGACCTTGCGATGATCTCGCTGCTTCAGATCCTCCAGCGAGGGGGCTCCCGTGACTGGCCGCAAGACCCGGAGGTCGACACCCGGACGGTTTCCGAGGCGCTCGAGGAGCGGATTTCGCATGCCGAAGGAGCCGTGCAGACCGTGCAGCGAGTCGACGACGACGCGGACGGTGACGCCTCGCGCGGCCGCGGCGGCCAGCGCGGCCTCGATCTGCTGGCCCACGTCGTCGTCCAAAGCCATGTAGACCTGCAGATGGACGCGCTGCCGGCTCTTTCCGATCGCCTCGAGCAGCCAGCGCCGGGCCTTCGAGTTGTCCATCTCGACCTCGATGCGGTTGCCGGTCAGCAACGGGGCATCCGTCGTCGCTTCGAGGCGGCTGGCGAGAGACGGCGGTCCGGGCGCGGGGCGCTCGAATCGCAGTTGCGTCGACACGAGGTCTTCCACTCTCAACGCCGCGAAACCGATGGTGGAAGGGGTGTGCTCGCCCCGGTGAACGATCGCCGCGACCGGGAATCCCGCGGCGCGCAGTCTCGAGGCAACGCGCGCGAGCCGCACCGGATCGACCGCCGACGGCACGTCGAACGCCTCGCCCTCGTCCAGCACCGCACTGGCGTCGACGACCCGTCCCGGGAGGCCGGCCATCTTCAGCCGCGCCCGGATCGACTTGCAGCTTCGCATCGGACGCAGGCGCACCGCGAGCGACTCGGGGGCCTCCGGACCCCCGAGCCTAGCGACCGCGGCCAGTTCCTCGCCGGCGAGGTCCGAATCGAAGAGGAGAAGCGGGCGAGAGCCGGGTCGGACCACTTCGATCCGCTCTTCGATCGCCGCCAGCGGATCGGGCGTTTCGCCCGGTGGCACTCGAAAGACGCCGAGGGATACGACGTCGGGACCCGGCGACAGCTCGGCATCGCCCTCGCTCGTCGTGACGACGGCCCTGATCCGGCTGGCCGCCACGAAGGCAACCCGCTGATCGGGGATCGGGTCGCGGCGCCCCACCCCGGACGCGTAGTCCAGGCGGGCGCGGATGACCCCGCCTTCGTCCACGAGGTCGGGCACGTCGATCGCACGCCGGAGCGCAGGCCCGGAGGCGGTCAGGGGAGGCAGGATCAGAACGGACGCGGGCCATCGGATCGACGGCAGCAGGGCCCCCGGAAATCGTGCGAGCACGACCAGGTCGACAGCGCGGCCCGGCATCCCCTCGCCGTTCCACAGGCGGCCGGACGCCGCCTTCAGGGCGACGAGATCCACCTCGGACTCGATGCCCGCCACGTTCAACGCGTCGGCGAGGTTGCCCGGAAACTCGGCCTCCGGCAGGAGGACGGTGGCTCGGAGGGCGGGGCCGCCATGGTCGCGCAGAAACGCGGCGACGGCGCTCCGAGCGCGCCCCGAGAGAGCCACGCAGATGAGTTCTTTGATCGGGCGATTGCTCGCAGGGACTCCTGTAGCCCACAACACGGGCAGGGATCGCCGTTTCCGCAACTCGGCGGCGACGGCCAGGTTCCTCAGCGACAGCCGCCCGACCGCGAGAAGGTCGATCTCCGACGTGGCCGCGATCTCGAGAAGGCCGTCATTCGTCAACTCGGGCGAGAGCTTCAACTCCACAGACCGGGCCGCGCCCGCAGTCGCTCGTCGCAGCTCGTCGAGCGACCCGGTCGCCGCCTCGTTGAGATCGCCCGGGGCCTCTCCCGAAAACCAGGCGAATTTCCGCGCGGGCAAACGGGCGACGACGAGCAGCAAATCGGCCTCCGGCGCGACGCGCCGGATGGCCGCGACCTCTTCGCGGACGTCTGCCCCGAGGTCAGTGACGAGAAGGACGCGGCGATACTTCATGCACAGCCCGCCCGTGCGGCGATCGTCGTCTGCCGCAGAGCTCCGCCCGAGGGATCGATGACTCGAGCTTCGACCGTCGCCACCCCTCCATCGTCGTCGATTTCGTAGAGGTTGAAGCCGGCCCGGACCGAGGAGTCCGGGTGGTCGAGTGCGGCGCCGCTGGCGCCGATGACGTCCAGGGCGCCCGCCGCCGTCGTGAGGACGCAGCGAACCCGCACGTGGAGATGGCCGAAGAGCACCAGTCCGCGAGCCAGCGGCGCGAGGACTTTCCGAAACGACGCCGCGTCGACCAGGCCGTCGCGAAGTTGCGCGAGTCGGATCCGCGTGTCGACCGGCGGGTGATGGATCAGGATCACGGGCGTGCGCCGGGCCACTTCGGGGTGATCGAGCAACCGTCCCAGGGCCGCGAGCTGGGCTGTGCCGACGAAGCCCGCGGCGATGAACGGAGGCCGCGGCACGGCGCTCGACAGCGCGATGATCGCCGCCGGCCCGCGCAGCTTCACGACGGGATACGGGCCGGCGGGCAGGTCGAGAGCAAATTCCGGGAGGTCGCTTCGAAGGAACGTGCCGAAGTGATGAGGAAAGCGACGCTCGCGTTGGACGGGCGGCAGATAGATGTCGTGGTTGCCGGGAACGGCCGTCACTTCGACCGAGCGCGCGACGCCGTCGAGCAGCCGGCGCGCCTCCTCGTACTCGCTCTCGAGCGCGAGGTTCGTGATATCGCCGGTGACGACGACGTGATCCGCGCTGGCGGCGGCGGCCGCGAGCACCGCGAGGAGATACTCACGGCGATGAACCCGGCTGCGGTGCAGGACGAGATTTGCAAAACCAGTGACACGTTTGTTGAAGAGCATCCTTCGCCACTCGACGCCAGCCGGCGAGAGGACGTGGAGATCAGAGATGTGAGCAACGCGCAGCCGAACTTCCTCTCGTCGATCAATTCGTAGCCGAAGGAAGCATACTCTCCGAGATCAAGGCGCAACTCGGGCGTTAACGGCTTCCCCGCCCCGTTTGTCGACGCCGGATATAGAGTTTCACTATGGCCAAAAAGAAGAAGAAGACGACGAAGAGAGACGGCCGCAAGAAGAAGACGGCCCGGCGGAAGTCGGTCGCCGTCCGAAAACTGCCGGCGTCTCGCCCGAAAGCCCGGCGCCCGAAGACCGCGGCCCGGAAGAAGCTCGTCAAGAAACCGGCGCCGCGTCTCGCGGCACGCCTGCGGCGGGGAACCGTGGAGTCGGACCTGGGCACGTTGTCGGCGACGCGCGGCCTAGGAGCGGAGGCGGGCGGCCAGTCGGGCGACACGGAAGGGCTCTCGCGAGCCGAGAGCGTGGATTCGGAGAGCGTCGAGGAGCTTCTCGAGGAAGGCCAGGCGTTCGAAGCCGGCATCGTCAGTGGGGTCGAGAACGCGCCCGACGCCGACGAGGGTGAAGTCCGGACACGGCAGGTTCCCGAAGACGACGTTCCCCAGGAGTACCTGGACGAGGATTAGCGGTGAAGAAAGAGAACGACGGGGAGGCCGCAGCCAAAGAGGGAGGCTGCAGCCACATTCGCGCGATCAAGAATGTGCGGAAGGCGAAGGCCTACGAGTGCGAAGATTGCGTCAAGATCGGTGCAAGCTGGGTTCATCTTCGGACGTGCCAGGAGTGCGGAGGCACCCGCTGCTGCGATAACTCTCCGAATCGGCACGCGACCAAGCACGCGCGGGCAACGGGGCATCCGGTGATCTCTTCGGCCGAGCCGGGAGAGCGCTGGCTCTATTGCTACCCGGACGACGCCTCGATCGAATACTGATCGCCGTCTCGCGGAGATTCAGCCCCGGAGGCGACTCTCCAGCGCCTCCGCGCGCCTTTGACTCTATCGCCGTCCGCGGCCCATGAAGTCCCGAACGAGCTGCGCAATCTGATCCGCCGCGGAATCGAGTGCGAAATGGCCCGCATCGAGAACGTGGACCTCGGCCTTCGGCACATCGCGGCGATAGGCCTCCGGCTCCGAGAGCTCGAACGACAGGTCGTACTTGCCCCACAGGACGAGAAGCCGGGGCTGCTTCTCACGCATCCAGGCCTGCCACTTGGGATATGAGTCGACGTTCGTGCGGTAGTCGTAGAAGAGGTCGCTCTGGATATCGGCTTGGCCGGGCTGGTTGAGAAAAGCGAATTCGTCGGTCCAGAGATCCGGGTCGTACCGCTCCACGTTGGGATCACTGCCGACGTGGCGCGTCCGCGTCGTCTTGAGCGAGAGGAGATTCGTGCGAAGCGCGCTTTCATTGGCGGCCCGATCAGCCCAGAAGGCCCGGCGCGGTCCCCAGTTCGCCCCCAGCCCTTCGTTGTGCGCCACGGCGTCCTGGACGATGAGAGCCTCGATCCGCTCCGGATGGGCTAACGCCATCCGAAAGCCCACTGGCCCGCCGTAGTCCTGCATGTAGAGCGTGTAACGGGCGAGCCCGAGCGCTTCGGTTAAGTGATTCATGACCTCGGCGTAGTGATCGAACGTATAGGCAAACTTTTTCGGGTCCGGCCAGTCGCTGTGTCCGAAGCCCGGATAGTCGGGCGCGACGAGGTGATAGCGATCGGACAGCCGTGCAAGGAGAGGCTCGAACATCCGCGACGAGGAGGGAAGACCGTGCAGCAGGAGAAGCGCCGGTCCGTCCTTGGGGCCGGCCTCCCTGTAGAAGATCGAAAGACCGTCGACCTGGAGCGTCCGATACGAGGTCGCATGTGCCACGGGGTCTCTCTTTCCCTTGTTCTTCTCTCCGCCCTCGGCATTGCCCCGAAGCGGCGCGAGCAGCAAGAAGCTCGTCAAAGTCAGAGCGATCACGACATCTCCTCTCCGTCCCGGGCGGGTCCGAGTAATAGACCGATGGCCTCGGATCTCACGAGCCGACCGCCGCCCCTGAGGCGAATCTTATCGAGTCGGTGCGACGTATAGAGTCACGAGGACCAGCTCAAGCCCATGTCGGCAACGATCGGTCAGACCGGTTCCTTTCCGTCGCCGGGTTCGTCCCCGGACGAACACGAGTTTCCCACCCTGACGCCGGAACAAATCGAGCGGGTGGCGGCTCATGGCCGCGTCCGCAGCGTTCAGTCCGGGGAGATTCTCGTGGCGGCCGGCGAGGTGCCGGCGTCGTTCTTCATCCTCACCCAGGGCTCCATTGAGATCGTTCCGAGCTCCGCCAGCGGCGACGAGCTCTTCCGGGTCTTGAAGCCCGGCCAGTTCACCGGGGAGACAAACATGCTCTCGGGACGGCAGGGCCTCGTGACCCTCCGGGTCGGCGAATCGGGAAGCGTCATCGACGTGAAGAGGGACGATTTCCTCGCCCTGGTCCAGTCAGACAGCGAGCTCTCAGACATATTCATGCGAGCCTTCATTCTCCGCCGGGTCGAGCTCGTTGCCCGCGGGTTCGGAAGCGTTGTGCTCATCGGGTCGAACTTCTGCCAGGCCACGCTGCGCGTCAAGGAGTTCTTGACACGGAACGGACATCCGTACACGTTCATCGACCTGGAGACCGATTCGGGAGTGCAGGACCTGCTCGACCGATTCCAGGTCAGCCAGGCCGATGTGCCGGTGCTCATCTGTCGAGAAAAGATCGTGCTTCGCAACCCGAGCAACGGCGAGATCGCCGATTGTCTGGGGTTCAACGATTCAATCGATCCGGTCCGCCTGCGCGACGTGCTCATCATCGGGGCGGGGCCGGCCGGCCTCGCGGCGGCGGTCTACGGAGCCTCCGAGGGGCTCGACGTCCTCCTGCTCGAGTCCGAGGCGCCCGGCGGACAAGCCGGCTCGAGCTCCAAGATCGAGAACTATCTCGGGTTTCCGACCGGCATCTCGGGCCAGGAGCTGGCGTCCCGGGCTTTCACGCAGGCGGAGAAGTTCGGCGCCGACGTGATGGTTGCGAAGGGAGCCAGGCGGCTCTCGTGCGAGAGAAAACCCTACGCGATCGAGATCGAGGGCGGCAGAAGCATTCCCGCGCGGACCGTTGTCATCGCGACCGGCGCGCAATACCGAAAGCTGCAGGTCGAGAACCTGGCACGCTTCGAAGGGGCGGGCGTGTACTACGGCGCCTCGCCGATCGAGTCGCAGTTGTGCCGCGGCGAGGAAGTCGTGATCGTCGGCGGCGGCAACTCGGCCGGACAGGCGGCCGTGTTCCTGGCCCTGACGGCAAAGCGCGTGCACGTGCTCGTCCGGGCAGCCAGCCTCGAGGAGACCATGTCGCGCTATCTGATCCGCCGGATCGAGACCAATCCATCGATCGTCCTCCACCCGAAGACGGAAATCGTGGCCCTCGAAGGGACCCCCCGTCTCGAGCGCGTGAGCTGGCGGGACGACACGACCGGAGCCGTCACGACGCACGAGATCCGGCATGTCTTCTCGATGACCGGTGCGGTTCCCTGCTCGAGCTGGCTCCAGGCATGTGTCGCGCTCGACGATGGCGGCTTCATCAAGACCGGACCGGATCTTTCGACGGAGGACCTCGCCGCGGCCCGTTGGCCGCTCGCCCGGTCTCCATATCTCCTCGAAACGAGCCTCCCCGGAGTCTTTGCCGTCGGCGACGTGCGCTGTGGAAACGTCAAACGCGTCGCCTCCGCGGTCGGCGAAGGCTCGATCGCCATAACCTTCGTCCATCGGGTGCTTCAGGAGTAGGGGCCGCCTTTTCGGCGTACGAGAATGAGGCACTGATCACGGCATCGGCATCTCTTAACATGGACTTGTGTCGAGCATCATCCGGCCGCCCTCCGACGAGGGCATCGTACGATCGCGACCGGCAGTGGCTCCGTGCGGCCGGTCGGGGCCCTGGGTGCTCGCGGCGACGATCCTCGGGTCGAGCATGGCGTTCATCGACGGCACTGCCGTCAACGTCGCCCTCCCGGCGATCCTGGCAGATTTCCACGCGACGATGCTGGACGCCCAGTGGGTGGTCGAAGCCTACGCTCTTTCTCTCGCAGCCCTTCTTCTGGCCGGAGGCTCCCTCGGGGACCGCTTCGGCCGCCGGCGCGTCTTCTCAATCGGAGTTTGGCTGTTTGCTCTGGCCTCGGTCGGGTGCGGGCTCGCGGCCGACATCCGTCAACTCATCGCCGCCCGCGCGATCCAGGGGATCGGAGGAGCACTGCTCGTGCCCGGCAGCCTCGCGATCCTGAGCGCGTCCTTTCCCGAGAACGAGCGGGGTCGGGCGATTGGCACCTGGTCGGGATTCACGACCATCACCGCCGCCATCGGGACCGTGATGGGCGGCTGGCTCGTCGACCACTTCTCCTGGCGCTGGGCGTTCTTCGTGAACATTCCGCTGGCTGCGGCCGTGCTCGCCCTCACCGCATGGCACGTGCCCGAAAGCCGCGACGAGATGGCGGGTGCGCAGCTCGATTGGCCCGGTGCGCTCCTTGCCACAATCGGGTTGGGCGGTGTGGTGTACGCGTTGATCGAGTCGTCGGACGAGAGTTGGAGGGCTCCGGGAGTGCTCGGAGCGCTCGGGGTCGGCGTCCTGGCCCTGGTTTTGTTCGGCTTCGTCGAAGGGCGCAGCCGCTCGCCCATGCTGCCCCCGCGGTTGTTCCGTTCGCGCAATTTCACCGGGGCAAACGTGTTGACGCTCTTCCTGTACGCGGCGCTCGCGAGCCTCTTCTTTCTGTTCCCGCTCAATCTGATTCAGGTGCAGAAATACTCGGCCGCGGCGGCCGGCGCCGCGCTGCTGCCCTTCATTCTTCTCATGTTCCTCCTGTCACGCTGGTCAGGGGGGCTGGTGGATCGTTTCGGCCCGAAAAAACCCCTCGTCGCCGGTCCGCTGATCGCGGCGGCCGGGTTTGTTCTCTTCGCCAGGCCGGGCGTCGGAGGAAGCTACTGGGCGACGTTCTTTCCGGCAATGGTCGTCCTGGGCGTCGGCATGGCGACGAGCGTGGCTCCTTTGACGACGACCGTCATGGGGTCTGTCGACGCCCACAACGCGGGGATCGCCTCCGGAGTCAACAACGCCGCTTCGCGGATCGCAGGCTTGCTCTCCGTGGCGATTCTCTCGGCGATCCTGCTCCAGGCGTTCGACCGCCACCTCGAGCGCCGGCTCGCAGACCTCCGGGTGGGGCCAGAGGTCACAGCGTCGCTCGAGAGTCAGCGCACGAGGCTCGCGGCCGCCCGGCTGCCCGAAACCCTGGACCCTCTGGAGAGCGCACGAGTCCGAGCCGCGATCGCCGAGTCGTTTGTTTCCGCGTTTCGCCTGGTCATCCTCATCGCGGCGGGCCTGAGCCTGCTCGCCTCGGGAGCGGCAGCCTGGTGGATCGAAGGCCGGCCGAGTGTCGATCCAGCCGAACGCCGTTCGTATAGAGGGTGAGGAGCCGGCATGGCGCCGGCGGCCCGAACTGAGGGAGTTATGAAACAGTACCTGCTCAGCATGTATCAGCCCGAGGGCGGGGTTCCGCCGCCCGAATTCCTGGAGAAGGTGATGCGGGACGTCGGCGCGCTGCGTCGAGAGCTCGAGGCCAAAGGCGCGTGGGTGTTCGGCGGAGGCCTCCACGATCCGAGCACGGCCACCGTCGTGCGGCTCCAGGATGGCGAGGTACTCACGACCGACGGCCCGTTCGCCGAGGGCAAGGAGCACATCGGCGGATTCACGATCATCAAGGCGCCCGATCTCGACGCCGCGCTCGAGTGGGGCCGGCAAGCTACGCCCGGGCGACCACCCTCCCGATCGAGGTGCGGCCGTTCCGGGGCGAGGCCGCGGACTGATCCCTGCCCCGCCGGCCCTCTCGGCCTCGGAGATCGAACGTGTGTTCCGCGAGGAGTACGGCCGCGCGGTGGCCGTCCTGGTCCGCCATTTCGGTGACATCGATCTCGCCGAGGAGGCGGTCCAGGATGCGTTCACCGAGGCGGTGCAACGGTGGCCGTCGGCCGGATTGCCGCCGAGCCCGGCGGGATGGATCATCACCACGGCCCGCAACCGGGCGATCGACCGACTCCGCCGCGAGGCGTCCCGCGAGGACCGGCACGCCCAGGCCACGCTGCTGCAAGCGAGCACCGAACCGCGACGAGGAGGGCGCCGTGCGGGACGACCGGCTGCGCCTGATCTTCACCTGCTGTCATCCCG
This sequence comes from uncultured Acidobacteriota bacterium, assembly GCA_963739435.1. Classification (GTDB taxonomy): domain Bacteria; phylum Acidobacteriota; class Thermoanaerobaculia; order UBA5066; family Gp7-AA6; genus CAVUAN01. The sequence goes on from CAVUAN010000016.1 coordinate 306,274, forward strand.
CGCTCGCGACCGGCGCCCAGGTCGCCCTGACGCTTCGGCTGCTGGGCGGGCTCACGACACGCGGAGGTCGCGCGCGCCTTCCTCGTGCCCGAGGCGACGATGGCCCAGCGGCTGGTTCGGGCAAAGGGCAAGATCCGCGATGCGGGGATCCCCTACCGGGTTCCCGGTGAAATCGGACCTGCCGGACCGCCTTCGCGCTGTGCTGGCGGTCGTCTATCTCATCTTCAACGAAGGCTACACGGCGAGCTCGGGCGACCGGCTCGTCCGCGAAGAGCTCTGCACAGAGGCGATCCGCCTCGGACGGCTCCTGGCCGAGCTGATGCCGGACGAACCGGAGGTCACGGGACTGCTCGCGCTCATGCTGTTGATCGAGTCGCGCCGGGCGGCCCGCACCACGGCGGCCGGCGACCTCGTGCTGCTGGCGGACCAGAGCCGCGAGCGGTGGAATCCGAGGCCTCATCTCCGAAGGCTCAGGGCTCGTCCGCCAGCTGTCTCGACCGCAACCAGCCCGGCCCATACCAGATCCAGGCGGCGATCCAGGCCGTTCACAGCGATGCGCCCCTGGCATCCGAAACGGACTGGCGGCAGATCGTGCGGCTGTACGACCAACTCCTGTCGATCGCGCCCGGCCCGATCGTGGCCTTGAACCGCTCGGTTGCGCTGGCCGAAGTCGAAGGAGCGGATGCCGCTCTGACTGCCCTCGACGGCCTCGACCTCGATGGCTATCACCTCTTCCACGCGATCCGCGCCGACCTGCTCCGGCGCCTGGGCCGAACCGCCGATGCCCGGGCCGCCTACGAACGAGCCCTCGCTCTGACCGAGCAGGACCCGCAGAAGCGCTTCCTCGAGCGGCGCCTCGCGGATCTGGCCTGAGTCGCCTGTTCGCAGGCCTGAGCAACCCTCGAGTTCCTCAACCGTTCGCACGCTCCAGGCTCCGCGCGTACTCCGCCGGGGATCGGCCGACGAGCCGCTTGAAGTCCCGGATGAAGTGCGCCTGGTCCGCGTAGCCGAGCTCGAGCGCGAGGCCCGCCCAGTCCACGATCGTCCCGGAGGCCGCACGTTGCGCCGCGTCGACCAGGCGGTAGCGCTGGATGACCCACTTGGGACTGACACCGACGTATTCCTTGAAGAGCCTCTGGAGCTGCCGCATGCTCGTAGCGAACTCGCCAACGAGCTGATCGACCCGCGTGATTCCCCGATCCTCGGCGATGCGAAGGGCCACGCGGCCGGCCAGGGTCATGCCGTCGTCGAGCGAAGCGTGCAACCCGCGCAGGAACGACTCGATGATCGCGATGCCCTCCCGATCGCCGGCGTGGCCCATGACCTGGTTACCGAGGTCCCGGGCCCGCGAACCGAAAACCTCGCGCACCGAAGGACGGCGGTCGGTGAAGGCGGATACGGGCTGCTTGACGAAAGGCCGAAAGGCCCCCGGACGGAACTTGGTCCCCACGACCCGCCCGTGACCCTCGAGGACGCGAGAGAACTTCGTGCGCATCACGCCCACGATTTCCGCCCTCCCGGAAGATTCCAGGACCATGTGGACCGAAGGATGCGGGACGGTCTCGACCACCCGGGGCGAGCTCAGGTCCCAACGCACGATCCAGTAGTGCTCGACGAAGGGCCCGAGATCAGTGGAGGGCCAGTAGCGCAACAGGTCGTACATGGCGTCGGCCGCGCGAACGTTCAGGATGCCTCGCGGTCCCTCGCGCTTGACCCGGACGTTGTCGCGTTCGTTCAATCCACCCTCGGCCTTCCTAACCTACCATTCGACACTTGGGGAGATGTCCTGAAAGGGGTGCCATCATGAAGAAACGAGCGGGCCTCACAATTTTTCTGTGTCTATCGCTCTCCGTTTGGTCGGCGGCAGGCGCAGAAGCACCTGCGATCCAGACGGCTCAGAAAGGGGCAGCCATGGCTAGTCATGCAAGCGGAACCTTTGAGGTCAAGATGAAACCGCTGCCGAACGACGAGAAGGTGGAGGGCTTGACGGTCGGCAGGATGTCCGGCGACAAGCAGTTCAAGGGAGATCTCGAAGGAACCAGCAAGGGGGAGATGATGGCCGTCGAGACGCCCGTGCAAGGCTCGGCCGGCTACGTTGCAGTCGAGCGCGTGAGCGGGACATTGAAGGGCCGCAGCGGCACCTTCGTGCTCCTGCACCAGGGCACGATGAGCCGGGGCGGCGATTACAGGATGTCGATCGTCGTCGTTCCGGACTCGGGGACCGGGCAGCTCACAGGCCTGACCGGCAAAATGGCAATCATCATCACCGAGGGCAAGCACTCGTACGAGTTCGACTACACGCTTCCCGAGGCTCCCTGACGCTGGTTCGATATCCTCTGACCGATGAAGGTGCCGGAGGGAGGCGTGCGGCTGCCGCCGGGGCAGGTGTTGACGCAAAAGTGGCCCGTGCTGACGTACGGGGAGACCCCTCGCGCCGACCTGCAGACTTGGACCTTCCGGTGCTTCGGCCTCGTCGAAGAGGACATCTCATGGACATGGACGGAGTTCCTCGCATTGCCGAGGGTCGAGGTCACCTCCGACATCCACTGCGTGACGCACTGGAGCCGGTTCGACAATCGGTGGGAGGGCGTCTCCGTCTCCGAGATCTTGCGCCGCGTGAAATTGAGGCCGGAGGCCGTCGCGGTCATGGCCCACACACAGGAGGGCTACACGACGAATATCCCTCTCGCCGATCTCAACGTCGCAGACGCTCTGCTCGCGATCAAGCACGACGGGCAGGACCTGCCGCCCGAGCACGGAGGCCCCTGCCGGCTCGTCGTGCCGAAGCTCTACTTCTGGAAGAGCGCCAAGTGGGTCCGGGCGTTCGAGTTCCTGGAGCTCAACGCCCCGGGCTTCTGGGAAGAGAACGGTTACCACATGCACGCCGACCCCTGGAAAGACGAGCGCTATTCCGACCAGGAGACCGACGCCATGCAGCGGATGCGCTCAGAAGCGGCTCGCCGGCGAATGAAGGCCGACTGAACCTAACTGCTTGCGCGGATGGCGACGAGCGGCTCACCCTCGACCGGGAAGCCGGCGTGGATCCAGGCATCCAGGCCGCCCTGGAGCGGCCGAACCAGAGTGAATCCCTTGTCGATCAGCATGCGCGCCACACGGGCGGCCGAGGCCTCGTTGGGTCACGTGCAGTAGAGAATGATCTCCCGGTCGCGCGGCAGGGTTGCCACCCTCTCGTCGATTTCCGACAGCGCGAACATCTCCGCCCCCGGCACGCGCCGAGGGTCGGCCTTGAGCGCCGCACTGCTTCGGACGTCGAAGACGATCGGGCTCTTCCCGCCATCCATCAACTGGCGCAGCTCTTCGACCGAGATCCGGGCCGCGCGCAAGGCTTCGAAGAAGTGCCGCCGCCGCTGCCACTTGATAGCAATGAAAGCCGCGAGCGCGGCGGCGAGCAGCACGAGAGCCCAGGCGCCGACTGACGCGAGCTTCTCGAGGGCGCGATCGATGGCGCGGTGAAAGATCATCCCCGCGGTGATGCCGGTGCCTGCCCAGAGCACCGCGCCGCCCGTGTCGAAGAGAAGAAAGGCGGCACGGCTGGACCGGAGGGCCCCGGCTAAGGGAGGCGCCACGGTCGAGAATCCGGGGATGAACTTCGCGACGAGCAGCGACGGGAGCCCCCATCTCTCGAAGTAGGTCTCGGTCTGTCGGACGCAGGTGTCGGGCGAGAGCGAAATCCGGCAGAGGGTCTTCAGGATCCGGTTCCCCTGGCGGCGGCCGAGCTCGTACCAGATGAAGTCGGCGATGACAGAAGCCGTCACAGCCGCTAGCAGAGCCAGCGGCGCGGAGAACTTCCCCTCGGCGGCCAGAGCGCCGGCCACGACCAGCGTGGGCAGCGCGGGGACCGGAAGACCGAGCTGCTCCGCCAGGACGTTGGCGAACACCAGTGCCAGCCCGTACGTCACGATCAGGGCAACCAGAGCGCTCATGGCGTCATCCTATCGGGATGGCCGGGGGGCGGGATCCGGTCTTTGGGCCGGGCCAGGCCCCCGTCCGCGACGCGGGCAGCCGCACGGTGAAGACGGCTCCCCCGCGGGGCGCGTTTCCCGCCGAGACGGTGCCGCCGTAGCCCTCGACGATTGCCTTCACGATAGCCAGGCCCAGGCCGGCGTGGAGGGGGCCCCGGTCGCCCGCATTCGGCCGGTAGCTGAAGAAGCGGTCGAAGATCCGGTCCGCGTGCGCCCCGGGGATTCCCGGCCCCTCGTCCTCGACGGCGACGACTGCCGATCCGTCTGAGGCTTGGGTCTGCACGACCCGGACGCAGCCGGCGTCCGGAGAGAAGCTCGCCGCGTTGTCCAGGATGTTCTCAAAGGCCTGGGTCAGCCGCGCGGGGGACGCGCGGACCGTAACCACCTCTCCCGGCCCGTCGACGACGAACCGCACGCGGCCGTTCTCACGCATGCGGAACCGTTCGACGATCTGGCCGAGCAGCCCGTTCAACGGGACCGGGACCTGCTCCTCCGCTTCGAGCCGCGCGTCGATGCGGGTGATCTCGGCGAGCTCCGAGAGCTGGTGCTCCATCCGCGCGACCTCGTTGAGGACGACAGCCAGGAACCGCTTTCGCTCGGCCGGGTCCTGGACCTCCGAGAGCATCTCGGTTGCCGTGCGGATGGACGTGAGCGGGTTCTTCAGCTCGTGCGCGACATCCGAGGCGAACGTTTCCAGGCCTCGCACGTGCTCCTCCAGGCGGCGGGTCAACTCCTCGAGCGACCGGGCCAGGTCTCCGATCTCGTCGGGTCGGTCCGATCCGCGAAACCCGCCCGTCAGTCGGCCGCTCCGGTTGAGGATGGCGGTCGCTTCGTCGCGCAGCCGCCGGAGAGGGCGGGCGATTGTCGCCGAGACGAAGAAGGAGAGGGCCACTGCGACAACCAGTGAGGCGGCGCAGACCCTGGCGATGCGGATGGGATCGAGAGACGGATCATCGCCCTTTTCGAGGCCCAGCAGCAGGGCAATCGGCAGCAACACCAGGAGTGTATTGAAGGCGAGGAGCCGAGCCGAGAGGCGCGAAAAAAGACGCATGTCAGGCGGCCCGTCCGCTAGGGCCCGTCCGCGTCCCGCCAGCGATAGCCGAGCCCGTGGACGGTGTCGATGCCCGTGAAAGCCGGATCGCGCTCCTCGAGCTTCCGGCGCAGCCGTTTGACGTGGCTGTCGATCGTCCGCTCGGCGACGTAGGCATCGTTCGGGTAAGCCTCCTCCATGAGTTGCTGGCGCGTCTTGACGTGTCCCGGGTGGCGCGCGAGGGCCTGGAGCAGGAGGAACTCGGTCACGGTCAGGGCGACGGGCTCGCCGCGCCAACGCGCCGTGTAACGAAGCCCGTCGAGCTCGAGCGCGCCGGCGCGGACCATCTTGTCCTCGTCCTGACGCGAGGGATCTTGAGCCAGCGCCGCGCGCCGGAAGAGAACCTTGATCCGCGTCACGAGCTCGCGCATCGAAAAAGGCTTGCAGAGATAGTCGTCGGCCCCGAGCTCGAGCCCCAGAACTCTGTCGAGCTCCTCGTCCCTGGACGTCAGAAAGATGATCGGCAACGCCTCCGACTGTGCCCGCAGCTTGCGGCAGAGCTCGCGGCCGTCCATTCGAGGCAGCAGGATGTCGAGCACGGCGAGGCCCGGCAGCTGCTGCCGAAAGGCGGCCCACGCTTCGGCGCCGTCGGCATACGTGTTGACGCGGTATCCCTCGCGCTTCAAGGCGAACGCGACCGTCTCGCGGATGTTCTTCTCGTCGTCGACGACGGCCACGACCTCCGTGCGGGGCTCCTTCACGCGCGCAGGATGCCACGCCGCACCGAGGGCCGCAACGCGCTGCCACACATTCGCCACAACCTTCCACGCCAGGGCCCTGGCGCCGCCGCGGCGCGCCACCTGGGCGAGGTCTCCTGAGCTTCAGGAGGTGTCGTCATGACACGCAACACGGCGCGGCGCATTCCGGTTGTTTCCATTCTGCGGCTCCTGGTGCTCTTCTGGCTGGCGGCTCACGGCAAGGCGCAGCCTCTGCCGGACCTCGGCCCGCCCGTGCGCCGGGACCAGGTCCGGTCGGGCAGCCTGCTCATTGCGACCGACCAGCCCGGACTGTTTCTGCCGGCGCCGGCGCTCGACACCGACGTCGTCATCCGCGTGACAGGCATGGTCGCGCGCGCCCGCGTGCGACAGCGTTTCGCCAATGCCGCGAGCGATTGCGTCGAAGCCATCTACATCTTTCCGCTTCCCGAGAACGCGGCTGTCGACCGGATGCGCCTGACAATCGGACAGCGCGTCATCGAGGGAGAGATCCGCGAGCGCGAGGAGGCAAAGAAAGTCTACGAGCAGGCGAAGTCGGAGGGCCGGAAGGCGTCGCTGCTCGAGCAGGAGCGGCCGAACGTCTTCACGGTTTCGGTCGCTTCGATCGGCCCCAACGAAGACGTGGAGATCGAGATCGAGTACCAGGAGACCTTGCGTTACGACGGCGGAAGGTTCGACCTGCGGTTCCCTCTGGTCGTTGCTCCCCGCTACATTCCCGGCGAAACGGTGCTCGCGGGCCGGTCCGGAACGGGCTGGGCGCCGGACACCGACCGGGTCTGCGACGCCTCGCGGGTCACTCCACCGGTGATGAAGCCCGGCGACACCCGATTGAACCCGGTTCGGCTGCGCGTTGATCTTTCGCCCGGCGCGCGGCTGCGCAAGCTCGAAAGCGTGACCCATGCGGTGAAGTCCGTCCCGTTGGCGGAGGCCTCCTACGTCGTGACGCTCGCCGACGAGGCGCTCGTCGCCGACAGGGACTTCGAGCTCCACTGGGAGCTCGACCTGACTGACGGTCCGCGGCCGGTCTTCTTTACCGAGACAATCGATGGCGAAACCTTCGGGCTTCTCGTCGTGCTGCCTCCCGACCCGGCGTCCGTGTCGGCCGTGCGGCTGCCGCGCGAGGCGATCTTCATCATCGACACGTCCGGCTCCATGTACGGGCCATCGATCGATCAGGCCCGGCGCGCGCTTCTCTTCGCGCTCGGCCGCCTTCAGCCAGAGGACCGATTCAACGTGATCGAGTTCAACAGCGTTATGCACCGCCTTTACCCGGAAAGCCGCCGGGCGCTTCCCGAGGCAGTGGCGGGAGCCGAGCAATGGGTCGGGAAGCTGCGGGCCGGCGGCGGAACCGAGATGCTCCCGGCGCTGAAAGCGGCGCTCGAGGAAGCCGACGAAGGCTCGGAGGTTCGCCAGGTCGTCTTCATCACGGACGGCGGCGTTGGAAATGAGGAAGAGCTCTTCCGCTACATCCGCGAGCACCTCGGGCGCAGCCGCCTCTTCACGGTCGGCATCGGCTCGGCGCCGAACTCCCACTTCATGACGAAGGCGGCCGAGTTCGGCCGAGGGACTTTCACCTACGTGGGCAGCCCGACGGAGGTCGGCGAGAAGATGAGCGGACTCTTCCGAAAGCTCGAGTCGCCGGTCTTGACCAATGTTCGGATCGATTGGGATGATGCCGGCGCCGAGGCGTGGCCTGCGACGATCCCCGATCTCTATGCGGGAGAGCCGGTCGTCGTCGCGGTGCGGCTAGCGAGAGCCTCGGGCCTGGCCGTGTCGGGCGAGCGCGCGGGCGAGCGATGGAAGTCTCTCGTTTCCGGCATGCTCTCTCCGGAGGAAACCGGCGTCGGCCGGCTTTGGGCGAGCCGCAAGATCGGCGCCCTGATGGACCGCGCGACAGAGGGCGCGAACCGGGACGAGATCCGCCGGCAGGTCGTCGACGTGGCGATCCGCCACCACCTCGTGTCGAGCTTCACGAGCCTGGTCGCGGTCGACCACACACCGACCATCGAGCGCGGCACCGTCTGCACGCCGCGCGCGATGCCCGTTCACCTGCCGAGCGGCTGGGACTACGGCCACGTGTTCGGCGAGATGCCGCAAACGGCGACATCCGGCCGCCTGTTTCTGCTCGCCGCAGCAGGCGCAGCTCTGGCTTCGTTCCTCCTGCGGGCTCTTTCCTCGCGAGGCGGATCATGACGCGCGGGGCGGCGATGCGGGCAAGCTCCGGAGCTCTTCTCTTGGCGGCGCTCGCTCTCTTCGGCAGGGGCGCCTTCATCTACGCCAAGGCCTCGGTGGCACAGGTCCTCCTGATGCGGGCGTGGGTCCGAACCGTCGGAGGCCAAAGGCTGGTCAAGCCATGGCCCTGGGCCGACACCTGGCCGGTCGCCCTTCTGCGCGCTCCCGGCGCGCGTCGGCCGATCGTCGTCCTGGCGGGGGCCTCCGGCCGGACGCTAGCCTTCGGGCCCGGGCACCTGGATGGCAGCGCGCCTCCCGGCGCGGCAGGCAACTGCGTGCTCTCGGCGCACCGCGATACGCAGTTCGCGTTCCTGGAGAAAATCCGGATCGGAGACTCTCTCGAGCTCACGACTCCGGACGGCGGCCGCCATGTCTACCGTGTGTTCGATTGCCGCGTCGCGCACAAGCGCCAGGTCGAGCTCCTGGAGAACACCGTCGGAGAAACGTTGACTCTCGTGACCTGCTATCCATTTGCCGCCGTCCTGCCGGGCAGCGCGCTGCGCTATGTCGTCCGCGCAAGGGAGGAGACGGAGGATTCGGGGGGATGAAAACAAGGCGCGTCTCCCCGCCCCTTCCGGAGCGGGGAGACTCACCTTCAGAGGCTCAGTAGTACCAGTAGTTCTGCAGACAGCCCGCGGCCCCCAGGGCCTGCTGGTTGTAAACAGAATCGCCTTCACGGCCGCACACGCTGATCGTCGAGGGACGACCGTACGGCTTCCAGGTGCCATGCATGACCTCGCCCGGGTGTCCGGAGTACATGGAGGAGCCGGCCACATCGCTCAGCCAGGCGCTGACGAGGCCGAAACCCCACCCCATGTGGACGCCGAAAGGCCACGTGGCGCCGTCATCGATGTACATGATCGTCCGGTACCCGAAGACCGAGTGCAGGCCGCCGAAGATATGCCACCACTTGTCCGGCCACGACCCGGTGTCGGCCGCCGAGGGCACGACTTCACAGGAGTGGATGATCAGGTAGTTGCACTGGCCGCCGGTACCCATTCCGTAGCCGGGTGCGGGGATGTTGTCGATATAAACGACATCGCCCCAGTTCTGGTAGGTGGTGAAGAGCCACCAGTCGCCATGCACTTCGACTTCGGCGACGTTGACCGCGTTGGTGTAGGAGTTCTTGCTTCCCTGGAACTCGAATTGATAGGCCCAGTAGTACTGCGCGTTCGAGAAGTAGCCGCTGTAGCCCGACCACACGAGGCCGTTCCAGAAGTTGTTGGCGCTGTTGACCCAGCCCACGTAGTCGTTGCGCACCACGTAGCGGCCGACGCTCGGGTCACCCTCGGGAACCTGGATCGCGGCAACCTGAAGGGGCGCCTGCCCGTCCACCATGCCCGGCGGGTCCGTGGGCATAAGCATCGAGAGCGGCAGGTTGGTCGGCGCGCCCTGGGGAACGCCCGGGGGATTCGCGAGCTTGTCGTTGACCGACGGAACGGGCTCGAGCTCGTTGCCGATCAGGACGTACCCCGCGACGTAGTTGGCGTCAGACGTCACTTTTCCGCCCGGCTGCGGCGTAATCGTCTGCTTGGCCTTGAACTGGTAGACGGGCTGGAGGAACCCGCCGTCGCCGTCGTAGTAGCCGAGCTTGACCTCCTGCACGACGACGTCACCCTTGTTCGACAGCTCGGAAAGCTGGGCCTTGATGAGGTTCGCGATCTCGGCGGCCGACCGGGTCTCGCTGACCTGGTCGTGCGCGCTGGCGGCCTGCCAGTGTTTGCTCAATCCCGCAACCTTGCCGCCGCCGCCGACCGAGATCATCCCGCGAGAGCCCTGGCCGTAGACCTGCATGTCGTTGACCATGCGCATCACGGGGAAGCTAGCCATGATCGGGCCGCTCTTGTTCGTGTTCATCGTGGCCGGAGCGCCCTTGGCACCCTGGTTGAACTGGGCCGTGTTGAGCGTGAGCATCTTGTCGAGGACCGGCTTGGTCGCGTCGGCCGGGAAGAGGCCCTGCGCCAGCAAATCCATCGCCGACTTCCTGGCATTGTCGGCCATGGCCTGCGGAAGCGGAGGCATCGAGTTCGTCGTCGCTGCCACCAGCGGAGCCATTCCGTCGAGCAAGGGCATGACGTCGACGTGGCCCTTGGTCGGGTCGGCGGCCGCGATGACCTGGTCTTTGTAGATCACAACCTCGACGTTGTTCGTAGCCCGGATGTTGTTCTTCTTGGCGAAGGCGCTCGTCGCGAGCGGCTCAAATTTCAGGCCCGCGGCGACATTCGACACGACCTTGTTCACGATGGAATTCGGAACCGACGAGCGCGAGAGCTTGTAACGCGTGAGCTGCTGGGGGGCGGGAGGAATTTGGCTGTTGTCCAGCTTGATGTCCCCGGCGAAGCCATACCCGGCTACGCCGGCAAGGAGCAGGGAAACGGCGAGACCTCTCACAACGGAGCTGCCCGGGGTTGGTTTCCTCATAGGGACTCCTCCTTCAAGGCCGGCAGAAACGATCAGGTAACAGACAAACCCGACTCGATACCCGAGGGCCCCACCGGCTGGTTTGCGGGTATCCTATCCCCGAACGGTCCGAATTTTGATAAGAAAATGTGCATTATTTGCACTCGAGGGTTTTTTCCTTCCCTTGGCCGGATAACTCCAGCCGCTGCAAGCGTTTACATCGACTCTCTGCATTTCCATCAAAGAAGATCGTAGGATGTCGGCGGGGTTCATGATCACGGTGTTTGCCGCCATCCTCCTTTCTGCCACCGCAAACCGGCCGCTCGACGGCACCCTCGTCTCCATCGAGAACGCACGGCCCACCAAGCTCATGGTCAACGCCGGCCGCCAGTTTCAAACCTTCACCATGGCCGAGCGCGCGGTTGTCGAAAGACAAACTCGCTTCGCGCCCGGGGGCGCGGCCACGACGACAACGATCGATCGGTTGGACCTGACGCCAGGCGAATACGTGAGGCTCGAGTTCGACGCGAAGGGTGTTGTCAAGAGCGCTCGGGCCGTCGTGATCATCGAGAGGGCGAAGGTGCGCTCCGCAAGCGGCAGCAACGTCGTCCTCGAAGACGGCACGACGCTCGCAATCGGCTCTGTGCTCCGCTTCGTGACGGCCGACGGGAAGGTTTCGGCAGCGGCGACCGTGCACCCGGGCGAGAGCGTTCTGCTCTTCCGCCACCCCGAGACCCGGAACATCTACCGCTTCAGCGCCGAACCCCACGCGCACAAGCGCTCGGAGACGCCCAAGGCCCCTCCGGGCTGACGCGATCCGTCAGCGCACGGACGCCTTTGCCCCGGCGACCGGCCTCGCGGCGTCCCACCACTCGCATCCGCCCATGTGGTCGACGAGGCTTCGGGCCCGCTGCTTGAACTCCTCCTCGAAGGCGGGGTAGTAGGACGTGATCTCGTAGAAGAGGCGAGCGGTCTCGGCGTCCACGAGCAGGTGGCCCTGGCGCAGTTCGGTCTCCGTTGGGAAGACGATCTGCCGCCCGGTTCGAAAACCGTCGAGCGAGAGCTCGAGGGACGGGTTGAGCGCGATGATCCTCCGGAGCACCATGATCCCCCTCAGGACGTCCATCGGCGCCACGGTCCCCGCGAAGGAGTCCGTCAGGAGAATGGTCCACGTCTCGGGTGCCCCGGTCGTCGACCGGTGATTCCCCAGGTTCAGGCGGTTGAAGAACTGCTCCGGCCGGAGCGACTCGAGGGACACGGTGGCCGTCGGCTGGCTGAAGGGATGCTCCGGCGTTCCGGCCGTTCTGGCGTTGTAGGTCAGCGCCACCGTGTTCTTCTCTTTCGTTCGCTCGCGCAGAATTTGCGAGAGGAACGCGAGCTGGAAGCCGGCGACGCCGGCCCCCTCCGGCGACTCTTCGAACAGGATCATGTTTTCGACATCCACGAACCGCGAGTAGTCGGTCTTCCGAACGATCTCCCAGAGCATTCGGCGAACCAGAATCTCCTCGCCGGGAACGATCCCGGCGAGCACCGGGGCGAGCATGGGATCGGTTTGACCGGGCACGGACCGGTTCGCGAGGTAGCGGTTTGCGCATCGGGCGAGGCTCCGGAACGCGTCGCTCTCACGGATGAAACCGAGGCTGAAGATGTCCTGCTGCCGTATGCGGTAGGCGTTGTAGAGGAGATCCCGCCCGAACGTGTCGAATGCCGGCGACTCCTGGGGGATCACGTAACTGAAGGCCTTGGTGTCCTCCGGGATGAGGTGGGGCGTGACGACGATGATGATCTCCTGCCGGACGTTCTCCTTGATCGTCCTCTTGAAGAGGTTGCCGAGGATGGGGAGCCGGGAGAGCAGGGGCACGGCCCTCTCGTCGCTGGTCTCCTCGTTGCTGGTCAGCCCACCGATGATGAACGGCGTGTCGTTGGCCACCCGGACGATTGACTGGACCTGGCGGCTCTGCACCTCGGGGGCGCGGGTGACCGAGACGCCGGCCGTCGCCGCGGTCCTCACGCTGCTGACGATTGTCTCCACCTGCATGCTCACCTCGCTGCCTTCCTTGTTCAGGCGGGGGCGCAGGTTGAGAACGATTCCGACCGGGAAGTAGAGGACGGACTCCGTCGTCGAGTTCTGCGTGACGGTCGTCTCCACGACCGGAATGCGCTGGCCGATTTGGATCTTCGCCTGCCGGCCGTCGAGCACCAGGACCGAGGGATTTGACAGGATCCTGGCTTTGTTCGTTTCGAGAAGCGCGGACAGGGCCACCTTGAAACTGAACACGTCGGACGCGTGGCTGAAGAGAAACGTGAGCGGGGCATTGTCGAGCAAGCCGCCCTTCAGGATCGATCCGCTGATGGTGTTCCCATTGCTAGTGGTGCCGGTGCCTTCCCAGGACACGCCGAGGTCCTTGGTCGTGTCCGACTGAATCTCGATCACGAGCGCCTCGAGCATGAGCTGGCGCGCCGCAACGTCCACCCTGTCGCGCAGAAGGTTCACGACGCGCTCCAGAGACGCGGGATCGTCCGAGTCGTAGGCGATCAACAGGCGATTCTGGGGCTCGCCGGCCGTCGTGCGGTGCAAGAGGATGCCGCCGAGATCCGGGAGAAGGTCGCTGCTGCGGAAGCCGTAGGCGGGAGCCTCGGTCGTCGCCTCCTGGAGGCTCGTCTTCGAGGCGCCGATCATCTTGATGATGACGGGCAGCCGCACTTTGTCCTTGTCGTAATTGGGCGTGAAGATCTTGTCGTAGAGGGAATCGCCCGGCGTGTCGTTGAACTCGATCGTGGTGTACTCGAGCGCCTTCAAGAGCGCGACGGCGCGGTCCGCCTCGATGTAGCTGAGCTGGTAGATCTCGTAGGCGAGCTTGCGCCTCTCCACCGGGCCGGCGTCGATCTGCGGAGCGCCGGGGGCGTGCGAGCCGAAGAGCCTTTCGATGCCGGCCTGAATTCCCGGCAGATCGGGATTCGGCTGGGCCGAGCCCGTGCGCACTTCGCTGCCCCAAACGTAGAAGTCGTACCCCCCGGAGGGGTTCGCTGCCACGACGATCTCGACGATCCGCACGCCGCCGTCGGGGAGCATCCTCGAGAACGTGCGAGAGATCTGGGCGCCCGGGCGATCCGCCAACCCGCCGGAGCGCGCGGGCCCGACGGGCGCCGCGTATGCGGCGAGGAGCTCGAAGCCGATCGTGTCGAGCATTTGCCGGGTCTTCGACAGCGACGCATAGGGAGAATGGATGTGCCAGCCCGGACCGGGATCCGGTGACGCGGGAGCCGGCTGGGGCGGCTGCGGGGGCGGCACGACCTGGGTGGCGAACTGGCGCGCCGCCGCGCCCGAGGGCGCCACGCCGGCGCAAAGGCCAAGACACAGAGCCGCCGCGACGAGAGCCCGTAGCCGGGCGGTCAAAACGGGTACGGCCATCTGCCCCACATCATAAACGTGTCAGGATCCCCCGTCACCCGGCGTCCGCTGCAGGCGGCGGCAAATGTTTCGGACGACCGCCAGCACGGCTTCGAAGCTCCCTGCCAGAACCTGGTGAAAGTCCGACCGCTCGAGCCGCAGGAGGAGGCAGTCCGACAGGGCGCGGATCGACGCGTTGCGGGTCTCGCCCGTCAGAACCGCCAGCTCCCCGAAGTAGTCGGCGTCGCGCAGCACCTTCAGCCGCTTGCCGCCTCGCAGCACCTCCACCTCGCCGCTCACGATCACGTAGAGCGCGTCTCCCGCGTCTCCCTCCGCGAAGATCAACGAGCCCGCGGGCTTCATCACCTCGTGCGTGACGCTGGCCACGTGGCCAAGTTGGCGCGTGGTCATATCGGCAAAGATGTCCACTTTGCGAAGCATCAGGACCTTCTGTATCGCGATCACCGGGTGCCTCCGAGCCGCTGCAAGGCAAAGCGAGCCGTCTCCCGCGCGACCGGACTCTCATGGCTCTTGAGGGCGTCGAGCCGGTCCGCACACGAGACGAGAGCAAGATCCGCGGCCGCCCATGCCGCGCCCGCCACGACCCAGTCTGAACCTCGCTCCGAAAGAAGCTCGCGCACCTCGGCCGCCGGCTCTGCACCCGCGCTGTCTCCCCCGGGCTCCAGGACTTTCAAGAGTGGAGCGCGCAGCTCGGCCGGGAGCAGGTTTTCGAGCAGCTCGAGCGCATGGGAGCGCTCTTCGCTCGAGCCGCGCGTGACCTTGCCGTGCAGGACCATCATGTCCACGTTGCGGACCCGTCCGGACAGCAGGATGAAGGCGTTCTCGACGTGGCAGGCGAAGAGGTCGAGGACCGCGTCCCGCGCGATCCGCACGGCCGGAGACCGCCCCAGCCGCCGCGCGCTCGAAAGCCGGGCCGCCGCGGAGCGGCACTCCTCCACCACGAGAGGGTCGATCTGCGCGCTGGCTGCTCGATCCCGCCCGAGCAGCTGCACGTACGACCGGAACACGGCCGTCCGTTCCTCGGGCCGTCCGAGCGCCAGCATCCGGGAGACGATGGCGAGGCCTCGCGGATCGCCGATCCTTTCGAGAATGAGCGGGACGTTTGCGAGCACGGCGTCGGGCCGCCGGTCGGCGGGGCCATCCAGAAGCGCCTTCACCGGATCGATCACGGCCGGTCCCATCGCGATGAGGGCGTCTGACGCCGCGCCCGAAAGAACGGGCCGACCGAGCAGCGAGAGCACAGGCAGCACGAGCTCCGCGTTCGGCTGCAATCGAACGGTCTCCAGGGCAGCGAGGACGACCGTATCGTCCTGGTCCTCGAGCAGCGCACCGAGCAGGCGCGCCCGGATCTCGTAGCCGATCGCGCTCGGGTCCTCCATGTGCTCGAGCGCCTCGGCGGCGGCCACTCGAAATCGGGGATCCTTCGACTGGACCATCGCGTCGAGGCGTTCACACCCGAGCAGCCGGGCCGGCGCGTCCTCCGCGCTCGCAAACACGGCGGCCGCCATGGCCCGCACCCGCGGCTCGGGGTCGGCAAGCGCCCCGGTGAGCCATTCCGCTCGCTGGCCCGTGGAGACGGCGGCGAGGACGGCGGCACGCCGAACCTCCGGATCCGGATGGCGCGAAAGCGAGGACGCCAGCTCCGGGCCTTCTTCCAGGTCGCTGCCCCGAAGGGACTGGAGGAGGGCGACCTTCACCTTCGGGTTCTCCCTCGCCAGCGCGGCCTTGAGCTGCTCGGGACCCACCAGCTGCACGACCTGCGGCAGAACGACGGCCAGGGAGATCAGGTCCTCGTCCGAGCCCGACTCGAAGGCCTGGCGCAGCCACCACTGGAGGGCCGGGTCGCGCGACTCGAGCTCCTCGTCGAAGAAACCGAACCTACGTGCCTTGAGAGCGTCGAGCAGCCCCGAGACGTACGCCGTGTACGCCTTCCTCGCCAGGAAGAGCCAGATCACGAACGCGGCTCCGATTGCGACCGGGGCCGCCCGGACGGAGAACGATCCCGACGCCAGGCCGAGAACCGCCCCGGCGAAGCCGATCGCCAGCGGCAGGAAGAACCCATCGATCAGCGCGCGGGCCGCCAGGCGGGATTCACGGCGAATCCCTCGAAAGAGAAGCTGTCGGGCCGTCCCGTTGATGGTCGTGTTCAGGGTGACGTCGGCCCCCTTTGCCGCAAAGGCCCATCCCAGGGAGCCGGAACGGAGGACCCCGGCCTGGGCGAGCAGGAGGACTCCCGGCAGCACGCAGAGGGATCCGAAGACGCCCGCCGCGG
Organism: uncultured Acidobacteriota bacterium; assembly: GCA_963739435.1. Classification (GTDB taxonomy): domain Bacteria; phylum Acidobacteriota; class Thermoanaerobaculia; order UBA5066; family Gp7-AA6; genus CAVUAN01. The sequence continues at coordinate 322,379 of CAVUAN010000016.1, forward strand.
CGAGCATGCGGTGGACGACCAGGAGTTGGAGGAAGAGAGAAGCGATGCTGGTGACGGCGTAGAGCGACCCGAAGAGATCCGCGAGAGCCGCGCTGCCGACGGTCGAAGCCGCCGCCGTCTTGAACTGAAAGTCGACAAACGTCGTGACGAGCGACGTCATGACGGCGAGGGCCGCGATCGAGACGAACTGCGGAGACAGAAGAAGGCGTCGGGCGCTCTCCGTGCCGCCTGTCGCGAGGCTGCCGGCGCCGCCGGTTTGGCTCCTCTGCCCGCGTGCGAGGGCAGCGGCACAGACGAGGAAACCGCCCATCAACAGAGCGGCGACCAGCACGAGCGACTCGGCTCCCGCCCGGTGGGCCAGAGGGCCGACGAGCAGGCCCGCCGGCAGGCAGGCCGCCGTGCCGGCGGCGCCGATCAAACCGAAGAGGCGGCGGCTCTGGCGGACGTCGAAGACCTCGGACGCCAGCGCCCAGAAGAGGAAAAAGGGAATTCGAACCGAGAGGTCGGCCAGCAGGTAGGCGCCGATCCGCGCGGGAGCGGGAAATGCTCGGAAGGACGCGAAGAGCGCCAGGTTCGCAAGGAAGAGCAGGCCCCCCACGGCGACCGCGATCGAGCCCGTCGCGAGCCGCCGCGAGGCCCAAAGACAGGCGAAGGTTCCCAGGCACGTCGCGACGCCCCCCGCGATGTACATGTTCGGCAGGGACCGGCTGCCGAAGCGCTCCAGAAAAAGGGCATCGCCCGCCGTGCGCGCGACGAGCGCTCCGGCGGCTACGCAAACGAAGGAAAGCGCGGCGAGAGCCACACGGCGCGTCTCCTGGCGCTCGACACGCGGCAGGAACCTGCGTGCAACTCCAACGGCGGCCGTCATCTCGGGGTCAACCTGTACCTAGGGTAATACAGGCTTTCGCGACGACTGCGGGAGCTAGGCGGGCCCGTAGAAGGCGACTTTGCGCTCCAGGGCTTTGCGATCCCAGCCGGCCAGGTTCGCTGCCGCCTCGTAGGTCGACTGCAGAAACTCGAGCAGAGCGTCGTCGGGCGACGCGGCCTCACGCACGGCGTCGTAGGGCAGGATGAACTCGCCGAGATCCTTGCTGAAAAAGGCGGCCTGCGGCTTCACCTTCGATTCCGCAAAACCCGGCGGCGCCGGGTAGGCGTACGAGTAGAACGCGGGATACGCGACAGCGCCTCCCCCGGGCCAGAATCCGCAGCTCGATTCTTCCTGGGCATAGGCCTCGCGCGTCACGGGATCCGGGAGATGAGGCACGCCGCCCGGATGCTCCGGGGCCGGCCGGCCCGAGAATCGCGTGACGGCCAGATCGGGGGCGCCCCAGAAGAAATGCACGGGGCTGCACTTGCCAGTAAAGCGCGCCCGGAATTGCTTGAAGACCCGGTCCGACTGCAGCAGCACGCGCCAGAACCGGTTGGCGTATTCCGGGTCGTACGAGGCGTGCCGCTCGTCCTTCTCGAAGGGAATCGGATCGGCCACCTCGTTGGGCGCCGCATGGATCTTAACGGGCAGGTCGAGCCTGTCGAGCTCTTTCCAGAGCTGCCCGTAGAAGGAAGCGACCGACTGCGGCCGCAAGGCAACCGTCCCGAAACCGCCGTCGCTCGACTGGATCAGCAGACGGTGATCCAGAAAATCGAAATCGATCTGAAACACGCGGGTCCCGTGAGGAATCGGCGACGTCGTCAAGCCGCGAGGCGTGACGTAGAGGGTCACGCTCCATCCGTGGTTGACCCAGGGGCTCTGGGCGAGCCGGATCTTGCCGACGATCTGGGTCCACAGATGGAGCGTGGCGCAGGTCTCGCTCCAGGCCTCCAGAGGCAGGCTCGGCCAGGGCTCGAGCGTCAGCTGACAGCCTCCGCGAGGCCGGCGACGGCCTTGTCGGTTTCCGGCTCGCGCGCCTCCGCGGCGTGCGTCTTCGCGACGAGGACGTAGATCGACGGAACGACGAACAACGTGAACATCGTGCCGATGATCATGCCGGACACGAGCATGATGCCGATGCTGTTGCGGGCGCCGGCCCCGGGCCCGCGGGCGAAGACGAGGGGCAGGTGGCCCATCACCGTGGCGGCGGTCGTCATCAGCACGGGCCGCAGCCGGGTGCTGGCGGCCTCGATGACGGCCTGCACCTTGTTCTTGCCCTGTTCCTGGACATGGTTGGCAAACTCCACGATCAGAATCCCATTCTTGGCGATCAGGCCGACGAGCGTGATCAACCCGACCTGGCTGTAGATGTTCAGCGTCGTGAAGCCCAGGAACGAGAAGAGGAGAGACCCGGCCAGAGCCAGGGGGACCGATCCGGCCAGGATGATGAACGGATCCCGGAAGCTCTCGAACTGGGCGGCCAGGACCAGATAGATCAGGATCGCCGACAACAGGAACGTGCCGAGGAACTTCCCTCCCTCCGTGCGCGCCTGGCGGCCCTCGCCGGCGTAGTCCGTCGTGAATCCCGGCGGCAGGATCTTCTTCGCTTCACCCTCGAGGTAGTCCAGGGCTGTGACGAGCGAGACCCCCGGCCGAATGACCCCCTGGATGCGAACCGCGTTCAACTGCTGAAAGCGCTTCAGCTCCCGCGGCTCGGTCGTGGTCTTGAGGGTGGCGAACGTCGAGAGCGGAACGAGCTTGTCGTTGGACCCGCGGACATAGATCTGCGAGAGCTGATCGGGTGTCAGTCTCTCCCCTCTCTTGACCTGCGGGATGACCTTGTAGCTTCGGCCCTGAATGCTGAACCGGTTGACGAAGTTGCCGGAGAGCAGGGTCGAGAGATCCTTCCCGGCCTGCGCGAGATCGACACCCTGCGACCGAAGCTTGTCGCGGTCGAAGACGACCTCGGCCTGCGGCTGATCGAACTTCAAATCCGAGTCGGCAAAGAGGAACAGGCCGCTGGCAAACGCCTTCCCGACGAGCTGGTTGGCGAAGCCGGCAAGCTGCTGCGGGTCGGCAGTCGAAGAGATGACGAAGTCGACCGGAAAGCCGCCGCTGCCCGGGAGGGCGGGCGGTACGAGCGGGATCACGCGGATTCCCGGGATCTGGGAGACGCCTCCGGCAACCAGGACCTGGAGCTGCTGCGTGCTCCTCTTGCGCTCGTCCCAGGGCTTCGTCACCATGCCGGAAAACCCGCCACCCGGAAACGTGATCTGGAACGTGGATTGTGTCTCCGGAAACGAGCTGAAAACGTCCTGGACCTTGCTCGTGTAGAGCTTCGTCTGATCGAGGGTCGAGTTGGGCGCCGCCTGGACGATTCCGAAAACGATGCTCTGGTCCTCGGTCGGGGCGAGCTCCTTCTGCGAAAACATGTAGAAGGGCACGATCAGGGCCGTGACGATGCCCCACAGGACGAGCACGACAGTCCGGCTCTCCAGGGTGCCGGCCAAAAGCTGCGAGTACTTGCGGCGGAAGGCATCGAAGTGCCGATTCACCATTCCCGCGAAGCCCTTCTCGGTGTCCCCTGACCGCAGCATCTTCGAGCTCATCATCGGCGAGAGAGTCAGCGCCACGACGCCGGAGACGATCACGGCGCCGGCCAGGGTGAAGGCGAACTCCCGGAAGAGGGCGCCCGTCAGGCCTCCCTGAAAGCCAATCGGCGCGTAGACGGCCGCGAGCGTGATCGTCATCGCGATGATCGGGCCGCGCAGCTCGCGCGCCGCGGCAATGGCGGCCTCGAATGGCTTCTGCCCCATGTGGATGTGCCGCTCGACGTTTTCGACCATGACGATCGCGTCGTCGACGACGAGGCCAACCGAGAGCACGATGGCCAGGAGAGTCAGGAGATTGATCGTGAACCCGGCCGCGAGCATCAGAAAGACAGCCCCGATCAGAGAGATTGGGATCGCCACGACAGGGATCAACACGGACCGGAAGGATCCCAGGAAAAGGAAGATGACGACGATGACGATTAAGAGGGTCTCGGTCAGGGTCTTCAAGACCTCGCTGATTGCCTTGTCGATGTAGAGCGTCGAGTCGTAGGGGACGCCCGCGGTCATTCCGGCGGGAAGCTCTGCCTGAATACCCTTCATCTCCTCGCGGACGCGGCGGATGACTTCCAGCGAGTTGGCCGTCGGCAGGACCCAGATCCCCATGAAGGTCGCCGTCTGGCCGTTGAAGCGGACCTCCTGGTTGTAGTCCTCGGCGCCGAGCACGACGTCGGCAATCTCGGAGAGACGGACGACGACTCCCTTGTCCTCCTTGACGACGAGCTGGCGGAACTCCTCGGCCGTTTGCAGGCTGGTGTTCGCAACGAGGTTCACCGAGACCATGGAGCCCTTCGTGCTCCCGAGGGCAGAAAGGTAGTTGTTGTTGCCGAGCAGGTCGCGCACCTGCGACGGCGAGATCCCGAGCGACGCCATCTTCTCCGGCTTCAGCCAGATGCGCATCGCGAACACGCGCGCGCCGAGGATGTCGGCCCGCTGCACACCGGAGACGGCGGACAGCTTCGGCTGGACGGCTCGAGTCAGGTAATCCGTGATCTGGTTCTGGTCCAGCTCCTTGGAAGCAAAACCCAGGTAGATCGAAGCGAACTGCTGGTCGGCCGTCTGCAAATCGATGATGGGAGCCTGTGCCTCCGGCGGCAGGTCGTTTCGGACCTGGGCAACTTTTGTCTGGATCTGTGTCAGGGCGGCGTTGGCGTCGAAATTCAGCTTCAGGTGGACGGTGATCGTGCTCACGCCCTGAGCACTCGAGGACTCCACGTAGTCGATCCCGTCCGCGCTCGCGATGACACGCTCGAGCGGGGTCGTCAGGAAACCCCGGACGAGGTCGGCATTGGCGCCGACATAGACGGTCGATACCTGGATCACGGCCGTGTCGCTGCGCGGGTACTGCCGGATCGACAGCGAGCGGATCGACTGGATACCCGCGATCAGGATGACGAGATTGACGACGATCGCGAGAACCGGCCGCTTGACGAAGAGGTCGGTGAAGTGCATCAGCTGTCCTCGGGCTTGGGCGCCGGGTCGTTGCCGGGCTGGACCGCGTTGTTGACCTTGACGGCGGCCCCGTTGCGGAGCTTGAAGACTCCCGAGGAAACCACTTGTTCCCCGGCCTTGATCCCGGAGAGAACCGCGACCTGGTCGCCCCGAGCGCCGCCGAGCTTGACGAATTGCTGGCGCACACCGAGGTACTTGCCTTTCGGCCCCGTGACCTCTTCGACGACGTAGACCGAGTCGCCGTACGGCGCGTACAGGATCGCCGAAGTGGGCACCGTGACGGCCGCATCGCCCGACCCGATGCCCACGTTCGTCTTCACGAACATGCCGGGGCGGAGCTTGGCGTCGGCGTTGGCGAAGGTGGCCTGGATCTGGACGTTCCGGGTCGCCTCGTTGGCGACAGCGTCGACCGCGGTGACGCGGCCGTCCGCCTCGACCCCCGCCCCGCCTTCGGCCGTGGCATGGACCGGAGCGCCGGCCTTGAGCTGTGCCACCTGCTGCTGGGGAACGGAGAAGTTGACGTAGACCGGCCGAATGGACTGGAGAGGCACGACGGCGGCCCCGGCCTCCAGATACTGGCCGAGATTGATCTGACGGATCCCGAGGACTCCCGCAAACGGAGCCCGAATCGTCTTGCGCTCGATCGTGGCGCGGAGCTCACCGATCCGGGCCACTGCCTGCTTCTGTTCGGCATCGAGCCGGTCGAGGTCGGCCTGGGCCGCGATTCCCTGATCGACCAGTTCTTTCTGGCGCTTCAGGTTCAGGTCCGCGATCCAGCGGGCGGCCTCGGCCGCAGTCAGCTGGGCCTCTTCCTGCCTCGTGTCGAGACGCACGAGGACAGCGCCGGCGGCGACCGACTGACCCGACTCGAACACGATCTTTTCCACGATGCCGGGCAGATCGGCGCTGACCGTCACGCCCTGGACCGCTGCCACGGACCCGATCGAGCTCCACGTCGCCGGCCATTGCTCCTGCTTGGCGACGACCGTCGTCACGGCCTCGGGAGGCGGCTGGAACGACGCCTGCTGCTTCATCCCAGCCTGGATCTGCCGCGTCTTGACGGCGGCAATCGTGGCGACGAAAACCCCCACCGCGCCGAGCATCAAGAGCATCCGTTTCTTCATTCGGTTGGACCCTCCGTTTCGCGTGTCCTTTCCCTGCAAACCCCATTCCGATCAGGAAGATAGGGATGCGGGCTGTCCTGGCCGATTCGGGCCGAGGGCAAACGGGCGGCAGCCCCCAAGACTTATGTTACGCAATAAAGCGCGTCGAGATTCAGGCCCGAGCCCGTATTCTCACTTCCCGTCAACCCGGGTCGTCGTGGCAGGGCCGATGCCGTAGATGACGACTTCACACGCCTCTTCCCTGGCGCCGTCGTAGTGAACCTTTCCGGCGTGATGAACGACGAAGCTGCCGACCGGCATGGGCATCGTGCTCGCCGGGTCGAACTTCTCGCCCGTGCCCACCCACCAGGTCCCCGAGACCACCACGACAAACCGATCGCTCGGATGAAAGTGCGGGCGGCTGAAACTGCCCGCCGCAAATCGGTTGCGCACGGCGTAGGGACCGGGCTTACCCGGATCGCCGTAGAGCACGACGCTCGAGAGCCCCGGGAATTCCTTGCTGTCGACCCATTGGAAGTCTTTCGGCAGCTTGTACGCCAGCACCGCCGGATCGGGCTCTGCGGCGGAACCCGAGCTCGTCGCCAGGGCAATTGCGAGCAGCCCCAGAGGCACCGCTTGCGCCAGAGGTCCATTCATATCGCCTCCCCATCGGCCGCGACAATACGGCCATTCCTTATTCGCTGGCATGATAGCGAAGGAGGTTCGATGAAGAGACTCGTCCTCGTCGTGGTCGTGCGGCAGGACGCGGAGTAGGTGGCGGCGACGGGCCGCCGCGGGAAGGTCCTCGCGCTTCTCGGGGTCGTCCTCGCCCTCGGCGCCGGGATCTGGCTCTACGAGAACGCCTCGCTGACGCGGCTGCGGCGCGACTTCGAGCCATGGATGCACCGGCTCGAACGCTGGAGAGACTCCATCGAGGAGACGCGCCGGGCCCTGCGCCGCCGCGAGGCCTCACCGTCCGACCCCGCGGGGCTCGAGCCGCTCCGGTCATGGGCGTGGAAGGACCTCGACCGGATCGCGTGGATCTCAACCCGCGTCGAAAAGCCATCCCACGACGTCTCTCCCGTGCACGAGAGGACTCGCGGCCGCGTTCATTTCAGCGTGGGCGGCTTTGGCAGGGATGGGGCGCGCGTCGAGAGGAGCGCCGACGCCTTCGTCTCGGCCGAATGGGATCCGCGACAGGATCAGCCGGCACCGACACGGGTCTCGATCTCCTGGGGAAAAGCCATCGAGGAGCGGACGAACCTCTCGCCGCGTTTTCACGAGGCCACTTCGGAGTCGGGCCTGGGAGCGCCGCGCCACGACCCGCCCGTCCCACGAACGAACCGCCTGATCGCCGACATCTGGCCGGGCTCCGGGGCCGCTATCCTCGATTACAACCGCGACGGCTTCGAGGACCTGTTCGTTGCCGACGGCGTCCGCTCCATCCTGTACCGGAATGACGGGCGCGGCCACTTCACCGACGTCACACTCTCAGCCGGGCTCGCGGGGCCGGACGGGCGCGGCATCGCCGCCACCGGGGTCGCTGCGGGCGACGTCGATGGCGACGGGTTTCCCGATCTCTTCATCACGGACGCATTTGGCCCCGCCCGCCTCTTCCGCAACCGCGGCGACGGCACTTTCGAGGAGGTCACGGAGCAGTCCGGCATCTCGGTTGTCGGCAACGCGCGCTCCGCGGCTTTCGCGGATGTCGACGGAGACGGGGACCTCGACCTCTTCGTCTGCGTGACCGGCGACTACTACGGCCAGATGCCGGATCCGCCGTTCGATGCCAAGGACGGAAAGCCCAACCATCTCTACTTGAACGACGGGCACGGCCGCTTCACCGACGCGACGAAGGCCTTCGGGCTGGCAAACGAAAACCGCTGGTCCCTGTCCTGCCTCTTCGCCGACTACGACGGCGACGGCCGCACGGACCTCCTCGTCACCAACGACTTCGGTCTCAAGAACCTCTACCGGAATGTCGGCAAAGGACACTTCGAGGACGTCGCAAAGGCGGCCGGAACGCAGGTGCGCGCCTACGGAATGTCGGCGGCCTGGGCGGACTTCGACGGCGACGGGCTGCTCGACCTCTACACGACAGGCACCGATACCCAGTGGTTCTTCGTCCACGAGTACCCGTCGATGCCCGTCGGCCTGTCCGGCCGCCTCTTTCTTCCGATCGCGGTGCGGTGGATGGAACAGATGGCGACGGGAAACACCCTTCTTCTTCAGAGGCCCGACCACACGTTCTCAGACGCCACGGCCCGCTCCGGCGCCAGGCATGCCGGTTGGAACTGGAGTTCCATCGCGGCCGACCTCGACAACGACTCGTGGCCGGACATCTATGCGACCAACGGGATGTGGGGCGACGGGAGGGACCACGACCGCGAGCTCGAGTTCTGGTGGGAGACGCTCGCCTACTGGGACGATTACGTGGCCCTGAAGAAAACCTTCGACCGAAAGGGCGCGGGAATTGCGGGCCTCGAGCGGGACCGCTACTTCCGCAACCGCGGCGCCGACCGGGACCGCGGGCCCGATGGCCCGATGTTCGAAGAGCGGTCGTTCCTCGAGGGGCTGGACCTCGACTCCAACGGCCGCGCGGTCATCGCCTTCGACGCGAACGGCGACGGCGCGCTCGACCTGTACATCCGCTCCATCGGCGCCCCGGAAGCCCTCTTTCTCGGGAGCCGGCGATCAGACGAGCACTTCCTTCGCGTCCGGCTTCGCGGCACGCCGGGCCGGGACAACAGCGACGGCGTCGGCAGCCGGGTCGTCGCCGTTCTGCCTGGGGGGCGCCGCATCGTCCTCGAAACGGGAAACGCCAGCGGTTACCTCTCGACGGGGAGCCCCATTGCACACATCGGCCTCGGCCCGGTGACCCGCCTCCTCGATCTGAGCGTGACCTGGCCTTCCGGAAGAGTCCAGGACCTCGGCCCGGTCGAGGCCGTCGACCGCACAATCCTCGTGGACGAGGGCAGCGGCATTCTTCCGGCACACCCGCCGGGCGCACGATAAACTGAAGAGGCGATGGAGAGTTTCGACGTCGTCATCGTTGGAGGCGCCGTCGCCGGTGCCTCGACCGCGATTCTTCTCAGGCGGCAGATGCCGCAGCTCAAGATCCTCGTCGTCGAGAAGGCCGACCGCTTTGACTGGAAGGTCGGAGAATCGACCGTCGAAGTCTCCGCCTATTTTCTAACGCGGGTCCTGAAACAATACGACCACCTCTCCCGCGAGCAGCTTCCCAAGCAGGCCTTCCGCTACTGGTTCGTCAACGACCGGGTCTCCTGTTTGCGCGAGGCATCCGAGGTTGGACCGACCCAGCTCGCACGCACACCTTCGTTCCAGCTCGACCGCTCGAAGCTCGACGAGCACCTGCTTTCTGTCGCCGTTGCCGAAGGCAGCGAGCTCTGGCGCCCGGCGCGCGTGACGGCCTTCGAGCTGAAAGGCCCCGAGGGCAACCGTCTCTCCGTCGAGCGGGAGGACGGGTCGAAGGCCGAGGTGGCCGCGAAGTGGGTCGTGGACGCCACCGGCCGCCACGCGATCCTGGCGCGCAAACGCGGAGGGGTCACGCCGATCGACTCGCATCCGATTTCCGCGATCTGGGTTCGCTACCGGGGCGTCAAGGACATGGACGGGCCCGAAGTCGTGGGGACCGACCCTTCCGATCCCTTCGTGCGCGGAGTCCTGGCGTCCCGACGCCTCGCGACCAACCACTTCAACGGCTGGGGCTATTGGATCTGGTTCATTCCGCTCAAGGATGGCGAGACATCCGTTGGGCTCGTCTGGGACAAGCGGCTCGTCCAGCCCGAGGGTGCGACACCCCTCGAGAAGCTGAAACGCTTCCTGGACGGCAACCCGTTGACGCGGGAGTTGCTCGAGCACGCGTCCGTCGTCGAGGGAGATTGCCGCTCCTACGGCCACCTCCCCTACTACGTGGACACGTTCATCGGTTCAGGCTGGACGTGCGTCGGAGACGCCGGCGGGTTTCTCGACCCGTTCTACTCGCCGGGCCTCGACCAGATGGCCTTCTCGGTTCACATGCGGGTCGGGCTGATGACAAAAGCTCTCTCGGGAGCTCCGCTCGAGGAGATGGAGAAGGCTTACGAAGACCACAACCGCTGCTACTCCCGCTTCTTCCGCTACTTCTACGAATCGATCTACCAGGACAAGTACCACGTCATGGGCGACTACGACACGATGACGACGGCGTTTCTCCTCGACACCGGCCTGTACTACGCGGCGGCGATCATTCCCGTGTACCGGTGGTCGCACGAGCGGCTGGGCGTGCCGCCCTTCTACCAGGACGGCGCCGAAATGGGCTTCTACCCGATCCGCTTCTACAACCGGCGCCTGGTCTCGATCGCGAAGCGGAAGATGGCGCTCGGCATCTACGGCAATCACAACGCGGGCCGGCGCCCCGGCTTCGTCGGGTTCTCCGTGCGGTCCGCCGCCTTCGTGATGATCGCTCACGGCTTGCTGCGCTGGTGGAAAGCCGAGTTCGCCAACGCCTGGACCTACGTCGTCCGCCCGCGCCCCCGCTTCGCTCCGCACGCCGCGGCGCCGGCGCCTGGTGCCCCGGCCCCTCTTGGCGCCGACCGCCGCACGACAGCCTCCTAGCCGCGCGCGCGGGAACCGGGCGGCGCCGGGCCTCAGGGCGGCCCGGCGCCTCAGAAGATCCGGCTACTCGCAGGTCAGACGGACTTGGGCCTTCCCCTGATCGACGTCGATCGTCAGATCACCGAGGTTGCGCAGGAGCGAGTCGAGCTCGTCGCAGTCGGACGTGGAGCGAGCCATCTTGCTCAGATCGATCCCCTGCTCGCGCAGTTTCTCGGCCACGGAGCTGCCCGCAAACGACGGCAGGATGGCGCCCAGCCGCATGCCGCCCCGCATGAGCGCGATCGGAATGCGGATGTTGACTTCCTTGTCCTGGGTCGCCCCGGCGTTGGTCTTGTGGACGACCACGCGCAGCCAGCGGGGCCGCTGCTTGCCCGCTTCGGCCTCCCCCGTCTCGGCGGAGGCCGAGGCCCCTGCCGCGGCAGCGCGCGGCGCCTCGATCGCGCGCAGGAGGTCCTGCGCTTCCTCGACGGTGATCTTCTTTTCCGACAGCATCTCCAGGATTCGACGCGCTTCTTCACTCATGTTTGGGCCTCAGGCGCGCGATGACCTCGCGCGCGGTCAGTTCGCCACGTTCGAGTTTGTCGAGGAGTTCGTTGGTCGAGGGCGGTGGCGAGTGATCGACCTCGGCAAACGGCAGCTGCTCCCCGATGCGGTTCAGACGGTTCTTGATGGTCGGGTAGCTGACACCAAACCACTTCTCCATCTGCTTGATCGATCCGTGACTGCGGACGAAGGCGGCGACGAAAACCTGATCGTCGCCGGAGAGCTGGGCCAGGGGAGGCGGGTCGAAGCTGCCCTCGACGGCGATTCCCGTCTCAGTGAGCCGGATGCGCTCGATCGAGAATGCCGCCCCACCCGTGAGCTTCGTGAGCGATTGCCAATCGTTCTTCATTGACTTTCATGACAATACTCAATCCATGTATTGATAAAGTCAATAGCTAACTTGATAAAATCAATAAACCTGCCTCGCTGAGGACACGACTCGGACAACCTCAGGCCATTCAATAGCTTAACGAGCGAATCAGCGCAGCAGGTCCTCGATCGCCGCCGACAGGCGTTCCTCGGTCATGCGTGTCGGCGAGTAGCGGGTGACGACGCCCTTGCGGTCGACGAAGGCGAACGTCGGGAGTGGCGGAAACGCCGTAGCGCAGCATCGCCTCGTCGCTGATCGGGACCGCGACGGAATCCGCCAGCCCGTAAGTCTCCTTCCAGGCCTTCTCGATCTTGCCCTTCTCCTCGGTCCGATCCGCGGCAGGCCCGTAGAAGCGTGTCGGGGCGATGAAGGCGACCCCTTTCGGCGAATACTTCTCGACTGTCCGCCGGAACGCGGCCGCCTGCATCTTGCAGTCGCCGCACGCCTCCCACCAGAAGAACAGCACGACGGGAGTCCCGATAGAGCGACTCGAGCGTCGGAGGCTCCTTGCCCAGATGGTCCCCGGCCTTGATCGGCGGGGGCCTTCTGGCCGGCGAGCTCGATCTGGTTCCGGCGCTTCCAGATCCGCGCGCGCAGGTTGTAGGGGGCCTTCTCCTGGGCCCTCGAGCTTTCGTCCAGGAAACGAATCGCCTCGCTCTTCTTTCCCGATGCGACCAGGGCCTGCGCCTGGACCTCGATCGCGGTCCCGAGGGCGTAGACCGCTTCCCGATTGGTTTCGTAGTCGGCAGGCGTCTGGAGCTTCGACTCCGCGAGCTCGCCGGGCCGCTCTGGCGTGGCCCGAGGCCGCCTTCCAGTCGCCCATCAGCGCCGCGCCCCGGGCGACCCACGCGAGGCCCAGGAGGTAGTCGCCGTCCTCGCCTTTCTCCGCGCGGTGGACCTCCAGGATCGATTCCGCGCTCGGCAGGTCCCCCGCCGAGATCTTGAAGCGGATCATGCGGACGTCGAGATCCGAGGGAGGCGGCGCGCGGCGTCGGAGAGGGAGGCGCTGGCACGTCTGCTGGGCCGACTGCCGCGGCCCAAAAGACAGGCCAACAACCATGGTCAGGGCGCGGCTCCAGAACGCTCATCGGCGCTCCTTCTCGGTTCGGGTTTCCGAACCTGTCGCGCCGAGCGGGCATTCCCTTGCGGCGCCCGCCATCCAATCGCCGCGTCCGCAGAGGAGGACAGCGAATCAGCTTGCGGCGGGCAGCGGGATCGAGGCCTGGCCGAAGACGTAGCGCCAACCCTTGGGGGTTCTCACGTACGTGTCGCTGAACCAGAGCTTGTAGTCCATCGGCTTTCCGTCTCTCGTGCCCTTGATCCACAGGAGCGCCGTGACGACCGCCGTATCGCCCCACACCCGGACCTTCTGGGAGCCCGACTCCTCCTCCTGGTGCTCGTAGATCGTCTTTCCGCCGCGCGCATCCTCCAGCAGGTCCGCCTTGGTGAAGGACTTGCCCCGGCCCGTCACGAGGACGAAGTCATCGGCCAGGATGCGATCCATGGTCGCCGCGTCGTTCTTCGCGACCGCCGCCTGGTACTGCGTGTCGAGGGCCGCGACCGCCTTCTCGTCGTCGGCGACTCCGGCGAGGACAGCGGCGGGCTCGAGGACGGCAAGCACGCCGAACCCCAGGAAGGCCGCGACAACGGCGGCCTTCGCGAGGAGGGTCCAGTCAAAACCGAGGATTCTCATCGCTCTCCCTCACTCTTTCCATTCCGATCGTGATCTTGAACCCGTCGGGATCGGTCAGGGAGAAATCGCGCGAGCCCCAGGGCTGATCCTGCGGCCCGGAGTCGAGGGTGCCGCCTCGCGCCACGATCCCCTTCGCCAGGGCGTCGACGTTTTGCTTCGTGTCGCAATACAGCCGGAAGCCCTCGCCTTTCTTCCGGTCGCGGCCCTTCTTCCAGTCGTCCTGTCCGATCATGAACGTGACGTCGCCGGCGTTGAGCGAGACGCCCATGAGCTTGCCGTCCCGCTCCCACCGTTCCTCGACGGCAAAACCGAGCACGTCCCGGTACCAGGCGAGGCTCTTGCCGAGGTCATTCACGGTGAAGCTCGGAGAAGCCGAGCGCATCTTCACCGTCGATGATCGGGCGCGGACATTCGCCGGCTTCGCCTTTGCCCTCTTCCGCTGGAGCCTTCGTTGCTTTCTTCTTGGCTGCCATCTTCTCCTCCTCTTTCGTTTGAAAGCCTATCAGCGCGGGGACGGCGGCATCACGCCCCAGCACGGGACGCTGTCCTCCCACTTGTTGTGAGTCAACCGGATCGGCTCGGATGTTCCATCGACGGGCGCGACGAAGATCTCGCCGTACGGCTGCGACTCGCCGTTGGAGAGAGGACCCTCGTCGTTCAGCCAGGCGAGACTTGACGCGAACACGATCCATTTTCCATCGGGCGAGAAGCGCGAGTGCACGGTGGGCGCATGCTTCTGAAACAGCCGCGGGCTGCCGTCCGGCTTGCCGTCGATCAGAGGCTGGACGAACATCTGAAAAGTCGAAAACGCGATCATGTCTCCGTTCGGCGAAATCGAAGGCATCGAGCCGGCGTACGGATCCGTTGCGACGCGCCGCACGTTCGTGCCGTCCGAGCTCATCAGGTAGATGGCCCTGTTCCCGTCGCGGTTGCTGCGAAAGACGATCTCTTTGCCGTCGGCCGTGAGGTCCGGAAACGCGTTGCGGAACTTTCCCCGGGTCAGGTTCGTCGCCTGCGACCCGTCGCTGTGGGCCGTCCAGATATCCGTTGCCGCGTCGTCCGGTGCAAAGGGCTGCCCGACCACGAAGGCGATCAGGTCCGCGCGGCGCGCCCAGCTCGTTCCCCAGACTTCCGCGCCCTTCGGCGGCTGGAACACCTCGCGCTCCCCGGACCCATCGAAGCGGCTGACGACCAGGCGCGAGTCCTTCAACTCGCCCGGCGCCAGCGACCGGCTCGTCAGGACCTCGAGGCCATCGGGGCTGATCGAGCAGAACAGGGAGTACAACCCCTGGACATCGAGAACACGGTCAGACAGCCGCACCTCCTCGTGAGCGCCGGCTGCGGCAACGAGCGGCCCTTTCGGGGCCGATCCCACTCCCGTGCACACCATCCGGCCGCTCCGACGATCGAACGCGGGACCCTGGCAGTCCGGTTGCGCTCCGCTCTCGAGGCGGAGGTCCGATCCGTCCGCCTTGACCGACATGACCCGGAAGCCCTCGGGCTTCTTCACGGCGAACGCCACGCGGCCATCCGCCCTGACCGCGGGCGAGAGCGCCGACATCTCCTTCGGGGTCAGCGGGCGCTGGTGTCTTCCGTCCGGATCCATGGCCCAGATGCGGAAGCTCTTGGGATCGCCTTCGCGGTTTGAGTAGAAGAAAAGAGTGCGGCCGTCGCGGGACCAGGCGGGCGAGCCGTTCATCGCGTCGGTTCTCGTCAGCCGGCGCGGGCTCGATCCGTCCCGATTCATCACGTAGATCTCGGCCCGAAACGGATAGTCCCGCCAGTGGTCGCGATCGCTGCTGAAGGCGACCGTCTTGCCATCCGGCGAAACGGCCGGGCGAAAATCGCCGGCCGGCGCATGTGTGAGATTCCTTGCTTTGTCGCCCGCGCCCGGATCGTCCGGATCAAACGGCGTCGTGAACACGTCCGCGTTGCCGTCTCGATCGCTCACGAAGAACAACGCCTTCCCGTCGGGCGCGAACGCGGGCGCCGCATCCATGAATGGGCCGCGGGTCAGCGGCCTGGGGGGGCCGGCGATCGCCGAGTCGAGGGCATAGAGATGGGGGTTGCCGGAGCGCTCCGAGCAAAACACGATCCACCGTCCATCCGGAGAGAACGTCGCGTCATAGTTGAGAGCGGGATCGTCCGTGATCTGCCTGGGCGGCGATCCCGCGTCGAGAAGAAACAGCTGCCAGTTGACAGGCCGACGCGAGGCATAGGCAACCCGTTCGTGGGGCAGATCCGAAGCGCGGGCAGGCTGCGGCTGAGCACTCCCGGGCATCGCCGCAGCAAAGGAAAGACCGACGAGCAGGCTGGCCGAGCGAATGGGAAACCACACCATTCTGTGCTCCTTGCGACCTCGCCAGACGCCGGATCTCATCAGACGGAGGCGGCCCGGAGGCTCCGCTCGAGCAGGCGAGCGTCTCCGAGCCTTTCGACGCACGCCGCAAACGCGTCGGTCGGGCCGCGCCACCGCAGCTCCTCCACATCGCCAAAGAGTGGCGCATCCGTCCTCAGGGTGGCCAGCTTCTTGAAGAGGAGCGCCAGATCGCGCTGGTCTCCCAGGACTTCCGGCGGAAAGCTTTCGATGGGACCGTGCCGATTGAGAAGCCTGGCGGCCTTGACCTTCCCGATCCCCGAAATCCCGGGATATCCGTCCGCGGCGTCGCCGACCAGGGCGAGGAAGTCGGGGATCAAGGCGGGCTCCACACCGAACTTCTCTTTGATGCCCGCCGCGTCGAGGATCTTTTTCCCCCGGCGGTCCATCTGCACGACCCGGTCGCCGTGGACGCACTGCCCCAGGTCTTTGTCGGGCGTCCAGATGCAGACCTTCTCGACTCTCTCGTCTTCGCCGGCGATCCGCGCCGCGGAGGCGAGGGCGTCGTCCGCCTCGAACTCGACCATCGGCCACACGGCCACTCCCATCGCCGCGAGCGCTTCCTCGAGCGGATGGAACTGCGCCCAGAGCGCGGGATCGATGCCCTCCCCCGTTTTGTAATCGGGCCAGAGGCCGTTGCGAAAGGACTCGATGACGTGATCGGTGGCCACGCCGATGTGGGTGCCGCCCTTCTCGATCGTTTCGAGGACGGTGTTCAGAACGCCGATCGCCGCGCCGAATGGCCGCTCCTCGTTCTTGGGGACCCGGAGAAGGCCGTAGAAGTGGCGGAACAGCTCGTACGTTCCATCGACGAGATGCACGATCATGCTCTCGCCACTCTACCTGCGCCCAGAGCTGTTCTGGGCTCAGCCTAGCTGCTCGAACTGGCCTTTGTCCGCTCCAATTCCGTCAACAGCTTCTGTCCGTCCTTCTCGATGAAGTCGAAATGAACGACATCCCCGACCTTCAGCTCTTCGAGAATGAGTTTCCCCTTCAACCTCGTCGTCTCCGTCCAGTAAAGGTCCCACTGGTCGCCCTTTTCGCCCTGGACCACGAGCCGCTTCTCGGTCATGTTGATGCTGGTGATCTTGCCATCGCTCGGCTTGCGGTCTGCGTAGAGAGCCACAGAGGCCAGCAACAGGAGAACAGCAGCCATCAGGGACACCTTGTTTCGCATAAAAACACCTCCTGTGTCCGCCCCTTCAAGATTCGCGCCAGCCTGATCCTCGGGCTGCAGCCACCGACCGCTGCGGCGACGGCGAAATTGGCCTGCCGGTGTAGTGTCTTGTTTCCATGAAGATGAGCAAGCGCGGCTTCCTCGCACCGTGGGTCCTGGCTCTGGCGCTGCCGACGGTCAATGCGGCGGCCGAGGTCATTGCCCTTCGCTTTGGGTCTCTCGTCAACGGGCCGGGCGACGTCGTTGTGGATGCGGTCGTCATCGTCGATGGCGAGCGGGTCACGAAGGTCAGCGCCGGGGATGCCGCCTTGCCGGCGGGCGCGCGCGTGATCGATCTCCGGCCGTTGACAGGCATTCCGGGGCTGATCGACGCGCACACGCACATGACGTTCTACTGGGACCGGAAGCCCGGGACCCGTCCCTGGACGCAGCTCGGCAAGCTCTCCCCCGCCGTGACCGCTTTTCTCGCTCAGGAAAATGCCCGCAAGACCCTCGAGACGGGCGTCACGACCGTGCGCGACCTCGGATCGTGGCAATACCTCGACCTGGCGATGCGGGACCTGATCAACCGCGGCGCGATGGTCGGGCCGAGGATGTTCGTCGCCGGCTACGGATTGTTCATCACGAGCGCGCCGTCGAAGGCCGGGCGCGCTCTGGACCCCGGCGAGGCGAACGGCGTCGACGAGGTGCAGCGGGTCGCGCGCGAGCAGATCGGCGCGGGAGTCGACTGGATCAAGATGTACGGCTCGACGGGCAGCGACCAGGACGTCACCGGGTTTCAGACGTTCTCTTTCGAGGAGATGAAGGCTGCCGCCGACGTCGCGCACCGGGCCGGAAAGCGGATCGCCATCCACTCGTACGGGCCCGATGGGGCCCGCGACGCGGTGCGCGCCGGGGCCGACTCGGTCGAGCATGCCACCGACATGGACGACGCGACGATCGCGGAGATGGCGCGCCACGGAACCGTCTACGTGCCGACCGTCGATCACAATCGGTACTACATCGCCCACAGGGATGAGTTCGGATACGACGAGAAGGTCGCCGACCGCCTGAACGCGTACATCCAGCGCAATTTCGAAACCTTGAAGCGTGCGGTGCGCGCCCGCGTGACGATCGCGATGGGGTCGGACGCGGTCTTCACCGGGTTCGGCGAGAACACCCGCGAGCTCGAGTGGTTCGTGAAAGCCGGGATGTCTCCAGGCCAGGCCCTCCAGGCCGCGACGTCCAACGGCGCCGCCATGCTCGGCATGTCCAAGGACCTGGGCTCGGTCAAGCCGGGCAGCTACGCCGACATCGTCGCCATTGAGGGCGATCCCCTGAAGGACATCGGCTCCGTCATCAACGGCGTCCGCTGGGTCATGAAAGGCGGCGCCGTCGTCGTCGACCACCGTAACTCCTCCGCCACCCGCTAGAACCTTTCCACGCGGAGCCCGTAGCTACCTCTAGAGCGTCTACAGAAGTGGCCGCCAGGCCTGGACGCTCGGGGAGGTCTGTGTGAGGAACCCGATCCGCGTTGCCCCGCGCTTGCTGCTCTGTCTCTTGCTCGTCGCAGGCGCTGAAGCCGCCGCTATCCAGGCGCAGGCGAAGACTCCCCATTACGTCTGCAGCCCCTGCGGCCTGCCCTGCGACAGCACCGTCTACGACAACGCGGGCACCTGTCCGAAATGCGGGATGCCGCTGGTCGACCAGGACGAGGCCAATCACGCCCGGGAAGAGGCCGAAGGCAAGATGAAGAAGGTTGCCATCCTGATCTTCGACGGGGTCCAGATCATCGACTACACCGGGCCCTACGAAGTATTCGGCTCTGCCGGTTTCCGGGTTTACACCGTCGCGGAGACCAAAGAGCCTGTCACCACGGCCATGGGTATGACCGTCGTTCCGAAGTTCACCTTCAGCGATGCTCCGCAGCCCGACGTGCTCGTGGTTCCGGGCGGCGGCGTTCGGAGCGCCCGAGACAGCGCAGCGACCTTGAAGTGGGTGACCGACATGACTGCTCGTGCGGAGCACACGATGTCGGTCTGCAACGGCGCGTTCATCCTGGCGAGCGCCGGCCTGCTCGACGGCCTGACGGCGACAACGACCGCGGGCCAGATCGACAATCTGAAAGCCGAGTATCCGAAGACCCGGGTCGTCTCCGATCGGCGCTTCGTCGACAATGGGAAGATCATCACGACCGCCGGCCTCTCCTCGGGCATCGACGGGGCCCTGCACGTCGTCTCCGTCATGCTCGGCGAGGGAACCGCGCAGACGGTCGCCCTTGGGGAGGAGTACGACTGGCGTCCACGCTCGGGCTTTGCGCGTGCTGCGCTGGCCGACCGGCTCATTCCCCATCTCGATCTAAAAGAAATCGGCTATTGGGACGTCGCCAGCACACAGGGGGGAACCGATCGCTGGGACCTCGTTCTCCGCGGAAGCTCCGACCGGAGCGCCGCCGAGGTCATGGAGCACTTCAGCCGGGCGTTCACGGCGAACGGAAAATGGACGAGCGTCAAGACGGTGGACTCTCGCTCTTCCCCTCCCCTGACCAGCAGCTGGAAGTTCAGCGGCCGCGACGGCGCCGCTTGGAATGGCACATTAAGGGTCGAGCCCGTTGCCGGCGAGAGCCACCGCTACACGGCAAAGCTGACGATCGCCCGAGCCACCTAGCCATGCAGTGAGGGCCGATGGGGGGCGGAGGCCCGGCCTGAAGGCTAGCTCGTCAACTCCACCGTCGCCAGAAACTTGGGCGGGCGCCTGTGCTTTGTTGCCTGTTCGAAGGCGTAGGCGATCGCGAGGAGCTTGCCCTCGCTCCAGGCTCGCCCGAAGAAGGAGAGGCCCACGGGGAGCCCCAGCTCCCATCCCGCCGGCACGGTGATGTCCGGATAGCCCGCCACCGCCGGGATCGACGAGCTGCCGTTGACGCCGTAGTCGCCGTTGACGAGGTCGATCAGCGTCGCCGGCCCGGACGTCGGCGCCACGAGCGCATCGAGCCGGAACTTGTCCATCGTCTTGTCGATGCCGTCCTTGCGAGAGATACGGGAATCCTTTGCGAGCGCCTTGAGGTAGTCCTTGTCGGTCAGCGGACCCTTCTTCTCCGCCTTCTCGAACAGTTCCTGGGCGAAGTAGGGCATTTCCCGATCGCGGTTCTTCTCGTTGAACGCGATGACGTCGGCCAGAGTCTTCACGCGCGCATTGGGGAGCGTCGCGAGGTAGGCGTTCAAGTCCGCCTTGAGCTCGTAGAGGAGCACGTCGAGCTCGCTCGGGCCGGCAAAATCCGCCACGGTCTCGATGTCGGCCGGATCGACGACGATGGCGCCGAGCTTCTTCATGACCTCGAGCGCGGCCTCCGCGACACGATCCGCCGCCGGGCCCTGTCCGTAGAGACCCTTGCGCGGCACGCCGATACGAGCGCCCTTCAGGGCCCCGGCGTCCAGAAACCTCGTGTAGTCGGTCCCGGCCACTCCGGCTGAGGCCTTCGTCGCTCCGTCATTTGGATCGACGCCCGTCATCGCGGAGAGCAGGATCGCGGCGTCGGTCACGGTCCGGCACATCGGCCCCAGCGTGTCCTGTGTGTGCGAGATCGGTATGACGCCCGAGCGGCTCACGAGGCCAACCGTGGGCTTCAGGCCGACGAGCCCGCAGTTGTTGGAAGGCGAGACGATCGAGCCGTCCGTCTCGCTCCCGACCGCGGCCGCGCAGTAGCTGGCGGCAGCGGCGGCACCCGAGCCTGAAGAAGAGCCGGAGGGGTTGCGGTCGAGAGCATAGGGATTGCGGCATTGCCCGCCCCGGCCGCTCCAGCCCGACGAGGAGTGCGTCGAGCGAATGTTGGCCCACTCGGAGAGATTCGCCTTTCCGAGCAGGATCGCCCCCGCATCGCGGAGTTTTTTGGCAGCAAACGCGTCCGAGGATGGGATCGAGCCTTCGAGCGCCAGGGACCCGGCCGTCGTCGTCATCCGGTCGGCCGTTCCGATGTTGTCCTTGACGAGCACCGGGATGCCGTGGAGAGGTCCGCGGATCTTGCCCGCCTTGCGCTCGGCGTCGCGCTCTCCGGCGATTGAGAGAGCATCCGGATTGATCTCGAGGACCGCGCTCAGCCGAGGCCCCTGCTTGTCCAGCGCCTCGATCCGCGCAACGTACTTTTCGACCAGAGACCGGGAAGAGTCCTGCCCGGACTCCATCCGCTTCTGGAGATCCGCGATCGTCGCCTCCTCGAGCTCGAAGGCGGGAACCGCCGCGCCGGGCCCCGGCCCCGGCCCCGAGGACTGCGCTGCGATGACGGCAGACCGGCCGGCCAGCGCGACCGCGCCTCCCGCCGCGCCATAGCGGAAAAGGGAGCGGCGGCTGATCGCTGTCTTCGTCCTGTTCCGGTTCATGGAGTCCTCCTCGGCTGTTTCGTGCACGAATATCACGGCTGGCCTCCCTGGCTCGAAAAGAGGCTCAACCGGGCGGAAACGGCGCCAGCGGGGAGGGCACGGGCACGACCGGCAGGAGCTCGTAAACCAGGTAGACGCTTCGGGCATTGAGCGGAAGAACCTGTTTGCGGACGAGGGCGTACTGGCGCGAGATCGAGGCGAGCCAGGCCGCCTCGGACTCCGGGGGGTTGTCCGCGGCCGCCGTCCAGGCCACCGCCCGCAGCGGATGTCCCGGTCCCACACGGCGCCAGCGCGGATCGTCCGGCCGCCACGCGGGCGGCCCGTAGGCCGCGCGGTAGTAGTGGAATGTCGCGCGAAACCCTGTGGAGGCCCACAGCCATGCATCCGGCTCCAACTGGATGTGCAGATCACTCTTCAGCGACGCGGCCTCACCGCCGGCGGCCATCTGTTGCCAGAAGGACTTCGCGAAGATGCGGCCCCGTTCGTCCTCGATGTCCTTGTAGGGGCGGAGGACGCTGTCCACCGCCACCCCCAGACCAAACGCCGCGAGAACGAGCGCAGAGGCCACGAACGCTCTTCGCCTCGCTTCTGCCGTCGGGAGCCGAGCCAGCAGAGTCGCTGCGCCGAGTCCCGCCATGAGGCAGATCGACGGCGCCAGGTAGACCACGAGCCTGTCGTTTGCCCCGTAGGGATAGAGGCGAAGCGCGGCGGCCGCGAGGCCCGCGAGAAATGGCGTCGTGACGAGCAACAACAGGGTCGTGCGCCTGCGCCTCCACACCTCCGCGATGCCCAGGACGAAGAGTGTCGTCGTCAGCAGGCTCCCGAAGTGGGGACCGCCGGTGGGGTAAGCGAACATCCGTCCCGTGTGCGTTTCGAACAGCCAGAGAGGGAGCCGGCCCGGATCGGAGAGCGGCGGAAACGCGTCTTGCCACGTCAGGTACAGGGCGCCGGCCGACCGAGCTGCCTCAAGAAGCCTCCGAAGGTGCACGAACCAGAGAACGGCGAACGACGTCAGCAGCACGGCAGCGAGGGCTGCCGTCAAAAAGGCCGGGCGGGAGCTCGCCTCGCCGGAAGGGCCGCGCTCCTCGATCCGGCCGCTCCAGCCCGAAGCGACAATGACTCCGGCCGCGACGAAAGCGGCCGGCAGCGAGAACAGCAGGGCGACGGGTATCGCCGCGGCCAGCCCGGCCCACCATCGCTTGCGCCGACCGGGCCCGGCCGTCAGATATCCCACGCCGAGAGCGACCAGGAGGCTCGCGAAGAAGAGGTCGCTGGCGTACTGCCTGCACTCGGCGGAGTTGCGGATGAGCTGGTACGCCACGGCGAGCATGCCAATCGAGAACAGCCGGGCGGGACCCTCCAGGATGCGGAAGCTGGCCCAGGCGAATAGGAAGAGGCTCCCGATTCCGCAAAACAGGGGAAAGAACCTGAGGGCGTATTCCGAGCAACCGAGCAATCGGACGGCCAGCCATTCAACCCAGAGGAACCCGAGCGGGCAGACCGTCTGATAGTCGAGCGGACGCGCCAGGCCGGAAAAGCTCCGGTCCACCAGGGTCGCGGCGGCATAGGCTTCCGCCTCCCACAGCGGGAAGCAAGCGAGGTATCGAACGAACCGAGCGAGCACCCCGACCGCGAGCAGCGCTGCCACCCAGCCGCCCTGGCGGAACCCCGAGTCGGCCTTCTCCGTATGACGAGACATGGCGAAGTTTCTACTCTGGCTGATTCTCTTGCTTCTTTGCTGGCCGATAGCCCTTTTCGCTCTCGTTCTCTATCCGCTCGTGTGGCTCGTCCTGCTGCCCTTCCGGATCGTGGGCATCGCGGTCGAGGGCGTTTTCGAGCTTCTCCGCTCCCTGATCCTGCTGCCGGCCCGGGCCCTCGGGGCCAGGCGTTGACCGCCCGCCGCTTGGAGGAATGAGGCACTCCGGCGGCGCCCTGCGGGCCTTTCTGGTTGGAGGGGACCGCCGCTCGCTGGCCCGGTCCGGCCGCGCGAGAGCGCTCGTCATGGAAAAGCCCGAGCTCATCAACGATCTCGTCGCCCTCACCTCCGACGAGGACTGGCTGGTCGCGTTGAGGGCCCTGGATCTCCTCGAGAAAATCTCCCACGAGCACCCGGAGTGGATTGAGCCGCACAAACACATCTTCATCGGCCCCTTGGCCGACAGCGACAAATGGGAAATTCGGCTGCAGATCGTTCGTGCCCTATCCCTCTTCGAGTGGAAAGCTGCGCAACGGCAGCGCGTTCTGGCGATCCTTCGCCGCGACGTCGGTCACCCCCAGACTTTCGTCAAGGCGTGGGCCTTGGACAGCCTCGGGACGTTCGCGAGGGCTGACCCGGCTCTTCGTCCCACGGTGCTCCGTCACCTCAAGAGCTTCGATCGCTCGGGCAGCAAAGCCCTCGCCGCGCGAGCCAGGAACGTGCGAGAGCGGCTCCGTCGCTAGCCGGCCCGACGCCGCGCCATCCCTTGCCGAATGGCGAGGGAAACCACGAGCACGGCCGAAAGCGGCGGGATCCACGCGAGCGGCGCCTTCATCGCCATCACGGTCGCCCCCGAGATCGCGCACCAGATCACCGGAACGATGAAGAGCATCCAGCGTCCCCGGCCGGTTGCGACGAGCAGGAGGCCGAGTGTGCCGACGGCCGTCGGGTCAGGCATCACGCCGAAGATCTCGACCTGCCGCCAGTTCTTCCCGAGCAGCGGACCAACCAGGGGCATCACGGCGAGCGCAAAAAGGAAGATCCACAGGCCAGCCCGGGCTGCGGCACCGAGCGGCCGCTCGAACGCCAGCGCGCCGCGCACGGCGCCTGCCCAAATGAGGAGCGCTCCTTCCAGCCCGAAGGCCCAGGCGAAATAGACGGCGGCCCAGTTGATCGTCGCGTAGCGGGTCGCGTGAAAGGCGACCGCAACGAAGAGCCAGCAAGCCGCCAGAATGGACGCGATGATGCGCCCGCTCCCGGCGGTGCGACCCGGGAGGACCAGGATCGCGAGTCCCAGCCCGACCGTGATGATCTGCGCCGGCCAGATCGCTGCGTTGTGGAGCTCGACCAGGCGGTCATAGGTTCGTGGCGAGAAGAGCAGGAAGTCGGAAAGGGTGTAGGTCCACCACTCCGACATCAGAGTTTCTCGACGTCGGCAGCCATGCGCCGCCGCAAGGTCTCGTCGGGCAGGCGTCCGTAGGAGGCGCCCACGTTTTCCCGCACATGCTCGACGCGGCTCGTCGCGGGAATGGCGCAGATGACGGCTGGATGCGACACGATGAACTTGAGCAGGACCTGGGCCCAATTCGCGCAGTCGATCTCGCCGGCCCAGGCGGGCAAGGGAGACCGCCCGACCTTCTGAAAGAGCTCTCCCCGGCGAAACGGCCGATTGACGACGACGCCGATGTTTCGCTCCCGCGCGAGCGGCAGGATCCGGGCCTCCACGTCGCGATCGAGAACACTGTAGGAGACCTGCACGAAGTCCACGGGCTGGCTTCGCATGATGCGCTCGAGCTCATCGTGCCGGCGCCCCTCCGACGTCGTGACCCCCACGTAGCGAAGCCGGCCCGCGGCCTTCATGGCGAAGAGCTTCGGAAGATGCTCTTCCCAGGACATCAGATTGTGGACCTGCAGCAGGTCGAACCGGGAGACGCCCCACAGTCTTCGCGACTCTTCGACCTGCTCCGGGCCGCGAGCGCCCGAAGAGATCCAGACCTTGTCCGCCGCAAAGAGCTGTGAGGGGTTCCCGAGCTTGCGAAGGCCGTATCCGATGACCTCCTGCGAAGAGCCGTACATCGGAGAGGAGTCGATCAGGCGCCCGCCCTCCGCAAAAAAGGCACGCATGACCTCGGCGCAGGAGTCGCGCGCTGCTCTGTCATCGCCGACGTTGAACGTGATCCAACTGCCGAGTCCGACGAGCGGCAGCTTCTCGCCCGTCGACGGGATCGGACGGGTGACTAGGGGACCGGGACGATCGGCCGGCGTCAGGGGACGGAAAACGGACGCTGCGCCGGCGGCCGCGACCGAAGCCAGCAAGGCGCGGCGGCTGAGCAAGGGCGGGTAGGGCATACCGTCGACTCTTTCCGAACCCGGGGGGCCATTTTTCATTCCGGAGCCCGAAACATCCGGCCTCTGAAAGGCGTATTCCTCTATGCGGAGGACACGAGCGTCGCCCTGCCCACCAACCTGGAGGAAGTCATGGAATTCCGCACCCGATTCGCTACCTGGGATCTCCCTTCCCTTCTCATCGAAACACCATCGCGCGAAACGACCTTTCGCGCGCGCCGACGCCGCCACAGAGAGGCCATCCGAGCGGATGTCCCCGAACAGCACCGCTCGAGCGAGGTCAATCCCAGCGGAAAGCCTCAGCCGCCCCGAAACGACTGATTCGCTCTTAACGCCGACCGCAAGATCGCGTTAAGCCCCCCTTGACTCCGGCGGACCGCCCGGGAGAATGCTGCCTTGCGGGAGAGGGGGCGGCAAAAGATGAAGGCGGACAGGCATGCGGCGCTTCGTACGGGCGGCGCGGAGAGCTGCCCGTGAAGCACTGGAAGGAAACCTGCGATGTTCTTTCCCGCGTCGTCCGCCTGGCCGAGGAGGGCCGCCGAGCGGCCGTCGCGACCGTCGTCCGAATAGAGGGGTCCGCGTACCGCAGGCCCGGTGCGAAGTTCCTGGTGGAAGAGGATGGCCGCACTGCCGGCAGCATCAGCGGCGGCTGCCTCGAGGGGGATGTGCGCGAGGTGGCTCTGGAAGTCATGCGGTCCGGCGCGCCGCGGCTGTTGAAGTACGAGACCGGCGGCGACGACAGCTCCGTTTTCAGCCTCGACCTCGGCTGCAGCGGGACCGTAGAGATCTTCGTGCAGAGCGCGACCTCGCTCGAGGCGCTCGAGGCGGCGCGAGAGATCCTCGAACGTCTCTCGGGCGACCGGCCATTCTCCGTTTCGACCGTCATCCGGGGGGAAGGCGCGGGACGCGTGCTCGTGTTCGAGGCAGTGGGCGGCGGCGCGGCTTACCGCGCGAAAGGCGAAGAGGTCTTCGTCGAAGCGCTCAGGCCGCCGCCGCCTTTCGTCCTGTTTGGAGGCGGGGACGACGCGATTCCCCTCTGCGCCTATGCCGCGGACGCGGGCTTCCGCGTCACCGTCGTGGATCACCGGCAGGCGACGCTCTCGCTCGAGCGCTTCCCCGCGGCCCGGCTTCTGGCCGCGCGGCGCCCCGAAGACACGCTCTCCGGGCTTCCGGCGGGCCCGCGAGCCTTCGCCGTCGTCAAGACCCATTCCTTTGCCCACGACCGCGAATGGGTGCGCCAGCTTCTCGCGGCCGGCGTCCCGTACGTCGGGCTGCTCGGCCCGCGGGCGCGAGGGACGAAGATTCTTTCGGAGATCGGCGCGGAGAAGGGCGACCGGGTCTTCACGCCGGTCGGCCTCGACCTCGGCGCCGAAGGGCCGGAGCAGGTGGCTCTCTCGATCGTCGCCGAGCTCCTGGCGGTCCACTCTTCGAGGCAGCCCTGGTCTCTGCGCGAAAAGGAAGGGGCGATCCATGCCGGGTGATCCGGCGCTCAAGATCGCCGGCGTCGTTCTGGCCGCCGGAACCTCGACGCGCTTCGGCCGCAACAAGCTCCTGCTCGAGCTCGGCGGCGAATCGCTTGTCCGCCGCGCGGCACGGGCGGCCCTCGAGGGAGGCCTCGATCCCGTCGTCGTCGTGCTCGGACACGAGGCCGACCGGGTCGGCCTCGAGCTCTCGGGCCTGCCGGTGCGCGTCGTCCTGAACGCCGACTACGCGAGGGGAGTGAACACGTCCCTTCTAGCCGGCGTCGGGGCCGTTCCGACGGAAGCCGCCGCCGTGGTCGTGTTGCTCGCCGACATGCCGTTCGTCACGGGCGACATGGTCGCGCGCGTCCTCGAGACCTACCGGCAGACACGCTCCCCCTCGTCGCCTCGGATTATGAGGGAGTTCACGCCCCGCCGACGCTCTACGCCCGGCAGCTCTTTCCGGAGCTCGGGGGCACGGAGGGCGACGGCTGCGGGAAGCGCGTGGTGAAGCGGCACGCGGCCGAGTCGGTCCGGGTGCCCTGGCCGGCCGACAGGCTCGCCGACGTGGACAGCGAGGCAGACTGGGAGCGGATGTGCGTCACGACATCCTGACGCTCGTCCGCGAGGACGACTCAGGCTATCGCCAACGCGGAGAAGGGAGTGGCCGAGTAAGTTGAGGAGGGGCACCATGAATGTCTCGGCCCGACGGTTTCGGTGGACTGCGGGAGCCGTCGTGGCGCTCGCCGGGATGGGCGGGATCGAAGCGGCGGAGCCCAAGACCGCTCCGCCGGTCAACGTGCCGACGATCGAGGCCCGCGCCGAAGACGTCGGCTCGATCGACGGGATCGTCAAGGCCTACTACGAGGTGATCAGCGGCCCGGCCGGAAAGCCGCGGGAATGGGGCCGCGACCGCACCCTCTACATCCCCGACCTGCGGTTCGTCGCGACCGGCGCCGACAAGACCGGCAAGACCACTGTCAAGATCACGAGCCACCAGCAGTACGTGGATTCCTCGGACGCCGGCATGGTGCGCGAGGGATTCGACGAGCGTGAGATCCACCGGGTCACGGAACGATTCGGCAACATCGCCCACGTCTTCTCGACGTACGAGACCCGGAAGACGGCCGGCGGGCCGGTCATTGGCCGCGGAATCAACTCGATCGAGCTCTTCTGGGACGGAAAGCGGTGGTGGATTGCCTCGGCGATCTGGGACGACGAGCGCCCCGGCAATCCGATTCCAAAGGAGTACCTGCCCTAGGCCCGTCTGGCCGCCCCGCGGGCAATCGGGGTCAACGCTGAGTTCGTGTATTGCTGGGCCGCAGCCGAATACTGCTTCCGCAATCGCCTGCTGATTCGGGTCACCGCGATCATTTCAGCCGCGATCGGCGCTCCTTCAGGACACCGCGCTCAAGGATGCTGGGGAAGAGAAATCGACGCCAGAGACCTTGACGACGGCCTGCCACGCGGCTTCCTGGTTGGCGCGATCGTGAAAGTGCGGGTGACGCATCGCCTCAATTGGGCCTGTGAGCTTCTTCGGCGCCGAGGCGAAGAATTGGCCCGAGACGTCGGTTCCGAACTCCGAGGCCTGGAGGTACCGACGAGCTGCGGTCTCCGGCGTCTGGGACATGCCGGGAATGAGCTTCACCAGTGGAATCATCACCCACTTCATGACCGGGCCAAGGTTTCGCACCGCCTTGGTGTCGGGCGCGCTACCGGGCGAGACGGCGTACACGGCCATGCCGGAGGGTAGCCGGCGCGCCAGCGCCGCCGCCCACCAAGCAACGATGAGCTTCGCGTCGGCATACGTCCGGTTGGGCTCGTACTTCACGTTCGGCCCGTTGCGCACCAGGGCTTCAACAGCGGCGGTTCGGTCACCCTGGTGGTGTTTGGCCGCGAAGGCCGCCACGTCGGTGTAGCTGAACATGGGTACGTCCCCTCGGGCAGGTTCCGCGCCGGCGATAACAATCCGCGCGTTGGGGCTCAGCAGGTTGGCGCGGAGCAACCCGACAGTCAGTTGATGATGGCCGATGAGCGGGGCCTGAGCCGCCTCGATGCCCGCCGCAGTGAGCACGCGCTTCTTACCTGGGACCATCCCTGCATTGAGCAGTAGGAAATCGATCGGCCGACCTCGCTTGACCAGCTCGGCGAGGGCGGACTGAACGCTGGACGGCGCGTCCAGATCCAGCTCCAGCGGCGTGAAGACCTGTGTCTTGGTCTCAGCCGCGAGCTGAGCGGCCGTTTCCTGGACCCGGGCCAGGCTGCGCCCGGTGACGATGACCTGGCGGTAGCCCTCGATGGCGAGCATGCGGGCTGCCGCATAACCGAGCCCGGAGGTGGTGCCGGTGACGAGTGCGATCGAATGTTCCATGGGCGTCTCCGTGGTGAAGGGTGAAGGTCGAGTCGTGAGGCCCCGCGAGGCCAGGGCCAGCTTGCTAATTTCGAACTATTCGGTTATATATTGGTGCGATGGCCATTGTCAAGGAGTTTTGAACCAAATGATTCAAAATACCGCTAGGCCGCGGGGTCGACCGCGCAGCTTCGACGAGACGGGGGCGCTGGAAAAGGCGACTCAGGTGTTCTGGTCGAAAGGCTACGACGGAGTGACGATTGACGATCTCGTCGCCGGGATGGGTGTGGGACGGCCGAGCCTGTATGCCGTCTTTGGGGACAAGCGGGCGATATTCTTGCGCGTCCTTAGGGCGTACGCAGAACGGAAGGGCGCATCAGCCGCGAAGGCACTCCTCTCGCCACAGAGTCTTCGCGACTCGATCGCGGGCTTTCTGAGGTACGCCGTCGAAAGTGCGACCGAGAAAGGGTCCGCCCGGGGCTGCCTTCTGGTGTGCGTCGCGCCGCTTGTGAACGACGCTGAGGTTCGGCGGTTCCTGCAGAGCACGGTCGCGGGCGGCGCGGCGCTGGTGGAGCGCCGTTTCCGGGACGGGATCAGTGCGGGAGACATCCCGCCTGACTTTCCGGTAGCCGTGCGCGCGATCCAAGTCACGGATTTTGCTCGTGGCCTGACCATGCGTGCGCGGATAGGCACGCCGCGCAAGACGCTCCTCAAAGATGCTGAGGAAGCGGCCGACTTGGTGCTCCTGCCGCGGCGCGTCTGACGGGTTATCGGAAACAATTCACTGAGGAAATGACCATGACAACTGACATGAGCGGGGGACCCGGGCCGTTTCGGGGGACCCTCGATCCGATTCCATACCGTCCTGTCGTAGAGAGAAGAGGGGCGAAATTGCCCGAAGTCTTTTGAAGATCAATCACATCCCACCGCGTCCTGCTCCATCCCAAAACTGAGCGGCGTTGCTGTTAACCGGAGGGTTGTAGGTTCGAGTCCTACCTGAGGAGCCAATCACTCCAAGCGCTTACGTTCAGCACATTCTCCAGGGTGGCTGGTTTGCTAAGGTCGTCGTCATGTCCGAGCGTTCCACCGAGCAGATACGCGAAATGCTCGACTCCCTTTACCGGTCGGAATCGGGCCGGGTTCTGGCGACGCTCGTGCGCCTCCTCGGAGATCTGGATCTGGCCGAAGAGTCGATGCACGAGGCATTCGCTGCCGCTCTGAGCCTGTGGCCGAAGACTGGATTCCGGACAAGCCGCGCCCGTGGCTGATTTCAACGGCACGCTTCAAGGCCATCGACGCGATGCGCCGACGCGCGCGCTTCGATGGGGCACAGAGAGATCTTGTTGCCACATTGGAAGCGCAACGACGCTCGGCGGACAAGTCGAATGAAGAGGAATCGAGGACGATCGCCTCCGTCTGATCTTCACCTGCTGCCATCCCGCTCTGCCTCCGGAAGGACAGGTTGCGCTCACTCTTGCGCGAAATCTGCGGCCTGACCACGGAAGAGATTGCCCGGGCATTTCTGGTTACGCCGGCAACGCTCGCCCAACGCATCGTGCGCGCCAAGGCAAAGATTCGAGAGACACCGATTCCGTACGAGGTGCCGACGCCGCAGGAGTTGCCGGAGCGGCTGGACGCGGTGCTTCAGGTCATCTATCTCGTCTTTAACGAGGGCTACTCGGCTGCGGCGGGAGCGGAGGTAACGCGGGCCGAGCTAACCGGCGAGGCGATTCGACTGGGACGGTTGCTGACCGAACTCCAGCCGGAGCCGGAAGTCAATCGGGCTGCTTGCCCTGATGTTGCTCCAGGAATCCCGTCGCGCCGCGAGAACCTCTCCGACCGGAGAGCTGATTTTGCTGGAGAATCAAGACCGCTCGCTCTGGAACCGCGAGCAGATCGCGGAGGGAGTGGCATTGGTGGAGAAAGCCCTGAAGCTCCCGCCGCTTCGGTGCTTACACACTGCAGGCTGCGATTGCGGCCGTTCATGCGGAGGCGGAATCGGCCGCTGCGACCGACTGGCGGCAGATTGTTGCGCTTTACAACCAATTGGTACGAATTCAGCCTTCGCCGGTTGTATCATCTAAATCGTGCCGTGGCAATTGCCATGCGCGATGGTCCAGAGGCCGGTCTGACGCATATCGACGCGGTGTTGGAACATGGCGAATTGGCAAATTACTACCTGGCGCATTCAGCCCGCGCAGATATGTACCGCAGGCTCGGCAGGACCGCTGAGGCTCGGTCCTCTTATGAGAAGGCTCTGGCGCTGACCCAACAGGAACCGGAGCGGCAATTCCTGCAGGAGCGGATTCGGCAGTTGAAATAAAAATTGGAGTGGCTGTCGATTTTCGGTCTCCCCAACGACTATAGGACAAAAGAACGATGAGCTACGATTCCTGAGTGAACAGGAAACGAGTCATCGGAAACAAACCACAGAAACCAAGGAGAAAAAGTCATGCCACAGTATCTGGTTGCTAACTACCTCCCCGACGACTTCGACCCGTCCACCGTAACCGAAGCGATGATCGAGGAGATCCACGCGCTCAACCGCGAAATGATTGCTGCCGGCGTGAGGAAGTTCGCCTGCGGAATTTCCCCGGCCGCCAACGCGAAGACGCTGCGGAAGCAGCCCGACGGCAAGGTGCTCGTCACCGACGGGCCGTACACCGAGACCAAGGAGCACATGGGCGGTTTCTGGATACTGGAATGCGCCAGATATGGACGAGGCGCTGGCGTGGGCGCGCAAGGGTGCCATCTCCTGCGATGCGGTCGGCGAGGTGCGCGAGCTTCTTTTCTTCCCGGCTCCGGAAGAACAATGAAATACATTTGCCTGGGCTATCTCGAGCCCGGCAAGTTCGAGAACATGTCGGAGAGCGAGCGCAACACCGTGCTGGACGAGTGCTTCAGCTACAACGACGAGTTGCGGAAGAACGGCCATTTGGTCGCCGAGGAAACTCTTCAGCCCGCCAACACGGCGGTGACCGTGTCCTGGACGAACGGAAAGGTTGTAGTGACGGACGGTCCGTACGCGGAAACGAAGGAGCATTTGGGTGGAATCCAGGTGCTGGAAGCGCGAGATCTGAATCACGCCATTCAGCTCATTTCCCAATCTCCGGGAGTGAGGTTGAACTGTGGACTCATCGAGATACGTCCAGCGGCGGATATAAGCGAGATCATGAGGGAGAGCGAGCGGCGACGGCGAAAGGATACTGAGCAAGACCATGTCATTCGTTAGAGATCTGAGAGTTGCGTTCTACTCGCTCCTGCGGACGCGAGGGCTCACGATCACCGTGATCCTGACGCTGGCGCTCGGCATCGGCGCCAACGCCGCCATCTTCACGCTGGTGCGCGGCGTGCTCTTGAAGCCTCTCGCCAACCGCGACGAGGACCGGCTGATTTACATCCGCCAGAGCGCTTCGGGCGTCGGCTACGACAACGCGACGTTTTCCGTGCCCGAAATCCAGGACTTGCGCTCGAGCGTCAAGACCCTGAGCGCGTTCGGCGATTTCTCGACCATTGGTTTCACCATGATCGGTTTGGGTGAGCCTCGAGAAGTTCAAGCTGGCGTCGTCGGCGGCAACTACTTCGAGGTCATGGGCCTCCACCCTGTCCTCGGCCGTCTCATCGGACCTCAAGACGACGGTCCCAGTGCTGCCGGCGTCGTCGTTCTCACGTATCGTTTCTGGGCGACCACGCTTGGGAAAGATCCTTCCCTGATCGGCAAGAGCCTTCGCCTCGATAGCGGCATGCAGGGCGATCGGTCTGCCACCATCATCGGCGTTCTCGAACCTTCCGTGCCATATCCCCAGGAGACCGAAATCATCGCCAACGTCGTCACCAGCCCGCACCACCTCTCGGCAACCATGGTCACCGGCCGCGTCCATCGCATGACGGAGCTCTTTGCCCGCCTGGCTCCGGGTGTCACCCTCGATCAGGCTCGGGCCGAGTTGCGCTCCGTTTACGGGGCCATGACGAAGGAACATCCCGAGGCCTATTCGTCCAAATCAGACTTCCGAATCGGGGCCCGGCTGCTTCGAGACCAGATCACCTCGGGCGCCCGGACCGTGCTGCTGGTCCTGCTTGCGGCGTCGGCACTGGTCTTCATCGTCGCGTGCTCCAACGTTGCCAACCTGATCCTCACGCGGACGGTTCGCCGCGAAGGTGAGCTGGCGATCCGTGCGGCCCTTGGCGCGAGCACAGGCGCGTTGCGCCGCATGCTGTTGGCCGAAAGCCTTCTGCTCTGCGGCGCTGGTGCTGCGCTCGGTGTCCTGAGCGCGAAGCCGATGGTGGCCATCCTGGCCCGCTATGCCTCGCGCTTCTCGGTCCGCGCGCTCGACTTGAGGGTTGATTCCAGCCTGCTCTGGGTGGGGGCGGCGCTGGCCATCGTCGCCGCGATCATCCTGGCGTTTGTCCCGCGCTTGCCGTCGGCCGACCCGTCCAATCGTTTCAGCCTCTCGAGCGGCAGCGTGCGGATCACCGGCAGTACGAACCGCCGCCAGCGGATCTTCGCGGTGACACAAATCGGTGCATCCTTCGTGCTGCTGGCCGGCGCAAGTATGTTGATCACGACGCTGATCGCGCTGCAAAAAGTGCAGACGGGTCTCGACACGCGCCGCGTCCTCGCCATCAATGTTCCCGCCATGTCCGGCGGAAAGACGCCTCGGCAAGTGGTCGATTTCTACAAGGAATCGATTCGTCGCATCGATGCGCTGCCCGGCGTGAACAAAACCGCCTTCGGCATCATTGCTCCCTGGCGCGATGCCCAATACGGGGGTTTCCGACTCCAATTCTCCGCCGACGGCCGTGTGCATGTCCCAGGCGAAGAGGATCCCCGCGCGCAGTGGCGCGTCGTTTCGCCCGGATTTTTTGCCGCGCTCGGCGTTCCCATCGTCAGTGGCCGTGATTTCAACGATCTCGATGGCCAACCGAATCAAGAGCCCGTCGTTGTCGTCAGTGAGACTCTCGCGAAGCGCATGTTCCCCAATCAGGATGCTCTCAATCGGCATGTCTATTGGACGGATCCCGTGCTGCAATTCGTCGCCGGCAGCGACCTCCAAACGAAGCGTCTTCTCGCGCCGCACCGCATCGTCGGCGTCTCCGCCGATATTGACGACGAACACGTCGTTCCCGAGCCCACCCTCGCCATCTACAGCTCCTTTGAAGAGGGTCCAGTCTTCGGCGGCCGCCTTTTCATCCACACGGGGGCAGATCCTTATTCGCTCGTCGCGCCGGTCACGCGCATGATTCGCGGCATGTCGGCCGATCAGCCCGTCGAGCGAGCCGCCACTCTCGAAGACATCCGCGCCGAGGTGCTCACGCCGGACCGTTTGAACTCGTTGGTGTTCGGCGTGTTCGCGGCTGTCGCTTTGGCGATTGCGCTGGTTGGCGTCGCAGGCGTGCTGGCGTTTTCGGTCAGCGCGCGGACACGAGAATTCGGCATCCGGCTGGCGCTTGGATCGCAGCCGCGGGATCTCCTGAGAGGTGTCATCGCAGAAGGCGCCGTGATGGCTGCGGGGGGAGTGCTTGCAGGCGCGGCATTCGGGTTCGTGATGGCGCGTGTGGCAGGCAGCTATTTCCAGGACGTGAAGATGCCTGGAGCCTTGCCCGTGGTCCTCTCTGCGTTCGCGCTGCTGACGGCCACGGTCGTCGCGTCGTGGCTGCCGGCCGCCCGCGCCGCGCGCATCGACGTCATGCAGGCCCTTCGCGCCGATTGAGATGAGCGCGCCGCGGCGTGCACGAGAGGGATCGCCGAGAAGGCAGCCGGTGGCGCGTGATATCCTTGTCCTCCCCGATCCCCTCGGCGGACCCCACGGACCCCATCGTGACGCCCGTCGCCGGCCCTTCGGCGAGAAAATGGAGTGCGTCATCATGGGACTCCCGACAGATCTGACTCGTCTTCGCCCGGAGAAGGTCTCGACCCGTTCCGCCCCGCCCGCCCCCGTCAAGAACAGCGACGGCTACGACGGCCCGAGCGACGGCTACGACCGCTCGAAGTCCGGCTACGACGGCCGCGGCGGCAGCCGCGATGGGTCGAAGGACCGGCTCGACGGCCCGGAAAAAGGCTATGACGGTCCGGACCCGTCTCACGGCGGGGCCAGGCCATCGACCCCGGTCCGCCGGTAGTTTCAAACCTTCTCGCCAATAAGCTTCCCTCGAAGCGGCCCATGCTAGGGTGCGCGCCGAAGGAGTGCACATGAACTACGCGCGCTTGCTCGGCGCCGGCGCCGCCGCCACGGTTGCTTACTTCCTCTATGGAGGCCTGGTCGAAGGCCTGCTGATCGCAGAGGACTTTCGGCCGTACACGGGCGTCTACCGGTCGCGCGAAACGGTCATGCGCTATTTTCCCCTCGGGATCGCCTGCACCTTCATCGCAATCGTGGTGATGGCAGCAATCTACGCCAAGGGCTACGAGGGCGGCAGCGGCCTTGCCGAAGGCGCGCGGTTCGGCGTGCTGATGGCGATTTTCGTGACGTGCACGGTCGTGGCGCACAACTACGTCATCCTGAACATCGGCGGGAAACTCGCGGCGGAGCTGGCAGTCTCCACTCTCGTCCAGTGGACCCTCGTCGGCACCGTGATCGGGCTCGTCTACCAACCTCTCGCTGCCGCCGCTCGCTGAACGGCCATGAGCCGTTCGCATCAGAGGTGAGGGCGGAATGCTGCGCTATCTATGGCATTCGGGAATGTCCATGAGCATGAAGTTTCGAGCTCTTCTGGCTATCGCGGCGCTGCTCGCCGGGCGAGGCGCCGCGGAGGCGGCAACACCTTTGGGGAGCCCTCTGCTCCGGCCGACGCGCTACGAGCTCGATCTTCGTGTCGACTTCAAGGAGGAAAAGATCTCCGGCTCGGCGCGGATCACGCTCCAGAACAGCGGCGCCTCGCCCGTGCGCGAGGCGTCCTTCCTGCTCTATCGGCTCATGACCGTCACCGGGGTCCAGGACGAAAACGGCGCCACGATCCCCTTCCGCCAGGCTGTCGTCGCCTTCGAGGACGAACCCAGAAAGCAAACGAACCATCTCATCGTGTCACTTGCCCCGCCCCTTCCGCCGGGTGGGAGCACGATCGTACGAATCGAGTACGGCGGGTATCTCGCCGGGTACGTCGAAACCGGATCGCTCTACATCCAGGACCGCGTGGATGAAGCGTTCACGATCATCCGCGAGGACGCTGACGCGTACCCCAACCTCGGAGTGCCCTCGTACGCTTCGAACCGCGCCGCCGGGCTGCCCGAGTTCGATTACTTCGCCCGCATCACCGTGCCCGAATCGCACGTCGTCGCCAACGGAGGAGCTCTCGTCGAGAGGGCTGCCCGGGACGGCCGTGCGACGTACGTGTACCGCAATATCAAGCCGGCGTGGCGCATGGACTTCGCCATCGCCCGGTTCGGGACTCTCGAGGGGCCGGGCCTGCGCGTCTTCTACCTTCCCGAGGACAGTGCGGGCGCCAAACGCGTCCTCGAGGCGGCCAGCGCCTCGATGGCCCTCTACAAGGAGTGGTTCGGACCGCTTCGCAATGCGCCCGCATTCACCGTCATCGAGATTCCGGACGGCTGGGGATCACAGGCCGACGTCACGTCGATTCTCCAGGCGGCCGCGGCCTTTCGCGACCCGGCCCGACTCTACGAGGTCTACCACGAAGTTTCGCACCTCTGGAACGTGTCTGCAACCGACCGGCCCTCCTGCCGATGGAACGAGGGGCTTGCATCGTTTCTCCAGGATCTGACGCAAGAAAAGCTCGAGGGAGCGTCCCTGCTCGACAAACGGGCTGAGAAAACGGCCCAGCGACTCGTGCTGCGCGCCGGCGAGGAGCCGCGGGTCCGGTCCGTCCCGATGATCGACTACGGAAAGGCAGAGATGACGGGCTACTCCTACAGCACCGGGATGCTTCTGTTCTATTCGCTGTACCGCCTGCTCGGCCAGGAGGCGTTTAACGCGATCGTCGGCGGCTACTACCAAAAGTACCAGGCGACCGGAGCCTCGACCGAGCAGTTCGTGAGCTACGCCAAAGCCTCAGCCGGAAGAGACCTTGCTCCCCTCTTCAACGACTGGCTCTACTCCACGCGCTGGTACGAGATCCTGGCGTCGGGCGTGAAGGTGCAGGATCTCGGTGCTCGGTACCGTGAGAGGGTCACTCCACCTTCTCGGCGCTAGCCGCGCGAGGACCCGGCGCCTTTCCTGGAACGCGCGCCGGCCGATCCGTGTTCTCGTTTCCATGGAAGGTGTCGATCTCGACAGGCTCGGTCTCGGCGGACTGTCCCTCTGGACCGTCCTCATTGCCGTCGTCTTCGGCATCGTCGGCTATATGGCTTTCCGTCACGGCAGGAAGAACAGCGAGCCGAGGACTCTCTTTCTCGGCATCGCGCTGATGGCCTATGGCTACTTCGTCTCGAACGCCTGGATCTCCCTCGGGATCGGAGCCGTCCTGACCCTTCTTCTCTTCTTTCCTAGATAGGCGAATGGGCAGGCCGGAATTGGTGCAGAATGCGCCACGGCCGGATCGTGCGGCCCCGGCCGGGAGGGTACGCAGATGAATCGTCGCGACTTTCTGAGGACTGCCGGCGTCGCTTCCATGAGCGTTGCCCTTCCGAAGGCGAAGCGTCTGTTTGCCGTGGGCGAGCCGCCCTCTGGCTGGCGAACCTTCGAGGTGACGACGCGCGCCGAGGTTCTGAAATCCTCCGGGACGACCCTCGTCTGGCTTCCGGCAGCGCTGATCCGCGAGACGCCCTACCAGAAGACGCTCGCCAATACCTTCCAGGCCGAGGGCGGCACGGCCGAGCTCGTCGAAAGCAGAAAAGACGCGCTCGGCATCGTCGCGGCGAAGTTCCCTGCCGGCGGAAAGCCGGTCCTCAGCCTCACGAGCAGAATTTCGACACGAAACATTGCTGTCGATCTGGCCGCGCCCGGCAAGGCTCCGAAGGCGGACCGCGCGGAGCTCGAGAATTTTCTTCAGCCGACGAAGCTGATTCCTTTAGACGGCGTCGTGAAAGCGCAGGCTGCCGAGATCACGCGCGGCGCGGCGACAGATCTCGACAAGGCGCGGGCGATCTACGAGTGGATCGTCGACAACACGTTTCGAAACCCGAAGACGCGCGGCTGCGGCGTGGGGGATGTCCGGTTCATGCTGGAGTCGAAGGACCTGGGAGGCAAATGCGCCGACTTGAACGCTCTCTATGTCGGCCTCGCGCGGGCGGCGGGCCTTCCGGCGCGCGACGTGTATGGAATCCGCGTCGCCAAATCGGAGCTCGGATACAAGAGCCTCGGGGCCTCGTCGGAAACCGTGACGAAGGCGCAGCACTGCCGCGCGGAGGTGTACCTCGGCGGCTACGGCTGGGTCCCGGCCGACCCGGCCGACGTGCGCAAGGTCGTGCTCGAGGAACCGCCCGGGAACAGGCCGCTCGACGACGACATGGTCAAGAGGGCCCGCGCGCGGCTCTTCGGGTCCTGGGAGATGAACTGGATGGCGTACAACTTCGGCCACGACGTGGACCTGCCGGGATCGAGCGGCGCGCCGGTCGGCTTCCTGATGTACCCACAGGCGGAAACGGCGGACGGCCGGCTCGACTGCCTCGACCCGGACAACTTCAGATACGAGATCACGTCCCGAGAGGTCACGTCCTCAAACGGCTGACCTGCGGCGCCCCTCGCTCAGGATGAAATGGAGGACGATGGATCCGTGGGCGCGGGTGCGAGTGCGTGCCCTCGCCATCCTCGTCTTCGGGTTCTCAAGCGCGGCCGCGATCTACCTGACGGCCCACGCTCCGCCCGCAAACCCCCTCGGGTATGAGCCGGAAGATACGAAGAGGTACGTCCACGACATGGAGCTCTACGGGGGAAAGGCGAACATGCTCGCGTACGAGTTCCGCAAGTGGTTTGCGGCCCTGTGGCACGGCAAGCAGCTCGCATTCACGGTGGCGGTCATCACCTTGATCGCCGCCGGTGTCTTCGTGTTCTTCGCGGCTCCCCTGCCGCCGGAGGCGGAAGAGCCGCACCCCCCTTAAGTCTCTTCAGGTCCGAGGCTTGTCAGCTGGAGCCTTTCCGCGATCGGCTTTGGGCCGCTCGGCACCGGGCTTCTTCACCTGGGGCTTCTCGTCCACGTGGGCAAGAAACTCCTGATGATGACGGCGCCGGGACTTCGCCCTGGGGTCCGAAGAGTCCGACAGGAGTGCCGGAACATTCCAGGAAACCAGTCGTGCGTCATTCATCGGCTTACCTCCTCTCGATGAAAACCTACGCTTCTCGGCCATGCGGGGCGAGATGCATTTGAACTGGTGAGAACGCATCTTTCGGGCTGACCGCAAGTTAGGCTCTGATGAATGCGTCAAAAGGAGGCTGGTATGGCAGCTGCAGTACTCGAACGGACGAAACTCTTCCCCACCAGAAACTCGATCCCGGGCCCGGTCCGGGAGCAGCTCGTTTCGCTGTTAAACAGGCGCCTCGCCGACTGCATCGACCTTCAGACCCAGGCCAAGATGGCGCACTGGAACGTCAAAGGACCGAGCTTCATCGCCCTCCACGAGCTCTTCGACAACGTCCACGGCTCCGTCGCCGAGTATGTCGATCTGATCGCCGAACGGGCGGTGCAATTGGGCGGCGTCGCCGAAGGGACCGTTCGGATGGTGGCGCGCCATTCGGAGCTCGAAGAGTATCCCGAGCACATCGCCGCGGACCGCCAGCACGTCAAGGCATTGGCGGGCGCCCTGGCCGACTTCGGCACACGGGTGCGCCTGGCCATCGATGACGCGGCCCGGCTGGGCGACGCGGGAACGGCAGACCTCTTCACGGAGGTTTCCCGCGGCATCGACAAGAGCCTCTGGTTCGTCGAGGCCCACCTCCAGGAGGAGCCCGCCTAGCAAATCGACCGGAAATGCGCCCTCAATCGAGGAGGTTCAAGTAAGGGGAGGGACCTATGAAGAGAGTTGATCTGTCGAAACCCGAGTTCTTTTTCATCGTCGCCACACGCGCCATCCTCGGCATGGGCGTGGGTCTGCTCGGAGCCGACCGGATCGCCAGGAAGAACAGACGCTACGTCGCGGCGGCGCTCATCGCCGTCGGGGCTCTCACCACGGTACCGGCGGCGATCGCGGTGTTCCGCGGCGGCAAGAAGCCGTTGAAGGAAGCGGCCTAGTCTCGCAGCGCCCGGATGGGATCCGTCCGCGTCGCGCGCCAGGCCGGTATGAGACAGGCCGCCCCGGCCGCGATCGCCATCACGACGAACGCCGACGCAAACGACTCCGGATCGCGCGGGCTGACCTTGTAGAGCAGGTCTCCCATCAACCGCGTCAGCGCCAGAGCCACAGCGGCGCCAACGCCGATCCCGACCATCGTGAGCCGGAATCCGTGCGACATGACGATTCGCACCAGTTGAGAAGCGCCGGCGCCGAGGGCCATCCGCAATCCCAGCTCGCGCGTGCTCTGCGAGACGGCGTACGACATGACGCCGTACAACCCGACCCCGGCCAGCAGCAACGCGACGCCGCCGAAGACAGCAAGCAGGCTGACGGCGGCACGCTGGCTCCAGCTCATTCGATTGATCTCCTCCCGCATCGTGAGGACTTCGCCGGGAACCAGGTTCGCGTCGATGGCCTTCACTTCTCGAGCCAGCGCCCCGGCCAGTGTTCCCGGGCCGAGCCGCGAACGGATCTGGATGTTCTGGCCGCCCATGGGACCCTGCTGAGCGGCGTGTAGAAAAACGGTTTGGAAGCCTCCCGCAGGCTCGAGTACTGGAATCCTTTGCGAGGCCGACCACTCGCAACCATTGGCCCTTCACCTGGAGGCGCTTCCCCACCGGATCTTCGCCTTTCCAGAATCGTTGCGCCATCGTCTCGTTGACCACGGCAACCGCGCGGAGCCGTTTCGTCGTCGGCCAGGCGGAATTCCCGGCCGGCAATCAGCGGGATTCCCATGGTCGAGAGGTAGGCGGGCCCGACCTCGTTGTATTCGACGATCGGCTGCTCACCGGGCTCGGCGACAAACCCATCGACCGCGATCGTTGCCGAAGAGGATAGGTGCGATAGCTGAAGGGCACGTTGCGCGACCACGCAGCCGAGTCGACGCCGGCCACCCCTGGATCCGAGCGATCAATTCGTCCTGAAAAGACCCGGATCCGCGGCCCGTCGTAGCCTGCGCCGATCATGTCGACGTACGTTGACCAGCACGTCTTTCGTCGCGAAGCCGGGGTCCGTTTCCTGCATCGCCCGAAGGCTTTTCACCAGGAGGCTCGCTCCGACCAGCAGGATGAAGCTCAGCGACACCTGGACGAGGACAAGGGTCGACCGGATCCAGGACTTTCCGCTGCCGCCGACGACACCGCCCGTTTCGGCCTTCAGCGCGGTCGCCAGGTCGATCTTGCCCGCCTGCAGCGCCGGCACCAGCCCGAACAGCACGGTCGACACCAGGCAGGCGCCGGCGCTCAGGGCCAGGACCCGCAAATCCATTTCGGCGGGTAGATTCACGATCACTCCCGCGGGTGCTGGCGGACGCAGCAGCATGATCAGGTTCCGGGACCAGTAAGCCAGAAGGAGCCCGCCCGCGGCTGCTCCCGTGGACAGGATCAGGCCCTCGGTCAGCAGCTGCGTGAGCAGCCGGCCGCGCCCCGCACCGATGGAAAGCCGCACGGTCATCTCGTGCCGTCGCGCAAACGACCGGACCAGCAGCAGGTTGCCGACGTTGGCACACGCTATGAGGAGCACCAGCCACGCGACCACGAACGAGATCCGGAGCGTCGGAAGCAGGGTGCTGGCCCCATTGAACGGCGTTTGCCAGAGTGGGTACAGCCGGAAGCTGCGGCCGCGGTTGGTTTCTGGATAGGCCGTCTCCAGCCGCTTTCCGACCGCCTGAATTTCCGCCTGGGCCTGATCGATCGTGACGCCGGGCTTCAGGAAGGCGAACCCTTCGATCCAGCGCGCGCCCCGATTCTCGAGTTTGTACCCGTCCGCCCTGGAACGCTTCCTCCATCGAGGCCGGGACCCAGAATTGCCACGAATAGCCGACGAAGGTCCCCAGGAAGCCCTCCGGCATGACGCCGATGATCGTGTGCTGCACGCCGTTGAGTCTTTGCGTCTTGCCGATGATGGCCGGATCGCCTCGATAGCGATCCTTCCAGGCCTCATAGCTGATGACGACGACGGGATGAGCGTTGCGGCCGACGTCCTCACCGGGCTCGAACGAGCGGCCCAGGATCGGGCGGATGCCCAGGGCCTCGAAGTAGTTTGATGAAACGACGCTCCCGGTGGCGCGCTCCGCTCGGTCGCCGATCGACAGCGTGGCACCTCCGATGTGCTCGGCGATGAAGCTGTCGATCAGCGTGCAATTCCTGCGGAGGTCCTGAATGTCGGGCCAGGAGACTTCGGTGCGGCCGTCCCGATCGGTGCCGGCCAGGGCGACCATCCGCCCCTGATGGGCGACCAGCGGGAATGGGCGCAGCAGAATTCCCTCAATCCAACTGAATACGGCGGTCGTTGCGCCGATTCCCACCGTCAGGCAGAGGACGGCGAGCAGCGAGAAGCCAGGGTTGCGCCGGAGCATGCGGAAGCCGAAGCGGAGGTCCTGGGCGAGCCACTGGAACCAGAGGCCGCCCCACGCATCCCTGGTCAGCTGCTTCACCAGGCCGACGTTGCCGAACTCGCGGCGGGCGTTGGTAGCGGCCTCCGCCGGCGGCTCGCCCGAGGCGACGCGCTCGGCTTCGGCCATTCGCAGATGGGCCTCGATCTCGAGCTCGAGTTCCCGGTCGCGGCGCGCCCGCCGCCACGGAAGGAACGCATCGAGCTTCATGATTCGCTCTCCTCCGGCGCTCTCAAGATGCCCGCAATCGCTTCGGCCACCTGATCCCATTTCGAGCGTTCGGCGATGAGCTGTTTACGGCCCGCGGCCGTCAGGCGATACACGCGCACGCGCTGGCCGTTCTCGGACACGTCCCACTCCGCGGCGATCGCGCCCTGGCGCTCGAGGCGGTGCAAGGCCGGATAGAGCGAGCCGGTGTCGACCTGTAGCGCGTCGCGCGAGCCGGAGCGAATCATCTGGGCGATTCCATAGCCATGGCGCGGGCCCCAGCGCAGGGTCTGCAGGACGATGAGATCGAGGGTGCCCTGCAGGAGCTCGATGCGCGAGACCGGCAGATTCTTCTTCGCCATGCTCGACCTCCCTGCATGTAGACGCTCTACATGCATGGATGTAGACTATCTACACCCGTGGGATC
Organism: uncultured Acidobacteriota bacterium; assembly: GCA_963739435.1. Lineage (GTDB taxonomy): Bacteria > Acidobacteriota > Thermoanaerobaculia > UBA5066 > Gp7-AA6 > CAVUAN01. Next base: position 365,582 of record CAVUAN010000016.1, read on the forward strand.
CGTCAAGGGGGCAGTCGGCCGCAATCCCGCTGGAGGATTCCACCGTCGAGCACGTCCTGCCAGAGCCGGGTCCACGTCTTCCAGTCGTGCCCTCCCTGTTCCACAAAGGTCCGGCCGGGGGGCAGGGCATCGGCCAGCAGCCGTTCTGACGGAGCGAGGTCGTCCTTTGCGCCGATGCCGAGCCAGAGGGGAGGCCGGTCGGCACCCTCCGCCGTGTAGCCCTGGAGCCAGCCCCACAGCTCGCGCTCGTAGTCCGCGACGGCCCGACGGGCGCCCATCGCGTAAAAGGCCAGCCCGCCCGCAGCGGCGACGCGGCGGGGCTCTTCGTCACCCAGGTAGGGCGACAGAGCGACGACGCCCCGGGAGCCCTCGGGGTGCTCGCGGGCATAAAGAATGCCGCCCAGTCCGCCCATCGAGATGCCGACGATCCAGATTCTCTCGATCCCACATGCGAGGGCCGGAGCGACGACGTCCTCGTGCAGCCTCGTGGAGATCGTCTCCGCCCGGTAGTAACCCATGTGCGCGTCGACCTCGACGAAATCTGCGACCACGCCCGCGCGGGACGCCATCTCGGGAAATCCCCGTCGGCCATAGTCCCCGAAGCTATCCCGTCGTCCCGGCAGAAACAGGACGAGGCAACGGCCCGGCTCGCCCAGGGAGCTGCCGAGGGCCCGTGTTGCCATGGGAATCGTAGCCGGCCGCGTCGGGATGCAAGCGGAGCAAGCGAAAGCGAGCGTGAGGAGCTCTGCGGGAAAAGATCGCCGCATCGGAACGCCGATTGTACCGGTCCTACAAGCCCGTCACCGGATCCTGGGCAGGTACTTCTCCTCGAGAGAGCGAATGTGGCGGAGCTCATGGCCGGCGATGTGGAACGCGAGGCCCCTCACCGAGGCTTCGTAGTCATTGACCCGCCCTTTTCTTAGCCAGGCTTCCTGCGTCAGGCTGTTGAAGAAGGTCAGCGACGCCTGGCGGACGGCGCGATACTCGAGGAGCAGCTCTCCGAGCGAGCGCCGCTCGGAGCCAGCGGCCTGGACGTACATCTTTTCGTCGAAACCAAAAAGTGGCCGGTCGTCAGCCCGGGCAATGTGGAGTGCGCGGTAGGCAAAGCTGCGTTCGTCGTCTGCCAGGTGCCCGACGACCTCCTTCAGAGTCCACTTTCCGGGCGCGTAGGTCAGGCCCTTGATCCTGTCTTCGTCCAGTGGCGCGAGAAGCGCGAGCGTGCTCCGTTCCTGAGCGGACAGAATCTCGACGGCGTCATCGCCCTGGACCTGATCGATGTCCGGCCCGGCGTAATCGGCGAACTCCCCTTCCAGCGGCCGCCCCGAAACAGCGCGCGACTCTCCGATGGACTCGGCGGACATCCAGATACATCCGGCGGGCAAGTCACGGCCGAGGCGCATGCCGGCGACGGGGACCGGCGAGAAAGCCTTCCTCGCCGCCTCGACAGCAGTGTCGCTCAGGTACAGCTCGACTGCTCCGGAGGCGGGGGGCGAGCTCCAGATCTCCGTAAGCCCGCCGGTTGCCTGGAAGACGGAGCCTTCCGGCCCACTCAGGAAACGCCGAAGAGCCGCGCCGAAGGCCTGCGCCTCGACCCTGTTGCTAAAGGAAATGACGTGGAAGGCGCGATCACGGGCTGGCGCAAACATGGACAGGACCAACGTATCACCGCGATTGGGAACCGCAAGCCCCGCTGCGGTGTCATCGCTCAGGAAGGGGCTGGTCATGCAGGAGAACGCTGTCCGAGGGCTTCGGGCGGAAATCAACATCGCGCCGCTCGTGGACGTCGCGATGGTTCTGCTCATCATCTTCATGGCTGCCGCGCCCATCCTCCAGATGGGCTACGACGTCGCCCTGCCTCACTCCGACGCGGGACCTGTGGCGCCCGCCTCGCCGATCTCCGTCGCCCTCGACCACACGGGCGCCCTCACGATCAATGGCGAACCCGTCGACCGCAGCGCTTTCGAAAGCCGGCTCTCCGCGCTCCTGGCCGGCCGCTCGAACGCCCTCGTCCTCTTCGACGCCGAGGACGACGCCCTCTACGCCGACGCCGTCGCCATCCTCGACACCATCCGCCGCGCCGGCGGCCGGATCGGGGTGGGCTTCAGCGACTAGCTACTTTGCGTCGAGGCGAATTTCGTTGAGCGGGAGGCGGCGGTCTTTCTGGCGGCGGTCGCGGCCGCGGTTGTCCTGGCCGGGAGCGGGGGCGAGGATGGATTCGATGTCGGCCTGGACGTCGCCCGATGGTTCTCGGACGTAATCGATGGACCATTCCTCGAGGTCGTCTGTGGGAATGCCCCTGGCGAGGTTCAGCGCGGCTGCGATGCGGCGGGCTTCGGCCGGCGTGCGCGCGGCCGCGATGGGCTGGCCCGAGCTTTCGTAGACGGCCTGGCCAACAGCGTAGAGAGCCGCCGCGCTGGTTTGGGCCTCGGTTTTTTCTTTGACGGGCTCTGACATCGCGCTACTCCTGTTCGATCCGCACTTCGTGGATGGCTCGGCGGCGGTCGGTCTGGCGGCGGTCGGTGCCGCGACGGTCCTGGCTCCGCGGCGGGGCGAGGACCGACTCGATCTCGGCCAGGACGTCGTTGACCGGGTCCTGCACGGAGCCGACCGACCAGGCCTCCAGAGCATCGGTGGGAATGCCGTAGGCGGCGTTCAAAGCCGCCGCGATGCGCCGGGCCTCATCCGGCGAGCGGGCCGCCGCAACGGCCTCGCCCGAGCCCTCGAAGACGGCCTTGCCAATCGAGTAGAAAGCTTTGAAGCTCTCCGTGCGGGGCTCCGGGTCGAGGAAGTCGGCGGGAGGCGGTTCGGCCGTTTCCGGAAGAAAGGGCGGCGTTGCCCGGTCCACCGTGCGGCGCGCACGGAGCGCGGCGGGTCCGGTCGAGGATGTCGGGTCGGGCAAGTCGATCTCCAGCTCCCTCTGCTTCACTCCCGCGTAATACGAATCTCGGTCGAGGCCCGGCGCCGCTCGGTCATTCGGCGATCTTCCCCGCGCCGCCGGTCGCCGGGATAGGGCGGCGGCTCGAGGATGAGCTCGAGCTCCTGCGCCAGCTCGTTGATCGGATCGGAGACGACCCCCAGCGTCCAGCCCTCCAGCGCGTCCGTCGGGACGCCTTCGACCGCATTCAAGGCAGCCACCAGGCGCCGGGCGTTCTCGACCGAGCGTGCCGTGGCGACGAGCGAGCCCATGGCGTCGAAGACGAACTCGGCTTTCTGCGTGAAACGGGCAAACGGCATGACCGCACGGGTGGTTTCCTCAGACTCCGCATGCATGGCTCACCCCCAACGACTGCAAGCAAACACCGCGGAAAAACAATGCGGGCGCCTCACGGCGCCCGCTGAACTCGAATCACCCGACACCGGGCGAGGCGGGGGGAATACCCGCCCCGTAGCCCCACCCCGTGGAAACGCGTTCAATCTTAACTGCACCCGCTCGTGGCTCCGCAATTCATGCACTTGTAGCAAGCGGCCGACCGAACCATGATCGAGCCGCACTCGTGACAGGCGGGAGCGTCTGTGGAGGTCTCGAAGGTAACCATGCTGTTCGCGGCGCCGCCAGCCGCGGGGGCCCCTGCCGACCGCGCCGTCACGGACTGCTCGGTGACGGGCATCGGTTGGTCGGCCGCGCCGTCGCGGGAGACGACGCCAATGGCCGTCTTCTCCTCACTCGTCAGGAACTTCGAGCCCATCCACTTGAAGATGTAGTCGACCAGGGACTTCGCCATCGGGATCTCGGGGTTCTTCGTGAAGCCGGCCGGCTCGAAGCGCATGTGCGTGAACTTGTTGACGAGCGCCTCGAGCGGCACGCCGTACTGGAGGGTCAGCGAGATCGCCGTGGCAAAGGAGTCCATGAGGCCCGAGATGGTCGAGCCTTCCTTGGACATGCGCAGGAAGATCTCGCCGGGCTTGCCGTCCTCGAAGAGGCCGACCGTGACGTAGCCCTCGTGGCCCGCGACCGAGAACTTGTGCGTGATCGAGCGGCGCTCGTCGGGCAACTTGCGGCGGAAGGGCGCCGGGACGGGAGCGGCGGCTTTTCCGACGTATTCGAGAGAGCCCCGCTTCTCGGGCGACTTCGAGTCGGACTTCGAAGCAGCGGTGTTCAGGGGCTGCGTGCGCTTGCAGCCGTCGCGGTAGATCGCGATGGCCTTCAGGCCCTGCTTCCAGCCATCCATGTACACGCCGGCGATCTCGTCGGGCGAGGCGTCGGGCGGCATGTTGACCGTCTTCGAGATCGCGCCCGAGAGGAAGGGCTGGACGGCCCCCATCATCCGGACGTGGCCGGAGTAGTGAATCGAACGCGTCCCGTTCAACGCGCGGAAGGCGCAGTCGAAAACCGTCAGGTGCTCGGGCTTGAAGCCGGGCGCGCCCTCGATCGTGCCTTTCTCGTCCACGTAGGCGACGATTTCGGCCGCCTCCTGCTCGCCGTAGCCGAGGCGCTTCAAGGCCAGCGGCACGGTGTTGTTGACGATCTTGATCATGCCGCCGCCGACGAGCTTCTTGTACTTGACGAGGGCGAGGTCGGGCTCGACGCCCGTCGTGTCGCAATCCATCATGAAACCGATCGTCCCCGTCGGAGCGAGCACCGTCACCTGGCCGTTCTTGTAGCCGGACTGCTTGCCGGATTCGAGCGCCGCGTCCCAGACGGCCTTCTGCGCCCGGGCGAGCTCGGCCGGCACGCCCTTGGCCGGCACCTGGTAGGCCGCGTCGCGGTGCATGCCGATGACCTCAAGGAAAGCGTCCTTGTTCGGCTCGTAGCCGGCGAAGGGCCCCAGCTCCGAGGCGATCTTCGAAGACTGCAGGTACGCCTCGCCGCACATGAGCGAGGTGATCGCTGCCGAGTACGCGCGGCCTTCGTCCGAGTCGTACGGCAAGCCCGTCGCCATGAGGAGCGCACCGAGGTTGGCGTAGCCCAGGCCCAGGGGACGAAACTTGTGAGAGTTCTCCTCGATCTTCGCCGTCGGGTAGGAGCAGTTGTCGACCAGCATCTCCTGCGCCGAGATGACGATGTCGCAGGCATGCCGGAAGCTCTCCACGTTGAATGAGCCGTCGTCCTGGTTGAAGAACTTCATGAGGTTCAAGGAGGCCAGGTTGCAGGCGGAGTCGTCGACGAACATGTACTCGCTGCACGGGTTTGAAGCATTGATGCGGTTGGTCTGCTTGACCGGGTTCCACTTGTTGATCGTAGTGTCGTACTGCATGCCGGGGTCGCCGCAGACCCAGGCGGCTTCCGCAATCTCGCTCATGAGCTTGCGGGCCTTGTAGGTCTTGAAGGGCTTGCCGGTCAGGACTTCTTTCGTCGCCCAGTCCCCGTCCTTCTCGACCGCCTCCATGAACTCGTCGGTGACGCGGATCGAGTGGTTCGCGTTCTGGTAGAAAATCGACCCGTACGCTTCGCCGTTGAACGAGCCGTCGTAGCCGGCGTCGATCAGGGCCCAGGCCTTCTTCTCCTCGTTGGCCTTGGACAGGATGAAGTCCTCGATGTCCGGGTGGTCGATGTTCAGGATGACCATCTTCGCCGCCCGCCGGGTCTTGCCGCCCGACTTGATGGCTCCTGCAAAGGAGTCGAAGCCCTTCATGAAGGAGAGCGGCCCGGAGGCCGTTCCGCCGTGAGAAAGGCCCTCGTGGGCGCCTCGGAGGCTCGAAAGATTCGATCCAGTCCCCGAACCGAATTTAAACAACATTCCTTCGGTCTTCGCCAGGGTCAGTATGGAATCCATCGAGTCGCCGCAGGAGTTGATGAAACACGCGCTTCCCTGGGGCCTGGGCTCGATGCCGACGTTGAACCAGACGGGTGAGTTGAAGGAGGCAACCTGATTCACGAGAATCGCCGCGAGCTCGTCGTGGAAGGCGTCGCGGTCGGCGGCCGTCTTGAAGTACCCGCCCTTCTCGCCATACCCGGTGATCGTCGCGGCGACGCGCTCGATCAGCTGGCGCACGGAAGTCTCGCGGTCGGCCTGGCCGACGCGGCCGTGGAAGTACTTCTGGACGACGATGTTCGTGGCGGTCTGCGACCAGGATTTGGGGACCTCGACGTTCTTCTGTTCGAAGATCGTCTCGCCCTTCTCCGAGGTGATCGCGGCCGTCCGAAGCTCCCACTCGATGGCGTCGTAAGGGGACACCGACGCGTCGGAATACATCCTCGTGATCGTCAGTCCCCGAAGGCCTTTTCCGGTGTTCCGGACCTTCTCCGCCGAGGCGGTTTTCGCCTCTTTTTCGGTCGCGCTCATCCCCGTTGCCTCCCCTTTTTTCGCCCTTTATCGAAACGCTCCGCCCGAAACTTTTTCCGGATTGACCCGAACTTAGTAACTGGTGGACAACCTGTCTGCGATAAAAAACACGGTAAACCCCACTAGTAGGGCTGTCAAGAAAAAACACTAGATGTAGGGGGTGAGGCCAAAATGAGTGCTTGGAATGGTGGCACGCGGCTTGCTGTTGATATAGTCGAGAGGCGGGTATGAAGAATCTGAAGGGGGTCCGGGTCACGGCCAAGTCGGTTTTCGAGGTCGATCACTCGAGGCTCGCCATCGGGGTCTTTTCGCGGCCGCTCTTAGACGACGAGGCCCGGCGCTTCCGAAAAGCCTGGGAATCCGAGGCATTGCCCGGCTTCGAAGACTTTAAGGTGGACGCCAAGCGGGTTTCCTTCATGACTCCAGCCGAAAGCGTCATCGACGCCTGGAGCAACATCGACCGGGTGCTGGCCAGAACGACGGAGGACGTCCGCGCCCGTAAGGCCTCATAAATTCTGCCGCAATTTGACGCGGCGGCCGCTGCCGCCAGATAATCGCCTTTTCAAGGAGATTCCATGTCCACGTCTGTGACGTCCGCGCCCACGCCGATCACGCCCTCGGGCGAGATGAAGCCCCTGCTGATGCTGACCGACAAGGCGATCGACAAGGTCAAGTATTTCGCGCAGTCCATGCCCGACTCGCAGGGCAAGCCCCTGCGCGTGTTCGTCCAGGGCGGCGGCTGCTCCGGCTTCCAGTACGGCTTCACGTTCGACGAGAAGAAGGACGGCGACGCCGTCATGGAACAGGGCGGCGTAACGGTCGTCGTCGACCCGCAGAGCGCCCAGTATCTGAAGGACTCGACGGTCGATTTCGTCGAGGACATGCGAGGCGCCGGCTTCTCGGTCACCAACCCCAACGCCACCGGCGGAAGCTGCGGCTGCGGCAAGAGCTTCAACGCTTAAGCTGAAGCAATCTTAGAGACACCAAAGCCCCGCGAAAGCGGGGTTTTTGTTTTGAGGGCACGGGTAGATCCCTCGACTTCGCTCGGGATGACAGCAGGGGCACGTTGCCGCCGCACTCGTCGAAACAGCCACACGGCTGTCACTCCGAGGAGCGCAGCGACGAGGAATCTGCCCCCGGGCGGGCGGGCACGACGAGGGTAGATCCCTCGGCTTCGCTCGGGATGACAGCTGGGGTACGTTGCCGCCGCTCACGTCGAAACAGCCACACCGCTGTCATTCCGAGGAGCGCAGCGACGAGGAATCTACTCCCGTCGGGCTACCACCCATCGCTGAGATCTCGAAATCCCGGATTCATCGAGTCAATCATCCGAAGCTTCTTCTCTCTCCGCCATTTCTTAATCTGCTTTTCCCGATCAATAGCCACCTTTACCTCCGGAGTCGCCTCGAAATAGACGAGCCGATCGATTTGGAACTTCGAGGTGAACCCCGGTAGGAGCTTGTTCTTGTGTTGGTGCATGCGCACCCGCAGATCGCTAGTCACCCCGGTGTACAGAGTCCGAGGGCGGTTCGAGGCGATGTAGATCCAGTACTGCTTCACCAGCCGTGACCCCCAACCTGTCATTCCGACAGAGCGCAGCGACGAGGAATCTACTCCCGTCGGGCCGGGCACGACGAGGGTAGATCCCTCGCCTTCGCTCGGGATGACACTCGAGGTGGCTGGATTCCGGATGACAGCAGCCGGGTCATTCCTCGAGGAGGACGCCGCCTGGCCTGGCCGGGGATTTGTTTGAGATGTCGCTCACGATGAGCCATTGGCCGTCCGGCTGCCGGCGCAAGCAGAGAACGAAGCTTCCATAGGAGTACTCGCGGGCGTTTGAGTAGGTCCCGACGGCATAGGCAAGATCGCCCGAGACCTCGATCCGGAGCGTCTTGCGCTTGAGGCTCACGGAGTGCTTGAAGTGGTTGACGTATATCTGGCCGATTCCCTTGCGACCCCGGATCGGGTCAAGAGCGCCCGACGGCAGCCAGTAGGCGTCCAGCGCGTAGAGAGCGGCGAGGGCTTCGGCGTTGCTCTCGTTGTAGTAGACGCTGTAGGCCTTGAGGACATCCCGGATCTCTTCCTTGGAGTCGTCCGCGCGGGCGGGTGCCGGCAGGGTGGCAAGAAGAAGAGCGAGAGCGAGCGCGGGAGCGAGGCGATGGAGCCGCATGGTGCCCTCCAGTTTCCCCCTCACCCCTCCCTCTCCCGGAGGGAGAGGGGGTTTTGATACTAAGACGATGCGGAGCGGATCGGGGTTTCTCCCAATCGAGCGACGTTCCCTGGCCCAAATCCCAAGCGCTCGACTTCGGCTCTCATCCTCCCCCGCCACATCAGGCTGTACATCTTGAAATCCCCGAGGAGCGACCAGAAGGGGTAAGTGAAGGTCGCCGGGCGGTTCTTCTCGATGAAAAAGTGGCCGATCCAGGCGAAGCCGTAGGCGTTGATGAGGCCGACGACATAGAAGCGCCCGCCCAGGCCGCCCGCAGCGGCGGCTGTCCAGAGCAGTCCGAGCGTCGTTCCCACAAAGTGCAGCACCCGCGTTCCATGCCGTCGATGCTGGCTGACGTAGAAAGGCCAGAACTCCGCGAACGTGCCGATCCGGGCACTCATAGCTTCTATTGTCTACCCGAAAACCTGTCCTGGATTGCGCTCTCCCTTGAAATAGACTCGGCTCAAATCCGATGGCACAGATCTTCCACCGCAGCACCAACACGGTTTCGCGCGTGTCGGTTTTCGGCGCGGTGTTCATCGTCGGCTTTCTCCTGTGGCTCTTCGACGCCCTGAACCGCTCTCCCTACGCCACGATGCAGGGCGTCGCCCGCGTCCAGCCCGTGCAGTTCTCGCACCAGCACCACGTCGGCGGCCTCGGCATCGATTGCCGCTACTGCCACACGAACGTCGAGCGGACGGCCTTCGCCGGCATCCCGTCGACCAAGACCTGCATGAACTGTCACACGCAGATCTGGCCGCAATCCGTCGAGCTTGAGCCCGTGCGCGAGAGCTTCCGCAGCGACAAGTCGATCGAGTGGATCAAGGTCAACGACCTGCCGGACTTCGTCTACTTCAACCACTCGATCCACGTGGCGAAAGGCGTCGGCTGCGAGACATGCCACGGCCGCATAGACCAGATGCCCCTCGTTTCGCAGCACGCGACACTCCACATGTCCTGGTGCCTCGACTGCCACCGGCAGCCGGAAAAGAACCTGCGGCCGCGCGACCAGGTCTTCACGATGGGCTACGTGTCGGCCGGCAACCCGCTCGAGGTCGGCGCGGCGCTGGCGAAGGAGTACGGCCTGCGGACCAGATTCGAGCTGACGAACTGCACCACGTGTCACCGATGAGCGAGCGCATCGACGTCGCGGCCGTCAGGAGCAAGCTCGACGAGCTGCGCGGACGCGAGTACTGGCGGAGTCTCGAGGAGATCGCGCGGACGCCGGACTTCGAGGAGCACCTCCACCGCGAGTTTCGCGTGCCGATCGACTCGGGGCTCGACCGCCGGGAGCTGCTCACGCTCATGGGCGCCTCGATGGCGCTGGCCGGCCTGACCGGCTGCACCCGGCAGCCCGACGAAAAGATCCTGCCTTACGTCCGGACGCCGGAGGAGCTCGCCGCCGGCCAACCCCTCTTCTACGCCACCGCGCACCTGCAAGGCGGCTATGCCCGCGGCATCCTGGCCGAGACGCACTACGGGCGGCCGACCAAGATCGAGGGCAACGAGCTGCATCCGGCCAGCCTCGGCGGGACGGACATCTTCGCGCAGGCTTCGATCCTCTCGCTCTACGACCCGGACCGCTCGCAGACGCTGACGCGCCTGGGCGAGATCCGTCCGTTCACGGCCCTGCTCGCCGAGGTCAAGCTCGTGCTCGAGAAGGAACGCCCGAAGAAGGGCGCGGGCCTCCGGATCCTGACGCCCATCGATCACCTCTCCGACTCTCGCCGCGCAGCTCGCGCGATTTCCAGAAGGCGTTTCCCGCGGCGAAGTGGATCGCCTGGGAGCCCTGCTCGCGCGAGAACGCATCGGAAGGCGCCCGCCTGGCCTTCGGCGCGCCGGTCGAAACGCGTTACGCCTTCGACAAGGCCGACGTCGTCGCTGTCGCTCGACGCGGACTTTCTGGGCGGCGGCCCGGCGCAGCCGCGCTCGATCCGCGACTTCACGAGCCGGCGGCGCGACCCGTCGGCCTTCAGCCGCCTCTACGTCGTCGAGCCGACGCCGTCCCTGACGGGCGCGCGCGCCGACCATCGCCGCCCGATGCGCCCCGCCGAGATCGCGGCGTTTGCCCGGGCCGTGGCCGGCGCCGTCGCCACGGCGCTCTGCGCCGTCCAAGACGAAGCTCGCCGGGCAGACCGACCCCTTCGTGACCGCCGTCGTCACGGACCTCGCGGCGCACGCCGGCAGCAGCCTCGTACTGGCCGGCGACGCCCAGCCGCCCGAGGTGCACGCCCTGGCGCACCTGGCCAACGAGATCCTCGGCAACGCGGGAAAGACGGTCTTCTACACGGATCCGGTCGCCGCGGGGGCGCTCTCCGGCACACCGGCCCTGGCGGAGCTCGTCAAGGACATGACGGCAGGCTCGGTTTCGATGCTCGTCATTCTCGGCGGCAACCCCGTCTACTCGGCGCCCTCGGACCTCCAGTTCGCCGAGGTCATGGGACGGGTGCCCCTGCGCGATCCGCCTCGGGCTCTACGACGACGAGACCTCCGCGAACTGCCACTGGCACGTGCCGCAAGCCCACGCGCTCGAAACCTGGAGCGATGCGCGCGCTTTCGACGGCACGGTCACGATCCTGCAGCCCATGATCGCTCCGCTCTACGGCGGAAAGTCCGGGCACGAGCTCGTGGCCGCCCTGCTCGACCAGCCCGAGCGCACGTCCCACGACATCGTCAAGGACTACTGGAAGGGCCAGGCCGCTGCCGCCGACTTCGACCGCTTCTGGCGCCGCTCGCTCCACGACGGCGTCGTCGCCGGCACCGCGCTGCCGCCGAAGGACTCTCAAGACCGCGCCGTCGCTGCTGTCGGCGCTCAACTCCCAGCCCTCGCCGAACTACAACCCGGCGCTGGTCGCGCTCTTCCGCCCCGATCCCACGGTCTTCGACGGCGAGCTCGCCAACAACGGATGGCTGCAGGAGCTGCCGAAGCCCCTGACCAAGCTGACCTGGGAGAACGCCGCGCTGATCGCTCCGTCGACCGCCGAGCGGCTGAAGCTCTCCTCCGAGGACGTCGTCACCCTGACGCTCGACGGCCGCAAGGTCGACGCGCCCGTCGTCATCCTGCCCGGCCAGGCCGAAGACTGCGTCACGCTGCACCTCGGCTACGGACGCTCGCGGGGCGGGAAGGTCTGCGCCGGCGCGGGCTTCAACGCCTACCTGCTCCGCGGCAGCGCCGAGCCCTGGGCGGCCTCCGGGCCTGCAAGTGACTCCGGCAGGGCGGCGGACGGAGCTCGCCTTCACGGCCCACCACCACTCCATGGAAACGCCGGTCGGCAAGCGCGACATCGTGCGCACGGCCAGCGTCGCGGAGTACGCAAAGGACCCCGAGGTCTTCGCGAAGATGGGCGAGGAGCCTCCCGGCCCCGAGATGACGCTCTACCCGAAGCTGCCGGTCGGGCACTACGCCTGGGGCCTGTCGATCGACCTCTCGACCTGCGTCGGCTGCAACGCGTGCGTCGTGGCCTGCCAGGCGGAGAACAACATCCCGGTCGTCGGCAAGGCGAAGGTCCAGCGCGGCCGCGCGATGCACTGGATCCGGGTCGACTCCTACTACGAGGGCGGCCTCGACAACCCGAAGACGCATCCACCAGCCCGTCACCTGCATGCACTGCGAGAACGCGCCCTGCGAGGTCGGTCTGCCCGGTCGCCGCCACGGTTCACAGCGCCGAAGGGCTTGAACGAGATGGTCTACAACCGCTGCGTCGGCACGCGGTACTGCTCGAACAACTGCCCCTACAAGGTGCGGCGCTTCAACTTCTTCCTCTACTCCGACTACACGACCGAGAGCCTGAAGCTCGCAGCGCAATCCGGACGTCACCGTCCGCAGCCGCGGCGTCATGGAGAAGTGCAGCTACTGCGTCCAGCGAATCAACCGGTCGCGGATCGAGGCCGAGAAGGAGAACCGGCCGATCAAGGACGGCGAGATCGTCACGGCGTGTCAGCAGGCCTGCCCGGCGCAGGCCATCGTCTTCGGCAACATCAACGATCCGGAGAGCCGCGTCGCGAAAGCGAAAGCGGAACGAAGGAACTACGGCCTGCTCGCCGAGCTCGGCACGCGCCCGCGCACGACCTACCTCGCGGAGCTCGTCAACCCGAACGCGGCGGCGCCGGGCGAGCCCGAAGGCCGGAGAGGGTCGCAGGGATGAGCGACGGCACGGCACCCCGGACCGACACGGCCGACGGGCGTGATCCTGGCGCCCGGGCACACGTTCACGTCGGTCACCGACAAGATCGCGTCGATCGCGATCGCCCGGCGCACGCCCTGGTTCTGGTGGATCGGCGCGGCGGTGGGATTCGGGCTGACCTTGATGCTGCTGCATGACGATCACGCGCCTCGTGCTCGTCGGCGTCGGGATCTTCGGCGTCAACGTGCCGGTCGGCTGGGGCTTCGACATCGTCAACTTCGTCTGGTGGATCGGCATCGGCCACGCCGGCACGCTGATCTCCGCGATCCTCCTGCTGCTGCGCCAGAAGTGGCGGACCTCCATCAACCGCTTCGCGGAGGCCATGACGATCTTCGCCGTCGTCGTGCGCCGGCCTCTTCCCGCTGCTCCACACCGGGCGGCCCTGGCTCGACTACTGGCTGGTGCCCTATCCCGAACACGATGGGCATGTGGCCGCAACTTCCGCAGTCCTCTGATCTGGGACGTCTTCGCCGTGACGACCTACGCGACGGTGTCGCTGCTCTTCTGGTACGTCGGCCTGATCCCGGACCTGGCGACGCTGCGCGACCGCTCGAAGCGCCTCACCGCCAAGATCATCTACGGCATGCTCGCCCTCGGCTGGCGCGGCTCGGCGTACCACTGGCAGCGCTACGAGACGGCCTCGCTGCTGCTGGCCGGCCTCGCCACGCCGCTCGTCGTCTCCGTCCACACGGTCGTGTCCTTCGACTTCGCGGCGGGCATCATCCCCGGCTGGCACGCCACGATCTTCCCGCCCTACTTCGTCGCGGGCGCGATCTACGCGGGTTTCGCCATGGTCATGACGCTCGCGATTCCCGCTGCGCAAGCTCTACGGCCTCGAGGACTTCATCACCCTGAAGCACCTCGACAACATGGCCAAGATCATGCTGGCCACCGGCCTGATCGTGGCCTACGGCTACGGCATCGAGGTCTTCATGGCCTGGTACAGCGGCAACACCTACGAGCGCTACATGATGTGGAACCGGGCGACCGGCCCGTACAAGCACATGTACTGGGCCCTCATCTTCTGCAACGTGCTGGCGCCCCAGATCCTCTGGTTCCGGAAGATGCGGCAGTCGATTCCGGCGCTCTTCGCCATGGCGATGGTCGTGAACGTCGGCATGTGGCTGGAGCGCTACGTCATCATCGTCGTTTCGCCTGACGCCGCGACTTCCTGCCGTCCTCCTGGGGCATGTACAAGGGGACGGCGTTCGACTGGTCGATGTTCGTCGGATCGATCGGCCTCTTCATCGCCCTGCTCTTCCTCTTCCTCCGCTTCCTGCCGATGATCTCGATCTTCGAGATGCGCACGATCCTGCCCGGGGCCAAGGTGCAGGAGGACGCATGAGCGCGGCGCCGACCCTCCACGGCCTGATGGCCGAGTTCGAGAACCCGAGCGACCTGGTGCGGGCGGCCCACGAGGCCCGCGCGAAGGGCTACACCCGGCTCGACGCCTACACGCCGTACCCGATCGAGGAGCTCTCCGAAGCGCTCGCGATCCACGACCGCCGGCTGCCGACACTCGTGCTGCTGGGCGGAATCCTCGGGGCGGTCTCGGGCTATGCCCTCTGCTACTGGTGCTCGGTCATCGAATACCCGCTCATCATCGGCGGCAAGCCCTTCAACAGCGTGCCCGCCTTCATCGTTCCGACCTTCGAGACGACGATCCTCTTCGCGGCGTTCGCCGCGGTCCTCGGCATGCTCGGCTTGAACGGCCTCCCGCAGCCCTATCACCCCGTCTTCAACGCGCCGCGCTTCGCCCTCGCCTCGCGCGACCGCTTCTTCCTGTGCATCGAGACCACGGACCCCTTGTACGACCACGATGAGACCTGGGCGTTCTTGACCCGGCTCGGCCCGAGGGTGGTCATGGATGTCGAGGACTAGGGATGAACCGGAGCGTCCAAAGTCCAAAGTCCAAAGTCCAAAGGAGCGAGTTCTCGCCGTGCCCGAGGTCCAGCCGGAGGGGCCCCGACTTTGGACTTTGGACTTTGGACTTTGGACTCTCGTCGTCTCAGAGGCCGACCGCGGCCATCGCCGTCATGGCTATGGCCGCCACGCTGTTGAGTTGCCGGCAAGATATGCACGACCAGCCCAAGTTCAAGAACTTCCGGAAGACGAGCTTCTTCAACGACAAGCGAAGCGTCCGGCCGGTCGTCGAGGACACCGTGGCGCGCGGGCAGCTGCGTTTAGACGAGCGCTTTGAAACGGGCAAGGCGGACGGCAAGCCAGTCCTGGATCTGCCGGTGCCGGTGACGGCCGCGCTCCTGACGCGCGGGCGCGAGCGGTACGACATCTTCTGCGCGCCCTGCCACGACCGCACGGGTGGCGGCCTCGGCACGGTCGTGCGCCGCGGCTTCCGCAGGCCCAACTCCTTCCACATCGACCGCCTCCGCGAGTCGCCGCCCGGCTACTTCTACGACGTCATGCTGAACGGCTTCGGCTCGATGGCCGACTACGCCGCTCAGATCGAGCCGAACGACCGCTGGGCGATCGTGGCGTACATCCGCGCGCTGCAGCTCTCGCAGCGCGCGGCGGTAGCGGATGTCCCGGAGTCGGAGCGCGCCGCTCTCCAGGCGCTTCCGGCCCCGACGCCGGGCCCGGTGGTCGTGCCGCCGTCGCAGGACTGGAAAGAGAAGAGCGACGAGCGACTGCACCAGGAAGGCCCCGCGGAAAAGCAGGAAAAGCACCGATGACCGAACCGCTCGCTCAGGACCCGGCCCTGCCGGCCGCGCTCGAGCGCGTGTCGCGGCGTGCGCTCTTCATCGGGGTCCTGGGGTTTTTGGCACCCGTCGCGGCCGCTCTTTCGAACGCTGCTGGGGCCGAGCGTTTCTACCGCTCGTACCTTTTGGGTTTCGTCTTTTGGAATGGCATCGCGGTCGGATGCCTCGCGGTTCTCGGCCTCCAGTACCTGACAGGAGGAGCGTGGGGCATCGCGATCCGTCGGCTGCTCGAAGCTGGTACGCGAACGCTGCCGCTCATGGCCCTGCTCTTTGTGCCGCTGGCGTTCGGCCTGCACCACATCTATGAGTGGACTCACGCCGACGCCGTCGCTCACGACGAGCTGCTGCAGAAGAAGGCGATTTACCTGAACATCCCCTTCTTTCTGGGCCGCGCGGCCCTCTATTTTCTGGTGTGGTTCAGCCTCGCCTGGCTGATGAACCGTCTGTCGCTCAAGCAAGACACGACCGGCGACCCGGCGATCGCGCGGCGCCTGCAGCGGACCGGAGCAGCCGCCCTTCTCCTCTACGCGGTGACCGTCACCTTTGCCTCGATTGACTGGGTCATGTCGCTCGAGCCGCACTGGTTTTCGACGATGTACGGCGTCATCTTCATGGTCTCCCAGGCTCTCGGGGCGATGGCGCTCGTCATCGCCGTCCTGGTCCTCCTGTCACACCGACAGCCCTTCGCGGACTTCCTGACGGCGGCCCACCTGCACGACCTCGGCAAGATGCTGTTCGCCTTCGTGATGATCTGGTCGTACGTGACCTTCTCCCAGTACCTGATCATCTGGTCCGGAAACCTGCCCGAGGAGATCCCCTGGTACCTGGCGCGATTCAAGGGAGGCTGGGGCTGGATCGGCGTCGCGGTGCTGCTCTTCCAGTTCCTGCTGCCGTTCCTGCTGCTGATCTCCAAGGCCGCCAACCGCAACCCGCGTCTGCTCGTCACGGCGGCCCTCATGGTCGTCGCGGTGCGCTTTGTCGACGTGGCGTGGCTCATTCTCCCGGCCTTTTCCCCGGCGCACTTCCGGATCCACTGGACGGACCTGTCGGTGCCGATCGGGATCGGCGGCCTCTGGTTGGCCGTCTTTTCGGCGCAGCTCACGAAGAGGCCGCTGCTTCCTGTCGGCGACCCGGACTTCAAGGAGGCCCTCGCGCATGGCCGGCACTGACCACGGCCCCGAGAGCTACGGCGTCGCGACCGAGCCGGACCGCGTTGCGATCAGTGTCGTCGTCCGCTTTGCCATCGTCCTCGCGTTCGTCTCTATCGTCTGCATGTTGCTCGTCGGGGGCTTCTTCTTTTTCCTCGAGAAGCGAACCGAGGCGACCGAGATGCAGCCGATGCCGATCGAGACCGAGCAGCCCCGGACGGCTGAACAGAAGCTGCCCCCCGAGCCGCGCCTGGAGATCGACCCCAGGGCAAACCTCGCGCGGCAAAGAGCCGAGGAAGACGCGGTTCTCACGACCTACGGTTGGGTGGACAAGCCCGCCGGCGTCGTCCGCATCCCCATCGAGCGGGCCATGGCCCTGATGGTCGAGCGGGAGACGAAGAAGTGACCGAGATGGCCGCGCTGCTGTCATTCCGAGGAGCGCAGCGACGAGGAATCTACCCCCGTCGCGAGGGCACCACGAGAGTAGATCCCTCGACTTCGCTCGGGATGACAGCGGCGTGCCTGCTCCTGGCTCTCGCCGCGCCGGTTTTCGCGCAGCAGCGCGAGGACGTCGGTGTCCCGGCCTCGGCGACGCCTCCGGGCCTCGAGGGAGTCGGCATCGACCAGCGGCTCGACGAGCAGATCCCCCTCGACCTCGCCTTCCGCGACGAGGCCGGGCGCTCGGTGCGACTCGGGGACTTCTTCGGCAAGCGGCCCGTGCTCCTGGCACTCGTCTATTACGACTGCCCGATGCTGTGCACCCAGGTCTTGAACGGCCTCGTCTCGGCCGTCAACGTCCTCTCTTTCGACGCCGGCCGGGAGTTCGACGTCGTGGCCGTGAGCTTCGACCCGCGTGAAAAGCCGGCCGACGCTTCGGCAAAGAAGACTGCGTATCTTTCCCGCTACAAGCATCCGGGCGCCGAGGCCGGCTGGCACTTCCTGACCGGGGACGCGCCGGCGATTGCCGCGCTGACGAAGGCCGCGGGCTTCCGCTACCGCTACGACGCGGAAAAGGACCAATTCGCCCACGCGAGCGCACTCTTCGTGCTGACGCCCGCGGGAAAGATCTCGCGGCTCTTCTTCGGCATCGAGTACGCGCCGCGGGACCTGCGCCTGGGGTTGATCGAGGCGGCCGGCAGCCGCATCGGCACTCCCGTCGACGCCGTCCTCCTCTACTGCTTCCACTACGACCCGAAGAGCGGCAGGTACGGCGCGGCGATCATGAACATCGTGCGCCTCGGCGGAGCCGCAACGGTGCTCGCCCTGGCCCTGTCCATCTGGCTCTTCTCGCGCAAGGGCCGGCGCATGAAAGCCACGGCCCGGGGGACGAGCTGATGCCGCTTTTCCCCGACCAGGCCTCGACGTTTGCGCCGCACGTCGACGCGCTCTACATCTTTCTCGTCCTTCTCTCCGCGTTCTTCTCGCTCTTAATCGGCACTCTCGTCGTCGTTTTCGCGATCAAGTACCACCGCCGCTCCGAGGGCGAAGTGCCGGTGCGGGTGCACCAGTCCGGCCTGCTCGAGATGACGTGGACGGTCATCCCCTTCCTGATCACGATGGTCCTTTTCGCCTGGAGCTCCTGGGTGTACTTCAAGATCGCCCGGCCTCCGCGCGAGGCCATGGACGTGTACGTGACAGCCAAGCAGTGGATGTGGAAGCTCCAGCACGCCGACGGCCGCATGGAGATGAACGAGCTGCACGTGCCGGTCGGCCGGGCCGTGCGGCTGACGATGGCCTCCGAGGACGTGATCCACAGCTTTTACATCCCGGCTTTCCGCTTCAAGCGCGACGTCGTGCCCGGCCGCTTCTCGACGGCGTGGTTCGAGGCCACGAGGCCCGGCCGGTACCACCTCTTCTGCGCCGAGTACTGCGGCACGCGCCACTCGAACATGATCGGGTGGGTGCATGTCCTGTCGCCGGCCTCCTTTTTTATATGTCAGGGCGCCATGTTGATCACTACTTTTTTACCGGGCAGCCGGTACCCGATATACCTCAGCGCCGCCTCAATCCTCTGGTGGCTTTCCTTGACTGCACTGTCAGGCAACCCCACCATGAAAAAATTCACACCCTGTTCAATATTCACCTCAACCGTTATCGTAACGGCATTGATTCCATAAAGGGCACATCCGTAGGTTTTTACAAGCATATTTATTCCGGGATTAGAGATTTTGATAACAGTTCTGGTCCTCTGAGTGTTTATCCGGAAAAAGGGTAGTATATACCCGGTCGGTTAGAAAGTTTTTTTACTTTTTTGGTTTATACCCCGATTGGGACAAGGATAAGCTGTGAGTCAGTCTGGGCAAAAAGCTGCTGAAGGCTGGTACCCGGGTTTTTTGCATATAGCTCCTGACGACTTGCCAGCCCAGCCATCTCCCAAGCATGGCCGGGGATCCGCGGGAGCCCGGATGTGAACGGGCCATCCTGGATAAAACGTGTATTTACTGCAGCATCGTTCCGGAACAGCAATTCCTGGTCGATCATTAGACGCCAGAGTTGCGCTTCATTCTCCAGGGTCCACTTCATCTGGCTTGTGGTATAACCGATTTTCAGGCTGTCAGGAGTGTCCGGCAAAAACATATCCATGGCATACAGCACCTTTCCATGTACAATCATCTGATCGAGCAGCGTCTTGGGCTGGAAAAGTGCTGTGCGAACATTGAAAAAGCGATCTGCGCGAGCATTTCGGGGATAATATTCTGAGGCTCCATTCTGCGGGTTAGGTAGACAGGAAGTGCCGCAGCCCGGTATTCTTCGTAATTCCACCCCAGGAACATGTCAATGACCAATGACAAGTACAGTATCAATCGTATTGGACGGGATATTCATATAATAATCCGGAGATGTAGGTGTAGACATGAGGGATTCTAAATTGCGGGTAAACGGATTTGATAGCTCCGAATGACTTCTGGTCAATCCATCTTCTAAAGAACCAAAGTCGGTATAAACTTCCCTGCTTTTTTCATAAAGCCCGCGGTTGAACGGATCTAAGATAAAGTCCCGTATCTGGATCACTTTCAGCGTGTCTGGCTTATCACCAATAAAAAACCGGAATTACCGGAGAGGGCATCCAATCCTTCCTTCACCTTATCCGGTTTGAGGGAGAATAATGCCCGGCTGTAATCGGTTATTTTAACTTTCTCAATTTGTACCTGTGCCGGATGTTGAGGTTTGAGTTATGGTTTACAACCGCTTACAATTATTAAGATGAGCCCTAGGAAGGCCGAAAGGATTCTTTTCATAAAAGTCAATCTGGCAATTTCTGCCTGGATATCAGAGTAGCTTAAAGCCAAGGCTGACGATGAAAACATTACTTTTAATAGATTGTGAGCCGGAGCCGGTATAAAGATTGTTGAGTCCGATTTCATACCTGACATCAAGTGTCAGGAAGAATACGTCAACGCCTGCACCGACATCCATACCCCAGGCCACATTCTTCAAATCCGCCTCCTGGACAGGTGTCGGGTAGGTTTCATCAAAATCT
Organism: uncultured Acidobacteriota bacterium; assembly: GCA_963739435.1. Lineage (GTDB taxonomy): Bacteria > Acidobacteriota > Thermoanaerobaculia > UBA5066 > Gp7-AA6 > CAVUAN01. Next base: position 385,545 of record CAVUAN010000016.1, read on the forward strand.
CACAGTTTTATTCAGGACGAAATTTGCAACCGGACCTGCCATTACGCGAAGTTAAGGACTCTTGGCATTGATCAGCTTAT